>WYBM01000025.1 GCA_011525915.1 Ardenticatenaceae bacterium | reverse complement strand
GGCGAACCAACGACGGAGCCAGCAAAAGCTGACCTGGTGGCCGATGAGATGGACACGGCCGTGGCCGATGATGAAAGTTGGCTGGAAGATATGCTGGGTGGCGACGATGAGATTGAGTTTGACATGGAACCGCCGCCCATCACCCCCAGTGAAGATGCCGCCTTTGCCGTGGATTATGGCGAACCATCTGCGGCGCCACCAGAAGCCGAACTGCTGGCCGATGACCTGGACACGGCTGTGGCTGATGATGAAAGCTGGCTGGAAGATATGCTCGGTGGCGACGATGAGATTGAGTTTGACATGGAACCGCCGCCCATCACCCCCAGTGAAGATGCCGCCTTTGCCGTGGATTACGGCGGTGACGTTGCTGCCGCTGAAGATATGGCTTTTGTGCCTGCTGAGACGGCCAGCGAAGAAGATATGATCGCGGCCGTGCCGGAAGACCCCGATGAAGCCATGGCCTGGTTAGAAAAGATGGCCGCAGAACAAAGTGTTTACCTGGAAGATGAGTTTGGTACACCGCGGGCGCCAGATGACTTACCTTTGCCTGCCTGGATGCAGACGGAGAGTACAGAAACGACCTTGTCTGAAACGCCGACCGAGGATGCCTCTCCATCGGCGGTAGATGCCACACTCGATTTTATGGAAGACCTGGGCGTGGACATTGAAGATGATTTATCAGATTCCCTGCCCGACTGGTTCTCCGTGGGTTCGCAGGAATCCCATCTAACTGGACAAACCGGCTGGCTGCGCTCCTTAGAAGATATTGACGTGGGCAGCTGGTTAACAGCAGAGGAAGAGGCGACTGTTACCGGCTTTGATGAAGATATGATGCTGCCGGAAACGGGGGAGATACGGCCGTCGGCGGTGCCCACAACCGATCCCTTGCCCACGCTGAAAATGGATGAACCAGATATGCCCGCTGAGTCGTATGAACTGGAACCAGTTGCCGCCGATATCGATGCCTCGCAGTTGTCCTATGCCCGCACGGCATTGGCCGACAAGAAATACAAAGAAGCTGCCCTTCACTATCAGCAACTGATAGCTTCTGGCACGTCTACCCTGGGGTTGATTGCAGAACTGGAAACCCTGGCCGACGAAAATCCACGAGAATCGGCTTTCCGCCGTTTGCTGGGTGATGCTTATATGCGCAACGGTCAATTGCAGAAGGCGTTGAATACTTACCGGATGGCGCTTGACCAATTGTAAAAATTAGCGACAATTACGCTGTGCGAATTAAAAGATGAAGAGGCAGCTTAACCTGGCTGCCTTTTTCTTTGTCTGGCAATCAAATTAACGCATGGGAGTGTTTAAGATGGAACGTACTTTGATATTGGTAAAACCAGATGGTGTACAGCGCGGCCTCATCGGTGAGATTGTCGGCCGTTTTGAGCAGCGCGGCCTTAAACTGGTGGGCATGAAATTTTTGCAAATGTCTGAAGAACTGGCTGGCCGTCATTATGCCGTTCATCAGGGCAAACCATTCTATCATGGCCTGGTGGAATACATCACTTCTGGGCCGGTGGTGGCCATGGTCTGGGAAGGCAATCATGCGGTGGCCGCCGCGCGTGCTACCATGGGTGCTACCAAGCCGGTGGAAGCTGCCCCTGGCACCATTCGCGGTGACCTGGGTATGGAAATTGGCCGTAACCTGGTGCATGGCTCTGACAGCCCGGAAAATGGCGTAAAGGAAGTTAGTTTATTCTTTCATGAGAATGAATTGGTAGCCTGGCAGCGGGCTACCGATGGGTGGATTATTGAGTGATTAGAAAGTGCTTGACACGGGGTAAACGGCAGCGTTATGCAAAGGTCGCAAACCCTGTGCCAGGCACTTTGTTACTGCACTTGTAATACAACGTGGGCGTTGTACCACAATCCTTCTAGATCGTAGTATTCGCGTTGCTCTGGCAAAAAGACGTGGACAATCAGGTCGCCGAAATCTACCAGCACCCATCCGGTTTCCGGGTCGCCCTCAATGGTGGCCGGGTAGATACGGCCGTTTTTCTTGGCATCAAAGGCAATATTATCCGCAATGGCCTTTAATTGTCTGTCATTGTCGCCGCAGCAAATCAGGAAATAGTCAGCAAAAACCGTTTGCTCCCTCAGATCAAGCAGCGTAATGTCTGCTCCTTTTTTGTCCAAAATTGAATCAATGAGTAAATGCGCCAGTTCTAAACTATCCAGAATATTTCACCTCCGTTTGTGAGTTAAGACGAATTTTAACATGGAGCCTTTAGGGAAGACAAGGTGGGCAAGACATGACAAACTAAAAATTCCTAAAGGTGAATAAACTCATCCCCCTCCAGTGTTGTTTGTAACTTCTTTTGCCCCCAAATGGTCTACATTGATACCAGGAATGTTAGGCTAATACTTCATTTAGAACAAACCCCCAATTGAGGTCTTGAGGCCATGTGTTCAAAACGCCATGCCGGGTTAAAGACCCCAGCAAGTTAAAGCAGGAAAGTGTAAACACACCTCTAGAAACTTGGCAAAAATTCGACTTGACACTTCGCCAAGTATACTTTACTATTTAGTTAACTAGTTAATTAATTGATCGGGAGTTGTAAAGACCATGAACGATACGCTTAGCTTGACCTTTGCTGCCCTGGCAGACCCAACCCGCCGGGCAATGCTGACGCGGCTTGCACAGGGTCCGGCCACAGTAAAGGAACTTGCCGAGCCGTTCAAGATCAGCATGCCGGCGATCTCCAAACACCTGAAGGTACTGGAACACGCCGGATTGATCGAGCGCCGGCGGGAAGCCCAGTGGCGACCGGCGCAACTGCAAGCCGCACCGCTGAAGGATGCTTCCCAATGGTTGGAGACCTATCGCCAGAACTGGGAGGAAAATCTCGATCGCCTGGATGAATATTTACGCAAGCTTCAAGAGGAACAGAAAAGTTAGTTTAGTTACCCGACTGCTTGCGTTTTGTCCCGCCAAAACTTGGAAAAAGTCTAAACACCATTCAAAAGGAAAATACATGATGGCAAATACAACAGCAGATCGAGAAATCGTTGTCACACGACTGATCGACGCTCCGCGCAAACTTGTCTTTGCGGCGTTTACGGAACGAGAGCATATTGAACAATGGTGGGCTCCAAAAGGAGCTACAACACACGAGATGGATGTGAGACCCGGTGGTATCTGGCGATACAGCCAGCCAGCTCGGGATGGCTCTATAAATTCATTCAAGATCAAGTTCATCGAGCTTGATGAGCCAGCGCGGCTTGTCTACGATTATGGAACCGACGCGGAGAGCGCGCCTGAGCCTGTGCGCACCATCGTGACCTTTGAGGAGCAGGACGGAAAAACTAAAGTCACCTTGCAGCTGCTGTTTGTGACGGCGGCCGATCGTAAACAAGCGGTGAAATATGGCGGAATTGTGGGTGCCATGCAGGCTTTGGAAAATCTCGCCGATTATCTGGCCAAGGTATGAATATGCCACAGGAATATATCGAGCTTAGCGGCGGTCGTGAGAACAATCTGAAGAACATATCGCTGCGAATCCCCAAGCGCAAGATCACCGTCTTCACCGGCGTGTCCGGCTCTGGCAAATCATCCGTTGTATTCGACACTATCGCTACCGAAGCGCAGCGCCAGTTATACGAGAACTTCAGTATGATGGTGCGCACCTTCTTGCCACGCTACTCACAGCCGGACATCGATTCGATCCGGAACCTGGGCATGGCCATCGTAGTAGACCAGAAGCGCCTGGGCGGCGGTTCTCATTCTACCATGGGTACCATTACGGATACCTATACCTTGCTGCGCCAGTTGTTCTCGCTGGTTGGTGAACCATTCGTCGGCTATGCCAACGTCTTTTCTTTTAACGAACCAATAGGCATGTGCCCAGAATGCAACGGGCTGGGCCGCAAGCTGCAACCCATCGTTGAAAAATTCTACGATCCGTCCAAGTCGTTGAACGAAGGTGGGCTTCAGGGGCCGATATTCGATGACAGCCTATACCCGACCAGCGGCTTCTTTGACAATGATAAAAAGCTTGCAGACTTCACCGAGGAAGAGATGGATCTGCTCCTCTACGGCGAAGAGCAAAAATTCGAGCATGATGGCATGAACCGCACTTACCGCGGCGTGATCACCAATTTCACGCGCTCTTACATCGAGCGCGACCTGAAAACACGCTCCAAGAAAACGCAAGAAAAGATAATACAATATCTCACTGAAGGCCCCTGTCTTGCCTGCAAGGGCGCGCGCCTTAACAAAGCCGTGCTGACCTGCACGATCAATGGCTACAACATCGCCGAGCTTTCCTCGATGGAAGTGGGCGAATTGATCGGTGTGATTAAGGATATCAAAGACCCAGCGGCCAAAGAGATTGTGGACGACCTGGTGCGCCGGCTGCAAAACCTGTTTGACATCGGCTTGGATTATTTAACGCTCAACCGTGAGACCGATACGCTCTCCGGTGGCGAAGGGCAGCGCGTCAAGCTGGTGAAACACCTGGGCAGCAGTCTGATTGACGTGATGTACATCTTCGACGAACCCAGCGTGGGCTTGCACCCACGGGACATACACCGGCTCAATGAAATGCTGCAGAAACTGCGCGACATGGGGAACACGGTATTGGTAGTAGAGCACGACCCCGACGTGATCAAGGTAGCCGATCACATTGTGGACCTTGGCCCACGCGCCGGCATCCAGGGTGGCGAGATCGTCTACGAAGGCAGCTATGCCGGTCTGCTCAAGGCGGATACGCTGACAGGCAATTTCATGAAAGAGGCCATGCCCCTCAAGAAGGCGTTCCGTCAGGCCAGGGAGTACTTGAAGTTGAGCAAGGTGAGCGTGAACAACCTGAAGAATGTGAGTGTGAACATCCCGGTGGGTGTGCTCACATTAGTAACCGGTGTCGCTGGCTCCGGCAAGAGCTCGCTGATTAGCGAAGCCTTCATCTCGCAATTCCCCGACGCCATCATGATTGACCAGTCGGCGGTGGGTACAAATCCGCGCTCTAACCCGGCCACCTACACTGGCATTATGGACGATGTGCGCAAGGCCTTCGCCCAGGTCAACAAGGTGGACGCTGGCTTGTTTAGCTTCAACTCCAAGGGGGCCTGTGACAACTGCAATGGCTTAGGCGTGGTGTATACCGACCTATCCTTCTTCGAAAGTGTCAAATCGCCCTGTGAAGTCTGTGGCGGCAAGCGCTTCAAAGACGAGGTGCTGGGCTACAAACTGGACGGCAAATCTATCGTCGATGTGTTAGAGATGACCGTAAGGCAGGCCCTGGAATTCTTCACCATCCCAGAGATTACCCGCATACTGCAAACCATGAGCGATGTAGGCCTGGATTACCTGACCCTCGGCCAGCCGCTTAACACACTCTCGGGCGGCGAGTGCCAGCGCATCAAGTTAGCCAGTGAGCTGCACAAGGAAGGCAGCATCTATGTGATGGATGAGCCCACCACTGGCTTACACAAGTCTGATATGACCCACCTGCTCGAGATCATGAACAAGCTGGTGGACGAAGGTAACACAGTGATCGTGATCGAGCATAACATGGACGTGGTGCGCAATGCCGATTGGATCATCGATCTAGGGCCGGAAGGTGGCAGCAAGGGCGGGCAGGTAATGTTCGAAGGCACGCCGGCTGACTTGAAGCAAGCCAAGCAGTCGCTCACGAGCCAGTATGTATAAATAAAAAGGAGGTGTTGACAATGCTGGCCGCCAGGCGGCTGCCGGATGGCGGCTTTCCGGCGTGGGTAGATGTCGAGGAAAAGGGTAAACCAAGCCAGTGGGTGACCTTACGCGCCTTACCTGTACTCAAGCAGGCCCACGTATCCTGAGGAAAATGGCGCCTTTTGGACACATCCGGGCTATATGTTGTATAGGGTAGGCATCGACATGTGAGAATCATCATCTGGTGATACCTGGGGGGAAGCAACATGCGTGATGAAAGATACCAATCTACAAGGAAATGGCCCTACTGGCTGGCACGTGGTTTGAGTGCCCTGCTGGCAGCGTGAAGGCTGGCATTTTAGCTGGCGCCTGAACCCCTGAATACCTATATACTTGCCACCTCTTACCGACCCGAATACAATGTAGAGCGTATGTTCTAAGGGCGTGTCTGCAAGAAAGTGGCTGAATTGGCAGACATGCTGTAAATAACCTTGTGACCCCAAACCGGGAAGTTGTTTTTAGATGGTTACAGTCTATTAAACACCAGGAGGTAAAAATGGCCGATTATGAAATTCCACCGCGGGCTGTCCCAGAAAATGATGCGGGGTATTTTGAGAAGATCACCCAAGCCGTGTTCCAATCGGGGTTTAGCTGGCAGGTGATTCGCCAAAAATGGCCAGGCTTCCAGCAAGCGTTTGCCAACTTTGATATTGGCCTGGTAGCCGCTTTCACTGACGAGGATGTGGAACGCCTGGTGGAAAACAAAGCTATTGTGCGCAACGGCCGTAAAATTGCTGCCACCATTGAAAACGCTCGTATTTGCCAGAATATTGTGGCTGAATATGGTTCTTTCCGCGGCTACCTGCGTGCCATGGACGAGCAGCCCTACGACAAGCGTGAAAAGACCTTGTGTAAACGGTTCAAATTTATGGGGCCCATGGGCGCTTACTTCTTCTGCTGGTCCGTTGGTGAAGATGTACCCGAATACCATGAATGGCGGGCCGCCCAAGGCAGTCATCAGTAGGCCAGTTGTCAGTAGGTCAGTTGTCAGTAGGTCACTGAACACTGAATACTGATTACTGCACACTGAACACTGAACACCATGACCTTTTTACGTAGTGACCAATTCCTCCCGCAGGCCTGGAGTGTCAGCGATCTGACGCAGTACATTCGTGAGCTGTTTGAGATTGATTACCGCTTGCAAGATGTGGAAGTAAGCGGCGAAATCTCTAACTTTACGCAGGCGCGCTCCGGCCATCTCTACTTTACGCTCAAAGATGAAAGTGCCCAGTTAAAATGTGTCATGTGGCGTACGGCGGCCGAACAGCTGCGCTTTGCACCGGGTGACGGGGACGCCGTGGTGGCCCACGGCCGTGTTTCCATTTACGAAGCCAGTGGCGTCTACCAGCTTTATGCTGACCACCTGGAGCCGGCCGGGCGCGGTAACCTGGCTCTGGCCTTTGAACGGCTCAAAGAAAAACTGGCCGATGAAGGGCTGTTTGCGCCGGGACACAAAAAGCCCATCCCCGCCTTCCCCCGCAAGATTGGTATTGTCACTTCGGCTGACGCTGCCGCCCTGCGTGACATTTTAAACGTGCTGCACCGGCGCTATCCGTTGACGGCCGTGCTGATCGCCCCCACCCTGGTACAGGGCCATGATGCACCGCCGCAGATCATCCGTGCCCTGCAATGGCTGGACGGCCGTGATGACCTGGACACCATCATCATCGCCCGCGGCGGCGGCTCCATGGAGGATTTGTGGGCTTTTAATGACGAAGGCGTAGCCCGTGCCATTTTTGCCGCCCGTCACCCTATCATCAGCGGGGTAGGGCATGAGGTAGATTTTACCATCACCGATTTTGTGGCCGATTTACGCGCGCCCACCCCTTCAGCAGCAGCGGAACTGGCAACCCCGGACATAGCCGATCTACGCCCGTACCTGGCCGGGCTGCAAGCAGGGCTGCGCATGGCCGCGGCTGACATCATGCAGCAGCGGCGTTGGCAGGTGCAAAATCTGGCCCGTGCCCTGGGTCACCTCAGTCCCCGTGGGCGGCTAGATAATAATCGTCAACGGCTAGACAACCTGCTGAACCGGCTGGATACCACCATGCGGCGCAGCCTGGAGCGGGAAAGCAGCCGATTGCAGGTAGCCCAAACCACGCTCACGGCCGTCAGCCCACTGGCCACGTTAGGGCGCGGATACGCCATTGTGCGTGATGCGCACGGCCGTGTTGTCCGTACGGTCGGCTCCATTACCCCCGGTGATCACCTTGATATCCAGGTGGCAGACGGTGACTTTAAGGTGATTGTCAGTGAGGAGCGAGGGCAATCATGATCAGAGACGGTGACTTTAAGGTGATTGTCAATGAGGAGCGAGGGCAATCATGATCAGAGTGGTCATAAGCCAAGGCATTTATGGGCCGGCCGCACAGCGGTTGGCCCAGGCCAACATCTCTTATGAACATCATCAGGGTCAGGCCGGGCTGCCTAACGATGTCTACGCTGGCGGTGGACAATGTGGTGGCTTTTTTGACGGAAGGACGGCCGTTGACGGCCGTAAATCCTGAAATAGCAACCCATAAAACAGCAAAATAGGCCAGTGGTAACGTAGCGTAATAACGCCATTTGCGTTACGGTGTAGGAGATCGCAGTGAGTGAAAATTTTGAAGAAATGACCTTTGAAGAAGCCTTACAAGAATTGGAAGCTATTGTCGCCCAGCTGGAAGCAGGTGATTTGACGTTGGAAGCATCACTAACCCTCTTTGAGCGGGGGCAAACCCTGGCCAAACGCTGTCAGGGCCAACTCGATGAAGCCAGTTTGCGTGTTGAGCAACTGACCGCCGATGGTGAGATTGTTGAATTGTAACTGCCTTAAAGCCTGATATACTCGAAGAGATTGGTGATGTAGGGTCACGGCCGTGGTCCCACACCACCAGCGCAAATCTCCATTTTACAAAGAGGATGACTATTGTTTAGAAGCATTCGAGACTCATTAAGCCGCACCCGCAACTCGGTTTTTGGGCAGATCGCCGGGGTGTTGGGTACGGGCGACATTACCGACGAAACCTGGGAAGATTTAGAAGCTCTGCTCATTCAAGCCGATGTAGGGGTGCCTACAACCCTGGAAATTGTAGACGCCATGCGGGCGCGGGTGCGGCGTGACGGCCTGTATAAAGCCGAACAATTGCTGCGGGCTTTAAAAGATGAATTACGTGCTATTCTGGTCGATAAAACCACGTTTGCCCTGGAACAGCCACGCCAGTTGACGGTGGTCATGATCGTGGGCGTCAACGGCTCCGGCAAAACGACCTCCATTGGCAAGTTGGCGCGCCATTATCAAGACAAAGGCAAAAAGGTCATACTGGCTGCCGCTGATACGTTCCGGGCGGCCGCCATTGACCAGTTAAAAATCTGGGGTGAACGTGCCGAGGTACCGGTGATTGCTGGGCAGCCAAATGGCGACCCAGGGGCGACAGCCTATGACGGTATTCGGGCAGCACGGGCGCGTGGTTTTAACTTACTTATTATCGATACAGCTGGCCGCCTGCACACCAAGTATAACCTGATGAAAGAACTGGAAAAGGTGTACAGTGTCTGCCGTAAAAGTGTTCACGCCGCGCCGCATGAAGTGCTGTTGGTGTTAGACGCGCCTACGGGCCAAAATGCATTGGTGCAGGCGCAAAAGTTTAAAGAGTCCGTGCAGGTGACGGGGGTCATATTGACCAAACTAGACAGCACGGCGAAAGGTGGCATGGTGTTTGCCATTTACCGCGAGTTGGGATTACCGGTGCGTTTTATTGGCACCGGTGAGAAGCTGGAAGACCTGGCTCCTTTTGACTCTGATGCTTTTGTCGAGGGGTTGTTTGCATAATACCAGGTCTTTAGGATCGTTTTGGGATCGTTTATTAACCATACTGTTGTTAACGAGGATGATATGGAATCTTTAGTCATAGAAATCGCAGAGATGAAAGAAACGGTAGATCAGCTGCGGAGGCGTCTTTGACGTAGCCGCTAAAGCTGACAAAGTGGCGCAATTGGAAGAAGTGATTGCTATGCCCGGTTTTTGGGATGATTCGCAGGCGGCTCAGAAAACGATGCGCGAATTAACCCGTCTGAAAGACCAGGTCACTGTCTGGCAGCAATTGAGCCAGCGCCTGGCCGATGCGCTGGAGCTGGCGGAAATGGGCGATGAAGAGATGGCGAACGATCTGACTCGTGAAGCGGAAGAGCTGCGCCAGGAAATTGACGCCCGCGCTTTCCGCACCCTTTTTGCCGGGGAGTATGATGACGAGGACTGCATTTTGGCCATTCACGCTGGCGCAGGGGGGACAGAGGCGCAAGATTGGGCCCAAATGTTGCAACGAATGTTTCTACGTTGGGCAGATGCCCACAAATTTGTGGTGGATGTTCTGGATGAAAGTCCGGGTGATGAAGCCGGGTTAAAGAGCTGTTTGATGGCGGTGCGGGGTGATTATGTCTACGGCCGTGTTAAATCAGAACGTGGTGTTCACCGGCTGGTCCGTATTTCCCCCTTTGATTCTTCCAGCCGCCGTCATACGTCGTTTGCCAAGGTAGAAGTATGGCCAGACGTGGCTGAAGAGATTGAAATAGAGGTAGACGAAAGAGATTTACGCATCGATCGGTTTAAAGCCAGTGGTGCTGGCGGCCAGCATGTGCAAAAGAACGAAACGGCCGTGCGCATTACCCATATCCCCACCGGCATCGTTGTCTCTTGTCAGAACCAGCGTTCCCTGACACAAAATAAAGAAATGGCCATGAAAATTCTGAAGACCCAGTTGTTTGACCTGGAGCGGCGCAAACAAGAAGCAGAAATGGCTGCACTCAAAGGAGAAAACGTGGATGCCGGTTGGGGTAACCAGATCCGGTCTTACGTATTACACCCTTACAAAATGGTCAAAGACCATCGCACGGATTATGAGGTAGGGAACGCAGAGGCTGTGTTGGACGGCCGTCTTGATGATTTTATGGAAGCGTACCTCAAATACCGCCTGGGTGAATCTGTCACTGAAAGCACGTCCGCCATGCCTTGAGCGAAGCTCTTGTTTTGCGGGCACGCCCTTAACACTTTTTCCATATTGCGTATGGCCACCGTGAGCGCCATGCGCCCCGGAGGCTATAGATATGGCAAATCAGGACGACAAAAAAAAGAAGCCGCCGCAGCCGATCAAGCGTGTGCAGGTAGGTGGTGACAAGAAACAACCACCGCAGCCGGTCAAACGTGTGCAGGTAGGTGGTGACAAGAAACAACCACCGCAGCCGGTCAGGCGTGTGCAGGTAGGTGGTGACAAGAAACAACCGCCGCAGCCGGTCAAACGTGTACAGGTAGGTGGTGACAAGAAACAACCACCGCAGCCGGTCAGGCGTGTGCAAACGGGCGCTGGCGCGGCGCAGCTGCGTGTGCGCCCCACCGCCCGTGCGGCGCGGCATCAGGCAAATGTACAAGCCCGGCCCATGCCCACCCCCCCACAGCGGCGGGTGGTGCGGCAAGCCGCAGTCAGCGCGGCTGAAGCTGATGCCGAAGTTCAGGCGGCCATAGACGCGGTTGTCCGCAAGTTTGAAAATCTGACATCTGCTGCGTTGTTAGGCACCATTTATGATGCCGTGGGTCGCATTGATACCCAACTGGCAGAATTGCCTTTTGAAGTGGAAAAATTGCGGGATCGAGGTTACGTTCATTCTGGCCAGCTGGAAGACAAACTGGAAGCCCTGGATAAAAAATGGGAAAATGTACGGCCGCGTGTGGAACAAAACCTAAGAGAACAGGTACAAAAGCTGGATAGGGAGCTGGATCAGGCTGAAGCTGCTGTGAACCAGATCAATTCACGAAATAATGCCACCATTCGGGTGGCAGAGACGGCCGTGGATAGTCTGGATCGCCGTATTAATGCTGCCCGTGATGCCGTTGATAACCTTTACGAAGGGCTAGAAAATGAGGTCAACCACATCCAACATCGCGTCAACGAAGCCGGAGAAATGCTGGATTTGCTCGATAGCTCACCATCCATTCAACTGCGCAATGCCGAAGGCCCTTTGATGGCTGTGGAAACTGAATGGCATCGAGATGGTAAGGAAGGGCCAGACGGTTATCTTTTCCTGACTGACCAGCGGCTCATCTTTGAACAGCGTGAGGAGATCGTCACAAAAAAGAGATTTGGCCTCTTTAAAGCTGAGTCTGAAAAGGTACAGGAAGTTCATATAGATGTTGAAGTCCACCAAATAGAGTCTGTTGAACACAAAGAAGAAGGTGGCTTTTTAGGCATGGGCAAAGCTGATATTTTGGAGCTGGTTTTTGCAGCCAGCGCCAATATCTCCCGGGCCCGTTTCCACCTCAAAGGACAAGAATCTTCAGAATGGGCAGCCATGATCAAACGTGTAAAGAGTGGCGACATTGATAAAGATCGCTCCGATGACTATGTAGAAGAACTGGAAACAGCGGGTATCGTCAGTGCATCATTTCCCACACAATGCTCCAATTGCTACGCCGCTATCCCAGAACAGCCGCGGGGCGTCACCAGTTATACCTGTGAATTTTGTGGCACGGTCACCATGCCATCGTAGGCCTGATTAATCTGAAGATTAACAGCTTAATGGTTGCCATGTCCCTATAAATGGTAGACAGGTAGGCATTTTCTGCTAACGAAATTCTTATCATACCTTCTTGACATATTGACGGTTGCCGATATAATCCGGCTTACTTATGGTAAAAGGATTTGTAAAAAGTTAAGAGCGTAGGCCCAGCCAGAGCCATACGCTCTTTTTCCGTGTTTACACATCTGTGAAAATTCAGGACAAATGAATTGGGCTTAACCCCTGGCTGAGAAAGAAATGGTTTCCCAATAACTTTGTCCTCCCTCATAGAGAATGTCAATGGAATCTCAATGATTTGTACTGTGGGAAATGGGAGCTGGGAGAACATTATATCTGGGCTGGAGAATCTTAATTTTTGGGAGGTCACCTGGTGGAGACAACAGAATTCCGCTCGTTACGTATCAGCTTAGCATCCCCTGACCATATGCGTTCCTGGTCATATGGGGAAGTAACCAAACCTGAGACCATCAATTATCGGCGCTTACGCCCTGAAAAAGATGGCCTGTTTTGCGAGGCTATTTTTGGCCCCACACGTGATTGGCAATGTTATTGTGGTAAATATAAGAACGTGCGTTACAAAGGCATTATTTGTGACAAGTGTGGCGTAGAAGTCACCCGTTCTTCCGTACGCCGAGAGCGCATGGGGCATATTGAACTGGCCGCCCCGGTAGCACACGTATGGTATACACGTCGGGTGCCCAGCCATATGGGCCTGCTGCTGAATGTATCTCGTCGCAACCTGGATCGCGTCCTCTATTTTGCGCAATACGTCATCACGCATGTGGATGAAGAGGCTCGCCAGCGTGCCTTAAAGCGTCTTGAGGAAGAGTTAGAAGAGGCCGAACTTAAATTTGAGGAAGATTTGCAGACCAATATTGGTCAGGCAACTTCCGAAGTACAAACCCGTTTGCAGGAGCTGGAAGGAACGCTGAAAGGGCTAAATGAAGGCTTTGATGAACAGTTGGCCACGGCCACAGACGAGGTTGTACGTGAGGCCAAGTCTATTGAGCAGCGGCTGAAAAATTTAAAAAGTGGTCAGGCAGCTGAAGCGATAACTTTGGGCGATCACCTGATTATTAGCGCTGGTGAAAAAGTGGGACGAGAGCATACCGTGCTGGTGCAGGAGATCACAACGGAACGCCTGACTGAAGTACAGCGAGAATATGAAGAAGACCACCAAAGCCAGGTGGCCGCTCTGCAAAAAGAACTGGATGAGTTACGGGGCGAGACACAGGCTGTAGGTGATGATATGCGCGATGAGTTGACGATAAGATTAGCGCGCTTACGTCAGCAAGCTCAGGGTAACCGGGAACAGTTGGAAAGCCTGGAGCCGATGGTCTTTTTGAATGAGACTGATTATCGTGAACTGAAAAGTAAATTCGGTAACGTCTTCCGGGCAGACATGGGGGCAGAGGCGCTTTATGATATTTTGCGGCGCATGGACCTGGAAAAATTGTCCCGTGAATTGTGGCGTGAAGTACGTACCACCCGTTCAAAACAGGCGGCCAAGCGGGCCACCAAGCGGCTGCAGGTTGTAGAGGCCTTACGTAAGAGTGGCAACCGGCCAGAGTGGATGATCCTGACTGTATTGCCCGTGATCCCACCTGATCTACGGCCTATGGTGCAGTTAGATGGCGGCCGGTTTGCTACGTCTGACCTGAACGATTTGTACCGCCGAGTCATTAACCGTAATAACCGTTTGAAGCGGCTGCTGGAATTGGGTGCACCTGATGTGATTGTACGTAACGAAAAGCGTATGCTGCAGGAGGCGGTAGACAGCCTGATTGACAACAGCCAGCGTGGCAAAGCACTGAGCCGCCGTGGCCGGCGGGAACTAAAGTCCTTGTCTGACATGCTTAAGGGCAAAAAGGGGCGTTTCCGCCGCAACCTGTTGGGCAAGCGGGTGGACTACTCTGGTCGTTCGGTGATTGTGGTTGGCCCCAACCTGAAATTGGGACAGTGTGGTTTGCCCAAAACCATGGCCTTGGAGCTGTTTCGCCCCTTTGTGATCAGCAAACTGGTGGAATATGGTTACGCCAGCAACGTTAAGGGAGCTCGCCGCGTCATTGAGCGGCAGCAGCCAGAGGTGTGGCAGGTATTGGAAGAGGTCATTGACGGCCGTCCCATCCTGTTAAACCGGGCACCCACCCTGCACCGCCTGGGCATCCAGGCCTTTATGCCTCAGTTGGTAGAAGGAAAAGCCATCCAACTGCACCCTCTGGTTTGCTCGGCGTTTAACGCCGACTTTGACGGCGACCAGATGGCGGTGCACGTGCCGTTGTCACGTAGGGCCGTGGATGAAGCCATAGAATTGATGATGGCCACACGCAACCTGCTAAAGCCAGCCAATGGCGAGCCCATTGTGGGTCCTTCTAAAGACATGGTGTTGGGGGTCTATTACCTGACGTTGATGCGTGACGGCCGTAAAGGTGAAGGGCGTATTCTCAGCAGCCTGGAAGAAGTGGAAACCGCTTACGAATTAGGGCTGATAGACATTCATGCCAAGATCAAGGTGCAAACAGAAACCTACTACAAAGATGATCACACCCGGTATCGTGACGGCAAACCCCGCCTGAAAATGATAGAAACATCGCCTGGGCGCGTCTTGTTTAATCTGGCCATGCCCCCAGAATTTCGCTTTGTTAACCATGTGCTGGATAAGGGGGGTGTTACCCGCCTTATCAACCGTGTTTATCGCCTGCTGGGTGATGACGCCACCATTGAAATGGTAGATGCTATTAAAGCCATTGGCTTCCGTTACGCCACGATTTCCGGCACCACCATTGCTGTGGCTGACCTGACCATTCCTGATGAACGGCAAGGGATTTTGGATAATGCGCTTAAGCGGGTCAATGAAATTGACCGGCAGTATCGCCGTGGTTTGCTTACCGAAGAAGAACAATATATGCGCACCATTGATACCTGGAATGAAGCCAAAGACAAGGTGGAGAAGGCCGTCCGTGATGCCATGGACCCCGCCAGCCCCATTGCGGTGATGGCCCTTTCCGGGGCCGGTAAGGGTGGCTTTGGCCCCATTACCCAGTTGGCCGGTATGCGTGGCCTGATGGCCGACCCGCAGGGACGTATCATCCCAGTGCCTATTCAATCTAATTTTCGGCAGGGCCTGGATACATTGGAATATTTCATCTCCACACACGGAGCCCGCAAGGGTCTGGCGGATACGGCGCTGCGCACGGCTGACGCCGGCTACCTGACACGCCGCCTGGTGGACATCGCCCAAGACATGATCGTCATGGCGGAGGATTGTGGTACAGACAAAGGCATCTACGTGCGGCGTTCAGATAATTTCGGCAAGCAATCACTGGCCGAACGTGTTTTGGGGCGTGTTTCTGCCGAAGAAATCATAGACCCAGAGACCAACGAGCCAGTTGTGCGCATAGGTGATTATTTCACCGATGCCGCGGCCGATCGTGTTGAAGAATTGGCGGTTGAAGAAGTCTACGTGTTTTCGCCCATGACCTGTGAATTGCGGCGGGGCATTTGTATTAAGTGTTATGGGCTGGATCTGGCGCGTGGCAAGCCTGTTGAGAAGGGTACGGCCGTGGGTATTGTGGCCGCCCAATCCATTGGCGAACCTGGTACCCAGTTAACCCTGCGTACCTTCCATACAGGCGGTACAGCGTCGGCAGCGGGTGACATTACTCAGGGTCTGCCCCGTGTAGAAGAGCTGTTTGAAGCACGCCAAAAGCCTAAAGGTGAAGCAGTCATCACCGAAATCAGCGGCCGGTCTGATATTCGTATCATTGATGGCGTACGCCACGTTTTTGTGACCGATACACGCCTGGTAGATGACGTTTACGAAGTTCCGGAAGGCTGGGAAATTAAAGTGGGTCACAATGATACCATCGAACCAGGTGGTATCCTGGCTGAAAAAGAAGACGAGGTGATCTCTGCCCGTCACGGCGGACGGGTTTCCCGTGCTAGTGATCGTGTCACCGTCGCCTGGGAAAGCCGCGATGAACGCGATTATGAAATTCCGGCTGGTATGCGCTTGCTCATCTCCGATGGTGATGAGGTTCATGCCGGCAGCCAGCTGACGGAAGGCTCTAAGAACCCGCATCGCATCCTGGAGATTTTAGGGCGTGACGCTGTGACGCAATATTTGTTGCAGGAAATGCAGCAGGTATACCGGCCTCAAGGGCAAAATATTCATGATAAGCACTTTGAGGTGATTATCCGCAAAATGCTGAGTAAAGTGATTATCACCAGTTCTGGTGATACGGAAATGCTGCCCGGCGAACTGGTGGAGCAAGCTGTTTTCCTGGAAAACAACGAAGAGATCATGGAGGAAGGTGGTGAACCCGCACAGGCAGAACCAGTCTTGTTGGGTATCACCAAGGCGGCCTTAAACACCGATAGTTTCTTGTCAGCCAGTTCCTTCCAACACACTATCAAAGTATTGGCCAGCGCTGCCATTGCCGGCAACGAAGATCAATTGATGGGGCTGAAGGAAAATGTCATCATCGGTAAGCTGATCCCGGCTGGTACTGGTTTTGAGCTGCACCAGAAAGCAAAGGCAGATTTAGCCGCTGCCGAGTTGATCGAGGAAGAGCAAGAAGTTCAAGAGTTTGATTTCTCGCTGCCGTTAATGATTGATGACAATACAGACCCGGCCATCTTGGAAGCGCTGGCGTCGGCCAAAGAAAAAGCGGTGGCCGCTTTGCCCGCTGAAGAGTTTGAGATGGAGTACGAATATGGGATCGATGACGACGATCTAGAGGGTTTTGGCGACGAGGAGTAGCCAATAAATGGCAAAAAGGAAACGGCGGCCTGGTGTAACCAGGCCGCCGTTTTGTTTTTGTTTTTAAAAGTCGCGGCGCAGCAGCATATCGGTGAGTTGACTTAAGGCAGTATAAGCCGGGCCGGTGGGGTGGGCGGCTTCCAGGTTTCCCAGGGCGCTCTGTGTATAGCCAGCCGCTTTTGCGATGGCAAAGTCTCGGGCGCCCGTTTCATTAAGCTGGGCCACCACTTCAGATACAAAAGCCTCATCGATGTTTTGCTGGGCGTAAAGATGGCGTAGTTTGGCATTGTTTTCCAGGCCGTACAATATTGGCAGTGTCTTTTTCTTGGTGACAATGTCGGTAGAGGCAGATTTGCCAATAAGTGACTCATCACCCCAGATACCCAGGATGTCATCAATGACCTGGAAAGCCAGGCCGGCATCCAGGCCAAATTGGGCGTAATGGGCCATGGTGTTGTCATCTTGCCCGGCAACCAGAGCCCCCAACTCAGCACAAAGGGAGAGGAGCACGGCCGTTTTCCCGGTAATCATGGCGATATAGTCATCTACACTTACCAGTGCCTGCGCCTCAAAACGCATGTCGGCATGCTGGCCTTGTGTCAAATGCACACACGTTTCGTCAAAACGCCGCAGCGCACGTACTACCCTGTCTGCCGGGACGCCGCGGTCATAGAGGCGATTTAAGGCCATGTGCGCCAGCGCAAACATGGCGTCACCAGCGTTAATGGCCTGGGCCACGCCCCAGATTTGCCACAGCGTCTTCTGACCCCGCCGGGTAGGGCTGGCATCTTCAATATCGTCGTGAATAAGAGAGAAGTTGTGCAGCAATTCCACGGCCGCCGCAGCGGGTACTGCTTGCTGCCAGTCACCGCCGGCCGCCTGACATACCAACAGCAACAGCACCGGCCGAATTTGTTTGCCGGCATTTACCTGGGCTGGTTGTAATGTCTGGTCGCACCAGCCCATATGATAGTGCATCATGCCATAAAACAAATCGGGTGTCGTCTCTTCAGCCTTCAGAACCGTCTGCATCTCCTCATTGAGGGCGATTCTCATTGCTTTGCTTAATGTTTCAAATTCTTTCATATGTTTTGCTCAACTTATAAATAGTCGGTGTGAAGTGGTACTTGGGCCAGGGCAGCCAGGTCTGCGGCGCCAGCACAAAACATGGCCACGCGCAGTTCGTCGGTGATGGTGGCGGCCATTTCAACCACGCCATCTACACCGTCTTTGTCGGCCGCGCGCAGGAAGTCGCCGGCAAAGCCAGCCAGGTTGGCGCCCAGGGCCACACATTTGGCCACGTCAATACCATTGCGAATGCCGCCGCTGGCGATGATGGGCAGGTGTGGTGCGGCGCGCCGACAATATTGGATGGACACGGCCGTGGGGATGCCCCAATCAATAAACGCCCCGGCCACCCGTGCGTGACGAGCTGTGGGCGCCCGGTACATCTCTACCTGGCTCCAACTGGTGCCACCAGCCCCGGCCACATCAATAGCGGCCACACCAACTTCGGCCAACTGGCGGGCTGTTTCTACCGCGAACCCCCAACCTACTTCTTTAGCAATGACGGGCACAGGCAGGTGTTTACAGATGTAGGCAATTTTAGGCAGCAGATCTGCAAAGTTGCCGTCCCCCTCTGGCTGCACCGCCTCTTGTAAGGCGTTAAAGTGCAGAATCAGGGCATCAGCCTGAATGATTTCCACCAGCAGCCGGCATTCGTCCAACCCATAGCCGTAGTTTAGCTGCACCGCACCCAGATTGGCGAAGAGCAAAATATCTGGCGCCACGTCACGCACGCGGTAGGTAGCAGCCAGCGACTCATCTTCTACCGCAGCGCGCATGGAACCCAGCCCCATGGCCATACCGGTGACCTGCGCCCCCGTGGCCAGGGTACGGTTGATTTCCCACGCTTCGGCCGTGCCTCCGGTCATTGAGGAGATGAGCAGAGGTGTTCTTAGAGTCTTGCCAAACAGGGTAGTGGTCGTGTCTACATCAGCGATGTTGATTTCAGGAAGGGCCTGGTGCATGAAAAAGTATTTTTCCAGGCCGGTGGTTAGCTTTTTGAAGGCTACGTCTTCTTCGAGGTTAATGCGGATGTGGTCTGCTTTGCGCCGTTCGGTAAGGTCAGGATTGGGGGTGGCACTCATACAATGCTCCATTTAATGAATTTGGGTCAGAGTGGCATCTGCTGCTATGTACATGTTACCCTCTAAACCGGGCAGAAGTATACTATGCCGTTTTTGGTTTTGCGAGTTTCCTTAACGCATCAACTGGACCATGATGGTCAAATGATGGGATCATGGCCCGGCCGAAACAACCCTTTAAGCAACACGGCCGTTTGTTTTGGGCACGTTTAGCCAACGTGTAAGTTGCGCGTGGTATACGATCTGGGGCTGGACGGCCGTACTCGTTCGTCACCCACCTTCACCCACGTTACAATACCAGAACGATTTTAAATGGAGGCATTATGCGTGTTTTAATTACAGGAGCTGCAGGTTTCCTGGGTTCTCACTTGAGTGATCGCTTTGTGGCCGAAGGCCACCAGGTCATTGGCATGGATAACCTGATCACCGGCAACATGGATAATATTGCCCATCTGATGGGGCATGAGCGATTCCACTTTGTAAAACAAGATGTCAGCAATTATATTTACGTGCCGGGGCCGCTGGATGCTGTGCTGCATTTTGCCTCGCCGGCCAGCCCCAATGATTACCTGGAACATCCTATTCCCACCCTGAAGGTGGGATCATTGGGCACACACAATACATTGGGCCTGGCCAAGGCTAAAGGGGCCCGTTATCTGCTGGCGTCTACGTCAGAGGTGTACGGTGACCCCCAGGTAAACCCCCAACCGGAGACGTATTGGGGGCATGTCAACCCCATTGGCCCCCGCGGCGTGTATGATGAGGCCAAGCGCTTTGCTGAGGCAATGACGCTGGCGTATCAACGGTATCATGGCCTGGAGACGCGCATTGTGCGCATTTTTAACACCTATGGGCCACGTATGCGGCTGCATGACGGCCGTGTGGTGCCCAACTTTATCTACCAGGCGCTGACAAACCAGCCTCTCACCGTTTATGGGGATGGCAGCCAGACACGCTCCTTTCAATATTACAGCGATCTTGTAGAGGGAATTTACCGGCTGCTGCAATCTGATGAGAAGCTGCCGGTTAACATTGGCAATCCCACAGAGATGACCATTTTGGAGTTTGCCCAGGCAGTTACGGAAATTGCGCGTAGTGATTCTGAGATCGTTTTTGTGCAGCCAAAGGATGACCGCATTACAGATGACCCCAAGGTGCGCCGTCCGGATATTAGCAAAGCACGCCAGGTATTGGGTTGGGAACCGAAAGTAAACCTGGCCGATGGCCTGGTAGAGACTATTAACTATTTCCGAGGAAGAGTTTGAGGGTAAACGTCTGGACGCAAGGGTATAAGGCTGTTTACAGGCACGTCTGGGCCGGGTTAGTGGTGCTGGCCGCCGTTGTTTTGGGCCTGTTGATCGCCCGGCTGCCGGTTGTATGGGCTGCTGGCCTGGTGGGCGGCACGGCCGTGTTGCTGCTTACGCTTGTCAACCCCCTTGTTGGCCTCTTTATAGCGCTGCTGGCAGCGCCGTGGGGGGCCTTGGAAAACATTGTGCGGGGGCCGTCTTTGCTGGACAGCGGCCAGGTGTTATTACTGTTCACTCTGGCTGTTTGGCTGGGGCGTGGGCTGGCTTACCGGCATATCCATATTCCCCATACTTTCTTAAACTTGCCGCTGGTGTTGTTTATCTTTGTGGCCACGCTTTCTCTAGGCAATGCCTCCTCCCTGGCATTTGGCTTTAAAGAGGTGTTAAAGTGGCTGGAAATAGCGGCTGTTATGCTGCTGGTGGTGGATGTCTCGATGACCGGGAAGTGGTTGCTGGCCAGGGGTTATCAGCGGTCCCGTGACCGATCCCCCGTGACCGACAGCCGTTTTACAGGTTACGTTCTGGTCATGCTCTTGTTGGCTGGGCTGGCCCAGGCGCTCATCGGCATCTGGCAGTTTGGCCTGCGGGGCGATGGCCCGCAGCATTTCCTGGTGCTGGGCCGCTTTTACCGGGCTTATGGTACCTTTGAACAACCCAATCCTTATGCTGGTTACATGAACCTGACGGCCCTATTGGCTCTGGGCGTTTGTTTAGGCGGGCTGGCTTGTTTATGGCCTATTGTCAAGAGCAGGGGGCAAGTTACCATACGCGCTGATCACCCGCTCACTTCATCATCTTATCATCTTGTTGCCCTGGTCCTTTTCACCGGGATTACGGCCGTTTTGGCTGCCCTGGCCGTCTTTTTCTCTTGGAGCCGGGGGGCGTGGCTGAGTTTTGCCGTGGGTACGGCCGTGCTGGTACTGTTTTGGCCGCGGAAGCTGTGGCAAGGCGCGGCGCTGCTGGCTGCCGGCGGGCTGCTTTTGGCCGGAGGCATGCAGGCTGGTATTGTGCCTGCTTCGGTGGCAGAACGCCTCACCAGCTTCCATGAAGATTTGCGCTTCGGTGATGTACGCGGTGTGGATATTAATGATACCAATTATGCGGTGCTGGAGCGGCTGGCGCATTGGCAGGCGGCATTGGGCATGGCCCAAGATAACCCCTGGCTGGGGGTTGGTTTTGGCAATTATGAGCTGGCTTACGCCCACTATGACCTGCTTAACTGGCCGTACCCTCTGGGGCACGCCCATAATTATTACCTGAACCTGCTGGCAGAAACGGGGGTGTTGGGGCTAACGGCGTATGGGTTGCTGTGGACGGCCGTGTTTTTCCAGACCATCCGCCAGTTACAAAGCCTGGCGTGGCCCACGCGGGGCATAGCGTTGGGGTTGTTGGCTGCCTGGACGGCCGTGACCGTCCATCACCTGGTAGATAAACTCTATGTCAACAATATTTACATTCACCTGGGTGTGATGTTTGGCCTGCTGCAGCTGCTGGAATGTGAACGTAGGCAAAACAGCACCAAAGAGGCATTGAAAGGTCCGGCGGTTGTCCGGTAAAATTCGACGGCGATTTCAGATAGAACATTGGGAGATATGAGATAGTTATGGTCACGATTTTTGCAAATGCGGCTGGTCGATTTGGCGTCAATACCAAAGAAGCCGAACGCTTTTTTAAGTTTTTGGTGGTAGGGACCGTTGGCTTTGTTGTGGATTTTGGTGTCTACAACCTGCTGCTTGGCCCCTTAGATGCCTTGCTCAAGCCGGGCACGTCCCTGGACCACCTTTTAATTTCGTGGGGCTTAAGCAAGGTATGGGTAGAGGGCACATTGCCTGCCTTGATGGCTGGCACCATTTCTTTTATTTGTGCCATTCTCAGCAACTTTATCTGGAACCGTTACTGGACGTACCCTGACTCACGTTCTAAACCCATCGGGCGGCAGTTTTTGCAGTTCTTTTTGGTAAGTGTCACCGGTATTGTGCTGCGCCTGCCCATTATTGCGCTGACACATTTGCCGTTTACCCGTCTGGCGGCCAACCTATTCTTGCACATGGCGCCGGAAGTGACCCAGCGTATTGGTGATAATTTTGCCCTGGCGCTGTCTGTTTTGATCATTTTGTTCTGGAATTTTTTCGTCAACCGCTATTGGACCTACAGCGATGTAGATAAGTCGTGATTGAGGACCGCAGAATGCTTGCGTTACAACCGCTCACCACCAAGTGCCGCTCTCTATGAAGATTGGCATTGATGTCACGGCGGCTGTTACCCAAGGAGGGGGGATTGGCCGTTACACACGAGAACTCATTTACGCGCTCACGGCCGTAGACCCTGACAACGACTACCATTTTTTTACCGCCAAACACCTCACGGCTGCCCCTGTGCCTGACCCCATTCCGCAGGCACCCAACGTGCAGCTGCACCCGGCACCAATAGATGAGCGCTGGCTTTACCGCCTGTGGTACCGTCTGCGGCTGCCGCTGCCGGTGCAATGGGTAACGGGGCGGCTGGATTTGTTCCATTCGCCTGACTTTGTTTTGCCACCGGTAAACGGCCGTATACCCACCCTGCTGACCGTGCATGACCTCTCGTTTGTCCATTATCCTGATACATTCCCAAAGCAGCTGGTGGCCTACCTGAACCGCGTCGTGCCCTGGTCCATCCGGCGCGCTTCGCACGTCCTGGCTGACTCTCAGGCTACCAAGGATGATCTTGTGGCCATCTGGCGGGTATCAGAAGCTAAAGTGACCGTTCTGTACAGTGGCGTCCATGAACGCTTTCAGCCGGTGACAGAAGCAGAAAGGCTCACGGCCGTGCGCCAGAAATATAACCTGGGGAACACGCCCTACATCCTCACCGTGGGCACAGTGCAGCCGCGTAAAAATTACCAGATGCTCATCCGTGCGTTCCGGACGGTGGCCCAAACGCATCCTCATAACCTTATTATCACCGGTGGCCAGGGATGGTTGTATGCCGAGATGCTGGCTGAAGTGGCGCGGCAGGGGTTAGACGGCCGTGTTCACTTTGCCGGTTTTGTAGCTGATGATGATCTGCCGGCCCTCTACAGTGGGGCAGCTCTCTTTGTTTTCCCCAGTCTCTATGAAGGGTTTGGCCTGCCCTTGTTGGAAGCCATGGGTTGTGGTGTCCCTGTGATCACCTCTGACGCAGCCTCGTTGCCGGAAGTGGCCGGGAATGCGGCCGTGCAACTCTCCCCACACAACGAGGCCGCCTGGACGGCCGCCCTCATACGCCTACTGGCTGACCCGGCCGAGCGGACTCGCCTGGTAGCCGCCGGGTTCCGTCAGGCTCGCCACTTCTCCTGGCGTAAATCTGCCCGCCAACTGCGCCAAATTTACCATGACCTTTGCCCGCCGCCAGGCAGCATGGGTGACCAATAGTGTCTCTGGTATCAGTTTTCAGTCATCAGTATACAGTTATCAGTAGGGCCTGACGCCCGTAAATGGCCACTGAACACTGGTCACTGACCTCTGGTTACTGGTACTGGTATCAGTTCATCTTTCATTCTCTATCCTTCTTGCTGCCCCATGACTCTGTTCCTAGTACTTTTGTCCTACTTAAATGCCTACATTTTCTGGCCCATTGCGGGCATAATGATAGTGATTTTAGAATTCATCTAGCAGTATCTGAACTGAATACCAACTCCAGCGATTTGTGTCGTTTTGTTTTTTGGGTTTTCATTCAGCAGTGTATACAGGAGTACAATCATGCCCTACACCGTTGGTCATCCTGTACAAAACCCCGCCGATTTTTACGGCCGTCACCGACAAATCTCCCGCCTTTATGAAATTATTGGCAACCCTCAGGCCCAATCTGTGACGGTGTTGGGTCTGAACCGGGCCGGTAAGACCTCATTTTTGCGGCATGTGGCCCAGCCTACGGTCATGGTGCGCCATTTGCGCCATCCTGAAAAAATGGTGATGGTGTATGTTGATATGGCCTCTTGCAAGACGCCGGCTTATTTTTACTACCGCGTGCTGATGCAGCTCAAGATGGCGTTGGGGCAGGTAAACACCGGGTTTTTATGGAAAGAATCATTACCTGACCAGACCAGTATTTATGATGTAGAAGCCTATTTATGCCACTTTCCAGATCGGCGCATTGTGCTGCTGCTAGATGATTTTGACCAGATGTCGCCTGACTCATTTAGCCGTCATTTTTTGACTGAGCTGCGCGCCATGACCAGCGTAACTGACTATGATCTGGTCTGTGTGACAACCTCGTTTACAGACCTTCACTACCTGGGCAGTCAACTGGGATTACCACCCACGTCGCCGTTTTTTAACATATTTTTTCCCGTGCCCCTATACCTGGCAGAGTTGGAAATGACGGCGATTGATCCCCTCACCAGCCAGCCGGCCTTGCAGGCTGGCATCCCCTTAAGCGCCGAAGAAACGCAGCAAATTAGACGGCTGGCCGGTACATTACCGTTCTTGTTGCAGGCCACGGCTGCTCGCTGGCTTTACCATAAGCGGTTGGACAGTATGCCTGATCCTGAAGTTGTCTTAAACCAATTGGTGGCGGAATTATCCCCTTATTTTGTTGATTGGTGGGAACGCTTTGATCGCTGCCAACGCCAAATTTTGGCCCAACTGATAGCACATCGGCCTATATCAACCCAATCATTTAGTCAGTTCACCCTGGGTGAGGCTGAACACCGGCTGCGCCAGTATGGGTTGATTGTGGACCGGGGGCGGCGTACGGCCGTTAATGGTGAAATTTTTGCCGCCTGGCTGTCTCGGCACTTTGCGCCCCCGCTCGAAAATGAAGAACCGCCTGTCTTTACACTGAACACGGCCGTGACGTCTGCTCATCAGGGTACGATCATCTAATTGTTTTCGGGGTAGCGTTCTGTTTCGAGGCGTTACCCTTACTGTCTTCCTGTTTCGCTTGCCTGGCCTCCCCCCCTTTACTATAATGCACTACATAACTGGAAAAGGCATTGAGCCAGTTATTATAGCCTGATCTTACAACGCCCTGTCCCGCTGGCTCTGAAAACTAGAAATACCCTTTGGTTTTGCTTACCAGGGCTTAACCGGTAGAAAAGAGGAAAGATGATTCCAATTTATCGTTCTGATGGTGAATGGGTGGCTGCCTATGACAAAGGATTTCTCTATGGCATTGATGGTGAATGGATAGGCTTTGTGGTGGGGCGAGAAGTTTTTGACACCGGTGGCTCCTATCTGGGATTTTTGAGTGATGACCAGCGATTGTTGCGCAAACGTACCCGTCCCATTGACAGGCTTATCATGGCGCCGCCACTACCACCGCCGCGGCTGGTGCTGCCGGCGGCCGTCCCCTTGCCGCCGCTTTTTCCAGCGCTGCCGCACCAAATCATAGATATGTTTGAGGAATTTCCTGAAAAATTAAGCCACATTTCCGAAACCCGGCCCGATATGGACTAGGTAAACCGCACAAAGTTTTTGCACATCCGGCGCACCAGTTTTGTGCGGTTTCCTCGAGTAATCGGCAGCACCTAAAACGATTTTATTTTTGAATGATTGTTGCCGATTACCTAAATTCAGACAACTATGCAAGGTAAATCACCCTCTGAATCACAGGTTACGCTGACCCAGGTCATGGGGCCAACCCACGCCAACAACCTTGGTAACGTGCATGGCGGTGTCATTATGAAACTGTGTGACGAAGCCGGCGGCATGGCCGCCATTCGGCATGCGCGCCATCCCGCCGTTACGGTCGCGGTTGATTCCATGCGGTTTCATTCCCCTGTACACATTGGCAACCTGATGACGGTAACGGCCGAAGTTAGTTGGGTGGGCCGCACCTCCCTGGAGACACGGGTGGTTGTGACAGCCGAAGATGTACTGACGGGTCACGTTACCCACACAAACACCGCCTATTTTGTCTATGTGGCGCTGGGCACAGACGGCCGTCCCATTAAAGTTCCGCCCCTTCTGTGCAGTACGGTCGAAGAAGAAGCCAGGTTTGAACGCGGCGCGCAGCGCCAGGCCTATCGCTTACAACAACGCACACAGGACGGCGCATGACAAAACCCCGATCCAAGCTGCTAGACATTTTGCTTACCTCTCCGGCTGGCCAGGTGACACAATTACCACCGCCGGACATTGGCGCGGCCGATCTGGAACCCTTCCCCTTTCTGGCCATCGTAGGCCAGTATGAGATGAAACTGGCGCTCATCCTTTCGCTCATCAACCCATTGGTTGGTGGTGTCTTGCTGATTGGGCCCCGAGGGACGGCCAAGACCACGGCCGTACGCTCTCTGACTGACCTCTTACCCACCGTTAAACGCAGCCTGTGTGCTTACGGCTGCACAGAAACGGACGTGGAAAGTTATGGCATGGATGGCGTCTGTAAGGATTGTGCCACCAAGTTCGGCTATGGCGAGCCGCTGACCATTGAAGACAAGGTACGCATCTTTGAACTGCCGCTTAACGCCCGTCTGGAAGACGTGGTGGGCGGCATTAATGAGCGACTGGCCCTGGAACAACAGAAAGTACGCCTGGAACGGGGTATTTTGGGCCATGCTGACGGGCATATCATTTATATTGATGAGGTAAACCTGCTGGATGACACCATCACTGATGCCATTCTGGATGCTGCCGCCCAGGGACACTTTGCTGTACGGCGCGGGCCGTTGAAAATGACATACAAAGCACGGATTATGCTCATTGGTTCCATGAATCCAGAGGAAGGGCGCTTGCGGCCGCAGTTGATGGACCGTTTTGGTCTGCGGGCCATTGTGCGCGGCCTGGATGACGCCGACTTGCGTTACCTGGCATACCAACGCGCCGTGGCTTACCAACACCATGCAGACTCGTTTGCGGCCGGTTATGCGCACAGCACCATGGCCCTGGCAGAAGAAGTGCAGCAGGCGCGTCACCGTTTGCCCCGGGTGACCATTTTGCCAGAAGCGCGTGCATTGGGTCTGGCGCTGGTGACAACATTACACATTGACTCACACCGGGCAGAGATCACGTTGTTTGAAGCCGCCCGCGCCCACGCCGCTGCCGATGAACGCCTGGAGACAACCCCGGCCGATGTACAAGCGGTGGCCATGTTGGCCCTGCGTCAGCGGCAAAGCCCCAGCCTGAACCAGTTTTTTAGCGACCAGGCCACCGAAGATGAGCAGATGACGGCCGTTTTCCAACAAGCCAGCCATCCGCGTCGTAAACGTAAAACGTAACCCGCTATGCCTAAACACCGTTTGGCGGCTAAGAAAGCGCAATAGATGCCCCGTACACGCTCTCTAAATTTACTCCTGCTGGCCCTTACGGCCGTGTTCATCGGTTACCTTACCGTCTGGCTGCCCGGCCCGGCAGCCGGGCTGAGCTTTTTAGGCATTGAGTTGGGTGAATGGATCAAGTTCATGGGGACCGGGCCGGTGCGCAACCTCTTTTACCTGCCCCCCATCACCCTGGCCCTGATGTTGGTGGCGTTGACACTGCCCTGGCCGAACAGTCATTGGTCAACCTGGGCCATGCGCGCCCTGGCTGTACTCATCAGCCTGCTGGCCTTTCCTGCATTAGAAGATATAACCGGGCCGTTTAGACAAGAGTATCTGCCGCGTGTTCAGTGGATTGGGTTGGTGGTTGGGGCTGCGGGGGTAACGGCCGTATTGAGCCAGATAGTGCCTGGAGACATTCGCACAGGGTTGTGCTGGTTGTTATTAGTTGTTTTGGGTGTGGCAGGTGCCGTGCAGCCGATGCGCCTTTACCTGCTGATCCAGCCCACGATCAGCCAGTTGTTTGGCGTTCCGGTTGGCTTTGGCTGGGGAATTATACTTAATGGGACAGGGCATTTGCTCATTGCCATGATAAGCCTCTGGCAGTTGGGACAAATGGCGCGGGTAAAAAAGCCGCGCGTAGTACGTAGTTAAACCGTTCGCCACGCACTACGCCCGGCGCCTTAAACCTTCATGCGATGGTCAATGTAATAAACCGCTTCGCCGACCGTGGTAATCTTTTGGGCTTCATCATCTGAAATTTCGCCGCCGAACTCTTCTTCAAAAGCCATAATCAGTTCGACCAGATCCAGGGAATCTGCTTCTAGCTCTTCGCGGAAACGTGCCTCAGGGATAACCTGTTCTTCGTCTACACCTAATAAATCCACAATAATAGCGGTTACACGAGCCTGTGTATCACTCATTTACCTGATCTCCTTCAAGAATTTAAATTCTACATTTGATGGCGGGGCAATTTTAGAAGCAACCACCAAATTGTCAAGCAAAGTCCGGGTCATGCCTTGCTGACGTTAAACAAAACCCCTGGCCCCCTTTGAAGTTTCGCCCGGCGGCAAACACGCCCCTGGCTTAACCCGGTGACGGGTTGGTTTGGCGCAGCCAGACGGCCGTGCCCAGCAGCAAATAGAAGACAAATGCTAAATCTACCAGGAAAAAAGCATGATCTACCAATCCGTGGATGATCATATTCATAAACACGGCACCCGTCCCTACCCACACTGGCAGCCAGCGTGGGGAAAGCTGATCCCGACTTTGCCATAAGTTGTAAGGCAGCATGGCCAGCATAAACAGCCCGGCGGCCAACCCCAACACTCCCAGGCGTGTGCCAAAATCCAAAAACAGATTGTGCGGATGGCTTAGATTGGGGTCTTGCCAGGCGGCGTCAAAGATGTACCGGCTGCGATAAGCGTACAAGAAATTGTCTGGCCCCACGCCAAACAGGGGATGATCGGCCATCATGTTCAGGCTGGCTCGCCACAGATTAACGCGGAACAACCCTGTTTCCCCCCACAGCCCCAACCGCCCGGCCAGCATGGGGATAGATTGAATAACCGCCAGGCCAACAAGCCCCATGATGCCAAACGTGATAACCCAGGGCCAGGTTTTACGGCCGTTTACCCGCTGCCACTGCCAGAACACAAACAGGAACGCGGCCGGCAGCCCCAGAAAAATGGCCCCTTTGCTCAGGGTGAGCAGTGCCGCCACGCCTACCGGGAGCATGGCGGCGGCATACCATTGGCGACGCCGGCCGTTCTGCGCCGCGCCCAACAACAGCATCGCCGTCAGGAAAGGCAAAATTCGCCCCAGGTAAAGGCCCACATTGTTGGGTGAACCGTAGAATGACCTGATGCGCAGCAGGCCGCCTTCGGCCGTAATCAGGCTGTTCCGGTCAAAGCCATATTGCCACAGCCCATACAGCGCCACAGCCAGCCCGCTCAGGATGAACGCATCTACTATGGTCCACACCTCTTTTTCAGACGGCCGTAGCCCTCGCCAGACCAGGTAAAACAGCGCCGGCTCTAAAATGACCATGCGCCATTCATTGGTGGCCACATCTAGCCGTTCCGTGAAAAACAGGGAAGCGGTAGCCACCAGAAAAAAAATGAGGACGGCGTAATCAGTAAGCAGTAATCGGTAAGCAGTAACCAGTAAGGGAGCATGGTTCTGTGACCCGCCTGTGGTCACAGTTGTTGGTGGTGGGTGGTGGGGGGTCGGGGGGGAAGGGTGGGTAAAGCGCCGCATGCCGTAGACTATTCGGTTTAGGGCAAAGGCGGCAAACGTCACCAGCATAAAGATTTCCACCGGCGAGAAACGGTAGTGGAAGATGGGTTTGAGGACGGGGGAAACGTAAAAAGGGAAACAGAAGGCCACCAGGGCTAACCCCCAGGCGGGGCGGAAGGTGATCAGGATAAAGAGAACAATGAGGGAAACGGCCGTGAGTAAAAATGAGGGCGACAGGTAAAAAACGGAAGCAGCGGCGGCCGTCAGCGCCAGTTGGCTGCCGTCGCCCAGCCGCCGGTAGACGCCCCCCATTTGTTCCCCCCAGGTTAGCCACCCCCCTATGGTCACCAGCCCGGCCATACCCCACGTCAGCCCCAGCTGCCAGGCATCATCCAGGCGCCTGTAGCGGGTGCGTGCCTGGCGGAACCAGCCGGGCCAATCGGCTTTGCGGCTTGTGTAAATGGCCAGGGTGGCGGCCAGAACGACCGTACTCAACAGGAAGACGGCGCTGATGGTGACGGCCGTGTCTGGCGGATGATAGCCTACGCTGAAGCCATGTAATGCCCATTGATCCCACCCCCGCGAAGCCACGACCTCCATCACATGCAGGCGCGGCTCCAGGTTGGTGGCCACGGGCTCTATGCTGATGTAGTCGGCCGTGGGGTCAGCTGCCGTCAGAATGAGAGTGGCGCCGTTTTCATCGTGGGGCAGGGCATTGGCCGGTTCACCATCAATGGTGATATAGAGGCGAGCACGAAAGTCAGCCCGGCGCACTCGCAGCCCGATGTCTGTGCCCCAAAAGGTAAACGTCACCCGGTCACCGTATAACTGATCATCAGGCTGTTGGCCGATGTCAGCCCCAAATTCAGGGGAGAATTCCCAACCCCCTGTGTACACCTGGGCCGGATCATCGGGGGTGGCCAAGTGAAAGCCAGGCCAGGCAACGCTAGTGGATTGCTCAGCCAGAAAGTGGGCCAGTTCGGCGGCCGTTTCGCTGCCGGCAATGCTAAACCCCCACCGCGGATCGGCTGCCGGTGTGTCAGGCTGCCAGTTTTCCAGGAACATCAGCCCCATCCAGGGCCACTCCTGCCGCGCCCGTTTTAACCCGTCCAACGTGTAGGCGGCCTGTTGGGCAGCGGTCACTTCACCCCAAATGGAAGGGGCACCCGCCCAATCTGTGGGCAGGGCATGCCAGCCCCAGTTGCCGGCCCATATAGCTTTGCCGCCATCACCGTTTTGCACCATGACCTCTCGCAGCAAAATGGCGCGGCTAAAGTTGGTGATGGTGAGGGCCGTCTCTCTGTCATAGGGGGAGGTATTAAAGCCATAGGGTTTAGCCATGACGACGTCAAACGCATCAGCCGTCCCCTCTTCATACAACCGCTGCAAAAAGAGCGGGTCGGCCAGGTTTTGGGGGCCGGTTTCCACGGTGGGGGCCAGCGGCGCAGCCACAATCACGGCCGTGCTGTCGGCGGTGCGAATGGTGTGTGCAGCGGCGGTGAGGAGGGCAGCGTAGGCGGCGGGGTTGGCGGGCTGGTTGCCCCAATGGGCGGCCAGGTTTGGTTCGTCCCATATGATGTAATAATGTGTCTGGCTGCCATACCGGCGGGCAAATTCACCAGCCCAGGCAGAGAATTCCGCTAACGCTGGCGGCGCAAAATCATGCTGTGGGTGGCCATCTAACAAAGGGACGAGGGTGAGGTGGTGGCGGGTCACGGCCGTGATCAACCGATCAGCTTCGTCCCAATCATACGCCTGGCTGAAATAAAATGGCTGCTTCACAAACCGAATGCCCATAGCCGCTATTTGGGCCAGGTGTGCGTCCAACTCACTATCGTTATATTGGTTCAGGTAGACGTTCAGTCCCAGTTCCACCCCGGCATGGACTGTGGGGGCTGGCAAGCCAGGAGGTATGCCGCGTGTCAGGTAAAGGTGCTGTGCCCGCAGCGCCCCCCAGGTGAGCAAGGCCAATGCGGCCAGGCCCGCTCCTGTCATTGTTATAATCCGCGCTCGTCGTGGTGAGTTCATGGAGTATAAGTTTGCAGCGGTTTGGGTGGCGCGGCAAATGATAGGGCCTATTTTTAACCGCCGTTTGTGCGCCGCGAAGGGGGCGCATCCTGAATGTCGGGGACGTTCACGGTGCCGTAGGGAGCCCAGGTGGGGTGGCTGTCACGTGTGTCATCCTGGGTGACGCGAGTGACATTATTGTCTGCCAGATTGATCATAAAAAGATCATCGGCAAATATAAAAGCGATGTTTTGCCCGTCTGGCCCCCAGGCCATGAAGGATTGGTCACGGGAAAATGCACTGTTTTCACCGGGTAGGGGATAGAGCTGCCGGTCATTGCTGCCGTCCACATCCATCAGCCACAGCGTGTAGTTGCTGCGCAGGCTGTCCAGCGGGTCGGTGGCTCGCAGAAAGGCAATGTTTTGGTTGTCAGGTGCCCAATGTAGGTGCCCCCACATACCTGCCTGGGTTACAAATTGGGCAGCCACAGCCACATGAATGCCTATCACCTGGCTGTCAAACTGCATAGCTTCTTCATTTTCACCATTGTGTTGGGTAAAAGCCAGGAAACGGCCGTCAGGTGACCATGTTAATGAGGGTACCCAGACCCAGTCGGCACGTGTGTTGTAAGGTGTAAATTGCTGCAAGATCAGGCGGGTATCATTGGGGTCAGCTGAACGAGTGTCAATCAGGCCAACTTCATTGTCAAAGCTGTAGGCCAGGGTACGGCCGTTAGGTGACCAGGCGTAATTACCGCCCCACCAGCCGTTCAGCGCCGGGTACGTATCAATGATTTGGGTCATTGTGAAGGCTACGGTATCTGTTAATGGCAGGTTCAACAGCCATAAATCATTGTTTGCCTCCCAACCAGGGGGCTGCCCGGTAGAGATGGCCGTGGTATAGGCAATTTGCAGGGTATCTGTGACCATAGGATTCCAATTTGCCCACAACACATTCTCTACTCCCAAGTCTACCGGCATGGCGCCGGGTTCCACACCCACCAGCCACAAGCTGTTGTTAAAGCTGTTGGTGGCGGTATTAACCTGGGTATAAAGCAAATGTGTGGCGTCTGGAGACAGACTGAAAACACGGCCGTCAAGCTGGCCGTCTATGGCTAATTGTTCAGGCACGGCCGTGCTGCCCCGCATCAATACCGGCGCGCCGCCGCTGATATAGGCCACAATGCCCGTAAAATAAGCAATGCCGCGGTTGGCACCGATACCGATCAGCACCACCTCATCTTGAGGCTCTGTGAGTATTGTCTCGCCGGTGCGAATGCGCGAAAATTCCAGGCCATCCCGAAAAACCAGGCGTATGGTCACTTCTTGCTGTCCTGTCCTGCCTGGCTGCACAATTTGTGGCTGGTCATCGGCGCTCATCGTGTCTGTGCGTACGTACTTACGTTCGTAAGGAATGCTCTCGGTAATGATTTCCAGCGCTTCTCTCACCCGAACCACAGTAACGCTCAGATCATCCTGCAGCGGGGTGAATAACGGTGGGTCTACTTCGTCCAATTCACCCAATTCAAGGCCCGCTTCTGCCAGCAGTTCCCGCACGGTGGTGGCATTGGTGGTCAAATGATGGGTCTGGCCGTCGGCTGTCAGGTGGATTTGTAAAGGGCGTTGGTTTTGCGTAGCCGCCGGTGGTTGGCTGCACCCTGATAGGAAGATAAGCCATAACAAGTGGCAAGTTGTCAGGGTGATCCCCTTCAGGACAACTGGCCACCGGCGTTTATTAAGCATTCTGCCACATCTCACGCACTTCCGGGGCCAGAGAGTCGGCCACCGCTTGTTGGGTGTTTTTGTCAACCAGGTCTTTGACACCGTGAAAGACAGCTTGAATAGGCATACGGGCAAACTGCCAGTCGCTGTTGCCGCTGCGCTTGGAAACCTCAAACTGAAACTCTTGTTTTGTCATGGCTTTGTTACGGAAGTGAAGCAGCCAAAACAGGCGTGTCAGGTCCTGGCCCAATTCCTGGGGTAGCGCTTGGGTGAGCCTCTTTTTAGTTTTGCGGTCTAAATTGACACCAAGGGTTTTAAGCACGGCCGTGCTCCATCGCCGGGCATGTTCAGGGGTGCGTAAATCACCTATCGTTTGAACCGTCTGGTAGTAGTTTTTCAGGTTTTCACTCATTGTTCGTTTCAATGCCTCCAGATTGGAGTTTTACCCTGCAAAAAACGCCGCGTCAAGTTGACGATTTGGCGTAAGTTGATATACTTCCACAGCTTGTTTGCCTTTTATGCAGACAAGCTTTTCGTTTGGTAAGATGTTAGTGGTAATTACTTCTGACCAACGCCATTATAGCGACAGATTAACATTTCGTCCGAAATTTCCCCTCATCATAGAGGAGTATTTGAAAACCAAGGAACAAGAAGATGTCCGAAAGAATTACAATTGCGGCTCAGCCGCGCACGGTTACAGGTAAAAAAGTCAAGCGATTGCGCCAGGCTGGGATGATTCCTGCGGTCATTTACGGGCAGCGTGATCCCCTGGCTATTCAATTAGAGCGTGGTCCCTTGCGCCGCGTCTTAAAGCAGGCCAGCACATCGCACCTGGTAGATATTGAGCTGGACGGCAACAATCTTACGGTACTGGCACGCGAAATTCAGCAGCACGTTACCCGTGGTGACATCCTTCACGTAGATTTTTTTGAAGTGAATATGCAGTCTGCCATTACGGCTGAAGCAGAATTGATTTTGGTAGGGGAACCTGACACGGCCGTGGAAGGGTTGGGCAGTATTGTGTTGATGACCCATGCGGTAGACATTGAGTGCTTGCCCGGCGATCTGATCGCCGAAATTGAAGTTAATATGGCCGGCATCGCTTCACCTGACGATGTTATTTATGTGAGTGATCTGAACGTGCCTAAGGGCGTGGCCGTGTTAACAGACCCAGAGACCATTGTGGCCCGCTTTGAATATACACTGAGCGCTGAAGCTGATGAAGCTGACGAAGAAGCAGGCGGGTCTGTGGAAGATGTCGAAGTCATTGAAAAAGGTAAACAAGAAGACTAGGTTTAAGGCACATTGCCTCTTATTTTCTAATGTAGACAAAAGGCTGGACAATGGTTCCAGCCTTTTTTATTAGCAGGAGATTGCGGCGTGGTATGCTGTCATCTTTGCCCCAGTTCCACAGCATGAAACGTTGGCAGGTGTGGGGATTCGTAAGTGTCATTTTGTTGGCAGCTGCTGCCCTGCGGCTGACAGGCATAGATTGGGATGATTACCAGCATTACCACCCAGATGAGCGGTATATCACCTGGGTAGCCACCACCATAGAGCGGCCAGCCACCTGGCGCTCGGCTTTTGATCCGGCTCGATCCCCGTTTAATCCTTTTTATTGGCCGCCAGAGGCCACCAGCGCGGGCATTGAAGTGCTGCAAGACCAGCACCGTGATTTTGCTTACGGGCATGTGCCTCTTTATCTGGGTGTGCTGGCGACCCGGTTCGTGGAGACTGTAAGCCCGCCACTGGCCAGTGTATTACCGGCAGAGTGGTTGTTTACGCAAGATGTGTTGAATGGGGCAGGGGCCATAGAGTTTCGGCATCTCACGGCCGTGGCCCGGGCACTCACCGCCCTGTTTGACGTGGGTACTGTTTTCCTGGTCTATCTGCTGGCTAAACGGGTCTACAATGCGCCTACTGGTTTGCTGGCAGCAGCCTTGCTGGCAGTGAACGTCATGCACATTCAACTGGCGCACTTTTTTATCTCTGACCCCTTTCTCACCTTTTTTGTCGTGGCGGCGGTTCTTTTTATGGTGCTGCCCATGACAAAGGGTGGAACACCTGCCAGCCCTAAACGCACTTTCCGCACGACCTGTGCCCTGTTACTCGCCTCTTTTTTTGTTGGCCTGGCGGTGGGGTCTAAGTTTACGGCCGTTTTGTTATTCTTGCCGTTGGCGCTGACGGTTTACGTGACCCATAAGGATAAGTGGCTGTGGTGGTTGGGCACGGCCGTACTTACCACCTGCCTCACCTTTTTCATCACCAACCCTTTTGCCATCCTTGATGTAAGCTGTGAAGTGATAACGCCTGCTTCGGCTATGGGCCCGGTGACCATACCAGCATTAGATTGGCGTTCTTGTTACCTGGAAAACGTGGTCACCCAGGGGGCCATGGTGCGTGGTCGCAGCGATGTGGCCTTTACCCGCCAATACCTGGGCACACAGCCGTATCTTTTTTTTGTAGAGATGCAGCTGCGGTGGGGTATGGGGTGGTGGTTGGGCCTGGCTGCCTTTGGCGGCCTCGCCTGGGCTGTCTGGCGCGGCTCAAAGCAGTTTGATGGCCGCCAATCCCCCGAACTTATCATGCTGGCCTGGGTCCTGCCCTACTTCCTGCTTACCGGCTCATTTCTGGTCAAATTTATGCGCTATTTGCAGCCGATCACCCCGTTTTTAATGATATATGCAGCAGCGATGTTGTTAAATATTCGGGGCAGATGGGTAAAAAGAGGGATGGTCACGGCCGTGCTGCTTTTCACCACCCTCTACGCGCTTAGCTTTGTCAACCTTTATCGGCAGCCACACCCCTGGAATGTGGGGTCATTGTGGGTTTATGAACATGTGCCCCCTGGTGCGCTCATCCTCAGTGAACAATGGGACGATGCCCTGCCCGCCACTATGCTGTTAGATGGCCAGCCGCGCCGCCGTAGTGAGTATCGACACCAGGAACTGACCTGGCTGACCGGCGCCGATGGTCAAGATGACGAAGCCAAGTTAGAACAAAACCTGGCCCGCCTGGCCGCCGGTGATTATCTGACGATCATGTCTAACCGTGTGTATGGCGTTGTCCCTCGTTTACCAGAGCGTTACCCTCTCTCCGGTCAATATCATCAGCTTCTCTTTGATGGTGCCCTGGGGTATGAACCGGTTTATGTGGCTGCCCGACTGCCCTCCCTCTATGGTTGGCGCTTGTTTGCTGACCGTTTTGGTTGGCCCGGTTTGCAGCCACCAGACGTAGTAGAGACACTGCTGGCCGCCCACCCCACCTTCAACCTGGGGCGGGCGGATGAGAGCTTCACCGTTTATGACCAGCCGCTGCTGATCATTTTCCAGAATACCGGCCGGTTGACGGCCGTAGAGATGCGGCTCCTATTCAATTCTGATGCCGATTAAGAGGCTGCCAATTGGGCCACATGCCTGCCAGATTTTGCGCTGTTGTTATAATCATGCCGGTATGACAACAACAGATGCACACAAACAGCAAGCACAAGCGGGGATTTCGGGGACTTTCAGCCATGGGTACCTGTATGTGACAGTCTTTGTGGCTGGTATGAGCACGCTGGCGGTAGAATTTACCACCAGCCGCATGTTGCAGACGGTTTATGGAACGTCGAACATTGTTTGGGCCAATGTCATTGGGCTGGTGCTGTTCTTTTTGACAATAGGGTACTTTGTTGGCGGGCGCCTGGCAGATAAACGGCCGTATCTGCACCTTTTCTATGCCCTCGTTACCTTCACTGGCTTTTGCAGTGTTTTCTTTTTGCTGCTCACCAGTGTGATCTTACGGTCGGCGGCCTCAGCCCTGGCCGCCGTCAACGTGGGCGCCATTGCCAGCTCACTGGTGGCCGTTATCCTGGCCCTGGCTGTGCCTGTGACCTTGTTGGGCTGTATCTCGCCGTTTGCTATTCGCCTGGCCGTGCGTGATGTGAACGAAGCGGGGCGCATTAGCGGCCGTATTTACGCCATCTCTACCTGGGGCAGCCTGCTGGGTACCTATTTGCCAGTCCTCATCGTCATTCCCCTGGCCGGGTCGCGGTTGTCTGCGCTGATCTTTGGCCTGACGTTGTTGATGGTGGGGCTGTTTGGCCTGTGGCAGAACAAGCCCAAAGCAGGCCTGTGGGGCGTGGCCCTGCTGCTGGCCTTGCTGCCCATCGCCCTCTTCTGGACACAGGGCAGCATTAAGGCGTATGAGGGCCAGATTTTTGAGACGGAATCGGCGTATAACTACATTCAAGTCATTCGCCGAGACCATTGTAATTATCTACTGCTGAACGAGGGGCAGGCGTACCATTCCTTTTACTGTGATGGTGGTGTTGTGCCGCGGGTGTCTGTGTGGAGCATCATGCTGGCCGCGCCCTATTTTAATCCCGGCCCGGTTACAGTAGACCATGCGGCGGTGATTGGGTTGGCAGCTGGTACTATTCCCAAGCAGTTTAGCCGCGTTTTTGGGCCGATTCCCATTGATGGCATTGAACTGGACCCGGCTATTATTCAAGCGGGGGTAGACTATTTTGCGTTGAATGAACCAAACATCAATTTGATTGCCGGCGACGGCCGTTACGAGCTTAACCGCCTGGACAAAACGTATGATGTCATCACCATTGATGCCTATAAAGTGCCGTATATCCCCTGGCACCTGACGACCCGCGAGTTTTTTCAAGAAGTGCAGGCACACCTGACGGCGGATGGGGTAGTAGCCGTAAACGTAGGGCGCGCGCCACAAGACCGCCGCCTGGTAGAGGCCATGACGGCGACAATGCTTACCGTTTTTCCTACCGTCCATGCCCTTGATGTGCCCGGTGCCCTGAATACAATCCTGATAGCAACGCAGCAGCCAACAACGGCCGGCAACGTGGCCCAAAACCTGGCGCAGTTGGGTCCAGACAGTGACCCCTTGTTGCGTGCCGTGCTGGAAACGGCCGTCATCGCCCAGGTGCCCATCAACCCCACTGGCATTGTTTTCACCGATGAGCGTGCCCCGGTAGAAATCATTATTGATTCCCTCGTCTTGCGTTATTTGCTGCAGGAGGGGCCCGGGGGCCTGCCCGGTCTGGGGCAGTAGTTAGTATTCAGTAAGCAGTGTTCAGTAAGCAGTGTTCAGTATTCAGTACAACCTCAACTGAATAGTGACCTACTGCTCACTGAATACTATAAAAAGTAGTAGACTCTATGAAACAAAACCTCTGGCTCAAACCCTTACGCCTGGCCATTATCATGGCGATGCCCTTTTTTCTGGGACTGGGCATGATGCTGCTGGTGATTGTGTGGGATTGGCCCAGTTACCCTGCCTGGGAATACGGCCGTATACCCCCTGATCAGTTTGGCCTGACCCCAGACCAGCGGCTGGACCTGGCCAGCAAAACCCTAGACTACCTGCGACAATCTGCCCGCGCCGAGAATGTCATTTACTTGCTAGAGGAGCTGCGCCTGCCTGATTCAGGTGCGCCGCTGTACAACGAACGCGAAATTGGCCACATGCTGGATGTGAAACACGTGGCCGATAATATCCGTCTTGTATGGCTGGTGGCCGCTGTGGTCGTCGTGGCTGGTTCGTTGGCGCTGGTGGTGAAGGCAGATACGGCCGTCTACGGTTGGCGCACAGTCATGTTTGGCGGCACCTTTACGGTGGTTGTGTTGTTGGGTATTGCCCTCTTTATCTTGCTGGCCTGGGACATCTTCTTTGTGCAGTTCCATGAACTGCTCTTCCCGGCGGGCACGTGGACGTTTGCTTACAGTGATGGCCTGATTCGCCTTTTTCCGGAGCAGTTCTGGTTTGACGTGGGTGTGGTCATGAGTGGTGGGGCGCTGTTGTCTGGGGTGGTTACGGCCGTGTTTGGTACCTTCATGGCGCGGCGGGCAGGTGATAGGGGCAGGGATAAGCGCCCCACTACCTAAAAAGCCAACCTCCCGGAGGCTTCATCCCAGATAACCTTTGCCATGGAAGCCTCCGGAAGGGTATTTTCGTAGGAGACTTCCATGAAATCCATTGTCATCACCGGCGTATCTACCGGCATTGGTTATGATGCAGCTAAAGTGTTGGTAGGGCGTGGCTGGCGTGTTTTTGGCAGCGTGCGCCAGCAGGCAGACGCTAATCGGTTACAGCAGGAAATGGGGGTGGGGTTTACGCCGCTGCTGTTTGATGTCACCGATGAAATGGCGATCCGGACGGCCGTGACACACGTCCAGGCCGCGTTGGCTGGCGCCGGCCTTACGGCGCTTGTCAATAATGCTGGCATTGCCGAACCAGCCCCCCTCATGCACATGGCCCTTGCCGATTTCCGCCGGCATCTGGAAATTAATGTCACCGGTGTTCTGGCAGTGAGCCAGGCGTTTTTGCCGCTGCTGGGGGCACAAAAGGATTGGCCCCATGTACCCGGCCGCATTATCAACATCAGCTCTGTCAGCGGCCGTATTGCCTACCCGTTTATGGGGGCGTACGCCGCTTCCAAACACGCGCTGGAGGCGCTGTCTGACGCGCTGCGGCGAGAGCTGCTGTTGTATGGTATTGACGTGATTTTGATCGAGCCAGGAACCGTAAAAACGCCCATCATTGGCAAGTTTGCAGAGCAGGTGGGGCGGTATATGCAGACGGATTATGGCGCTGTGTTGGAACCGCTGGCGGCCACAGTAGAAAAAAGGGAGCGTTCGGCGCTGCCGGTAGCGCAGGTTACGGCCGTCATCCTCAAAGCGCTGGAAAGTGAACGGCCGCAAACCCGCTACCCTTTGCCCCGTAAAAAGTTTACCGGCTGGCTCTTGCCCCGTTTACTGCCCGACCGCTGGTTTGACCGCCTGGTGGCCCAGCAGTTAAAGATTGGTAAGCGGTATAAGCCATGATGCCGTGTACGGGTTGTCGCTCACGGATAGGTATTGAGCTCGGCTGCCAGGAATGCCTTGATGGTTTCACTGCCACGAAGCCGCAGCCATACCGGACCCTGGTGGGGGGGTACTTCTAGTTCAAACGTCAAGAACGGGCAGCACAACCGCTCATTGGCCACGTAGGCCACCAGTGCCGGGTATTCTTCAGCTGGAAAACGAAAGCTGTAGCCATCGGGCAGGGCCTGTGTCTCCTGGCAAGCTTCAAAGAACAGCCGTTTGGCCAGTTCTTGATGTGCCTGGCGGTCTGACGTTTTAATGGCATTCAGGTCACATACGAAGGCTGCGGTGTCTGATAACGTTTTTTTGTGCATGACATCATCTCCTTGATTGTGTTTGTATGGCTGTTACTTTACAATTTAAAGTACACTTTAAGTCAAGGGGGAATTTTTATGGAAGGAATGGCTATTGGCGAAGTGGCACGGCTGGCTGGCGTGCCGGCATCAACGCTGCGGTATTATGAACGTGTTGGTTTGTTGTCGGCGCCGCCGCGGGTCAACGGCCGTCGCCGTTACCATGCTGACGTCTTGCAAACCCTTGCCGTCATTCAAATGTTCCGGCGAGCCGGCTTCACCATTGCTGAGATGCAGTTGTTACTGCATGGTTTCCAACCAGAGACGCTGCCCGCGGTCCGTTGGCGCTCGCTGGCACAAGAAAAACTGGTGGAATTGCATGCCCACATGGCGGAAACGCAGCAAATGATACAACTGTTGCAAAACGGCTTGCAGTGTGGTTGTCTGCGTCTTGAGGATTGTGCGCTCGTGCATGAGGCCGAACGTAAACGAGACCATGCAGCGTAAATGATGCTGCCGGCCTATGTCATGGCTTGTGGTGTTCCATTGGGGTGGCGGCTTCTTTCATCAGGCCGGCCAGCAGGTAATATGCTTCATGCCATGCTTCAGCAACAGCGGGTGTATACCTCTCACCCAGCTGATGGGCCACTGTCCACAGCAGCGCCTGGCCAAAGGTATGGTAATGGTGCGGGTGCACACCATAAAGAGTGTGGCGCTGCCCCAACTGTTTGATGGTCGTGACGATGGTTTCTGGCTCCCCCAGGCCGTTAATGGCTTGCAGCAGTGCCTGCATAAACTGCTGGCCATGTTCATCTAAATTTTGTTTAAATAACGGCCGTATGGTGGGGTCTAAGGTGAAGAGACGGCCGTAAAACAAAGCGACTGCTTCGCTCGATTGCAGCCTTGCCTGCCCAAACGTTTCCCGTACCAGGGCGATGGCCGTCAGATTCATGACGTACTTCCAAGTACCGCATGCCGGTGATAAGTATGCAAGGCTGCCGCATGTTATCATGCCGCCTGCATACTTATGCACGGGCATGCGCCTAGTATCAGTAGTCAGTTATCAGTAGTCAGTTATCAGTAGTCAGTGGATCCTGACGCCCGTAACTGTCTACTGAACACTGGTTACTGACTTCTGAACACTGGTTACTGACTTCTGAACACTGGTACTAGTTCGTATTTAAGGACATAATCAAATACACATCAGCCTCATCGGTGGGGTTGGTATTGCGAATAATGGTGAGGATTTGTTTGCCCTTGTTCCAGGAGGCCATCTGAAACAGGTCATTGCTGCTGTTGACCGAACTCATAATGTCACTGGCTAAATTGCCGCCAGGGCCACCTATGCCGCTTTTCCAACCGGCCCCATTCAGCTCCTTTTCATAAAAGCCGTTCACCTGGTCCCAGGTGGTACCTGCGGGCAGCCGGTAGGCCATCTGCTCTATGCTGCCGCCCACCCCCATGTTGGCACGCAAACTGGCGTCTTGTTCCATGTTTTTTATCAGCGTGTCGGCAATGGGGTCTTCGCCGGGCTGCAGGGCAGTGGCGTCTGGGTAAGCGGGGATGTCACTGACGGTGGCCGCGCCACCACCACAGGCGGCCAGCATAAGAGTCCCTAAGATAAACAAAACCGTCATCACCAGCATCTTTCTAGTTCTCATTTTTTTGCTCCTTTTGGCAGAAAAAAGTGAATTGTTTAACTGACAGGTATCATAAGCTATGGCCGTCCGACGGCCGTCCGTCGTGCGTCCGAAAATGACGGCCGTCTCATGTTCGATGGTTCTGACTCTTGGTGAACAGGTAGCAGCCCGACATGCTTACGGGTAAGTTGACATAACTTTCGAGGTTGTGTATCTAAAACCGTCTTAGCCGGCAATGCCTAACAGGGCGATGAAAAAGAGTGCAAAGAGTGTATTCAGGACCATACCGCCAAGCGCCAGAAGGGGATGGGTGCTTTTCTGGCGCAGCGCTAGAAAACCGGCCAAAGCGCCCAGTATAGCCGGAAGAATAAGCGCCCAAAACACAATCCAGCGCTGTACGGCCGTAGATACCGATGCCAACACTGAATCAAGAATGACGCCTGTCAGGATAAAAAGTATCATGGCTATGGCTAATAAACCATATGACCATAGATGGTACCTTCTGTGGTCAGGTTGGTGCTCATTCATAAAATGACCTCATCACTCTATGTTTTGTCAGACGACACGGCCGTGTCTGCAGTCAAGGCAAAGGTTACAGCCTCTTCCAACGTCATTACTTCACCGGCAGCCCAGGCGGCTGCGTAGGTGGCCTCACTCAGGCGAAGGCGCAGTTGGGCTAGTTCGGCGTTTGTTTCTGCCTGGACATGGGCTGTCATGGGCAGGCTCATTTGCTGCCGCAAGGCCAGGCTGGCCGCTAACAGCGTGATGGCCCGGGCATCTTGCCCGGTCTCCAGGGCCAGGTCAGCCATCTGCCCTAACGAAACGAGCATACCTGGCCGGTCTTGGGAGGCCAGGCGCAGCTCCAGGCTCTCCTGTGCATAGGCCCTGGCCTGCACATAGTCGCCCTGAAAGGCCACCAACTGGCTCAGATTGCCCAGGACGGCCGGCAGCCCTAACCGGTCGTTTAACTGTCGTTTTAGGGCCAGTGCTTTTTCCAGAGTGGTAATGGCCTGGTCATAAGCTTTGAGCCGCCGGTAAACGATTGCCAGGTTGTTCAGCAGCGTGGTTATTTGCGGCAGCGTGTCTGGCAGCTCTTGTGAGAGGGAAAGGCTTTCATGCAGCAGGTCACGTGCTTCTTCATAACGGCCCTGACGGCCGGCGGCATAACCCAGGTAATGCAGTGTGTTGGCCAGCAATGTAGGGTCTTCTTCTTGACGGGCCAATGTTAAGGCATCATCGTGCAGTACGGCGGCGGCGGCATAGTCACCCTGGTACTGGGCAATTACCCCCGCCTTGTTGAGGAGTTTGACTTGCTCAGCCAGAGGCAGCAGATGGCGACAGGTAAGCGCACGTGCAAACCACAGCCGGGCTTCATGGAAACGGCCTTGTAATGACCAGAACCGCTCGCGGGCGGTGATCAGGCGGGTGGCCAGACGGCCGTTTTCCGGATCATCCAAATGAGCATACAACCATTCCAAAGCCGCCATCACATTGGGGTCTTCCAGGCGCATGCGCTGCAGCCAGCTCTGTTGATCGCCCTGGCGCAGCCCGGCTTCAGCCTGTTCTGTCAGGATGGTGTAATAGGCGGCATAACGGTAGCGAGTGTCAGCTTCGGCCGGGGTTTGGGCCAGCTTTTCCAAAGCGTATTCACGTAATGTTTGCAACAGGCGAAAGCGCGGCGCCCCGTTACCGGGCAGATAAAACCGTATCATGTTCTTATCGGCCAGGGAGCCGATAACGTCTAACACGGCCGTTTCCCCCGCCACAATATCTGGGCACACAGCCAGGGCTGCTTCGGCCGTAAACGAAGAGACAAACAACGAGAGACGGCCAAACACCTGTTGCTCTACCGGTTCCAGCAGGTAGTAACTCCAATCAATGGTGGCCCGTAAGGTCTGATGGCGGGCGGGCAAGTTGCGAGCCTGGCTGTTGAGGAAGCGTAAGCGGTTGTTGAGTTGGGCTAACATGGCCACTGGGGTGAAGAGCTTGCCACGGGCAGCTGCCAGTTCTAATGCCAGCGGCATACCATCCAGGCAGGCGCAAATTTCCACCACAGTATGGGCATTTTCTGGTGTGAGGGTAAACCCCAGGTAGACGGCGCGCAGTCGTTCTACGAAGAGGGCTATGGCGGTGTACTGCATCAGGTTGGTGATGGGAGGAAGGTTGTTCAGATCAGGCAATGATAACGGGGCCAGAGGAAATTCGCTCTCGCCGTACAAATGCAAGCTGGCCTGGCTGGTGACGAGGACACGTAGACCAGGCGCAGCCGTGAGCAGGTCACTCACCAGGGGTGCCGCCGCCAGTAGATGTTCAAAGTTATCTATGATTAACAGTAACTGCTTTGTATGCAGGTGTTCTTTCAGGCTGTCTGGCAGAGGGCGGTCTGGTGTTTCCCGGGTGCCCACGGTTGCGGCGACGGCCGTGGCCACATAATTAGGATTTGTCACCTCGGTCAGGCCTACAAAAAAGACGCCGTCTGGAAATTGGTGCGGCTGGTGCTGCCATAGCCAATGAGCGGCGGCCAGCGCCAGCCGGGTCTTGCCAGTGCCGCCCGGCCCGGTGATGGTCAGCAGTCGCGTGGCCGTGGCCGCGGCGCCGATGAGCTGGCATACCTGTGTTAACTCTTCGCGACGACCAACAAAGCTGGTAAGCTGGGCCGGCAGATTGTGAGGGGGTAGGGGCGTTGTTACTGGATGTATGACTGCTGGTTGAGGGGGAGAGGAGGCGGGTGTGTGTTGGTTATGACGGTGTGAAAGCAGTGGCTGGTTGGTAGTAATGGCTTCGTAAACGGTTGTCGTTTCCGGCATGGGTGCCACGCCTAGTTCTTCAGCCAGCCGTTCTTTAAATTGCTGGTAAAGCTGCATGGCCCCGGCCCGATCACCGCTTTCATGGCGCATCACAATCAGGTCACGTACCACATCTTCACGCAAGGGATCATGGTTTAATAACTGCCGGGCATACACTATCGCCTGCGCCAGGTCGCCGCCTGCTCGCTCCCGCGTAATCAGGCCGCTTATGGTGGCAAAATAGAGCGTTCGCAGGCGCTCTCTTTCTGCCGCCAGCCAATCTTCGTACAAGTCTGTCAGCAGATCGCCGGTGTAAAGGGTAATGGCTTCGGCCAGCCGGGTGGTGTCCTGGCAAAGCTGTTCAAAGGCGGCCACGTCTAGCCACCAGGGGGCGGCCGGATTCCATTGCAGTGTTTTGCCGTCACTGATCACCCAGGGCTGGTCGTTCTTCGAAGGTAGAGCCCGGCGCAAATCATGCAGATGGCGGCGCAGATTGGCGCGGGCTTCATTTTCTGGTACATCATCCCACAGCAGGAAAGCCAGGTGGTCACGAGGTACGGCCGTGTCACGATGCAGCAAAAGATAGGCGAGCAATGGCGCCGTTTTGGGCAAGGTGGCAAACCGATGGGGCTGCTGGTTTACCAACAAGCGCAAGTGGCCAAACAGGTGAATTTGCAGCATGCTGCCTATTGTACGCAATTTTCGGAGGATTGGAGATCAGAGATCACAGATTTGCCCGGTCTTCCTGATTGACCGACAAAACTTATCTAATCCCAGAGAACGTAGAGAGCGCAGAGATTAAATAAAGGAGACTTCACCGGCGGCTGCCGACCACCATGAATGAAAATTCGTAGTCCGGACATCCCTGTCTGGACACTCGGGCAAGGATGCCCGATTTACAGAAACCCCTGCTGAAAACTGATTACGGACTTCTGATTACTGGCACTATGGCGTAATCACAATCTCTACAAAGGAAGTGCGCCGGGGATAGACCCACACTTCTTGTGTAAACTTATCCTCACCAACGGTCACAATCACTTCGTAAAAACCGGCTTCTACGTCATCAATCACGAAGTTTTCCTGCCAGATATCATCGGCGTTCAGGTCACCCAGGGCATAGGTGGTGGTGGCGGCGTAACGAGAGTTGGCGTCAACACGTTCCACCCGCACCGGGGCTTCATAGGCTGGGGTTCCGTTGGGAAAAACAACCCGCCCGGCCACCGTGCCCCGGTCAGGAAAGGGCCACAGCCAGAGCAGCGGGTTGTAGGTGGCATCGTAGCTGTTCTGTCCCAAACGAACTTCAAAGTGCATATGTGGCCCATCGGCCACGCCGGTGGCACCGGAAAGGGCAATGGCCTGAGCGGCGTCCACACGCTGGCCAACTGTGACCAGCGGCCGGCTGAGATGACCATAGAGGGTAAAAACAGGCTGCCCTTTATAGATGGTATCATGTTGGATGATCACCACATTACCGTAAAAATTCAGATGTTCCCCATAGATTTTTTGATCATCGGGCCCGGCAACAATAACCGTGCCGCTGGCCGCCGCCAGGATTTCGGTATTATAGGGCACGTCAAACTCCACCCCATGATGGGGTCGTAATTCACCATTGCGCGTGCTGCCATAGGGGTAATGTTTGTTGGTCCACACCACCCCACCTTCGGCTACCGGTCGTTTAAGCCAGTAATGTTCATCTGGCAGGGTTTGGGGCAGCGCCGGCGGTGTAAAGGTGGGTATGGGGGTGTGGGTGGCTGTGGGAGTGGGGGGAACAACGGTGCTGCTGGGCACGGCCGTGGGTTGGGCGGTGGCGGTCAACTGGGCCGGATCTGGCAGCGCAAACGAGGGCAGGCCCGTAGGCATGGGTGTGGGCGAGCCTAACATGATGGGCTGTATGGTAGGGGCAACCAGTTTAGGCACCACGGGCATCAAGGTGTTGGTGGCAGGCGGGGAGGGGGGGACGGCCGTCGCCCCTTCGCTGACACCGGCGACAACAACTGCCTGCTGGCTCTGGCAGGCAGTCAGCGCAAACATAAAAACAAAAAGTGCCGTTATGGGCCAGAATGCCTGGCGATATGAGGAACGGAACAAGACCAATGCCTAGAACCCTCCCCGTTCTTGAGCTGTGGTCATGACCGCCGCCGCGATCGCGGCCGTTTCTACGGTCAGCGTTTCTAGTTCGGTTTGCCACTGGGCGGCCAGGTCCTGGTTTTTCAGGTTAACGGCATTAATTCTGACGTTCATGGCCGCAATTTGCACGGCCGTGTTTGCCAACAATGCCCCGGCTGCAGCATCTGTCACCGCGTTGACGTTGCCGATCTGGGCGATCGTTTGGGCCAGCCGGGCCGCATCGTGGCTGAGGCGGGCCACACGTAAAGGCACTTCGCCGGCGCCAATCGTGGCCTCTTCTATGGCAACAGCACGTGCCTCTTCCGGCATCTCTTTTGCACGGTAGACGGCCATAACCTCGTCGAACGCGGCCGCGTCTTCGGCAATAGCGCTGGTAAGTTGTTCACGCAAGCTGTCGGCCCACGACAGTATGGATTCAGCCTGCGCCTGCGCGTCAGCATATTTTTTCTTGCCCAGGGTTAGCCCGGCCACCATTTGGGTGAGGGCAGCGGCCAGGGCGCCAGCCAGCGCCGCCGCCGAACCACCACCAGGTGTGGGCGTATTGGCCGCCAGGGCTTCAATAAAGTCGTGGGGTGTCGTATCGGCTTTGCTTGCTTCTTCCAGCAGGCGATATTCCAATACCTGGCCATCACGCATATCATCAAGCTGTAAATAATATTTGGCCGTTTCCATGAGCGCTTTCTGAGGGACCAGGCCTACCAGCTCGGCTTTGGTGACTGTCAGGCCGTAGTGTGCGGCTTCTTGTTTGACCAGTTCTTGCACGCGGAAAACAGGGGTCTTTTCGTAATTGGTCAGGTTCATGCTCACCTGGGCCTGGCCTTCTACCAGGAAGCCTTTGGCTTGCACAAAGCGCAGGCCGCCGCTGGTAAAACGCACGGCGCGGGCAATACGTTCAGCAATCTCTACCCGGTCACTGTTCAGGTAAAGATTGTAGGCGATGAGAAACGGCCGTACACCAATCACCGTTGCCCCCCACTTTTGGGCCTTAGCCGGACCGTAATCTGGTTCGCGCGCCGGATTGTGGCCAATTTCCCCTTTCCATTTCTCATACTCACCTTTACGAATATCTGACAGCTTTTCCCGTTCCGGGCGCGTGGCGGCGTCGCCGTAAAGGTAAACACAAATACCCAATTCCTCACCCACACGCTGGGCCAGTTGGTTTGCTAGCGTCACACATTCGGCGATGGTGACGCCTTTGATGGGAATAAAAGGGCAGACGTCTGTCGCTCCCAGGCGTGGGTGTTCGCCCTGGTGTGTGTCCAGATCAATGAGTTCAGCGGCTTTGGCAATGGCGCGAAAGGCGGCTTCAGCCACATCGCCGGGTGCGCCTACGTAAGTGATGACCGTGCGATTATGGTCGGGGTCTGGGCTAACATCCAGAATACGCGCGCCGCGCACACTGCGAATGGCGTCAGCGATGGTGTTGTAAATGTCTGGGTCACGGCCGTTGCTAAAATTTGGTACACATTCAACCAGTTGTTGCATGGGTTATTGATCTCCTAAAAGGTTCAAGTGGGCTTTTAAACGGCCGTGTTTTATCACGAACAGGGCGAACGGGCCAATGTGAATAGAGGATTCTTGGAAAGGGTTCACATTACCGCATCCGCTGGCGAAAACTGGCTTTCACCTGCTGCCACTGTTTTTTGATCGGGTGGACATCTGCCTTTTCGATCTTTTCCTGACTATAACGGGCACGTAGGAAGGCTTCGGTTAATTCTTCTATCTCCTCTTCAGCCTCTGGCCAATTCGTTTTCAGATCCTCGGCAAATTCCAGCGGCGTCTCCCCCTGGTCACGAGGCACACCCCGGTCACTGGCGCGCTTGACGGTGGAAAGGTAAAAATAGCGAATCTGCTCACGAGGGGACAGCGCATTGACACGAATAAAGCGCCACGGTGGCGTTTCGCCCTTGTCCTTTTCTGTTTCCTTGGGTGACAGACGGGTGCGTATACTCTGGCGAAAATCACCGGCATACTCAGATGCGTCTCGCCAAAGGCCGCGTACCCAGGTGGCCAGACTGTGGCCCAACATCCGGAACAAGTGCAGGTTCAGGCGAATCCCCCGGTCACGTAAGAAAAAGCTGACAGCGACGACGGTCATCACAATGGCTACGGCCCAGAAGGCAGAGCTAATCATGAGCTGGGCAGTTTCATCTGGGGGTGCGGTGGATGTGGGCAAGGGCGTGGGCTGGGGTGTGGGCACGGTCTGGGTGGGCTGGGGTTGAGGTGTGCCTGCAGGAAGCTCCTCGCTTAATGGAGCCAAGAACAGCCCCATCAGCCCTACAAATAGATAGCTGAGGAGCGTAAAAAAAGCCAGGACGGCGCTCACAACCACATCTAACACCCGCCCAATAGCCAGGGTAGACCCCAGTGGCAAGAATAAGGCAATGCCGGCAATGGCCAGCAGCAGCCAGGTGGTATAACGTTGCCAGGTATGTTCCACGTCTGGGGTTTTGATAACACCTTCGTGCAGCCAGCGGGCATTCAGCGCGCCTAACCGTGCCTGGCTTAACAGCAGCAGGCCACCCACAAAGTAGACCAGCAGCGAGAGGATCATGGCCGGTGGTAAAGGTAATGAGGACAGTGAACGCAGGCTTTGCTGCAGGGGGTATGCAAACGGCCTGACGGTGATCACGGCCGTGCCTAATGTCAGCAAGATCCCGCCCGAAATCCATTGTGAAAACAGACCGGCCAAAATCGCCCCGCGATCAGAAAAAGAAGGCTTTAGGGTGGCATCCTGTTCGCCACGAGGCAGTGTGAAAAAATACGCTTCGGCCCGGTCTATGGCCAGGTTGTTGTAGTGGCGGCAGAGGGCGTTGGCCCGCGTCCAGGTCAATAGGGTTAACAGAACACCCCCGATAAAAAAGCCGTCAGCCGCCAGCAAATAGGGGTACCGCAGGTAATCAGCCAGCCCGGCAAAACTGGGAAAAGTGCCAGCGATGATCCAGGTGTAAAGGCGCAAAATCAACAAGAGCACCAGAAATTCAGCGGCCCGGTAAGCTACCCGGTTTAACTGGCGGTTGTTGGGATGGTCCAGCCAAAGTGTGGTATACACCCCCTCTAGCGAGGCCAGGAAGTAGATAGGCGCCAGCATGACTCCCCGGGTATCACCCAAGATGGTATCTATCACCACGGCCACGGCCGTAAGGAACGCAGTCATCACCAGGGCGATCAGCAGCGGCTGGACCACCGTGCGTGACCATTTATTTGTCACGTAGGCGTATGTTTCACTGTTTTCCAACGCTTCAATGGAAGGAGCACGTTTGGCCGCTTTTGGCGGAAGAGGGCGCCTGGCTTTCATCTTAACCCGTCACTCTTATATCCCTGGCCCTGGTCCGCCACCGGTCTAAATCTTGGACGGCCGTCACATTGTAGGCGCTAAACCCCAACCGCCGTGCCCGCTCACGCACCTGGCCGAAATTAGCGTCTGGTTCGATCGTGATGAGGACGGGGTTGAACCCGGTGCGAACCAGACGGTGTAATGCCTGGCCCGCTGCTTCTGTGCCTCGGGGTGTAATGACCAGGATGGTAACACCCCAACTGAGGTGAGCGGTAGCCTCAGCTGCCCACTCAGCCACGGGAACGGTATTGTCAGATTCGATACGGGCCAGGCGTTCCAGAATTTTAACCAGGTGGTAACGGCCGTTGCGCGGCGGAATTGGCGGTGGCAAGTATGCCCTGGGGTTTTGCTGGATGGCATCCGGTGTGTGATGCAGCAGCCGGCCGCTGTTCTCATCAAACGCTGCGCCCCCACCAACCGCCAGTGGGTCTATGCCGTTGGTCATAAGCCCTACCGCCTGCCGTTGGTTTACCAGGTGTGCCGCCAGCGAAGCCGCCACTTCAACAGCCCACTCAATGCTGTTGTGGCGCGCACTGCGCAGATAGGCCGCCGCGTGAAGGTCTAGCAGCACGGCCGTTTCCAGCGAGATCGCCGGTTCATACGTTTTCACCAGCAGGTGGCGGGTATGGGCACTGGCCTTCCAGTTGATTTGTCGTAGAGAGTCGCCCGAACGAAAATTACGCACCCCCATGGGCCGGGCCGGGTCTTCAAAGAGCCGCTGGCGGCTGGCGATGGTGCCAAACGGTAAACGTGAGGGCAGCCCCAGATGGGCCAGGGGGATAATGCGTGGGTAAATGGTAATGTATTCTGCCGGAAGCTGGGCATGGCTGTCTGGCTGGATGCCAAACAGGTCTCCGGCGGTCAGCCGCAGTGGCCCGATCTGGTAATAACCGCGCCGCCGGGCGGCAATGGTATAAGTAAAGCTGACTGACTTTTTATGCCCCAATGAGAAAGCCTCGTTGACTGGCTTACCTTCTTTGAGCTGCACGGCCACACTTTCTGTCAGGCGCACCCAAGGCAGGGGTAGGCGTCCCCTGTTTTCCAGGTGGATGGTAATAGGCACCGACTCGCCCCAAAAAGCATGGCTGGTGTATGTACGGCCGCTGTGCAGGTTTCTCATGGCGCGCGGCGTACCCCACCGGCTCCAGGCGTAAACGCCAATGCAGACGTAAATGATGTAAAAAACAAAGTCTACCCGCAGCAAAAAAGCCACAAAGAGAAGGAGAAGGATGAGGGTAGAAAATTGGTTCATAATTCGCCAATGTCCAGGGGGGTCTCCTTAATGATGTCGGCCAGGATGCGGGCGGCGGTGACACCGCGCAGGGCGCTTTCCGGGTGAATAAGGCAGCGATGGGCCAGGATGGCCGGGGCCAGGGTTTTGATGTCATCGGGCAGCGTGTAGTCACGGCCGTGCAGGGCGGCATACGCCTGAATACCCCGGTAAAGGGCATGGCTGCCACGTGGACTGGCCCCCAGCACCAGGTCCTTGTGACGGCGGGTGGCAAACACCAGGCGCACAATATAGTCGCGCACGGTGTCATCGACATGAACCTGCCATACTTGCTGGGCCAGTTCCGGCAGGCGGGCACCGTCTACCACCCGGCTTAACGTTTCAATGGGGTGAGCGCCCCCCAGGTTTAAGAGCAACTGGCTTTCAGTAGCCTCATCCAGGTACCCCAGGCTCACCTTCATAAAGAAGCGGTCAAGTTGGGCCTCTGGTAGGGGAAATGTACCTTCGTACTCCACCGGATTTTGCGTGGCGATCACAAAAAACGGCCGTGTCAGTACATGGGTCACCCCGTCTACCGTTACCTGGCGCTCACCCATCGCTTCCAATAGGGCCGATTGTGTCCGTGGTGTGGCCCGGTTGATCTCATCTGCCAGCAAAATGTTGGTAAACGCCGGGCCAGGAATAAAGGTAAACTTTTGCTGCTGTTGGTCAAACACAGAGACGCCCGTTACGTCATTAGGCAGTAAATCTGGGGTGCATTGCAGCCGCTTAAATTGTACGCCCAGGCTGGCCGCTACGGCCCGCGCCAACATCGTCTTGCCCACCCCAGGCACATCTTCTAGCAGGGCATGCCCTTCACATAGCAGCGCCACGACCAACAATTCTAATGCCGCACGTTTGCCGATAATGACCTTTTCTACATTGTTAATGAGTTTTTGGGTAAATGATTGTATTTCTTGCATAGGAGATTGATTGCAGTTGGAGATTAGAGATGACGTTAACCTCCATTTTCTTTAATTATTTGCTGTGGGGTCGGGTATGGAAACAGGTTCGTTCATATGGCTGTTTGTAACCTGGACCGATGAGAAGATGGTTTCCCCATCTACGGTGGTTAATGTCATCAAAACCTCTTGCTTACGGGTAATAAAATCTTCCTGGCTTAGCCAGAGTGTAGTGGTGAATGAAACTTCATCTGTATTTGCCAGGATTTGGGCGGCCATTTCTTCATTAAAATACTGAGCAAAGTATTGTTCAGCGTCCAGTTCAGCCCGAATTTCATAGACAGGTATGCCGTCCAGAACACGCTGGCCGGTGATTTCTGCGGCCGTAACGTAGGCGGGGTCAACACTAAATTCAAATTGAAGCTGATCAGACAGACCCATTTGCTGCAACAGATCATCTGGTAGTTGTTCCCAGGCGTCTTCGTCGGTTTCCCGCGCCCAATAGACGCCATCTAAAACCAACATTTCCAGGGTAGAGGTAATGGGTTCCGGCATTTCGGCCAGTTCAATCTGAATGACAATGATGCAGTAGGCATTGGCCGGAAGTTCACGCTGGCAATCATGGGTTTGGGTCTGGGTGACGCCGCCTGAAACCAGAAGGGTGACCTGGTGTTGGGTAAGGGTTTGCACTTTGCTCTGCGCTTCCTGGGATTTTGCCAGAATGGTCATGGCATCCAGGGCAGGGTCTACGGGGGTGACTTCACTGGTTTCTGTGTTGTCTTCAGGGCTGGCAGTAGGTGCATTGCCTGTTGGTGCCGGTTTCACTTTGGCCCCCGGCGTGGCCGAAGCCCTGATGGTAGGCGTGGGGCTGGGCTGCTTGGTGGCCGTCGGCTCTGGCGTGGGTGTATGGGTTGGTGTGTCTGTAGGTGCAGGTGTGGGTGTATGGGTGGCGGTTGGCACTGGGGTGGGCGTATGGGTGGCCGTGGCTAGGGGGGTAGGGGTGACAGCCGCAACTTCCGTAGCGGGCACGGCCGTAGGGGGGGGCACGGCCGTGTCTGCCCCAGAGCTACAGGCCGCCAAGACTCCTAACAAAAGAATGCCAATGGTCAGAAGCTTTTTATGCACGAGAGATTCTCCTTATGTCTTATGCTTTTCAGCCAGATGGTGATTATCTTCGCAGCCACTGTCATCGCGTGGCTTTGTTTTGCACCAGCCGCTGGACTTCATTCTCAAAGCGCGTGTCTGGCGTGAACATAAGATTCAGGCGGCGTACGACGGCCGTGCGGGCTGCCAGATAGGCTGTTAATAATTCCGACAAATGAGCCGCAGTGGCTTTTGTGTCTGGTACAAAATAAGCATGTAACAAACCTTTACGGGCTGGCTCCTGCGGCGGCAGCACATGCAGCAGCGGCGGCAGCGTGAAGTGCAGCAGCTCCAGGTAGATGGTGAATGGCTTGTCATTATCGCCGCGCAGTACTTGCCGGAAAACATCCCAAAACATCACCCAAAAACGTTCATCCAGCCGATCTAATTCGCTGGCTGTCAGGCGGGGCAAGGTGCTCACCGCTTGGGCGCAGGCGGCCTGGTATTGTTCGGCCCAGCCGTCGCTGTCTTTTAAGATGCGGATATCCCGGTCCCAAGAGGTGGGGGGCAGATCATCCATCGTTTCATAGCGGTAATCTGCCTTGGTGCCATTGCTGTAAAGGGTGATGTGGAAATACGACCGTATATGGGCGGCGTCAAATGATTTGGCCGGGACGTAAGGGGTCACCGAACGCACAAATTCGCGCCGCCGCTGCCAGGCCGCCTCTCGTTTGTCGGCCCCGGTAAAGACCAGGGCCACGTCCAGGTCTGAATAGGCGTCGTCACGGTGACGGCCGTAAGAGCCGGCCAGAAAACAAGCAGCCACATCTCGTTCCGCCAGCACGCGTTGTTGTAACCGTACAATTACCCGATCTTGTTCAAACATGTTCACCTTTGTCATGAGCACAACGCTATCCATCATTTAAGGATTGGTGCCTCTAGTGGCATGTCGTTCACAACTACCGGATTATACCCGGTTTCTCGTGATATAATAGGTGCGTCTGATAGGGCACAACACCCACAAACGTTGTTTGCTTTTGCCCAAATAAACCGGTGCTGTATCCGACGTTTTAAGGAGAAAGTGATGCATATTCAGGTGACTGACGTTCTATTTGACACAGAAAAACAGCTTGTGATGGTAGAATTTTCCACACCTTTTGGCGTGGGGGTCGGCGAATGGCGTGGTGAGACTCCGGAACGGTATAGTCACTATCATGTGGAAATGGAGACGGCGGCCCGTCTTGCCTGGAACAAAGAGATTGCGCTGGTAGACGACGAGCATTTTATCATTGACTATGACCTGGATCAGCTGGTGACATTACAAGGTAAGCTGGAATCGACCGAGCCGGACGGCGTTGCTTATCTGCTGATTGGCACCGGGGTTGTCACCGTCAAAACCAGGGGGCAGCCACCCCCGCTGGACAGCTTTGTCCGTGCCCATGCGGACAAAATCATCCTCTTCCCTTATGATGCATAAGCCTGCCTAGAAGTGTGCGTTGGCAGGGGCGGGTCTTGTGCCCGCCCTGGCCGGGGCAACCACTCCTCTTGATCTGTTGCCCAACTCCTCTTGATCTGTTGCCCAACTCCTCTTGATCTGTTGCCCAACTCCTCTTGATCTTTTCAAAAAAGCTCTTGATCTTTTGCCTAAGAGATCAAGAGCTTTTTGTGTATCGAAAGCCAACCTCCCGGAGGTTTCATCCTAGATGACCTTTGCCGGGGAAGCCTCCGGGAGGTTATTTAGAAACAGGTAAAGAGCACACGCATGAGCCAGACGGTGACGGCCCCCAGCGCCAACCCGGCGATGACCTGCGGCAGGGTGTGTCGTTTAAGATAAAGGCGAATGGTCGCCACCGCCAACAGCAAGGGAAAGAGTAACACCCAGGCCAACATCCAGCTAAAGACGATGCCCGTCAACAAAAACGTGGCCATGATGCCCGTGGCGTGAATGCTGATGAGCCAACGGATGTTGATGATGCCCAGGGCGGCCAGGTTCATGCTGTTAAGCAGGGCCAGGCAGCGCAGCAGTTCCGGGCCATCTAACAGGGTAATGACCATAAAAGCGATAAGGGCAGAAGCCACGGCCGTGACATACGGAATGTGCCGCTCCCGCGTGTCGCTCATGTGCAGCTCTTTGATGCGGCCAGTGCGCAGTAAATACAACACCACCAGGATGGGCGCCAATGAAACCAGCAGGCCATAAAACGCCGCCCAGGCAAAACCGGTCAGGCCCGGCTCTTCTGTCAGGGCAAAGGCCAACCCCACCACGGCAAACATCACCGGGGGACTGACGACATTAGAAAAAAGCCGCGCTGCCTTCACACGCCCGGTATGGTCGTCTTTGTTAAAGTCGCGGGGGGTCATGTAGTGGGGTAAGTTGCCAACGCCAGCTATGGATCTAGCGTTGGCAACTTATGACTTATCAGGTGCCTTCTTGCCAGCTGTTCAGGTACTCTACCTGGCGCGGCGTGAGGGTATCAATGGCAATGCCCATAGATTGCAATTTAATGCGGGCGATTTGCTGATCAACTTCTTCAGGGACGGTATAGACACGGTTTTCCAGCGTCTCTTTATGATCAACCAGGTATTTGGCGGCCAGCGCCTGCCCGGCGAAGCTCATGTCCATGACAGAAGCGGGGTGGCCCTCGGCGGCGGCCAGGTTGATGAGGCGGCCTTCGCCCAGCAAGTTAAGCTTACGGCCGTCTTTCAGTGTGAATTGGTCCACAAACGGCCGTACCCGTTTGGGATCATCTACCGACAAATCCCGTAATGCCTGTTTGTTTACTTCCACGTCAAAGTGGCCGGAATTTGCCAGCAGCACGCCGTCTTTCATCGCCTCAAAATGGTGGCGGTCAAAGACGCTGATATTACCTGTAGCGCTGACAAAAATGTCGCCAATGGGCGCTGCCTCGGCCATCGGCATGACCTGGAAGCCGTCCATCACCGCTTCCAGCGCCTTCAACGGGTCTATCTCGGTTACAATGACAATACCGCCCAGGCCGCGGGCGCGCATGGCAATGCCCCGGCTGCACCAGCCATACCCGGCTACGACCACCTTCTTGCCCGCAATCAGATAATTGGTGGCACGGATAATGCCGTCCAGCGTAGATTGGCCGGTGCCGTAGCGGTTGTCAAACATGTGTTTGGTCAGGGCGTCATTCACGGCGATCATGGGGAATTCCAGGGCGCCATCCCTGGCCATGGCCCGCAGGCGGATAATGCCCGTGGTGGTCTCTTCTGTGCCGCCGATGATATGGCTCAGGGCATCGCGACGATCTCTATGCACCGTGCTGGTGACATCGGAGCCGTCATCCATGATGATGTGCGGCTTATGGTCAATAATGGCCTGAATATGCCGGTGATAGGTAGGGTTATCTTCACCTTTGATGGCAAAGACGGGGATCTCAAAGTGGGAGACAAGCGAAGCAGCTACGTCATCCTGGGTGCTAAGGGGGTTGCTGGCGCATAATACCACGTCGGCGCCACCCGCCTGCAAGGCCACCATCAGGTTGGCCGTTTCCGTGGTCACATGCATACAGCCGCCAATACGCAAACCGGCAAACGGCCGTTCGCCCTTAAACTCGTCGTAAATCCCTTTTAATACCGGCATCTCCTGGCTGGCCCACTCAATGCGATGACGGCCCCCGGGGGCCAGGTCTACGTTTTTAATGTCAAAATCCATGTCTAATATCTCCTGAAAAGTATGATTCAGAGCGTGGAGATGGAAGATTATGCCAATCTCCCCTCGCTACACTCAGGCAAGTAAAATGTCTAAGGCGCCTTCGTCGTTGAAATGTTCCCGGTAGCGGGCCACAAATTCGGCGGGGGTATAAAAGTGGGCCTGCGTCCCCAGGTTTTCCAGAACGTAAGTGGCCGCCAACGCACCCACGCGCCCGGCCACGTCCCAGGGCAGGCCTAGCTCCATACTACGCATCAGCCCGGCGCGGAAGGCGTCACCCGCGCCGGTGGGGTCCACAATCGCCCGCGGCGGTACACTGGGGATGTGATACGTCGCCCCATCCGCCACCAGCAAAGCGCCGTCTTTGGCTCTGGTCACCAGCAGCGCCCCAATACGCTCCATCATCTCTGCTTCGCTGAGGCCGGTTTTTTCCTGAATGAGTTCGTACTCGTACTGATTCACCGAAAGCATGGCGCACCCTTCCAGGCCGTGCAGCAGCTGTTCGCCGTTAAAACGGGCGGTCTGCTGGCTGGGGTCATAAATGAAAGGGATGCCCAGTTCGCGGCATTCGTCAGCATATTTGCTCATGGCGTCTGGGGCATTGGGGGAGATGATGGCCAGATTGGCGTCGGCAGCATATTGCTTAAAAGAGAGATTGTGGGCGTGGCTCATGGCGCCGGTGTAGAAGCTGGCGATCTGGTTTTGCTCCTGATCCGTATTAACAAAAAAAGAAGCGGTAAAGTCATCTTCAATCTCAATAATGGCCGAGGTATTAACGCCGTGCTGTTCCAACCAGCCACGATAGTCGCCAAAGTCTTGCCCGGCGGTGGCCATCACCATGGGCCGACCCCCTAACAGCCCCATGGTGTAAGCAATGTTGGGGGCGGTGCCGCCCCGCTGCCGCTTGAGTGAATCTACCAAAAAGCTGAGGCTGATGGTGTGTAACTGGTCGGCCAGCAGCGAATCGGTGAATTTGCCAGGGAAAAACATAAGATAGTCATAGGCTATGGAACCGGTGATAACTATTTTCATGACAACAAAGAGATTAGAGATTGCACCAATCCCTGATCCGCACCCTCTAATCTCACAAACTCCTTACGTGTTTTGAATAATTTTTTTGGTTTTCACGGCCGTGCCTTGCTTCAACACCGGTGTGAAACCCAGCCGATCTCGAATCATGATAAACAGGGCACGGATGCCGTCTTTGGTTTTGATTTTTTTGCCTTCTTCGTAGGTGCGGGGATTGTAAGTGATGGGAATTTCTAGGATGTCATGCCCGGCCAGCAAAATTTTATCTGGCAGCTCAAAGTCCAGGTTAAAGTCTGTGGTGGTCAGGTTCAGCGATTGCACCACGTCTGCACGCACCATTTTGGTGGCGGTAGCCACATCGGTAAGATGGCCGCCAAAGAGCAGGTTGGTCACGGCCGTGAGAAACCGCACCCCCAGGTAGGCATGGGTGTATTTATACTTCACGTCACCACCCAAGACGCGTGAACCAAAAATGGCGGCCGCTTTGCTTTCTTCTGCCCGGCGGCAAAACCGGGGATGCTCACCCGGGTCATATTCCAGGTCAGCATCTTGAATCAGCAGGTAGTCGCCCGTCATATGGCTGATGCCGGTGCGAATAGACATACCTTTGCCCATATTGCGCTCATGGAAGACAACCCGAATATCGGGGCCATTGACCCGGCGTAGAATGTCACGAGTGCCATCGGTGGAGTTGTTGTCCACAACGATGATCTCTCGCTCCCAACCGGGGCCAAGGTTAACCGCTTGTGTCTTTTGGATGACTTGCTCAATGGTGGCTGCCTCATTATAGCAGCAGATGATGACCGATAGCTTCATACACATGAAAGGTTGGCCCGCGCCAACCTTCTCCTCAACTCATAATCTTTGGGAGGTTTGAGCTGTTTGGAGGTTCATTTGCTCAAACGACATGCGATTATAACACACGCCTTTTCATCTCCAAGTTAAATTGGGGCAAACGCCGGGGATTTAGGGACAGACTCAAGAATTGCTCATGGTAGAGGAGGCTTTACCGGCAGCGGCCCGCCACGACGAATGAAAATCTCCCCTTCACACTTTATGATTTTACGGGACGTTCGTCGAAGTAGACGTCGGCGGTGGCGTGTCCGTTGGTGGTGGCAGCGTTGGTGTGTTTGTCGGCAGTAGAGGGGTGGGGGTGACGGTAGGGGGCACGGCTGTGGCTGTGTCTGTCGGCGTTGGGGTGGCGGTAGGGGGCACGGCCGTGGCTGATGATGTTTCTGTGGGTGTCGGTGAAGCAGTGGTGGTGGGCGTGGCGGTGGGCGGCTGGCTGGGTGTGATGGTGGGGGTCACCGTAGGCGTAACGGCCGTAGCCGTGGCCGATGGCGTTTCCGTTGGTGTAGTCGTGGGTGTGCTCGTAGGGGGGATGGGTGTGGCGGGCACAGGTGTGCTGGTGGGTGGCAGCGCGGTGGGCGGCACGGCCGTGGGCGTAAACGTGGCGGCCGCCAGCGGTGGCAGGAAGATGACCTGCCCGGCAGCCAGCGCCGTGGTATTTACACAATTTGCGGCCAGTATAGCGGCGATGGTGGTGTGGTGTGTTGTAGCCAACGAGAACATGGTGTCGCCTGGCTGCACCACGTACTGCACCCATTCGCGTGGGGGACCGCAGGGCTGGCGGGTGGGCGGCGTTGGCGGCAGATAAACGATCAGCCCTGGTGTCATCAGGCTTTCCGGGCGCAGACAGTTGGCCCGAATGATGTCCATTTCGGTTGTGCCGGAACGAATGGCCAATGTCAGCAGGCTCTCGCCGGGCTGCACGGTGGTAGGCCGCCAGCCAGAAGGAATCAGGCCGCACTTTTCCGGCAGTGGTGACGTGGTGGTGGCAATGGGGGTGGGGGGCAGGGTGGCCACTGGGGTGGGGCTGACCAGAGGGATGGCTGGTAAGGGTGTGCTGCTGGCGGCAATAATAGTGGCGTTAGCAATGGCCGGCGGCGACGGCCGTAACGGCTGCTGCCACGTATCGGTTTGGGCCAGCAGCAAGGCCAGCACCACGGTGCTGACCGCGCCCAGCGCTATGATCAAACTCCATCGCCAATTGTCTGATTCTCCTGTTTTTTGTTCCATGTTAGAGCGTAAGCGAGCATCTTTTTATCATGGATGCCTTACGTTTGGCCCTCATTGACCTGCCCATTTTGGGGCACATCTATCTCTTTGTCAGCCGGTAGTGGAAAGAGCAGTGAAAATGTATTGCCTGTGCCTGCCTGGCTGTTTACCCAGATGCGCCCACCACTGGCCTGGGCCAGGTCGCGGGCTACTGACAAACCCGCACTGGTATCGCCCAATCCCTTGATAAGTGGTGCGTCAGCCCGGTGGTGGGTATCAAAGACATAAGGCAGGTCATCGGGATGAATACCGGGGCCACTGTCGGTGACATTGATTTGCAAAAAGGGCAAGGGGCCATCGGCGTGGCCAGGATGGTGAATGGCGTCAGCCTGGGCAGTAATGATGACACGGCCGTTATTGCCTGCCGCCTGACACGCATTCCCTAACAAATGGGACACCATCTGTTGTAGATGGGCCCGTTTGATCGTCAGGGAAGGCAGGTTATAGGGCACATCCATATCCAGGCGCAAGTTTTTGTCACGCACTTGAGACATGATGCCGGTCACGGCCGTTTCAATGACATCGGCCACATCAATGACTTCTTCGGCCGCCGGCGTGGGCTGCTCGCGGCTGGCTACCAACTGCAGCATCTGGTCTAGCAGCCCATTCATACGCCTGGTGTTGGCCTGAACACGCTGCAGCAAGTTGCGCTGGCGTGCCCCCAAAATGCCCATCGTTTCGGCCAGCAGCAAATCGGTAAAACCGCCGATAGAGGTCATCGGTGTACGCAGCTCTTGAATCAGGGCCACCAGTAGGTCATCGGCGGTGCCCCGTTCATGACGGCTCACTTCCATTTCCAGCGCTTCAATGCGTGCCTGGGCTTCTTCCAGCTGGCCAGAGTACCGGGTAATGGTCATCATGACCCATTCTGTGGTCAGGCCAATTTCGCCCGCCGCGGCCATGGCCATGGCTTCCTCTGCTTCAATGAGCGATTCACGCAGCATGTCAATTTCCCGCTCCAGGGCTTCGATGTGCTCATCGCGGTTGACACGTTCTATCTCATCCAGTGTTTGCGCCAGATCGTGGGCCCGCTTCAGGGCGACCACGGCGCGGGCTTCAGATTGCGCTGCCCGGTTAACGGCCGTTTCCAATTCCAACGCTAATTTGTCCCGCTCTGCTTCCATGGCAATGAGGCGGCCGCTGACGGCTATGCTGGTGGCTGTGTCCATGAGCGGCAGGGTGGAGAGGGGTAGAGGCGGTTCCTGAATGGCTGGTGTCTGACGGTAGCTGTTGGTGAGTGCCTGGGCGATAAAAGCCGCCAGCGCCGGGGCCATGGTTTTTTCGCGGGCTGACCAGCGCAGCCGGCCCTCACTTTTGGCCAGAAGTAACATGCCTACCGGTTCATCGGCGACAAACATGGGTGCTACCAGCATGGCACCAAAGGGTCCTACGGCCATGGCCTCATACAAAATATGCAGATGGCGCGTTCCGGCACCATCAGGCAGCAGTTCTACCGCTTCTTTCTTGCGGATGGCGGCGCGGAATGGTGGCCATTCTACCAGGTCAAGCTGCCAGCTGCGGGGCGCGTTGGCCCCCGCCTGGGGCAGATTACTGGTCAGGTGAATGAGTTGGCGGTTGTCTGGCGGGAAGATGCCTACACCCACAAAGGTCGCGTCTACTAGATGTTGAATAAGCGCAACGGCCTGGTGGGCGCGGTTTTCCGTATCAAAGGATTGTAAAACGGCCGTAGAGAAGGTAAGGGAATCGATCAATTGACGCACAGCGGGGCGGTTAGCTTGTTGGGCGGCCACCAGTGGCGCAATCGATTGGCGGTAAGTGTGGGCTGCCCAGAGCGGGAAAACAGCCAGGTAGCCCAGGCGCAGATAAAAGAGCAGCGGAATGTTTGCGGCCGCTTCCCCCACGACGTTAAGCAAAGCGGCTACGGCCGTGGCCAGTAAAAGGGCTATCATCAGCGGCGGCAGCCCCAGGCGCGTGTACCGGTTGGTCAGGGTCAGGGTTAGCCCCAAACCATAAACGCCTATTTGCAGCCCCAACCAGGTGAGCATTTGAGGCGTTTCGGCGTAGGGCACACCAGCAGCGGCCAGCGGTCCCCAGGCGTTAACAAAGGAGACGGTAAGCAGGGTGATCACCAGCATACTAAGCAGCAGCAAGACATCACCCAGGCGCGGCTGCCAGGCCGATGGCAGCACGACAGCCCACACCAACAGCACGGCCGTGATGCCGTTGAGTGCCTGTTCAAGAGGGGGCAAATAAGCGGCTGCCCGCGCCGGATCATTGGCCAGCAGCAAGCCGGCCGTCAGCAGCAAAACGCGCCCGACGATTAAGCTGCCAGCGGCCATCAGCCCGCGCCATGCTTCACCATTTTCCCGGTCACGCAGCCATTGGCTCAGGGAAATGGCAAAGGTTGCCTGCAAGGCAAACAGGGTGACCAGGTGGTAAATAATGTTTCCTGGTGGTTCCGTTAATAACGTGGCGATCTGGGGCCAGAGATTCATGGTTGAGGGCATTATATCATACGGCTACTTAGCAAGAGTACATTTGGGGTTCGGCAAAAGTGCAAACGTTTGTGCTTTTACCGGCAACACCTAAAGCGATTTTATTTTTGAATGCTTGCTGCTGATGACCTAATTACAAGCCGCCGGAAAGGCCTGCCACCAATCGTTACAGGAGCGTGGGTCCAGAAAGTGGCCGGCATCACGCACGGCAACCTTGATCTGGCTGCCGATGGCCCGGCCTATAGGCTGGCCACCTGGTAAAGCCGGCAGCGTGGTACGGCCGTTGGCGTTTAACGTCTGGTACAAAGACAACAATGCGGGGTGAACACAGATATCCTCAATATAAACCGTATAACCGACGGCGACACTGTCTTCACGGGTGTATTTCAGCGTCAGGCGCGTTTTCCCGGCGTACAGCACCAGGGCATCGTGGCCGCCGCCCAGGTTATAGCCGGAATCTGGTGCGTGAATGATTTCGCCCGGTATGACGCCCAGCCCCAAAACAGTGGAGCCCCAGGGTGACTGTGTATCTACCGGCTGGCCGTTGGCCCAGCGGTAACGATGGTAAGCGTTGGTAAAGTCGGGGAGGCGCAAATTGCTGAAGAGGGTGTTAAACTGGGGGGCGTTTACGTCATGAACAGGGCCCAGGGGCACTAACTGCAGCTGGGTCGTGGTGGGGGCATAACCACGGTAGCCCAGGTTGTATTCAATGTTTTGGGCTGCGTCGCCGGCAAAAGGGGCTCCATTGATGCTCAGCGTGTTGTAGGGTTCACCCGGAACCTCACAGGTTGATGACCGCATGATAAGCGGCAGAAAGAGCAGTCCATTGCCGGACGGCCCATTGCCGGACGGCCCATTGTCGGATGGCCGTGCCCCGACCACCGCCCCTTGTACGGTGACGATCAGCAGCAAGAGCCAGAAGATCAGCACAACCTGCCCGGTGAATGGTCTCATAAGCGCTCTTTGTCCTCGTGTATGACTTGTTTGCTGGCCACAGCTTGCGGGTTACGGAAAACGGCGCTGGCATAAACGAACAAAGCGGCGCTCCAGGTGAGCGGTGCTTCTGATTCATACCAGCGGGTTTTCAGATAGTGGCCATTTTCCCCATACACTTCGTGGACGACACCATCACGCACAATGACCCGCCGCATACGGTCCAGCAGGCGCCCGGCTTCGTCTAGCCGGCCGCTGCGCACCAGGGCGATCACATGCCAGCTTCCTAACCACAGCCAGGCCGCGGACGTGTGATAATGCGCAATGCCCCCCAGACGATTTTCAAAGGCAATAAAATCACGGCCGTAATCCCGGTTGGTACATTTGGTGGGTACCGGTTCAGCCATGCCAAAACCGGTCATATTGTCTAGAATAGCGTGAGCCTGGGGTGGGGTGGCCAGCTTCCAGGCGATGGCCAGCAGGTTGCCATCGCTGCTGAGAACCAGGGGGAATTGGCGGCTGGTGATATAGAAACCTTGACGTTCATCCCAAAAGTGCTGGTTGATGGCGGCGCGTAATTGCTGTTCACGCCTTTGAAAGGCATTGGCATCTTCGCTATAACCGTAACGGGCGGCATCCAGGGCAAATTCGCGTAATGCCTTCCAGTAGAGGACGTTTGTATAATGGACGGCCCCTTTACGAATGACAGAATCGGCCCAATCGGTGTAGGCGTCCTGATGCAGCAGACCGTCTGGTTGTAAGGCCTGCATTTCTACCCAGTGCAGCGCACGTTTGAGCGCGTCCCAATAGCGGTGGGCAAACACTTCATCCTGGTAATAGCGCAGGTAGTTAAGGGCGGCGATGACCAGCAGCGAATTGCCGTCGAGGGAAATGGTGCGGTGGGCGGTGTGGTATTTAGGGCGCAGGGGGTTATACGTAGGCTGCTGTCGGGCAAAGAGAGAGTGCAGGTAGCGGGTGGCCACATTGGTGGAGTGAATTTTGACCGGGAAACGGCCGTCTGCTTGTTGATAATGCAGATATATTTCCAGTGTCTCTTTGAGGGCCCGTTTTTCCCCCATTTCTACCAGGCCAAAGCTGGCAAAGCCAAAGTCACGCGCCCACGGTTCGCGGAAGTTGCGCCACCCGGCCCAGAGAATAGTCTTGCGTGAGCCATCGGGCAGGTGGCGCTCTTCAATGCCGGCCCGCACGTTGGCTTCCGCAATGTGCAAGGCAGGGTCGGCTTCGATCACGGCCGTGTCATGTTCCGGCAAATAATGATGCGGCCGGGATGCCAGCCTGGGTTGGCGCAGCAGCCGCCACCAGTAGTTAAATGCCTGAGAGAAAAAAATACCTAAGAGGAAAGCCAGGAGGGTAGACAGCCGCAGGGGAATATCATGCTTTTTTTTGTCAGCCATGCCGCGATTTTACCAAAATTGCTTCCTGTCCTCACCTTTTAATGCTGTATTAAATAAAAGACCACGACATCTGGTAAAGGCGACTCTTGTGGTCGCCCGGAGTGGGGGCAGACACAGGCGGGGCAGGCACAAGGCCTGCCCCTACTAAAACGTGGAAAACAAATGTGCTACGGTTGGCGAAGTACCGCCATGTGTGAAGTTGCCAGGACAGCTTTGACCTACGGCCGTGTTATGACCGGTAAAAAGAGTAAGAATGAAGTGTGACTCGGCTGGCCGAACAAAGCATACCTGCCTGTCTGGCACACTACGGCCGTTATTACATTTGCCGTCCTATCTATCTGCGGTGTAAATGGTGTCATACAAACCGCTGCCGCCTCTACCCACCCTTCACTTTCCCAATCCCAGTAGAACAGACGCAAGCTGTTTTCATCCACACCAGCTACATCAGCGTCACTGTAGGCAATTGTCAACGTGGCCGGAACCGCAAACTGTAAACCCGGCACTTGCCCGCCTGCCTGCGTCGCATCCATATAAATCTCATGATTAGTCGCCGCGTATCCCTGCGGTGGGTCAAACGTGGGGGTTATGCCTGACGTTGCTCGAAGCATGGTTTGAACTGACCCGCCGGCCAAATTGGTTAAGTATGCGGTTGTATTTGTCGTAACCGCACCGGGTATAAACTGTGCCGTTGTCAGGTCTCCCTGATTATTGGCTATTTGCACCATGCCGCCGCTGCCCGGCAGTATACTCCCAGAACCACCTGGCTGATAAACGATCACTGTCTCTCCAAACGTAGAAAGCGGGGGCACGGAAAGATATACCCCTGTTTTTCCAGATGTCAGATCGAAGTCAATGGCTTGGAACTCCCTCGGCGCAAAAAGATAGCCGTTTGGTTTCTCAACTTGCATTTTGTACGATTCAGTCCATGGGACATTAAAATAGGCATAGCCACCACTATCAGTTAATGTCGTTTTGAGTACAGCATTGGTAGTTGCATCTAGCAGATGAACCGTAATGTTTGCCATAGGCTGCTCCGCGTAACCATCCAGATCGTTATCCCGTTTAACTTCCATCTTGAGAGTACCAAAGACCACATAACCAGCGTCCCAGTCATATACTTGTTGACCAGATGTTAGCGTGAACGTTGTCGTTTTGCCGCTGACGGGATCGGCATCACTGTCAATTGTGTCATCACCCCCCTGATCTTGAAGGGTTAAATGGATTAATTCGGGAGACGCAAAAGTAGAATGGGGTGGAAATTGTAGAGCATAGCTTCCTGGAAATAGATTGGTAAAGGTATAGTGCCCTCTGATATCCGTATGTGTCGTAGAAATCACGAAATCCCCTCTAGTAAGTGTGACGGTAAGGAAACTCGTGATAGCGTTGATTTGGGTCTCTGTTATGCTTTGCAGGCCGTCAAAATTGAGATCAAGCCAAACATAATTGCCAATGGAGCCAAGCTGGTATACACCCGCATCCCATTTAGTGATGGTATCGCCGGCTGAGACGGTGAAGCTGATAGTTTGGGCAAAGGTGGGGCTGGAAGGTGTGGCATCGGGGTCGCTGTCCCGCGTGTCGTCGCCGCCCTGGTCGCGGGGGCTGAGGTAGTAGCCACCAGGCGGGTTGAAGCTGAGGTAGTAGTCACCGGGCAGGATGTTGGTGAAGGTGTAATGGCCGTTGGCATCGGTGGTTTGGGTGGCGTAGGGGAAAATGGTGCCGGCGTAATAGAGGTTGACGGTAACGCTGATAAGGCCCGGTTCGCCCGTATCTTGAATGCCGTCACCATTGAGATCATGCCAGACACGGTCGCCAATGGCGGCTGGCAAGGGGTACAACCCAGCATCCTGGGTTATATCTACCTGCCCCGGATTGAGGGTGAAAGTGTCGGTCTCGCCTGTTGTCTGGTCCACATCGCTGTCATGATCGTTATCGGGGGCGCCGGGGTTTTGTTTGGGGCTGTATGCCCAGCCGGTTGGTTTTTCTACTTTGATGGTGTAGCTGCCGGGAATGACGTTGGTGAAGGTGTAGTGACCGTCGCCATTGGTTATTTGGGTGGCGACAAGACCGCCGCTGTTATGCAAAGTGACGGTGATGCCGGGCTGGCCAGGTTCTTCGTTGTCTTGTATGCCGTCGTTGTTGACATCGAACCAGACGCGGTTGCCCACGGCCGTTAGCTCCACCACCCCCGCATCCCAATCCAACCTTTGTTCATTTTCAATCACCGTAAAGAGGATGGTATTGCCCCCGGCATCGGCGTCGCTGTCTACATCATCGGCGGTCACATCGGCATGGGTGAAGATATACCCGATTGGGCGTTCAAACATAAGCCGATACGTGCCGGGGGGCACAAAAAAGCTGTAACCGCCGTTGACGTCGGTGGTGGTCGTATTAAAGGGGATGGTGCTGGTAGTAACGTAGAGGGTGACGGCAATACCGCTGACGCCGGTTTCGCCGCTGTCTTGAATACCGTTGTAGTTGGCATCGGCCCAAACGCGGTCGCCAATGAGGGCGGGACGGTACATGCCGGCATCCCAGGTATTTTGGTCGATACCAGAGGTGAGGGTGAAGACGGCCGTTTGCCCCGTCCCCACATGGGCATCACTGTCGTTAAAGTCAAACATTCCCTGGTCTTGGGGGCTAAAGTGGTAGCCGGAGGGCAGGGTGAAGGAGATGGCATATACGCCAGGGTTGACGTTGGCGAAGGTGTAGCCGCCGCTGATGTTCGTGGTCTGAGTGAGCAGGCGGTGACCAACGGCCGTGTGTAGTGACACCAGCGCATTCTCTACCCCCGGTTCACCCGCATCCTGAAGGCCATCCCCGTTGAGATCACGCCAAACAAAATCTCCCACAGCCACCGGCCGGTATACGCCTAAGTGGACGATCATGGTCTGGCCGCTGCCGGGGGCGACCCGTTCCGGCAGCGGCTTACTGGCCTGCCAGCCTGCAGGCAGGACGATACGCAGATGTTGGTGGCTGGGCGAAACCTGAGTGAATGAATAGTGACCATCGCTGTTTGTAGTCGTGCTGGGTTCACCGCCATCCAGTGTGCCATTTTGGTTCTGGTCAATGAACACAGTCCACCCATTCAGGCCCACTTCGCCCGGTTCTGGTCGGCGACTGAAGTTGAGATCGTGGTAAACCGTGCCGGAAATGGTGGCCAGTTTGAAGTTGCCAAAATCTACACCAGTGAGATCTTTGGCGGTGGGGAGCATGTTGGTAGGTGAGGGAACGGCCGTTTGCACCCAGTCAGGCTGGTTGACTTCACGCAGGCGGTAGCTGGGTAAAGCGGCCGTTAGGGTGTAATGGCCCAGGGCGTCGGTGGTGGCGCTGATGTCTCCGCTGTCGAGGATGTTGTTGCTGTTGTTGTCCAGGTAGATGGTCCAGTTGGGTAGGCCGGCATCCGGGGTAAGGGCAAAACGTCCCGCACCATCGCCAGCCAGTAGATAGGCATCTTCGCTGCCCTCGTTGATGACCCATAGGTCGGGGTTGCCGTCCCGGTCAAAATCGGTCACGAGGGCCGCCCGGGGTTCGTCACCCACCGGGTAATCTTTGCGGCTGCTAAAGCTGCCGGCGCCGTTGCCCAAAAACACGCCTATGGCGTTGGTGTTGAGCGGAATGAGCAGGTCGGTGTGAGTGTCGTTGTTGATGTCGCCGGCCGTTAACCCTTCATCTGCATGTTCAACAGCCAACCCGCCAATAGGCAGGGCGGTATGTTGGGCAAACGTGCCGTTGCCGTTGTTGGGGAAGATAAGCACATTGGTGCTGGGTATGGCTGTTATGATTAAAATATCGGGAAAGCCATTGCCGTCTACATCGCTCAGGGCCAGATAGGCAGCAGCATTACCGTTCGTGCTGAGGTTGACCCGGCTGTTAAAGAGGCCGTTATCGTTCAATAAGACCACAACACTGTTGTTACTGGCGACAATATCCATGTCCCCATCCCCGTCCATATCGGCTAATTTCACCAGGCTGCCGTTATGGGGGACAAAGTAATCTGTATGGGTCTTAAAACGGCCGTCCCCTTTGTTGATAAACACAGAGATGGTGTCGGTGATGGGGCCGCCGGCGCCGTGTGTGGTGTTGGCAACCACCAGATCCAAATGCCCATCTCCGTTCAGGTCTGCCACTTCTGCTTCTTGAGGCAGGGTGCTGCCGCTGGCATAGCGTGTGGGCGGGCCAAATGAGCCGTTCCCCTGTGACAACAAGGTAACAACCTGGGTGATGGCGTAGGCTGGATGGTGGAACATGGTGACGATGATGTCATCAAAGTTATCGCCATTCAGATCGGCCAGCTCAATATCGCTTGGGGTGTGTGAACCGGATGATGAGGCGACGGCCAATGGCTGCTTCAAGGGTGGTTGTAAAGTGCCGTCGGCCCGGCCCAACAAGATGGAGATGCCCCATTCCTGCACGACAGCGTCCATATAACCATCCCCATTGACGTCTCCTGTGGCGGCTAGCCGGGGGGCGGCAGCAAAGGTGAAGATGGGTTGGGGACGGCCGTTGCCGTCTACATCGTCAAATTTACGACCGTAGACAGAGATGGGCGCGTTGCCAAAATCTACCACCATTGTCTGCTGGCTAATGGCGGGCAAGATGTGTACCTGCCCAGTGGTCGCCTTCCAGCCGACGGGCATTATCTGGCGTACAAAGAAGGTTCTGGGGGGGAGTGCGGTGAAGGTATAACGGCCGTTCACATCCGTTGTTGCCGTCACTTCCCCTGTATCTTGAACCCCATTATGGTTATCGTCTAAAAAGAGATTCCGCCCGGCCAGTACCGGTTCGCCGCCGTCACGGCTGCCATTCTCATTTTGGTCGTGGTACACGGTGCCGCTGATACTTATCAGGTGGAAGTTGCCGATGTTAACATTGGTGATGGTTTGTTGGCCGGAAACGACCGTGGTTCCATTGGCTGTTGTCTGCTGCCAGTCGGCTTGCTGCACCTCTCGTACATGGTACGTTCCTGACACAAGCTGGGTGAAGGTGTAATGGCCACCGGCATCCGTAAGCTGGCTGGCTTCTCCCCCATCCAGCACATCGTTTCCGTTTTCATCTAAGAAGATCGTCCAGTTGGGTAGCCCGGCTTCAGGACGATGGACCGTAAAGCCACCCTGCCCGTCACCAAACAGGCGGGAGATGGAACCTGGAGCAACCATATTGACGCTCACCAAATCCAGATGGCCGTCGCCATCCACATCAAAGACATGCAGTTCATTGATCGCCGCGCCGATAGAGTGGCTTGCCGCGGCGCCAAACGTGCCGTTGCCGTTCCCGGTCATGATCTCAACCGTGTTGGTATAAGCCAGGAGGAGGTCTAGATGACTGCCGTTGACCTCGGCCAAAACAACATCACGGACATCGGGTACAATGGCTTGCATCGGGCCGGCGGTGAATGTGCCACTGCCGCCATTGATTAAGAGCCTGGCTGAGTTGGTTGTGATAAATAAAATGTCCAGATCATTATCATTGTCCACGTCGCCCAGGGAAAAGTGTTCAGGCTGGGTTTGGGTGTAAGGGGTCAGAGAAAAGCTGCCGCTGCCGTTGTTGAGGCCGATTACCACATCATTGCTGACAATGGCTGCTAGATCAAGGTCATTGTCGTTATCCAAATCAGCCAGAGCGAGATCGTGAGTGCCGCCGGAGACGGGCATGATTTGGGCATTGGGCATGGGGAAACGGCCGTGGCCATCCCCAAAATAAACGGCCAACACCTTTATATCTCTAAACCCTACTACCAGGTCTGGATGGGTGTCTCCGTTTAAATCTGCCATCTCCAGATATGCAGGGTGGCCGGCCATGTTAAAGGTTTGCGCCTCAGCAAAAGTGCCGCCTCCCTGGCCCAGCAATACCATGACGTGATCAGATGGTGGTGATGCAGACAGAATCGTAGTGGCTACCAGGTCTAAAAAGCCATCATGATTCACATCACCTGATTCAACATCCAGCCAAAAGCCAACGGCGCTGTCTGTGTTCATCTTGACATCTGGTGCAAACGTGCCGTTGCTGCGCCCAAACAGCAGGGAAAAAGAGGCAGAATGGCCAATGACCATCGCATCCATATGGCCGTCTCCATTCAGATCACCCCAGGTGGCCCTGTCTGCTTCGGCCACCACGGCATAATCACGCGGCAGCAGATAGGCGCCATCTCCATCAACATCTTCAAATTTTTGACCGGCGATCAGGCTATTGCGGGTAAAACCAAAATCCAGCGTCAGGTTGCTGTTTGCATTGGCATCACCATCATTGATCGGTTCACTACCATAATTCAGGGTGATGGCCTGGGCCGCACTCCCCTGCCCGGCCATGTCATCGCCATTGTCGTCATTGTTCACATCATCGTCGGGGTCAGGCGCAGGCAAGCCATTGCCACTGCTGCTCACACGATTGAACAGGGGCGCAGATGGGCCAGAGAAATTAGCTGGCGCAACCTGCACAATGTAATCATTTGCTGCCAGCCGGGTGAAGGTGTAATGTCCGGCCGCATCGGTGCTGGTACTGGTGATAAAGGCGTCGTTGAGGATATCAAACTGGTTGTTGTGGTTTGTGTCTTCATAGAGGTTGAGCAGGACTTCAGAGATACCCTGTTCCCCATGACCCGGCTCAAAAAGCCCATCCCCATCGCTGTCATCCCAGACCAGGTTGCCCAGGATGAGTGAATCATCTGGAATGGGTGGGTTGCAGCGGGTCAGGGTTACATTGTCCACCTGCCACCACCAATCAAAGTTGGCATTGTAGTAGTGGAAGCGGACTATCACGCTGTTACCGGCGGCTAGAGCGGTTAGGTTTACCGTTTCGGTGACAGGCCCACGATAATCGGCGCCGGTTTTTTGCCACACATTCATCCAGTTCGTGCCGCCATTGGTGCTGATGTCCACATCTGCTTTTTCGTCGCCGCCGCCTGCATACCAGCGGAAATCTGTGTTGAAGGTGAGGGAAACGGCCGTGGCCGTACTCAAATCATAAAGAGGCGTGTGCAGCTCCGTGTCTTGCATCCCTGCCTCAAAATCGCTGTCTATGACGGCAAAGCCACCGGCGCCACCCGTCAGATTGCCTCGTCCAGCCGGATCGTCAAAGCGCCATACCTGCCCGCCGCTCAGATTATCCACCACGAGCCAGCCCGCAGGTACATCACCGCTCTCAAACTGCTCATTGACAATAGTTTGGCAATCAGGGGCTATATAGGCCTGGCTTGTCAGGTAGGACTGGTCGAAGATGTTGGCGTCTGTCTGAGAGGTAGCGGTGACAATAACGGTATCACTGTCACCGGCGTTAGCTGTGCCCGGAATGGTGACGCTGACAACGGCCGTGGCGCTGCCATTCGGGGGGAGAGGACCGACGCTGGTGGGGTTGATTTGGGTGGGAAAGTTGTGGTTGCCCAGTAGAAGGTCATAGCTGTCAGGCTCGGAGCCGTCGTTGCGGACTTGTAAGCTGTAAGTCACTATGGTGCCGGGGGTATTGCTGCCAACGGCCGTTGCTGGCAGCAAGCTTACCGCGTGGCTGGGAACGGCCGTCACCCAGCGGGCAAAATGAGACGTGACCAGGCTGCCAGAGGCGGTAAATGTGCCGCCGGCATAGACACTCCCCCAGGCCAGAGTATTGACATAATCTACCGCTTCACAAGGGAATGTAGGCTGAATGCCCAAGCCATCACCCAGGGCCGACCAGGCATGAACGGCCGTGTCCCACATCGCAATATTATTGGCGCCTGCGCCACCCGCGCTCTGGAACAAGCCTGCAACGTATACGTTATTCCCCTGCACCAGCATATCTTTCACCGACAACAGCCCCGGCAGACAGACACCGCCAATCCCGCTGCCCAGTGAAGACCACAGCGCGCCGTCCCACTGCGCTACATAATTGGCATCGCCGCCGCTGCCGGTTTGGGTAAAGGTGCCCCCCGCATACAGCGTGCTGCCTGCCAGAGCCAGCGCCTCAATCTCCCCATTAAGGCCGCTGTCCAGGGCTGTCCAACTACCGCCATCCCAGCGTGCCACATTGTTGGCAGGCGCCCCGCCGGCCATATCAAAAAAGCCGCCAGCATAAAGAGTTGTGCCATCACTCGTCAGCACATTTACCTTGGGGAAGCTGCTGCCCATGCTGCCACCCACGTCTGACCAGGTAGCGCTGCCAATGTGCCAGCTGGCCAGCCCCGGCGCCGCCACATTGGCAGTGCCGCAGCTGCCGCTGGTAGCTGCGCCGTCAAACGAACCGCCCACAAATAGTTCATCACCCATGACGGCCAGGGCATGGATGCTGCCATCTACTCCTAAAAAGCCGCTGCTATCTTGCAAGGTAGACCAGGTAGCCGCGCCTGGCGACCAACGGGCAATACGGCAGGCCAATGGCCCGGCGTTGTTGCCGTCTATGCGAGCAAAGATGCCGCCCACAAAAACATCGCCATTGGCCGGGTTGATGGCAATAGCCCACACATCCCCACTGAGGCCATTGTAACCGTTGCCATCAATGAGCGCGTGCCAGGTGGTGCCGTCCCACATGGCAATGTGGTAGGCAGTGGTGCTGCCGGCCTGGTTAAAGTTGCCGCCAACGTAGAGGTTGCCGCTGCTGTCGGCGGCGATGGCCACCACTTCGCCGTTTAGGCCGTTGCCCCCGGGCGGAACACCAAACTGAACGTCCCAGGCAGCGGAAAGAAGCGTAGAGGTATCCCCCATCGGCTGGGCAGTGGTTGGTTGCCGGGCAACGGCCGCTGCCGTCTGCGCCGTCGCTAAAGTACTGCTAAAAACGACAAAAGCCAAAAGAATAGCGCCTACAATAACAAGAATCCGTTTCCATGCTGTCATGAGAGATACCTCCCAAAAATTGTTATTTGGTGACAAAGGGGAGAAATTGCTTGTAACTGGGCGAAGGTGGGTTGGCAACTGAACTGGGGAAAGAGAATTCAGAACTGTTCTTGTTGCCGTCTGTGGCGATGGCTGTCGCCAACGGCCCGCCGAGTGAACCGTTGTAGGTCCAGTCGCCATTGGCGTCGGCCGTGGTCACCCCCTCATAGGTCTGGCCCTCCCCGTCACTGCTGGAAAAGAGTTCGACCGTGCAGGAAACACATGCCGTTCCCATCGCCCCGGTTGGTGCAGCAGACGTAATCACAGGAGCAGCCAATTCCGTATTGCCGCCACTTATCAGATCAATCCCGATCCAACCATTGTTATAGACACTGTTTTGGGTCAGCCAATTCCCCGTCGCCGCGGCCCCAGATACGATAATACCAGCATCATTATTAGCAGAAATCGTATTGCTAATTACCCATACATTGGCGCCAAAGATGGTTATCCCACTGTCGCCATTCTCATAGATGGTGTTAAATTCAGCTCGGGTGGTGCCAGTGACGGTAGAAACATAAATACCAGATTCCCCATTACCGGAAATCGTATTCCCAGGATAATTGGATCCACCAATGATGGTATGACCGGCATTGGTATGGACAGAAACCCCATCCCTGCCATTCCCCAGGGTGGGTGTGCCGCCAATCACGTTTCCGCCCAATATGTTGCCATTTGTGCCGCTGCCACCGACTACAATCCCATGTTCCGTATTACCGGCAATGAGATTTCCTTGCAAGGTTGTATATCCCCCTATGACATTGCTGGCTGCCCCGTCCAACAATGAAATCCCGACGATGTTTGGTTCCTTTGCGGTGCCAGATGGTGACACACCGATGAAGTTGTTGACAACGAAGTTGTTTTGGCCTGCACTCCCGTTAATATCAATACCGGCCAGGCCATTACCAGAAATTACATTGCGCCGACCATCCTCTGCCCCACCGATATTGTTGTAGCCGGAGCGGACGGAAATCCCATTAAAGTTAAAGTTCCGGATATACAAGCCGTAGACATGGCATGAATCTGCCATTAGAACCAGGCCGGAGAAATTTTGACCGCCGCCATTTAAGATGACACCTGGCTTGTCATGGATATTGTCCCAGACACCGCTGGCATCAATATCTAACTGCCCGGTGATAGTGGGCAGTTGGCCTTCATCGGGGCTAATGGTGATGGTCATGGGTGAGCTAAAGGTGATGGTATCATGCCCGGGAAGGGCGTTGGCTTCTTCAATAGCAGCACGCAGGGTGCAGCTGCCCAACTGATCAGCACAGAGGCCATCGCCAGGGTTGGCATCGTGTGCCCATAGATCATCGGCGCTCGTATCGACGATGAACCCAGCCGCATGGAGGGGTAACGGCCGTTTCATGACCATAAGCAGCGGATAAACAAGGAGCAAGCTCAACAGGATGATTCCCCAATAGAGTTTTGTTTTCATGGCAACCTCTCTTTGTGAAAGATGATGATGATTAGATTTGGTCTTTATCTGGTTGTTGGGTATCCATTTCTTGCACCACATATTCGAAGTACCGCGCCAGGTCTGGGAAATAGCGCAGCCTGTCTTGCCCCACTTGCTGCACGGAGACGCGCCAGGTGGGGCCGGTGGGCGCATTCACAAACCAAAAGCGCACAAGATAGGAAAAGTAAGGTGGTGTAGAGTCCTTCATCAAACCATCATGGAAGATATATTTGTGGGGTTATACTGTGGCCGCGTTAGGTCATCGTTAGGTGTAGGACTTTTTACTCTCTGTTTCTGATTGACTCTGGCGTAAAATGGTTAGGTAAACCGCGAAAAGTTTTCAGACGTAAAAAGAGGCGTTTTCTCGCGGTTTCCTCGAGGAATCGGCAACGCCTCAAGCGATCTTACTTTCGAAATATTGTTGCCGATTACCTAAAACACACAGGAAAAGGATGATGCGTTTACGTTTAGCATTTCTGGGTGGGTTTCAGGTTACGGCAAGGGGGCGGGTGATCAGCCGCTTCGAATCGGATAAGGGGCGGGCCCTGCTGGCGTATCTGGCGGTGAATGAGAAACGGCCGTATCAACGTGAAACATTGGCCGCCCTTTTTTGGCCCGAGGCATCAGCGTCTGACGGCCGTAATAATTTGCGCCAGGCCCTCTTCAAATTAAAACAATCCCTGGGGGAAACGGAACAGCCCTACTTTATTACCACCCGCACCACCATTCAATTCCATCGTTTGCAGACAGATTGGCTGGACATCGAGGCCATTCCTCAGGCCGGTGCCCCTGAGTTGTTGCAGCTTTATACAGGCCTCTTTTTAGACCAGTTGCACCTGCCTGACTGCCAGGAATTTGAAGAGTGGGTGCTTGTCCAGCGCGAATGGTATCACCAGCAGGTGATGAGTCGTTTTTACCAGTTGGCGGAAGAAGCTTTGTCGGTGGGTGATTATTATAACGCTGCCCAGTTGGCCGCACGGCAAATTAGCCTGGACCGCTGGCGCGAAGAGTCTCATCGCCAATTGATGCGGGTGCTGGCGGCGCAGGGCAAGGTCAGTGCAGCTTTGAGCCAGTATGCGTCGTGCCGGGCAATTTTAGCTGAGGAATTGGGTATTGAACCGACGATAGAGACGACCAATCTCTACCAGCACCTTTTGGCCTTGCGGCAGAGCGAGCCTGTACCAGAAGTTTCCGTCTTGAACCAGCCGGCGCCACCCAAACAGCGTTTGCCGTTGCCCACAACTTCTTTTATCGGCCGTAAGGCAGAGTTGGCAGCGATTGCAGAGCGGCTGCTTGACCCGGAGTGCCGATTGCTAACGCTGACAGGACCGGGGGGAATTGGCAAGACGCGGCTGGCGTTGCAAACGGCCGTATCCCTTGCCCCACATTTCCGTGATGGCCTTAGCTTTGTGCCCTTGGCAGATATTGAAGCCCAACCACAATTGGGTCATGTCATGACGGCCGTTATCGCCAAGGCTCTGGGATTCGATTTTGCTGGCACCACCCCGCTACAAACACAACTGCTTAATTATTTACGACAAAAAGAGATACTTCTCATTTTAGATAATTTTGAGCAGCTCACGGAGACTGTACCCTTGCTGGTGGAGATCATCAGCCATGCGCCGGACGTGAAATTACTGGTCACATCGCGGCAGCGGCTCAATCTGCCCCAAGAATGGTTGCTGCCGGTACAGGGGATGCTTATTCCCCCCACTGACCGTTTACTCCCGGCAACCGAGGCTGCCCGATATGAAGCGCTGCGGCTGTTTTTCCAGCGGGCACGTATGATTCGTCCGCAATTTTCCACCTCTGTGATTGATGAGCCGCACGTCATCCATATTTGCCAGATGGCGCAGGGGACGCCCTTAGCCATTGAACTGGCGGCGGCCTGGGTACAAACGCTTTCTTGCCAGGAGATTGCCGCTGAGATGCGGCAAGGGTTAACCATTTTGAGTTCGTCATCGCCCCATGTGCCTGCAAGACATCGGAGCATGTCGGCCGTGTTTGAGCAGTCATGGCAGCGGCTAAATGGTGCTGAGCAACAAGCATTGCTGGCGCTGGCGCTGTTTCGTGGTGGTTTTAAGCGAGAGGCGGCCACGGCCGTGGCCGGCGCCTCACTCCTGACCTTACAATCATTGGTAGACAAATCGCTCATTCATCGCCAGGAGCGTTACCAGATGCACCGGCTGCTACGCCAGTTTGTGACAGAGAAGCTGGCGGCTACTTCACAACAGGAGGCGTTGGAAGCGGCCTACCTGGCCTATTACCAGGCGTTTTTGCGACAGTACGGGCAGCGGGTCATAGGGAAGGGGCGCGATACAGCAATAAGGGCGTTGGCCGAGGAGTTGGAAAATATCAATCATGGTTGGCAGATGGCGTGGCGCCAGCGGGACATTGCCTTTTTGGAAACGGCCGTTGAGGCTGTGTATGAATATTACAATGCCCGGTCCCTTTTCCAGCAGGGTGAGCAGATGTTGGCGCAGGCTGTGCAGGCACTGGGAGATGAGGGGGTGGGAAACGGCCGTATGGCGGCGCGTTGGGCTGGGCTGCTTTACCGTGTGGGCGCATACGACAAAGCCCACAGCCTGTTGACGCAGGCCTTACAACAAGCCCATGAAGCAGATAAGCCTGGCGAGACCGCTTTTTGCCATCTGCATCTCGGCATTGTCTACCATTTGCAAGGGCAAGATGAGCAAGCAGAACATCATTTAGAAAAAAGCCTGGCCATTGGCCGTGAATTGGAAAACCTGTACAACATTGCCCGCGCAGCTAATGCGCTCACAGTTATCAAGACCCGGCAGGGCGTTCCTGAAGCTGCCCTGCGCTTTGGCCATGAGAGCCTTGCCGCTTATCAGGCCATTGAAGCGACGGATGGATGTTGTCTAGCTTTGGGCAATTTGGCCATGACGGCCTTTTTTATGGGAGAGTATGACGAAGCCCAACAGTTAGCCACAGAAAGCCTGATGTTAGCTCGCCAACACCATATGGGTTATGCGGAAATGAGCATGACTGTGAATTTGGGGTTGGTATTGAACAAATTGGGCAAGAACCATGAGGCGCGGCAATTGTATCAAGAAGGGTTGATTACAGCTCGCGCCCTGGGAGATCGCAACGGCGAAGCAGCCCTGCTGAATAATTTGGGATGTACAAAATATGATTTGGGCGAGTATGCAGCGGCACAGCAAGATTTAGTGCAAACCATTGCCTTGCGGCGCACGATTAACGATCAATGGGGGGTTGCCGCTACCCTGGTATATTTGGGTAATGTTTACACGGCTTTGGCGGAGTATGAGCAGGCTCGTGCAGTTATTGTAGAAGGGTTGCAAATCTCGCAACAGTTAGAGGCAAAGCCAGCCTTATTCAGTGGATTGGCAGCTTTTGCTAAGCTTCAAGCCGCGCAGGGGCATAAGGTTGAGGCTTTGCAGTTGGTGGTTTTTATTCTGGCGCAAGACGGAGTGCGGAACGATGTCAGGGAAAGTGTCCAAGAACTGCAACATTTGCTGGCACAATCGTTACCATCTCATGTTATTGAGCAGGTGACGGCCACGGCCGTTTCCCAATCACTCTCAACGATTCTAGAGCAGGTTTTAGCCTGACAAATTGTCGCCGCGACTGTCATCTAGGAATGGCTTGGATCCTCGCTAGTGCCGAATTATGTTTTCATAACTGTGGCATTGTTGTGATATTCAAAAGGGGAAGCAGAAGAAATGTCTTCTTGAGCGGTTCCTATTTCCGTGTACAATGTGCTTGTTGGGGGTATTGTTTTATCCATCGGCTGCACAACGACTTTTGTAGCTATTAGGAGGCCCATATGAATCGTGCAACGTTTGTTTCCTTCTCCTGTAATGCCAACCTGGATTTGCTGCCGGCCGGCTCCCCTTTTAAAGCCGTCTGGACGGTGCGCAATTCAGGGACAACTACCTGGGGGCCGGGCTATACCGTGGCCCATATTCACGCTGAAAAAGGCAGCCAACTGTTGGCTGCTAAGGCCAGTTATGCGCTGGAGGAAGTGGCCTCTAAAGCCACGGTTAACCCTGGTGAGAATGTAGAGATCTCCCTGGAAATGACCGCACCTGTCACGCCTAATCGCCGTTACTTCACCGATTGGCAGTTCAAAGACCCGCGGGGCGGCCTGTTTGGCGATATTATCTGGCTGCGGCTGGTGACGACCACCCCCCTACCTAAAGCGGAAGAAAAACCAGTCACCGGTTCGGCAGCTGTGAACAACAGCAAGTATATTGATGACCACAAAATTCCTGATGGCACCCCTATACAGGAAGGTACAAGCTTCACCAAACAATGGGTGGTCAAGAACAATGGTGACCTGCCCTGGACCTCCGCGTACCGGTTGGTGTGGGTAGGCGGTGAGTCACGTATGGCCGGGGCGATGAGCCATTTGGTGCCGGCCGCGCAACCGGGCGAAGAGGTGGTGCTTTCTGTGCCCATGATCGCCCCCCCGGCCCGGGCAGAAGCGTATACCAGCTCCTGGCGTATTCATGATGAGCAGAACCGGGCATTTGGAGATACGTTTTGGGTGAAGATACAGTCAACGGCCAATGTGGATGGCTTTGGTATACGGCCGTACAGCCAAAATGACCCGCAGTGGAAAACGCATAAACTAGGCCATGGTCCAAAGACATTGGGCGAATTTGGCTGCCTGCTCAGCTGTATGTCTATGATGTTGACCGGTTTTGGCGAAACGTATACCCCCCTGTCGCTGAATAATGTGTTACTAACCCGGCCAGCGGGGCAGGGGTTTGATGGCTCTAATGTCTACTTCCTGGCCCCCGCTTACCTGATTGACCATATAAAATTCTATGACAACTGGATGCCTCTGCCCAATACAGGGGCCACCTTTGCCAAACATGATGCCAATTTGCTCAGCCGCATTGACCAGGAAATTGCCGCCGGGCAGGCGGTGATTTTGCAGGTAGACACAGACCCAACCGACCCCTATACCTACGGTACAGAGCAGCATTGGGTCTTTGCCCTGGCAAAGCAAGGAAATGATTACCTGGTGCTGGACCCCACCGACGGCCGTCCTGTTTCCCTGTTAACCCGTTATGGCTACCCTGGCCGGAACCAGCCCTCTGAGCAAGCGCTAAAAGAAACGATCAAGTCAGCACTGATCTACCGCTCAGATAAAGTACGCATTAAACGTGATGAGCAGCTGCCGGCAGCACAGCCCGTAGAAAGCAGCCCGGCGGTGAGCGCCATTGGCAGGACAGATGATACATTGGCGTATACCGGCCCTGCCTGGGAATTTGGCCGCATGCTGAAAGGGGTACATGACCGCGCCAACCGCCACCCACTTCAGGCAGACTGGGACATCGCCCGCGGTCGGTTCGAATCGGTCAAGGTGATGAGCGGCGTTTCAGTAGAAGAGATGCAGAACTACCAGGCAAAGTTCTACCTGTGCCGTTTGTTTGAAAGCTGGAACGGCCGTCATGTGCCCGTACAGGATTTTGTGAATACGGTGGCCAATGACATTGAGCGGCTGGTGAACGCGGGCGTCACGTATTATGAGCTGCACAATGAGCCAAACCTGACACACGAAGGGCTGCGTTACAAAGGCGTGCCCGGCTCATGGAGCAATGGTGCGGAGTTTGCCGAGTATTTTATGCAAGGGCGCAAACTGCTGCGCCAGCGGTTCCCCGGCATTAAAGTGGGTTTTCCCGGCCTATCGCCGGGTGGTGATGCCGAATACCGTTTTGGGCATGATGCCGGATTCCGCCTGAATGACACGGCCTTTGTGCAGCAAGCAGAAGCCGGCATCCGTGCCGCCGATTTTTTATGTGTGCATACCTACTACACCACCATGGAGCAGGTAGAGACGGAAGCGATTGCCCTGGTAAAGAAGTTCCGGCGCATGTTCCCAGATAAACTCATTTTTGTCACCGAGTTCAGCAACCCGGACCCGGCGCAAAATATTCCGGCCAGCGAAAAAGGGAAGCAGGCGAAGCGGTTCTATGAATTGTGCAGCCAGATCCCTGGTGTCGGTGCGGCTTATTACTTTATTATCTCCGGTTCCGGGTGGGATCACCAGGCGCTGCGGCGAGACGCTGACGGCCGTTCCCTGGGTGTAATTGAACAGATGATATAAACAGCGTGCGCCTTGCCTGGAAAGTAAAAGGCGGGATAATAAACATCAGGCGAGCAACTGCACAGTAAGAGGATAACTCATGGATATACAAATTTTGCCCCTGGATGAAAGTAACCTAAAGACACCACCAACCGATGATTTTGGGTTTGGTGACAAGTTTACCAATCGCATGTTCAGCCAGAAGTATTCACCTGAAAAGGGGTGGCATGACGCCAAAATTGGCCCGTATGAACCGCTGGTGTTGGCGCCGTCTACGGCCGTCTTTCACTATGCCCAAGAAATCTTTGAAGGCACCAAGGCTTACCGCCGCCCTGACGGCCACATTAACCTCTTTCGCCCGTGGGAAAACATGAAGCGGTTTAATGTCTCTGCCCGGCGTATGGCCATGGCCTCTGTGGATGAAGAAGCGCATTTGTCAGCCATTGCCCGGCTGATTGAGATGGAGCAGGCCTGGGTGCCCACATACCCTGGGGCGTCACTTTACATTCGGCCTACCATGATTGCCACTGACCCCGCCCTGGGTGTGCATGCCAGTAAAAGCTACCTGCACTTTGTTATTTTGGGGCCGGTAGGGCCTTATTTTAAGCAGGGCTTTAGCCCGGTGCCGGTGTACATTTCTGATCAGTACCGCCGCGCTGTACGTGGCGGTGTGGGCGACGCCAAAACAGGGGGCAACTATGCCGCCAGCCTGTTTGTGGGGGTGGAAGCCCAGGCCAAAGGGTATTCGCAGGTGTTGTGGCTGGATGCTATCGAAGGGCGGTATATTGAAGAAGTGGGGGCCATGAACATTTGTTTTGTGTACGCCGGCCAGAAGATCGTGACGCCGCCGCTGACAGGCAGTATTCTGCCCGGCATAACACGCCAATCGATCATCGAGTTGGGGCGCGACCTGGGTTATGAGGTGACTGAAGAGATGCTGGACGTACATCAGATGCTGGCCGACATTCAGTCCGGCAACATTACGGAAGTGTTTGGCTGCGGTACGGCGGCGGTCATTGCCCCGGTAGGCAAGTTTGGTTTTCAAGACAAGGAATACCTCATCAACGATGGCCAGAGCGGCCCGGTGGCCAAACATCTGTATGACGAGCTGACAGGGATTCAATACGGCCGTGTGCCAGACCGCTTTGGCTGGATAATGACCATTGAAGCAAACTGAGCCCTAAATCAATCACTCACGCCATTACCCTTCGTCATCAGGTGGCATGCTGATAATCTCCTTGCCGGTTAGAAGGTCTATGGCTGCTTGCAGCTGCGTATCTGTAAACGTTTCCCCATCTTCTGTAGCAGGTAAGGGGATAAAGTAATCAGGGGCCAGGCCTTGTTTATGGATGGATGTCTCTTTTGGTGTCAACCATTGGGCAATGGTGAGGCGTATCCCCCCTTTGTTGGCCAGTGTATGCCAGGTTTGGACAGTGCCTTTGCCAAAGGAGGTTTGCCCAATCAGCACGCCGCGCCCCCGGTCTTGAATAGCGCCGGCCAACACTTCAGAGGCGCTGGCGCTGCCTTCATCTATGAGCACCACCAGGGGTATTTCCTCTAGCAGGCCGCCATTTTCAGATGTAAAGACCCGTTCACGGCCGTTGCCAAAACGTTCTAACAGCACGGTCCCTTCAGGCAAAAATTCATCGGAGATCTCTACTGTGGTGTCCAGCGCGCCCCCCGGATTGCGCCGTAAATCCAGAATCAAACCCGAAGGGTTTTCCGCCATCAACGTTTCTACGACCCCTTTTAGTTCTTCATGGGTTGTTTCGCCAAAGCGGCTCAGGCGAATGTAAGCAATGCCTTCGTCTAACACTTCGCCCGTGGCGCTGACCAGTTTAACCACGTCACGTATAATTTCCACATCAAAGGTTTCGCCGTCACGCTCGATGGTCAGTTTCACGGCCGTGCCGGCTGGCCCGCGTACCAGGGCGGCCGCCTCTGTCACATCCATATCTGTCAGAGACACACCATCGGCTGCCCGAATAATGTCCCCTGGTTGCAAACCGGCAGCTTGCGCTGGCGACCCGTCAATGGGAGATACAATGGTAATATGGCCTTCTACCGATTCTACCTCCGCGCCAATTCCTGAATACTCTCCTGAAAACGAGCGTTCAGCCGCTTCCTGGTCTTCTGGTGATAAATAACGTGTATGCTCATCTTCCAACGTTTCTAGCAAACCGACAATAGCGCCTTCCACCAGCGTTCCATCATCTACCGGCTGCTGATAATAGCTGTCGTGAACAAGCTCCCAGACTTCCCAGAATGGTTCAAACTGTGTTTGGGCTTCAGCCGAAAGCGGCGGAGTGCCAAAAAGACGGTACGGTGCGGCCGGTGACTGCGCCAGGGTGTATCCGCCAAAAAAGCCCAGAAGTGTAAAAAGCAACACGGTAAATGTGGTGCGTCCGCGATTCTCTTTCATAAAATGCCTCCAGAAGCGTGTGTCCTAGTACCAGTTTTCAGTCATCTGTGTACAGTTTTCAGTGCTGGCCTACCTCTGGAAATAGTCTACTGAAAACGGATGACGGACTTCTGATTTACTGGTACTAGAAGGGCGTGTAAGAAAGGATATTATATGCCTAATCATGAGCTTGGGGTTGACGTAGGTTAAGAGGTGGCTGAATGATGTGAAAACGGAGAGAAAGTTAACTTGAAGCTCCTGAACTGTTTGTTACAATCGTAACGTGAAAATCCTTGCGTTTATAAACGGTGTTATGACAACGCAGAAACTCAGGAATATTTATTCCATATCATTATTTATCTTAGATATTTTCCTGATAGCCATAGCTTTTGTTCTGGCATATCAACTGCGTGTTTCTGTAGAATGGCCAGAGCCATTGGTACACATATACCCATTGTCCAGCTATGCCGGGCTCATGCTGTTGCAAATTGCCGCCATTGTTATCACCCTTTTTCTCTACAAGCAATATTACATTCCCCGCGCGGTATCACGGGTTGATCAATCTTATTATGTGTTTACGGCCGTGTCCATTGGTACATTGATCTCCGTGGCCATTTCTACGTTTGTATTCAAAAACAATTCCATCATCTTAGATTACCCACGCGCTATGATCATTTATGCCTGGCTGTTGGCTATTGTTTTGCTGCTGCTTGGCCGCCTGGCTCATCAGATGGTGCGTAACAAACTGCGCGATTATGGTTGGGGCAAAGACCGGCTCATCATTGTGGGTTCCGGGGAGATGGCCCAGATCATCATCCAGCGTATTCAATGGTCGCCTTACCTGGGTTATGAGTTGGTGGGTGTGGTAAATGGCGCTGATACCATCGAAGAAGTGCAGGGCATACCCGTCTTGGGGTATCCTGAAGATTTACCCACCCTTATTGAAGAATTTGACGTCGATGAAGTTATTATTGCCATGCCGGAAAAAGGGCACCGTGAGACGGTGCGGGTCATTTCCTATTGTGACCGGGGCCGGGTGTCCGTCAAAATTTTTCCAGATGTCTTCCAATTTATGACTTCAGAAGCCAGCATTGACGCCCTGGGTGGCTTACCGCTGTTGGCGGTAAGGGATTATGCCTTACGTGGTTATATGCTTATCTTTAAGCGCGTGATGGATATGATTGGCGCGTTTATTGGGCTGATTTTCCTTTCACCGTTGATGATGTTAATTGCCACGGCCATTAAACTGGAGTCCCCTGGCCCCGTTTTTTTTATACAGGAGAGAATGGGGTTGGATGGCAAGCCCTTCCGCATGATTAAATTCCGTTCCATGCGTAATGATGCCGAAGAACATGGGCCTGGTTGGACTACCGATAACGATCCCCGACAGACACGTTTAGGCCGGTTTTTGCGCAAAGTTGATGTAGATGAACTGCCGCAGCTGATAAATGTGCTGATTGGCGAAATGAGCCTGGTAGGGCCGCGGCCGGAGCAGGCTCATTATGTAGAACATTTTCGCAAAACAGTGCCGCGTTATATGGAGCGCCACCAGGAAAAAGGGGGGATGACCGGTTGGGCACAGGTGAATGGACTGCGCGGGGATACTTCTATTGAAGAGCGGACCAAGTATGACCTGTGGTATTCTGCCAATTGGTCTGTTTTGTTGGATATTAAAATTCTTTTGCGTACGTTATGGCAGTTAATGGAGCGGAAGAATACGTTTAAACAGCCTACGGATGTACGGCCGTCAGAAATTCTCACGCCACCTTTGCATGAAAACGAACCGGCCATCGTTTCACCTAACCCCGTGGTGGATGCCAAAAAGTAAATCCCTGGATGGCACATAGGGCTCATTTACAATTAACTTGGTATTTTGAAGTAATCAGTGTTCAGTGATCACTGTTCAGTTGAGTGTTCCTCTGGACTGATGACTGAACAGTGATGACTGATCACTTGATAAAAGCCCAAAGTTATTTTTGAACGAACCCATAGTGTAAAAAGCCCCCTCATCGGCCGGGCTTGGCTGATCTAACATGGTTCTTATTTGACGCTCCATTTCGGCCATGTTATGATAACTGATGTGCTGTCTTAGCACTCGTGTCACATGAGTGCTATTTTTTATGGCCACCATCTTTAGAAAGGCCAATTGTTAAGTGACAGATGTTTTACGAATTAACCGACCGCCAGGAAAAATTGCTGGAACTTGTTGTCCGGCATCATATTGAAACAGGATTACCCACCGGTTCAAAGATGTTGGTGGAGCAATTTGACCTGGGTGTGAGTTCTGCCACAGTGCGCAACGAATTTTCCGTCCTGACGGAACTGGGTTACGTGATGCAACTGCATACATCCGCTGGGCGTGTACCTACTGAACAGGGGTACCGTTACTTTGTCCAGAAATTGTTAGGTGAATTTCATCTACCTATGGATGAACAGCAGATGATCCGCCACCAGTTTCACCAGGCACGTCTAGACCTGGACCAATGGATACGGCTGGCCGCCGCCATCCTAGCCCGCACCTCTTTAGGTGCCAGTTTTGTGACACCGCCACGGCCGTCTGCTAACCGTTTTAAACACCTTCAGCTCATTTCCACCCAAGGTCGTCTGGTCTTAATGATCGTGGTGCTCTATGGGGGTGAAGTGAAACAGCAAATGCTGACCCTGGCGGAACCCATGACCCAGGCGCAGTTAAGTGTAGCCGCCGATCACGTGAATGCGCTGTTTGCCAATGCCACGGCGGATGAGGTGCGGGCCCGTATGGGCTCTTTGGATGCTTTGGAACGCGATGTAGCGGTGCTGGTACACGAAACTTTAGTGCGCGCCGATGCCCGGCCTATCAGTGATATTTACCGAGATGGCCTGATTAATATTGTTGAAGATGCCAGCACCCGCCAGGCCGTTCGTTTTTTGGAAGAGCGAACGCTGCTGGCCACCATGCTGTCAGAGACCCAAACAGAGGAGCGTGGGGTTCAGGTGGTTATTGGCGGTGAAGGGCGTTGGGAGGAACTGAAAGATTGTTCCATTATCCTTTCGCGCTATGGCGTTGTGGATGAATTTAGCGGTACAGTGGCCGTTATTGGGCCGACACGTATGTCTTACGGCCGTAACGTGGCCGCCGTCCGTTATGTAGCCAACCTGATGAGTGGCTTTGTCTACGAATATTATTTGGAAGAGCTGCCCATCACTACGATGCAAGAGAATGAGGTAAGAGAGTAAATGCAGGCAGGTGACGACATTGTGAAAGAAGAGAACACAGAAGAGTTGGCAACAGCCCAACCGACATTAACAGACACGGCCGTAACCGATGCAGAACCAGCCCCCCCCACCGTGGAGGAGCAGCTGGCTGCCGCCCAGGCTGAAGCTGAAGATTACAAAGACCGTTGGCTGCGCAGCCAGGCAGAGTTTGCTAATGCGCGCCGGCGTATGGAAAAAGAACGTATAGAATTGTATGGCACAGCCACATCTGATGTGATGAAAAAGCTGCTGCCCGTGTTAGATGACTTTGAACGTGCCCTGATGAACGTGCCCGAAGTTATCCGCGAAGATAGCTGGCTGGAAGGCATGGAACTGGTACAGCGAAAATTGCTGACCATTTTAGAAAACTTCAATGTCACCCCTATTAAAGCTATTGGTCAACCCTTTGACCCAAATTTACATGAAGCTATTACGCAAGAGCCGTCTGATGAGCATGAAAGTGGCATGATTTGCCAGGAATTGCAAAAGGGTTACAAAATAGGCGACCGGGTGATACGGCCGTCGCTTGTGGTTGTGGCCGAATAATAGCTGGTTCAGGCAAAGCATCAATACAAATGAGGACAAAAACAAATGGGAAAAATAATCGGAATTGATTTAGGTACAACCAACTCGGTCGCTGCCGTCATGGAAGGCGGTGAACCCACCGTCATCCCCAGCGCTGAAGGTGGCCGCCTGTTCCCCTCCATCGTGGCCACCAATCCCAAAACCGGGGAGCGCCTGGTGGGGCAGGTTGCCAAACGCCAGGCAGTCATTAACCCACAGAACACCGTCTACTCTGTCAAGCGCTTTATGGGGCGGAAATACGATGACCCGGCCGTGGAAAAGGCGCGCAAATATGTGCCCTATGACGTGCGTAAGGCGCCCAATGGCGACATCCGCGTGGTTATGAGCGATCGTGAATACTCACCCCCTGAGATTTCAGCCATGATCCTGCAAAAAATAAAAACAGACGCGGAAGCTTATCTGGGCCAACCCATCACCCAGGCCGTTATCACCGTTCCCGCTTACTTTAATGACAGCCAGCGCCAGGCTACAAAAGACGCCGGTAAAATTGCCGGCCTGGAAGTGATGCGTATAGTTAATGAACCTACGGCATCCTCTCTGGCGTATGGCCTGGGTAATACCCGTGACGAGACCATCGCCGTCTACGATCTGGGTGGCGGTACCTTTGACATTTCTATTCTTGAAGTGGGCGATGGCGTTTTTGAGGTTAAATCCACCAATGGTGATACCTTTCTGGGCGGGGATGACTTTGACTTAAAAATTATCGATTGGGCAGCCGAACAGTTTAAAATGGAAGAAGGGATTGATTTGCGTAATGATCGCCAATCTTTGCAGCGTCTGCGTGAAGCGGCGGAAAAAGCCAAGATTGAGCTTTCTACCACCATGCAAACAGAACTTAACCTGCCCTACATTACAGCCGATGCCAATGGCCCTAAACACTTAAACCTGACGTTGACCCGGGCCAAATTTGAGCAGTTGACCGATGAACTTATCAAACGTTCTATTGATCCTTGCCGCCAGGCATTAAAAGATGCCGGGCTGGCGATCGGCGATATTACCCAGGTGGTATTGGTGGGTGGTATGACGCGTATGCCAGCCATACAAGAAGCCGTCAAGACCTTTTTCGGGCGTGAACCGCACAAAGGCGTAAATCCTGACGAAGTTGTGGGCATTGGGGCGGCCATTCAAGCCGGTGTCCTGGGTGGTGACGTGAAAGATGTATTGCTTCTGGATGTTACCCCCCTGACTTTGAGCATTGAGACGTTAGGCGGCGTAGCCACGTCGCTTATTGAACGCAACACCACCATCCCCACCAAGAAGAGCCAGATATTCTCTACGGCCGCTGATGGTCAGACCCAGGTGGAGATTCATGTGACCCAGGGTGAACGACCCATGGCGGCTGACAATAAAAGCCTGGGCCGTTTTATATTGGATGGCCTGCCGCCGGCACCGCGTGGCGTTCCGCAAATTGAAGTCACCTTTGATATCAACGCCGACGGTATCCTGAACGTCAGCGCTTCAGATAAGGCCACGGGACGCAAACAGGCCATGCAAATCATCCCGTCCAGTGGTTTGAGTGACTCAGAGATTGACCATATGGTAAAAGACGCCGAGCAGCATGCAGCCGAGGATGCCCAGCGTAAGGGCGTGGTAGAAGCCCATAATAAGGCGGATTCAACCGTTTATAGTGCTGAGAAGTTCTTAGACGAAAACGGGGACAAACTGCCAGAGTCAAACAAGGCGGCGATACGCGACCGTATCGAGGCCACCCGGTCCGCGTTAGCCAGCAATGATGCTGAAGCCATGAATAGTGCGGCTGACCAGCTCATGGCGGTTATGAATGAGGCCGGTGCCGCTATGTACCAGCAGCAGGCAGGCCCGGCTGATGCTGCACCTGAGTCCGGTGCCAGTAATGACGGCGCAGCGGGTCAGGATGAAGATGTGATCGAAGGTGAATTTAGCGACGCTTAAACGGTTATCGGTCAGTCGTGAGGGGTCGTCAGTGCCAGTAACTGATTACCCTTCACTGGTGACCGATTACCGGTTACGGAAAACATGGCAACTCAACGAGATTTTTACGACGTTTTAGGTATTGGCCGGCAAGCCTCGAAAGAAGAAATTAAGAAGGCTTACCGGGTTAAAGCGCGCCAATATCACCCCGATGTCAATAAAGAAGCTGGCGCTGAAGATCATTTCAAAGAAGTGCAGCGAGCTTATGAGATTTTATCTGACGATCAAATGCGGGCTGCTTATGATCGGTATGGCCATGCTGGTGTTGATAATGGCGCCGGTGCTGGGTTTTCCGGTTTTGAGGGTTTTGGTGGGTTTGCCGATATCTTTGAGGACCTGTTTGGGGCCGGCTTCAGTGGTGGCCGCCGTCGTCGTCGCGGACCTGCACGGGGCGCCGATTTACGTTATGACTTAAAAATCTCCTTTGAGGAAGCGGTTTTTGGCACTGAACAAGATATTGATGTGCGCCGCCCTGAGATTTGCTCCCAATGTTATGGCTCTGGTGCTGAACCAGGGACCAACCCCATTACGTGTACAACGTGTAATGGAAGCGGCGAAGTACGGCGCGTGCAGCAATCTATTCTAGGGCAGTTTGTGAATGTGACCACCTGCCCCACCTGCCAGGGCAGCGGTGAGCAAATTCCCAAGCCTTGCACCATGTGTCATGGCCAGAAGCAGGTCTTACAGTCACGAACGCTAAAGGTGAAGGTCCCCCCTGGGGTAGATAATGATACCCAAATCCGGTTGAGCAGCGAAGGGGGACCAGGCATGGCAGGCGGCCCGCCAGGGAATTTGTATGTGGTGATTCGCGTGGAGCCACATGAGTATTTTCAGCGGCGTGGTGATGATGTTTTTATGGATTTGCACATTAACGTGGCCCAGGCAGCATTGGGTGATATGGTGACGATCCCTACATTGGACGGCGATGAATCTTTGGAAATTCCCGTGGGGACGCAGCCGGGAAAGGTGTTTAAGCTGCGAAACAAAGGTGTACCCAGATTAGATCGCAGTGGTCGTAACCGTTCAATGGGCCGGGGGGATATGCACGTGATTATCCAGGTGTCTATTCCCAAGAAATTGACAAAGGAACAGCAGCATCTGTTTAAGGAGCTGTCGCGGACATTGGGGAAGGAAGTGGTGCCCAGGTCAGAAAAAGGTATTCTAGACCAGCTAAAAGAAGCTTTTGGTGACGTATTTGGCGCCTAGTATCAGTTTTCAGTCATCAGTGACCAGTTTTTAGTGCTGGCTTATCTCTGGAAATAATCTACTGAAAACTGATGACCGACTTCTGATGACTGGTACTAGCCTTTAGGTGACGTGACCTATGTATTGGTTAGAAGTGAGCGTCGTGACGGATGGGGAAGGGGCCGAAGCCGTGGCGGAAAAGCTACGGCCGTTTGCCTACCAAGATGGTGTTGTCCTGGAACAACTTGGTGATATGTCTTCGGTAGACCCAGACGCGCTGGAAACGGCCGTGACCGTCAAAATTTATATCCCCGACCACGAAGATACCCCCAAACTACGCCGGCGTATTGAAGAGATCATCTACTTTTTGGGTCGTCTGTATCCTATACCACCGCCTACCTTTCGCCAATTACAAGAGGAAGATTGGGCCAATGCCTGGAAAGCACATTATCACCCCTTCCGCATTGGTAAACACATCTGGATACAGCCAAGCTGGATTGACGAAACCCAGGTCGGCACCATTGATGGTATGCAGCCCAATGACGTCGTGTTGACGTTGGATCCTGGTATGGCCTTTGGCACAGGGCTACACCCTACCACACAAATGTGCCTACAGGCACTAGAAAAATTTGTAAAACCAGGCGACTCTGTATGTGATGTGGGCACAGGGTCTGGTATTCTGGCAATTGCTGCGGCCAAACTGGGCGCAGCCCGGTTATTGGGGGTGGATGTCGATGAGGTGGCGGTGAAAACGGCCGTGGCCAACGCCCATCTTAACAACCTGCCTGATCTCGCTTTTCAACAAGGCACGCTGGCCTCTGTCACACAGCAGGGGTGGAACGTGGTTGTGGTTAATATTCTGGCTCCTGTCATTGTGGCTTTGTTAGATGACAGCGGCCTGATGGGTTACGTGGCACCCGGCGGGCATTTGATCTTGAGTGGAATTATTGAGGAACAGGCAGAGGATGTACTCACGGCCGTGGTTCTGGCCGGGGGGCGCATTCTTGAAACCCTGGTTATTCATGATTGGGTCGCTATTATTGCGACCCAATAAAAACAAAAACGCTGCGATACATTCGCAGCGCCCACCGGTTTTGCTCAAATGAGCAGTGACCCAACAGTTAAATAAGCTTTTCTTATTCGTCAGCGGAAGATGATGAAGAGGCCGAAGGCGCCTCTTGCCGGTTGCGGTAACGGTAGGTGATACGGCCACGTGCCAAGTCATATGGTGTCATTTCTACGCGTACCCGGTCACCTAACAAGATGCGAATATAATACTTACGCATCCGTCCGGAAAGGTATGCCAAAACCTTGTGCCCATTATCCAATTCCACTTTAAATTGGGTATTGGGCAGCAGTTCTATAATGGTTCCTTCAACTTCCAGCTTGTCTTTTTGAGCCATACTTAACTTTCTTCATTTTCCTGGGCAGGTTCAGGTTCATTACTACTTTCTGATTCTGCCTCAGATTCAGCAGACATTGTTTCTTCGGTTTCTTCGGTCGTTTCAGATTCGTCGGGTGCTGTCTGCGCTGCTGCCGTATCTTCTTCTGCCGCCAATGCTTTGTTTTCTTCTGCTTCCACCGGGGCATCTTCTACCTCAGACACAGTTTCTACCTCTGTGTCCGTTACCTCTTCAACAACATCTTCAGCCATCTCTGGTTCTTCAGCCACTTCTTCCGCTTCAACATCGTTGGCGGCGGCCATTTCTGCGGCTTCGGCGGCGGCGGCCTGCTTACGAGACATCCATTCAATCTGCTCGCTGGCGCTGACGGCACGCAGGCTCAGGCCTATCCGCTGACGTTCCTGGTCAATGCTGACCACCCGCAGCAAGTGGGTTTCCCCTTCCTGCACAACCTCGGCAGCATTATCTACCTGGCCTCGGGATAATTGTGAAAGATGCAGCAGCCCTTCAATGCCCGGTTCAAGTTCTGCAAAAGCGCCGTAATCTACAATACGGGTAATGTTGCCTTCAACAAGATCATTAACCTGGTACCGCTCTTCTACCGTATCCCAGGGGTTGGGCAGCAGACGTTTACGGCTCAGGCTGATCCGCTGATCTTCCCGGTCAATCTTTAAGACATAGACGTCAATGTCATCACCAACTTTGACAACTTCACGGGGGTGGTCAATGCGGTGCCAGGCCAGTTCAGAAATATGCACCAGACCATCAGCGCCGCCCAGGTCTACGAAGATACCAAAATCACGCAGGCCACTTACACGGCCGTGTAATGTGTCCCCTTCTTTTAATTTTTCCAACAACTCGCCTTTCTGAATTTCTTCCCACTCTTTCTGGGCGTCACGTTGGGAAAAGACCAGGCGACGGCGGCGGCGGTCTACTTCAATGACTTTAAGCGGAATCATCTGTCCGCGCAGCTTTGCCAGTTTTTGCTGGCGCTGCCGGTCATTCAGGCCACGTGTCAGTTCGGAAAGGTGAGAGGCGGGTATAAAACCACGCAAACGGCCGTAAGGCACAATCGCCCCACCCTTGTTGTAGCCAATGACTTCGCCTTCAAAAATGTCACCGGTGGCCAGAAGTGTCTCTGCATCGATCCAATCCTGGTTCATCTTGGCCAGGTGGATGGATACTTGCAGGCTATCTGGCGCCTCTGTATTGGTCACGTAGACAGCAATTTCGTCATTGACATGCAGAGCTGCCTTTTCATCCTCTTCTAGTTTGGACAAGTCTGAACTGGGCACAATGCCGTCTCGTTTCAGGCCCAAATCTATAATGACTCCCTGCTGGGTAATGGCTACGATAATCCCTTTGCGGATATCGCCAACCTGAGGCAACTCATAATCATGTTTATCTAAAAACTCTTCGAAACTGGTATCTTCCATCATGCTAATAAAATCTCTTCTCGTGGTTTGGGATAAAAGAAAACTCGACCGTCGCACGAGTTTTCCTGTGGGACTGGCCGAGCCATTTTTCAAGGAATATGTTTGCCGTTTACGAACCGTTATCCAGAATGTAACTCTAGAATTTGAGCGCCTCCAGAAATGCATGCCTCACGCGGTGTATAGGTATCCGGTTCAGGTACACATTCCACAGGTTTACAATTGTAAAGCGACTATTGAAAAATGATGATTTCAGCCAACAGTACCCAACTTGGCGATTATATCGGCTCACTCTGGGGTTGTCAATTTTTACCTCTTCCTGACAATATTTCTAAGTTTAAGCCTTCTCTGGCCATCGGCTTCAGCCGATGGCGGAATGGGAGGTCTGGCTGCATTTGACGTGCCCTTCACTTTGGTACAGGAAAAGTTGTTTTAAATGGTCACAAAGTGTTTATCATCACCATTTCCCTGAGGTACTAATTGTACCGTTTCTTTAAAGTCGGTTATAGATATGCAGGCATTCGATGACATGCTGCAAAAACCCCTCGTCTACTGGAAAAGACTCAAGTGATGGGATGGTGTCTTGGTCAGGAACCAGGTTTATCCATGTACCTGTATCCGACCATAGCTGTCAGTTGGGAAACTTTCTGACGATCATGTCGTATAGACGCTGGCGCTCACATAGGTAAACCGCACAAAGTTTTCGCAAATATGACGTACCAGTTTTGTGCGGTTTCCTCAAGGAATCGGCAGCGCCTAAAACGATCTTAATTCTGAAGGATTGTTGCCGATTACCTAACATACAGTTGAGGTTATGATGTTTAAACAGCTTTTGCGCACTCAAGAAAAGGTCAATGGCCGTGTTCCCTATACCCCCACACATCTCATAGAGTTAAACCAGGTGGTTAAGGCCTTTGTTACCCCCGTGGGGGATTTTATTGCCCTTGATGGCCTTGACTTGCAAATAGACCGGGGTGAATTTGTGGCCGTCGTGGGCAAATCTGGCAGCGGCAAAACCACGCTCATCAACATGATCACCGGCATTGATCGCCCCAGCACGGGCCTGGTTCATATTAATGGTACGGCCGTACATAACCTTAAAGAAGGCCCCATGGCTGAATGGCGCGGCCGTACGGTGGGTGTTATCTTTCAATTTTTCCAATTACTGCCTATGCTCACCTGTGCCGAAAACATTATGCTGCCGATGGATTTTTGTGACATGTATAGTCAAAAAGAGCGCAGAGAAAGGGCGTTACATTTACTGGCACAGGTAGATATGGCCGACCAAGCAGATAAACTGCCTTCAGAAATATCAGGTGGGCAGCAGCAGCGTGTGGCTATTGCTCGGGCATTGGCCAACGATCCGCCTATTCTGGCCGCTGATGAACCCACCGGTAATCTGGATTCTAAAACAGCCGATGCTATCTTCAAATTATTTCAAGAGCTTATTGACAATGGTAAAACGATTCTGATGGTGACCCATGATAATGAACTGGCCAGCCGGGTCACGCGCACCGTTGTCATTGCCGACGGCCGTATTGTAGACGAAGTACATCATCAATCTCCCCAGGTTGTCAGCCATACCCCCTAAAACGAGCGTCATTGAGCCGCATTGCGGTTGATGAATAAATGGACCATCAAGATGATAAGACCACGCTGGCGTAAAGTTCTTAAAGACCTGGGCGGTAACAAAATTCGCACCGTCCTGGTGGTGCTGTCGATAGCCATTGGTGTTTTAGCCATTGGTATGATCGCCGGCACACAAACGTTGTTGGAAGAAGATTTGGCCGCACTATATGGGGCCACACACCCGGCGCATGCCATTATTACCATGGACGCATTTGACCCGGAGCTTTTGCATACCATCGAGAGTGTGGCCGATGTGGCCCGGGTAGATGCTCGCCGTGACTGGACGATGCCCCTATTGGTAGGACCGGATGAAGAAGTAAGCCTGAACCTGGTGTCCCGGCCGGATTATGAAGCGATGCAGCTCCATGCCATTGAGCCGGTGTCTGGGGCATGGCCGCCGCCAGACCACGCCATTATTGTGGAGCAGGCCTCACTGGCTTATACGCAGGCAGAGGTGGGGGAGTTGCTGCGGGTAGAAACGCCCGACGGCCGTATCCGGGAACTTACTATCGCGGGTCTGGCACATGACATTTTTGTGGAGCCGGTGCAGTTCACTAACCAGCCGATTGGTTATGTCAACCGAGATACCATGGAATGGCTGGGTTACGGCCGTGATTTTGATGAGGTTCACATCCGGCTGGCTGGTGACAATGTGACCAAAGAACAGGTGGAAGTGGTGGCCAGGCAGGTGGAAAACAAGATTGAACGTGCCAGTTATGCCCACTACTTCACCTGGATTCCCGAACCTGGTGAGCACCCGGCCAATGAGGTGGTGCAGCCCATGCTGGCCATTTTGGGCGTGTTGGGTTTTCTCTCTCTTTTTGCCAGCGGTTTTCTGGTCGTAAACATCATCAATGGCTTGCTGGCACAGCATACCCAGCAAATAGGCATCATGAAAGCGGTAGGGGCACGACGCAGCCAGGTTGTGGCCATGTACCTGGTGGCCGTCACTATTTTTGGCCTGCTGTCTCTGGTGGTGGCGGTGCCCTTAGGCGGTGTGGCTGCTTATGGCCTTGCCGGTTTTATCGCCGGGCTTATTAACTTTGAACTGGCCGGTTTGCGTGTTCCCCCTAATGTCTTGATGATACAAACGGCCGTGGCTATTTTTGTGCCGGTCGTAGCGGCGATGGTGCCTGTTATTCGCGGGTCCGCCATTACCGTGCGCGAAGCGCTGAGCGAACATGGTCTGGGCAAAGGGCAGTTTGGTGCCAGTTTGTTAGATCGGTTTGTCAATTGGTTGTCGGCCACGATGCTGCGCCTTTCCCGCCCCATGCGCATTTCCCTGCGTAACACCATCCGCCGCAAGGCGCGCCTGGCGCTGACCCTGTTTACCCTCACCCTGGGTGGCGCTATTTTTATTGGCGTACTGAGTGTCCATGCCTCTCTGTTGGGCACATTGGATGATGCTTTGCGCTATTTTGCCTTTGATGTCAGCGTGGATTTTACCAAAGAGCATCGCATTGAGGAGATTCAGCGCCTGGCTTACCAGGTGCCTGGCGTGGCTGTAGCCGAAAGCTGGATCGGCGCTCAGGCCCAGCGTGTGCAAGATGAAGAAGAAGGCGAGAGCTTTTTTTTGTTGGGCATTGCCCCAGATGCTAGAACCATCCAGCCAACCCTGCTGCAAGGTCGCTGGCTGCTGCCGGCTGACCAAAATGCCCTTGTCCTTAATTCGCTCGTCATCAAAGAAGAACCAGATATTAGGTTAGGGGATGTGGTCACACTAAAGGTTAACGGCCGTGAATCAGACTGGCATGTAGTAGGCATTGTTCAGGGGGTCATGACGGGGGGCATCGGGTATACTAACCAGGAATTCCTGGCCCGTGAAATTCGCTTTGTGGGCAAAGCCACCGGCGTGCAAATTGTGGGCCAGGACAGCAGCCCCGCTTTCCAGCGGACGTTGGAAAGGCGTGTGCGCGACTATTTTGAAAGTAAAGGGTATGCGGTTTCGGCCACCAGTATCACGGCCAAACTGCGGGAAACCATCGAGTACCAATTTAACATCATTGTTGTGCTGCTGACGGTGATGGCCGTGCTGCTGGCCCTGGTAGGCGGCCTGGGCCTAACAGGCACCATGAGCATCAACGTGCTGGAACGCACTCGTGAAATTGGCGTCATGCGTGCTGTCGGTGCTTCTGACGGTACAATTCTGAAAATTGTCATGGTGGAAGGCATGACCGTCGGCTTGATCAGCTGGTTGTTTGGCAGCCTTTTGGCTTATCCAATAGGCCAGTTTCTCAGCGATACCGTTGGCCGGGAACTGCTAGAAGCGCCACTAAACTATCGGTTTGCCGCCGATTGGGCCTTTATCTGGCTGTTTATGATGATTGTGATTGCTCTGTTTGCCAGCTTCCTGCCTGCCTGGAACGCGTCACGTATGAGTGTACGGCAAACTTTGGCATATGAATAAACTATCTTAGTAGGAGTGCAAGTATGAAGCGACTCATGATGGCCCTGGTGGTCATTGCAGTGGTGGTGATTGGTGGGTACTTTATCTATCAACAAAGGCAGACGGCCGGGAAAAATGTGGCTGCCACGGCCGTGCCAGACGTCAATACCCTGGCCATCAATACCGGCGTGGCTGAGGTTTCGGCCGAGGGGCAGTTGGTGCCTGCCCGTTTTGTGGCCCTTTCTTTTCCCGCTACCGGCGAGATCATAGAAATTTTTGTGGCCGAAGCAGATAAGGTGCAGGTTGGTGATCCGCTGGTGCGCTTAGACACAGCCGACCAGGAGATTGCTTTGCAGCAAGCCGAGGCCGGATTGGCGCTGGCCCAGGCTAACCTGGCCGCCGCCGCCGCCGGGCAGCAAGAGGCCGCTGCCGGTGTAGCCGCCGCCGACGTGAACATCCGCGCCGCTGAAGTGGCCCTGGCCCTGGCGCAGGCCCCGCCCACCGCTGAACAGGTGGCCGTCAGCGAAGCAGCGATTGCCCTGGCCCAGGCTAATATCACAGCCGCCGCGGGCAGTCAGGCGCTCGCATTGGAAGGCCCCAGCGACGGGGAAGTGATTCTGGCAGAGGCACAAATTGCCGCTGCCGAAGCCGCCCAAAAACCAGTGCAAGATGCCCTGGGCATGGCCACACGTTTTGAAGCACCCCAGGACAGCATTGATGACATCACCGTGCAGTACAATGCGGCCGTGGCCAACCTGCAAGCGGCGGAAGCGGCGCTGGCAGAATTGAGTGCCGGGGCCACAGCCGCAGAACGGGCGGCGGCGGCCAATGCTGTGGGTGCGGCTCAGGCCCAACGAGACGCAGCCCAGGCGCAGCTAGACCTGCTGTTGGCTGGGGCGCAGCCGGAGCAGATTGCCGTGGTACAAACGGCCGTCGCCCGGGCCATCGCCGCCAAAACTGAAGCTGAGATCGCTTTGCAGCAGGCCGAAACGGCCGTCACACAGGCCGAGGCCGCTGTCACCCAGGCTGAAGCCTTGGCGGCCGCTGCGCAGACCGCGCTTGATGAACGTACCCTGACCGCACCCTTTACCGGTACGGTGGCCAGGCTGGAGGTAGAATTGGGTGAAGTGGCTACCACAGGCGTGCCCGTTGTCACCCTGGCAGACTTTAGCCAATGGCTGGTGGAAACCACTGACCTGACAGAGCTGGACGTGGTGGCTATTGCTAATGGTTACCCGGTGTCTGTGCGTCTGGATGCACTGCCCGGTGAAACGTGGCCGGGAACGGTCACGGACATTGCGCGGGTGGCCAGTGTCGTCCAGGGAGATGTGACCTATAAGGTACAGATTTCGCTGGCAGACGCCCATGATCAGCCGCTGCGTTGGGGCATGACGGCCTTTGTAGACATTCATACAGGAGACACACAATGAAACGGAGCCGAGTGATTGCAGGTGTGATTGTGGTGGTGCTGGTGGCTGCTGGTTGCCTTTACTTTTACCAACAGGCACGGGCGCAAACGCCACCACCGGAAGCCACGGCCGTAACCAACCCCAGTGATGCCCCAGATGATGGCTTTGTGGCCGCGGAAGGGGTGATTATTCCCCTACGTGATGCCAACCTCTCTTTTCAAAGCGGGGGCCGGGTGGCCGAAATCTTGATAGCTGAAGGGGCGTTGGTGCAGGCAGGGGATCCTCTGCTGCAGTTGGAAACCACAGCCCTGAAACTGGTGCGTGCGCAGGCACAGTCAGAAGTGGCGATGGCCGAAGCCGGACTGGTGGCCGCCCAAACGCGCCTGGCTGCGGCGGAAGCGGCCGTACAGACGGCGCAAACGGGGGTAGCCGAAGCCCAGGCTCAGTTGGCATTGTTGCAGGCCGGGCCGCGCCCAGAAGCAGTAGCTGCCGCTCAGTTTGATGTGGTGGCCGCACAATCTGGTGTGGCTCAGGCAGCAGCCAACCGTGACGCTGCGCTGCAAATCCCTGATTCGCAAATATTGGCGGCACAGGCCAATGTGGCGGCCTGGTTGGGCCAGTTGCGGGCGGTGCAAGATGAGTATGACGCTATTTTGAACAATTGTTACCCGGTGACACTGCCAGATGGCAGCAGCCAGACGGTATGCCCGGAGTATGGGCCGGTGGAAGAGGCCAAGCGCGCAGAGCTGCAGCAGGCCCAGTTGCAATATCAGGCGGCGCAGGCCGCGTTGGATGCCTTGCAAGAAGGGCCAACATCTGGCCAACAGGCGGCCGCGTCTGGGGCGGTGAGCGTAGCCCTGGCCAACCAGGCATTGGCGGCGGCGCAGTTGGCGCTGGCCCAGGCCGGGCCTACCGCAGAACAGATCCGGCAGGCAGAGATCGGGGTGGAACTGGCGCACACGGCCGTGGCCCAGGCCGAAGCGGGCATTCTCCAGGCACAAGCAGGTGTAGCCCAGGCTGAGGCAGCCCTATTACAGGCGCAGACCAATTTGCAGGCAGCAGAAGTGGCGCTGGCGCGGACAACAGTGCGCGCTCCTTTTGCCGGAACCGTGGCTGCGGTAAACGTGGAAGTGGGAGACCTGGCAGCCCCTGGTGCGCCCATTGTCAGCCTGGCAGACTTTAGCGGTTGGCTGGTGGAAACAACTGACCTGACGGAGCTGGATGTAGTGAACATTAACCCCGGTGACCCGGTAGAGATTCGGGTCGATGCCATCTCTGGGGAGACGCTGCACGGCACGATCCAGACCATTGACAGTATGGCCACGCCGTCGCGCGGTGATGTCACCTACGCTGTGACCATTGCCCTGGATGATGCTACCAGACTGCCCTTGCGATGGGGCATGACGGTGTTTGTAGATGTATCCCGGTAATCGGTAACCAGTAATCGATGATTCGTAATCGGTAAACCGGTTACCGATCACCGATTACTGGATTACGCAGGGTGCCGATTCCCTCAATTTCACTTTCTAACACGTCACCTGGCTGTAAAAATTCCGGCGGCGTGCGGGCAAAACCAACGCCGTCGGGGGTGCCGGTGGCGATGATGTCGCCCGGCAGTAGGCTCATGCCGCCAGAGAGATAAGCGATGGTAAGGGGGATGTTGAAGATCATAAACTCGGTGCGGCTGTCTTGTTTGGTGACGCCGTTGACCCGGCAGGTAAGGCGCAGGTTATGCGGCTGCGGCAGTTCGTCGGCGGTAACGATCCAGGGCCCCATTGGGCAGGTGCCATCCAGACTTTTACCCTTGAAGTATTGCTTGCCGCGCATCTGCAGATCACGGGCGCTGATGTCATTGAGGACGGTATAACCAAAGATAAAGTTCATAGCTTCGTGCGGGCCGATGTTTTTGCCTGCCTGGCCAATAATGACGGCCAGCTCCACTTCCCAATCCAGTTCAGTGGTGATGGTTTGGTCATAAGGGATGGGAGCGGTGGGGCCGCTTACGGCCGTGGTCGCCTTTGTAAAAATGATGGGCACGTCTGGTAGTTTGGCCTGCTGGCCACGGGCGCCGTAGGATTCCTTGACGTGTTCAGCGTAGTTCAGTCCCAGGCACATGATGTTGCGACGGGGGGTGGGGATGGGAGCCAGCAGGGTTGTTTCATGCAGAGGAATGCCGGTTGGGGCTGCGGCGACGGCCGTGCGGACCTGCGCCAGCCCGCTGACCCCCTTTTCGATCAGCGTAAGCATGTCTGGGGCGATGTGACCCAGGTCAATAATGTGTTCTTCGATAACAGCACCGATGGCGGTACGGCCGTGGTGGACAAACGTGACTAACCTCAAAGTACTTCCTCCTCAAATGGGTGGTTGATAGGGTGGTTCTGACCTCACCATTGTCATGGCGGCTGAGAATAGCACTCAGGCACTGATTCGTCCACACCGAACCAATTAACGCAGAATCGCAGGCAGGTAGATGAGGAAGCCGTATTCGTAAGCACCGGGGTCACAGGTGAGGCCAAAGGGACGGCCGTATCCTCGCTGGTCAGTTGCCGGGCAGGCGGCGTTATCTCCGGCGTCAATGGCCGGGCTGCCAGACATCAGGGCGTGGGTTTCTGTGGGCCCGCCATTGTTTTGCAGGGGGCCTAGCAGTGGATCCGTACTGGGCTGGTCGTTGGCCTGGTTGAGGTGGCAGGTGGCGTCACTGGCCAGATTGTAATCGAAAGAGCGTATGGTATTGCCGGCAAAGAGGCAGTTGGCGCCGCCGTCAAAGTCCGTAATGATGGTGTGGGTAAGGCTGATGGTGCCGCTGGCCCCGTTCATGTTGCCGCCGGCGCCGGCAATCGCCCCGTTTTCACTAAAGGTGCTAAATTGAACCAGGGCAGACTCCAGATTGTACAGCCCGCCGCCGCCGTTGGCGTGGTTGCCGCTGACGGTGCTGTTGGTCATGGTAAGGGTGCCGGCATTGTGGATGCCGCCACCGGAGGCGATGATGTTATTACGGCTGATAGTGCTGTTGTGAATGTCCAACGCCGCCCCGGCGCCGTTGAGGATGCCGCCGCCAACACCGAAGCCGCTGCTGGCGCTGTTGTCATCTACGGCCGTGTGCCACAGCGTTAACTGCGACTCGTTCCAAATGCCGCCGCCAGAAACGGCCGTACGGTTATGGGCAATGGTCACATTCTCAAAGACGGCCGTGCCCGGCAGTGAATTATTGATGCCGCCACCGCGCCCGGTTGGGTTGGGAATGGTGGGGCTGATAGCCCGGTTGTAGGCGATGACGCCGTTGGTGAAGGTTAACATCCCTGTGTTGTCCAGCCCGCCACCGCGCACCAGGGCGGTGTTGCTGAGTATCTGGCTGGCCTGGAGGGTGAGCTGCCCTTCCATGTTTTCAATGCCTCCGCCCCATCGCCGGGCTGTGTTGTTTTGAATATCAGCATTGTAGATGGTGACCTGGCCGCCGGAATTATAGATGCCGCCGCCATCGTTTGGCGAGCCGTTCTCAGCGATGAGGGTGTTGGAAAGGCGCAGGGTGGCCATGATATATGCCTGGTAGATACCGCCGCCGTTAACAATCTCGGCATGATTACCAATGATCTCACTGTTAAAAATGGTGACATGCCCGTTGTAGTTGTAAACACCGCCGCCGCTCTGGGCAGCCACATTACGCAGAATGTGAACGTTGTCTAGCAGTACGGTGCTGTCTACCACTTTGACACCCCCGCCAAAGGCCCCGTCCCCGTTGGTTATGGTCATCTCTGTAATGGTCACTTCAATGGCGGCGCTGATGTCAAAGACAGAGCCGCTGCCGCCGCCATTCACCGTCGTGAGGCTCGGCCCGGCACCGACAATGACTATGTCACGCGTGATGATCACATTTTCATTAAAGGCGCCGGCCGCTACGTTGATGATGTCACACGAAAAGGCGTTGACCGCTGCTTGAATGGTAGCATGATCGCCGGGCACATTACAGGTCATGGCTTTGGCGCGGGGGGCCAGGGCAGCCAACCCTACCATAAGTAATCCGGTCATTAAAAGGGGCATACATGTTGTGGCAAGCTTTTTCATGGTGTTTCTCTCCTTTGTTGTGGCTCAATGTGGCCAGGGTATGTGGTTGGTTGTTCTTACAACAGATAGGGTACTTGGCGGTTGGGTAAACCACACAAAGTTTTGATCAATCTAATGCACTAGTTTGTGTGGTTTACCTGAGTAATCGGCCATGTTTCTCCTGCTCCTTGTTTGAAAAATTGTTGCCGATTACCTATTATGACGGCCGTGTATTAAGAATAAAATTTCTAGGACACATAAAAAAACCTGGGGCAGCCGCCCCAGGTTTTTTGACTTATATACCGGTTTGTGGTGTGTCAGGGTTTCATGATCACGGGCAGGTAGACAAAGTAGTCAGCAATGACAATGTCTTCACCCACGCCCAGGCCGTTTATCAGTGTGGCTTCTTGCATGTCTGGGTTGGTGAGGACAATATCATAGGTGCCTATGGGCACAGAAGCGGGCACCACGGCCGTAACCGTGGTGGCCGAGACCCGGACCACACTTTGCAGCGCATACTCATTGGGGCCATCTACCAGTTTGGCCGTAGCCCCCGGCATGAAGTTTGTGCCGGTGATGGTGATATCAGAGGCGCTGCCCTGAGGGACCATATTGGGAGCAACGCTCATAATGGTGGGTGGGTCAGCCTGGATGAGTGAAATTGTAGCCGTCCAGGGGGTGACGGGGAAGGACGGGTCTTGTTGGGCGATGAAGGTGATTGGCCCGGCCGCGTGGGGCAGGTTATACATGATGACACCGCCACCGCCGTTTACCCGATTACCAACAAAGGAGTAGGGCAAGAAGTTGAGCAGCCCTTCCGGATAGACTACTTCCACCAGGTATTCACCATCAGCAGGCAGGTCTACCTGTATCAGGGAATTGACACCATTACCCAGGGATCGGCCGGAAAAGGTAGCCGTTACCGCCGGAATGCTGCGAATACTCAGGTCATAATTTAGCGGGTTGGCGTTACTGCCGGCGGTGAGGTGAAGGCGAGCATCTCCTGGTAGTTCGGTGGTGGCCCATACCGTTTCCGTGCCATAGATGGGTGACAGGGTCATGGTTTCTGTCAGGGCGCTCCAGATCTCCAGTGACAAGTTGTCGCTGATGTCTCCGGTGAGGGTGATGACCAGGTTGGTCATCATGTCTGCACCCGTGTGAATGGTGAGCCATTCTTCGGTGAAGTCATTGCCGGCACCGCCAATAGCGCCGCCGGTTTTGGCGTAAGGCAACGTATCGGCAGCGGCCACGGTGTCGCTGATGGTGACGTTCCAGTTGGCGCCCACGGCCGTGTCCTGGTCGATCCACAAATCATGGGTTCCGGCCGGCACATAGTAGGTGACCGTGGTAGCGCCTTCTACCGTCTTCTGAATAAAATCATCGTTGATAAGGAATTGGTAGCGGCTGCCATTCAGGTTAAAGGTATAGAGGCCATCGGTGGGGAAGATGACACGGGCGTGGCTGTTCTCGCCGGCGGGGTCGGCTTCGCCGGACCAAGTATAGGCCGGGCTGGCCAGTGGTTGAATAGATAGATCATACGCCAGTGGGTTGGCGTTGCCGGCATCGGCTGTAACTTTGATGCGGCTGGCGCCAGAGGGGATGTCCAGCGTTGCCCAGTGGGTTTCACCGGCTAACACCATGGTAGAGGCCAGCTCTGTGCCGTTGTCAAAGACCTGCACCTGTACCGCGCCGCTGATGCTGCCGGTGATGGAGATGGCGGCGTTTACTTCCATGTTGGCTGCCAGACTGATCGGCAGCCACTCCTGGTTGTAATCATTACCACTACCACCAATGTTGCCACCGGTTTTGGTATAAGGCAGGCTGTCATTGGCCACACCTGTGCCGGAAATAGTCACGTCCCATTCAGCCCCCTGGGTGCTATCCTGGTCCAGATAAAGGTTGTGTACACCGGCAGGAACAAAGAACGAGACACTATCGTCGGTTTCGGCTGTCTTTTGAATATACTCATTCCCCAGCAGGAATTGGTAACGGCCGTTTGCTACCCCCAGATCAAACGTATATAACCCATTTTGGGGGAAGTTAACACGGATGTGGCTGTTCAGCCCGGTGGCTGAGGCGTCTCCGGTCCAGGCATAAGGAGCCGTTGGCAGGTCAAAAGCGCGCAGGTAGTAAGAAACGGCCGTGCCGCCCAGGTTGGTCATGGTGAAATGGTTGAGCCCATTTGTCAGGGTAGCTGTACCCCAAACGGTTTCACCGCCTTCAATAACACCATTCCAAATGGTGGCGCCGGAGCCGTTGGTGATCTCCAAATCCACCGATTCATTGCCAGTAATGGTTAGCGAGAAGTTAAAATCGCGGTCACCACCAAATTGAGGGAATTGAGGGGAGATAGGGCTTCCAGGCAAGATCGTGCCATTTGATTCAAAAAAGGGATTTGGCTGGCCCTGTACGTCTGCACCCGTGACGCTGACCAGGGCCGCGCCTGCCAGAAACAGGGTACATAAGACCAAAGTGGTATGAAAGATTCTTTTACTCAAGGTGATACGAAGCTCGTTGTAAAACATGTGGTTCCTCCTTACAAACAAAACAACAAGTATGATTTGGTAATAGAGGCGGGTACTTTTCACCGCAACTGTAAGTAAACACCGGCAACATTTTGGACGAAGTGTGACACACAAAACCGGGTTTTACTCAAGTAAAAGCACACAGACGGCTGTTTTGAACGGGTTAAAGGCTTGTATGCTCTCACTAAACCTGCCACCATAGATCATTGTGCAAAGGTCTGCTGGTCACAATGGGATAAAGTGACTATAACGTTGTAGGTTACCGGTGGGTTTAACAACTATCAGAGGGTATCGGCAATTTCTGACAGTTCCAGCCAGCGGCTCACGGCCGTATCTAGCGCTGCACGTGTGGTGGCCAGTGTTTCTGCCAATGTTTGCAAGCGGAGGTAATCACCACCGGCTTCATTGATGGCGGTTTCCAATTCTGTAATACGGGCTTCCAGGGTGGTGACGGCCGTTTCCACGCTTTCCAGCTCCCGCTTTTCATGCCAGGTAAGTTTGCGCGGCCGCTCGGCCGGCTTTTCCTGTTTGGGGGGTGTTTTGGGGGCAGGCGGTGCAGGGGACGTGGCCGCTTCCTGGCGCAGGCGACGGTACGTTTCATACGGTGCGGGGTAACGTGTGCCCAACACACCATCAGCAAAGCCCACCAGAAAATCCACATTCCGATCTAAAAAGTAGCGGTCATGGCTGACAACAACCAGGCAGCCCTCAAAGTGGTCCAGAAATTGTTCCAACACAGCCAATGTTTGCACGTCTAGATCATTGGTGGGCTCATCTAGAAAAAGAACGTTAGGCTGGTGAATGAGCGTGGCTAACAGATAAAGACGCCGGCGCTCACCGCCACTGAGGCTGCTGATGCGTGACTGCTGCTCTGGCCGTGAAAAGAGAAACCATTCCAGCATTTGCGCCGCTTCCACACGCTCGCCATCTGCTGTGTGAATAGTGGGGGCGATGGTGTTGATGTAATCAATGACACGCTGTTCTTCTGGCAGGCCGCTGCTGTGCTGGTCATAGTAGCCCACCTGCACCGTCTGGCCCCAGCTGACCATGCCGCTATCGGCTGCGGCCTTACCCGCCAACACGTCCAGGAATGTGCTTTTGCCTGCACCATTGGGCCCAATGACACCAATGCGGTCGCCAGGGTCTAAGTGGAAATCAAGGTTTTGGAAGAGAGGCGGGCCATCGTAGCGTTTGCTTAAGCCCGTGGCGGTCAGCACACGCTTCCCCAACCGGCGGGCGGCCAGGGCCATGGCTACACGGTCATCACCCCGATCATGGTGGATTTCCTGAAGTTCGGCGATGCGTTGTTTGCGCGCTTTTTGTTTGGTGCTGCGGGCTTGTGCCCCCCGGCGCAGCCATTCTAATTCACGGCGAAGTATGCCCTGGCGTTTGGCTTCGGCCGTTTGCAATTGTGCTTCTCGTTGGGTGCGGTGTTCCAGGTAACGGCCGTAATTCCCCGGGTACACTACCAATTCCCGCCGGTCTAACTCCACAATTTTATTGACCACACGTTCCAAAAAGTAGCGGTCATGGGTCACCATCAGCAGCGCGCCGGCCCTGGTCAGTAAATAGGCTTCCAACCAGGCAATGGTGTCGGCATCAATATGGTTGGTCGGTTCATCCAAAACAAGCAGGTCAGCTTCGTCAATAAGGGCATGAGCCAGCGCCACCCGTTTATGCTGGCCACCGCTGAGTGTGCCCACGGTGGCGTCAAACTGGGTAATGCCCAATTGGGTGAGAATGGTTTTGGCGCTGGCTTCAGCGGCCCACCCTCCAGTTTGCTCCATTTCATGGCTCAAGCGGGCGAACTGCGCCTGCCATTTGGGGTTGAGTGGATCCCGCTGTAGGTGTTCGTTTACGTTGTTATAGTCGCGCAGCAGGCGCATCTGAGGGGCGTCACTTTGGAAGACGGCCGTCAGCACGGTCTGGTCATCATCAAGCTGCGGCTCTTGGGGCAGGTATTGGATGCGCGTATTGCCGGTGAGGGTGACACGGCCGTGGCGCGGCAGTTCCAGCCCGGCCACCAGCCGCAGTAACGTGGTTTTGCCACTACCATTACGCCCGATGAGGCCGATGCGGTCACCCTCATTGATGAGCAAGTTGACGCCGTCCAGCAGCAGCCGTTCACTATAGAAGTGGTTGACGTTTTCTAACGTAATCAGGTTCATGGGCGGTTCATAGTTCCAGACGGTTGCTTGGGGGATTATACCAGTATTCAGTGTTCAGTATTCAGTGTTCAGTATTCAGTTTACTGACCTACTGATAACTGACCTACTGATAACTGACCTACTGACTACTGGCCTACTGATGACTGCCTCTAAGGATGGTTATTTTGATTATGTTCTACGTCAAAAACGTGGGAGTGCAGGTTAGCGATCCACTGTTTGCCTTCTTGCGTTTTGCGCAGATAGCCCAGGGCATCTTGGATATGGGGGCTGACCACGTTCCAGTAAAACTGGGTAAAGTTGGCGCGCATATGTCCGGGGCTGCTGTAGCCAATTTTTGTATTCTCCCCAATCTCTTGAAATTCGTAATACAGGGCCGGGATTTTGCGCAAATAATCAGGGTCGCCAAGCTGGCCAATAAAGTCGGCGGCGCGTACCAGGCCGCCAAATCCTTTGGTGTCTTTGTGCGCGGCATCATCCGGTACGGGGAAACGGGTCATTTCAATATAATCAGCAATCACGTCTGGGTTGACGTCGGCCATCGCTTCACTAAAACGTTCATAGATGAATAACTTGCTGCGGTCTACGTGATAGGCGGTGAGGGCGGCGTCGGTGCTGCCAGGTGGTACCGTGATCGTTTTGCGGCCTTTGCCGGTGGCATAACGGCCGTGGCCATCGGCCCGGCACACCCCCCGCACATACCCAATATCATGGCACAATAGGGCCATCATAAAGTGCAGCCAATCTTTGGGGGTGATGCCTCCTTCGGTCAGGTGTTTGCCTTTTAGGACAGCTTGCCCCACCAGCGTGACCATGATCGTATGCTCTACGTTATGGTAAAGGGCATCTGAGTTAGCAATGTTTTCCAGCGCCAGACGCCCCGTCCACTCCAGAATGTTGCCATACTGGGGCTCCATCAAACTGTACGTTTGCTGGTAGGCAGCCTTTAACTCTTTAACAAAATGTTCAATAACCAGGCTTTGTAAGTTCATGATCATGTTTAATCTATGACGCTGTCCAAGAATTCTCCATAAAATACATTGCTTGTCTGATTGTGTCTAGATAACCTGGTTACACTTGGCTCTAGTCCGCTTCGGTCCTAATGCGTAAACAACCGCAGCCCGCTAAAGATCAGCGTCATGCCATAATCATTTGCAGCGTCAATCACCTCTTCATCACGTACAGAGCCACCGGGTTCGATGATGTACTTCACGCCGCTGCGTTGAGCGCGGTCAATATTATCGCGAAAGGGAAAGAAGGCGTCAGAACTAACAGCCACGTTTTGCAGCGTTGCCAGCCAGTCACTACGGTCGGCGGCGGTCAAGGGGGGTGGGATTTTGGTGAACAGGGCTTCCCATGACGGCCGTTCCCTGTCACCAATTTCATCCAACACATAGACGTCAATGGCGTTGTTCTTTACCGCGCGCGGCACCCCTTCCTTAAACTGGAAGGCCAGCACACGGGGGTGTTGGCGCAGCCACCAGTTGTCTGCCTTATCACCGGCCAGCCGCGTGCAGTGAATGCGTGATTGCTGCCCCGCCCCCATGCCGATGATTTGCCCATCTACCGCGTAGCATACGGTGTTTGACTGCGCGTACTTTGTGGCAATGGTGGCCACAATCAGGTCACGTTTGGCGCTGTCTGGCAGCTCTTTGCTGTGTGAGACGATGTTGGCCAGCAGTGTGTAGTCGATCATGGCGTCATTACGCCGCTGCTGAAAGGTAATGCCATACACCTGGCGTGTTTCCAACAGGGGGGGGTCATAAGAAGGGTCAATCTGGACAATGGGGTAATTGCCGTTTTTCTTTTGGCTCAGCAGCGCCAGCGCCTCTGGTTCATAACCAGGAGCAATGATGCCGTCAGACACCTCCCGGTTGATCAGGCGGGCGGTGGCCAGGTCTACCGGGTCGCTTACGGCCACCCAGTCGCCAAAAGAGGACATACGGTCAGCGCCGCGAGCGCGGGCATAAGCGGTCGCCAGGGGGGTCAGTTCCAGGTCATCGACAAAGTAGGCTCTGGCCAGGGGAGGAGTCAGGGGAACGCCCACGGCCGCTCCTGCTGGGCTGACGTGTTTGAAGGACGCGGCGGCCGGCAGACCGGTGGCCGCTTTTAACTCTTTTACCAGCGGCCACCCATGCAGGGCATCCAATAAGTTGATGGTACCGGGCGAGCCATTTAACACTTTCAGCGGCAGCTCCCCGTTCATGGTGTAAATTTGGGCTGGTTTTTGATGCGGGTTGACGCCGTAACGCAGCGGAAGCTGGCTGTGGCTGTGGGGGAACCGGGCACGCAGATAATGGCTGATGGCGTCATCGTACACGGCCGTGTGTTGAAATGCCTTCAACGCCAGGGCCTGGCGTGTCTCCAGTGTGGTGTCGCCATATGCTTTTATTTCTGCCATTGCCGTCTCGTAGTCGGCCGGATCGCAGAGGATAGTGACCCGCTCATGGTTTTTGGCGGCCGCACGCAGTAAGGTAACGCCGCCAATATCAATTTGCTCAACGGCTTCTGCCAGGGTCACATCTTCTTTGGCGACAGTTTTCTGGAACGGGTACAGGTTGCACACGACCAGGTCAATGTTGGCGTAACCCTGCGCCGCCAGGTCAGCCTGGTCGCTCTCCAGGTGGCGGGCCAGAATGCCGCCATGAACGGCCGGGTGCAGGGTCTTCACCCGGCCCCCCAGCATCTCCGGCGCTCCCGTCAGGTTGGCCACATCCTGTACCGGCAAATTGGCGTCACGCAGCGCCTGTGCCGAGCCGCCGCTGGCAATGAGCCTGTACCCCAGGGCATGTAATTCGCGCGCCAGATCAACTAAATTCTCTTTGTCTGATACTGATAAGATCGCTCGTTTTGTCATGTTCTTCTTTCCTTAATAAACATGGTAGGGCCTGGTGACGATTACACCTGGATGACCTGGTCACGGCCGGGGCCAACAGAGATGTAAGTAACGGCCGTTTCTGTCTGTTCGGCAATAAATTCTACGTAACGGCGGGCGTTGGCTGGCAAGTCGGCCAATGTTCGTGCCCCCATAATGTTTTCTTGCCAGCCATCTAGTGTTTGGTAAATGGGGCGGCACTCTGCCAGGACTCGCAGGTCGGTGGGATAATGTTGCAGACGTTCCCCCTGCCGTTCATAGGCCACACACACCGGCAGCTTTTCCAGCCCACTGAGAATGTCTAACTTGGTGATCACCTGTTCTGTAAGGCCATTGATGCGCACCGCATGACGCAGCAGCACCAGGTCTAGCCAGCCTACACGGCGCGGCCGGCCCGTGGTGGTGCCATACTCATCCCAAGGATTTTCGCCGGTACCACGCAGGCGCCCGGCCTCTGCGCCGCTTAGTTCACAAGGAAAGGGGCCGCTGCCTACGCGGCTGGTAAACGCTTTGGCCACACCAATCACGCGCCGTACCTTGTTAGGGCCAACGCCCAGCCCAATCAGGGCGCCGCCAGCCGTGGGCCAGGAACTGGTGACATAAGGGTATGAGCCGTGATCCAGGTCTAAAAATGTGCCCTGTGCACCTTCGGCCAGCACGTCACGGCCGTGTCGCAGAGCCTCATCAATCAATACTGAACCGTCTACCAGGTAGGGTTGTAACTGTTGAGCATAATCAGCAAATTGGGCGGCTACGGCCGTGGCATCTAACGTTTCTGCTCCATAAATCTTCACCAGCACATCATTTGCCCGGGCAATATGCTCGTGAACGTGGTCGGCCAGCCCTTCCGGGTCGGCCAATAATTCGGCGCGCAGCCCTTCGCGTCCTGTTTTGTCTGTATACGCCGGGCCGATGCCGCGCAGGGTGGTGCCAATGGCATCCTTGCCTCGCTGGGCTTCCTTGGCTTTGTCTAAGGCCACATGCGCCGGCGTGATCAGGTGGGCACTGCGGCTGATCTTCAGCCGATGGGGGCCTATGTCTACCCCTCGGGCCGCCAGCGCCGCCATCTCCCGCAGCAGCACCGCCGGGTTAATGACGGTGCCGTTACCTATCAGACAGATCACACCCGGGTGAATAATGCCGGAAGGGATCAGGTGCAGCTTAAAAATCTCCCCAGCCACGGTTACTGTGTGCCCGGCGTTGTCGCCGCCGCTGTAACGGGCTACTATCGCCGCCTGCGCCGCCAGCAAATCGGTGATGCGCCCTTTGCCCTCGTCTCCCCACTGTGCGCCAATAATAATATCCAGTGCCATCCCACGTCTCCTTATGGGCAAGACGTAAATAAACCTGCTGAAGGCCGCTTTTATATAGGTCCTCAACTGGGTTTATGGCGTCATGCTTTCATTGTCTCCTCTACAGAAATGTATGGCACATCACCCAGTGGGCAGGTGTGCCGATGGATTATATCAAAACGTCATAGACACGTCATTTCCTGGCAGGTTTCTTAGATAGGGCATGGTGGTCATGGTACTTAGGTACTTTTGACTTCGCCCGGCAGATCGGCAAACTATTACCCTGGCAGAAAGAGAAGCAATTAATGTGAAGGCAACAAAGCAAATATCATTGGCCCCACAGGTAGTTTTCCCTATAAATCACACAATTTGGAGGTGATTGATATGACGCATTTAGAATCCCCACCCGGGTTTGATCGGCGTCGCTTTCTACAAGGCATTGGTCTGGCTGCCGCTGCCCTGGCTCTGCCTCATAGGCAAAGTCAGGCAGAAGAAGCGTCTGGTGTAGCCGCTTTTTCCGTGGCGGCACCTACGGCCGTGCCGCCCCTGGCGGTGATTGCCCTCAACCGGATGGGGTTTGGTCCCCGGCCCGGTGATATAGCGGCGTTTAACGCTCTGGGGGCTACAGATGATGCCCGCCTGAGCGCCTACATAGACCAGCAGTTAAACCCCGGCAGCATCACGGATACAGAATACGAAACCCGGCTGGCCGACGCCGCTTTTACCACTCTGGACAAAACTCTAGAACAATTGTGGTATGACCACGTGCTTAACAATGGCGGCGATTACACTTACCGTACCATGCCCATGCGGGACACTGAGCGAGTGACGTTCTTGCGCGCCCTGTACAGCCAAAAGCAGCTTGTAGAGGTGTTGGCTGACTTTTGGCACAATCATTTTAATGTCTATGGCTGGCATTACAACGTGGCTCCCGTTTTTGTGCATTATGACCGGGATGTCATTCGGGCCCATTTGTTGGGTAACTTTCGGGCCATGGTAGAAGCCGTGGCCAAAAGCCCGGCCATGCTCTATTACCTGGACAACTTTACCAATGAAGCGGGTGGCCCCAATGAAAACTACGCTCGTGAGTTGTTTGAACTGCACGCCCTGGGCGCCGAAAATTACCTGGGTGTTATGTCGCAAGATGATGTCCCGGTAGATGGGGAAGGGCGGCCAATAGGGTATGTCGATGAAGATGTTTACGAAGCTACACGCTGTTTTACCGGCTGGACGGTAAATGATTCCCGTTATGCCAATACGGGCGTTTTCCATTACGATCACAGCCATCATGACCGTTTCCAGAAGCGGGTACTCAGCACTACGATCAATATTCCCCATGATCAGGGGCCGCAGGTGGATGGCAAAGATGTGCTGGATTTGTTGGCATTCCATCCAGGCACAGCCCGGTACATTTGCCGCAAGTTATGCCGCCGCCTGATCAGTGACAACCCGCCAAACAGTCTGGTGCAGGCCGCCGCTGACGTTTTCCAGGCGCAAAAGGATGCCCCTGATCAGCTGAGGCAGGTAGTGAGTTTTATTTTACATTCAGAGGCGTTTAAGACGACATGGGGGGCAAAGATTAAACGGCCGTTTGAGGCCGTTGTCAGTGCCATGAGAGCCGGTGATGCTGACTTCACCATTAAACATGGTGATGCCGACAGCGACAGCTTCATGTATTACTATGGCCAGACAGGGCAGTCGTTGTTCCGCTGGCCGGCCCCGAATGGCTACGCGGACGTGCAAGAAGCATGGCAAAGCACCACCCCGCTGATCATGCGTTGGCGGCTGGTGAACTGGCTGGTAGACCAACAGGATGACGCCAATAATTACCGGCTGGATGTCTTGGGCCAGACGCCGGTTAATGTACGTTCAGCCAACGAACTGGCAGACTTCTGGATTGCCCGTGTCCTGGGGCGGCCCATGATGGCCACAGACCGGGAGCAAATTGTTTTGTTTATGGCTCAGGGCACCAATCCAGATATTCCCCTGCCGCTGGATACCAGCAGCAGCGTGCAAAGCCGGCTGCGTTCGATGGTGGGGTTAATCATGTTGTCGCCGGAATTTCAGTGGCGTTAGGGCGTTCATTAGAACGAGGCCGATCGTAAGCTTGAGGATAAAGTGATGATAAAAACTTCGAGACGTGGGTTTATGGTAGGGTGTTCTTCGGCAATTGCCGCTATGACGGGCGCACGGCTGAACTTAGCCGCCTTCGCCAGCCCAGAACTGGAGCCAAATCAGGAAATTCTGGTGGTCATCTTTTTGCGCGGCGCCTGTGACGTCATTAACTTCATCCCCCCCCTTGGTGGGGATGACCGGGGGCATTATGAGGTGGCGCGGCCTGACTTGCTCATTCCTACCAGCGGTCCAGATGCCGCTTTGCCCCTGGGTACACATCCCTTTGGTTTGCATCCGGCGGCCGCTTCTTTGCACAATTTATACCAGGACGGCAAACTAGCCATTGTGCAAGCCACCGGAATGCATGAGGATACACGCAGCCACTTTGACGCCATGGCGTTCATGGAATTGGGCACACCGGGTAACAAAAGCAGCACTTCAGGCTGGCTGACCCGCCACCTGGCCAGTGCCCAAAACTTGCCGTCGACCATGATTATGCCCTCCCTGGCCATGGGCAATTTGCAGCCTACCTCGCTGATCGGCAACTATGAGACGGTGAGCATGAGCAACCCTGGCAGCTTTAACCTGAACACAGGACCATACAGTTGGCGCAGTGCGCAGCGGCTGGCCTTGCGCCAATTGTATGCCTTAGGTGCATCTGATTTGCACCTGGCAGGCGTACAGGCCTTAAACGCCGCCGATATTGTAGAGGCTAACTACAACGGGGGCTATGTGCCGGAAAATGGGGCAGTGTACCCCACCAACAGCTTCGGTGATCAGCTGCAGAATGTGGCGCAGATGATCAAACTGCAGTTGGGTTTACAACTGGCCACCATTGACCTGGGTGGCTGGGACACCCATGAAAGCCAGTCTGATTATGGCAATGGTGCCACCGGGTATTTTGCTGATCTGGCGCAAACGTTATCAGATGGTCTGGCGGCCTTGTATCTGGACCTGGACTCTGGCTATACACAGCGGCTGACCATAGCGGTCATGAGTGAGTTTGGCCGCCGTTTGCGTGGCAATGATGATCGAGGTACGGATCATGGGCATGGCAGCATGATGCTGGTGCTGAGCGGTAATGCCATTGGCGGCTTGCATGGCCTGTGGCCGGGTCTGCATCAAGATCAATTGTATGATCGTAATGATCTGGCGGTAACAACAGATTACCGTCAGGTGCTGAGCGAGATTTTGATCCGGCGTATGGGAAACCCGCAGTTGGGCACCGTTTTCCCCGGCTACCAGAATTATGCGCCGCTGGGTGTGGTGCAAGGCGCGGATTTGGATCCCATTTATACGGGGGCCAATATGGTGTATTTACCCACGGTTTTACGCTAGCACCCAAGGCGGCCACAAGGGTCGCCCCCTATCAACATTGGGTTTTGCCAACTGCCAGTTTAGTTGTGAACGTTGACCAGGGTGCCTACCGATGCCCAGCTATAGAGCCAGCCGGCGTCATCGGTGGCCATGTTGACGCAGCCGTGGCTCATGGGGGTGCCAAAGTTATTGTGCCAAAATGTACCGTGCAGAGCGTAATCATTGTAGAAATACATGACGTAAGGAACGTTTTCCAGGTAATAATCATACCCTAACAAACGGCCGTCCATGGTCTGGCTCTCATACGTCAACCAGATGCGGAACTGGCCGGTAACAGTGGGGTGCTCCCATGTACCGGAAGAGATACGTGTGCTGTAGACAGGATCATTCCCTACGTAAGCGGTAAGGGTTTGCGAAGACAGGTCTACGTCTACCCATTTTTCATAGAGACCTACCCCATACGGCCGTGACTGGTACTCTTTACCGGTGGAGCTGACAAAGGTAGGCACCCAGGTGGGCGTAGGTGTAAATGTAGGCGTGGGGGTAGGGGTCACCGTCCAGGTGGCGCGCGGTTGGCCGCCATCGTTAGCGGCCAGTTGCTTGGCGGGCATAAAAGGGGTAGGGGTAGGGGTTGAAGGGGTGGGGGTGACGGCTGTGTTGACGGCCGTGCGTACATTCCCTTCAGGTGCACTGCTTTCTGGCAACACGGCCAGGCTGTTGGCTACCACAGGGGATGGCTGGGCCGCCGGCGCCTGGCGCTGCCGCCAGACAGACACGACCATAAGACCAGCCACCAGAATAAAGCCAGCCAACAACGCTGCTAACACGCCCCACCACGTGCGGTCTGTGACTGGTGGGGGTGGCGGGGTTGGGGCTGCCTTTGGGGCAATAGGTGGGGATGATGGTGTGACGGCCGTTGTCAGGTTTAACTGTCGTTCCGCCCAGGCGCGCGCCTCCAGCACACGGGTATTACCAGGGTTTAACATCTCCGCCCGGCGTATGTACTCCAGACTAGCCTGTGGTGAAGGCGCTACACTGGCCAGCCATAGCCAGACCTGGTAATTTTGTGGATCCTGGCGCGCAGCTTGTTGCAGCCAACGGCGGGCCTGTGCCCGGTTACCAGCTTTCACGGCCAGGCGGGCCTGGTGTATAAACTCTGCCGGCGTGGCCGGTGGGGGGGAAGGCATACTAGCCATCGAATCCTAGCTGGGTCAGGTAACATTGCAGCCCGCTAAAAACGCCGCCAGCGGGCACATCAGAACGAGTTGTCAAAATTTCTCGGTCCAGGTTCATAAACCCCACTTCAATGATGATGGCGGGCACACCTGCCGGTAATTCACGAAAGGCGTGGTAATCGGTCATGTGTTCGGTGATGGTGTGGGGGTGGTAAGGTAATTGGGTGATACGGCCGTATTCCTGTTCCATACACGCTTGCAGAGCGGTGGAATTGGTCAACGCTGAACCGGCGATCTTAAAGCCGGTCAATTGATCATGATAGTAAACACAAGAGTCGGCGTGGATAGAAACAACGGCCGTGGCTCCATAACGGCCCAGGCGTGGGTCAAACTCCTCTAATATATCTACCGGAACGCCGCGTGCCTGCAGTTGGGCGGCCACCTGTGTGGCTATGTTTTCGGTGATCTGCGCTTCTGTCAGGCCATCTGGGCAGGTGGCCCCGCTGTCATTCCCCTTGTGCCCAGCGATAATGCCAATACGCAGAGGTCCCGGGCTTTGGGCCAACCGCTGTATAACCGGCTGGGCGGCGACCGGTTTATAAAAAGGAGCAGACAGGCTGCCTTCGGTGGTGGCGGCAATAAGTTCGGCGGTGGCTTCTTCTGGGCTAAAGTACCAGTAAACCAGGAGCATGCCCACGGCGGCGGCTGTCAGGAAAACGACCAGCCGTAAATTTGCCAGCAGCCAATGCAGCCATGAAGCATGGGATTCCCACAAACTTTCTTGATTGGTTTGCATTATGTTGACCATTTTACACGAAAGTGGCGGCAGATACTATAAAAGCGGGCTAGACTTTTGCAGCCGGGTTGCACAGTAAACTATGGATGAGAAAGAGTGGAACCGCTGTCTAAATGATGATAAAAACCAGATGGATTTGTCACCTTTTGTGTGTAAAGTGGCTCTTTACCTTATAAGAGGTAAAGGTATGGCCGGAAAACGGCCGTTGGAGCATAGCGGTTATGGAAAAAACAGATATCCTGGTTATTAATGCTCGAAACCAAAATTTGAGTGTCGGCCAACGTCACCTGGCTTTTGGTGAACTGGTCAACCGTTTTTATGACGCCGCCTACCGCTGGGCCTATGCTGTGTTAGGAGATGCCAACCAGGCGCAAGATGCTGTTCAGGAGGCGTTTGTTTCTGCTTTTCAGAGCCTTGAACAACTGCGTGACCCCCTGGCCTTTTCCGGTTGGTTGCGCCAGATTGTGGCCAGCCAGGCGTACCGACTGGTGCGCGGCCAACAACCCATGATCAGCCCTATAGAGACGACGCCTGACCTGCCCGCCCCTGAACCCGGTCCAGCGGCCATCCTGGAAGAGTCTGAACTAAAAGAGAGGGTAATGGCGGCTATCCAGACCTTACCGGAACAGGAGCAGATTGTCACACGCCTGTTTTACCTGAATGGGTATTCCCAAAATGAGATCGCGCGCTTGTTGGAATTGCCACTAACCACTGTCAAAAAGCGCTTACAGTACGCCCGGCGTAACTTAAAAGGCATTATGGTTTTGATGATGGACAGCCTGGTCCCGGCGGCCGCGCCGCCAGAGCCGGCACTTGTACCTGTTCCGGTACGCAAACGGCCGTCATAGGCAGGTGGTTGAAGATAGCCATCATTCTGCGTACAATGGACAGTATGCATAATAGTAACAGCACCCATGTGCTGGACGACACCTATGTGTGGCAAAACACCATAACATGGGTTGTCTGAGAAATCAGGAGTAAATTGAAAAAAATGGACGAACAGCCTGATGGCAATCGCCCCTCGATTCCAACCTGGGTGTGGATTGTTACCATATTTGTCATTATCTTTGGCCTGCAACTGTTTTTAAGCGGCCGTTTCACCAGCGGTCAAGACGTGCCCATGACAAAATTCATTGAAGTCATCAATGGCGGGCAGGTTGATGAGATTGTTGTCACCGATAATAAACTGGAAGCCATTAATAATGGTGAACTGGTCACCTTCACGACCAAAGATTCACAACAAAGCTATACCGAGGCACTGGCTTTTTATGGGTTGACAGGTGATAAACTGGAAGAGTTAAACGTGGCCGTCACCGTCAATGACCAGTCAATCCGCAATAATCTGTTTAGCATTGTACTGACGTTAGGCCCCATTTTGTTACTGATCTGGATATTTAGCCGGGGGTTTCGGCAGATGCAGGGCGGCGGCGGCAACAGCATTTTTGGCTTCGGCCGCAGCCGGGCCCGTAACCTGAACGATGCTGATCGCCCCACAGTCACCTTTGATGATGTCGCCGGGGTAGATGAAGCCAAGCTCGAATTACAGGAAGTGGTTCAATTCCTACGTGAGCCAGAGAAGTTTGTGCAAGTGGGCGCGCGCATTCCCAAAGGTGTGCTCATGGTGGGCCCGCCAGGCACAGGGAAGACACTGCTGGCGCGGGCTGTAGCTGGGGAGGCAGGTGTCCCCTTCTTCCACATCTCTGGTTCCGAGTTCGTAGAAATGTTTGTGGGTGTCGGTGCCAGCCGCGTGCGTGACCTGTTTGACAAGGCCAAGGCCAGCGCCCCTTCCATTGTGTTTGTAGACGAAATTGACGCCGTCGGCCGCCAGCGTGGCGCCGGCCTGGGTGGTGGCCATGATGAACGTGAACAAACGTTGAACCAAATCCTGGTAGAGATGGATGGCTTTGATAATGACACCAACGTCATCGTTATGGCGGCCACCAATCGGGCTGACATTCTAGACCCGGCTTTGCTGCGGCCCGGGCGGTTTGACCGCAAGGTATTTGTGGATTTACCGGACATCAGAGGTCGTGAGAAGATTTTACAGGTCCATTCCCGGGGTAAGCCTATTTCCAAAGAAGTCGATATGCGGGAATTTGCCCGCCTGACGGCTGGCTTTTCTGGTGCAGACCTGGAGAATTTACTCAATGAGGCGGCTATTTACGCGGCCCGCCGTGATAAACGCACCATCGGCCGGTTAGAGTTTCAGGATGCCTTTGATCGGGTGGCCATGGGGCCGGAGAAGAAAAGCCGGGTTATGAGCCAGGAAGATAAAGAGACCGTGGCGTATCATGAGGCTGGTCATGCGGTGGTGAGCTTTTATTTACCTAATACAGACCCCGTGCAGAAGATCACCATTGTGCCCCGCGGCCGTGCCGGTGGCTATGTGATGCCTTTGCCGGAAGACCGTATGGTGTATTCGCGAGAGTATATCGAAGACAGCATTTGCTGGGCATTGGGTGGCCGGGCGGCGGAGGAAGTTTTCTTCGGCCGTATCACCACCGGCGCCTCCAATGATTTGCAGCAATCTACGCGGCGGGCCCGGGCAATGGTGATGCATTATGGCATGTCAGACAAATTGGGGCTGTCCATTTATGGCGACGAATCAAGCAACCCGTTTCTAGGACGAGATTATGGCCTGGGCAGCCGCGATTACAGTGAAGAGGCGGCGCGGTTAATTGATGAGGAAGTGAAGCACATTTTAGAAGTGCAGTATGAACGCGCTCGGGACATCATTAAGCATAACCAGGGCAAGGTAGAGCGGCTGGTAGAAAGACTGCTGGAAATAGAAACGCTGGATCGTGATGCCTTTGAAGGGTTGATGAATCAGTCACTCTCATTGGAAAACTCAAACGGGGAAGCAGAAACGGCCGTAACCCCTGACCCCGCTCTTATTGATTGAGGCTTGAAATATTTGCCATAGCTTTGCATAATTGCCTTCCTGCTGGTAAACCTGGTGGGAAGGCTTTTTATTGCAAACCAACCTCCCGGAGGCTGGTTTCAAAGGAGCGGTATGAGCCCGGAAATTGAACTAAAACAGGCGGGGGCTGTCTTAACAGTAGCCCTCAACCGGCCAGAGGTGCATAATGCGCTGACGCCGGGAATGATCCAACAGCTAACGGCCGTGTTTCATGACCTTAATGAGCGTGATGATGTGCGGGTGGTGGTGCTGACAGGCAACGGCCGTTCCTTTTGCGCCGGCGCTGACCTGAGCCATATGCTGGCCGCAGGCCAGTTTTCGTTTGAAGATAACGTGCGTGACGCCCAGGCCATCTTTGATCTGATGATGATGGTGGAACAGTGCGCCAAGCCAGTGGTAGCCCGCGTTAACGGCACGGCCATTGGGGGCGGTGTGGGGCTGATCAGCAGTTGTGACATTGTTGTGGCTGCAGTACGGGCCAAGTTTAGCTTTAGCGAGGTGCATTTGGGCATTGTACCGGCCGTAATCTCCCCCTTTGTCTTGGGCAAAATTGGGGCCCAAAACGGCCGTGAGCTTTTCCTCACCGGGGAGCGATTTACGGCGCAGCGTGCCTACGAGGTTGGGCTGGCACAATACGTGGTGGCAGAAGAAGCATTGGATGCTAAAGTACAGGAACTGGTGGCCATGCTGCTGCAAGGTGCGCCAGGGGCTCAGGCGGCTATCAAACACCTGGTGCGTACCGTGGCCGGGCGGCCCAAAGAGGACGTTCGTGATTACACCGCCACGCTCATCGCCCAACGGCGCGAAAGCGTAGAAGGGCTGGAAGGGATGGGCGCCTTTTTGCAAAAGCGTAAGCCAGCCTGGCAAGAGCCGTAAACGGTAAGCCGTCGGCGGTAACCTGTGGGCCGGTTACTGCTCAAATGTTATGAGCGAAAAAAACGTAATCACCCGTTCACCTAAACCGTTTAGCCGCGATCATCTGACGCAGGATTTGCGCCTATTGGGCATAAAACCAGGTATGACGCTGCTGGTGCATTCGTCGTTGAGCAAAATTGGTTACGTGCCCGGTGGTCCGGTGGCCGTCATTCAGGCATTGCTGGATGTGTTGACACCAGCCGGCACGCTGGTAATGCCCACCCATTCAACGGATTTGTCTGACCCCGCTAACTGGGAAAACCCGCCCATCCCCGAAGTGTGGCATGAAGCGGTGCGTGATATCATGCCCGCATTTGACCCGGCCGTGACGCCAACGCGAGGCATGGGCGTCATCCCAGAACTGTTTCGGTCCTGGCCAGGGACGGTACGCAGCAGCCACCCCCAAGCCTCCTTTGCCGCCTGGGGGCACCATGCCCGGCTGGTGACAGACAATCACAGCCTGGAAATGGGGCTGGGGGAGCAGTCGCCGCTGGCACGGGTATATGACCTGGATGGGATCGTGCTGCTGCTGGGTGTGGGCTATGCTAATAACACGTCGTTCCACTTGGGCGAGGTGCGGGCCAGAGTGGTGGCCCCAGAGAAACAAGGCGCGCCTATTCTAGAAAACGGCCGTCGCGTCTGGAAGTGGTTTACTGACCTGGCTTATGACGCCGATGATTTTGCTGTCTTGGGCCAGGATTTTGAAAAAGATGACGTGGTGACGGTGGGGATGGTGGGCATGGCCGAATGCCGCTGGTTTTCACAGCGCGCGGCCGTAGACTTTGCCCGGCGCTGGATCAAACAGCACCGGATGCCGGGCATAAAACCCATATAAACACCATCTGATGTAGGTAGGCAGGTCAACTATGTTCAAGAAGGTACTTATTGCCAACCGGGGGGAGATCACACGCAGAATTATTTTGGCGTGCCGAGAATTGCGGATCACGGCCGTGGTTGTCTACTCAGACGCCGATGCCGGTGCGCCCTGGGTACGGCTGGCCGATGAAGCGTACCCGCTGCGGGGGGTGACCGCTGTAGATACTTACCTCAACCAGGATGCTATTTTTGCAATTGCCAGCCAGTGTGGCGCCCAGGCTGTTCATCCCGGTTATGGTTTCCTGAGCGAAAATGCAGCCTTTGCTGCTGCCTGCGCGGCGCGAGATATTACCTTCATTGGCCCCAGCCCGCAGGCGATGGAGAAAATGGGCAGCAAGGCTCGTGCCCGGGAGATTGCCGCCCAGGCGGGTGTGCCTACCGTGCCTGGTGTAGACGGCGCAGGTCTAAGCATAGCTGAATTACAAACGGCCGTAGCCCATATAACATTTCCCATGCTTATTAAAGCCAGCGCCGGTGGTGGGGGTAAGGGCATGCGGGTGGTCTGGTCGGCAGCCGAATTTGCTGACGCTGTGCAGGCCGCCCGCCGTGAAGCCCGCTCTGCCTTTGGCGATGATCATGTGCTGGTGGAGAAGTACTTTACAGAAATTCACCATGTGGAAGTTCAGGTATTGGGCGACCATCATGGCCAGGTGCTGCACTTGTTTGAGCGCGAATGTTCAATTCAGCGCCGCCACCAAAAGATCATCGAAGAAAGCCCAGCGCCCATTGTGCATGATGAGGATTTGCGACAGCGTATGGCCGCCGCCGCTGTGTCCCTGGCGCAGACGGTACAGTATGCCAGCGCTGGCACGGTGGAGTTTATTGTTGATGAGCAGGGCCATTTCTACTTTTTAGAGATGAATACCCGCTTGCAGGTAGAACATCCGGTGACAGAACTAGTGACCGGTCTGGACCTGGCCGCCTGGCAAATTCGCATTGCGGCCGGGGAACGGCTGCCGTTTACCCAGGCCGACATTCGGCAGCGCGGCCACGCCATCGAGTGCCGCCTGTACGCAGAAGACCCGGCACACAATTTTTTACCCTCCATCGGCACCATACCCCATTATCATCCCCCGTCTGGCCCCGGCGTGCGTGTGGATGATGGCATTACGTCTGGCTCGCAGGTCAGCCCGTATTATGACCCCATGCTGGCCAAGGTGATCACCTGGGGACATGACCGGGCCGAGGCCATAGCCAAGATGGAGCGGGCGCTGCAAGACACGGCCGTGCTGGGCGTAACCACAAACATCCCCTACTTGCTGGCCATTCTGCGGGAGCCACACTTCCGCCAGGGGCAAACCAGCACCAGCTACCTGGCCGACCACATGGCCGGCTGGCAGCCTGACAGCGCTGTTAGTGAGGAAGCCTGGTTGGGGGCGGCAGTGTTTGAATTGTTACAGGGGGCGGGCAAGGGGCAGACGGGCGCGGCCGCCGCGGTGTCAACCACCGCCCAACCGGACCCCTGGAACAGCGCCGTCGCCTGGCGTAATGTGCGGCTGTCATAACTGACGGCTAATGCCTGGCCAAATAGCGTGTTGTTTTATCGCGGGCAGTGGTAAGGGCCGCTGTAAACCACCCGGCTGCCACCTTCCCCCTCATATTCAATGATCATTGAAGAGTCAATGGGTGTACGGTATATTTCGACGCCGATGCTGCCATCGCCGCGCGGCCCGGAGACGGCCGTGCGGAAATAGGTTTGAAAGGCAGAACCTTCTGATTCCCAATAGTTCAACCAGGCAATGAGACCAGGTTCCACCGGTTCGCCAATGGCCTGCACTACCTCGCTGCTATGCTGCACAATTTGTAAAGCACAGTCATACTCGTCTGTGGTTTTAATAAAGAAGCCAAACATGAAAGCCATAAAAGCGGTCATGCCCACACAAAATAACACCCAGAAGGCCCCCATAATACCTGCTCGTATACGTTTCGCTATATCCATCACATAACCTCCAGAAATGGTTTGTTAATGTAAAGACGGATTATAGACGGATTATAGGTGTTTATCTTTCCCTGGGTCTGGGCTATGGGATACCGGATTGTTGGTTGTGGAAGCGTTCGACAACCTGCTGCAGGTTATGGAAGTGCGAGCCTTTCCAGTAAATCTGGCCGCATGCCTGGCACTCGCGGAATTCGTCATAATGCAGCCTGGTTTTGGGTTGCAGGCGGTGTTCAATTTGCCCTTTGGGCACGGTTTGCAAACGGCCGTTGCAGCTTAAACAACGTGTCCATGGCCTGATGTACTCATGAAGGCGGAAGCGGTGCAGCACGGCCGTAAGTTGGGCTTCCGTGTCTGTTGTGCGCAGGCAGTAACCATGGGTCACCAGATTACGCATCAACAAGCCCCGGTCCCGTGTCAGCATCACCCGGCTCTCATCGTGGGCAATTTGCGCCAGTTCGCTATCATCCAGGTGCTCACGAGGGTATAGGGTGTCAAAACCCAGCAAGCGCATCAACCGCGCCAGTTTGCCCAGGTGGTTGTCCAGAATAAAACGCGGTGGCATCGGCAGCGGTGGACGCAGCTGTGGCAGAGGTGATATGTCAATCTTGTGAAAGATAGGGTAGACACTCACCCGGTCATTTGCCTGCACAATGACATCAAACCCTACCGGTTCACCATTGATGACAACCGCCTCTACTTCTGTATGCGGAACGCGCAGCGCTTCAATTAAATGTTTGACGGTTTGTGGGTCGGTAAAAGGGTAGTCCAGCGTGCGCTGCCGCATCTCTGGCGGCAAAAAGTCATTCAACTCCCCATAAAAGCGAAAGGTGGCTTCGGCCATAGTTTCATTGTCCATCAGTCGGCACTTATGACTGAGTGATCTCCATCAGGCATACAACTGGGAAGGGTATATTATTCTACCCAACCCAGGCCGATGCGGTTGCGCTCTTTGTCTACAGAGAGAACGGCCACTTCCACGATGTCACCAACCCCGAGGGTGGTGCGGCGGGGAATTTGGCTGCGGTGCAGCAGGCCATCTTGTTTGACACCAATGTCTATAAACGCGCCAAAGTCCACCACGTTGCGCACCGTGCCGTTCAGCCGCATCCCCGGCTGCAGATCATCCAGGGAAAGCACGTCGCTGCGTAGGATGGGCAGTGGTAAATCTTCACGTGGGTCACGGCCAGGACGCACCAACTGTTGAAAAATATCTTGCAAGGTGGGCAGACCAGTGTTCAATTCGGCCGCCAGTTCCGGCGTGGGTTTAAGACCCGCCAGCGCCTGTTCGCGTTGGGCTGGGGTGCTGCCGGGCTTTAAACTTACCCGGGCCAGCAGTTCTGTGGCTACGCCGTAACTCTCAGGGTGGATGGCGCTGGCGTCCAGTGGGTTTTCGCCGTCGCGAATGCGCAGGAAACCGGCCGACTGTTCAAAGGCCTTGCTGCCCAGGCCATGCACTTTTTTGAGCGCCTCGCGATGGTGAAAACGGCCGTGTTCATCCCGATACTCCACAATGCTCTTGGCTAACTTGGGGCCAATGCCGGAGATGTAAGTTAATAAAGCGGGTGAGGCCGTGTTCACATCGACCCCCACCTGGTTCACCACAGACTCTACCACGCCGGTGAGTGTTTCCGAAAGCTGCTTCTGATTGACATCATGCTGGTATAACCCCACGCCGATGGATTTGGGGTCAATTTTCACCAGTTCCGCCAACGGGTCCTGAACACGGCGGCCAATAGAGACGGCGCCGCGCAGCGTCACATCCAGGTCAGGCAGTTCAGCTTTGGCCAGTGGGCTGGCGCTGTAAACGCTGGCCCCGGCTTCATTGACCATCAGGTAATGGACGCTGTGAACTTGCCGTGTCAGGTCGGCCACCAACTGTTCGGTCTCGCGGGAGGCGGTGCCGTTGCCAATGGCGATGAGACTAATGCCGCGCCGCTGCACCAGCAGCGCCAACGCTTTAAGCGCCTCGTCGCGCCGGTTTTGCGGTTTATGGGGGAAGATGGTCAGGGTGTCTAACACCTTGCCGGTGGGGTCCAGCACGGCCGTCTTGCAGCCGGTGCGGTAGGCCGGGTCAATGGCCAACACCGTATGCCCGGCCATCGGCGGTTGGCTGAGCAAGCCGCGTAGATTGTCGGCAAAGACATGGATGGCGTGTGTTTCGGCCGTTTCCGTGAGGGTGCGGCGTACATCGCGCTCAATGGCCGGAATAAGCAGGCGGTGAGCAGCGTCTTCCATGGCCAGTTGTAACTGTTCGGCCAACGGCGAGCGCCGATCTGGGCGGAAGCCGGTACGCACCGCCAGAATCCAATCCCGTTCTGGAATCTCAATGGTGATGCGCAGAACTTTTTCAGTTTCGCCGCGATTGATAGCCAATATCTGGTACGGTTTCAGACGGTCAAAGCGGCTCTGGAAATCATAGTACAGTGCATAGACACTACGCTCATCTTTAGCATCTTCAATTTTTTGGCAGTGCAGTGTGCCGTACTGCATCGTTTTGTCCCGCAAGGTGTGGCGCACCACGGCCGTGTCGCTGACCGCTTCGGCCACAATGTCTCGCGCCCCGGCCAGGGCGTCTTCGGGCGTGGGCACCTCATCATTCACAAAAGGGGCCGCCAGCTCTACGGCCGTCTGGCCAGACTGAACTTGCGCCAGAATTAAATTGGCCAGGGGCTCTAACCCCCGTTCGCGGGCCACAGAAGCACGGGTGCGCCGTTTTGGTTTGTATGGCTGGTACAGGTCTTCTAATTCCGTCAGGGTGCCTGCCGCCTGAATCTGGGCGGCCAGTTCCGGCGTCAACTTTTCTTGTTCACGAATGGTGTTGAGGATGGTTTGCCGTCGTTCTTCCAGGCTGCGCTGCCGGGCCAGATGGTCGCTAATCTGGCGGATTTGCTCTTCGTCCAGGCTGCCGGTGGCTTCTTTACGGTAGCGGGCAATAAAGGGGATGGTATTGCCGTGGTCCAATAGTTCGATCACGGCCGTGACCTGTGTCGTTTTCACTTTTAAGAGCGGGGCGATTTGTTCTGCGTGTGTCATGCCAGGAATTATAGTAGCTAAACGGTTTTTAGAAAATTCAACGATATGTCAACGATGCCCCGGTATGCTTCCTTTAAGTATAGGATCAGCGTCATAAGGTTTGTAGGAGAGGGCTTTGGGCAGACCTATGACTTATTTATAGGAGTTGGGTCATGAAACTGGCACCCCGTAAAAACACAGTTGGGAATGCATACCGTGTCACCATAGGTGACAACGCCACCGGCGTGGCGGTGGGCGAGCACATTCACCAGCAGGTGGCCCCCCATGAGCCGTGCGCAGAGGCGGATCGTCAGCAAGTAAAGATGCTGTTGGCCGATCTGGATGGGACGTTGGCCCAGGCATCACGCCTGCTGTCACCTTATGAAGCCCGCATGGCCACATTTCATGTGCAACTGTTGCATCAGGAATTGTTAAAGACAGAGCCTGACGGCCGTCCCAGTGCCGACATCTTGATGATGGCCGGTACGTGGCTGCTGTCACGCACGCCGGGGTTAACCGCGGTCTTGCTGCGCATGTTACTGGCGGCGTCCACCACGGCTGTCATGGCCCGGGCCGGCGAACAGGTTGTGAACTGGGTGGAATCACGTGCCGCCAGTTATGAGGCCGGAGGCTTTCACCTTAACCTGGTGGAACTGCGTCAGGTCTTAACCACCTTTTTTAACCTGAGTGAACTACGCACCCTGTGTTTTGATATGGCCATAGCGTTTGAAGATTTATATGGTGAAGGCAAGGTGGATAAAGCGCGGGAACTGGTGGCTTACTGTGTGCGGCACGGCCGTGTGCCGGAACTGGCCGCCCGCTGCCGTGATTTGCGCCCCCAGGCCTTTGCCGGGAATGAATGAGTATGAAAACCATGTGGCAAAAGGCGTGGCGCTGCTTTTTAGGGTTGGAACCCTGCGGCCGCCTGTATCATGTCAGTATTGGCAGTAATGCTCGCGGTGTGGCCGTGGGTTCCAACATTGTGCAGATTGGCAGCATTACCCTGCCCACTTTTCCCTTTTTAATGCTGGCCGGGGTGTTGGCTGCTTACCTGAGCTTTCAGGTATGGCAGCAGCGCGGCCCTACGAAAATGAGCGGCGAGTTTAACATTGCCATTGCTGAGTTTGGGCAGATGGATGCCGACGGCCGTATTCACCGTTCAGATAAGGGTGAACGCTTAAGCCGGGCGCTGGTTGGCCGTATGGACCAGGAATTTGGCGATCTGTTTGCGGAAGTACATGCCCAACTCTGGCACAATGACCTGGGTTTAGGCGTCCGGCTGGGCCCTATTCACGGCCAGACGGCGGCCGAACGCGCCGTTCATGCGGCCGCCCTGGCAGATCGCATCAAGGCGCATATCGTTGTTTATGGCCACCTGGAGACCACCGCCAATGGTGAGCAGATCGTGCCTGAATTTTATGTGCGTGACCTGCGCGAGGCTGGTGACCTGGTAGGGCCCTACCAACTGGGCGCGCCCATCGCCGTGCCTGACTCGCTGGACAGCCTGGCCGAATCCTTCAAAGTGAACCCCAGGCTCAGTGACCGTACCAAGGCCCTGGCGCTGTTTACGGTAGGGTTGGCCTGGGAATTTGCCGGGTATCCAGACCGGGCGCTGGCCCAGTTTCAGGCGGCCGAACTGCTGCCGGACTGGCACAATGATGAAGGTAAAGAAATCTTGTATCTTTTTCTGAGCCGCGAAGCGTTTATCCTTTGGCGCGCTGGTGAAGAGCGGGAGCAAGATGTGTTACGGCCGCTGCAGCTGGCATTAGCACTCAACCCACAGTACGGCCGTGCCTACGTGGGCCTGGGCAATTACCACCGCGAAAGAGCAGAAAGGCTGCGGGTGGCCTTGGCCGCACATAAACAAGCCGACGGGCTGGCTTCGCCCACCGTATTGGCCAGTTACACGGCCGTCATGGCGGAAATCAGCCAGGCGGTGGCCGCGTACCAACAGGCCATTACCCTGGCGCCGGCGTCCCCTTCAGACCAGGTGGCTGTCAAGGCGTACCTGGCGCTTGGCGGGGCGATCATGCTGCAAGCGGTGGCGGCCGAAGATATGCAGCAGTACGGCCAGGCCACCGACTATTACCAGCAGGCGCTGGCTGTATTCCAGGAAGGGCTGGTTCGCACGGCCGTGGATGATTACCGCCATCAGGGGTTGGCACACGCCAGCCTGGGCCTGACATACCAACGCCAGGCCGATATGCGGCTGCGCCGCACAGACCTGCCGCCTGATGATGCTGAAACGTTGGCTTTGCTGGCCCAGGCGGCCACCAACTATGCCCTGTGCATTCAGGCGGCGGAACAAGACCCATTGGATTGGTTCTTGCAGCAGGTAAAAGATGAAAATTGTGTGACACAGCTGGCTGCTGTGCAGGCGCACTGAGCCAGTTGATGAGAGGTAGATCATGTGGACATTTCCAGTCAAACAAAAGGGAGCGGCCTTGTTGGGGGCTTGTTTGGTGTTGATCGCCTGCCGGCCGCTGCGTGAGCCGGCAGCGATCAACACCCTGCCGCCGACGCCTGAGGTGGTTGTTACGCAGACGGCCGTGCCCACACTTACGGCCACCCCTATCCCTGTGGGTGACACAGTGACAGTGACGGCCACGGCCACCGCCGCGCCCACCCGCTGTGTGCCTGTGCCGCCGCCTGGTTGGGCGCCTTATATCGTACAGCCGGCCAACACTCTGTTTGGGTTGGCCTGGCGTGGGGGGACAACGATAGCTGAACTTAAGCGCGTCAACTGCCGTGAAGATGATATGCTGTATATCGGCGAAATGCTTTATACGCCACCCGGCAGCGGGTATAACGGCGGTCAGGCCCCACCCGTCAATGTTGTCGTGACCTTGCCGCCGCCGCCGATCATCAACCCACCGCCGATCATCCCACCGGCGCCGCCGCCCTGCCAGACGCCGCCGTGTGATGATCTGCCGCCGCTGCCCACGCTGCCACCGCCCGTGAAGTGATCAGTTGTCAGTGATCAGTGTTCAGTGATCAGTTGTCAGTGATCAGTTGGGGCTCTTCTGGACTGATAACTGGATAAGGAGGTTGTTATGCAAGCGAAGTATCCTGAAATGATTGATATTGAATATGCTGAGGAGGAACCGGTAGAGGTTCGCCAGGTGGTGTTGAAGCTGACCGATGACACGGCCGTGCCCCCTGATGACATCCGGGAATTCCTGCCGGGTTGGCACAAGTTGGAAGACACCTTCCCCGGTATCACCATTGCCCCTTTGTGCCGCTCTCTCTCACCTGAAGAAATTGCAGAGCACATGGCCCTGGCCAGCGAATATGATCCGGAGTATGCGGCCGCTGCGCCTAATTTTCTGAACTACTTTGGGGTCATGTATCCGCCGGAGACAGACGCCGCCGAGCTGCAAGAGACGCTGGCCTCTGCCTGGGAATTTGCCGAATATGCCACGCTGGCGGGCACGGTGCCGCCGCCGCCGCTGGTCAACGCCGCCAATGAACCGTGGCGGCATTTGCAGACGTACCTGGATGCCGGGCCGGCCGGGGTGGATGCCGCCGCGGCCTGGCAGCAAGCAGGTGGGCATGGCGCCGGCGTGCACCTGTGTGACCTGGAGCAGGGGTGGGGGGTAGGGGTGCAGCATGAAGATTTGCCCGCGAACCGCATGGCGCTGGCGTCTGGGGTGGATAAGGCATATTGGGCCCACGGCACGGCCGTGTTGGGCATCATCGCCGCGGTAGATAACCAGTTGGGGATGGTGGGCATTGCCCCCGGCGTGGCGCAGATCAGCCTGGTGTCACTGTGGCGTACAGAGACTGTGTATGATCCCTATGATGCCTTGTGGGATGCCATTCACCGGCTGCAGCCGGGTGATGTCATTCTCTTGGAAGCGCAGGCACACAACTGGCTGCCCCTGGAATATTACAGCCACGTTCACTGGCTGATTCGCCAGGCGGTGGCCGAACAGAAGGTGGTGATAGAGGCGGCCGGTAATGGTGGGCATGACCTAAACACGGCCGTTAACAGCCTGAACCAACAGGTCTGGAATCCCATGGGGCCGTTTTTTGACTCTGGTGCGGTGCTGGTGGCGGCGGCCAGTTGGGTTAATGGCGGGTATGTGCCCACGGCGGCCACCAACCGCGGCCAGCGTGTAGATTGTTTTGCCCTGGGGGAAGCGGTTGCCAGTACGGCCGTGATCCAGGGTGATCTGCACACGCGCAACCGGTACACTGGTGGGTTTGACGGCACGTCGGCCGCCGCCGCCATTGTGGCCGGTACGGCCGTGGCTCTGCAAGGCATGGCCAGGGCCGACCAGGCGATCAACGGCGGCCAGCCCTTTTCACCGGGCCAACTGCGCCAACTGCTGCAAATGGGTACCTCTTCGGCCAACGGCCGTGTTGTAGACGGCCTGGGCGTGATGCCCAATTTACAACAGATCGTGGCCGCACTGCCCTGAAGCGCCCTGTGGGGGCGTAGGTCCTGGTATCAGTATTCAGTCATCAGTGGGCAGTGTTCAGTAGAGGCTGCCGCCAGTAACTGTCCACTGAACACTGGTTACTGCCTTCTGATGACTGGTCCTGGTATCAGTATTCAGTCATCAGTGGGCAGTTTTCAGTGCTGGCCTATCTCTGGAAAAAGTCCACTGAACACTGGTTACTGACTTCTGATAACTGCTGCCAGGCAGTCATGTTTTTATGGCAGCAACCCTCCATTTTGGGCCGAATTTATGTGTGAAATCGTTAGGTCTGTACAGTTGATAAACTTGTTTGGATAATTGAGGGAGAGTTTACGGCCAGAACGATATAATTTCATCCTGTTCTCTTGTGTTGTGCAATTCTTTCATGAGATCGCTCCAGGTTTTTATGATAATTTTATAGACTTAGCAGAAAAAGCCAGTATAATGGAAGCTCTTGACTTTTCACTAGGATTATTATTGTGCTTGAGTGAATTGGGAGTATATAAATGGAGGAATGGTTGCCAACCATTCTCTTACAACAATAAACCAGAATCAAATAATTCAATAACTTGAGGCGGCCTGTGGTCCGTGTTTGCCGTTTCTCCGGTTAGAGAAATGCTATATCATGCCCCCTTGTTAATATGGAGGGGTGCCTGTGCTTTGCTTAAGCACAGGTTATTGTTCGCTTGCCAGTTTTCGTAAGATAGTTAGTGTCGGCGAGGTCTTTGCCTGAGACCTCAAAGGAAAGAGGGGTACTATGAACCGTGCCAGTTTCGGACATCGTTTCCTATTTATAACTACGACATTCATCCTGATCATTTTGGTCTTGCTGATGGATACTGGAGCTACCAGAGCCAGCAGCACCTTAGAAGCGGATGCGTTGGTCGTGGCGGGCAGTACCGGCGCCTATGGTACCCAACCCATTCTACGTGTAGGGAAAGATGCAAACAACAATGACATTAATAGCTACCTGCGCTTTACTGTACAGGGTCTGGCGGGACCTGTCACCAGCGCCCGGCTGCGCCTATATGCCATGGACGCTAACAGCAGTGGTTTTAACGTGCACCAGGTAGCTGACAATAACTGGAACGAAGCAACGATCAACGGCATTAACGGGCCGACAATTGGCGCCATTATCAATAACATGAGCAGCGTTCCGGCCAATACCTGGGTAGAAGTAGATGTCACGGCTTACGTCACCGGCGAGGGGGTTTATACGCTGGCTCTGACAAGCAGCACCACCGGAGTGGCTCGTTTCCGCAGTCGGGAACATAGCAATATGCCCGAACTCATTGTCGAAACTGGCACTGGCCCAACACCAACCTTGACTCATACGCCGGCAGCCACGCCGACCTTCACCCCTACACCGACAGCCACACTCACGCCTACGGCCACTGCTACGCCCACCGCAACCTTCACACCCTCGCCGGCCGTTACCAACACGCCCACGCCCATCGTCACCCTGACGCCCAGCAGCACACCGCTTCCAGGCACGCCCATCTCTTTTCTGGCTGCAGCCGATGCCTACGTATTTGAAGGCAGTACCGGCAACTTTGGCACGCAAGTGATTTTGCGTGTGGATGAAGACATCAATACAAACAATGACTTCTGGAGCTATTTGCGCTTTAATGTGCAAGATCTAAGCGGTCCCGTCAGCAGTGCCACCTTACGGTTGTACGTTATGGACAATAACAGCGATGGATTCAGCGTTTATCAAGTGGCAGATGACAGTTGGGTCGAGACCACCATTAACAGCATCAACGCGCCCGCTGTTGGCGCCCTTATCAACTCAGCCGGGGCTGTCAGCAATGGCAGTTGGGTAGAAGTGGATGTTACAGCCTATGTTACCGGGAATGACGTTTATAGTTTTGCCCTGGCCAGTGACACGGTTAACCGGTTGCGCTTTCGCAGCCGCGAAAACAGCAACGCGCCGGAACTGGTCATTGAAGTAGGCGCAGCGGGTACAGCGACGCCTACTGCTGCCCCCACAGGTACTCAGACGCCTACCAATACCCCCACGGCGACTATGACGCCCAGCCTGACACCAACTCCCTCCCAGACACCAACTTTTACACCTACACCTACGGCAACACCTGTCCCCACAAATCTTCTCCAAAATCCTGGTTTTGAGGAGGGTTTGCTTCATTGGCAAAATAACAGTAATGTAGAAATCATCACTGATGCCCATACGGGGAGTAACGCTTTACGTTTGGGAGACAATACCAGCACTTACCAAAGTGTGCCCGTTGTCGAAGGGATGACCTATACCTTTAGTGGCTGGGCCAAGAAAAGCGGCACACAATGGGCCGGTGTAGGTATCAACTTCTTTGATGCCGGTGGCAGCCAGCTCACGATTGACAATGTAGAAATTACAGCTTCAACTTATGCTCCCTTTTTGCTGGCGATGACCGCCCCGGCTAACGCCGTGACCCTGCATGTCTGGGGTAACGATGCCGCCGGCAGCGGCTATCTCTATATGGACACCCTCCTGCTAACGGCCAGTTCAGATCCCCTACCGGCTTCGTTTACGCCCATCGCCGATACCTATGTCAATGCCAACGACGCCAACACCCCTCACGGCGATGCCCTGTTTATGCGGGTGGAAGACAATCCCGATATACGCAGCTATTTAAAGTTCAACGTTCAGGGGCTAGATGGACCAGTGACGGCAGCCACGCTGCGGCTCTATGTGACTTCTAATTCCACAACCGGCTTAGGTGTCTATAGTGTCACCAATACCAGTTGGCCTGAAGGGATGCTCTATGGGGAGGCGCCCTCATTTGGCCCTCTGCTCAACAGCGCCGCTAATTTGACGGCGAATAACTGGGTAGATATTGATGTATCGGCTCAAATTAGCGGTGAGGGTCTTGTTAGTTTGGGCGTGGGCAGTCATGGTGACAATATCTTCTTCCGCAGTCGGGAAGCCGGCAATACAGCTCCCGAACTGCTGGTGCAGACAGCGGCGCCCACACCGACCCCGACCATGACACCAAGCCCGACCCCCACCACCACACCAACCCCTCCCCCTTCACTATGGCCGTTGCAGATCTCAGTGACGCCTGACACTGTCTTTCCCGGGGACGATTTTGGCTACAGCGTTGCTATGCAAGGCGGCATGGCCGTTGTGGGGGCACGCCATGATGATGATAAGGCTATGAACGCCGGTGCTGCTTATCTCTACGGCCGTGACGCTGCCGGCGCCTGGACTTTTGTCAGCAAAGTAACCGCCAGCGATGGTTGGCAAGACGATAACTTCGGCGAAAGTGTGGCCATTCACGGCGATGTAGCTGTTGTAGGCGCACCCAATGAAGATGAAAGCGGCAATAATGCCGGCGCTGCCTATGTTTTTACGCGTGACCAGGCAGGCGTGTGGAGCGAAACAGCTAAGCTGACAGCAACTGACGGCAGCGCCGATGATTTGTTTGGTGGCGCCGTGGCTGTGTTTGGCAATACCATTGTTGTTGGCGCTGCTGGCGTGGATTCTTTTTATACCAACAGCGGGGCGGCCTATGTCTTCGCTTACAATGGCAGTAGTTGGGTGCAACAAGGGAAGCTGACCGGCATAGGAAACGGAGGCAGCCAGTTATTTGGCACCAGTGTGGCCGCTGGCAATGACCGGATCGCGGTCGGCGCCCCGGCTGCCTATGCCAATGGCAGCCTTGCTACCGGCGCCGTTTATCTCTTTGACCGAAATGGTAGCAACTGGACTCAAACAGACCGCTTACTGCCCACCGATGGCACCGACGGTGACCGGTTTGGCCACAGTGTGGCCCTGGATGCCGACAAAATCCTGGTGGGTGCACCCGACAAGGATGCCCAGGAAGTCCTGATGGGTGCGGCCTATCTTTACACCTGGGATGGCGTTATCTGGACAGAAGTGGACAAATTCATGGCCGACGATGGCGCCATCTCAGACCGGTTTGGGCAGGCCGTTAGCTTGAGCGGCCCCACGGCCCTCATTGGCGCCGCGAATACCGGCGCCGCCAATGCCGGTGCTGCTTATGTGTTTGCAACGGCCGAAGGTGGTTGGGTGCAGCAAGATAAGATTTCCCTGGATGAAAACCGTTCTTTCGGCTACGCCGTTGCCCTGAGCCAGGGTAACCGGGCGCTGGTGGGTGCTCACTTAAGGGGAAGCAGTGGCACCGCCACCTTCTTCCTGGGGCCTAACAATGATCCCACGGCCGTGGCCGACTCGGCCAACACGGCTACCGGAACAGCAGTGACCATTGATGTGCTGGCCAATGACAGCGACATCAACGGTGACCCAATTACAGTGACCGTCCATACATCGCCGGCAGGAGGCACGGCCGTTCTTAATCTTGACCAGACCTTTACCTACACCCCCAGCCTGGGCTTTCACGGTTATGACAGCTTCACCTACACCCTGAGCGATGGTCAGGGTGGGGCGGCCACGGCCGTGGTCACCATCCTGGTCAATGATCCGCCTCTGCCACAGCCGGATGTGGCCACCACGCCTGAGGAAACGGTCATCATCCTGGACGTACTGGCCAATGACAGCGATCCCAATGGGGATGCCCTCTCCCTCCTGGCCATCAGCCAGCCACCGGTTGGTGCCACCCTCCTCAACGGAGACGATGTACGCTACATCCCGGCCACCAACTTTAACGGTACAGACAGCTTCACCTATACCCTGCAAGACAGCTATGGCGCCACCGCCACCACGGCCGTGACGGTGACGGTAACGGCGCGCAACGACGTGCCTCTGGCGCTGATGGATACGATGACAACCACAGAAGACACGGCCGTGGTGCTGGATGTGCTGGCTAATGATAGCGATGTGGACGGTGACCCGTTACAGATTGTGACCTTCAGCCAGCCCCTGAGCGGCACCCTGGTCTGGAATGCAGATGAAACCCTGACTTACACCCCCATGCTTAATGTCCACGGCCAGGATGGCTTTACCTACGTGGCCGGTGACGGGCAGGGTGGCCAGAGCACGGCTTTTGTCACTGTGATTATCCAACCCGACAATGATGCGCCGGTGGCCATAGACGAGGCTCTCTCCACGCCGGATGACCGCTGGCCACGGATTGACGTGCTGGCTAATGACATAGACGTGGACGGTGACCCGCTGACGGTGACTCTATCCACTCTGCCGGTGCACGGCACGGCCGTGGTCAACCCGGACCAGACCGTCACCTATACCCCCACTCTGGGCTACAGCGGCGGCGACAGTTTTAGCTATACTGTCAACGACGGCCAGGGTGGCAGTGACACGGCCGTCGTCTCGCTCACCATTTTTGTGCCCGGCCCCATCGCCGCTTTCGCGGCGACCATCAGCCCCACAACGGCCTTTGCCGGGGATAACACCCTCACCTTTGTCCTTACAGCCCGTGATGCCGCCGGCAACCCGGCCACCAACTACCAGGGGCGAGTGGAGTTTAGCAACACCGGCGGCAATACCCTGCCAGATGTGCAGCCCCCGATAGGTAATCTGCCGGACTACACCTTCACCTATGCCGATGCCGGCCAGGTGGCCTTCACCTTTGCCTTTAATCAGGCGGGAGTGCATACGATCTACGTCGAAGAGTATGACACGGCCACGCTGTTTACCACCACCAACCCGGTGACAGTGACCGAGGTCTATTTAACCACCCAGATCACCCCCACCAGCGGCATCGCCCGTGACCAGGTCTTTACCGTCACCATTGAGGCGCGAGATGAAAACGGCGCCCTGGTCCCCGGTTATCGGGGTGCGGTGGAGATTGAACCTTCAGGGCCAGCCACCGGCCTGCCACGGGTAGACCCACCTATTGGCAATCTGCCGGATTACACCTTCAGTATTGATGACGGCGGCCGCGCCGTCTTCCCCAATGTTTCCTTTGACAACCAGGAGAATTACACCGTATCCGTCAGCGATACCGCCAACCCCAACCGGGTTGGTGCCAGCAACGTGGTCACCGCTACCGCACCACCGCCGCCGATACCGGCCAGCCCGGCGGGCGCACCGGCCGCCTTTTCTGCTCCGCCCGGCGGCGCGCCAGGTGGCAGCAGCCCCATGGCCGACGGTGCTGGTCCCTTTGGCCTGCCGCTGGTGGCTACGGATGTTCTAAATTCCAATGCCTGGTATGGCTACCCGCGTGACGGCTCTACCACCACCCTGACCAATCCCGGCGTCTATTATCTGGCGGCCGGCTATGCACGGCAGATGCCGTTTGAACCCTCATGGTCTACCTTTTACGCCTGCCCCTACCTGGCCTGGGAAAGCCCCATTACCACCACCCGTTATTTTGGCGGTGGCACTGATGGTGGCCCGGCTTATACCGACGGTGTCAACCAGAACGATGCGGCTGCCAGCAGCTTCGGCTTTTCCGCCTGCAGCTGGCCCATCAGTCTTGATGACAGTGACCTGGGTCTGTCGCTAAGTTCCCCCACACCCATAGGCACAGAGGGGGTGCATTTTGACATCCACGCTGGTGGTAACTCCTCTGGGCAGTTTATTTTTGCGGCGGCACCCATCAGCGCCGGATTTTGTGAATTGACGCCCGATGAAGGTGACCCTATTGACACTCGCTCTGGTGAATTTTATGAAATAGAACATGACTTTGGCATTGAGACCGGGTGTGAAAGCGTGGAACTGCGCTTTGAACGTACCTATCGCAGCATGGGCATCAGCGGTACGGGCTTTGGCTACGGCTGGCAGCACAACTATAACCAGGCTGTCGTGGTTCTGGATGATGATTTTGTGGCCGTGCGCCGGCCGCGTGGCGCTTACCTCCTGTTCCGGGACGTTGGGGAAGATGTCTACGTCAACATGGGCGGTGTAGCCCATACCCTGATCAAACGGCCGGGTGGCGGCTGGGCGCTGGTGCGCCAGGACCGTAAAGTGTCCCTGTTTGACGCCGACGGCCGTCTTCTGGCCGAACAAGACCCACATGGCAACCTCATCTGGCTCACCTATGAAACGGCCAGCCGTAATGGGCAGTCGGTTACGCGTCTGGCACGGGTAGACTCAGCCGACGGCCGTACCCTCTGGTTTGGCTACGATTACTACGATATGCGCCGACTCGATTTTGTGTCCGACCATACCGGGCGGCGGGTGCAGTATGGCTACAATGACCTGGGCTTCCTGGCCGTTGTCACTGACACCCTGGGTTATGCCACCACCTATGGCTATGATGGTCTGCTGCTGGCCAGCAAGACCGACGCCGAGGGGCGCACGCTCTTCACCAACGAATACAACAGCGCCGGTCGGGTGGTGACACAGACCAACCACCTGCAGGCTGCTTTGACGTTTACCTATGATGTGAGCGGCGCCGGCATTACCACCACCGTCACTGACCAGGACAACGGCGCCATGCGCCAATACGTCTACGACAGCGATGGCCTGTTACGGCAAGTGGTTGACGCCACCGGCGCTGTCACCAATTTTCCCGAATACAACACGTTACGGCGGCCGACACAGGTCCAGGACGCCCGCGGCTATGGGGCTGGCCTGGCGTATGATGGTTTTGGGCTGCCCCAGGTGATCACAGACACGCTGGATAACACGACGACATTCAGCCATGATCTGTACTTTAACCTGACAGGCACAACAGATGCACGTGGCCAGACAACCACTTTCCAATACAGCCACCCCGCTTACCCCTCCTTCCAAACACAGATGACCGACGCTCTGGGCCACAGCGCGCTGGTCACGCCTACGGTGGCCGGGGTAGATACGCCCTTTGGGGGTCTGGTAAAAGCAAAACAAGATGCGGCTGGTCGGGTGGTGGTCTACACCTATGACAATGCCGGCCAGGTGATACAGGCGGTGACCGCCCCCGGCACCAGTGTGGCGCTTACCACCACCTACGGTTATGACACCTTGGGCCGGTTGGAGACAGAGACCCAGCTTTCGCCTGGCGAAAGCCGCAGCACCCGTTACTTCTACGACGCCGGTGACCGGCTGTTGGCCGAGATCCGTAACTGGGATGGGCAGTTGGATTGGCGTGACTGTTCCTTCGACCCCGGGCCGCGGGATAGTAACGTTTGCAGCCTGTATGGTTATGACCGCATTGGCCGGGTCATCTCCACCACCAATGCCCTGGGGCAAACAACACTCACCTTCTACGATGAAGCTGATCTCTCCAACTTAACCGTCACCAACTACGACGGCACCTCCTTCGACGTGAATAATCCGGCCGCGGCGCTCTGTGACTGGGCCAACCCTGACCCAGAATTTAATCTCTGTTCTTTACGCCAGTATGACCGCCTGGGGCGGGTCATCACCACCACAGACAGCCTTGGTCGTCAGAACGTGACGGCATACAACCTGCGCGGTGAGGTGATCCGTACCGTCAACAACTGGGAAGATGGTGTCTTTGACCTGGCCGCACCAGACCGGGATGTGGAAACACGTACCCAGTACGATGAGGTGGGCAACGCCATCATTGTCACCGACACGTTGGGGCAGATGAGCCGCACCTTTTACGATGCTGCCGGCCGGGTGGCCGGCACCATGTCCAACTGGACGCCGGGCAGGACGCTGGCCGACTGTGACAGCCTGCCACAGCGGCGTGACCATGACATCTGCAGCCACTATCAGTATGACGAAGTGGGCAATAGTATCATCGTCACCAATACGTTGGGGCAGATGAGCCGCACCTTTTACAATGAGCGCAATGAGGTCATTGGCACTGTGCAAAACTGGCAGCCGGGTTTCACCTTAGACCAGTGCCACCTGGCACCAGATAACGTGGCTAACGAAAACATCTGTACACTTTACGGCTATGACGCCGCCGGTAAGCAAATCACAACCACCAATGCCCTGAACCAGACGACACTGACGGTGTATGATGCCGCCGCACGGCCGTTTCTTACCGTGCAAAATTGGGACGGCACGCCCATCAACGATGAGATGGATTGCGCCTTCCCGCCGGCCGTGCCGGATGTGAACGTCTGCAGTGTCACCAGCTACGATGCCCTGGGCCGCCGCGCTGCCAGTAAAGACCCCTTGGGTCATCTGACCACCTATGCATTTGACGGCCTGGGCCGGGTGGTCACCACCACCCGCACCTTGGCTGGTGAGCCGGTGCAGACGGTGGTGGTGCGTGATGCTCTGGGGAATACCTTGCAAAGCACCAATGCTGCCGGGCATACCACCACTTACGCCTATGACAGCCGCAATCGAGTTATCCTGACAACTTCGGCCGCCGGCATCACCAACACCCAGGCTTACAACGCCGCCGGTTGGGTCATCACCAGCACCAATGGCCTGGGATATGCCACGGTAGTTGCGTACGATTTGCTAGGTCGTCAGGTGACTGTTACCGATGCGGAAAATAATGTCACCAGCTATGAATACGACGGCCGTGGCCACCAGATAGCGATGATTGATGCCGAAGGCGTGCGCACCACTTACCACTATGATGACCTGGGGCGCATGGTGGGCGTCACCGAAAACGACGTGCCGGGGGATAATCCTACCCATGACACCGATGTCCTGACGCAGTACGCCTTTGATGCCCTGGGCAACCAGGTGGTCATTACCAACGCCCTGGGCATTTCTACCACCGTCACCGGCTATGATGCCCTGAACCGGCCCGTTACCCGTACCGATGCCTTGGGGAACCAGACCAGCACCACCTACAACGCGCTGGGCCAACCGGTATCCATGACCGACGGCAATGGGGCCGTGACAACGACTAGTTATGATGGGCTGAACCGGGAAACGGCCGTCAACTACCTGGCTGATGGCCAGACCGTGACCTACGCTTATGATGCGAACGGCCGTCGTACAGCGATGCAGGACAGCCTGGGCACGACCAGCACCAGCTATGACGACCTGGGGCGGGTCATCACCGTCACCGACCCCTTCACCGGCACGGTGGGCTACGGCTATGACCTGGTGGGCAACCGCACCAGCCTCATCTACCCGGACGGCAAGGTGGTAACCACCACCTATGATGCCGACAATCGGCTGGTCCAGGTAGAGGATTGGCAAGAAGGGGTCACCACCTATGGGTATGATGCCGCCGGGCAGCTCATCACCACCACCCTGCCTAACGGTGTACAAACGGTGAATGTCTATGACAGCGCCGGCCGGTTGGTGCGCCTGAGCCATACCGATACCGGTGCCAGTGAGCTGCAAGCTGACTTCCAATATGCACTGGATGGCCTGGGCAACCGCACCGTGACCACGGAAACGCTGCGCCTGCCAGATGACAGCCTGCAAACGGCCGTTATCACCACCAGCTATGACCCACTCGCCCG
>WYBM01000024.1 GCA_011525915.1 Ardenticatenaceae bacterium | reverse complement strand
CATCAAATGCTTCATGAATGGTTGTTTGGCTTGTTGTTACCATTTGGACATCTCCTTTTTTCTTGAGATGTCCTTTGTTTCATCCTATTCTCTTGTGTTGTGCAATCCTTTCATGCGATTGCCCTACATCGTAAGGTAAAGCTTGTTGCCTATCTATGGATAGTTCCCTAAAATTGGCCGGACGGCATTTTATGTATAAATAAAAGGAGGTGTTGTTGTATGAGGGCAGATCCGATCGGAATGTTGTTGATGGGGGTGACCTTACTGCTCATCGCCGCGGCCATCATTATCCCGGCTATTCAGCAAAGGCGCCGGTAAAACAAAGCCAAATAAAAGATTTGATACCTGGCGCCAGTGGCGCCAGGTATTTTTATGCGGGTTCGGTTGGTTTAAATTGCGTTTCGTACAGAGTAGTATATAAGCCACCCAAAGCCAGCAGCGCTTCGTGTGTTCCTTGCTCCACCAGTTCCCCTTTATGCATCACCAGGATTTTGTCAGCAGCCAAAATGGTTGACAGGCGGTGGGCAATCACCAAACTGCTGCGCTCTTGCATGATGCGCTGCAAGGCTTCCTGAATCAGGCTTTCAGAAACAGAATCCAGGTGAGAGGTAGCTTCATCTAACACCAAAACGCGAGGATCTTTAAGCACGACCCGGGCAATGGCTATGCGCTGGCGCTCACCGCCGCTGAGCCGGTAACCCCGTTCACCGACGACGGTGTCATAACGGTCTGGCAGAGACATGACAAAGTCATGGATATTGGCCGCCTGAGCCGCAGCGATCATTTGGGCTTCAGTGGCTTCTGGCCGGGCATACAATAAATTGGCGCGAATGGTGTCGTAAAAGAGATAGGTTTCTTGCGTCACCATGCCAATGTTATGTGCCAGGGAGTTTAAGGAAATTTCCCTGATATTATGCCCATCCAGCATAATACGGCCGTCTGTGGGATCATACAAACGTGGCAGCAGGTAGGTGATGGTGGTTTTGCCGGCACCACTGGGGCCTACCAGGGCTACCAGTTCACCTGGTTCAATGGTAAAAGATACATTCTGCAGCGCCCATCGTGTTTCCGCCGCGCCCTCAGGCGCGCCCTCAGGCACATCACCATTGGCCGCCGCCTGCCCATTTTGCCGCTCTTTGCCGCGCTTTAAGTGAGCGGAACGGTCACCGCCCCAACCCATACGGGCCACTTCTGCCAGGCCGCCGATCTGGCCTTCTTTAAGTGCCTGATAACTGAAGGAAATGTTTTCAAATTGGATGCGGCCGTCTACATTTTCCAACGTCCTGGCCCCCAACTTCTCCTGGATTTCAACGGGAATATCTAGCACCTCAAACACCCGTTCAAAGCTCACCAGGCTTTGGGCAAACTCCACCGGCGCATTGGTCAGTGCCATTAAGGGACTGTAAACCTGCATCAGGTAAGAACCCAGGGCCACAATGGTGCCAATGGTGAGTGTTTCGTTGATGGACATGTAACCACCCACCCAATAGACCACGGCCGTGCCCACCGCCCCTACCACACTTAACATCATAAAAAACGCCCGGCTTACCACGGCCGATTGCACACCAATGTCCCGTACCATCACCGCATCTTTACTGAAGCGGGCCATTTCCTGCTTTTCACGACCAAACAATTTCACCAACATTGCCCCACTGACATTAAGGGTCTCGTTCATGGTAGCGTTCATTTCCGCATTATATTCCAGTGATTGCCGGTGCAGAGTACGCAGCCGGCGCCCAATACGCCGCGCCGGCAGCACAAACAACGGCAAGACCATCAACCCCAAGAGCGTCAGCCGCCACTCCAGCAACAGCATAATACTCAGGCTGCCGATCAAAAAAATAATGTTGGTGATAATGGTAACAATGGTGTCACTAATGGCCCGCTGAGCGCCAATGACGTCATTGTTCAGGCGAGACATCAATTCGCCGGTGCGTGTTTCTGTAAAAAAGCGTAAGGACATACGCTGCATATGTTCATAGAGGGCACGGCGCAGATCATAAATGACACCTTCGCCAATCTCAGAATTGAGCTTACGCTGCCAGATGCCGATCAGGCCATTGATCAAAGGGATACCCACCATGCCTAAGGCCAGAAACGTTAAGAGCGTGGTGTTTTTGTCTGGTATGGCCACATCAATAAGCTGCCGCAGCAAGAGCGGTGAAAGCAGCGTCAACCCGGTGATAAGCAGGATGGTAAAGATAAGACCAATGATTTTAGCGCGGTACGGCCGTGAAAAGTGCCATACACGCCACAATAAAACTCTGGAAATAGCCGGGCGTTCGTTCTTATCATCATGTGAGATAAACGCCCACCAGCCGCCGCCATGAAAAGTCATAGATATCACCTCCAAAGGGTTCGCTCAAAAATAGCTTTGGCCTTTTGCCAGGCAATCGGTCATCAGCGCCCAATCATCAGTCCAGAAGAACACCCAACTGAATACTGATAACTGAATACTGATTACTGAATACTGATTACTAGTAATTGTAAACGAGCCCTAAGTATCTATCACAACAAGGGCTTTGGGTACTGGTAAAAAGGGCAGGATAGGCAAATGGTCCATGATTGGTAGTCACTCCCCGACAAACGGCTTACAATACAAAGTGCCTTATCCAGAAATTTAAACCGAGAAAATCTTATGTCCCTTACGTATGCCTCTTATCTAGAATTAAACCAGGTTTTATCAGCGCAACACCCCCGCTCTGAAGGCCCAGAACACGATGAAATGTTGTTTATCATCATCCATCAGGTGTATGAGTTGTGGTTTAAACAAGTTTTGCACGAAACAGACTATTTGATAACGCTGCTGCGCCAGAATGACCGCACCCGTATTTTACACACCCAGCGGCGTATTCTGACCATATTTAAGACGTTAGTCTCCCAGATTGACATCCTGGAAACGATGACACCGTTGGAGTTTCTTTCCTTTCGGGATAGGTTAGAATCGGCCAGCGGTTTTCAATCGTTCCAATTTCGCGAGTTGGAATTTTTACTGGGTTATAAACGCCGTCATGTGATGGCCCATTATGCTGATGATCCGGCCGTGCTGGCGCGGTTGGAAACACGTTTTGCCAAGCCCACCCTCTGGGACGCTTTTTTGCATTTGCTGGCCTTAAACGGCTACCCAATCCCCCCCGAGATTTTACAGCGCGACGTGACAGAACCGGTACGGCCGTCGCCAGAAATACAAGGCGTCCTCAAAACTGTTTACCAGCAAGACCCACATATGTTACGCATCTGTGAACGGTTAATAGACCTGGATGAAGGCATTCAGGAGTGGCGTTACCGCCACATCAAGATGGTCGAGCGGACCATTGGCACCAAAAAAGGCACGGGAGGGTCTGCCGGTGTAGGGTATCTACAAACTACCCTAAAGCCCCTGTTTCCTGATCTATGGGCTATCCGCGCTGACCTTTAGCCGTTAAAGGAGAGTGAGTACCCATGAATTTCCGCCCCGACGCCGCCTTCCCCCAGACACTTGACCAGCAAGATGAACTGGCCGCCTTTCGCCGCCGCTTTGTGGTGAATGAACCGAATTTGATTTACCTGGACGGCAATTCTTTGGGGCGTTTGCCCCATGAAACGGCAACACTGTTGCAAAAGATGGTAGCCGAACAGTGGGGCAACCGGCTCATTCGCGGCTGGAATGAAGGGTGGATGGCCTTATCAGAGCGTATTGGCGGCAAAATTGGGCAGTTGATTGGGGCCGATGAAGACGAAGTGATCATTGCTGATTCAACCTCTGTGAACTTGTTTAAGCTGGCGCTGGCCGCTGTGCGCTTTCAACACGGCCGTCACAAAATTGTCACCGACAATCTGAACTTCCCTTCTGACCTCTACATCCTGCAAGGAGTGGCTCAATTGGCAGAAAGACCACTGCACATTGAGATGGTGCCCTCGCCAGATGGCATTTACGGTCCGGTAGAAGCATTGGCACAAGCCATAGACCAGGACACCGCCCTGGTAGCCCTTTCGCACACCGTTTTTAAGAGCGCCTATACCTATGACATGGCGGCCGTGACCCGGCTGGCGCATAATGCTGGTGCGCTTATGCTGTGGGACATGAGTCATTCGGTTGGTTCTGTACCGGCCGATCTGCACGCCGCTGAAGCTGACCTGGCGGTGGGCTGCACCTACAAATATCTCAACGGAGGCCCTGGTTCGCCGGCTTTCCTTTACATCCGCCGTGATTGGCAAAAAAAGCTGGGTAACCCCATCACCGGCTGGATGGGGCAGCACCATATGTTTGACTTTAAGCTGGCTTACCAGCGCGACCCCAGCCTGCGCCATTTTCTCACCGGTACACCCCCCGTGCTGGCCACGGCCGCCATCGAACCCGGGGTGAACTTGCTGCTGGCGGCGGGCATGGATCAGCTGCGGGCAAAATCCATACAGCAAACAGAATATCTTATTTACCTCTGGGAACAATGGCTGCGGCCCCTGGGGTTTCGCTTGAATTCGCCACGTGAGTTCCACTGGCGCGGCTCCCACGTATCCTTGGGGCATGATGAAGGCTGGCGCATTGACCAGGCACTTATTCATGACATGAACGTCATCCCCGACTTTCGCCAACCAGACAGCATCCGTCTGGGCATTGCCCCGCTCTACACATCTTACCACGACATCTATGAAGCCATGCGCCGCTTACGCATGGCCGTGACAGAGGGGCTCTATAAAAAATACACGGTTACTACCACGGCCGTGACCTGACGGAGGCGCATCTATGCAAACATCCTGGCGTGTTACCCAATTTCGTGAATCCGTCATCCGTGATATGACCCGTCTGGCGCTGCAGCATGGGGCCATCAATTTGAGCCAGGGGTTCCCAGACTTCGGCACGGAGCAGGCCATTGTAGAAGCGGCAGTAACGGCCATGCGTGAGGGGTTGAACCAATATACTGTCACCTGGGGCTACCCACCCTTGCGGGAAAAGCTGGCAGAGATGTACACGGCGCGCCTGGGCTGGCCGGTGCACCCGAACCAGCACGTCACCGTTACCTGCGGCGTGACAGAGGGGATTGTTATTGCCATGATGGCCGTACTCAACGCTGGTGATGAGGTGATTATTTTTGAACCAGCCCATGACAACTTCCGCCCGGCGGCGTTTATGGCCGGGGCTACGCCCGTCTCTGTGCCCCTCACCCCACCCAATTACCGCATTACCCCTGAACAGTTGGCCACGGCCGTCACCCCCAAAACCCGCGCCCTGCTGCTGAACACCCCACACAACCCCACCGGGCGTGTCTTTGATGCCGCCGAACTGGAAGCTATTACAGCCATTGTGCTGAAGCATGACCTGGTGCTGATTACCGACGAGATTTATGACCGCATCTTGTATGACGGCCGCAGCCACCTCTCGCCCGGCAGCCTGCCCGCTTTGCGCGACCGTACCATTACCCTCGGTGGCCTGGGCAAGACATTTGCCATTACTGGTTGGCGCTTGGGGTATGCTATTGCTCCAGATGAGTTGGCCCGGGCGTTACGGCCGTTGCATGACTTCACCTCGATCTGTGCCCCTACCCCCTTGCAAGCAGGGGCAGCGGCGGCCCTTAACCTGCCAGCAGAATTTTACGAAGCCAGCACAGCCGCTTATCACCAACGCCGTGCCCTGATGATGGAAATCTTAGAGGCCAATGGCTTTCAAGCCACCCCCCCTCAGGGTGCCTACTACGTGATGGCCGATTATTCCCACCTGGCTATCCCTCAGGCCCAGCTGCCCCCCATGGCATTTGCCCACTGGTTGACCAAAGAGGTGGGCGTGGCCGTGGTGCCCGGTGACAGTTTTTATTCTTTGCCCGGTTATGGCCAGGGAATGGTGCGCTTTGCCTTTCCTAAAAAGTACGAAACATTGATGGAAGTGGCCACACGACTGCGGCAAAAGCTGACTGTTTAGAACTCGATCTTTAGCTGCGTGCCGCCGATGGCAATAATGTCACCGGGGCTGATCACGGCCGTACCCTCTACCAACACTTCATTTAAGTAGGTGCCATTGCGGCTGTGCTGGTCTTGCAGCCACCACTGCCCACTTCGCTGCGTGATCAATGCATGTTCTGAAGAGGCAAAGCCGTTAGGTAACACCACAGTGTTGTTAGACGCCCGGCCAATGCTTGTCACTGGCAGCAGCGGAAAGACGGTGTTTATCGCCGGGTCACCGCTCTCGTTAACAATGACACGCAGCGTGCCTGACGGCCGTTCCGCAGCCGCCAACGAGTCAGCCGTAAGGCACATGTCCCGGTAGAGCAGCCAGGCAATGGCCACCATAAATCCCAACAACAGCAGCGCGCTGACCAGCCGTAAAACAAAAAGCACCACCAGCGGATTCACATGTCCTCCTCACCGGCACGAGGCATGATCTGGGTTTCCGTCTGATCTGGGCGCGCACCAGGCTTCGGAGTGGTTTGTCCTTCAGCATATAACAACTTCACCTGGCTCAAGGTAATGACATCACCCGGCTGCAGCACACACTCTGTCACGGGCTGGTTATTGACATTGGTACGGCCGTGACGTTGGCTGAGGTCATACAACACAAAATGGCCATAGCGCCAACGCAGCTGCGCGTGGCGGCGGCTGACGGTAGCCGCGTCCAGCACAATGTCATTATCGGCGCGGCGACCAATGGTGATGATCGGTTTATTCAGGGGGACATGATGACGGCCGTCTACCACCAGGTACGCGTCCAGATGGCTAATGGCGGCCAGTATCTCGGCCGAGATAGCATTTTCCGGACGTAGTTGGGTGGTATCTTGTTCTCGCCGCTGGCGCATAGCCTGTACACGAATCTCATGCCGCTTGATATCTTCGTCTGCAGCCACAACCACATGCGGCGCGGCCAGCAATTTCAGGTTCGTCTGCTGCGCCAGGTTAAGGATCAAATCTTGCAGATCGGTCTCCAGATGGGGGTAAGTAGCCTGAATCCGCGCATAATCCACGGGGTGCAGCCGGATGTGATAGGTATCAGCAATGGTGCCGTTCATCTGACTGTCTTCCAGCACACGCGTCAGACGGGCAGCCATATCGGCCGGGGTGACCCCGCCACCAAACAAGCGGCCCAACGACCCTTCAATCAACTCCTGCGCTAACGCTTCAAACCGGGAAATAGGCATGTGATCTATGACTCCAATACAAAACTGTTCCGCGGCATTATAGTTTTGACCCCTCCCCCAGTCAATGACGTTCACGCGCGATTCAGCTACGGTTCCTTAACGCCAGGCCATCATGAGGCCAGCCACATTGCCGGCTGCACCGGCGGCCACCAGCACGGCTGCCAATGCCAACAACGAATGGGTTAACAGGATGATGGCCCCTATTTGCAAAAGGGCGATGATAAACAAAGCATAGATGTACGGCCGTCGCCCCACCGCCAGCGCATAATTTAGCCAGATATTGACCCCGGCAAACAGTGTCACCGCCAACCCCACCCACCCCAACAGCAGCCCAGGGTCGCCATACTGCCCACGAAACACCAACTGCACCAGGGGGCCGGGGAAAAGGAAGTAAAGCAATGTGAGCAGCAGGCCAGGAACAAGCGTGGCCGCCAGAGCCAATAGTAAATACGGCCGGGCATCTTGCCCCAACGCCTGCCGCTGGGTGGCCTTGGGAAATAACACCATGCCCATGGCCATAGGCACAAACAGGTTCAGCCGGGCCAGGATGTTGGCCGGGGTGTATTGGACGGCCACAGCCGGCGGAAAGAGCCGGTTGACCAGAAGGGTGTCGCTGTACACCAGCAAAGCAAATGACAACAGCCCTATCAGGGTAAGCACCGAATAGGGACGGCTGACTTTTTGCACGTGGTTTGTTGGTGGGGCGCTAAAATACGGCCGTAATAACCACACGGCCGCCGCCAACGCCACCCCGCTGGCCACCGGCAGGGCCAGGATCGCCCCGGCCAGGTTCAAACCAGCCAGGATCAAGGCCACTGTCAGGCCAAAACGCAAAGCCTCTTGCAGCACACCGATGCTGCCCAGCCCCCAGAAGTGCTGGCTGCCCTGCAGCGCACCATCCGTCACCGGGCGCACAAAAAGCAGCAGCAGCGCCAGGGCGGCGGCCAGCAGCGCCCAAGGGGACATGACGTTGATCAGGCGGGCAATAAGAGGTGAAAGCAGGGCAAAGAGGCCGGCCGTAACGCCCCCCCACACCCACGCCCGGCGCCACCGGTGCCGCAAAAACATCCCCATGCGCGGCCATGACTCCGCGCTAATGGCTAATTCAGCCATGTAATAAGCCACCACATTACGAATCACCCACGTCACCTGCTCCGCAATCTTCAACAGGTTCATGACTGCCAGAAAGGCAATGGCCGCCGTGGCCTCCAGCAGCAGCCCGGCGGCCACCAGTACCAGGTAGGCAAAGGCACCGGAAACCAGTGACGCTCCGGCCATGATCAGACCATCGAGCGCATCAGCAGAACGGGCCACAGCACGGGCGCGGGCGATCATGGGGTATCACCTGGTAAGAGAGCACGCCCGTCAGGGTCAACGGTGCCGTCAGGGTTTGCCACCGACCAGCGGGTGAGATCATGGGGATCATAAAGACCAACAGCCAACGTATAAGGTCGATCGGGCAGCGGCATGATGTGTTCATCGGCAATGATGGCACGGACCGGCCAGAAAGTAAGTGGGTAGCTGTTTTGAACTGGCTGCGCGTCATGTTGGGCCACCATACGGCCGGTCTCATCGAGCAGATGCACAAAAACAACAGCATTGGTCGCCAGGGGCCGCGTCGTCTGCCAGTAAAGGGTCACTTTCAGCTGATCAACTGCCGGCGTCAGGGTGTAACCCACCAATGCAACATCTGTGCCCAAACGATGCCCGGCAGGGTAGGCGGCGGCGGGCAGATCAGCCAACAGCCAATTGGTTTGTACCAACAGCTGCGGCTGCCGCCAATAGATGGCAGCTGTACCATTCACCAATTCCGTCACCAACCGCAGGTCACCCCCCTGCCCGGCTAACGACGAAAGATCCACATCGAAGGGATAGGGTGGATCCCCATCGGAAACAATATGCTCTGCCAGAACAGCATCACCAAACAAGACAGCAAAACGGACACGACCATCGCCCGTGACCGACGCTTCAGCTACAAAACGGCCGTGAGGCGGTACCGTCAGCGTGTACCCCAGCAGCGAGTCACCCGGGGCGTTAATGGCCGGTGCCCCTTCTACCAGCGTTGTGGTCACAAAACGCTCTTCTGGCTCTCTTTTTGCTGTCCAGAGGGTGAGTGTCATGCTATTCGCTACACGAAATTCGTTGGTGCCTTCCACGTGGAAGACACACGGCCCTGCTTCACCAGGCAGGCTGTCACACACTGTCAGGGTTAGGTCTGCGGCTGGTAAACGCACACGGCCGTCGCCCAGCTGCCACACCAGAAAGCCGGCCAACAGCCCGGTCAATGCCCACCCTATCGTCGCCACCATCAGCGGCGCAGACGGCCGTGCCAGCACCAGATACACCCCTGTTAACGCCACCATCGCTCCCAGCAGGCCGGCAAACCATTCCCCTTTGATAACCTTGTACTGCTGCAAACGCAGACGGAAAAGGTCTGGTAAAAACTGCTCCAGCAGGGCGTCAGGGACGGCCGTGCCCGTAACATAGGTAGCCAGCCGCATATTGCCGGGGCGCGGAAACTCATTAAGCCGCACGGCGCCGCCCAACTTGTCACCACCAATGGCCTGGGTGATGACCGGCTGCTCGGCCGTGGCCGCGGGCGCGGCCAGCGCCAGCCAGAACGTGTGCCCCTCAGCCTGGGCAATGCGTGGGAAGGCTAGCCGGTACGGCCGAGGGGGCCCCTCGTGTGCCAGATGAATCTGCCCTGTATAGCGCTGGTCACCGGTTGTGAGGGTGGCTGTCACGGCCGTACCCACCGGCCCACTCAGCCAAATCTCTACCATTTCTAAATTGTCTGCCCCGCTAATAAACGACTGCGAGATGGTGTTGGGGCCATAAAAGGCTACCGGGAACGGCGCAGGCATACCCGGCGCTGCCTGGGCTTGTGTCCACGGCTGTGGGAAAAGGTAATGGGCATCATAAAACATGGGCACCTGCACCTGGGCCCCTGTGGCCGTGCTGCGCCAGCGGCCAAGGATCAGCAGCGCCAGCAAGATGAGGCATAGGACACCCGTCCACAGCCAGGGAGAGCGTAAGCGGGAGATAAAAGATGGATGATTTAATACAGACTCTCGCATCAGCTTCATAAATAGTAGCGCGGCAGGATGTAATTCAGCAGCGCCATGATATTGAATAGCACTATGGCTATGCGCAGGAAGGAATGCACGCCCGTGTGCCAACGTGTGGGCAGTAAAAACAGCAGCCCTAATGTAAAAAAGGTCAACATGGGCACAATGGTGCCCAGCCAGTACCGCCCTTGCAGGCCGCGCCCCAACCCATAATCCCACCAAAAAGTCAGGTCATAAAATTGCAGCAATACCACCGGCATGATGATGGTCAGTGCCAGGAAGGCCCACACAAAAACTGGGGCCATACGCTGCCCTTGCTGCCAATCGACCGTACGTGGGCGGTGCGGCCACGCCCGCCACAGCTTAAAGGCCAAACCAAGGATGGCCAACAGAGTGAGCAGCCGCAGCAGATAATAAACCCAGGGGGCCACGGGCGTGTCCAGCCAGCCAAAATGCGCCCACCAGGTGGTAAAAATGCCGCCCCACACAGAGCGGTAATAATCAGCCATATGTGCCAGCGGTGCATAATCATAAAATGGGTTTTGTACCAGGCGATGACCCTTTAACACCGGGTTAAAGTAAAACAAATCCTGGTTCAGCCGCAGGCTGCGCTGCATCCACCAGGCTGTAGGCATAAGGATGATGGCGTTCATCACTACGGCCGCCCAGCATATGGACCAACGCCGTCCCTGGCCGCGCCACCCATCATAAAACACGACCAGCGCTACCAACGGCGCAAAGCCATTGATGGTGGGCTTGATAAGCATAGCCGTGGCAAAGGTGAGGCCCACAGCCACCGCCAGTTTATAGGTTAACCGGTCCCGCAAAATAAGCAGGCAAAGGTAAATGAGCAGGGAATAGACGACAAAAAAGAGGCCGTCTACGGAGATGACGGCCGTCATTTGTGTGAGCTGCGGCTGAAAGGCTACCAACGTGGGGATGGTCAGGCGCAGAGCAGCATTGGTAGGAAACAGGGTACGGGCGATGAGGTAAGCGATAATGACAATGGGCGCACTCACCAACACGGCAAAGAGGCGCTGCACCTGGGCGCGCAGCAGCAAATCACCGCCATAGCCCACCAAGCGGTACGGAACGGCGGCAATTATGTAATACAAAGGGGTGGCATGGGCCAATTTGGCAACGGTGCCCAGGCCCGTGCTGGTGCGGCTGCTGGCCGGCAGCTGGGCAAACTCGGCTTCACGCAGCCCCACGGAGCCGGCGCTCCATCCCTGGCGCTGTTCGGGATGGTAATCCAGCCGACCTACGTCCGCCAGTTCACGAGAAAGAACGATCTCATCGGGCAAAAGTTCGTCACCGATGTCCGGCAAACGGCCGTGTTCGCCAATAAACTGGATGACCGCATAATGGTCATCTTCATCTGGCCCCTGCCACAGCGGAAACGCCAGGCTCCACAGCGCCCCTTTCACCAGCATAATCAGGACTAGCAGACCTATAAGCTGCCACTCCCTACGGGACGATTGGCGATCACGCAGCATGCTTGCTAACCTCCTGGCGGTGGCGGCACAACACTTCCCACCCCAGTCGCCACCCTATAACCGGGGGCCTTATCTCATTGGTTCGTGGCCACATAGTATCCATGCGCCGATTGGCGGCGAAAAAGTTTCACAAAAAGCCGCTCGGCTTGCACAAAGAGCGGCGTCAATTTTTCCAGGAACGGCAGGTGATCGGGCCCAATTTCCCACAGCCAGAAGATGACGCTGTATTGCTCCGCCTTTTCTACACAAAAACCTTCGGCCGTCAGTTGCTGCCGCAAACCGGCAAAGGTAAACGGGGCGTTGATCTCATCACCCAGCCATTTGGGGTACAGGCGACGGCCGTAGCGGATGAGCGGGTTATCTTCTACCGTCTCCACCAGAAACAGCACCCCACCCGGCTTCAGACAGCGCCGCACCTCATGCAGTGCCTGGGTTACATCACCAATGTGGTGCAGCACATGCTGAATGTAGATAACATCAAACGTGGCCGCAGCGAAGGGCAGCGCCAGGCCGGAGGCCAGGGCCACCGGCCCATGATGGGCGGCCAGCGTCACCCGTTCAGCCACCACGTCAATGCCTATGGGCTGACGGCCGTACTGTCGGAAGCGGCTCATATTCCACCCAGCCGCACAGCCTAAATCCAATATTTGCTGTGAGGTTGGCCGCTGCATCATAGCTTTCTCGGCGGTGAAGTAGGGCAGCACTCGGTAGCGGCTGGGAGACCAGTTCTGGCCAAAGGTGACAGGCTTGCGGTAATCCATGGGATCAGTGTTCAGTGTTCAGTAGGTCAGTGTTCAGTAGGTCAGTGTTCAGTAGGTCAGTGTTCAGTAGGTCAGTGTTCAGTGAACTGGTTAGTGAATAGTGATGGGGGTGTGCTAAACGGTGACAGGCCTGCTGGATGATGGTCTGGGCAGCCGCCCGGCTGTTTGTGCCTTGCCAGTCAGCCAACCGCTCATCAAGCAGGGCATATGGCGGAAACCCTTGTGCTGCCTGGCTGCGTGCGTGGATAAAAGCGGCCGCTTCTTTGGCGGGCAGTGCCGTCATGCCGCCCCCTGGCGCCAGGGCCATCACGGCCGTCAAACGGGCCCGGTCACTCAGCTGCACCTGCGGCAGCAGGCGTGTGACCGGCACTTTTGGCGGCGCCAGCAGCCGCTGCCAGTAAATGTTTAGGGTGGCCACAGGCCAGTGCTGCCGGCTGGCGGCCAGCCCAGCGCGGCGTCCCCAAGGGGAATAGAACCTGTTCCGCAGCCACATCTCCATCTGCCGCGGCCATTTCATGGTCACGGTTACGGCCGTCTGGTGCAGCACCTCCTGGGTTACGGTGATAGGTTTGGGGTAGCTAAAGACACGGCCGTCGGCCATTAAAATCGTGAAGTCATCAGATAAAAAAGCTTCCCCTTGGGTCACGGCTTGCAATACCGCACCGGTCTTGCCCTTGTCTTCGGTGGGGATGATCAGGGTAGCCCGGCCATCATGGGCCACGCAGCCGCCGTATACCAGCGCCGCTCCCTTGTGGGCAAAAGCCCAACGCAGCACTGGCTCCAAAATGGATTTGTAAAGAGCATACGGCGCTTTTTCTAGAGCCGGTGAAACAACTACCTCTGTAAAGCTGCCGGGCATAATGGCCACGCCAAACCCAAACCGGCTCAGGCGCTCATCATAGATGATAGCGCCAGGCTGGGGGCTGGGGGTACCCTGCCGGTCTATGCGCAGGCCAATGTCTACATGAGCCAACGGGGCAGCCGTTTCAAAATAAGCCAGCTCCGGCAAGCGCACCTGAGACTCAACCCCCAAAATGCCATGCAGATCATAGCGGTATAGGCTGCGCGGCCCCATGCCTATGCCGCGCAGCGAAAAAACCCACTGTTCAGACAGGGCATAGCGGATGATCCCTTCTAGTATCAGGGCTACAATGCCGGCCGCGGCCGTGGGTAAGTGCCACCGGGAAATAAGCAAATAGAGCAGCGGCAGGCGGGCCAGGAACAGAGACAGTTGGTTGCTGATAAAAAAGCGGCGAAATGAAGGCCACCCGGGAACCGTGCGCCCACCACCCAACACCCATGTTTGGGTGACGGCAAAGCGCAGCAAGATAAATAGTTCCGCTGAAAGAATGGCTGCCAGCCAGTAGGGCCACAGGTAACTGAGTGCCACCAACACGGCCGTGTCCAGCGCCACACTGCCTAGCGCCACCACAATCAAGCGCGGGAACGACTGGTTGGCCGTCGCCCGCAGCCGCAGCAGGTGGCGAAAAAAACGCATCCCTTCCCGGAAATCTGCCTTGCTTTCGCCCTCGTGACGGGCGGCAAAGTTAAAGTGCACTTCAGATACACGCAAACCAGGGCAGCGAATGAGGAGCTCCAGCAAGATTTTGAAGCCGTCTGGCCGCAGTGCATCCACATTCAGGGCCCGCCGGCGCACCAGAAACAGCCCGGTCAGTGGGTCAGATACATTTTTCAGCAGCCGGGGGAACCAGGCTCGCGCCAGGATGGTCAACAGCTGTGACGTTAACGCCCGGCGGCGGTTTAGCCCACGTGGGCCCCAGCCCGTGGCCTGGCGGCTGCCCACCACCACATCAGCACCTGCCTCCTGGGCCCGCGCCAGCAGGGTGGGGATCACTTCCGGCGGGTGTTGCAGATCGGCATCCATAACACACAGCCATTCGCCATCTGCCTGTTGGAACCCTTCGACGACGGCCCCGCTCAAGCCATTGCGCCGTTCCGGGGGCCGGGCTATGAGGCGCACCGGGAAGGCAAACTTACCGGCCGCGGCAGAAACCGCTTCTGGTGTCTCATCGGTGCTGTCGTCCACAAACAGCACCCCAAAAGGAATGCCCTCCATCGCCAGAGCCAGCCGCTCTAGCAGGGGGTAGATATTGGCCGCTTCGTTGCGTGTGGGCACGATAATTGTCAGCATAACCGGGTTATCTTATCGTGCTTTCGGGGGGGCGTCCAACGGCCGTCAGACGACCGTTGGACATTCGTAACACAACTGTCAGCAAAAGGCTCGCGGCACAGACAGGCCACTACCGCACAATGGTTACCGACGCGTTGTGATGGCATTCCAGGTCACCCTCTGTGCCCCTGTTCGCTACGTAGACAGTGTTGTCTCGTTTGTCTACACCAATGGCAAACGGCCGTACGCCCTGGCTGGGAATCGTTGTCACCATGCCGCCATCCTTCAAAATCGATAGGGTGTTGTTACCGCTGTTCGCCACAAAGACGTAACCCGTATTAGGATTCACGGCCAGTCCTTGGGGAAAATCGCCTGTAGGCACAGTGCCCACCAACTGCAATCCGTTGACAATGGTCACAGAATCATCTTGTGGATTAATGGCATAGACGTACCCGGAGATAGGATCTCGTGCCAGGCGCGTGGTGCTGCCAGCAGTGGCAAAACCACCCAGAAACTGGTACGGCGGCAGTGCATTGTAAACTGTAATGTTGTAACCAGGGTAACCTTCGGGGCGATGCGTAACCTCTTGACCAGCCACGTACAGATAGTTCCGCACCGGGTCAAAAAGCAGGCTGGCCGGTCCCCAGGCCTGGGCATCACGCACGGCTTCTACCGTTGTGCCGCTAATGACGTAGAACTCGCCAAAATCCCAACTGGCCGCATACACACGGCCGCTCACCGGATCATGCGTGATCGAGGTAATCCACCCCCTGACGCCCTGGTCCTGACCAATGTCCGTCACAAAGGTCAAGGGAGAGCTGCTGGCGTCAAAGACCCGAATATTAGAATCCAAATCAGTCACATACAGGTAGTCATTCGTGACATTGTACAGCGGTGTATGGCCTTCAAATTTTTGGTTGTACGTTCGGGTCAGTGTTCCATTATTAAACTCGGCCAGGGGTGACGGCGGGCCAACATTACCAATGCTGTGCAGGTTCGCGACGAAAGTGCGGCTGGAATTGGGGTCCACTTCGATACGTGTGGGCCATTCGCCGCCGGAAGGCACATAACCTAACAAGGTTGTTCCCCGCAAAACAGCAATGTCGTGGCTAAAATTATTGGCAATGTAAACGTGATCACTTATTTCATTGATAGCCACGTAATTAGGGCATTGGGCATTGGGCAGGGGGATATTCTGGACAAACTGGGGCACCGGCGGGACGGCCGTGGCCGTGGGGGTGGGGGGTGGTTTAAGCACAACAGGTAAAAAGGAAGGTGTGCCAGCAATTGGCTCTCCGGCTGAAAGGCTGCTGCCACCTCCAGACAAGCCTAGTAATAATAAAAAGAACCCTGCTAAAAGCAGCAGGGCTATCATCGTTTGTTTCGATACAGGTCTATGGCTCATACCAGTCTAAAATCTCCTCACTCATTAGAAAAAGGATGCAACCCCGAATTCTACGCTGCCCACTAGAAGTAGGCAAAAAGAGGCCGGCGCCAGAGAGGCACGTTTAGTGAGGGAATGGTTCAATGAGGGAATGCATGAAGAAGAATGCGGTCGGTGGGCAGGTTGGCCAGCGGCAAGCGTATAAGGGTATAGGCCTCATAGAGGCCCAGCTGTAAGGCATAATTTCCTGGTGGCAAATCAACGGGCAGGGGAATAACATGCAGCTGCGCCCATTCATCGCCAGGTTGCAAACCGTTCAGGCGCACGTCCAGGCCATCATGTTGGGCTACCACGTTGCCAGCGCCGTCCAGCAGATGGACAAACACCTTAAGGTCCTGATCGGTTGGCTGCTGCATCTGCCAGAAAGAAAGCAAGCTCAGCGACTGCCCCGAAGTATCATTGGTCATCTGGTAACCCAGCAGTTGCAGGGTACCGCCGAACACGGCCGTGTCCATCTCCCTTCTCGCGCTCTCCCACTCGTCTGCCCCTACGACCGCTTGCGGTGACCAGCCCAGATCGGTAGACACGTTTTCCCTGGCGGCCAGGGCCTGGCGTACGGGTGCTTCTGGCCAGTGATAAAGGTAGTAGCCCCAAACACGGCCGTCAACTTCCCGCTGCCCCGTATACACCGGCTCGACGGCGTAAAATGGCCGCAATAGGGGGTGTGTGGGCAGGTGGGCGTCACCGACAGCCGTCCACACCTCGCTGGCCTGCCCCCCTGGCCACAAAAAGCTGGTACGGGCATCAAACCAGCGCGGCTGCACGTTGTTGCTGGCAAAGGCACGGCCGTAGTCATCCGGGTGAAGGTGAGGCAGGCCAATGCCAGATAATCCCAGCCCCACCGCCGGGCCGCTGGCCGGTATATCATAAACAAAAAGCGAATACCCCACCCTGTCACCCGGTTCGTGGTCACGAAACCAGGCAAAAAACGCCGGATCACGGGCATATACCCCTTGTAACTGGGTGACGCTCAACACGTACATGCCCGGCGCCGGGTTATCTGGGTAAAAGGTGTCAGACAATGGGTCCGCTTTGCCCACCGGCCAGACCGGCAGCGGCTCCCCCTGCCCCATCCCATAAGCCGTCAGCGGCGCAGAGCCCAGCCAGGCGGCGTAAAAATGGCTTATATCACGGCTGCTTACGTAAGCACCCAGCGCCTGAATATCTTGCCCCCAATCTATATTAGAATCTACGGCCCAACGCCAGCCATTGTCTGACCCGCCAGCAATAATGTTAAAGTAAGCCAGGTAGTGTGGGTGAATGGCCAGGGAGGTTATAAAAAGCAGCGTCAATAACCCATAAACAGTTATCTGTAATCCGCCCCACAGGGGCCCCGCAAACCGCGGCAGCGGCGTCTGGCCGGAGGGGCTTTTTGCCACTGGCCCGGCCCACATGCCGCCCATAAATACAAACAACAGCGGCAGCATGGGCAGCAGGTAACGGTAACCAATGTTCACACGGCTTATGAGCCCGGCAGCCAGCACACCGCCACCCAGCAGCAGCAGCCACACGGGCGCCCAATCCCGCCAGCCACGCCGCCACACAAACAGCCCCAGGGACAGAGCCAGGAGTAACAGGGTAGGCAACGGCGTTTTGATCAGGAAGATAACGGGGAAGTAATACCACCAGCCACCACGTTTTACTTCTCCCAGAAGAAAAGCGTCATGGCCAGTTACCTGGTGTGCCTGCTGCTGGTAAAAATCGTCAAGTAGCGGGGCAAATTGGAAGCGGTAGATAAGGAGGAAAACAAGGCTGCTGAACATGAGCCAGCCTGCCACTTCTAGAAAGGCCCGGTAATAGGCCATCAGAAGGGGTCTTTCCGTATCACTAACTGTCATCCGCCCACTGCTAACAGCCAGCAGGGTACGGTAAAGAGCGATGAGCAGCAGAGCGATGAGAAAAATAAGTCCAGAGAATTTGGCCGCAAGGACAAGGCCAATGGCCACGGCCGTGATGCCATGCCACCACCAACCACCTCTTTGCCAGTAATACCAGACAGCACATGCTGCCAGTAAAAAGAAAAAAGCAGTGCCCAGATCAGTGGTCGCCAGGAAACTATGGGCCAGGATGTTGGGGTCAAAGGTGTAGAGAAGCAGGGCCAGCAGGCCGGCCGCCCGCGCCCGGAAAAGCATGGCCGCAAACCGGTACACCAACGCCCCCAGCAAGACGGCTAACAACATGACTGCCTGCCGCCCCACCCAGATAATTTGCAGGCCGTTGCTGTTGCTGCTCCACATGAACTGCTGGCTGATTTTCAACCAGTCGCCGCTTGCCCAGATAGGGTCATGAAAGGGAATAAGTGGGTGCAGCGTCAGCTGCACCGGCAGGCCAATGAACATGTTGACCAGCGGTGGGTTTTGCACCACACCATATAACTGCCAGCTTTGCCAGATAAGGGTGCCGTGCAGGATGTGCAAGATTTCATCAAAAGTCACAGACTGGGCCACGGCCGTGAGCTGCAGCCGTACCCAAAATAACAAAAGCAGGCCACAAACCAGCGTTTGGGTGGGGAGTTTGAGCAGTCGTCGTATGTTACTCATTGGACAAAGTAAAGAGCTCATAAACGTCGGCGCCGGTTTCGGCCACAGTCAGGCGCTGGCCCGTCTCCAACAGGTAAGCACCGGCGACAACACGCAGCGGCCGGTCTGTAGGCAGCATCAGGGGCTTGGGGTCAGCTACCTGCTCGCCTGTGCCCCAGACCGAAGTAGGGTACCAGCCTGATTGCGGCGGGCCATCTGCCTGGGCCACCAGGCGACCGGCACCATCTAACACGTGCACAAACGTGGTATAGTCCGCCGCCATTACCCTGGCGGCCTGCCAGTAAAGGGTGATCATGGCACCATCCCAATCATAACCGAGCAAGGTTAGCTGGCCGCCAAAGGTAACGTTGGCCAGGGGAACTTCAGGCTCAGCCTGGTACGGCCGTGCGGGGCTAATTTTTACTGTACCTAAAGCGTGTACATCACCGGGCGAGCCAATGTGAATGACCCCGCGCACCGGTGCCGCCTCTGCCAGAATGGGTACAACCAGTTGTGTCGTCAACAGGTCACCCGCTGCCCAGTCGTATACCCCCTGACTCTGGCCAATGACCTGGCCATCACGCCCGGTTATTTGCACATGCAGCGGTTGGGCTATGGCCGTTTCCTGGGCATAACTGTGCAATGTCAGGGCAACGGCATCCCCTGCACGGCCGTCAGCCACTTGTGCCGCTTCAATTTGCAGGCCGGCCACTTCCAGACAGCGGCGAGGCAGGTCTATGGCCGGCCGAAATAACGCCGGGCGGGCAAAGGCCGGGCGCAGCACAAAAAGCAGAGTCACAACCGACAGGCACAGAAAGCCCAAAACAACAAAATGATAGACAGGTAGGCGGGGGACGGTCCGGATAACAGTGGATTTGGCAGCCATTTGCCTGAAGCCGCAAGCCATACCCACAGCCAGCAAGGCGGCCGCTGGCCCTGCAGCCGCAAACGCCAACCGCCCCTGGTAGCCTGACCAGTTGATGGTTTGAATGTAACGGAGCAGGGAGAGGTAAATGGCAGCCACGGCTAACAAGTTAAACAACAAAGCCACGTGCTGAGGTTGGCTGTTAGCGCACAGAGACCACGGCCGTTTAATCTCTACCCGCCAATCGTTAATCTCACAAACTACCCCGATTACGGCTAACAGCACCAACATGCCAATAAAACCATAGACCCAACCCGGCAGCGGCAGCTTAAGCCAGCCAAACCAACCCCAATAGGATTGGAAATGTATCAGGGCAAAATCCCACAAGTCGGCCAGGGTCAAGGGGGCCGTGCGCAGCACCTGTTCCCCCTTGGCCTGCAAATGCACACGCCAGGCCAGCGGGTCGCCATACAGCCGGTAAGCGCGCCCGTACCACCAACCAGCCATGAGAACGGGTAAGAGGCTGACCAGCAAAAGATGCCAGATAACCGTCTGGCGGTGAGGGTGTGAGGGCTTGTCGGTGGCTGGATGCGGCCTGACAGCGGCAGCTAACACCGCCAGAATGGCCAATGGCCATAAGGCCAGCAGGGCAAATTTGGTCAGCAGCCCCAGGCCCACCAGCATACCCAGGCAAGCAAAGGCTTTGGCCGACGGCCGTGTTGCCGCCCGTACACTAAGGGCTACTATGCCCGCTCCCAGCAAAGCCATCAGCACATCATTATTCACGCTGGCGGTGATAAAAAGGAACTGCGGGTTAAAGGCTAACAACCCGGCCGCCAATAACCAGACAGACGGCCGTGCCGGCGCTGCCTGCCGCGCCAGCACAAAGGCCAACCACACCGTCGCGGCCCCCAGGGCCACTGACAACAGCCGGGCAGCGCGAAACGCCAGGAATGTGTCCGCAAAAACGTGTTGTTCCGTCCAGTCATGCAGGTAGAAATGGGCACGGCCGTGCCCCGGCGTAAACGAATAACAGGCATTTGCTGGCAGATCAGCGGAGGCGGTAAGAGGAAAGAAAGCTGTTATAGCCGCATTTAATAAGTAAAAGAGGGGCGGTTGGTTTGCCTCCATGGTGACATTGTCCACAGCCGCCGGCTGCATAACAGGGAATGCCCGCTGTTCAAGCAAATAACGGACGTAGAGGAAGTGGTCTACCTCATCTGGCGCTTCCCCCAAGGGCACAACCACAGAGTAAGCTGTCCCCAGGATGAGGTAGAGGCCGATGATAATGCCTAAGCCATATAGGGTGAATCTGTCAGGTTTCATGTGACTGCCGATGATACATACCCCACCAGGCCCATACGATAGCGCAAACCAGCAGCGTCACGGCCGTCATCGCCGCCCCCAGGTAAAAATCCACCGGCCGGAACACAAATACCACTTCGTGTGAGCCCGCCGGCACAGCCACGGCCCGTACCACGGAATTGGCCCGGTAGATGTCGGCCGGCTGGCCGTCAACGGATGCCTGCCAGCCAGGGTAATAGGTGTCAGCCAGCACCAGGTAGCCAGGGCCGTTTGTGTCTGTATGAATGATCACCCGGTTAAGATCATACTCAGTGACAACGGCCGTGCCCACCCCACCCGGCATATACGCCTCTACCTGGGTATCTATTTCCAGGATGACCACTTCTTCCAGCCGCTCCTGGTTTTCTATAACCCGCGCCAGGGCCTGGGCCGCATCTGGGGCGATCAAGGCCTGGGGTACAATATAAGCGCGTGGAAAATAGCCCTCATTTAAATACACCCGGGTCTTGCCCGCCTCATGAATCAGGCGAGGGCGGGGCAGGTAAAAGGTACGGAAGGCCAGGCCGGCGGCTGACCAGCCGATCTGCACCTCTCCCTCACCCACAAACTCCGCCGTCAGTAAAAAATGCCGTCCCCACTCTGAGGGAAAAGCGCCAAAGTAGAAAGATGCCTGGCCGTCCACCAGAGGCTGGGCCACATCCCACGCAGCATGAGCCAGCTCCTGCCCCCCCTCTGGTGTCAGTATGCGCCCGATCACGGTGCCGGTGGCACCGGCAGCCACCTGGAGCGGCAGGTCAATTCGGTGCAGCCCGGCGTCAGGCACGGTAATGGGGTGGGTTACGGCCGTGTCTGTCAGGGGCTGCCAATGGCCTGTCTGCGCCTGTGCCGGGCCAGGTAATGAAACCTCCTGATACCAATCGCTAATGGTCACCACATATTTCAGATTTACGGCTGCTAACAGCGGCGATTCCAGCCCATGTAAAGGCATCAACTCACGCTCAAAATAAATGGCGTCCCACCCCTCTGCACGACTCAAACCCTCCGCCGCACTGATATAATCCACCCAGTTTTGCAAGATGGCCGGCTCATAACCACTCAGCGCCGGGATACGGTCTTGCAGTGCGGTGTTAGGTGGGTAAGCTACCCCTTCTGGCAGTGTGGCGATACGGTACAGCTCCGGGTCACTGTGTAAAAAGCGGGCCGTTTCTGTTTCCGGGTATAAATCAGCCACATCACCCACAGTGTTATAGTCATACCCTGCCCAGAACAGGTCAATCACCACAAAAGCTAACACCAAAAACGCAAAATGCCCAGGGCTAAGGTAAGGGCGGGCGAAGAGCAAACTTACGGCAGCTAATAATGACACACCAAACCAGGCCAGCCCGCTGCGCAAGCCAGCTATCTCTGGCTGGTACCACCAAAAATAAGCCAAAAGGCCAGCCAGAATAACGGCCGTAACCATGATCACCGCCAGGCGCACTTTTCGCCAATTTACGGCCGTGGCTAACAGCTTATCCAGAGCCAGCGCGCTGAGAACGGCCGCACAGAAAACCAGTACTGTCATTGCCCGGCTGGGCCACAAGCCGTTAAACACTGGCAGCGCCCAAAGCAAGGCATAGGCAGGCGTGCCCAAGGCCCATAACACGCCCAACGCACCCCAGACTGCATAAAAACGTGTCAGGCCATCTTGCCTTAAAAACAACGCCAGCACGGCCAGGAACAGTGGCAATATGCCCAGGTAAAAAGCCGTCTCATTGTAATTGGTAGGCCCCCACCAGTTCTCTTGCACCGGGCTGCCAAAAAAATCGGGTATCAAGCCTACCACCGCCCGATTCTTTAACCCCAGGCCCAACGACTCGGCCAGGGCAAACGGTTGACGGTGCCCCCGGCTGATGTAAGCAAAAGCGGGCAGCACTTGAATGGCGCTTAAGCCTATGCCCACCCCCAATATCAATACCCCCAGCCAGGCAGCCTCTTTTTGTCTTTTGGGGCTCCCAAGTTTTTGTGCCAGGAAAAGACTTCCGAACCGCCACAAAATGTACACAACGGCCGTCATGCTGCCGTACAGGGCCCAGTTCCAATGCCCCCCCAACCAGGGCATGGCAAAAGCAAAACCGGCCAAAATCACATCCTTATAGGGCAAAGATGGATTATCACCCCTTAATCTCTGATAAACCCTTTCTACAAAGTACAGGCACAACGGCAGCCAGACCACGGCCGCATGAACCACCTGCCACTCTAACCAGACAATCATCATGCCATTAAACAGGAAAAGAACTGCGCCTAGAAAGGCAGCCGCCCGGCGTAAGGCCACCTGCCGCAAATAGGCAAACATGAACAGCCCCCCCAGAGCCATTTGCAGGAACACTGTCAAGTCCACGGCCGTGACCGGCGGTAGGGCAACATACAACAACGAAAGAGGATACCACAGCCCGGCTTGTGTGTTGTATGTCAGTGGATAGCCACCTAACACATAAGGGTTCCACAACGGCACCGTACCGTCTTTTACCTGAGCAGCCATAAAGGTTTTCAGCGGGTAGATGTAATCGACAACATCTGTGATGAGGGGATTATGCACGTCCACGGCCGTGGACGGCTGCTGCCAGGGTGGCCATAACTGTGTCACCACGTCCAGCGGCAGCAGCACTTTTCCAGGTAAAAAAGCCCGCCCTACAAACAGGCAAACCAGCACCAACAGTCCGCCAACGGCTAACCAATCTGCTTTTTGCCATCGTTTAGAAGCTGTGCCTTGCGCATTCACAAGGCGGGAACCATAACCCAAACAGGGCATCTTGCCAACCAGTTGTCACTCTTGACAAAATGGGCCAAATGTTCTACGCTTCCCCCTGTCTATACGAAAGGAAGGAAAGCATATGAGCGAGCAATACCAACAATCACTCATCCCCGAACGGGAACTCCCTCAGCGTGAGGGCCCTCAAACGGAGGGGCAGACATCCCCCCCCGTTACCGCTGAGGCTTCTATTCAGGCGGCTCTGGGCGCTTTTGAGACGCACATGCGAGACGAAGGCTTTGCCTTGAACACCACCAAGGCCTTTGCCAGTGATATCCGCCTGCTGGGTAAATTTCTAGGGATCGGCCAGGCCATCGGTCAAATTGGCACCAAAGATTTAAACGACTTCCTAAACTGGCTGCTGTATGAACGAGGCGTGCCATGCAGCCCTAAATCTTATGCCCGGCGCGTGACCACGCTCAAAGTTTTCTTCAGCTGGCTGCACGAGCGTGGGGTGCTGCCCAACGACCCGGCCACGGCCGTTATTCAACAAAGCGTCAGGAGCCCGCTGCCGACACTGCCCACAGAAGAAGATATTGAGAAATCGCTGGTGGTGACGGAGCGCATTCGTGCTGGCGATGGGGAGCAAAAACCAGACCCTCGTCCCCATTTGCTGCTGACACTGTTACTCAAAACGGGCATCAAGAAGGGCGAAGCCATGACCATTGTGCCCAATCATATTGATCGCAGCGACCCTGATAAACCGATGTTGTTTGTGCGTTATGCCAACCCCCGTTTGCGGTACAAAGAGCGCCGCCTGCCCTTAGACCCGGCATGGTTAGTGGTGTTAGATGAATACCTGGCCCACTACACCCCGCCAGACACCCTCTTCACCTGTACGGCCCGTAATCTGGAATATGTGCTGAGCGACGTGGGCGATGAAGCCGGCTTAGACCGGGGCTTGCTGTCATTTGAGAATTTACGCTGGGTCAGTGCCCTGCGTGATATAAAGGCCGGTGAAGAGCACGATGAAATTCGGCAAAAATTGGGGCTGTCCAAAATCACCTGGCGGGAAACAAAGGCCAAGCTAGAGCAGCTGGCCAGGCCTGATCTCCAACAGCACCCTGCGGGCTAGGAAGTGGGCATTGCCTAAACGGGCCAGACAAAGGGAGCCGGTTAAACAGCCCGTTTAGGTGGCCACTTCTTGAATCATATCGGCGATATGGCACATGTCCCTCTCTGGTGTGTCATCGTTGGTTGGTTAAGGCTCCTTTTTTACCTGTCATAGTATTTTCCCCTTTGCGTATTTATTTATCATAATATTTTTCTTCTCTTGTGGTGGGGAGCCATCTGCGGCATTACTAAAATTGATGCCCTCTTTCTTTTTTTGTCACGTTCTTGTGACGTTTACTGCTTAAAGTCTCCCATATTAGAGGGAAAGCAGTCAAAGCCCCTCCTCAAAACAACAAAATTCAGTTAAGGAGACAGATGAATCATGAACTCCAGGCAAGTTCTATTAGTCCAGAAAAGCTTCGAGCAAGTGAAGCCTATTGCTGATCTTGCGGCCGATCTTTTTTATGATCGGCTCTTTGTGCTGGATCCTGACCTGCGGCGGCTGTTCCAGAGCGACATGAGTGAGCAAAAGCATCACTTGATGACGACGCTGGCCTTTGCCGTATCTGGTCTCAACAAGCCAGACAGAATCTTACCGGCCGTGCGCCAACTTGGGATCAGGCACATTGGTTATGGTGTGCAAGAACATCATTATCAAGTAGTGGGCGAGGCTCTATTGTGGACGTTGGCACAGGGTTTGGGTGAGTATTTTACGCCCGAGGTTGAGGCGGCGTGGACGGCCGTTTACACCCTGTTGGCCACCACCATGCAAGAAGCTGCACAAGAAACGGCCGTCATCGCCTGATAGGAAAATGTCAACAAAAAGGAAAACAAATGAACCGCTACCAATTCTATTCCCAAAATAAGACGCCCCTCAAAGGGCTGCTTTTGCTCCTGTTCCTGCTTGCGGTGAGCTTCGCCTCACGGCCGTTGATAGCCACATACGCAGGCGTTACCCACCGGATATATCTCCCCCTTGTAAGCATTCCCGAAGAGCCAGAAGAGCCAACCATCGGTTACGCCACCGGCACAGACCGTACCCTCATCCGCTGGTTCTGCACGGTAAATTGCGGTACGCAGTATGAGGTTTATCGCCGCACCAGTGGTGAGCCTTACCAGCTGCTGGCTACCGTCGGCCGAAAATCGGCGGCAGCGGCCATCGTGACGTTGAATACAACCGACGGCCGTTGGCCCACCCTCTACAACGACCTCCTTGACGAATACGAAGAGCAAAACGTCACCAATATCGCCAGCTTATACAACATGCTGGACGAAAATACCCTCGTCGCCCAAAAGTTAACCAACGAATATTACCCCGTTGCCCTCATCAATGGTTGGGGCTACCTGGACACCGATTTTGCAGCCGGCACCAGCTACAGCTATCGCGTGGAACGTGCCAGTGATGGCCTTGTGCTGGGCGAAGTCACCCTTGTTGCCGGACAATTAACCCCGCTGCCTGCGCCTCAAAACGTCCAGGCCCTGCAACTTGACCCCGATATGACTAACCTGACACATGCCAAAGCCGATGAGTGGGGACGGCTACAGGCCGACCGTCGCTTCCACCAAAACGCCTATCTACGCTGGGAAGTGAGCGAACCAGCCGCTGCCAACTTCCCCGCTGCCTGGACAATCGGCTATGACATCTACCGTGCCCCCGCCGCTGCGCCTAACGCCCTCATGCAAGTAAACGGTGAGATTTCCGTGCAGCCGATTGCGGCTTTACCGCCAGAAATTGTTCCCTCTGGCGTCGTTTTGGAGGGTGCGGCCAGAGATGATTACCAGATAATCGAGCATTTTTATGCCGACCACACCCCCGCACATGGCGATTTTGTTTACCGTGTTGCCCCCCGTGATGCGCTGGGGCAAATTCGCCAATGGCCGGCCCACAATGCCCAATTTAGCGCCGCCACTCCGGTGACTACCTACGACTTCCACCCACCTTTGCCCCCACAAAATGCTCAGGCTGTCGTTAATACCGGCCACACCCAGGTCACACTCTCGTGGGAAATGCCTGATCCGCCCACCGACCTGGCCGGTTTCCGCATTGAGCGCACCCTCTCTTTCAGCAACACTATTCCGGCCGCTGAATGTGATGATGTGACCATTTGTTGGGCCGAAGTAGCCGTAGTGGGTGCTGATACATTCCAATGGGTGGACAACGATCCGCAATTACAGCAGGCCCGCTGGTACCGCTTACAAGCAGTCGATGAATCAGGTAACCGCAGTATGTACACCAGGCCCGTTCATGCCACCCTGCATGACATTGATCCACCTGGCAAGCCTACGCTAGTGGCGGAATATTGTTCACCCACACCCGGCGACCCCACCCCTGACTACTGCCTGGAGGCCGATGGGGATGCCGATGTCACCCGTTTTTTGCTGGGGTGTACCTTCTGGGCAGATAGTGAGGAACTCTTTTTGCTGGAACAAACGGCCGTCAACGGCCACATGCCCTCCTTTGTTATCACCGATCTGTATCGGCCGCCCTTCACCCTGGTTGATGTTCCCTGCACCGTGCGTGCCGTAGACGAATCGGGCAATATCTCTGAGCCATCTGACCCAGTTACCATTGACCAATGGGCAAGCGAACAGCCGCCCACGCTGCCCGCGCCTATGCTGACCAACATTACCACGGTAGCTCTGGATGATCAGGGCAACGCCACCGCCCTTATCGAGTGGGAAATGCCCAACTCACCGCTGATTGATAACTTCCGCATTGACCGGACCACTGTTTCTGGCAATAACAGCGACCCAACCAGCTACGGGGGGATTGGTGAGGCTGTTCGTACCTTTGCCGATGCCGATTTGCGGGCTGGTGAACTGTACCGCTACACCATCACCGTCGAACTTAAATTTGGCCTGGGCGAACACACGTCTGAGCCACGTTTCTACCGCGCCATGGCTGCTGGTCACCGACCGTTGGTACCCTTCCAGTTCACCGCCCATGATTGGAACCCCAACGCCGGCACGATTCTTGGCTGGAACTCTTGCCTGCCCGGGCAGCCGATTGACGGCACGCATTATTATGCCGTTTTCCGCAGCGTGGCACTTGAACAGGGGTATAACCAGATTACACCCATCTTCCCTTCGGCTGCCTGCAGCGCCAGCTATGTAGATGAGAGTGCGCAGCACGGCCGTTATTTCTACAGCATCATGGAGTTTGACGGCCGTACCGGGGAACCGATTGGTTACACCAACCCTGCTCAGTTTGACAGCAACACAGACCCGCAGACGGGCAGCTACATTCCTGTACCCGCGGGACAAGGGCTGGTGCAAAGCACCCTCTACACGCCCAATCCACCGCTGTTCATTTCTAACTGCACCCCCATCAACCCGGCTGGTAATGACTTCTCCCAGCCCCTGCTTTTTGGCGATGGTTTTGAAGTGCATAACCTCAACATGATTAGCATCATCGGCAACAACATTTCTGCCTGGGGCGATCTGCGTGTTATGCAGAACGGCGTCCCGGTTTTTATCCCCACGCTCGTCCAAGACATCACCGTAGCCGATGCCCAAAACCACGTCTGCACCGGTTCCGTCCATACTAACGTCATCGCCAACACCGGTGGGCCTCTAATCGTCACACCCACCATTGGCCTGACTTACCAGGTAGCAGAGATTTTGGCACGGCCGTTCTTTGCCAACATCAGCTATGGTTCCGGCAAGGTGCGTGTCATCATGCCCGGCACCATCCGCACCATTGATGCCAACGGCGAAGAGTTAGACAGCCTCAACATCGCCGGCCCGCAACTGACCCTCAACGCCAATCTGGAGTTCAGCTTCCAGACCAATATCAGCAACATTGCCAATCACGGCTGTGACGTAGGCGATGATCCCATTCTCGGGTTTAACCTGGAGACCATGCCCGTTACCGTGGTCCCCACGGGTTTGTTCAGCGTTACCCCCGCAGGCATTAACATGGCCGGCAGCTGCCTGGATTACTTCGAGCGCTACAACCCGGCGGCTGGTGGGTATCCCCGCCCTGCTCCTGGTAACCTGAACGCTGGTGACAGCAATGATGGTTTCCTGCGTGGCCGTTACAACGGTATGGCCGGCAGCACCCAGATCACATCCGATGGTCTGGACGGTCTATTCAACAGCACAGCACCGATGAGCTATGTTGCCAGCTACCCCTACGGCTTTAGCCTGGAACTGAACGATCCTAAGAGCCTCACCCTGGCCGACAGCCAGATTGCGGCCGGCTCTTTAGGTAGTGGCACGGCCGTTTTCAGCTACCAACAAACCATTACCGATAGCATCCAGGCGGCCGTTACCGTTCACTTCAGCGATCTAACCGTAGATGCCAGAGGTGGGTTGTATACGGCCGTTACCCCTGACACAGCTTCCGTTGCCTGGCTGCTGCCCAACGGCTTCGTCGCCGGACTGCTCAACAGCGAACTCTACCTGGGCCAGCTCACCACCGACCAGCGGCCGGGCCAAATCATCAGCGGCCTGGCCACCTCCGCCCTGTGGGCCACCCGCCCGGGTGATAGTATAGACCTGGGGTTGGGCAACCTGGCCGTCGTAGAACCTGGCCTTAACCTGCGCCGCGCCGACCACGGTCTCTTTTGGAAAGCCTGCCCCTCCGGTGAGGTCATCATCCTGCCCGCCATCGTAGACAGTTACATCCGTCACGGCGGCATGAGCGAGCGCTTCCAGGCCCAAATCACCACCCCCTTTAACACCAATATACACGGCTATGAAGCCGTCATTGACAACTTTGACCTTTCTTTCCTGGACAACCTTGTCTACGACAGCCATATCACCGGCGATGTTGATCTGCCCTTTCCAACCGGTATAAACCTGCGCTTCATCTCTATGTGGTTTGGTCTTAATGGCTGCATCGGCGGCGGTGAGCTGCTCAACGGGTATGAGAATCTGGCTTATTGGAATAGCAATGTCAACCTCAACCATGCCGTTTTTGCCGATGAAGGCCCGCTACCTAACTTGCCCGGCTATCCTCATTGGGATCGTGTTCTACGCACCATTGGCGCGTTGGAGCTGGCACATCTGGCCCTGCCCAACCAGCCTGCCCCCACACTCATTGGCGTCGCCATTGGCTTCCAACCCGATGGCAACCCGTATGATGATGTTGTGCTGGCCGCCAATCGGCCAAACTTCGAGTTTGATGGCTTCCCCCTGCTGCTGGCCGGGTTACGTCTGAGTGAATTGGGTGAAGCGGCTACCTGGGATGCCAATGCCACTGCGGCTGTACCGCCCATCACCAACTGGGACCAGAAAGGCTTTGTGGCGGTGCAAGGCGCCCTGGCTGCCCCTTACTTCGGCTTGCTCGTACGTGAATCTGGTCTGCCTGGTGATTACCCAGACATTCAGATGCAGCTCCACGACAACTATGTGGGGTTTGACGAACAGCTTAAAGGCGCCCGGGTCTGGGTAGATTTGCCAATCGTACAAGTGGTTCATGAATTTGCCAACCTGGTCTATGCTTCAAGCGCGCTTGAAGGGCAAGGGCTGCTGCTCGGCTTCCGTGAGTATGAGTTTGTCCCCCAGGTGGCAATTGATACGCTTGGCTTGCCGCCGAGTGCCAAAGTGATTCACCTAGACACGGCCGTCATTATGGAACCGGAAAATGTCCACTTCTTCCTGGGCCAAAGTTCGGGTACCGGCGCTTTCCGGGCCATGGCCGAAGCCATCCATGGCGCAAACCCACCTGTTCCCACCGATGAGGCCATGAACATCTGGGCCAACCAACTGAACATGAGCAATGTCGCCCGTAACGGCTACAGAGCGTTAGCAGCGGATGTCTGGTCTACCTACGGCGTCTTTGCCAACCCCAACTTTCGCATTACCACTCAGGTCCTGAATGCGTATGAGAGCCAACCTGGACAATCGCTGCCGGACAGCAACGCCTTCGGCGGTGGCACGCTGGGTGCTGTACAGGCGCAAGGCGTAGATTTCAACAAGATGCGCGGCCAGGTTGAAGTGGACGGCCTGGGGCTGGGCATGCAGCTGGAAGCTTTGCAGGTAGCCATGGAGCTGATCGTGCAGCAGCCTGGTGAGCCGCAGCCAATTTTCTACGCCGAGATAATCAGCTTCATCATAAGCCGCTATGGAGATTACATTCTCGAAGGGGTAAATGTGCAGAGCAGTCTGGCAGGCAATCAGTTGGCCTTGGACATCACGGGGCTTTATAACCCCGCCGCCCAGACAATTGAAGCAGGTTTGGGGTTGCACAAAGAGCTAAACGCCCACCAAAACCTGGAGTCTTGGAACATCAACCTGCATGAAGCGGCGGGGGCGGTTGGTTTAGGTGGTTCGGTAAACGGCATCACCGGTCTGCGTTACGTGGGCCTGAACCTGGAAGCGTCCTGGAACTTTGTCCCTTTTAAGGCCGGTGCGTTTGGCGGGCAGGTGTTGGCGGGCACCATTGACCCCAACAGCCCCATCTTGCAGAATCATTTCCCGGACGTGCTGGAACATCTGCATATGGTGCCGGCTGCACCGGGCGAGAATGAAGCCACCACCCTGCTCAAAGGGGCGTATGTACGGCTGTACGGCGATATGACAACCAATGGGGGGAAAGTGGCCAAGGTAATGACGGTGAATGGTGGGGTGCGCCTGGGCGGTTGGTACTGGTCTGACCAGGCCGGTGGCGAGTATTATGGCGGTCTGGCCGGAACCTTTGTGCATACAAACTACCTGAAAGTGGTGAGTGCACGTGGCGACATCACCTTTACCTATGAACGCACGCCGAGCGTGGAAAATCTCTCGGCTGAGACGTGGGTGGCGGGCGGCATCGGCTTCTGCGAGCCAGAGACGTGGACATCATGGGCCACGCGCTGGTGGAATGACAAGTGGTGCTGGTCAGCCGGATCATACACAACTTTGGTATATGACATGGTGGCCGATGATTTTGATGGGGTGTGGGTGTTTGATTTTGAGTAAAGGGATAGTGATTACGTCGTGACACGACTGAAAGACCTCGCCAGTCTGATCAGACTGGCGAGGTCAGTCTTTTCTCCTGGCGCCGTCATCCAAAACGCGGTCACGCAGCTTTTTGAGCTGCTGCTGTAATTTGTGGTTGGGGGAGTGTGCCAGGCGGGTTTCGTAGAGGGCCACGGCCGTTTCCCTAACGCCCTCATCCCCTTCTAGCTGCCACAAATAGTAATGAATTTGTGCCTGATACGCATCCCCGGCAAAGTCTGGCAGCATGGCCCGGAGGTAGCTAACGGCCGTTTCCCGGTGCCCAAAGTGGGCATACAACCGCGCTTGCAGAATACGGCCGTCAAACCGTATCAGTTGGTCTCCTGTTGCCTCACTCAACGACAACGCCTCAGCCAGCACCAGTTGAGCCTGCTCAAACTTGCCATGCGCAAAAAAGATCTCCGCCTGGTGAATCATGGCGCCTGGCAAGAAGCGTGAATTGCCCACTGTACGGCACACGGCCACACCCTCCTGCGCCAGCCGTTCTGCCGCTTCCCGCCGCCCCAGGTGCATAGAGGCCTGGGCACGATTCAGCAACCAGATAGCCCTTGTTATCTGATCCCCTATTTCTTCTGACAGCACTTGAGCTTGTTCATATCGGGCCAATGCCGCCTCATACTGCCCCATCTCATAGTGCATCACCCCCAGCCAGCCCAAATTAGTTGCCATGCTACTCTTATGCTGGATCCTCTCACAAATAGCCAGAGATTGTTCAAAATAGATGACAGCTCTTTCATAATTACCGGTGCGCTTGTAAACATTGCCCATCCTCATCATCATATTTGCGGCTGCCTGCCGCGCCCCAATAGCCTGCATGGCGGCCAGAGCTTGTTCAAAATAAGACAAAGCCCGCTCATACTCCCCCATCCGCAGATAGATATTCCCCAAGTTCCCCAAATTCCGGCCAAATTCCATCTGATTCGCTAATAAGCGCGATAATTGCATCGCCTGTTGATAGGCCAGAATGGCCGCTTCATGTTCACCGCGATGGGCCTGAATGACACCCAACCGCCCCAACGCCAAGGCCAACAAATCCTGCAAGCCCACTTCCTCAGCTTGCAAACGAGCCATCTGCAGCCACTGTTCCGCCTCATCCAGCTTGCCCTGCATGATGCTGACATTGCCCAGGCAGATGTGACTGTTGATGATGCCCTGCAAATAACCCAGCTCCCTGGCAACCTGTGAAGCATTGTGGGCTGTGGTGCGCGCCAGATCAAGCTCGCCTTGATCGAGTTGAATGGTACTTAAAATGATGGCGTTCTTGACGATGGCCTGTTTGTAGCCGATGGCTTCGGCCATCTGCAGCGCTTGCTGGCTATAGGCCAGCGCTTGGGGATAATCAGCCTTGAGCCGGTAAACCTCGGCCATGTGGCCCAGCGAACCCCACATTTCAGCCTGGTCGCCTAGCGTTTGATAAATGTGCCGCGCCTGGTTGAAGGCCAGCAGCGCCTCATCATACTGGCTTTGAATGGTGTGAATCTGCCCTAGTTGGTTGAGGGTGCGAGCATACTCTCGATTGCGGCTGGGGGTAGGATGGAGCGACACGGCCGTTTCCAAGCATTTCTTGGCCTTATCCAGTTCACTCAAATGCCGCCACCACTCCCCCTCCAGGCCAAAAGCGCGGGCCAACAAGGCGGTTTGATCAAGCTGTGTGGCCCGCGTTTGGGCCTGCCTGGCTTGCTCAATCGCTTGGCGGAATTGGCTGCCTTGTCCCAGAAAATGGGAGGCTTGAAGGTGGAGATGGATTTGCAGAACGGCCGTTTCTTCACTTGCTTCCCACTCAGCCACCGCTGCCAAAGCCTCTAGCGCCCCCTGTTCTGCCTCTTCAAACAGCCCTGTTAGGTGATAAAAATGCCCCAGCCCACTCATTGCTTGGGTCAGTGTCACAGACAGCCGCTCCTCTAAAGCCAGGCGAAAAGCCTGCCGCAAATTCGGCAAATCGTCTTGGAGTAGAGCAATCGCCTGCTGGGGATTCTGCCCGCGCAGCTCTGGTTCCTGCGCGGTTACGAATTCCAAATAGTAACGGCTGTAACGCCGGCGAAACAACTGCGCTTCTTGCCGCTGCCCCGGCGTCTGAGCTTGCTGGCGGACAAAGGTACGCAACAGTTGGTGCATCTGGTAACGGCCGTCTGGCCGCCAGGTCAATAATGCCTTATCCAACAAGGCCGCCAGATCAGCCATAGACAAATCAGGCATTGTGGCCAAAGCCGCCTCCAAACGGAAGCCGCCGATGAACAGCGCTATGCGCTGCAGTGCCTCTTGCAAGGCAAGGGGCAGCAACTGCCATGATCGCGCCAGAACTGCCCGTAAGCTTTGATGACGTGCCGGCATATCTTGCAGCGGCGATACCAGAAAATCCAGGCTCCGTTTTGTCTCGCGCAAAATCGTGGCGCAGTCCATCATCCGCACCCAACCCGCGGCAATTTCCAGCGCCAGAGGCATTCCGTCCAATAAGCGGCATAGTTCCAACAACGCCGAGAGTTCACTTTCTGTTAGTTGGAAACCAGGATGCACACGCTGCGCATTGGCCAGAAAGAGTTGAACTGCTTCTGACTGTTCACTGGCATCAGCATACGCCAACCCGGCAACAGCCAGGTGGCGTTCCGCCTGAATATGAAGCGGCTGTTGGCTGGTGAGCAGCAGTTGCACACGCGGCGCAGCCGCCACTATGTTAGCGATCAGCGCCGCGCCTCCCTCTATTTGCTCAAAGTTATCGCCTACCAGTAACAGTTCCTTGTCCTGTAGGTAGCTGAGAAGCTGCTGCTGGGGTGTGATGAGTTCGGTCAGATGCAAGCCAAAGGCCTGGGCGAGAGCCGTGATGAGTAAATCCTGGTCGTTAACGGCCGTTAGTGACACAAAAAATGCCCCATCCCGGTAAAAAAGCCTTGTCGCACCCTCCTCAGCCAATAACCGGCCCACCTGGACACTCAGGCGTGTTTTACCCATCCCACCTGCCCCCACCAGGGTTAAAACCCGGCAGCTTTTATCTTGCAAAACTGCCAAAATCTCTGCCAATGTCCCCGCCCGCCCCACAAACGGAGTCAGTTGTGTAGGAAAATGATAGGTCTGCGTCTGGCGCACATCAGGTGCTTGTGCCGCCTTTTGCTTTATTTGCTGCCATAGCTGTACCGTTTCCGCCGCTGGCTCTAGCCCCAACTCCTCTGCCAGTATACGGCAACAGCTTTCATACTGAGCCAATGCCTGGCTGCGCTGACCATTGCTGGCCAGCAGGCGCATAGCCTGTCGGTGTGCCTCTTCTCGCCAGGGCTCGATCTCAATCTGCCACAGGGCATAGCGATAGGCAGCCTCCCAGGCTCCTTGCTGCTCATAAGCTGTTGCCAATTGATGTAGTGCGGTTAACTGGCTCTGGTACAACCGTTCCCGCTGTAACCGCAGCCACTCCTCAAACGGGAGAGCATCAGGCAGGGAGAGACCTGCCAGAAAATCACCACAGCGGTAGAGGGCAACGGCCGTTTCCAACAGCACCAAACAGGTTAAACAGGTGACCAATGACCCATGTTGATGGGCCTGCACCGCCGCCAAATGTTCCTCAAACTGCACCACATCGGCTGTGCCAACCTGTCCATGCAGTGCCACCGTCTGCCGCGTCACCGTCAACAGCCGTTCACCCAGGCCTGGCTGCGCCTGATCCAGGCTGCTGCGCAGCCGTGAAAGCGTCTGGCGCAAATTTTGCCGTGCCAGCGCTTCTGGCTGCTCCGGCCAAAGCAACCCGGCCAACATCTCCCGACGCAGGGGACGATCTGCCATAAGCGCCAGGTAAGCCAGCAGAGCACGTGCTTTGTCGGTGGGAAAACGAGGCGAACTATTTTGGGGGGTAACGGCCGTAAAACCCCCAAATAATGTTAGCGACAGTTGTTTCATGCCCCGTATTCTAGTCGAAAACGATGGGGGTGAGAACTTGCCGGCTGACGGATCACCGCTGACAGATTACCGGTTACGGGTACTAGTCATCAGTGTACAGTTATCAGTATCCAGTTATCAGTGGACAGTGTTCAGTTGGGCCGACCTCCAGTAAATGTCTACTGAAAACTGCTTACTGACTTCTGATTACTGACTTCTGATTACTGGCATTAGCTCTTGGTTTTGCGGGCATCATAGGTGTCAGGACCACGGCCGTCGGTGCGGTCAATGCCTTGCAGATGTTCCACACGGCCGTGAAAATGCAGCCGCCATGCCTCGCGCAGCGGATGTTCCACATATTCAAAGTAGGCCACACCCGTGTTTTTGCTCCATACTTCACACCGCCGGAAGGGGCCAATGTTAAACATATGGTCAAAGGCCAATTCAATCACCCCGCCATGACACACCGCGATGATAACCTCATCGCGGTGTTTTTCGATCAGGTTTTCAATAAACTGGCCCACACGTACACGAAAGTGCATCAGTGATTCGCCTGATTCGCGTTCAGGCGTGATGGCCTCAAACGGCCGTTCGCTGCCCCAAAAAGGACCATAATTGGGCAAATCATCGCTGGGCCAGGGGGTATGATCCAGGCGATTATTGCCTACTTCACGCAGCCGATCGTCGGCAATGATCGGTTTATGATAAGTTTGGGCAAGGGGCGCGGCCGTTTCCAGGGCCCGGCGCATGGTGCTGGCATATAAGACATCAATGTGGGGCACTTCCTGGGGCAGCCAGGCCGCCAGCGCTTCTGCCTGACGTCGGCCTAATGGCGTTAAACCCTCATCTAAATTTCCTTTGTTCCAATCTTTCAAATTGACAAAACTTTCGCCATGGCGAATCAGGTAAAGGTGCATATTGCTTTTTCCCTACTCTTAATAAGGTCTATGCATTATGCCACAAGTTGGCGATGAGTCCACCATAGAAAGAAAGTGCAGATCATGGACTGGTACCAGTTATCAGAAGTCAGTAACCAGTGTTCAGTAACCAGTGTTCAGTAACCAGTGTTCAGTGGACATTTACTGGAGGTAAGCTCTACTGAACACTGTCCGCTGATGGCTGAAAACTGATATTAGAGGCTGGCAGTGGCCCCGTATACCGAGCACGTGGGCGAATAAGCTGGCCACGGCCGTACTGTTCCAATGCATGACCTACCCAACCCACCGTACGGCCAATGGCAAACAAGGCCAGAGGCGCCCCTGGCGGCAGCCCGGCCGCCCAGGCCAGCGCCACCAGGGCTAGATCAACATTGGGTTTAGCGCCCACGGCCGTTTCCACTTCAGCTATCACTTGCTGTACCAGGCGCCACCCAGGCGTGTGGGCATACACATTGGCAGCCTGTGCCAGCAGCGCCTGCCCACGAGGGTCCCCCTGAGGGTACAACGGATGAATAAACCCGGGGATGGCATCACCACGACGCAGGCGGCTGATGACGGCCGTCCGGGCATTTTCAGGTGTGCCTACTTCACGAAAAAAAGCATCGACACGTTCTGTTGCCCCACCATGCAAGCTGCCCTGTAGTGCGGCCAACCCGGCCAACACCACCGCATAAGGCGTGGCCCTGGCTGAAGCGACCACACGGGCCGCAAAAGCAGAAACATTTAGTTCATGGTCAGCACAATAAATAAGGGCCGCCTCTACCAAGGAGCGTACGGCCGTATCCTTTGGCAGCCATGCCTGTTGCAGCGCCTGAGGGATAGACCCGGTTATTGGCTGGCCGGTCACGGCCGTGGCCAACAGGCAGAGAATGCGCTGCCCGGTCTGGATAACCGCCGGTGGGCGTAAATCATAGGCGGCCAGATCATGGGCCATGGCCAGCGACAGCACCGTTTGAAACCGTTCCATAATGGCCAGCCTGGCCAGGTGTGGCCACAAAGGTTTAATCTTCACCCACTGCGCGTTAATATCTGTGTCCAATAGGTCCTGGCTGCTCACATCCCCTCGCCAGATCAGGCTGGTGACATCGGCAAAGGTATGCTCATTGGGCAATGGAATAACATCTTGGCCGCGGTAATAGAAACGGCCGTTGTCAATCAGGGTAATAGCGGATTCTAATATGGGCATTCCCCAATGCAGCGCCGCCTCGGCGGCCTTGGCCGGATTTTGCCGCAGTTCCTTACGGGCCAACAGCGCAGCCACATCCTCCTGCCGGTATCGCTTTGCCCGTGTCATCCCCTCCACCTGCTCTGAGCGGATCAATCCACGGCTGACATAAGCATAGAGTGTCGGCAAGGTAACGCCTAATTCAGCGGCAGCTTCTTTAGCAGTCAGGTAATGGCTTTGGGTCATAACATTTCCCACCCGGTTATAAACTTTATCATAACATCTTTTGTTTGTAGACCTCTGTGTAATAACCACAGCATATCATATATCATATTGATTTATCAATCAATATTGACAACATTAAATCAACCTAATATTATCCTGTGTATACTGTCTACAAACACCTTGTTGATTTGCTGGCAATAACGTATAGGATTGCCATTCTTAAGGAGCTTTGATGAACAACGGAACCAATTTTGTCCCTGGTCTGGAAGGGATCGTGGCCGCAGAGACGCGGCTAAGTCATGTCGATGGGCTGGCCGGTGAATTAATCATCGGCGGCTTTGCCCTGGCCGAACTGGCCGCTAATGCCACGTTCGAAGAAACAACCTACTTGCTGTGGCACGGCCGTTTACCCATCGCAGCTGAATTGACCACCTTCCAACAAGCACTGGCCGCCTTACGGCCGTTACCCACCGCCACCCTTACCCTTTTACACGCTGTCGCTGCTGAAAATGCGCCGGTGATGGATGCCCTGCGCATTGGGGCCGGCACACTCAGCTTGGGAGTAGATGAAGGCCAGTTAGCCCCCGCCATTGTGGCCCGCTTCCCTACCATTGTGGCCGCTTACTGGCGCTTTTTACAGGGGCAGGAACCCCTACCGCCGCGCGCCGACTTAAACCACGCCGCCAATTACCTCTATATGCTTACCGGTGAAACGCCCAGCGATGCCCGTGTGCGCGGCCTGGAAACATACCTGAACACCGTGATAGACCATGGGCTAAACGCTTCTACGTTTGCCGCGCGTGTCATCATCGCCACCAACTCTGACCTGGTTTCGGCCATCACCGGCGCTGTGGGGGCCCTCAAGGGGCCGCTGCATGGGGGTGCACCCGGCCCGGCACTGGATACCGTGTTTGAAATTGGTACCCCGGCCAAGGCCGAGACGGTGCTGCGCGCGAAGTTAGAGGCCGGTGAACGGTTGATGGGGTTTGGGCACCGCGTGTACAAGGTACGTGATCCCCGGGCCGAGGTGTTGTCGGTCGCCGCCAAAAAGATGTTTGCCGCCGACGGCGACATGGCCCTGTATGAACTGGCAAAAGCGGTAGAGACCACGGCCGTCTCCCTGCTGGCTGAATACAAACCGGGCCGTAACTTGCAAACAAACGTAGAATTTTACACTGCGTTGTTGTTGCATGGTTTGGGGCTGGAGACGGCCCTCTTTACCCCCACCTTTGCCGTCAGCCGTGCCGCCGGCTGGCTGGCCCACTGTTTTGAGCAGCAGCAGTACGGCCGTCTTATTCGCCCTCAATCCACCTATATCGGTGATGCAGGCCGCACCTGGCTGCCCCTGGAGGCTCGCTAACAACCATTATGGTAGACGGGCAGGCCTTAAACCGGCCTGCCCGTTTACCCGTTGGTAACTTGCCCGGCAGAGGAGCGCAAACGATGGCGCTTGCGGTTTTGCAGCCGTTCAGCGCCGAAGTAACTGCCCAGAACAAAAGCGGCGGCGGTCATTTGCCAGCCGACTGCCTGCCAGGTGGCATACAATCCAAACTACAACCCGGCCTCATAAGGGAATGTTAATCCCTTGATGGGCGTGATGCCCATCCACCCCACGGCCTGCATGACGTGCACCGTCTTGCCCACCATGATCATCGGTTTGCGGAAACGAGCATACGCTCCCACCATACTGGCCATTAACGCCGCCAGAATCACCACCGATTCCAACCCCTCACGAAAGACAATAATGGCCGCGTTGCTGATGATCGCCCCTGGGGAGCTTGGCAGGTCACCCAACGTAAGCTGTGCGTCTCGCAACGCCGCATCAAGCGCCACACGGATGGTTGCAATTTGGGCTGCATCTGCCTGTAAGGCAATAGCCTCTGCCAGACCGCGCTGCTCGCCATCTCCCTGCCAGAACAGGCCATCTATCCGGGCTACTTGCTCTGGGGCAAAAGCCAGCAGGCGCGGTTCCGGACCAAAGTCAAAGATGGCATAGGCTTCCAGCCGTGCTGATTCCGCCAGCTTATAATCTCCTTGTTGCACGGCCGTTTCCAGTTGATCTAGCAGGCTGTCGGAAAAGTACCCTCTGACAGCTCAATGATAGACACATAACGATTTCAAATAATCAAAACAAGCTGTTTACAACGCATGTTAGCCTCAAAATCATGAATTTGACACCGTTTTACGTCCCGTTTCCGGGCATCAGGCAGGGGGCAATTGTTCCCCCGCTAACCTACTTGCAAGATATGCAGTCTTTTCAGGTTGTAAGCCAGGCAAACCAGTGTCCATTCACCACCAGCAGCAAACAAACCACGCAAAGAGAACTGGCGAAAGCCCAATACTTCCTTGATGATGCCAATTACGGGTTCGACCGTCGATTTGCGCAAGCGATAGAGGGCTTTGCCAATTTCGGTGCGCAGCTTGTAAGCCATTTGATCTTTAAGCGCAGCATCCTCAGCCGGTGGGTCGGGATTGTCCAGAAAAAAGGCGCGCCAACCCTGATGATGGGGGCTACGTCCGGTAGCGATGTAAGGGTCAATGCCACGTTCTTCCAGACCGGCGATGTTGTCGGCGCTGAAATACCCTGTGTCCAAATTGGCCTTTTTCGGTTGCCCCAATGCTGGCGACACGGCGTCGATGGTGGGCAGGGCGGCTTGTTTGTCGTTGGTATGATTACACAACCAGTTGCCGACGACCAGACGGCTATCATGTTCCACCACAACCTGGACGTTGTAATGTTGGTCAAAACCGCTGTTGGTAGCGTTTTTCATGATGCGCGATTCGGGGTCGGTGAAGTTGTATTGGTCTTTATCGCGCGGTCCAGGTGTCGGCGGATTGGGCGGTCGTCCCGGCCGTTTGCGCCCCGTTTTCGTCGCTTTTTCTTTCCGCGCTTGCATTTGGGCAGCATATTCGGCTTTTTCAGCTTCATAGCGAGCTTGAGCGCGGGCTTCCAAGACCTTTTTCGCCTCGACCAGGCGTTCCAATTGCCGCTCACGCCGCTCAATCTCGTCCGAGATGTTCATCTCATCCGGCAATTGTCCTCTATCGGCGGCTTCGGCCAAGGCGAACAACTCATTGACTTCGGTTTGCAGATACGCTTCGATAGCCAACAATCGCTTGTAGCTGACCGCTTTGCTCTTGGAGGCGTCGGCATGGATTTTGCTGCCGTCCAGGCTGACATTGCCCAACCGCAAACATCCCATCTCTTGGGCTATCAGCAAGACTTGGATAAACAGTTCTACCCAATGTGCAACTTTTAGGCCGTTACCAGGTCATCTAAATGAAGAGGCGGACGACCAAGTTGCAGGTTAATAAAGACGCAAACAGTGTGCGACAGTACCTTACGAATCAAGCGGTTCTGATAAT
>WYBM01000023.1 GCA_011525915.1 Ardenticatenaceae bacterium | reverse complement strand
CCGCCATGACCGACGCGATTTGAGTATCTTTCGCATTGGCATTGATTTATTTGATAGGTCTGTTGTTAACGAGCAATCTTTTACTTTACCAACAATTCCTTATTTCTGAAACTGTCCGGTAGCTAGACCACTGACCACTGTCAACAAGCCCCAAGCGCCGGGCTGGCTAACAAAAATCCCGCAGATCGTTATGATCTGCGGGATTTTTAATGTGTGACCGTAAACCGGAGGGCGTCCCCGGAGGGACGTACCCGGAGGACGTTTACGGCACGGTGTATGTGACGATCAGCTCCGGCTTGTTTGGCTGGCCGCCGTCATGGAACGTTACCCGGTCGGCGTTGCCGTCATTGGTGGCCAACTCAAAGTACAGGCGTATTTGCGTGTAGTTGGTCTTGTTAATGTTGGCATAGGCCGGCGGGTTAAGCGCCGCCTGTCCCCAAGCGTTGTTGGCGATAGAGGAGTACAGACCCACCTGGGTAACCGCCGCTGCCGCGTTATAGTCGCTGCCTTGCAGGGTGTAATCGCTGCTAAAGCCGGCGGCGGGGGCTATATCCACCAGAATGCTGCCCAGGTTGCCGCTGCCATACGGGTTGCCCTGGCTGCCAGATTGGAAGATGCGCAGCTGCACCCCGGTAATGGTGGCATTGTCCGGAATGGCCGCGGTGTCAAAGCTCAGGAAGCCGCGCAGGCCCAGGTCATTGGCGGTATCACCCACCTCAATGCTGGTGTTGGTGTTGCCGTCCTGGCGCACACGGCCGTCGTGGATGGCATTGCTGTAGAACGTCATCGTCTGCACATTGGGTGTGGGGGTGCGGGTAGGCGTGGGCGCCGGTGTATTGGTGGCCGGGGCAGTGGGGGTGGCGGTGTAGGTGGCATTGACAATGTCAAAGTAGTTAAAGTTGGCATTGGTATTGGCCGTGTTGCCCACCACCCGGATGGTGTTTGTGCCAGAAAACAGGGCAATGTTTACACTCGTTTCCCCCCATGTATTCCAACTGCCCGTAGGCGCGCCCAAAAGGTTGTATGGCCCGGCCGTAAAAACACCGCTGGTTACATAAATACTCAAGGAAGCGAAGATGCCGGTGGGGGCCGCGTAGCGCATACGCAGCGTGTACTCTTGGGCGGTGGTGGTGCTCACCCGGTACTCTACCCACTCGCCGGCCGTAACTTGCTCCAGGTGGCAGCCGCCGCCGGTGTCACTGGTCAGCGCCAGGTCAGGCCCTTCAATGCCCACGTCATTGCGGCAGGCGTTGCTGCCGTTGCCGGAAGCGGTGCTGTCCAGGAACGCTACCCCCAGGCCGCCGCAGCGGAAGTTCTCCATCTGCACCCGTCCGGGTGCCGCGTAAGGCCCGGTGATGGGGCAGGGCGGCGCGGGTGTGGGTGTATGGGTGTTGGTGGGTGTATGGGTAGGTGTGCGGCTGGGCGTGGCCGAAGGCACCAGCGTGATGGTGGGCAGCGGTGTAGGCGAGGCATTCGGGTCAAAGGTTGGTGTGGGTGTGTAGGTGGGCGGTGGTGTGTAGTTGATCAGTGAAGGGGGCGCTACCGGCGCCTGCGACACAAACTCTGAAAAGACATTGCCAATGGTAGGTTCCAACACCTGCACAATGGCGTACACAACCAGGGCAATAAAAGCAAACAATAGTGCGTATTCAATGATCCCCTGGCCTTCCTCGCCGGGCGCGGCCCGCTTTTGCCGATATGTATAAATCCATAATTTCTTCATGGGTCACCCCTGTCTTACGCCCCCGCAGGTTCCACAAACCTGCGGGGGGTAAATGAAATGAATTAACGCACCAGGTAGGGCAGACCATTGACGGTGATTTGCCAGACGTAGGTGTCGCCAAAGCCGGTTTGGTATCTGGCTGTGAGCCGCCCGCCGTAGAAGGGCACACAATCTGGGTCCCCTGGAGTCCCATAATCACAATCTTCAGGGTTGCCGCCGGGCACAGTGATTTTATACGGCGGTGAAACCCACACGTTATTGCAGTTGCCTGGCCGGCAGTTGCGTGTCTGGCCATCGGGGTCCGGTACGCCGCTCTGGCCAAAGACCAGGGACCAGTCGGTTGAGGCAATAGAGTCGAAGTAAAAGGTAATGGGCGGCTGGGCGCCAGAGTCAGAGTCAAACATGCTGATGTAAATGTCCTGGCCGGCCATTTCGGCGCCCACAAAGATAAGCGGAATGTCTACCACATTAGCGAAGTTAGAGTTCATGGGCAGGTTGCCGGTGCCAAAAATAGTCACCCCCCGAGAGCTGTGCGAACCGGGACTATTCAGCACCGTCAGGTTGCGGTCGTTGGCGTTGCTGGGCACCGTATTGATGTAACCAGGTGGGCCTGCCCATAACTCAAACCCATTTTCAGAAGCGCCGCTCAGGGCGGTGACGTTCAGGTTAATGTAACGGATACCTGTTCCCTGCTCCACCAGGATGTTGGGCACTTCACTGCTTAGATCAATCTCAAAGTTACCGGGGGAACCATTATCTACAGGCACATATACCGGCTGGTCAAAGCTTTCCGCTGCCCCCGGTGACACCCAACGCATGTCGGTATCATGGCTGCCATTATCGCGGGTGCCATCACCCACCTGGCCGGTATAAAAGGCCAGGTTTTGGCGCACCACGGTGCCATCCGGGTTTTGCCGCCAGTAAAACAGTTCAAACAGCGTTTGGGTATTAAAGGTGGCGTTATAGTTGGTGGGGCTGCCGCAGCTGCCATTCCCCGGCGCCGCGCCACCGCCCCGGTTTTCATCGATGCGCCAGAAGTAGTATGGGTTGATGCGGTCCAGCGGCAGGGTGCCGTTGTTGTATAAGGCCAGTTCACCGGTGGGCACCAGGCAGGCGTCTTTTTGGTTGGTGGTGCAGTTGCCGGTGGTGGTGGGGCTAAGCCCGGCGTTAATGGCTGCATTGGTGCGCGGAATGGTCAGGGGGGTGCCTGGCGTAGGTTTGTTTATGGAGTCTGGATCCATAAGCTCCACACGCACAATGTTACTGGGGTAGTCAGGCGGGATCATGATGCGGTATTGGTAAGTAAACGGCCCCGGCGCCCAGGGGCTGTTGAGCGGTGAAAAGGGATCGCCGTAGCTGGTGCAGATGTTCTGGCCAAACACGGCCTGGTTAGAGGTGCTGATGATGCCGTCTTCAATGCGGCGGCTGGCGTAGACGTTGGCCAGCGAAAAGATAGCCGACGTGGCCGTTCTATTTAGGGTGACGAGCTGGTCAAAGCCAATGGCCTTCAGGAAAAAGGTTTCTACCGGCCAGGTGGCAGTAATGGCGTACTGAATGGCGCCCAGTGGTGTCTGCTCCACAAACATGTTTCCGGTGTCATTCAGTGACAGGGTGACGCTGAGGGGCATGCCATTGGCGTTCAGGAACTGGGCCGATTTGGTGCGGGCGCGGGCTTCAATCTGGGGGTTGCTGCTGCCGTTTTGGGACCAGCCGCCCAGTTCGGTGACACCGGCCAGGGCGGCAGAGTCAATGGCCGCCTGTAATTGTGAGCCGCGGGTAAAGATAAAGCCCACGTCTATGGCAATGCCCATAAAGGCCACCACGGCAATAAGGGAGAGGGCAATGAGCACAATGCTCTGCCCGGCTTCGCCAGCTGTGGTGGGCTGCCGTAAATAAAGATGTTTCCAAAGAGTGTGTTTGTTCATAGGATTATCCCCATTTATATAAATAGGAAGGCGGGCGTGGATGGTGAGGCAAGCTGGCCACCCACGCCCGCGGTTAAAAAGTGGAACGATTAGGGCCCGGCGGTTACCTGGCCGCAGGTATCATCCCAGCGAATAAATTCACCCAGAATCCAGGAGCTGCCCTGGCCCTGAGGCAGGTAGTACCCTTTTAAGCGGAAGATGGCAAAACCGCTGATGAGGTAACGGCCGTTATTCCCCTGCCCGGCCGTCTGGTTGTAAACCAGCAGGCGCAGGGTGCGGTTGTTGGTAATGTGGCCTTGTATTGTGGTGCGTACCTGTTGTGAGTTAACCGAGCCGGTAGCGCCCGCCACCCAGTCACCAATGTGCATTTCCGTATCACTGGCATCGTTGTACTCAATAAAGCCATAAACCCCATGCGGGAAGCCTGGCGGTGTCTGGCCGGGGGCGTTGGTGGTGTAATCACGGCTGTTGCCCGGCCAGGTCAGGCTGCCGTTTAACGTGTTAGCGCTGGAGTTGACCCACTGGTTCCAGGCAAGCCAACCAAAGTTGCCCGAGCCAAAGCCGTTTTGAATCTTAAACAGGTCGCCCTCGCCGGCGGTGCGCAGCGGCACGTCTGGTGTGTGGTTAATAAAGTTGGCATATTGCGGCGCCGGGTTGGGGTAGTCAAACTGGCTGGGATATGGGTTGCTGCCGGTGCCGGGTGGGGTGACCGAACGCAGCCCTTCGTAGACGGCAATGGGGAAGCCATCACAGCCATTGGTGGCTTGCAGGCTCTGGCCCACAATGCGCATGACCGTCAGGTCTTTAACCGAGGTAAAGCCCACCAGTTGGGGCACGGCGTTCAGCCCCAGAATAGAATCGATATCATGGATGGCATAGGTGCCCACAAATTGTATGTTGCTGGCAATATTCGCCTGCTGGTTGCCAAATTCATCACGCTGCAGTTGGTCCAGCACCTGCTGCTGCACATCGTCGGGGTCTACGTCGGCGAACCCTTCGGTGTTGGAGATGCCGTAAATGTGGGTGAACTGCCACTCGGTGATACCATTGCCGGTGCTGTTAATTTTGCCACGCACGGACCAGACATCCCAGACCGATTGGTCCAGGGACAGGGTTTGGGTGACGGTGTTGAGCAGCACATCGCTCATACCGGCGTCCTCACCGCCGTCGGAGGCAAAACGGGTGCTGGAGCGGGTGGCGCTGGTGACGCGGTTTTGGGTGATCAGGATGTTGGCGACCTCCACCAGCCCGGCCAGCATAATGATAAAGATGGGAAAGAACAAAGCAACTTCTACCAGGCTTTGCCCTTTCTGTGAACGGTTGTTTGGGACTATGTTTCTTAAACGTTTCATTTTATTTACCTCTCTTTGAAAACATTGCTTACGGTACAGTTTTATTTTCTAATACTTCGCCAGACGTGGCGTCGATACGTAATTTAAGGGCCCGGCCGTTTTTAAGCGAGATGAGGTTAACCTGCCATTCCATACGGCCGTCGCCTTTGGCGTTATCGGTGGTTAACATCATCATCAGGGTAGTCACGCCTTCATCGTGTAAAAATTGGCTGCCACCGGTTTGTAACAAGGTATCGACGGCGGCATTGCTGTCCAGGTTCCACCCGGTGGCCTCTAACAGAGGCGTCTCCTGGGCATGTTTGCCCTGGGAGATAAGGGCGGTGGTGTCTTCGACCACAGAAATGACGGCAATTTGCTGGGCTGCCGGTGAGTAGAAGGTGAACCCCCAGGTGGAAGCGCCGTCACGAATTTGCTGGGCGGTGGACCCTTGCGGCCAGGTAGCGGAAACGTTTAATAATTGGGCATCTGGCTGCCAGGCTACGGCCGTTTGCTGGGCTTTAGCGTAGGCGATCTTGGCCGTATCCCCCTTAAAGATAGAGGTAGGGGCAATATCATCGGCCCGCTGGGCCAAGACGGTGGCTGAATTGGCGGCCGGCCGGTTATCCCCGTCTGCGCCAAACCAAAAGAAGAGCGATAACGCCGCTACCGCTAACAACAGTACCACCAAAACAATGCCTAAAATCCATTCAAGTCTGTTCATACATTCGTTTTAGGTGACTGTCATCTCAAAGGTGATTGTCACCTGGATGAAGCTAAGGTTTCCTGATCACCGGTAAATAAAGCTTGGGATCATTGCGTACAAAGTGGATTTGCGGCGGCAGAAATACCGGAGGATTTCCCGGACCTTGTTCCACAACGACTATTTCTTGAAAAACAAGATAGACAAACCACCCATTTCTCTCGGCCATTCGGGGGTTGATAGCTCTGTTTACATAATCTGTCACCATGTCTTGGGCACTTTGCGCCCAACCGCCGCAACTACTCGTCCCCAGAATTTGCTCGTTTGCTTTTGTGATAACCCCATGAAAATAGGCCAATGTACAGCCATTGACTACCTCTATGCTAGAAATCATGTCATAGGGATCATTGGCATGTACTCCAATAAACTGGCCAGAAACGTTTCCAAATGATTGCCAGTTTGTTGTTGTCAGGCAATTTGCTGAACATCGCAGGTAAGAGACGTATTGCTCATTATCTGATTGGCGATCAGTAAAAGTGACGTGCAGCGTACTTCCAGAAAGTGAGAGGGCCGGCTGCTTGGCATTCACAACTGGGGTTCCTAGCGGAGAAATAACAATGGGTCCTTCCCAGACAACCTGGTTTGCACCTTCGTTAACTGTGCCTCTTGCATAGTATATTTTGGCACCAAAGAGTTTGGGTGCGAAGATGCCTTCTTCCCAAATCAGGTGAACGGTATTATTTACGACTACCATCGTTGGTCGCTGCGCAATGTCACTTCTAATAAGTTGACTGATAACGGGCCAACTGTTGCCACCGTCGGTAGAGCGCTTAAACCGAAGACTATATTGACCATTGTTGTTTTCTGCCCAAACGACATTTAACCGATTGTTCTGGCTGGCAATAATTCTTGGCCCACTGACTATTAAATTCGCGTTGTTGACCAGGTCGGTGGATAGATTACTGTTCCAGTCGCTTTGTTTGGCATAATGGATTTGGCGTTCTCCTTCGCGCCAGATGGCATGGGCAACGTTGTTTGTCGCGTAAGCAATGTCAAGTTCAGTCGAGCGAACCCCATTACTGATGTGAATAGGTAGTGGGTTACTGGTTAGCGCTGGCGTCCAGGTGGTGCCATTATTCTGAGAAGTACGGTAATAGAGGTCGGTGTTTTCTTCGGCCGCACTCATTTGCCGTAAAAATCCTACCATAATAGTGCCATTAGGAGCCGCTGCCACTACAGGCAGCCTGGCGCCATTGGGCGCAAGCGAGGCAGTTGTGATCTGGACAGGGGCTGACCACTTAGGGTAATTACCACTGGCCAACTCTTCCGGCGCTTCTGGTTCAGCCATGGCTGCCCGATGCATCAGGAACGTACATCCTAATAACAGTAGAGTTAGTAACAATGCTCTTTTTTTCATCTTATCCATGATTCTATACAGCTATTAATATGGACACGGCTGTTTCAACATAATGACATGTGCAGTATTGTTTGGGGGAATTATGCCCGTAATTGAACCATACCAATCCTCGCCATCAATGGTGAGGCAGCCAACTACAGTATAAGTTGTTGTGGGTGGTGCCACGCCATTAAAGGTGTAAAGACCATTTTCATCTGACGTTGTCAAACCCACAACCTGACCATTAGAAGCATCGACCAATCTCATGGTAGCCCGGAATTGAAGAACTAGGTCATCAGCTAGCGTTAAGGCACCACCACTGATGGTGTTACTGCCGCCGGGGGTGCCGGTGGGGGTGGGTGTGGCCGCCGGTGTTACCTGCACACCAATGAGGGCATCTGTGATGTTATTGGTTTCGTCTGTTTCTGAGACCCCTTCCAGCGAGTCTGCAAAGCCGTAGACGTTATGGTTTACCGGTTCGTTGGCAAAACCCAGCGGGGCGGTAATGGTGATCACCTTGCTGGTGTTCCCGGCCAGGCCCCATACGGCCGAATAACCGTCACTTTCTGTAATGGGAATGGTTGTTGTCAGCACCAATACAGGGTTGGGGTCTATATAAATGTCCACCCAGAACTGGCCATTGATGTTGATGTCACCTTCATTGGTGATGGGCACGCGGAACTGCACCGGCTGGTAGGCGACGATCGGTGGTGTGCTGATCAGCACCGGCGGGCCATAGACGACGATGTCTGGCGGCGCGGGTGTGGAGGTGGGTGTGGTGCCCGGCGTGGGGGTGGGGAAATCTGTACAGGGGACAGAGAAGATTTTGGTATTGCTGGCCCCACCGCCGGCCAGGGCCATCACCGGATAGGTGGCCGTCGTTTGGGGCACAATTTGAGTATATGTCCGCGAGAAGGAGCCCGCGTGCCCGCCTGCCTGCCAGTTTTGCATCAGGTTGCCGTTCCAGAAAACGGTCAGTGACTGGTTGGTAGGCCAGTTGACAAAGTTTACAATAAACTGCACCGTTCCGGGGTTGGTTAACGGCGTGCCACATTGGGGGAAAAGCACAATGTAGGGACCGCTCGGCGTGGATGTAGGGCTGGGCGTAATGGTAGGTGAAGGTGTGGCCGTGGGTATGGGCGTATTGGTGGGTGTGGGTGTATTGGTGGGCGGCGCGCCCAATACGATGGTGGTGTCCGGGGCGCCAATGTTGGGAATGGCGGCAATGACGTGCCCCATAATTAACTCGTTGGAGGGCACGGGAATGCTGGAAAAGCCGGGGCAGAGGTGTGTGTTAAACGGCCCGTCTAACGTGCCCACACCAATCTGCTGGCCACCTTCGGTCAGGTCCACAATGGTGACCAGTGCGCCCACTTCCCCGGTGACCCAGACATAATCTTGTGTTTCTACCACAAAACCTTCAAACTTTACGCCACAGACAGGAATGGGTGTATTGGTGGGTGTCAGGGTGACAACCGTAGGGGAAGGGGTGTTTGTCACCAGAGGCGTGGGTGTCGGTGAGGGGGTGACGCCTGGTGTGGGCAGCGGTGGCAGCTGCGGCGGCAGAGCCTGGCCGCCGGTGGTGCTTAACTGGCCAAAGGCCTCATTGTTAAGCACTTCCTGGCCAAATACAGGGATTTGCTCCCGAATGGGGCGGAAGAAGGGGGTGATAATAGGTACCTGGTAGGTAACACGCACAATCACCGGGTTGCTGGGGATACCGGCAAAGTCATACTGCAACTGCCCGTACTCGTTAGCTCCCCAGACTTCGATGTTGTAATAGTTATCATCCTCGAAGGTGGTGGATGTTTCACTTAAGGGGAGACCCGTGAGCGCCTGGTGGGAAGTGGCAATCACGGAAGCTACACGCAAATCTGTGCAGACGTTGCGCCCACCCTGAGCGGGCGTTTGCCGGAACTTGGCGTGGCCAAAGTTTACGGGGCAGTTACTGGGGTCGCCGTCAAAGCTGCCCGTTACCGCATAACGAGCGCCCGAACGAGCCGCGTGCTGCACGGTGTTCCAGGCCCACAATATGCGCGCGCTTTCGATAATCAAAAAGATCATCATCAAAACGGCCGTAATGACCAGCGCAAACTCTACAAGTGCCTGACCAGGTGAATGTTGAAATTTTTGTTTAAAATGATTCATTTCAGTTAATCCCATCAGTACATTTTTTCCGAAAGTGGCAAGAACCCCTCACCATTTTCTGGAAAATTGTGGATGATGTATACTGTTTTTGGTAGTGTACCATCACATAATTGCTTTATTTTACCGTCTCCATGCCAATCAAGCGTTGATCAAACGTTGATCTCCCAGTAGTCTGGCACATTTTTGGGCAAGGGATGCATGACAAAAGTACTAAAACTGGCTTTATTGGGACCGGTGCAGCTGGCATTTGACGATGTTCCCCTTCATGAATTGGCTTCGGCCAAGGCCCAGGCGTTGTTGTCTTATCTGGCCGTCAACGGCCGTATGCATTCACGCCAGGCGGTGGCCGGCTTGCTGTGGGGTGACCTGCCGGAAGCTGACGCCCGCCGCAATTTACGCGGCGTCATCATGAAACTACGCGAGGTGATGGAGCCTTACCTGATGGTCACCCATCAGACCATTGCCTTTAACCGGGAGAGCGCCTATTGGTTAGACGTTGAACAGTTTCAGGCAGGCATGCAAAGCCGCGACGTGGCCCAACTGCGACGGTGTGCGGCGCTGTACCGGGGTGACTTTTTAGAAGAGCTTTTTGTGCGCCAGGCGCCGGAATTTGAAACCTGGCAGCAGCAGCAGCGGGCGGAGTTACAGCAGCAGGCAGTGACGGTACACAGCCTGCTGGCCCAAGCCTTAGAGGCCCAGGGTGAGTATCACGAAGCCATTCAGGCGGCTCGCCGCCTGGTGATGCTAGACACAACACGTGAGGCCAGCCAGCAGTTAACCATGCGCTTGCTGGCCCAAAGTGGGCAGCGGGCAGCGGCCCTGACCCAGTTTGAACAGTACCGGGCACAGTTACAGGCCGAATTGGGCGTAGATGTATCGGCAGAGACGGCCGTGCTGGCCGAGCACATCCGCACGGGTGAGTGGCCGGGGGCCCCCTCCCTTCACCCCCCTACCTCTCGCCTGCCTGCTGTCGCTCCGCCACCCTTTATTGCCGGGCCGCCCATCACCCACCCGGCCCACTTTTTTGGCCGGGAACGAGAGGTACGCCGCCTGTTTCATTTGCTGCGGCAGCCGCCGTTGCAAAACGCGGCCATCATTGGCCCCCGCCGCAGCGGCAAAACGTCACTGCTGCATTACCTCAAACAGGTCACCACCACCGCCCCGGCCTTGTTACGGCCGTCACAAGAACACAACTGGCTGGCCGACCCCGGCCGCTACCGCTGGGTGTTTGTGGATTTTCAAGACGCCCGCCTGGGCAGCTGCCAGGGGCTGCTGCGGCATATGCTGGCCGAGATGGCGCTGCCCGTCCCGGCCAGGTGTGATCTGGATGCTTTCCTGGATATTGTCAGCGCACAGCTGCATACCCCTGCGGTCATCCTCTTTGACGAGATTGGGGTAGCCATGGAACGGTACCCGGAGCTGGATGACGCCTTCTGGGAAAGCCTGCGCTCATTGGCCACCAACCAGGTAGATGGTCACCTGGCTTATGTTCTTTCCAGCCACGAACCCCCAGAGGTACTGGCGCAGCATCGGGGGCTGGGCTCGCCATTTTTTAATATTTTTGGCTACACGGCCGTGCTTGGCCCTCTGTCAGAGGCGGCCGCCTATGAACTTATAGCCACGTCGCCGATCCCTTTCCCGCCGGCTGATGCCGCCTGGATAGTGGCCGCCAGCGGCGGCTGGCCTATGCCGCTGCAAATCCTTTGCCGTGAGCGGCTGCTGGCCCTGGAAGAGGGGCAGCCAGGTGATGCATGGCGGGAGGAGGGCCAGCGACAGGCGGCCCCGTTTTTGATGAGGTTATAACTAGATGAGAGGCGACCTGCACCGCCGGTACACTGACGCGCCGCCCTTACCCAAGAGTTTTATCCTGGGCAGTGCCCGCCTGCTTTTCTGGCTTTTTTTTCACCCCGCTGCCTGGCGTCATCACCTGGCCCGCCTGGACATGCGCCTGGCGCCGGACTTTTGCCTGGCTGACCTCAACCGCCACCATTGGCGGGCCTTCCCCGTCTGGCGCTTCCTCATCCAGACCTACCTGGCCTGGCCGGTGCTGGTGGCCTGCGTTCTTGTGCTGGTCTTGGGGCTGGGCGGCCTGCCTTCCTCTACTATCTTCCTGGGCGTCATGTTAGGTGTGGCCTTTGGCGTGGTCACCAGCCTGGCCGCCAGCCTGGCCGGCAGTGTGGCTGTGGGCGTCACCATTGGCATGGCGACTGGCCTGGCGGTAGGCATTGGCGGCGGCCTGCTCTTTAATGCTGCCGGCAGCCTGGAGTTCAACGGCGCGCTTTATTCCCAAGACAGCGTGGTGAGTGTGTTGATTGGCCTGATGAGCGGCCTGGCCGGGGGGTTGGCTTACGGCGTGGCCATGGGCATTACCCGTGAAAAGCGGGAAGAAGCGGCCGTCTCCTTGCTGCGGCAGGTCAGCGGTGTCATTATTGGCATTTTAATCGGTATTGGCGCCGGGCAGTTGGCTGTGTTGGCTCAGAATAATTTGTTGGCCGGCGTCGCCTCAGGGGTGTTGTTTGGCACGGCCGTGGGTTGGCGCACCAACAACTGGGGGCGTGGTCTTGTAGCCGGCCTCATCCTGGGCATGATTGTGGGGGTCGTCAGCTTGTTGATCGACGCCGGGGTTGTGGGCGGCAGTGTACAAGTCATTGCCCTGTTGGCGTTTGTGGCTGCCACGTTTGCGCTGCCCTACACTTTGGCAGAGAAGATTGCCGGTGATTGGGCCGCCGGGCTGGCCGGGGCTTTGGGCGGCGGCGCGGGCCTTTTTCTTTTTGCCACGGAAGGTGTCACTTTCTGGCCGTTTTTATGGTTCAGCCTGGCCGGCATCTTGCTGGGGTTGACGCTGGCCTGGTGGCGGCCGGTGTTAATGTACCCGTTCCTGTTGGCCTGGAACGCGCTGCTTTACCGGCTGGATGAACGGCGGCTGGCCGATGGCACGGCCGTGCCTCTTTTCCGCCTGCACTCCGCTTTTTGGGATGAATTCCAACGGCTGCCGCTGCTCAACCTGGATGACTACCTGCTGCGGTTGGTGCAGGCAGACACCGCCGAAGCCCGTACGGCCATGGCCTACCTCAGCGGTACACGGCAGCGCTGGGCGGCCCAGGCCGCCCAAATTGAACTGGATGCCCGCCAGCTTGAGCAGTGCTGGAGTGGTGCAACCATTGCCAGTGTGCATCCGGGGTTAGCCACCGGCGACCTGACCGGCCCGGCCAGTGCCCTGCTGCGCAGCTTTAGCCGTGTCAGCGGTGATGTGGCCGCCGCCTTGCACCAGGAAAGTGCCTACAACAAGCGGCTGGCCCTGCACGCGGTGGAAGACCGGCTGGATGGGCTGCTGCGGGAATTGACACGCAGTAACGAACCCTACGCCGCCCGCTTCCGCCCCATTGCCGCCGAGTGGCGGCGTATTGTGGGCCAGGAGGAGCAGCTGCTGGCGGCCGAGGCGGAGCTGCGCCAGGAGATTGACAGCCCGTACATCATTGGGGTGCCGCTGACAGAGAAGCAAGAAATTTTCATCGGCCGTAATGATATTAGCGGGCGTATTGAGCAGCTGCTGCGAGACCGCCGCCAGCCGCCGCTGCTGCTTTACGGCCAGCGGCGGGTGGGCAAAACATCGCTGTTGAACAACCTGGGGCGGCTGCTGCCCAGCACCATTGTGCCCCTGTTTGTGGACTTGCAAGGCCCGGCTTCCCGCGCCCAGGATGAGGCCGGTTTTTTGTACAATATCGGGCGCAGCATGGTGCAGTCGGCCCAGAAACAGCGGGGGGTGACACTGCCGCCCCTGGTGCGTGAGATGCTGCTGGTTGATCCGTTTACGCAGTTTGAAGAGTGGCTGGACGCTGTGCAGGCGGCATTGGGCGGCCAGATGGCGCTGCTGATGCTGGATGAGTTTGAGGTGCTGGAACGGGTGTTAGAGCGGGAACGATTTGAAGCGGAAATTGTGCTGGGCATGCTGCGCCATCTGATCCAGCATCGGCCGCAGTTTAAGGTGCTGCTGTCTGGTTCGCACACACTGGATGAATTTCAGCGCTGGTCCAGCTACCTGATCAACGTGCAGGTGATTCACATTGGGTATTTAAGCGAAGGCGAGGCCCGGCAGTTGATCGAAGCGCCGGTGCAGGGCTTTGCCTTGCGTTATGAGCCGGAAGCCAGCCGCCGGGTGTTAGAGATAACACGAGGGCATCCATTTTTGGTGCAGCTGCTGTGTGCGGAGATTGTGGCTCTGAAGAATGAGCAGCCGCCCTTGCAGCGGCGGCTGGCCACGGCGGCCGATGTGGAAACGGCCGTGCCCGAAGCCCTGACCCACGGCAGCTTTTTCTTTGCAGACATTAAACAAAACCAGGTAGATGGGCATGGCCTGGCCATTTTACTGGCGCTGGCACAGCAGGGGGAGGGGGGGATTTTAGCACAGGAACAATGCCATAATGCAGCTGGCATGACGACCACGTTGTCTGGCGCGGAGCCCTCTATACTTGACATGACCTTGAAATCCCTTTGCCACCGGGAAATCATCGAACCGGCAAACGGTGGCTACCGCTTCCAAATAGAGCTGGTGCGCCGCTGGTTTGCCACCGGTTGACATTGTGGCCACATGTGGCCACAATGTCGACCTGAGCCAGGTTGCGGTCAGGCAAGGGTTAAAGTTATGGCCATACACATTGGTATTTGTGAACTAAAAAATCAAGCCTCAAGAATTGTACGGGCAGTACGTGAAGAGGCAGCCGAATATATTATTACCATACATGGCGAGCCGGTGGCGGTATTACGGCCGTTGACAGAAGCAGAACAAGGACAACGTCAGGAACAAGTGGACCGATTTTTGGCTGAGTTGGACGAACTGGCACAACGGGTGACGGCCGAATGGAAGTGTGACAAAACAGGCGTAGAACTGCTTGAAGAACAGAGGCGGGGTTAATGGCCATTGTTGATGCCAGTGTATTAATGGTCTTGTTATACCAGACCGAACCAAGTCACTTAGCCAGCCGACGTTGGTTGGGGCAGGCTCTTACGTCTGGTGAGACCATAGCTACACCCGTCATTGCCCTGGCAGAGGTAGCGGCCGCCATGGGTCGAGGCAAGAGTGATCCCACGCGGGCAAAGCAGTTTGCGAAGCTGATCACTCAGGGGGGGATAGTGGCTTTATATTCCGTAACGTTGGTGATGGCCGAGAGAGCGGCGGAGATTGCCGCCGATTACCAGATTCGGGGCTGCGACGCTGTTTACGTAGCCCTGGCAGAGCAGCTGGGGGAGGCGTTGGTGACGCTGGATAGCCAACAATTGACCAGGAGTACGGCCGTGGTGCCTGTCAGACGGCCGTGAGGTTATAATAAGCTCCGCCCCTCTGCCCACGTGGAATGCCCCACATTTTTATGAAACCTTTAGCTTGACGCAGCACACCCTGCTCATTATACTGGTACGTCAGTTACAACTGTTTTGGAGTTTGTGCTATATGTTGATGGGGTGTAGAAATTGTGCCAATAGGGAGTTATCTCATAGGGAAGACCTTGGGCCAGTTAAAACACCGCTGCTTACATAATAACATCTGCTGTTTCATTTAGAGCTTTTGCCATCATTTGTTGAGCTGGAGCATAGTTCCTGCCGGGGGCAGGTATGTTTCAGGCTGGTCTGTGGGTGATCCCCAGCACTCAATAAATTGGCATCAGGAGGATTGCTATGTCCAATTCACGGCGCGTGTCGCTTCGTGGTGCTTTCTGGTTTGTTCTTGTTTGCTTGCTGCAATTGACTACCCAACCCTTGCTCATTTCGGCAGCCGAACCTTTGCCGGGTGCGGTATTAACATTATCGGTGACGGGACCAACAGAGCCGGTCAAGGAAGGGAGTAGCGTTCGCTTAAACATTGACGTGCGCAACACGGCATCCAACCCCCTTACCAATGTCGTGTTGATGACACCACACCATGAAGACTTCGTCTATGTGGCTGCTGACCCCTATGTGGTTTCTGGCCATGGGGTGGCATTGGGTACGGTGGCTGGGGGTGAGAACGTCCAGATTACTTTGCAAACACAGGTACAAGGGGTGCCCCGTCAGGCTGCCCAGCTCCCCTTTTCTGTGCGTGCCGCCGAATCAGACAGTACCCGTGCTACGGTGACTGTAGCCGTGCAAGCGGCTGACCTGGAAACGGCCGCGCTGGCCGGTGGACAAACAATGGCCTTTGCCCAGGGGCAGGTGGTCCTGGATTTAAGTAAAAGCGCGGTGCCCGATAGTAAACATGATGTCCAGTTCCAATTGCAAGAAAGGCATCAGCGGGAGCCGGGGGATGCCGGCCCTATTTTGGGTTTTGTGCTCACGGCCGTAGGTGATAGCCCTGAGTTGGCGGCAACTATGGCCGCTGCCGACATTCGCCTGGATGTTAACCGTCTGGTAACGTCTGACGCTTTGGCTTCGGGACGACTGCAACTCTATACCCGCCGGGCCGATAACACCCCCTGGCAAAAAACCCCCTTTACTGTGGATGCCGCGGGCGGCATGATTACTGTCTCTGGCCAAACATGGGGCGAATTTTTGCTGCTGACAGAGCCTGAACCCTGGGAATTTACCTATACCCCGCCTGGTGCTTCCACCTTTAGCGGTTCGGCCCAATTTAGTCATGCTATCAAGGTGCCGCCTGGTGTCGGCGGGCTGGCCCCAGGGTTAAGCCTGAACTATAACAGCCGCAGCGTGGATAATTTGCGTGATCCCATTATGGCCCGTGGCTTTGGCCTGGGGTGGGGCATGCCGCAAATGGAGATCACCAGCGGCAATGCCAGCGAAATGTATGACGGTACGGAGGAAGAATGGGACGATGAAGAGTGGGATGTCTGTGGCTTCTTCAGCCCGGCGCGTTTTACGCTGCAAATTAACGGGGCTTCGCACACCTTGCATTCAGCTTCCGGCGCGCGCTACGGTAAGTATGTAGCTATTGGCGACCCCAGCCTGGACATTGAATACCGTACCGATGCCCCCGGTAACATCACCGGCGAGTATTGGCTGGTGCGTACGGCCGACGGCACCCAGTATAAGTTTGGCTACTCCGAAGGTGCGGAACAGGTGGTCAGCCCGCTCAAAGAACAATGCCCTTATGTTAGCACCGGGAATAGCTTGCAGCCGCGCAACCGGATTTTTGCCGCTGCCAGTTGGAAGCTGGATACGATTGTAGATAAATTTGGCAATCAAATTGTCTATCACTATGCAGCCGCCTGCGGCCAAAAGTTTGCCGGCGGCAGCCGCCTATTTCCCCTGGATGGGGGTGGCCAGCACTGTACCGAAGTGGATGTGGCCGTCACCCAAATCCAATATAACTTTACCAACGGCACCCCGGCCACACCGCAGACGATCATCCATTTTGAAAACAGCGCCATCCTGAATGATGGTCCCTGGCGCAATAAGATGTTTATGACGGTCGGCCGTTACCGCCCCTCCGGCTTGCGCATTGAACATAACGGCGTGCTTTCCCGCCGTTATGATTTTGCCTATGAACTGCCTGATCCAGACAACCCTGGCAGTTTTGTCTCTTATTACCAGCACCGGAATGCCGCCTTGGATTACAATACTTCTTATTGGTGGCTGACAAAAATCATAGAAAAAGGGGCTGATGGCACTACAAACCTGCCGGCCACCACGTTCCACTATGAGCAGCAAACGGCCAACAGTTGTGGCCCTAACCCGGCCGGCAATACCCGTTGTGCCTACCTGCTCACAAAAGTAGAGAATGGGTATGGTGCGGTCACCACCCTGGCCTACAGCCCTATCAACAATGATGGTGTTTGGTATCCTGTCAGCGATGTGTATACCTGGGATGGTGTCGTGCATGTTTATGGGGGTGGAAACCCGGCGGCCGTGCAAACTCACTATGACCGCACCGGGGCTACGCCCTGCTTTGATAAGGACAGCACGCCTGGCTGCCGCGCTCCTCATGCCGAGGCCAGCAATTCGCTCATCGGCTTTAACCAGGTGAAACTAACAGCCGGGCCGCCCGGAGGTGCCGTCTTAAGTGAGCAGCGGCTCACCTTTGACATAGGTGACCACAACGTCAATTATTGGTTAAACGGCAAGGTCTTCACCTCGACGGCGTATGATCCGGCCAACCCCGGCCGAAAGCTCAGCGAAGAAAATTCCAGCTGGGATTGGGTTCAGTTGGATGAAAACGGCAATGGCGTCCCGGATATTTTCTTTGCCCGGTTACAATCGGTGGAGAATAAGGTCTATGATCCCACGGGCAGCGGCAGCACGATGGGAACACGTGTTGTGCATACTTATGATGCCAACTGGCAGGGAGGCCGGCAGTGGGGCCGCAGCACCAACCAGAAATATTACTCTCTGAACAACAGCGGCAGCTGGGTGTTTGCCAAACAGACCATCACCTATTATCTGGCAAACACCGGTAATTGGCGGTTAGCCCCCTGGGCGGCTGGACTATACAGTATAGAAAGTTCCCCCAACCCCATGCAAACCACCCCCCTCCAGTTGACGCTTCATTATTACGATAACAACGTTAACACCTACCCGGCTAACAACCAGCCGCTGACCATGGCCAACCTCACCTTGAGCCGGTCACTGCTGGCTGACCAGCCCATCTCCCCACTGCCCCCAGGCACAACGGCCGCTTACCCCACCACAGACAGCCGATTTTACTATAGCAATCATGGCAACGTAACCAACGTCATTACCTTCAAAGGGTATGGTGCGGTGGGGCGTAATGGCACAAACTGGAATTATGCCACACAGCCGGGCAACGGCAGCCCCTCTTTTGCCCAAACAACACAATATTCCAACGACGGCTTGTTGGTGACCTATGTCACCAATGCGTTAAACCACAAGACAGACTTTTTCTACAGCGATACCCGTTTCCCCTGGCTGCCCACGCGCATTAAAGACCCCAATAACATTAATGCCTACTTTACCTATGATCCCTTTGGCCGCCTGTACGAACTGTATGATGGGGACGCCAACTACAATAATAATGACCCGCGGCAGCGGTATCACTATTGGGATAATACCTGGAACAACCCGGACACCTTCCGCCAGATGAACGGGCCTTTCCTGATTAGCGTGCAGCAGCGGCCCGTTTCCTACCCCAATCCGGGTGTCTCTAACGGCGGGTTTGCCCTGATAGACCAGACCTTTTATGATGGCCTGGGGCGTCCTTTGCAAACGCGCAGTATCTACCCAGAGGTAGATGGGCAGCCACTGCGCCGCGAAATTTACACAACCACCGGCTACGATGCCCTGGGGCGCCCGGTGTGCCAGACCACACCTTTTGACGTGCCCTTTTACTATGACCGGGGGCTGATCTGGCCGCAGACCCCCTTTATCACTGCCCCTTGCAGCAGTGCAGACGCTACCACGACGGCCTATGATCCGCTGGGACGGCCGCTGACGGTAACGGCGCCTGACGGCAGCCGCACCGAAACCCGTTACAGTGTGAATAACAGCCTGGGCGCCTTGCAGATGCACCATAACGTTTATGACGCCAACCAGCACCGGATGCGCTACAGTTATGATGCGTTTGGCCAACTGGCCCAGGTGACGGAGTTTACCGGCGTTTGCTGGCCTGGCGGTATTTATAACTGTAACTCAGGGGATGAGCCGTGGGCGGAGTATGCCCAGACGTTGTATGCTTATGATCTGCCGGGCAACCTGACCAGTGTCATGGATGACGCCGGCAGCACCACAACGATGACCTATGATGCCCTGGGCCGGAAGAAGGGGATGAATGACCCGGACATGGGCATTTGGGCGTACCAGTATGACCCGGCCGGCAGCATGGTGCGCCAGGTAGACAGCCACGGCCGTGCCCTCTGCTTTGAGTACGATGGCCTCAGCCGTTTACTGCGCAAAGCGGAAGATGATACCCCGGCGACGGCCTGCCCGGCCACCCTGCCTTATGGCGGCAAATATCACCTGGCCAGTTATACCTATGACACCGGTGCTTATGGTCTGGGGCAGTTATGGCAGGTGAAATGGGGACCCCACCCGGCCGATAACTACGATTGGTTTACTTATGATGGGCAGGGGCGGATGATCCGGCAGACGCGGATCATTGACGGCCGCAGCTTTTCTATGCAAACCAACAGCTTTGATGCCTTAAATCAGCCGCTGTCGGTCACGTACCCCAATGGCGAAACGGTGACCTTTACCTATGACCGCGAGGGCGCCAACAGCCTACAAGCCGGCAGTGACCAACTGGTGAGCAACATCACCTACAATGTCCGCGGCCAGATGCGCCAATTTGTGCGGCCCGGCAGCCTGCCAGATACCGTTTATGAGTACTTTAATGCGGCGACAGAGCCAGGAGGCGGCGCCGGCGATGGTAATTTCCGGCTGCGCAGCATCAACAGCGGCAGCCTGCTGGACCTGGATTACCAATATGACGCCGTGGGTAATGTGGCTACGATCACCAATAACTTACCCGGCAGCGCCGAGGTACAACGATTTACCTATGATGCCTTAAATCGGTTGGAAACCGCCTGTGTTTGGGACGGTATTAACTGCATGCTTCCCGGCGGGGCGGCCACGGTGTACAACCACACCTACGAATATTATGAAAATGGTAACATCAAGAAATATGCCGGGGCTACGTATAATTATAATGATGTGGCCTGGAATTCGGCCTGCCCCACGCCGGTTCCATCGCAGGCGCTGCCCCACGCCGTGCGGCAGATTGGCGGCTATTACTTCTGCTATGATAAAAACGGCAACATGACCCGGCGGTCTGACAAGACCGGCCTGTATACACAAAACTTTGATGTGGAAAACCGCCTGGTGAGTGTGGTCAACCACAACGGCCGTGGTGGCACCCTCTTTGCCTATGATGCTGCCGGCCAGCGGGTAAAAACGGCGCAGCCGGAAGCGGGCCTGGTGACCTACACGCCCTTCCCGCAGTATGAAGAGACGGTGCAGGCCGGCAGTTACCAATGGTATTTTGACACTGGTTACGGCGACAGTGTCAAGGATACCAGCCCATACCGTTTGCATGGCACCCGCACAGGAGCATCATGGGACGTGGGCATCAGCAGCAATGCGCTGAACTTTGACGGGGTGGATGATTATGTGGCCTTTGATGGGACTGTGCCCATTGCCGGGGCCATGAGCGTCAGCGCCTGGGTGCGGCCAGAGCAGGGGCCAACCGGCAACGGCCGTGTGGTGGCCAGTACTTACCATCACAACGGCGGCGGTGTCAACCAGCGCGGCTGGTTACTGGGGGATGCCAGCGGCAGCGCCGACCACTTTATGTTTAGTGTGCTGGGCGAAAATGGCGTCCTGGCCGAGGCCACGGACACCGGCTTTTTTGCCGATTATCAGAATAGGTGGGTTCATGTCACCGGCGTATTTGAGCCGGGGGTGGCTGTGCGCCTGTATGTCAACGGCGCTCTGGTGTCTCAAGATACTACCAATGTGCCCACGGCCGTGGGCCAGCCCAAACTGCCCTTGTTCAAAATTGGGGCCCGGGCCGACAATACCAGCCAGGGCTTCTGGGATGGGCAGATTGACAGTTTGCAGGTCTTCTCTTCGGCCCTGAATGCCACAGAAGTGACCGCCCTGGCGCAGCAGTATGCGCCGCAATTAACGCTAACCTTCACCGCCAATGGCCAGACGGCGCTGACCGTGCCGCCCAACCAGAGCTTTACCCTGACCTGGCAAGGCCTCTTCGCCAGCAGTTGTACCGCCAGCGGGAACTGGTCAGGCAGCAAGCCCGTTTTTGGCAGCCAGGTGATAACCGGCTTCAGCAGTGGTTCACGTGTGTATACCCTTAGCTGTCAGGACGGCTTGGGCCGTACCATCAGCCAATCGGTGACGGTGAGCATTCTGCCGCCCCCCACCGTAGATCTTTTGGCCAATGGCAGCCCGGCCATTACGGTGCCGCCGCAAACGACCTTTAACATGACCTGGAGCAGCACCAACGCTACCAGCTGCACTGCTTCTGGCAGTTGGTCTGGGGGCAAGCCCATTAGCGGCAGCGAGGCTGTGCCGGCGGCAAAAAGAGACGGCATTTACACCTATACCCTCACCTGCCAGAATGCCGCCGGCAGCGGCTCTGACGTGGTGACGGTAACTGTTGAAAGCTGCAGCTCTGAGCTTTGTGACCGTTCGTCACCAGCGCCGGAAGCTTCCACATTAGGTGTTGGCAGCACCAACTCAGAAGAGCAAATACCGGGTTCTACCACGGCCGTCGCCAGTCAGTCCTCAGAGGCAGAATCACCTGCGAGAGATCCACAGAGTGTCATCAGCGGCGCGGCTTATCTATATCAAGATGATTTGGTCCCCTGGAAGGGTGCTATTGTGGCCCTGAAGGATGCCACCGGCACGATTGTGATGGCCACCATGACCGGTAACGTGGGCGCCTTCAACTTCGCCAATGTGCCCAGCGGCACCTACAAGGTAGAAGCTTGCGCCTGGGTGGGTGATGATGTATGGCACGGTTCGCGCAGCAATGTGCAGCCGCCTAACACCATGACCATTGTCATTATGCATGAAGGATCGTGCCCCTTGCCCATACCCCCACCGGCCGGGGCAGATACGCTGACCATTTATGCCGCCGGGTCGCCGTCTGGGGGGGTGTACCCGACGATGGAACTGGAAGTTGATGGGCTGACGGTGGCTACCTACACCGGCGTCCAGGGAGACTATGCCAACCGTGTTTTTGAAGCGTTTACCTACGTACACAGCCAGCCCATTGATTTGAGCCGGGTGAAGGTGAAGTATGTAAATGATTCCGGCGCCCGCACCCTGTACGTGGACCGCATGGTGCTAGATGGCCTGACGTATCAGACCGAAGCGGCCAGCACCTATTCCACCGGCACCTGGGCGGCCGCAGATGGGTGCGCGCCGGGGTATAAACAGTCAGAAGGGCTGCATTGCAACGGGTATGTGCAGTTTGTGCCCATGACGGCCCGCAGCAGCTACAGTCTGGCCGGGCAGACGGTGGCCACACGGGTAACCGGCGACCAGGTGGCGGCCAACAACGGCCTCTTCTACCTGCACCAGGACCACCTGGGCAGCACCAGCGCCCTCAGCCCGTTTGCCAATAACCCGGCCACGCCGCAAGATGACCGGCTGGCCCCGGTGGCCGGCAGTGTGGCCCACTACTACCCCTTTGGCGACTGGCGCGGCGCCAAACCCACCACCAACCCGGCGCTGACAGACATGGGCTTCACCGGCCACAAACACAACAACAGCGGCGCCAACGACCTGGGCCTGATCTACATGAACGCCCGCTTTTACGTGCCCAGCATCGGCCGTTTTGCCTCCGCCGACACCATCGTACCCAACCCCGCCAACCCCCAAGCCTTTAATCGCTACAGCTATGTAGAGAATCAGCCGCTTTCCTTTACCGATCCCTCGGGGCATTGTAAAAACCCAGGTGATTGCCTGGTAGATGGTGGGGGAATGGGTAACGGTGTAACTCCGGAATTGTTGCAAACGGCCGAGTCATTTATGCCTGGTTTCACTGATAAATACTTCGCCAGGGGCGTGAGCTACTGGGACAAATTCTTTAAGGGTGCGCTGTTTTTAGGCTCGATAACCCCTGTTGTGGGGGATGCAATAGACGCTGTTGATATCGGTGTAGCACTTTCCCACGGTGACTATGGCGGGGCGGCTGTTAATATGGGGCTGGCTATTTTACCAGGGTCAACCCGAGCGTGGAAGGCCGCCGGGAATTTTGTTGGCAATAGTCTACCTGTTATACGCAAATATGCGGATGAAGCTGTTGATGGCCTGCAAGCTGCTTTTCGTCAGTGCAGCTTTAGTGCAGACACGCTGGTGATGACCGATGACGGCCTGGTGCCCATCAGCCAGGTGCCGGCGGGGGAGATGGTGCTGGCCTACAACGAAGAAACGGGGGACATAGGGTTTTACCCGGTCACGGCCGTGTGGGCCCATGAAGACCCGGTGGTGGTGCTGCTGACCATTGAAGGGGAGACGCTGGAGACCACACCCAACCATCCTTTCTACACGGCCGTGGGTGAATGGGTTCAGGCCGGCAGCCTGCAGCCCGGCGACGAAATCCGCGACGCCGCCTGGGGCACGGGGACGGTGGAAGCCGTCACCTTTTTAGCCACCCCCCAGGTGATGT
>WYBM01000022.1 GCA_011525915.1 Ardenticatenaceae bacterium | reverse complement strand
GCTCTAATGGCCAATTGCCAGGCATTTTTGACCAATGACAAACGTTTGCAACGTGTTTCAGAATTAACGGTTTTGATCATTGACGACTTGGAAATATAAACCCCCTAAAACTTTACTAGTCTCGCCTTGCTTACCTTGCCCTTGTCATCGGGTATTGTGCTAGGGCGACGGCCGTGGCCCACAACCACAAACTACCTGTCCGTCAAACGTATTATGGTGCCGGCTCTGGCGGAGGGGGAATATCCCTGATCACCGGCACCTCGTCCAAAATCCCCTGTACCAGCACGGTTTCCGCCAACACCCAACTAGCCGCCCCCTCGACACAACAAATTTGCAGCCAACTGCTGTCGGATACCCGCCCCACCACGTCATAGACTGCCCCAAATTCCACCAGGCCCAAGGAGGGGTAGGTAACCCCTGGCCCCTGGCGCACGTTCAGGCGTTCTACGTTAACGGTAATACTGGTTTGTGGCCTTACGGCCGTGGCCGTGGGTGTGTTTGCCGGGCGCACAGGCGTAAAGGTGGGGGGTAAAGACGGCGTAAGTGTTTCTGTGGGTACCGGGGTCAGGGTAGGCACGGCCGTGGGTTCCGGCGTGGATGAGGGGGTATAGGTAGCTGTGGGGGCGGCTGTGGCCGTGTGCGCCGGTCTGGTGGCCGTGGCCGTATGTGTGACCGCCACCAGGATGCCTTGCGGCTCACCGGCAGGGATCAGCGCTTCCAGGTCACCGCTGTCATTCACCCACCACAGCCCGGCCAAAATGCCCACGGCCGTAAAGATCAAAATAACAACCATCCCCAAAAACACGCGCCGCGAGCGTGGCCCTCTCACTTCCCAGCCAGTGATTCCTGGCGGCAGTGGGGCGCGCTGCTGGCGCAAAAACACTTCGCATGATTGATGTTCAGCCGTCAGACACGTTGTTTGTTGGTAAGAAAGCTGCACTTCACCTACCGGCTGCGCTCGATGGCACACAGCCCCCTCCATGGGAAACATCAGCCGTGTATCGGCATCATCCACTATCCCAAAGTAGGGGCAGCCGCGAAACATAAGCGGTGAAGGGGTAGGGGCTTGCTTTCCTGACGCTACCTTATTTATCATACCTGCATCCTTGCCCGCCGATTATACCAGCAATCCCCCACAGGCGAAGGGGGAAAACGGATAACATTTTTCAGGGCCGGCCGATGTCACAAACAGTAAACCAGAGGTGTTTAGAGGGGTGACGTGAACAGATCTGAATCAAAAAAGGAAACGCCTGTGACAACGTTGTCCGATAACCGGTTACTGGAACGCATAAGTGAGGGGGATGACGCTTCCTTTGAAACCGTATTTTACCAACATTATGACCGAGTGTATGGGTTGTTGTTCCGGCTGGTAGGCAGCCGGGCAGAAGCAGAAGATCTGACACAAGAAGTTTTCCTGAAGCTGCACCATCACGCCTTCCGCCAGCGCCTTTTTAGCCGCCAGCGTGACCATAACATTAGCGCCTGGCTGTACCGCACGGCCACCAACATGGGCTACAACGCCATTCGCGGCCGCCAGCGACGCTGGCAGCGCAACCTGGTGCTGGTACCAGACCCGGCTGGCAGCCCCGGCGTAGATAAAGAGGTAGAGCAGCGGGAACAGACCACGGCCGTGCGCCGCACCCTGGCTCAACTGCCCCCACGCCAGACCCAACTGCTGCTCATGCGGCAGCTGGGGTTTAGTTATGAAGAGTGCGCCCGGGCCTGTAACGTGGCGCCCAGTTCGGTGGGCACGTTGTTGGCGCGCGCCGCCAAAGCCTTTAAACAAGCCTATGAGGCAGAAAGCGGTGGCCCGGCCTGAGCACCCAGGGGACTGTCATCTCGGAAGTGGCAGCCACCGACAGTAGGAGCAGACATGAACGACTTAGACAAAGAGATCCAAGAAACATTGGCCACCCTGGCGCCGACGCCGGCTGACGCACCACGCCCGGCACCGCTGGCGCTGGCCCAGATCAAACAACGCCTGGCTGCCCAGCAGCAGATGCCCTGGCGCTATCGCCTGCGGCGATTTTTTAGCACCCCCGGCCAGCGTTATGCCACGGCCGTGGTGCTGGCCGGGGTCATGCTAATGTTTGCCTTTAGTTTTCCCACTGTGCGGGCGGCAGCCAGCGAATTTTTAAGCCTGTTCCGCGTGCAAAGTTTTGCCGCCATCACCATCTCGCCAGAGCAGATTGCCATGCTGCGTAAGATCGCCGAGGCAGGGTTAACGCCCGGTGACGTAGAAATCTTTGAAGACCCCGGCCAGTTAACGGCCGTAGACACCATCAATGACGCGGCGGCCATAACCGGGCTAAAGCAGGTGCGAACCATCACCCCCCTGGGGAAACCCGAAAGCGTTTATGTCTCTGCACCGGGCCGCGGCCGGTTGACGGTGGACCTGGCAGGCTCACGGGCCATCCTGGAAGCGGTGGGGGTAGACCCCCTGCTGCTGCCAGACAGCCTGGAAGGGGCCCAGGTGAACGTGACCGTTTTTGCTGGCGTAGAGCAACAATGGGGGGCTGGCGCGGATAGTTTGCACTTGCTGCAAAGCGAAAGCCCGCTGGTAGAATACCCAGATGGTCTGGATACCATGCTGTTGGGGCAGGCGCTGTTACAGGTGTTGGGGCTGAGTGAAGCCGAAGCGGGCCGGTTGGCTCAGGAAATTGACTGGACCAGCACACTCTTGCTGCCCATTCCGCAAGATATTGCCGCCTATCATGAAGTGATGGTAGATGGCGTCAGCGGGATGGCTGTCAGTGAGTTGGACGGCCGTGGCGCTACCATTATCTGGCAAAAAGATGGCATCTTGTACAGCCTGTTTGGCGACCAAAGTACGGAAGAACTGCTGGCATTGGCCAATACGCTTGACTGACTGGCACCAGTAGTCAGAGGTCAGTCATCAGTGTTCAGTAAACATTGACGGGCGTTAGCCCCTACTGAAAACTGGCCGCTGACGACTGAAAACTGTACACTGATGACTGAAAACTGATACGAATGTCTGAGGCTGAAGGATCAGCCCCCTTGACCACACCATGACCGATTTTGCCATTGACGCCCACGGTTTACGCAAAGAGTTTGGCCCTAAAACGGCCGTCGCCAACCTTACCCTGCAAGTCAAACGTGGGGAGATATTTGGCTTTTTAGGGCCCAATGGTGCCGGCAAAACAACCTCTATCAAGATGCTGCTGGGGCTGACAAAACCAACGGCCGGCACGGCCGTCTTGCTGGCCCGGCCATTAGGCGACCGCCAGGCACGGGCCAGCATCGGCTTCCTGCCCGAACATTTCCGCTTTCATGAATGGCTGACAGCCGCCGAATTTTTAGACTTACACGGCCGTCTTTACCACATGGACAAAACGGAACGGCAGGCCGTCATTCCTGACCTGCTCAGGCTGGTAGGGCTGTATGACCGGGCCGGCACCCCACTGCGGGCCTTCTCCAAAGGCATGCTGCAGCGCATTGGCCTGGCCCAGGCGCTGCTGAACAGCCCAGACCTGGTCTTTTTAGACGAACCTACCTCTGGTTTGGACCCCATCGGCCGGCGGCTGGTGCGGGACATCATCAATGGGCTGCGTGAAGAGGGCACGGCCGTCTTCCTCAACTCTCACCTGCTCAGCGAGGTGGAGAAAACGTGTGACCGCGTCACGTTTATCCGCCAGGGCACCGTGTTAGAGACCATTGACCTGGATGGCTACCAGGAAGAAGCGGTACAGGTGAGGCTGCGGGTGGGGCAGCCTACCCCACAACTGCTTCATGATTTATGTCAATTTGGCCACGATGTGACGCTGGAAAAGAGCCACGGCCGTATCACCCTGTGCCTGCCCCACGAAGAGCGCCTGCCTCCGCTGGCTGCCTGGCTGGTAGAACAAGGGTACACGCTGTATGAACTCACCCCGCAGCACCTCTCCCTGGAAGACCGTTTTTTGCAAATTATTGGTGAGGATGACGAAGTGAAAGGATGACCACCTTACTTTTTGCCGAACTGACGATCCGTGAAGCGCAGCGCCGCAAAATTTTATGGGTGGGGCTGCTCATGGGGCTGGGGTTCCTGGCCGTCTTTGCGGTTGGTTTCCACTACATCTTCGCCGAGATGGAGATGCACGCCAACCTGGAAGAGCGCCTGACCATCAGCGGCGTGCTGCTGACCGCCGGGCTGTACGCGGTGAACCTGCTGATAACGCTCATGGCGGTATTGATCTCGGTTACGGCCGTGTCTGGTGAGATAGATTCGCACACCATAGAAGCGCTTGTCACCAAACCCCTGCGCCGTTGGGAGATGGTGTTAGGCAAGTGGTTGGGTTTTGCCGTGTTGATTGTGCTTTATACCTTGCTGCTGGCAGGTGGGCTGATGGTGGTCGTTTACCTGCGTTCCGGGCTGGTTTTTGCCAACATTCCGGCCGGGCTGGCCATGATGGCCTTGCAAGGCTTCATCATTCTTTCGTTAACGCTGTTGGGAGGCACCCGCCTCTCTACGCTGGCCAACGGGGTGCTGGCTTTTATGCTTTTTGGCATCGCTTTTTTAGGCGGTTGGATCGAGCAAATTGGGGCACTGTTTGAAAATGTAACGGCCGTGAACATTGGCATTATCACCAGTTTACTCATGCCCACCCAGGCGTTGTGGAACCGGGCGCTTACCCTCTTCCAGCCGCAATTTACGACCTCCGCTTACCTCGCCGGGCCGTTTGCCGTTATCTCCCAACCTAGCGACTTGATGATTGGGTATGCCTTTGTCTATGCCGCTGGCCTGCTGCTGCTGGCACTGGTCAGCTTCACCCGTCGTGATTTGTAACCGTTCATCTAAGGGTCTGTCCAAGAATAAGTTAGTCAGTTGTTGCGAGAAATCAGGCTGTAAATCGCGCAAAATCACCTACTTTATTTCTGGACAGACCCTAAGCTCGACTTTGTACAAAAGTAGCCAAAGCTACAAAGGTAGAATAAGCTGTGACCAAACCACAACGAGAGGTCACAAATGCTTATTCTACCTGAACCGATTATGACATTGTTAAGACCATT
>WYBM01000021.1 GCA_011525915.1 Ardenticatenaceae bacterium | reverse complement strand
GGTTTCCGGCATTTATTTTTTCAATGTCCGCCACTGAACCAGATGTTGTAAAAATATCACGGTCTCTTTTTGACCGTCTGGTTGATACTGTTTGTTATTCGACTTAAATGTACAAAGTCGAGCTTAGGGTCTGTCCAGAAATAAGTTATATCAGTTTTGCGTTGCTACCAGAGAAAATTGGGCTGAAATCATTTGTTTTATCTTGGACAGACCCTTACCTTAGTTGGCGCTATTAAAGACTGTTATTAGTTAAGGTTTTCAAAGATGCCGGCCGCGCCCATGCCGCCGCCAACACACATGGTCACCATGCCAAACTGGGCGTCACGCCGCTTCATTTCGTGGATGATTTGCACTGTCAGCTTGGCGCCGGTGGCCCCCAGCGGATGACCCAGGGCAATAGCGCCGCCGTTGACGTTGGTTTTTTCTTCGTCAAAACCCAGTTCTCGGATAACGGCAACCGCTTGAGATGCAAACGCTTCATTCAGTTCGATCAGGTCAAGCTCTTTGAGGCTCAGGCCAGTGCGTTTAAGCAGCCGGGGCACGGCCGTTATAGGGCCAACACCCATTACCTCCGGGCGCACACCACCAACATTAAAACCCACAAATTTTACCAATGGCTTCAGCCTCAATGACTCTGCTTTCTGCCGTTCCATGACAATGACCGCTGCCGCACCATCGCTCAGAGGTGAGGCATTGCCAGCCGTCACCGTACCCCCTTGCCTGAAGACAGGTTTTAGCTTCGCCAGACCTTCCAGGCTGGTATCCGGGCGCACGTGTTCATCTTTGTCCAACACAAAGTTGCGCCGCTGGGGGCCATGTTCGCCAGGTGTCACTTCTTCAATTGTCACAGGCAATATTTCGCTCTGGAAAATGCCTCGGGCGTAAGCGGCGGCGGCGCGCTGATGGCTGCGCAGGGCATATTCATCTTGAGCATGACGGCTGACTTCAAACTCCTCCGCCACACGTTCAGCCGTCAGGCCCATGCCCATGTACACTTCCGGCTGATTTTCCACCATGTACGGGTTAGGGTTTACCCGAAAGCCGGTCATGGGAACCAGGCTCATCGTTTCGGCACCCCCGGCAATAATCACATCGGCGCCATTAGCAATAATGCGTTCAGCGGCCATAGCAATGGTTTGCAAACCACTGGAACAAAAGCGATTCACTGTCATGCCCGGTACGTCTACCGGCAAACCGGCGCGCAGTGCGATGGTACGGCCAAAGTTTAACCCTTGTGCCCCCTCTGGCATGGCACAGCCAATGATAACATCATCCACATCATTAGGATCCAGCCCTTGTGCCTGCTGCAACACTTCCCGAATGACGGCCGCCGCCATTTCATCTGAACGCCAATTACGGGTGCTGCCTCGTTTGGCTTTGCCTACGGCCGTACGGCTGGCAGCGACTATTACTGCTTCTCTTGTCATGAGTTTTCTCCTCTTAACTGTATTTCATAAACAAGGTCAAGGTTTGGGCCATTGAACCTTGCGTTTGTCCTCATTGCCAATGTCATGCGGGATAGCCTTTAGGAAGTTTAAGCGTTCCTGAAGGGTGTATTACATGGTCATCGTTTCCCGTAAACGGCCGGTGAGATCACGTAATTGACTAAACGTAATAGGCTTTACCAATACCAGGTCGGCCAGGTCTGTTAAAGATTGGGCTATCAGGTGGTTGGCCGTAGCCAGGATAATTTGGGTGGTGGCAAAACGGCCGTCCCCTCGAATATCTGCTAACAGGCTACTGCCAGATTTACCCGGCAAATTTAGATCCAACACGACCAGACGCGGCGGTGTATTCTCCATAAAGTGCCAGGCATCTTCAGCGTTTGCAAACGATTCTACTGTGAATCTGGCTGCTTCCAGGGCTTTGGCAAAAATCAATGCCAGATCAACGTCGTCTTCAATTACCAAAGCTAACATCATGCACTAACTCCTCATGCGCCAGCAACAAAGGCAGCCAGACTGAAAACGTGCTGCCCTTGCCCACTTCGCTGTAAACAGAGACACGGCCGTTCATCAATGTGACCAGCTCTTTAACAATGTATAGGCCCAGGCCAAAACCATCCTTCTGTTTATCTTTCTCCGGGCTGTTACTGCCGTCTTTGACCTGTTGAAACGGTTCAAAAATCCTTTTATAGGCCGTCTTAGGAATACCATGCCCGGTATCTTTAACTTCAATCACCCAGGCGGCCTCATCCGGACAATAGAAACGTACCAGCACGCTGCCCGCGTCGGTAAATTTAATGGCATTCCCAGTCAAATTGGTAATAATCTGCTGCAAACGCTGCGCATCACCCACCAATGTACCTGGCAAAGAGGGGTCTATGCTCCCTTTTAGGTCAATCTCTTTTTCCCGCGCGGCCAGGCTCAGCAGCGCCAGCGTATTTTGCAGCATCGTTGCCGGGGCAAAGGGGGCGTTTTGAATGACCAGTTGACCCCCTTCGATCCGGGTTTGGTCTAACAAATCCGTGATCAACTGCGCCATATGTTTACCGGAGATCATGATACGCTTGACAATTGCCTGTTGTTTTTCATTCATCTCCTCAAAAACATCTTCCAAAAGCATATCAGAATAGCCCAGAATCGTATTAAGCGGCGTGCGCAGGTCATGGCTAACACCTGCCAGGATGCGTGTTTTTAATTCGCTCGTTTGAATGGCTAAATCACGCGCATGGGCCATCGCCATTTCCGCCTGTTTTCGGCTGGTAATATCATTCACAACGGCCGTATACCAGATGTTATCACTAATTTTTGTTTCCGTGATGCGCATTTCCAGAGGGAAACGGTGGCCGTTCTGGCGTTGGCCTTCCATTTCCAGGGGTTCACCCAATAAGGGTTCGATGACATTTACCAAGGCGCCATTAGGGTTCAGGTCTAACGTCAACTGGGCCGCCGATGAGGGGGAAAACAATATTTGAATATACTTACCAACCAGCTCATCGGCAGAACAGCCCCAGGTATTTTGCACTTCACGGTTGATCAAGACAATACGGCCGTGTTCGTCAAACACCACAATGCCCTCAGCCATTGTATTTAACACCGAGCGAAATTGGGTGGAGGCGCGTAGAGCATCTTCCCGCGCCGCAATCAGCTGTGTCTGGGCGCGTTCTAACTCATAATTCTTGATCGCCAGCTGGCCGTTAAACTCTTCAAGCTGGTCTACATTCTCCAGCAATGCCCGCTGAATTTGCCGATGGCTAAGCAGGCTGATTTTGTGTTCGTCCAGAATGTTCTCTGGCAAGATACTGATCACGACCGGAAAGGTTTCTAGCCCCTGATACAGTTGGGCCAGGTCATTATAGCCGTTCTCAAAATGACGGTCGGCCACCTGTTCACCCAAATTATGTCTTAAGGCCTGGTAATAAGCCAGCGAGATTTGCCGCAGGAGGGCTATCCATTCACGGGGTTGTTCTGGTAGACGGCCGTCCAGTTCAAGCGGCAGCGGTAATGTGGCCTCGTCTGGCACTTTTGCCAGCCACGCTCGGATGGCATCTACAGATGAGCCCATCAGGGCGTAAGACCGCTGCAAGACAGCCTCCAGCAGATAACGACAAAGCATAATCTCTTGCTGCCGTTCCGGATCAAAAATCAGTTTAAATTTTTCCAGCGCCAACAGCGACCCATAGCGTATTCGGGCAGTCTCTCGCAGCTGTCGCCGGGAATATTTTTTTAACGGGTCTACCTCAGCCAGGTATTGTTCAAGCAACAAATAAACACCCGGTAATGCTTCAGTCTGATCGGCAGACGACAACAAACGAAACTGCACCACGCGCTCCAGTACAGAAGCCGCCCGCTCAGGCGTAGAAACTTGCCTGGCCAGGTAATCGACCAACAGGCAGGCCTCGGTTTCTTCACCACTGGGCCGATTCTTCCCTAACCGGTTTTTTAACCAATCAAACATACAAAACTGCTTTTAGCCGGCACGACTGGCCTTGTAAATGCTGTAAAATCCGGCCCCGGTCAATCCCCAGGTAATGACTAAAGCAACGACCCAAACAACAAGCCCCAACGTATTGCCAAACACTGCCCCAAACATATCAACACCCCACATGGCGTTTACCTGCATGTGTAGATGGCCAATAGCCATCACCAGGGCACCCAGGGCGATCAATAACATACCCCGGCCAAAGACGCCCCCTTTTAAAGCGCTGGCCGTACGAAAAGCAAAAAAGACGGCGATTAAGAGAAAGGGTAGTTCCAACAGGCCAATGATAAGCAGGATATTAGCACTATACTGATGGGGAATGCCTGCTGCGTGGCCCCCGTGGCTAATTTCCTGGGCCACGGCCGTGTGCCCCACCATACTCATAGTCCCCCATAAAACTAAGAGACCAAAGATAAACAGGATAAAAAATCGAGAGGTTATACGCTTCATGTTCATTCTCCTTTTGTGGTAATACAGCTAACCACAAAATACGAGAAGATCGTGCATCTGTAAAGCCACATTCCTGTCAACAGTACTATGGTCTCATGCCCTAAGAGATGACAAGGGGAAACTCCCTGTCATCTCCTGGTCAATTCCGTAACGGTTTGCCCGTTTGCAACATGTGCATAATACGGTCACGGGTTTTTTCTTCATGCAGCAGTTCCAGGAACATCTGCCGTTCCAGATCAAGAATATACCAGGGGTCTACCCAGGCCGGTTCACTCAGGTCACCACCGCACAATACGGTGGCCAGTTTTCGGCTGATGAGTGCGTCATGAACACTGGCATAGTTGCCCCACTCAAAGCTTTGAATACCCAGGTAAAGGGCATAAAGCACATCTCGCCCGGCTGCATAGATCTTTTCTACTTCCGGAGGGCGAGCACCGGCCGCCACCAGCTGCAGCGCCTTATGTTTGGCTTTGGCCAGGCGATGGTCGCTGTTCATGACGATGGTATCCTGGTCAGTAAGGAAGCCTAGTTCACGCGCTTCCCAGGCGCTGGTTCCGGCTTTAGCGGTGGCAATGTTTTGGAAAACTTCCTGCATGACAGGCAGCACGTCGGCGTTAGCCGTTTTCATCACCGGGTTGATTTTGCGGCGCAGCAGCTCTTTACAGCCGCCGCCAGCCGGGATCAGGCCCACACCTACTTCCACCAGGCCAATGTAGGTTTCGTGGTCAGCCACGGCCGTCCAGCCCGCCATAACCATCTCTGCCCCGCCCCCCAGCGCCATCTGGTGTGGTGCCGTCACCACCGGTTTGGGCGCATGGCGCAGGTTAAAGGTTAAGGTTTGCAGGTCCTTGATAGATTGTTCCAGTTGGTCCCAGAAGCCCTGAGCAGCCGCCATGCCCACCATGGCGATGTTGGCACCCACACAGAAGTTGTCACCATTGTTGCCAATGACCAGGGCATCAAAATCGGTATTTAGTCTGTCCAGCGCCGTATTACCCATGGCCACAATGTCGGCATCAATGGCATTCATCTTGGCGTTAAATTCATACAGCAAGACACCGTCACCCATATCATGCAGGCGGGCGCTGCCGTTTTGGGCCAACTGCTTGCCGTTTTTGATCAGGGCCGCCACGGTAATGTGTTTATCATCTTGGGGCAGGTCAACATAGGTGCCTGTCTGGAAGTTGTAGTATTGGCCATTTTGGTAAAAGTGGTTGTGCCCGGCCGCCACCATCTCTTTCACCCAACCAGCCACGTCATACCCGGCAGCTTCCATCTTTTGGGCTGTCTCTGCCACCCCCAGCATATCCCAGATTTCAAAGGGCCCGGCTTCGTGGGCAAAACCCCACTTATTGGCATTATCTACATCCACAATGTTATGGGCGATTTCCGGGGTCACATAAGCGGCGTAGGCCAGAGCATAATAGGTGGTAGCGCGCACAAACTCGGCAGCGCGATCCTCAAAGGTAAGCAGCTGGCGCAGCCGCTCGTCCAGATTTTCGATCTTACGCACTGCCCCCACTGAATCAAAGCGCACGCTGGGCGGGTTAAAATAGGTCATCGTTTCTGGGTCCAGAGTATGGAATTCACGCTGGCCGCCCACCTTCACCTGCTTGTAAAAGCCCTGATTTGACTTATTACCCAGCCAACCTTGCTCAGCCATTTGCCCATTCAGTTCATTGGTCCGCGGAGATTTAAGGACTTCACGGTAGTTGTCATGAGGGATGGCCGGGTACAGGTTGTTATTAACGTGCATCATCACGTCTAGCCCCACCAGGTCTGTCAGACGGAAGGTGGCCGTTTTGGGGTGGCCCACCAGCGGCCCGGTGACGGCGTCTACTTCGGCGATGGTATACCCATTTTCCAGGGCGTACTCGCTAACAAAAGAGCCAACGATGGCGATGAACCGATTGGCAATAAAATTGGGGGTGTCTTTGCAGACAACCACCCCTTTACCCAGAACATCAGTACCAAACTGCACCATAAAGTCCAGCACGGCCGGGCTGGTGTCTGCGGTGGGGATGATTTCCAGCAGCTTCAGGTAACGTGGTGGGTTAAAGAAATGAGTGCCCAGGAAGTGGGCCTTAAAGTCATCACTACGGCCGTCGGCGATCTGGCTAATGGGTATGCCTGAGGTGTTACTGCTGATGATGCTGCCCGGTTTACGCACCTGCTCAATACGGGCCATCAGCGCCTGCTTCGGCGCCAGCTTTTCAATGATGACTTCTACAATCCAGTCACAATCAGCTATCTGCTCAAAGTCGTCTTCCAGGTTGCCCAGGGTGATAAGGTCGGCCCGGTCGGCCCGAGCCAGGTTGGCCGGGCGTGCCTTGGCCATGCGGTCAAATAAGGATTGGACAAGGCGGTTGCGGGCCTGGGGATTATCTTTCTCGGCGTCCGCCAGATCGGGGGGGATGATGTCTAGCAGCATCACCGGAATACCAATGTTGGCCAGGTGGGCAGCAATGCCCCCGCCCATGGTCCCGGCCCCAATAACGGCCACTTTGCGAATATCGTATGACATGTGTTTCCTTCTCCTATTATCAGTCACTATTTCGTAAACCTGACGTGTACCCGTCATCAGAAGTCAGTGGTCAGAAGTCAGTAACCAGTGGTCAGTAGACAGTTACAGGCACTAGGCCCTACTGAATACTGTCCACTGCTAACTGAACACTGATCCCAGGGCCAGTGGTCGGAAGTCAGTAACCAGTGGTCAGTCAGCCCCTACTGAACACTGTCCACTGCTAACTGAACACTGATCCTCGTGGCCTACTGGATACTGGGTTTACTTCAACTCGCGGCGACTATAACCGAGAATAGAACGGGCGACAATGAGCAGGTTGATCTGCCGCGTGCCTTCATAGATGTCGTTGATTTTGGCGTCGCGCATCCACTTTTCAGCCAGGGTCTCACGGCTGTAACCCAGTGGGCCAAGCAATTCTACCGCTTTTTGGGTGATTTTGGTCACGGCCGTGCCCGCATGCGCTTTGGCTATAGAGGCTTCCAACCGGTTGCCACGGCCGTGCATGATCGCTTCTGTTGCTTTCAGGGTCAGCAGCCAGGCCGTTTTCCACAATGCTTCCATTTCCAGCAGGTCACGTTCCACGGCCGTCATCTGGTAACGTGGTTTGGTGTAATTTATAGCCACCCCTTCGGCCGCCAGCGTTTCTTTGGTAAACTCCAGGGCTGCACGGGCAATACCCACGGCACTGGCCGCCACCGCCGGGCGGCTGGCATCAAAGGTCTTCATCGCTCCCTGGAACCCCTTACTGGTGTCTGCCTCTTTTACTTCGGCACTGCCCAACAGATTTTCAAAGGGCACCCGCGCATCGGTAAAGGATAATACCACCGTATCGCTGGCCCGTATGCCCAACTTGTCCAGGCCAGGGCTGACAGACACACCAGGAGTATTTGCTTCCACCACAAATGACTTGATCCCTTTGCGGCCGGCGTTGGGGTCTACCGTGGCCCACACCACACAGAAGCCGTCTGACTCTTTTAAAGCCAGAGCGCCGCTGGTGATGAAGATCTTCTCGCCGTTGAGGATCCATTCATTCGTCTCGGCATCCAGCACGGCCGTGGTGCGCATAGAACTGTTATCTGACCCGGCATCTGGCTCTGTAATGGCCATCGCCCCCCAGGCCGGCCTATCCCCCTCAGCAAAGCGGGACATAAAGCGGATCTTCTGCTCTCTGGTACCCACAGCTTCCACGGCCGCCCCCCCCAGACCGCCGGTGGGAATGCACAGATATTGCCCGGCATCACCATAGCTTAACATCTCAATATTCAGGATAAGACCCAAAATGGCGGTGTTTGGTCCTTCGTTGGCTGCAGCGGAACCGTTAGCTTTCCAGCGCTCCACCTGGACCTTGTTTTGTTGCTTGATGGCCGGCCACATCATCTCAATAAACTCTTTTGGCCGTTCGTGTTCGTGTTCGTCATAATAGCGGGAGTGGGGTCGCATCACCTGTTTAGCCACCATCTCCGTCATCGCCATCTGGGTTTTTACTTTTTCAGGAATTTCAAAGCTAATCATGGCAAAGTCTCCAAAGATAAGAGATTGAGGGTTTCCTATCTCTCATCATCTATATCATCAACAACCCATCCCACTGCACAAAACCACGCGCATTACGCAGCCATAACTCCACCGGATATTCACGAATGTAGCCATAACCGCCCAGCGTTTGTAACGCCTGGTCAGCCACACGCACAGCCATATCATCTACAAAATGTTTCATCACGGCCGTTTCCGACGTCGCCTCTTTTCCCTGGTCTAGCAGCCAGGCGGCTTCCCACACCATCATACGGGCGCCATCAATATCAATAGCCATCTCCGCCAGCATAAAAGCAATCGATTGGCGATGGGCGATCGGCTCGCCAAACTGCACACGCTGCTTGGCGTAGTCACGAGCATATTCATACCCGGCACGGGCCACCCCCACGGCTGCGGCACCCAAGGCTACCCGGCTGTGGTTTAATAACAGGTCAATAGCCACACCTTCATCACCACCCAACCGGTTAACGACGGGCACCTGTACATTGCTGAGGGTCAGGGGAAAGGTAGGCAGCGCTTTTAAGCCCATCAATTTTTCCCGCTCGCCAATGTGCACCCCTATGGTATCTGCGGGGACAAAAAAGGCTTGTGTACGGCCGCTTTCATTGGCGTAAATAAGGAAGGTTTCGGCCGTGTCAGCCAGAGGCACCAGGCTCTTTTTGCCGTTGAGGATGTAGTGGTCATTTTCCAATACGGCCGTGGTCTTCAGCTGCCGGGCATCATAGTGCAGCCCCGGCTCTTGCATAGCGGCCGTGACCCGAGGCATAACAGCCTCACAAAAAAGCGGCAGGTGTGCTTCTTTTTGAGCGGCCGTACCACACAACATCACCGGGATGGCTACATTGTTGGGCGCCAGCACAGCGGCGGCAATGGCCAGGTCACCAAAAGCCAGTTCTTCCACGGCAATGGCATTGGTCACCAGCGAATACTCGCCAAAGCCCCCTTGTTCTTCTGGAATGCCTGTGGGCAGCAACCCTAAATCCCACCCAGCCTGCACCACTTCCGGGGGAATATGCCCTTCTTCGTCAGCGTCACGGAAAACTTTCCGCATGCGCTCATTCGCCAACCGGCCAATGGCGTCGGTCAGCATCTTCTGTTCCTGGTCAAGTTCAAAGTTCAACATGGCTCTACTCCTGAAGTCATTTTTTACCAGAGATTGGAAATTACCCAGTGGGAATCTCCGATCCTAAATCATTACGCTCTTACAATCCGATCTGTCATCCGGGCCACACGCACCATCGCCCTGACGTCATGTACCCGCACAATGTCTGCCCCCCGGTCTATACCAATAGCTACGGTGGCCGCCGTCCCTTCCAAACGATCCTCCGGTAGCAGGTCCAGAGTATGGCCGATAAAGGATTTACGCGATGTGCCTAATAAAACAGGAAAACCCATCACTTTAAACTGGTCTAACTGGCTGACGATCTGTATGTTTTGGCGCACCGTTTTGCCAAAGCCTACACCGGGGTCAATAATGATTTGCCCTTCGTGTACACCCGCCGCCAACGCCAGGTCAATGCTTGCTTGCAGCTCACAGATGATGTCCGCTATAAGATCATCATATTCAATGCCTACATAGCGCCCACCTAGTTTTTCACCCTGGGCTACATTTTTGGGCTGGCTGCGATTGTGCATAATGATTAGCGGACAGCCGGCAGCGGCTACTACCCCGGCCATACGGCCGTCCATACGCAACCCCCAGACATCATTCACCCAATGCGCCCCGGCCTGTAAGGCTGCTTCAGCCACATCGGCGCGGTAGGTGTCTACGGAGATGGGCAAATCTACGGCCGTACGCACGGCGGCAACCACCGGAATCACCCGCGCCAGCTCTTCTGCGCCTGAAACCGGCACACTGCCGGGCCGCGTGCTTTCACCGCCAATATCCAGCACGTCCGCGCCATCGGCAGCAAACTGCTGTGCTTGCTGCACAGCCGCCGCTACGACATCGGCCTGGGTCATCAACCCATCCCCGGAAAAGCTGTCTGGTGTGGCGTTGATAATGCCCATTATGTAGGTGCGGCGGCCCCACTCAAATGTTTGGCCAGCGGTTTTCTGATAACCGCTAACTGCTAACGGATTACCGTTTACTGATAACTGATCACTAGTCACGTCCGTTCTTCCCATATGTGCGCAAGCCATTCCATAAAATATCTGTCACCTGGGTACCCAATAATTCTGGTGAACCATGGTTTACCGAAATGCCCAGCTCAAAAAGGGCGGCAAACCCCATGATAGTGGCACTCATCGTGCGGGCGGCAATGGCTGGATCGACCTCACGTAAAACACCACGCGCAATCAGGTCTCGTATGTGCTGTTCGGTCAGTGCAATAATGTGGTGCATGGCTTCTTCTACGTAATATTGGCGCACGTCTTCATTCCACCGCGATTCATAGAGGAACACCATAAATAGGCGGCGTTCGCGCCCCCGGCGAAAACGGTTGGCCATAAATTGGGCCAACAAATCCTCATACCCCTCCGGCTGTATGGTTTCCATATCGGTGATAACCTCATCGGCATAAGCCCGGGCCACACCAATGAGCAAATCACGTTTGTTCGCAAAATAGTTATAAAGCGTCCCCTCAGAAACGTCTGCTGCTTCCGCAATGTCTTTAGTGGTGGCGTTTTGGTACCCTTTCTGACTAAAAACATGGGCCGCTGCATCCAGAATTTGGGCCTGGCGGGCGGCAATACGGCGTTCACGGCGAGATTGAGGTATGGTTTCTAACATAGTAAATTAGTCCACCTTCCCAACAATTGAATGATCGCTCATTTTTTGAGTGCAAGCTCAATTTTTGCCGAAAAAAAGAGCGTCTTCAGACCATCACATCTGTCATCAGGCCCAGCGGCACCGGTAAACGATGCATCCCGGACGAATCCATGGCCGCAGCCAACGCCCCAATGGTTTGACCAACTTCAGGATGCACTACGTCCGCGGCAATCTCAGCCAGGGGAATTAACACAAAGGCGCGTTCATGCAAGTGCGGATGCGGCAAAGTCAAAGCAGCGGTCTGCATGACAACCTCATCATAAAGCAGAAGATCAATATCAATCAGGCGTGGCCCCCATCTGACAGTTGGGGTACGGCCCATCGTAATTTCTAGGTTTTTACTGAATTGGAGCAGTTTTTGTGGCGATAGTTCCGTTTGGCCGCTGAGACAAGCATTCAAAAAAGCGGCTTGATGCTGGTAACCCCAGGGTGTGGTTTCATACATGGCCGACACGGCCGTGACCCGCACGACCTCACGCAAACTGGCTACCGCCTGTTCTAGATTGTGTTGTCGCTGGCCTAGATTTGTGCCTAAACCAAGATATACCTGGTGCATCATTTTAAGTTCCCGTGCGGCCGTTCTTGTGGCGTACCATGGGCAAAATGCCATAAATAACGCACTGCATCATCAGACATAATTTATAACACAGCGCGTCATAGCTGTCAACAAAATGGGGACAGCTTGATTTCAATTAGTTGAATGGTTACACTAGAGTCATAAATTATCCATAAAATAATACATGGTCGTTTGTAACTCGATTCAAAAAGCCATAATTGTTGACACCACCGACGACACCAATGCTTTGGAGTACCTTATGTTCTTGGAGAGCCAAGTCAAATGAGGGCACCAACAATAGAAGAAAATTCGTACATCCTTTTCTTAGTCACAGAGCGAGTTGACGTGCAGGACAGATTACGGGGTTTACTGCCTGCATTAAACGGCCGTTACCGTTTGCAAATCTCCTCAAATGTGGCCCCCATAACCACCATACCCCCTCCCGTTACCAGCATTCTCCTGCTGGACTGGCAGGCAATAGAAGAAGAAAAACAGGCAGCTCTCAAGAAGCTTCATCAGGCGTTGCCCACACTGGCTATCATTATACTGACTGATGATGATCCCAACTGGAATGCAGAAACCTTGTCAGACATGGGCGCTCATGACTACCTGCCCATTCAGGCCATTGACCAAAGTCTATTGCTCCGGGTTTTGCGCTATGCACAAAGTTACCGGTTCAAAGACGCACCGTTACTGCCGATAGCTGGCACCCTCCCTAACGCCGCACGCGATGCAACTGGCCCCCAGGAACTGGAAGCCCAACTTCGCCAACAGCAGCAAGAAAAGGACAAGGCCATCGAAAGGCTGCGCGCCAATGAGGAGCAGTTGCGCTTACTTACTGATGCCTTACCCGCACTCATCTCCTACGTAGACGCCGACGGTTGTTACCAATTTAACAACCGGGCTTATGAAGAGTGGGTAGGTCATTCCCGTGCTGAGATACGCGGCAAGCATATGGCCGAGGTATTAGGTCCAGCCGCTTACCAGGCCATCGCTGAGTATGTGACCATAGCCTTGACCGGCCGTGCTGTACAATATGAAACTGAAATACCTAATAAAGACCAGGGTGCACGTTTTGTGCTGGCCACCTACGTTCCAGATATTCGGGCAGATGGGCAGGTGACCGGCTTCTTTTCCCTGATCAACGATATTACTGACCGCAAATTGGCGGAAAAGCAGATCTTAGAAGCGCAAAACTTTGCTCAGGCTACTATCGACGCCCTGTCAGCCCATATATGCGTTCTCAATGAAAAGGGGGTCATATTGTCTGTGAACCGGGCCTGGCGGGACTTTGCCCATGCCAACCCCCCAGCCCCTTCTGATCATTTTGTAGGCGCCAATTACCTGGATGTGTGCCAGGCGGCCGGCGGGCCAGATTCAGAAGAAGCGGCGTCTTTTGCCGCCGGTTTACAGGCCGTTATGTGGGGTGATAAGGAACAGTTTGTCTGGGAATACGCCTGCGATGCTCCCTGGGAAAAACGATGGTTTATCGCCAGGGTAACCCGTTTCTCTCACAAAGGCTCTCCGCGGCTGGTAGTGGCCCATGAAAACATCTCTGAACGCAAACAGGCGGCAGAAGCGCTGGCGGTTAGCGAACGTAAATACCGCAATCTGTTTGAAAATGCCCCGGTAGGCCTTTTCCGCGTTCAGCATGATCGTCCGGGTATCTCAGAGGCTAACAGCGAAGTTTGCAACATTTTAGGCATTCCTAAAGAAACTATCCTGGCTACGCCGGGCTTCATCAATTTTGTGTATCTTGAAGAGTGGAACCGGCTGGCTGAGCAGTTCCAGGCACAGGGCCAGGTGACTAATTATGAAGCCCGGGTCAAAACCGATAATGGGGAAAAGACCTGCCTCTTCTCGATGACATATTACCCGGAAGATGGCGCTCTGCAGGGGACCATTGTTGATATTACGGCCCAAAAGCAAGCAGAGGCCAAGTTTAGAAATCTGAACAGAGGTCTGGAAAAACGTGTCAGGGAACGCACGATCCAGCTGGAAGTAGCTAATAAAGAGCTGGAAGCCTTTGCTTACTCTGTGTCTCATGATCTGCGTGCCCCCTTACGGGCCATGAGCGGATTTTCAGGCATTTTGCTTAAAAATTATGGCAGCGGATTGGATACCAAAGGGCAACATTACCTGAACCGCATTGAAGATAATGCCCGGCAAATGGGGCTGCTTATTGATGACTTATTAAAGTTCTCACGCCTCATTCGTGAACCAGTACAGCGTGAAACCGTCGATGTCACGGCCGTTGTCAAGCGGGTTCTTACCGACCTTGATCTGGCGTCTATCACAGCCACATTAGACATTGTTGTGGATGAGCTGCCCCCCTGCCAGGCTGATCCCCGGTTATTGCATCAGGTATTTCTAAACCTCATCGAAAACGCCCTGAAATATTCCAGCCGCCGTGATGTCATTCATATTCATATCGGCGCTCAAAAGCAAAAAGACACAGTCGTTTACTTCGTCAAGGACAATGGTGTTGGCTTTGACATGGCCTATGCTGACAAGATTTTTGGCGTCTTTCAGCGGTTGCATCGCCCCGAAGAGTACGAAGGTACGGGCGTGGGCCTGGCCCTGGTACAGCGTATTATTCACCGGCACAGTGGGGAAGTTTGGGCAGAGGCAGCCATTAATGAAGGGGCTACACTTTATTTTACGCTTGGAAACGAGTTGCCAAAAGAGTGAAAGGTGAAAGCGGGAGAACAACTACATGGAACAGTCGGTAGAAATCTTGTTAGTCGAAGATAACCCGGACGATATAGAGCTCACTTTAAACGCTCTGCGCTCTTATAATCTGGCCAACAACGTGCAGGTATTGCGTGACGGGGCAGAAGCGTTAGACTATATGTTTGGCCACGGTGTTTATGACGGCCGTGATGTAAACGAACGGCCCAAAGTGATCTTGCTTGACTTAAAACTGCCCAAGGTTGATGGCCTGGGTGTGTTGAGAAAGATCAAACAGGATGCACGTACACAACTTATCCCAGTGGTGATCCTTACATCTTCCAAAGAAGAACAGGACATTGTGGAAAGTTACCAGTTAGGGGTTAACAGTTATATATGCAAACCGGTTGATTTTGAACAGTTCATCGGAGCCATCCACCAGATTGGCTATTATTGGCTGCTGCTTAATCAAACCCAATAAGTACAAAGCGTCAAACGAGCATAGATGATACCTGAGCCGCTAAACGTCCTACTGGTTGAAGATCGGATAGACGATGCAGAGTTGATGGTCATTGCCCTACATGAGGCTGGCTTTGATCCTACATGGCATCGGGTAGATACCAAAGAAGCCTATCTGCACCACCTGGCCCAAGAACCAGACATCATCCTGGCAGATTACCAACTGCCGCAGTTTACTGGCCTGCAAGCGCTGCAATTATTGCAATCCACCGGGTTAGATATTCCTTTCATTATCGTTACGGGCTTTTATGAGGAAAATGGGCTGACCTGCATGAAGTTGGGGGCGGCCGACTACCTGCTCAAAGACCGGTTGGGCCGCTTAGGGGAAGCGGTGCGTCAGGCGTTGGCCGGACGCGCCCTGCGCCGTGAAAAACAAGAAGCTGAAGAGGCCGAAAGAGAAGAACGCCGTTTTGCCGAAGCCCTGGCAGACACGGCCGTGGCCCTGAATGGTTCCCTTGACCTGGATGAAGTATTAGATCGGGTCTTGGAAAACGTTAAAAAGGTCATTCCCCATGACGCCGTCAACATTATGCTGCTTGAAGGGGAAATCATCCGTACCGTTCGCCGCCAGGGGTACGAAGAGCGGCAAGGGCCTGAGCCGCCGTCCCTACCCAGCTACCAACTAAAAGATGTGTACTATTATGACTGGATGGTAAAAACAGGGCAGTTGGCCGTGATTCCAGACACCCACCATGATCCGCACTGGCTCCACCTGCCAGGGCGCGAATGGATTCAGTCGTACATTGGCATTCCCATCCAGCTGCATCATGAATGCATTGGGTTTTTAAACCTGATCAGCACCACGCCTGGCTTTTTTAACGAAAAACATGGTCAGCGCCTGGTTGCTTTTACCGCCCAGGTGGCCACCGCCCTACAAAATGCCCGCCTGTACGCCGCCCTGGCCAGTTATAGTGAAACCCTGGAAAACACAGTCATTGCCCGTACAGAAGCGTTAAACAGTGCGCTTAATCAATTACAAACCATTTTGAACAACAGCCCTGATCCTATTTTGCTGGTACAGCCAGACGGCAAGATCGAAACGGGGAACCCGGCGTTTAAAGAAACGTTTGGGTACGAATTTACAGAAGTATCCCAACAAGGCTTGCTTAGCCTCATATCACCCAAATGGGCCAAACCCTTTATGGACACCATGTTCGATGTGTTATCAAAACATGAGCGCCAGCGCCTGGAACTGAAGGCCCAAACCCAAAATGGCCGTGAGCTTGACATTGATCTGGCGCTGGCCCCGGTAAATGTGGAAGGGCAAAATCTACCGATGATCGTATGCAGTCTGCGGGATATCACCGCCTTAAAAGAAGTACAGCGCATGAAAGAAGCCTTTGTGTCTAATGTTTCCCATGAACTACGAACGCCCATTTCGGTTCTGATGCTGTATCATGGTACATTATCGTTGAAGCCAGAGAAATTTCACCATCTCAAAGATAAGATTTCTCGGGAAATAAAGCGCCTGGATTTGATTATTGAAGATTTGTTGCGGCTGTCCCGCCTGGATCAAGGGCAGGTGCAGCTTGAAGAAAAGCTGGTTAACCTGAACCAGATCGCAGCCGAGGGTGTTGCTGATCGGCAAGTGTTGGCTGAACAAAAGGAGCTAAACCTCACCTTTGAACCGGGGGAAGAGGCTGCCTTGGCGTGTGGCGATCCTGGGCTGCTAGGCCAGGTATTGAGTATTTTGCTAACCAATGCCCTGAACTACACGCCGGTGCATGGAAACATTCAAGTGCGAACGGTCACCTGGTCCATAGCAAACCGCCCGCTTGTTGGCTTTAGTGTTCAGGATGATGGCCCTGGCATACCCCTGGAAGAACAAAAGAAGCTGTTTGACCGGTTTTACCGGGGCAAAACCGGCCATGAGTCAAAAATGCCAGGAACAGGGTTGGGCCTGGCCATTGCGCAGGAAATAGCCAGCCGCCATCAGGGCGAGATCAGTGTCCATAGCGTACCAGGGGAGGGAAGCACCTTTACCGTCTGGCTGCCGGCAGCGTCATCCACAGACCCCCTGCCTTTCGGTTGAGCTGGCAGGGGCAAATGAAGCCCATGCAGGCCGATGACCCATCATAAGGCGGTTTGGGCTGGCGGCCACGACCATATCACCATTACAATTGCCGACATGAAACTTATATTCTTTTGGCTAAGCCCGTTGATTATCCTGGGCTTTGCGTTGACATTGCCCACCCAAACACCAGACAGCCTTCATCTTGTGCTGCCCGGTGACACCTGGACCGCCCTGTCTTATCAGTATGGGCTGCCCGTAGAAAGCCTGCAAGCAGCCAATTATCACCCGAACCGACACCGCCAACCGGCTATTGGCAGCACGGCCGTTATCCCCGGTGCCGGGGCAGCGCAAATGGGCACCTTGACACGGCCGTATGGGAGCTTGCTGGCCACGGCCGTGCGCCATAACCGCCCCTTATGGCAAATCGCCCGGCAAAACGGGGTGGCTTCGCCCTATCTCCCCCTGCTCTACCGGCCAATTTTTATCCCCGGCGGTACCGCCCCGCCGCGTGATCTGCCGGCAGGCATGGCCTGGCTGGAAGTGTCTCAAGCGGTTGCCCATCCCGGGCAGGCATTGGGTCTACGCGGCATGGTCCAAGAGGAAGAAGCGATCACCACCGTGTTGGCCGGCAATGAGATGGACAGCTTTATAAACGGCCGTTACTTTCTGGCCCTCACCGGCACCGGCGCGTTTTGGGGTAGTGGTCAGCCCGAATTGGCTATACGAATAAATGACCAGCCCCTGTGGACACAACCCTGGCAATTTAACGACCCCAACCTCTGGGAATACCAACAACTGACACTCACCGGGGCGGCAGCTGACATTGACCAGGCAGCCATCGAAGTGGAACGAGAGCGCCTTTTGGCCCTTTGGGAACAAAATACCCCCCTGCCCCAATGGTCAGGGCCATTTCAAATCCCCCTCACCACTTATCTGGAAATCTCCTCACCTTTTGGTGCCCGCCGTGCTTACAACGGCGGCCCATACCGCACCTACCATGAAGGGGTAGACTACAGTGCCTATGGTGGCACGCCAGTGCACGCGTCCGCGGCCGGTACCGTCGTGATAGCCGAACAACTTTATGTGCGTGGTGGTGCGGTCATCATTGATCATGGGCTGGGTATTTATACCGGCTTTTACCATATGTCAGAGGTACTGGTAGCGCCAGGTGATAACGTGCAGGCCGGGCAGCTTATTGGCGCCGTGGGCACCACCGGCCTTTCTACAGGCAACCACCTGCATTGGGACCTGCTGGTGGACGGCATTTGGGTAGATGCCCAGGCCTGGCAAGAACAGGGCATGGCTTGCTGGATTCTGGCAGGGTGGGGCAGCAGCTGCCCTGCGGTCGATGATGGTTGACCAGGGTTACTGCCAGTTTACCCAGGCGGCCGTTTCACAATACCCCAGACCGTGGAACAGCTTTGTTTCATACTCATAGGCGGGGGCGATCAGGCGAACAGCGTAGTCATCGTACAAAAGCAGCCAGTTGCCATCCCCTGACCAGGAAAAACTGTTCCAAAGGAACCGGGAAGATGCCACAGCATATGTGTGCTGCTTTTCCGTTTCCAGGTCAAAAAGCCGCAGCGTAGAGCTGCCCATCAACGCCACAAATGTCAGGTAACGGCCGTTGGGGCTCAGGCTTCTAAAAAAGCTTCCCGACTCCGGCGATAGATAAGGCCAGAGAGACAAGGTGTCTTGCTGCCAATCATACGCAAACAAATAAGTCTTCAGGTCATTCCGCGACGTAAAAGCTGAAACAATTAACTGCCCGGGGGCCTGCTCATTTATCTGAAACGACGAAAGCATGATCTGGCCTGGCTGCGCTGCAGTTGAAGCCGACAGCACGGCCTCTAAACTTTCAGATGTCAGGCGTGTTTGCCGCACTTCCCTACCATCGGCATCTTCGGGCATGACAGCCATAACCAACTCAGCCTCTTCTGGCCTGATAGGGCTGTTTGTAGGCCTCACATTCAAAAACGCCAGTGTACGATCATCGAGCCAGGTGGGGTTACGCACTGTCCCGATCTCCATCTGAACCTCACCATCGGCGTCGCCCAAGGCGTAATAGAAGCCGCGGTCTTCATCTACGCGGGTGATTAGAGTGTAACGGCCATCTGGCGAAGGCCACAACTGGCGCCCAAAGGGCTGCAGTTCGCAGGCGTCTGGGGTGCAGGTGCTCTCATCTAAAATGGCTGCGTGGTGTTTAAGCACGGCGTCCTCCCCCTCTGCACCGACGGTAAAGGTGTAATAAATAAAGTAGCGGCCATCGGCCAGCTTACCAACATGCATAATGCTGGGAAAGATCGGAAAAGCCTCTGGCGGCAAAAGCACACGTTCACGGCCGTTATTCAGCCACACCAGGTAGATGGTGAACTCGTTGACAATGGTGGCGTAAACAGTTAATAAGACACCCTCACCATCTGGCAGGGGCATCATGCCGTAATTGACGGCGCCCGGTGTGTCAAGCGGGGCATCATACCAACCTCCTTCATCCATATCATAACGGATGAGGATGGGGGCCCGGCTGCTCTGGCATAACAACAACAGGTCTTGCGCTGGGAAGGGGATGGGCGGCGGCTCAGCCACACGTATCGGGCTATATTCTGGCGGCCACGGCCTGAAGAGGCCCAGATCATGCATGGCCTGCTCCAAATCGGGCGAAAAGGCAGCCGTGCCGCTGGGCACAATGCCGGGCCTATCAACAGCATAAACATTCAACACAGCCTGTACCATGTGCGTAGCATAACCGCGATATAACGCCAGATAGCCAGCGTCATTCTGGGGCTGCCCTACCAGTGTGGGTGCCGGCAAGGAAAGGCGGGTTGTTTGCTGCCCTCCCAGGTAAACGGTGCTTAACCGGACCGGTGCATAGAGTGAAAGCAGGCTGGCTGGGTCACGATCCAGCCGCACTTGTAAGGTAAAATGATGTGGGCAGGCCACGGCCGTGGGCGTGGCCATCTCTTCGCACACAGTTACCAGCAGCGTGCTTAGATCAGCGGCCAGGCGTTCAGCAATGTCTGCGTCTCGTGCGGGGGTGATCAGGTCCAGATACGGTCGTTCTACATGCTGATAGGCCCCCCAAAAGGTGTCATCGGGTTCGGCCAGCAGCCAGCGGTCAGGCAGGCGGTCATTAGTTACCCGTTGGTAAACGGCCGTACGCTGCAGCGTCAATGTTTGCAACAGGCCCTTGGCATCCAGCGTTACAAAGGGCAAGGGTTGGTTCACTTCAGCCATAGTCAGGTCAGGTGAAAGTGTCACCTGAGTGGCAGACAGGAACTCAGTGGCAAACAAGCTGGCTTCGGTGTCTAGCCAAAGGCCCAGCGGCGCCCGATCCAGGTAGAGGTAACTGGTCAGCAGCCTGGTTTGCACGTCATACCATTCTGAGGCGCGGTGGGCCAGCAGGCTGCGAAAAAGCTCCTCATCACCGGCCACGGCCGTTTCTAACAACAGTTGGTCAGCGGCCAACACGTTTTGCTCAACAGTTGTGGTCACGGCCGTGGCCTGGCTGCTGGCCCGTCGGTAGATAAAGGCCAACGTTGCCAACAACAGCAGCAGCGACAGCGCCACCCCACCCTTTACTTTGCGTGTCAGAAGGGTGGTTGGGGCTTGGGGCGGGGCTTGTTCATGCTCTACCCATTCCCCGTTGTCACCGGTTTGCCAGTCAAACATGTTCCTTATTCTTCATCGATACCCAAGTAATCTAAAAAGTCAATCACCGCATCATTAAACGCATCTGGCTGTTCCAGGTTTGGCAGATGACCAGCATTGGGAATGACCACCAGCCGGGCGTCAGGAATGGCCTGGGCCATGGCCTCGGCTTCGGCCACGGGGATGATTTGGTCATCGGCCCCATGAATGATCAAGACAGGTACATCTATGTCTGCCAATGTGGCCGTGGAATCGGGCCGGTCACGCATGGCAGCCAGCGCGCCCATCACTCCTTCCACCGAGGTACTGTCCATAACCCCGCGCAAAAATTCCACCAATTCTTCATCGTTTTCATAGTTTTTTGGCGCCAGCATTTTGGGCAGCATGGTTTCGGTGACGGCCGTGACACCACGCCGTTTGGCCATTTCCGCCATCTTATCCCGATTGGCCTTACCTTCGGCCGTATCTGCGCCAGCGCGGGTGGCCGTCAGAATGAGCCCGGCTACGTGCTCTGAATAACGGCGGAAAAACTCAAAAGCAACGTAACCGCCCATGGAAAGGCCACAGACTACAAAAGGGGTGGCCACATTTAAATGGCCCAGCAGATCGCCACAATCATCGGCCAGCATCTCCACCGTATACGGGCCGGCGATTGCATCTGACTGGCCGTGCCCACGCAAGTCAGGCGCAATAACACGCACAAAGTTTGCCAGGTCATCAAGTTGAGGCACCCATAAGTTGCTGTTCAATGGAAACCCGTGGATCAGCAGCAGTGTGGGTTTATCACAGCTATCCTGAAAAGCCATAATAAAATCTTCATCATCGTGATAATGGTTATTGTCAGTCATTTCTCATAATTCCTTTGTTTTTATGCATTCCAAGTGATCATTCAGATATTCACAAACACCTAGCAGCAGTTTTCAGTAATCAGTACACAGTTTTCAGTGCTGGCCTACCTACGGTCACTAACTTTCCATCCCTTCAAATAATTCGCCGATAGAGCGATGGCCATAATTTTGGCGGATAGCCTCGCCAAAAACAGTGCCCACGGAAAGAACGGTCAGGTTAGAGGGTTGACGGTCAGACGGCCGTTCCACTGTGTCCGTCGTTACCACCTCCACAATTTGTGGTATGGTTGCCAGGCGCTCAACCGCATGCCCCAAAAACAAGCCGTGGGTACACACCAGCGTAATCTCCTTAATACCACTGGCCACCAATACCTGACTCAATTCTACCACCGAACCCCCGGTGGCAATTTCATCATCATAGACGATCGCCCGTTTAAATCCCTGCACCTGCCGCCCAATCAGGCCGCCAATCTTAACCTTTGTATCAGAAACACGTTCTTTGTCCGCAGAGGCAATAGGCAGGCCCAGGTCACGCGCAAAGCGGGCGGCCGGTTTGGCCCGGCCCATATCTGGGGCCACCACCACATCGCACGCCGGGTCCAGATGTCGCCGCCGCATATAGTTGGCCAGTTCCATGCGGGCCGTCAAAGGATCAGCCGGGGTGCTAAAAAAGCCATGCACCTGGGGCGAATGCAGGGTCATGGTCATGACATGTGAAGCACCCGCCGTTGTCAACAAATCGGCAATCAACCGGGCGGTAATGGAAATGCGGGGCGCATCTTTCTTGTCTGACCGGGCATAAGAAAAGTATGGAATAATGGCATGAATTTCCCGTGCCGCCGCACTCTTGGCAATATCCAGCATCATCAACAACTCTACCAGATGATCACTCACTGGCGGCGTCAGGGATTGCAAAATATAAACCACCCGGCCGCGTACACTTTTACCCAGCTGCACAAACAGGTTGTCATTGCTGAAACGAGAAAAACGGGTTTCACTCAGGGGAATTTGTAAATGGTGGGCAATTTTTTCAGCCAACGGCCGATTGGAACGGCCGCTAAAAAAGCGAACATCACCCGGGTCTAACTGCTCTATCATGCTGCTCTCCTTATTACAGCCAAGATGCCATCTTGGCCTATGAATTTACACCAAAATGAGCCGAAACCGACAACGCGCACGCCAGCTGCTGTTTGTAGTCTGCTGCCGGAATTTCCGTGGCCCCAAACTGGCGCAAATGATCCGTCATAAATTGGGCGTCCAGCAGCTGAAAGCCACCTTGTCGCAGCCGCATGACCAGATGTACCAGGGCTACTTTACTGCTGTCTGGCACCAGGCTGAACATGCTTTCCCCGGCAAACAGCCCTTGCACAGCTACCCCATACAACCCGCCAACCAGTCGGCCATTTTGCCAACATTCTACACTGTGGGCAAACCCCAGGTGGTGTAACCTGGTATGGGCCTCTATGATCTCCGGGCTCATCCAGGTAGTTTCTCGGTTGGGGGCGGGGGCGGCACAGGCTTGCATTACGGCCGTAAATGCCGTATTTACCTTGACCGTAAACACGGCTTGTTTCACTAGACGCTGCAAACGGCGCGGCACATGGAATGTATCCAGGGGTAAAATGGTTCGTGGATCAGGGTCATACCAATAAATCTGCCCATCTTCATGGGCCATCGGAAAAATGCCTTCGCAGTAGGCAGATAATAACAAACGTGGCGTCAATTGCATCGGCAACTTTCCCATACAGGGTTACAATGAAAGTAACCTGATCTTCACTTACCTCATCCAATTATAACAAGGTGGTTTCCCTGTATGTACAACATTAACCAGCTTCGAACAACTGACTTCCCCTACAGCAGCCAGACGATTTATTTTAACCACGCCAGCATCTCACCCTTACCTGTGCGCACGCAGTCTAAAGTGAAATCGGTCATCGACCAGCTAGGGCGAGACCCTATGCATTATTTTCTCACCGACGGCCTGGTGTATGCAGAACAGTTTCGCCAGCAGTTGGCCGCTTATATCAATGCCAGCTCAGAGTGGGAAATTGTGCCCATTTCCACAACTGCCGCTGGTCTAAATGCCATTGCCCAGGCGCTGCCCTGGCAGCCTGGTGACAATCTTTTGTTCTGCGAGATGGAGTTTCCGGCCAATGCTTATCCCTGGTTAAGCCTGGCGCGGGATGGGGTAGACATTCGTCAGGTCACGGCCGTGGATGGCGGTCTGACACTGGCGGCACTGGAACCATGGGTCAATGACCGCACACGCCTGGTTGCTGCCAGCGCCATCCAGTTTTTCACCGGACATCGCACCGATTTAACGGCCGTGGGCCAATTCTGCCATGAGCGCGGCATTTTGTTTGTGGTAGACGCCATTCAGGCCATTGGCCATATGCCCATAGACGTGCAGGCCATGCACATTGATGTGCTGGCCACGGGCGGGCAAAAGTCATTGATGACATTACCCGGCCAGGGCTTCATGTATGTACGCCAGGAAGTGGCTGAGCAAATGCAGCCACGCAGCATCGCCAGCAACGCCACCAGAGATTTTTTACACTGGCTGAAATATGACCTTACACCGGCCCCGGCCGCGCAGCGCTTCCTCAATGGTACATCCAATTTAGCCGGTATTCCGGCTGTGGTAGAAAGCCTGGGGCTGATTAATGAATTGGGGGCGGCCAATATAGACCAGCACACGCGCCAGCTTGCTGACCAGATGGCACACATGATGACAGAAATGGGATACCAGGTCATCTCACCACGGCCGTCTATGGGGCCCATTCTCACCTTTAAACTGGACATGAGTGTCACCGCCGCCGATGCCCTGGTGGCCCAACTAGCCGAACGCCACGTTGCGGTTGTCAAACACCTGGATGCGCAGAGCAACCCGTACTTACGCGCCTCTTTCCATTGCTACAATACGCTAGAGGAAGTCATCCAATTTGGTGAAATTCTACGGGCGCTCAATCAGTAACCAGATCGGCACCTTTTTCTATGTGGGAAGGTGCCTCTAAGGCAATGTTCCCATAGTTTTGTAAGAAGCTTAACATCCTCTCTTCAGAGCAACTTGTAGAGTAAGCATACAAAAGGAGAGGATTATGAAAAAATTAGTTTTGCTTGGCATCCTTGTGTTCTTGGTATTGGCAGCCTTTTCGCCTGTCAATGCCCGTGGGTCGGGTGAAGGGCCAAAAGGGAGGGTAGTGATAGCCAACCGTGCTTCCGGCTCTATTTCCGTCATTGATGCTGAATCTGATTCTGTGCTGGGTACCTTCAACTTGCCGTCAGGTGATAATGCTCCGGAACCCATGTACGTCACCTACACCAAACACGGCCATCACGTCTTTGTGGGGGATCGGGCCAACAACCGGGTGGTTGTGTTTGATGCCCACAACTTTTCTACGGTGACCACCATCGCTGCGGGCAACGGCGTTTTTCACATGTGGGCAGATCCCCGCGACCGCCAATTGTGGGTGAACAATGATATCGATAAAACAGCCACCATCATAGACCCCATCACGTTAGCGGTTATTACAACGGTGGCCATGCCGGCCGATCTGGTCAATGAAGGCTACAAACCTCACGATGTCATTTTGGAGCCTAAAGGCCGGTTTGCCTATGTCACCATGGTGGGGGGCGGCGGTGAGCATGATTATCTTGTCCAGTTTAGCACAGAAATGTTTACCGAAGTCAATCGCGCCCCTGTGGGTAAAGACCCACACGTTTCCCTGACACACCGCAACAAACTGATTTATGTACCCGCCCAAAACAGCAGCGTGGTGAGCATTTTTGATCGCAATACACTGGAACTTGTGGCCGAATTGTCTATTCCCGGCGCACACGGAGCGGGCATGTCACCCAACGGCCGTGTGTTCTATACCACTAATCTGCCGGGGGGCGGCACCGACGGCCTATTTGCCATTGATACCGGCACCCATACGGTGCTGGGCACTGCAGATACACCGTTTGCCGTTCCACACAACCTTGTTGTCACTAAAAACGACAAACTGTTTCTGACCCACTCAGGCGCGACTTCGGATAAGGTCACTATCTATCATGTTTCTACAACCAACCCCGTGCCGACGCTAATAGGTGAGGTCACCGTTGGCTTAAATCCATTCGGCCTGACCTACATCCCTTAGAGAGACAAGGCGTTCACATTGCAGCAAATGACCGCCTATGAAGCAAACGGCGCCGAGACAATTCGGCGCCGCTTTTCAGTATTGAGCAATCAGGGCCTTAAAACAAGAGCTTACCTGAACGCTACCTGTGGCTCAGTGCGGCAATAACTCTCCCACCAGGCACGAATGCGCCCGCCAATGGGCCGGCCGATAAACGTTTCCAGCTCATGGACCACCTCCCATAATTGCCGGAAGTCTACGCCGGTGCCAATGTCCATCTTATGCGCCAGGAATATCAGGTCCTCAGTAGCCAGGTTACCAGCCGCGCCCGGGGCAAACGGGCAGCCGCCCAGGCCACCCACACTGCTGTCAAAGATACGTACCCCGGCCTGCAGTGCCGCTGTGGCATTGGCCAGCCCCATGGCCTGTGTATCATGCAAATGCACGGCCAGCCGGTTCATGTTCAAGCGGCGGCCCAATTGTTCCATCAGGCGGCCCACTTCTAATGGGTGCGCAAAACCGATGGTGTCGGCAATGGCCAGTTCGTCCACGTCCAGCGCCCATAGCGCTTCGGCTACAGCGATAGTACGTTGAGGTGGTGTGGGGCCTTCAAAGGGGCATACCCAGGCCGTCATGACGTAAGCACGGGTCCAGAGTCCATCTCGTTTTGCCTGAGCTACCAGGTCGCGGCTGATGGCCATAGCCTTTTGGGAGGACATGCGGGTGTTTTTCTGGCTAAATGTCTCGCTGACGCTGACGCCACAGGCAATCGCCCGGCAGCCGGCGGCCAGCGCCCGATCATAGCCGCGCTGGTTAAACACCAGGCCCACAAAGTCGGCCCCTGGGTACTTCTGCCGGTTAGCAGCCATTACGTCATCGGCATCAGCCATTTGGGGCACGGCCGTAGGGTGAACAAAACTGGTGAGTTCAATGTGCTGCAGCCCAGTGGCAATGAGCCCGGCCACCAGTTTGTTCTTTTGGGCCGTGTTCACCAGGGTGGCTTCATTTTGCAGGCCATCACGCGGGCCTACTTCGTAAATTTTGATGTAATCGGGCATAGTGGGAATCATCAGCGTTCAGTGACCGGCAAGACCGATACCTAAACACTGACCTACCGAACACTGAATATTAGACCTAATAACGGCCCACATCGGGATCAACCTCAACCGCATAGGCCTCAATGCCACCATCCAAATTCCACACATTGGTCCAGCCATTTTGGCGCAGCCAGGCAGTCACCTGGGCACTGCGGCTACCATGATGGCACATCACAATGATATCAGCCTCCTTATCAGCGGTCACTTCTGGCGGCAGCGCTGCAAGCTGAGCCTGCGCCAATTCACTCAAAGGCACCAACAAGACGCCCACACCCAGGTGGGCATAGGCCAATTCATGTGGTTCACGTACATCTAAAAGAATAAAATTTTCACGACTGGCCCGTTTCTGAGCCAGGTCTTGAACGGAAATACCAGCAACACCATAAGGATTCATAAGCTACCTTTATGAACTGCGCCAGGCCACCAAAAGCAGGCAAAGCCAGCCGGCCAGGAAGGCAACACCTCCCAACGGCGTGACAGCCCCCAACCAGCGCAGACGCAGGGCCACCAACAAATAGAGGCTGCCAGAGAAGAGGATAATGCCCAACACAAAGAGATAACCTGACCAGTTTGCCAGACTGCCGCCCCATCGGGCCACGGCTCCGGCAGAAATAAAAAGGGCCAGCGCATGGATCAGATGGTAACGCACGGCCGTGTCATACGTGCTTTCCAGATTGGGATGGTGTTGAAAATAAGCGGCCAACCCATGCGCCCCAAAAGCGCCGGCGGCCACACCCAAGAACATCAGGGCAGACCCTGCTATAAAAAAGAATTTCTCCATCAATCAATGCCTCTGTTCATTTTTCATCATCATGGGGATATTTTTCGCTGTCCCAACGCATGGTGGGGGGTTCTTCAATAGAGGGGCCTTCACCAGCGGCCAGGCTGTCTAACCAGCCCAAATGGGCATCTCTGGGGCCGGTTTCAGCCTGTAAATAAGCGTGATAGGCCGGTTCCAGCTCTGGTTTGGCCTGGATAAACCAGTAAACAAGTTCGGGCAAACGGCCGTTACGCTCCATTTTGCTCAGCAACGACGCCGCCTTATCAGAAGAAGTCTTGCCCCCCAGCGTATGGTAACTTACACCTAACCGACCAGAAAATGCCGTCAGCTCTGCTGGCGTTAAATGCGTAATTAAATCCTGGTGAAGTTGCTGTCGGTTCATGGTTTAGAAATTAGAGCGTGGTGATTTGCCCACGCTCTACTCTCCAATCTGTGCCTTACAGGTCCTATTACCGGCCGTTGAGGGTTTTGGCCACATGATGTACCAACCGTTCAGCCACGGCCGTCTTGCTTTGTAATGGAATCTCTTCTACCACACCGGCCGAACTCAGCAGCAAGACCCGGTTGGTGTCATGCTCAAAACCGACACCTGATTCCATCACATCATTGACGGCGATAAAGTTAAGACCCTTACGCAATAATTTTTGCCGCCCATATTCAAAGGCATCATGCGTTTCTGCAGCAAACCCCAGGGCCACCCGCGGGGTGCCCGTCTTTTCACGCTGCTCCTTCACAGCGCTTAGGATGTCTAGTGTCACCTCCAGGCCTATGGCCAACCCCCAGGCTTCATCTGTTTTCTTGATTTTGCGGTCAGATTGGGTACCAGGGCGGAAGTCGGCCACAGCCGCCACCATAAACAGCGCATCAGCGTCTTTCACGGCCGTCAGGGTGGCGTCAGCCATCTCCTGGGTGGTTTGCACAGGGAGCGCCGTTACACCCATGGGAACCGGCTCGGCAATGGGGCCATGAATGAGTGTTACGGAGGCTCCGGCATCCAGCGCTGCCTGGGCCACAGCCACCCCTTGTTTGCCAGTCGAGCGGTTGCTGATGAAACGCACCGGGTCTAGAGGCTCGCGGGTAGGGCCGGTTGTCACCACCACCTTACGGCCGTGCAGCGACCCGCCGCGGGCCAACACCTGGCGGGCATGTGCCAGCAGTTCTGCCGGTTCTACCAACCGACCCCAGCCGGAAAGGCCAGAAGCCATGCGTCCTTCCCCTGGCCCGGCAAAAAGAACGCCACGCGCTTTGAGGGTGTTCACGTTGGTCTGGGTGGCCACATGCTCATACATGCCGCCATCCATCGCCGGCGCTATGAGGATGGGGCAGCGAGCCGCCAGCGCGGTGACTGTCAGCAGGTTATCTGCCAGGCCATAAGCCAGTTTGCCAATGGTATGGGCGGTAGCCGGGGCGATAAAGAAGAGATCGGCCGTTTCACCCAGTCCTACGTGACGCACGTGGTCATCTAAATCCCACATGCTGGTATACACCGGCCGGCCGGTGACCGAGCGAAAGGCCAGCGGCGTCACAAACTGCTGCGCCGCTTCGGTCATAATCACGTCTACTTGCGCGCCGGCCTGGGTCATTTTGGAAGCCAGGTCTACCACCTTGTAACAGGCAACAGAGCCGGTCACGCCGAGTAAAATGCGCTTTGAGGTCAACAGGGCAATCTTTTCCATAGGCCTATAAGTTTACGGCAGAATGCTAAAAGTGGAAACTAGGCCAGGCCAGGCGTCTGCGGCCTCATGGAAAACGAAAGCCCAACGTTTGGTAAACCACATAAGCGGGTGAGTTTATTCACCAAGCAAGGTGGTAATACGCTGCTGAAAAACAGAAAACGGATAGGCACCACTTAAAACGTCTGCACCAATGGCAAAACTGGGGGTACCGGTAATACCAACCGCGGTGGCCATTTGAATATTGCGCCGGATAATGTCTTCATAGTCGTTATCGGCCAGGCAGTTGGCAAAGGAGTCGGTATCCAGCCCGACCGCCTCGGCCGTAGCCAGGAAACCTTCACGTGTGTTAAACAGCGGCGTGTTTTGCAAATTAAAAACGGCACGGTGGTATTGTGGGAATTTGTCCTGTTCAGCCGCACACATGGCTGACACGGCCGTGGCCATGGTAGGCGCCTGCCCTGACTGGTTGGTAAGGGCAAAGGGCATCACCACCCATTGAACCTGGCCGCTGGCGACAAATTGGTCATGAATCTGGTTAGCCGTCTCCAGGTTAAAATCGCGGCAGTGAGAGCAGCCGTAGTCTGACACTTCCACAATGGTTACGGGCGCATTGGCATCCCCTTCCGCTACACAGTTTTGGGGGTTTTGCTGGCAATAGTTAGCCAATTGCTGTTGTTCTGGCCCCCGCAAAGCCAGGGCCATCAACCCCAGAAATAGCACACCGGCTATGATAACCCCACCGATGACCCACCAGTTTGTCGGTCGTCGCCGATGTTTTTGCGCTTTTTTAGCCATGACCTTTCACCTGTCCTTAAAGGCCGGGCAGCGTCCTAGCCTGGCCCGGCCCGAATTTTTGCGCAAGTCTAGCCAACGATCACATCTAGGGGACGTGTGCATTGTAACTGGCCCCACCTGACATCCGTCACAAACCACTGGACGGTTTGGCAAGAGTGGGTATGATTCATAAGGATCATGATTAAAAACCACCCTCCCGGAGGTTTCATCCTAGATAACCTTTGCCGTGTAAGCCTTCGGGAGGTTAGTTACGAAGGAGACTTCACCGGCGGCTGCCGACCACCATGAATGAAAATTTGTAGTCCGGACATCCCTGTCCGGACACTCGGGCAAGGATGCCCGATTTACACGAGGAGGACCATGGCTGATCTGACAACCAGTTACCTGGGACTGAGGCTGAAGAACCCCATCATTGCCTCCGCTTCACCCCTTTCGGCTACGATTGAAAATATTCGGGAAATGGAAGCGGCAGGCATAGCGGCCGTGGTACTGCCCTCATTGTTTGAGGAGCAGGTGGAACTGCGCGATATGGGTGTGGATGACATCACCCACACCGATAAGACGATGCTGCCGGACGCGCTGCAACACATCCCTGAAATGGAGGGGTACAACCAGGGCGTTGGTGGGTACCTGGCGCACATTTACCAGGCTAAAAAGGCGGTGTCTGTACCCATTATCGCCAGTCTGAATGGGTATTACAGTGGGGGTTGGGTGCAATATGCGCGCTTAATTGAGGCCGCCGGCGCCGATGCCCTGGAACTGAATATTTACCATCTGGCCACAAAACCACATATCTCCGGGGCAGAAGTAGAACAGATGTACCTGAACCTGGTACGCAACATCAAAGAAGAGATAAACATCCCCATCGCCGTGAAAATCAGCCCTTTTTTCAGCGCCATGGCCAACATGGCTACCCAGTTAGATGCTGCTGGTGCCGATGCCTTGGTGTTGTTTAACCGGTTTTATCAGCCAGACATCGATGTGGCACAGGAGTTGGTAGTGCCCACGCTGAATCTGAGTACGCCAGAAGAGCTGCGGCTGCGGCTGCGGTGGGTGGGCATATTGGCGCCCTATGTGACGGCAGACCTGGCGGTAACAGGTGGAGTCCATTCCGGCATGGATGCGTTAAAGTGCATTCTGACCGGCGCCCACGTGGCACAGGTGGCCTCCGTTTTGCTGGAGGAAGGGCTGGCATATATTCAAACGATAGTGGCCGAATTAAATGCGTGGCTAGATGCCCACGGGCATGAGTCATTACGGCCGTTGCGCGGCCGTATGAGCCAGAAAAACGTAGCCGACCCGGCAGCCTTTGAAAGGGCCAATTATATGCACGTATTAAAATCAAATTGGAACTGACACCTTGCTGAGAAAGATCAGCCACACATATGACTTTTATCAATGTCGGTTTTGCCTGGTAACCGATTACACTAAAGCAAAAGGGCAAAGGTAATCATACGATGTTAACTGTCAATGAATTAATGACCATTATCCCCAGTACGGTCAAACCCGATACACCACTGCGGGCCATCATTGGCGTCATGAAGTCAGAGGGCTGCCGTCAACTGCCTGTGTTAGACAATGGCCGGCTGGTGGGGATGATTACAGACCGTGATGTGCGCCTGGTTATCAATTCCCCTGTGGTGCTGCACGGCCGTTGGCAAGATGAAGAGCTGCTGGATAAAATCACGGCCGCAAGCTGCATGACCCCCAACCCCGTGACCGTCACCCCAGACACGCCGGCACACCGCGCTGCGGAAATGCTGGCCATTTACAAGTTCGGTGCCCTGCCCGTCGTGGATGGTGATGCCCTGGTAGGCATTATTACAGTCACAGACTTTCTTGAATTTATCGCTGAAGAACTGGCCGAAAACGCAAACCAGTAATGGGTGACCATGGTTACCCATTACTGGTCTGGCAGGGTAAGGTAAACGGCCGTACCTTGATCCGGCGTCGATTCAATCACAAATTTCCCCCCCAAATCTTCTGCCCGTGCCCGCATATTTGACAGGCCGTGCCCCACCGAATAGTTGCGAGCAGCCATGTCAAACCCCCGGCCATTATCTTGAATGGTCATTTCTATAAAGCCGTTGCGCCGCGCCAGGCAAATTTCCACCTGACTGGCACGAGCATGGCGGGCAATGTTGGCCAGGGCTTCCTGGGTGGTTAAAAACAGAGCGCGCGCCACGCCCGTGGGCACAGTGGCCATATCACTTGAATCCGCTTGTAGATCCACCGGCACCATAGCATTTGCCTGAAATTCACGTACCAACCGGCCCAGCCCTTCCTGTAAATCACCCCGGAACCGGTGCGGCCGTAAATCCAAGATAAAGTTGCGGATGTCCCGAATGGTCACATTTAATCCTTCAATGACATTCTGCAGCATAGCATCTGCTTCATCTGGCGCGGCGGGTAACGCCAGCCGGGCAGACTCTAACGTCAGCCCCACGGCATAAATAGACTGGATAATGCCATCATGCAAATCCATGCCGATGCGGGTTCGTTCCTCAATAATGGCCAGGCGGCTCACCTGTTCATAGAGGCGTGCATTTTGGATGGCTACGGCCGCATGGGCGCCCAGAAACTCTACGACCTCCTGATCTTCTGCTGAAAACTCATCGGCGTCAATTTTGTTCGTCAGATATAGGTTGCCCAACATCTCTTCACCGGCCATCACCGGCACGCCCAGGAATGGCTCCATGGGTGGGTGCCCTGGGGGGAAACCAACCGAGCGGGGATCATCAGAAATGCGGGGGATACGAATGGGTTGACGACCGCGAATGATTTCACCCAACAGACCCAATCCCTGGGGAAAGTGTGGCATCTGGCCGACGATGTCCGTGGGCATGCCACTATGAATAAAAGCTTCCAGGTAACCGTCACTATTGGGCACGCCCAGCGCGGCATATTGGGCGCCTACCAATTCGCGGGCGGCATCCACAATGCGTTGCAATACTTTATGCAAGTCATCTAATTCGGCAATGGAGAGCGTCGCCTGATGCAAAGCGCGCAAGATGTCATGAGAAGTACGGCCGTCACTCATATCGATCAATTCTGCAAGTAATCTTTCAGGCGGTGTGTGATGGCATAGGCTGCCGCTTCCGCCCGGTTGGAAACTTGCAGCTTAGAAAGAATGCCGCTGACATAATTGCGCACTGTGCCCTCACTCAGATACAGGGCTTGGGCAATTTCCCGGTTTGTTTTCCCCTCAGCAATAAGCGCCAACACGTGCATTTCTTGGGTCGTGAGTTCGTTAAAAGCCGTTGCTTCTTCTTGTTTAATGGAGCGGCGCATTTCGTCAAAAATGCGTTGGGTCAGCGAGGGGTCTAAGGTGGCTTCGCCACGAGCCGCAGACTCAATGGCCCGAATGACGTCATTGCCGCCCACCTGCTTAAGCACGTACCCCACAGCCCCGGCGCGGATGGCCGAAAAGAGCATGTCATCTTCAGCATAGGAGGTAAGCATGATAATTTTGGTAGACGGCCGTTGTGTCATAATTTGCTCGCAAGCTTCAATGCCGCTGCCCCCGGCCAGCCGGATATCCATCACCACAATATCCGGCTCATAAGCCAGCGCCTTTTGCACGGCCTCATGCTGTGAGGCGGCTTCGGCTACAACTTCAAAACCGGCATGACGCTCAATCAGGCTCTTTAAACCTAACCGCACAACTTCATGATCATCTACAAGAAGAATTCGCAAATTTGCCATGCCATTAAGTATAGCTTTTTCCTATCACTTAAACCAACTTAGACAGTACAAAGACAAGGGTGAGCGCGAGATTCCTCTTCAAACTGGCCGACCAGGGGAAATTTTTGTCGGTTACGGCCGTTGGTCATTTTGCTAATCCCTGGTTATAAATATGGCCGTGCACAAATGGTTAACTCATGTTACGCACTGACATAATACGAAAATTAACATAACTGTATAATTCGGGTCATGTAAGCTCAAAATGACCCAGGCGAAACAGGCACAACAAAATGCTGTTTCTGGCTGATGGGAATTGAAGGATAAGTGGATATGAAAAGTAATATAAAGCAAGGTGTCAACCTGAGCTCATTCATTTTTGCAATGTTGGGAGTTCTGTTTGGCTTAAGCATATACACCTTCAGCTATGCTGAGGGTGCTTCTTACTTGTCTGATGATCCCAATACTTGCGTAAATTGCCACGTGATGCAGGAACAGTTTGATGGTTGGAATCGCTCCAGCCACAAGGCTGCGGCAACTTGCAATGATTGCCATACACCCCACAACTTCCCTGATAAATGGGTGGTAAAGGGACTAAACGGTTGGAACCATAGTTTGGCATTCACCACAGGTAACTTTCCTAATGTTATTCAAATAAAGGAGTTCAATGCTCATGTGGTCCAAGAAAACTGTATAGATTGCCATGAAACATTGACCAGTAATGTTCACCGTTCTAACGAAGAAGAGGCACTATCTTGTGTGGCCTGTCATGGCAACGTAGGACATGGACGCTAAATTAAGGAGAGCTTTAATTATGAAGCAAAAAGTGACATATGTGTTTGTTTTTATTTTGGCGGCGGTTTTAACAGTAGCTGTAGCAATACTGCTAGTCAATGTGAACCAACGCAAGCAGGAAGCGCTCGAATTCCCCCTCCGTGTCGTAAACATACCAGAAGGAGAGCTTGATCCGGCCGTGTGGGGACAAAACTTTCCCCATCAGTTTGATTCTTTTAGTCAAACCGAGGTTAATTATGGTAAGACACCGTATGGTGGTTCAGAACCATACAGTAAACTAGAGGCGTACCCAGCCATGATACGCCTATGGGCCGGTTATGCCTTCAGTAAAGACCACAATGAAGAGCGAGGGCATTATTATGCTCAGACTGACCAGGAAAATACGCAGCGCGTTAAGTTGGTCAGTCAGCCGGGCGCTTGCATCAACTGCCACGCCGCCGAAGCACCTCGACTCATTGCTGAGATGGGTTGGGAAACATTTAACAGCACCCCCTATGATGAGTTGAAAGATGAATTGCATTACGGTAGTTCCTGTGCAGACTGCCATAACCCAGACACAATGGAGCTTGTTATCACCCGTCCTGCCTTTAGGAATGCGATGGAAGCTCGCGGCGTTGATCTAAGCCAAGCGACCCGTCAGGAAATGCGCTCTTATGTCTGTGCTCAATGTCATGTGGAATATTACTTTTTAGGTGATGAAAAGGTATTAACCTTTCCTTGGAGCCAGGGTTTTACAGTAGAGGCCATTGAAGCACATTACGATACCTATGGCTTTAAGGATTGGACACATGCCGAGACCGGAGCGCCGATGATCAAAATTCAACATCCTGAATTTGAATTATGGACAACAGGGTTACACAGCCGTTCAGGCGTTGCCTGTGCCGATTGCCATATGCCCTTTGTGCGCGAAGGCAGTGTAAAAGTGTCTGACCATTGGTTGCGCAGCCCTTTGGAACATATTAATCAATCCTGCCAGACCTGTCACAACTTTCCGGAAGAGGATTTACGAGAGCGTGTTCTTATTATCCAAAATACGACAGCCGGCTTGCTGCGACTCAGTGAAGAAGCGTTGTTAGATGCTATTGATGCAATTGTATTGGCACGCGAGGCCGGAGCTACTGATGAAGACCTGGTTGATGCTCTCCAATTTCACCGGGCAGCCAGCCTTCGTTGGGACTTCATATCTTCAGAAAATAGTACTGGCTTCCACAGCCCTCAGGAAGCAGCACGCATCCTGGCGGAGTCCATTAACCTGGCTCGTCAGGCAGAGTTAGAGGCAACAGTGATTCAGAAGAGCCTCAATCAGAATGAGTAAAGCATTTTAAGAGGCCAAACCATGCCAATACATGTGCTTACTTTTTTCTGGTCAGCCCAGGTATTTTAGTGGCCACTGTTGTTTACCAACATGGGCATTGTGGGGCTGTTGGTTCTGCTATCAGCAGATAAACTTGCCTGCATTTTGCCGGGAGCGGCGATGGACGATGCATCCATCGCCGCTCCCTTGCCCTCTTTTTATGTTGACCACCCTCTCCCCTTGCATTAGAATCAGGCCAAACCATATTAAGGGCGCTTCCGTAAAGTAAGGGCTTGGTTCAGAGCGTAGCAAACGTTCTGCATTGTAGCTTTGTCGCCCAAAAGCCGGGAAGTGATTTCTAGGCATCTATCAAGGGTAGTTAGTATGACCGAACGAATTGGACGATATGAAATTATCAAGCGGTTGGGGTACGGGGGTATGGCTGCCGTATATCTGGGGTATGACCCACTTATCAGGCGAGATGTGGCTGTTAAGGTATTAGCCATCCAACTTATGCAAGATCCCTCTTTTTTTGATCGCTTTCAGCAAGAGGCGGAAACTATTGCCGCCTTAGAACATCCGGCCATTGTGCCTATCTATGATTTTGGGCATCAGGGAGATCAATCTTATATTGTGATGCGCTTTATGAGCGGCGGCACACTTGAAGAGCAACTAGGACAAGGCCCCATGAAATTGCAAGAGATTGCGCCTATTGTTGACAGAGTGGCCGGGGCGCTGGATGAGGCCAGCCGCAAAAACATTATTCACCGTGATATTAAACCGGCCAATATCTTGTTTGATTCAAAAGGCCAGGCCTTTTTGTCTGACTTTGGCATTGCTAAAAGCACAGAAGCGCCGGGTCTAACGGCCGATAATACCTTTATCGGTACGGTGGAATACATGAGCCCAGAACAGATTCAGGGCGATGCAGATTTAGACGGCCGTACTGACGTTTACTCACTGGGCATTGTGTTATTTTATATGCTCACCGGCAAGCTCCCCTTTAAGAAAGACACGATGGTCAGCACAATCATGGCCCACCTGACAGAGCCCATCCCCAGCGTCCAAGAGGCGCTGCCACAATCTCGCCTGCCCTGGGATGATATTCTCAACAAGGCATTGGCCAAAAACCCCATGGATCGTTACCCCACCGCCGGGGAAATGGGAAAAGATGTCAGCAGTTTATTGTCAGGTAAGTGGTATTTAAATAAGCTGCTAGATTAAGCTTTGGCTATTTGACGTTTGTCCTCAGCAAGTAGGCGTGCTTACACTGCCTTCCCCCACCATCAGCTACAATAAAAAAGCGCCCACCAGACTCCCGGCAGAGCGTGTGGGCGCTAAACACTTTGTCCGCGGCTCATAAACTGAACAGCGGCGACTGGGCGTAATAGTGGCATACTCCCCCGTCTGTGTCAAGTTTATAGCTGTGTGTTGTCTTACAACCTGTATCCCTTTCCACAAATAGGAGGAAAACAACCGCATGTCAACTAAACTTCTCACCCCCCCTGCTTTGTCCCGCCGGCAGTTTTTGCGGCTGAGCGCATTGAGCACAGGCGGCGCTTTATTGGCCGCCTGTGGCCCAAATGGTGGTTCAGCGGCCACACCCGCCACCACTGTTGCACCGCGGGCTACGGCCACACCGGCGCCGGAAGCCGCCGCCGAAATCCTGGTAAAAGATGTCATTGACTTTGTCTTGAGTACTGATAAATGGACTGGCCAGTTTGGCAAAGTGACTTTTCGCCTGCATGAAGGGCGGTTTGACGGTGAGCCCATCTACTTTATTCGCACAGACACCTCTGATCAGGCATTTGCCCAGGAAGTGGGGTTGGTCTTTGTACCTTTGTTAGCCAATGGCAAAGAAGTGGCTGAAACCATTTATCTGTTTAGCGACGGCCGTTTTCCCGTTCTCAGTACGTCGCCCAGTGTCGGTGAAAACTTTACGTCGCTGTTTCATGTCAAGAATGTCACGGTGAGTGATGCCAGCCTGACGTTAGAGTCGGTGACGGCCGTGGAACAGGCAGCTAACGACGGCCATATCACACTCGAAGAAACTGGTATCCTCGTCAACTATCCGGCCATCAAATGGCCGGGTGGTGAGCTTTCCCTGGATGACGAAAAGAAAGAAACGCTGGGCAAAGGACAGCTTATGGAACCGCTTGACCTGGACAAGATGACCGTCTCTATGAAACTGCACCAATGTTTTCCCGGCAGCCGCTATATTGTCACTGATACGTCTATGCCTGGCATGGCACCTATGATGAGTGTCTCGGCCTCTGCCCCCAACCAAAAGTTATTGGCGTTGGGCGCCACCGACGAGATTTGGATTTTTGTCAACGGTATAGAAGGCAGCGGCGTTATGGGCTTCCAACCGGCCATCTTTGATAACAAGGCCGGGCAGGCGGCCTGGAGCCCCTTCTGGGACCACCGTGCGCTCATGTGGTCAGAGGGCGTAACGCCACGAGTATTACGCTCATCCACCGAAATCCGGGAAGCGTTAAGTGCGGGCGAATTGGAAGAGTTTATGGGTGTGCCAGATACCCATCCCAATGGCTTTGTGGTTAACTGCCCGGCACCCATCCTGGCCCCTAACGATTTCGGTGTTTAGGTAAATCGCAGAAACAATTCAAAATGTCTGAAGAGAGTAAACTGCGGTTTACTCGGGGAATTGGCAACGCCTAAAGCGACATCATTTTTGAAAGATTATTGCCGATTACCTAATCCCCAGAGGTGACAGTCGCTTTCGGAAGTGACCGTCACCTCGAACAAAGTTTGACACTTCCCCACCTGCTGGCGTAACATTAGTATCAGTTTTCAGTAGTCAACATACAATTATCAGTAGGGCTTAGGTAAACTGCACAAAGTTTTCGCAAATCCGGCGTTACAGTTCTGTGCGGTTTCCTCGAGGAATTGGCAACACTTAAAGCGATCTTAATTTTGAATTGTTGTTGCCGATTACCTAACACCAGTAAATGTCCACTGAAAACTGGTTGCTGACTTCTGATGACGGCTATTAGGTTGTCGATCAAAGTAAAGAGGAGAAACGACCTGCATGTTCCAACATTTGCTGGTGCCACTTGATGGCTCAAAATTTGGTGAACAAGCCCTGGCTTATGCCCAATCTTTGGCACAACACTACCACAGCCAGATAACCCTGGTACATGTGCTGCCGGCCGATTGGGAAGGGGAAATGCGGGCCGAAATGCCCGGGGCAGAAGCGGTCTCTCGCCAGATGGAAATAATAGATACCACCAACTACCTGCGTCAAAAAGAAGAAGCCTTACGGCAAGAAGGGTTTCAGGTTACGGCCGTTATCCTGCAAGGCGAACCCGTTCACCGGAAAATCCTGGAGGCCGTCACCTCTGAAGGTGCAGACACCCTCATCATGAGTACCCACGGGTTCACCGGCATCAAACGGCTCATGTTTGGTAATGTAGCTGAAAAAGTTATCAGCAGAGCCATGGTGCCCGTGCTACTCATTCGCCCCCCTGACGAGTGAACATTGCCTGATCAGCTAACATAAAGTATGCTTATGCGGGTAGTTTACGGCCGTTGGTGGACCCATTTTACTTCACCTTTATGAGGAGAGTCTTGTGAACCGCATCCTCGTGATATACATGAATACCGTTGAAAAACTGACCGAGGGCCTGGGAACCATATCCATGTACCTGGTCATTCCCACTGTGCTCATTGGCTTTGCCAACGTCGTCTTACGTTACGTCGGCCAATTCATTGGCATACGCCTTACTTCTAACGCCATCATCGAAATACAATGGTATCTATACTCCCTCATCTTCATCCTTGGCTTTGCTTATATTCTCAAACACAATATTAACGTGCGTGTGGACTTCTGGTATGCTCAGCTTGACCCCAAACGCAAAGCTCTCATAGATTTTGTAGGCCATCTCGTAGCGCTCATCCCCTTTTGCCTTTTAGGCTTGTTTGTCACCTACAACCCGGTCATGCTTTCATGGGGAAGGCGATTTGACGGCTCATGGGGCTCATGGGAAGTTTCACCTGACCCCAGCGGGCTGCCCCGTGCGCCTATCAAAACGATGATCCTGGTCGGCTTCTTGATGCTGCTCTTACAAGGCATCGTTGAGTTGATTCGCCTATGGGCCACCTTACGTGACATAGAGGAATTAAAGCCCAAGACAACAGAGGTCCCTGAAGTTCCCCTACGCATTGAATAGGAGATGCCCTGTCTTGTTCCCTCAAAACACCCCCAACCATTCAAAGGAGAAAAAATATGGGATCGGGATTTGAATGGGTAGCCATCGTCATGTTTGTGCTATTCCTCTTTTTGATTTTAAGCGGCTACCCCGTGGCATTTTCCTTTGCCGGGACGGCCATTGTTTTTGGTGCCATTGGCCTGGCACTAGACGCATTTGACTTGAATATTTTAAGGCTGCTGCCCAATCGTTGGTTTGGCGCCATGTCAGACTTCACGCTATTAGCCATACCATTTTTTGTGTTTATGGGGGCCATTTTTGAAAAATCTGGCCTGGCTGAACAGCTTCTAGAAACCATAGGGCTGCTCATGGGGCCCGTGCGTGGCGGGCTGGCGCTGGCTGTCGTTTTTGTGGGTACCCTGTTGGCGGCGGCTACCGGCGTCGTCGCCGCTACCGTTATTGTCATGGGGCTGCTGGCGCTGCCCATCATGGTCAAGTACGGCTATGATAACCGACTATCCACTGGCGTTATCACCGCTTCAGGCACGTTGGCCCAACTCATTCCACCCAGTCTGGTGCTGGTTGTCCTCAGCCAACAAGTGGGCGTTTCTGTCGGCGACCTTTTTCTGGGCGCCCTAATTCCCGGTTTGCTGCTGGCCGGACTTTATGCGCTCTACGTCGTTTTTGTCGCCATCATTCGTCCTCACCATGCACCTGCCTTGCCAGAGGAAGCCCGCACCCTAAAGGGCAGAGCCCTTATCCGCCGCTCTATGATATCGGTTGTGCCCCCCTTGGTCCTCATATTTGCCGTCTTAGGCAGCATCTTCACGGGCACGGCGACCCCTACTGAATCGGGCGCAGTCGGGGCCTTTGGCGCCTGTGTGCTGGCTTTTCTCAACCACAACTTTACCTGGTCTATCGTCAAGCAGGCGGCGCGGTCTACCGCAAATATCACCACATTGGTATTGATGATTCTCTTCTGCTCTTCCTTATTCAGCGTCGTATTTGACAACCTGGGCGGGCAGCAATTCGCCACCCAATTGCTGACAGATTTACCAGGCGGTTATTGGGGTTTTATCATCGTGGCCAATATTGCTATTTTTCTACTGGGCATTAATCTAGAGTTTCTGGAGATCAGCTTTATTGCCTTACCCATTTTTATTCCGGCAGCCATTGCCCTTGATGTTGACCTGGTGTGGTTTACCGTGATGGTGGCCATCAACTTAAACATGGCTTTTATTTCACCGCCTGTGGGCTTCTCCTTGTTTTACCTGCAAAGTGTGGCCCCCCCAGAGGTGCCCACCCTAGACATCCACAAAGGGGCCATTCCCTTTATGGGGATGCAAGCGATAGGCCTGATCATTGTCATGTTGGTTCCCTCTACGGTTTTGTGGCTGGTGAACCTGGCGGATAAGTAAACACGCATGTCAGGTAATCGGCAACAATACAAACAAAAAGGCTGGATGGTTCCACCCCATCCAGCCTTTTTTGTTAGCAACCGGCCATATTAACCATCTAAGGTCGAAAGGTCACCTTCATCCTGGCCCATCACGCGGGCTTTAAGGACACGACGCATAATCTTTCCGGAGCGTGTCTTGGGCAGCGAGGCTACAAATTCGACCGTCGCTGGTTTGGCAATGGGCCCCATTTCGTGGCCAACGTGGTCGCGCAGTTCATGAGAAAGTTTTTCACTGCCTTCATACCCCTGGCGCAAGATGCAATAGGCCTTGATCACGTTGCCCTTAACTTCATTGGGGTCTGGCACGCCAATAACGGCCGCTTCGGCTACCGTCGGGTGGCTGACCAACGCGCTTTCTATTTCGGCCGTACCCAGACGATAACCTGATACCTTGATGACATCATCAATACGACCGATCACCCAGATATAACCATCTTCATCCTTTTTGGCGCTGTCACCGGGCAGGTACCAACCCTGTTCGGCAAAACGGCTCCAATATTGCTGCACAAACCGGTCTGGGTCCTGGTAAATGGTGCGCAGCATGCCCGGCCAGGGAGATTGAACAACCAGGTAGCCCTCTTCATTGGTAGCCACCGGCTCACCTTCTTCATCGACCACGTCTACCAGCACGCCCGGAAACGGCCGTGTGGCCGACCCAGGCTTCAACGGCACACTCGGCAGCGGCGTAATCATATACCCGCCTGTTTCCGTTTGCCACCAGGTATCCATAATCGGGCATCGTTCCTTACCAATAACCCGGTGATACCATTTCCATGCTTCCGGGTTAATTGGTTCGCCTACCGTGCCCAACAACCGTAAGCTAGACAGATCATGTTTGTTTGGCCAGCTTTCACCAAAACGCATCAGGCCACGAATGGCTGTAGGTGCCGTATATAAAATAGAAACACCGTATTTGGCGACCAAAGACCACCAGCGATCCGGGTATGGGTAGGTAGGCGCACCCTCATACATAAAGCTGGTCGCCCCTAAAATTAAGGGGGCGTAGACAATGTAACTATGACCCGTAATCCAGCCGGGATCAGCGGCACACCACCAGACATCCTCCGGTTTAACATCAAACACCCATTTCAGCGTTGTGCTGATCCACACCATGTACCCCCCATGCGTGTGTAAAATAGCCTTTGGCTTCCCTGTTGTGCCCGATGTGTACAGAATAAACAAGGGGTCTTCCGCATCCATCACTTCTGTCGTCGCCTTGGGATCCGCGATGGGCAACGTCATCAAGTCATGGTACCAATAATCCCGGCCCGGCACCATTTCTACTTCTTGTCCGGTACGTTTCACACAAATCACCGACTGAATGGTCCCGGCACGATCTACCGCTTCATTGGCGATCTGCTTTAATTCGACGATCTTGCCGCGCAGCCATGAGCCGTCACATGTAATCAGCAGCTTGGACTTGCTGTCATCAATGCGGCCCAAAAGCGCTTCCGTAGAAAAACCACCATACACCACAGAGTGCATAGCGCCAATTTTGGCGCAAGCCAGCATGGCAATCATCAATTCAGGAATACGCCCCATGTAGATAGTGACCCGGTCCCCCTTGCCCACACCCATAGAGCGCAGCACGCTGGCAAATTTAGACACCTCATGGTGCATTTGCTGATACGTGTATACACGCACATCTCCCGGTTCGCCTTCAAAAATGAGGGCGGCTTTATTACGGGTGGCTGTGCGCATATGCCGGTCCAGTGCGTTGTGTACGATATTGACCTTGGCGCCTACAAACCACTTGTAAAACGGGGCGTTACTGTCATCTAAAACTGTTTCCCAGGGCTTATACCATTCGTAATTTTCAGCGGCAATTTTGCCCCAAAACCCCGGCAAGTCAGCCACGGCTTCAGCATGAACCTTTTCATAGTTGGGAATGTGCGCCCGCGTGACAACTTCTGGCGCCGGGTAGTAAACATCCCCTACCATACTCTTTTTATCAGCCATAGTGAGCCTCCTTCTTCATAATGCGGATTGATAAATGGATGTCCAACGGATGATAGCCAAAGTATATTGGCAAACGGCCGAAACGTAAAATTTCATCATGTTACCACCGCTGCAGCCAGGTGATCACTGTTCAGTAATCGGTGTTCAGTAATCAGTGTCCAGTGATCACGTCAAAACACCAAGTTCATGGTAAACGAGCACTAAGATCTGTTAGATGCTTCAATTCTGCCCCGTTTCATGTTAAGATTGGCGACTGTAAGTAAGCGTAACTATTCACAGCCATGCTAAAAATACAGGAGAGAAACCCATGACCTATTTACCAATGATTGCAAACATCTTGTTTCAGTTTGAAGACGAAGGCGGAGGTCTTTTTGGCGCACTTTTTGGCGGCGCTGCCAGTATTTGTTGGCTTGTAGTGGTGGTATTAGTGATTGCTGGCATGTGGAAAACTTTCGTCAAGGCTGGCCAGCCGGGGTGGGCGGCGATCATTCCCATTTACAATCTCTATGTCATGCTACAGATAGTTGGCAGGGAAACATGGTGGCTGCTTCTCTTTTTTGTTCCCTTTTTGAACATTGTCATGCCCCTTATCTTAGGCATAGATATGGCAAAATCCTTTGGCAAAGATACGCTTTATGGCGTCCTCTTGCTCTGGTTATTTGCCCCGATCGGCTACTTGATATTGGGTTTCAGCGATGCCCAATACGTGGGACCGGCCGCAAAACAATAACTTCTTTGGTAACTTCAGTTAGCATGGCCCATAGTTACCTTTTCGATTTTAGACAAAAAAACAACCTGTATCCCTGGGATACAGGTTGTTTTTTTATGGCTGCGGGGCACGGCCGTCAGGCATTATCCCGGCTGCTTACCACTGGCATAACTTCAGGCGTTTCATAACCGTCATCGTTGGTCCTGTATGGTTTACCAGGTGAGGCTGTGGCCACGGCCGTGGACTGTACCCCACTCTGATAAGGGTCAATATGGTGGTTACCACAGAATGGGCAAATGTTCCATTGCAATTCCAAAAGCGAATGACAATCTGGACAGGCCTTTTTAAGACGGGTGTGGCAGTGGGGGCAAAGCAGCCACTTTGATTCCAGAGTGCGTGAACAACCAGGGCAGCGCGGCCGTTCCTCAATTTCTTGCAGCAATGCCTCCTCTTCTAAAGCCCGCTCATACGCCTCGGCCAACGTTTCACGTGGCCGCAAGATCAAATAGATCACAATGCCCACGGCCGGCAGCACGGCCACCGCCGCCGCCGCCAAAACCTGGGCAAACGGATCACGCGAACGTGCGCGCATATCCCGAAACGCCCATATGACCAGGCTGATCCACAATGCCGCCAGCATGGCCCCACCAATGGCCACAACTATCGTTAAATAAGAGAGGATGGTTTCAAAAGAAGGTATAGTCATTGTCTGCTCTCCAAACCCGTCAAGACATCAGTTAGGTAATCGGCAACAATATTTCAAAATTAAGATCGCTTAGGCGTTGCCGATTCCTCGAGGAAACCGCACAAAGCCGGTGCGCCAGCTTTGCGAAAACTTTGTGCGGTTTACCTAACAGACAGCGATTATAACACAAAAGAAAAACGCCCCGCAGATGCGAGGCGCCGGCCAAAAGGATGATTACTTAAAAGGTGTGGTTCTTAGAAAGCCACCGTGATCCGGCTGTACATATTGCCAATCTGCGGCCCTAAAATTGTTAATATGGCAATGATCACAACGGCCACAAACACCAACACCAATGCGTATTCCATCAGCCCCTGGCCTTCCTGTCCTTCTTGAATGAATAACATGATTACCTCTCTGGAAATACAAGACAATGATGGAATGCCATCCTGATAAATAGTCACTCAGTACAAGAGTACCAATGTGAGAAAGGGGCTGTCAACAGTCCCTATGGACTATATGGATGGTTTTAGGGGGTAATTAGCGTAGGCGGGCCAGCATCAGCTGCCGAGGTTGAAGCCGCCACACACCCGGTGAACGTAAACGCAAAAAGAGCCATCCCCATGGCCCGGAACGTCAGTTCCAGCTCATGCCTTTCATAAACCGGGTTTTCTACCAATTGGTACATACGCGGCTGGTCAACAAGCACATAGCTGACGCCCGTCTCAGTAAAGAGCACATCATCACCAGCATGAAGTTGTGAAAGATAACGGCCGTCTTGCCTGATTTCCACCACCGCTTCCGCTGCTGTTGGTCGCAGGTGCAGTGCCAATTCTACTTCATCGGCCGAAGGCGCCAGCACCGCATTGACAGAGGCAGCAGCATAGGGCAACACAACCCGGCCACCGGAATTACCGGCAAACGCCAGCGCCTCTGGCCAGGCCCGCCAGGCCCCGGCCACATAAAATTGGCCCTCCTGACGTTCCGGGCGTTTGGGCAATTCATAGAAAACAGGGTTTTGTGGAAAGTAACCTTCCGGGTTGCCCAGCGCCCCGCCAAACAACCCACCCCCCTGATAGCCCGCATATAATTCTGGCGTGGGCCGGTAACAAACGGCACCTGGGGCATCTTCCTCTCGCAGAGGCGGCAGCAGCATCGGCAGTGGCAAATCTGGGTTAATCTGGCGCAATAAAATCTGTATCGCGCGTTCTATTTCCTGATAATAACCTTCCCCCTGGCGTTTTAAGCGTAGGTATCCCCCGCCATCAACCAGGTATTTGGTAGGCCAGGCTTTGTTAGCGTAGTTTGACCAGTTTTCGTAACGATTATCTACTAAGAGGGGGTATTGGATCTGATAGCGGGCCACGGCCGTTTCCAGGTGTGCCCGGTTTTGCCCAAACTTAAATTCAGGGGAATGAATGCCAATGATTGTCAGACCATGGGGGGCATAACGGCCGTGCCAGGCTGCCAGATAGGGCAGTGTGCGCAAACAGTTGATACAGGCGTAATCCCAAAAATCAATGAGCAAAACACGGCCGTGTAACTGTTCGCGTGATAGTGCCCCATTTGTATTTAACCATGCGCCCTCAGCAAAAGGCGGCATGCGCACCAGGCGCGGATCAAGCTGTACATCCAGCATGACCCTATTTTACATGGTTTTCAGAAATTGGTGGCTGCCCGGCACGGGTATCTTTGTCCTGGGGCATAGGCAGCAGTGTGATTAATAGTACGGTGAAAAGGGCAAAAAGGGCCAACCAATCCATATGTCTTCTCCTGATCGATAAAATCATCTTTAGTATGGACGAACCCCACGCCCAATTCATCAAGATGAGAAGCACAAACTTTGTAAAACTGTTTACAATACGGGTATGGATAAGTTAAAGCGATACAAAGGCTGCTTACTGGGATTAGCCGTGGGTGATGCCGTAGGCACAACCCTGGAATTCAAAACCCCTGGTACTTTTGTCCCCCTTACCGACATGGTTGGCGGCGGGCCTTTTCAACTCCAACCCGGCCAATGGACAGATGATACGTCTATGGCGCTGTGTCTGGCAGAAAGCCTGGTGGAGCGCAACGGATTTTACCCGGAAGACCAGATGATGCGTTATGTACGCTGGTTTAGGGAAGGGTATCTGAGCAGCACAGGACATTGTTTTGACATTGGTAATACAGTACGCCAGGCTCTGGCTGACTTCGAGCGTACAGGCAACCCTTATGCCGGCTCAACACACCCCCAGGCGGCAGGTAACGGCTCAATTATGCGGTTAGCCCCCGTACCCATGTTTTATGGCCGACATCCCTCTACCGCCATCACACGTTCAGGCGAAAGCTCACGTACCACACACGGTGCCGTCACGGCCGTAGATGGCTGCCGTTATCTAGGCGCACTTCTAGTAGGCGCCTTGTGTGGCGAAACCAAAACAAACTTATTAGAAAGTTACTACACGCCACTCCCAGGTTATTGGCAAAGCCATCCCTTGGTAAGCGACATCGCCGAAATAGCCATGGGATCATTCAAGGAGCGCCACCCTCCAGACATTATAGGCAGTGGGTATGTTGTTAAATCTTTGGAAGCCGCCTTGTGGGCTTTTTATCATAGCCATTCCTTCCACGAAGGATGCCTGATGGCCGCGAACTTAGGAGATGATGCCGACACAACCGCCGCTGTTTACGGGCAAATTGCGGGCGCATTTTACGGTGAGGATGGCATTCCGGCCACATGGCTGTCACAATTATCAATGCGTGCCAGAATTGAAACATTGGCCACAGCCCTGTACCAGAGTGCATAATCATTTAAACCTCCCGGAGGGTTCATCCCAGATGACCTTTGCCGTAGAAGCCTCCGGGAGGTTATTTACAAGGGAGACACCACGCCGCGGCGCGGCACCAGCAAATGAATGAAAATAGCGCGGGTACGCTCCGCCACACGTCACCAACGCCAGAGCTGGATAGAATTGGAAGAACTGGTCGGAGGTCGAACTTTTAACTGGTACTGCGAGTCTGAACAGGAGACTGACCGGGATACCCAGAAGTACCACAAATTGTTGCTACGAGCACGCAAGGGAGAATTTTCTCAACCAGGGTATCTGACCAGACAAACGGAGGCGAATGATGAGAGTGATGGTGAAGTGTGGCGCAGGAATTGATGTACACAAGAGGGATGTCGTTGTGAACTGCCGCCGGGTCGAAGGCAAAGAAGTAGACACCGAGACACGGACATTTGGGACGACAACGCCAGAATTATTACAGATGAGCGACTGGTTAGCTAGTTGGGGCGTGACCGATGTGGCCATGGAGAGTACCGGGGTGTATTGGCATCCGGTGTACAACTTGCTGGAAGGGTCATATACCGTCGTGGTAGTCAATGCCAAACACATCAAACATGTGCCCGGACGCAAGACAGATGTCAAAGACGCGGAATGGATCGCGGAACTGTTAAGCTATGGCCTGTTGCAAGCGAGCTTTGTTCCTGAGAAACGGCAACGGGATATGCGCGATTTGACCCGTTATCGTACCAAGCTGGTGCAAGAACGAGCTAGAGAAGTGAATCGGGTGCAAAAGCTGCTGGAAGGAGCCAACATCAAGTTAGCGTCGGTGGCGACCGATGTCTTAGGCGTATCCGGGCGGTTGATGTTGGAAGCAATGATAGAAGGGGATGCGTCTGAAAAAGAGATGGCCGAAATGGCGAAAGGGCGAATGCGGTCCAAAATACCGGAGTTGGAAAAGGCATTGACCGGTATTGTGAGCGAGCATCATCGCTTCATATTAGGCGAGCAGTTAGCCCATATAGACTTTCTGGACGGACAAATCGCCAATATCAGCCAGGAAATCAGCGTGCGTTTAGAAAAGATGAGCCAACAACAACTACCGCCAGCGCCAGCGGCAGGGAGTGGCAAGGAAGAAGGTACAGAAGAAACTGAAGAGGCTGGAACATCATTAACGTGGCAAACTGCGGTGGAGTTGCTAGACACAGTCCCTGGAATCAACCAGCGGTCGGCGGAAGCGATTCTGGCTGAAACAGGTATTGACATGGGACAATTTCCTGAAGACAAGCATTTGACTGCTTGGGCCGGACTAGCACCGGGGAACAACGAAAGCGGTGGTAAGCGATATTCGGGACGGACGCGCAAGGGCAATCAAACGCTGAGAACCACGATGATTCAGGTGGCGCATGCAGCGCGGCGCAAAAAAGGAAGCTATGCGTCAGTGTTGTACAAACGTTTGGTGGGTAGGCGGGGGAAAAAACGAGCTATTGTCGCTGTGGCACGTTCGCTGCTAGTCAGCATATATCACATGCTAACTCATCAGGAAGCATACCAGGATTTAGGCAGCGACTATTTTCAAGAAAGACGAAAAGAGAGCAAAGTTGATTATTTAACCAGACAATTATCGAAGTTGGGGTACGAAGTGCAGCTTATGCCGCAACTCGACCCTATACCAGCGGGATAATGCGCGGCTCTGCCGCGCACCCGCGCTATTTACAAGGGAGAATTGGAGATGACACGAAAAAAGATAACCATTGTAGATTTGCAAAAGCGGAAAACGCAGGGAGTCCCTCTAACCATGTTGACAGCTTATGACTATTCTAGTGGTATGCTGGTAGACCAGGCAGAAATTGACATTATCCTGGTAGGTGACTCCCTGGCCATGGTGATGCTGGGGCTGGACAGTACCGTCTCTGTGACTATGGAAGAGATGCTGCACCACAGCCGGGCGGTGGCCCGCGGCGCAACATACGCTTTTCTGGTGGGAGACATGCCTTTTATGTCTTACCAGGTAGATGTCTCTGAAGCAGTACGCAATGCCGGCCGTTTCCTTAAGGAAGCGGGGATGGATGCGGTGAAACTGGAAGGCGGCCAAGAGGTAGCGCCTACTGTCCGGGCAATTGTAAATGCGGGTATACCTGTGATGGGGCATATTGGCCTGACGCCCCAAACAACCTCGCAATTAGGTGGCTTTCGGGTGCAGGGGAAAACGGCCGTAACCGCCCAGCGCCTGCTTAAAGATGCGCTGGCCTTGGCTGAAGCTGGCTGCTTTGCCATTGTCCTGGAAGCGGTGCCCGCGCCTGTGGCTACGGCCGTCAGCCAGCGGCTGCCCATTCCCACCATCGGCATTGGCGCCGGTGCTGGTTGTGACGGGCAGGTGCTGGTGTACCATGACCTGCTGGGATTGTTTGACCGCTTTACACCCAAATTTGTGAAACATTATGCCACATTGAATGAGACCATCCGCAGCGCCCTGACTGCTTACCGAGAAGACGTGGTCAACGGCCGTTTCCCTGCCGAAGAACATACATACCCTATGGAAACCGCAGAGATAGAGGCGTTCCTACAATCCCTGGACAACCATCAGTGATGGCTTATAAACACACTGATGACCCACTACCACTAACGGACTACCAACCGCTATGAGAATTGCAATCATCGGCATTGGGGCGATGGGCAGCCTGTTTGGGGCCCATCTGCACCCGTTCGCAGAAGTATGGCTGTTAGGCGAATGGGCCGAACAGTTAACAACAATTCGCGCTGAAGGGTTGTTGGTGGAAGTCAGCAACGGCCGTACCAGCCGCTGCCCTTTGCGGGCTACCAACGACCTCTCCCAAGTGCCTCCGGCTGACCTGGCACTGATTCTTGTCAAGGGGCATAAAACAGAGTCGGCCGCTAACGTGGCCCGGCAGGTGCTGGCGCCACGCGGGCTGACATTGACGCTGCAAAATGGTCTGGGCAATCTGGAAAAGCTCACGGCCATACTGGGCGCAGATAACGTGGCCCTGGGCATCACTTCCGCTGGCGCTACCATGATGGGGGCAGGGCATGTACGTGTCGCGGGCATGGGGCATACCTACCTGGCGGGGCAGCCGGCTACGGCCGTCACACTGTCACAAGTTGCTGCCCTGTTCCGCCAAGCCGGTTTTCCCACTGACCTCACCGACAACCCCACCAGCCTGGTGTGGGGCAAACTGGCCATCAATGCCGGCATTAACCCGCTGACGGCACTATTGCACGTTCCCAATGGGTATCTGGCAAAAAATGAAACGGCACAAAGCCTCATGGCGCAGGCTGCCCAAGAAGTGGCAGCCCTGGCCCAGGCACAGCACATTACCCTGCCCTACTCAGACGCAGCCCGGCGTGCGCTGGAGGTAGCCCAGGCAACGGCTACCAATTACTCTTCCATGTTGCAAGACATGATGCGCGGCGCCCGCACAGAAGTAGACACCATTTGTGGCGCTGTTGTTGCCTACGGCCGTGGCCTGAATATTCCTACGCCGGTCAACGCCGTGTTACTACGTGAAGTGAAAAAGCTGGAAACCGCAGCGTGGCATTTAGAGGTTGACCGGGCTGCTTTGCTTACTCATCTGCAATCTGAAATTTCTCAACAAGAGGAACTCACATGAACGTTATCGACAGTATACCGGAAATTCGGCAGCTACGTTGGGCAGATCCCACACTCAGTTGGGGGCTGGTACCCACGATGGGTTATTTGCACGAAGGGCATCTGGCCTTGGTACGGCGGGCCAAGGCGGAAAATGACCAGACGGCCGTGACTATCTTTGTCAACCCGGCCCAATTTGCCCCCACGGAAGACCTGAGCACCTACCCACGTGATCTGGCCCGTGACTTAACGCTGCTGCAGGCAGAAGGGGTAGACCTGGTTTTTACACCCACAGCCACCACCATATACCCGCCAGACTTTCAAACGACCGTCACCGTCCAACAAGTTTCCCAACCCTTAGAAGGCGCCGCCCGTCCCACCCATTTTCAAGGGGTGGCGACGGTCGTGGCCAAGTTGTTTAACATTTTACAACCTACCCGAGCCTATTTTGGTCAAAAAGATGCCCAACAAACGGTGGTGCTGCGCCAGATGGTGCGTGACCTGAACTTTAATGTAGCTATGATTATCTGCCCAACTATACGTGAGGCAGACGGCCTGGCGATGAGTTCGCGCAACGCTTATCTTTCGCCGGAACAGCGGCAGGCGGCGGCTGTTTTGCGCCGGGCGCTGCTGGCGGCCCAAAGTGCCTATGCGCAGGGAGAGCGACGCGGAGACCACCTGCGCCAGTTAATGACGGAGACCATTAACACCGAACCCCTGGCCCGGCTGGATTATGTCAGCGCCGCCGACCCAGAGACGTTACAAGAGCTAACAGATGTAGAAGAAGGTGTTTTATTGTCAACGGCCGTCTTTTTTGGGAAAACACGCCTCATTGATAATATCTTGGCGTCGGCGTACGAAATGGCGAAATGAGCGTCTCGGTGGGCAAAGGGAGCAAGGTGGCCGTGGGCAAAGGGAGCAAGGTGGCCGTGGGCAAAGGGAGCAAGGTGGCCGTGGGCAAAGGGAGCAAGGTAGCCGTGGGCAGAGGGGATAAGGTAGCCGTGGGCAAAGGTGGCAAGGTGGCTGTAGGTAAAGGCGGCCATGTGGCTGTGGGCCATGGACGAGACGTTGCCGTTAACATCACCGTAGGCAATGGAGTGGTTGTGGGCCAGGGTAAAGGGGCCGTTGCCTTAGGAGACGGGGTTATAGGCCAGGGAGGCACGGCCGTGATGGTGGGCCAAAAGGTGGCTGTGGGTCTGGCAGAAGGGACTACAGGCGGGGTCGTAGGCATGGGTGAACTTTGAGTAGGGGTTGACGGTACGGGCATTTGTGTGGGTAGGCGTATAACAGTGGGTGATGCGGTGGGAGTTGGTAATATTACTCCTGTGTTTGTGGGCAGGGGTAAAGATGTTTTGGTAGGTGTTAGCCGGGCCTTGTTTGTAGGGCTTGCTAATGCGGGCACCGCATTCGTTTGTGTGGATTCTATCTGTATGGGTACAGGTGTTGCTGTTTGGGCTGCGGTGATGATGGTCATGGTCGAGAGTACAACAACCGATCTATCTACCCCCAGATCATCTATCAAAGCCAGGCTTACCGGCGCAAAAAGAAGAGGACGCAGCTCACCAGCATAGTCAGCTTGAATCCGTGATCGTAAATCCAGATGATGCCAGGCCGCCAGCCTTAATTGGGCAAAAGCGGCCATCGTCGCCAGGTAAGTAACACCCCAAGAAAGCAACAATATCATTACCCCATGCCCAATAGCGCCGGTAAGCGGCCGCCGGGGGCGGGGCCGCCGGGGGCGGGGCACTCTTGTTTCAGGTGTCAGCCTCACGCCTGGCTACCCTCACATCGAATCAGGGCATAAGTGGCTACCACATTCTGTTTGCCCTTGAGGGAGAATTCACCAAGGCAGTCAAAAGGCCATTCGTCCACTTTTCCCAATGCTTCAACCGTATTCTCGCCCACAAAAATACTGTAAGTAGGCGTCGTTTTATTGAGATCACTCAAACGTTTGGCCGTGTTAACGGTGTCCCCTAAAACAGTATATTCACGGCGCTGTTCAGCCCCTAAATTACCAACGATCATCTCCCCCGTATTCACACCGATGCCAATACGGAAAGGAGGATCCGCCCTGGCCTGGCGGCGGGCGTTTAACAATGCCAGCTGGTCCATCATCGCTGTGGCCGTCCGCACGGCCTGCTCGGCATGATTCTCCTGAGGCAGTGGCGCGCCAAAAATCGCCAGCAAGGAGTCGCCGCCAAATTTATTGATGACGCCGTCATGGGCGTCAACCGCCGCCTGCATAAGGCTGTAATATTCATTTAACTCATCAATCAACTGGGCCAGATCAGCTCGTTCAGTAAACGTGGTGAAGTCACGAATGTCGGCAAATAACACGGTGGCCGTTACGCGCCGGCCCCCTAAATCTGCTTCATCTAACAAAATGCGCCGGGCAATGTGGTCACCCACATAACGGCCGAACACTCCTTCCAAATGACGCCGCCGGTGTAACTGTATCACCATATCGTTAAAACTACGGGTTAATTGACCCAACTCGTCAGACGAATGGTTAGTGACCTGCACATTAAAATCACCGGCTGCCACTTGCGCGGCGGCTGTCATGAGCTGCTCCATGGGTCGAATGATGTGCCCAGCCAGCAAGTAACCAATGATTAATGTCGCCGCGACGGTCAATGTAAAAATCACCATAATAACATTGCGCGCCGGGTACAACGGCGAAATCAGGAAATCTTGGCGCAAGCTAACCCCCATCACACCAACGTCTTGCCCGGCCTGTAATTCAAAAGGCAGCATGACCTGGACGTATGGCGTACCGGCTGGCGTGATCTGGCGTACAGAAGTTACATCCTCCTGAGCGGCCAGCACATCTTGCACTTGTTCTGGCGTTAAGGCAATATCTGCGGGGTCTGACAGGCCGATGGTGCTGGCCAACACACGGCCGTCTGGCGCATACAACGTGACATCGGCGAACACGGCCGATTCCAGTTGGGCTGCCAGATCAGCCAGCGGCAGCCCTACTAACAGGATACCGGTCATCGTGTTTGTTTCATTCCGCAAGGCGCCGCCCGTAAAAAGATAAGCGTCCTCACCTGTTGATTGTAAAGCAGCATACCGGTTCACGGTGTCCGCCCGAATCTGGGATACGATGGGCCAGTTGGCCCCATTCACGGCCGTTTGTCCATCATCAGGCAGTCTAAACAATTCTCGACCCTCATCCGTAAAAACGTAAAGCACTTCTATCTGGTCATTGAGGGCAATGGGCCGCACCAACTGGTCTATGTTCGCCACAGCGCCGACCCCAACCGCTTCAGCAACCCCCTGGGTAAACGCAATTTGTCGCCAGGCAGCCAACTGTTCCTCTTCGCGGTGGACAATAAGATCTGCCGCTTCATCAGCCGCCGAAAACAACTGCCCATGAAAGCGCTCTGACCAGGTTGCCAGTACTACCCTGGTGACCAGGTAAGCGGCCATGACACCCACAACCAGCGCCAGGATAAGATAAGGTAAGACAAGTTTCGCCCGCAACCCCAAATGCCTACGTCTTTCAGACGGGCCAGGAACGCTTGCATCATTTGGCTCCTGGCGGAGCAATGTCCGGGGTGAGGAGAGTGAGTTGGGTGTATCTTCGACCGCCGTGCTCACAGGCACATGGAGTGATTTTTCAATGGTCATGCTCTCATTCTAAAGATGAGAGTCCTGGTAATCAACATGCATGAGGGGGAAGTTTGGACTATTTAAACGGCTAGGAAGCAACCATCATGCGCTGCACGCCATCTGCCAGGGACACGGCCGTTTGCCACCCAATGCGCGCGTGTGTCCTGGCCGCGTCTGCCATCTGCACGGCCTCCTCACCCGGGCGAGAGGGTAATGCACCGATGTGTGGCTTACCACCTTTATTGGCCAGCCGGTAAATCAGGTCAACCACTTCCACCACGCTCGTCAGCTGCCCACTACCCAGCTCTACCGTCTCACCTGGGGTCAAATCGGCCGCCAACATGGCCTGAATGCCCGCAACCGCGTCACTTAGGTAAATCCAGTCACGCTGCTGGGCACCGGCCGTCATGGGGAAATCTTGCCCGGCCTGGGCTGCTGCCAGGGCAGCAGGGATAAGATTGTGCGGCGACTGCCCGGGCCCGTAGGCCTGGAAGATCATAGCGCCGTAAATGGGCCAGCCGTGGGTACGGCTGTACATCTGGCAAAAGTGCCAGGCCGCCGCCTTGCTGGCGGCATAGACGTTCATGCTGGCTCGCTCGCCTGGTGTACGGGCCACGATGAGCCGGCGCGTGGTGGTGCTCTTTTCAAAACAAGCGCGGACCAGGTTAAGGGTACCGTTGACGTTATGACGCAGGGCCGTGTCCACGCTTAAAAATGGGTCCGTCACACCGGCCGCCGCCAAATGAACCACTACATGGGGTTCGGCCGTCCGTATGGCCCGCACCGCAAGCTGGAAGTTCCGCAGATCAGCATAGACCACTTGCAGGCGGTTACGCACAGCCAAAAGTTCTGTCGGCCACATCTGCCCATCGGCGTGCGCATATGCCTCACGCATCAAAACAGTGACTGGAAACCCTTGCTGCACCAACAGGGAAACCAGGGTGCGCCCAATAAAACCTGTGGCCCCGGTCACAAGAATAGGGGGTTGTTGCACATTGCCTCCACCAGCAAACGGACTAAGAGGGAAAAACGGCCGTGCTGAACATGCAGACGGCCGATTTTATCATGTTCAGGCCATAACCAGTTCAAATGTTACTTCTCCCAGAACCTGTCCATTTACCTGCACCTCTACCCGATGCAGACCGGGGTAGTAGCGGCGGGTAGTAATGGGTTTTAAGAGGTGCTGTTTGCGAATGTGAATGTGTTGACGGCCGTCAAGAGAGACGTTGCGCAGCTTAAACACCTTAGGAGCAGTACGGCCGTTGGCTTTTACAAAGTGTATCACGTAATCTACGATCAGGTCTTGGGCTTCTTCGCTTTCGCTTTGCAGCTCAAACTCAATGCATACACTCTCCCCAAAATTCACCACCGTGGGCACAACGGTCAGGGTATGCAGCCTGGCTTTCACATCACCATACCCCAACAACCGCAGCGCTGCCGGGTCACCTGCCTTCACCAATGAGCGCAATGCGTATCGGGTGATCCATTCCCGTTCCGGCGTGGGGGTTTTCTGCCAGCGGGCGAGTGTCTCAATGACAACAGTGGGGTTATCTTTGGTAATGTCATTCAGGTGGTTGGCCACAGAACGGCGCACATATTCGGCAGGATCATCCTTTAATGCTTCCAACAAGGCCAGGGTTGGCGTGGGGTCGGCTATGAACTGGTGCAGCCGCATCCCCCAAGGCAGGCGTGGTCGTGTGCCTTCACTCACCAGGCGGCGCACATGGGGGTTCTCATGGTGCACCCACTCATGCAGCACCGCCAGCGTACGGTCAGGATAGCGAACGAGAAACGGCCGTATGGCAAATTCCGCCGTATGTCGTTTGGTAATCTCCATCATGGCCGCCATGGAAACGTCAAAATCATCCAGACCATACAGTTCAATAAATTGGGCCACAGGCCAGTAATGCCAGCCATCATTAAAAACGCCCTGCGTTTCTGTTAATTCTGCGTCTAATGTGGCTTGCAAAACAGCCCAGGCAGCCGGGTACTCTGGCGGTAAATGGTCACGCATGGCCTGCGTAAAAACCAAGGTTCTGGCCTTCATCTCTTTGCCGTCAAGCTGTGGACTGATCTGGGCCACAAAGGCCTGGCCATCAAAAGTGGGGTGAACGGCCGTGATCCGGGCGGCCAGCCATCGTGCCAGTTCCTCATCGTAATAATCCTTAAACAATTTTGTTTCGCTCATGATGATCCCTTTTGTTATCTATGAAATCAGTCTGGGGAAGGCAAAACATTGTTTACCAATCACCAGCATAAGCAGCCGCATACGGCTGTGTCATTTGCCCAGTAAGCGCCCATTTCAGGGCCACAAGCTGGCGCAGGTGCAGCACATCGTGGGCCACCCAGGCAGCCAGCATATCTCCCGCCCGGAAAAGGCCGGCCACCGGGTGTGTCTGCCCTCGCTGCCAATCGGGGTCTTGCAGGCCATCCAGCCACTTGAGTGACTGCTGCCGTTCAGTCAGGAAATTTTGCAGCGACATACTCAAATCTCGTTCATTATAACGGCGCTCGGTCACCCACCCTTGCGGGTTGATGGGTGGCCAGGGCGTGTCTGGCGGCTGGTGCAGCAAGATGTCTAATCGCTGCCGGAAGTCTTCACGCTCCTCATCATACAAATGATTGACCACTTCTAACACCGACCACTCTTCGCCCGCCGGCTTCCAGCGCGCTTCTTGTTCAGAAACAGAAGCCACCAGCACACGAATGGCTTCCCCGTGCTGCGCCAGTTGGGCACGACAATCTACCAGTTTCATCCTTTAACCATCTCCTTAACGCCCGCTTTGCTTTTGAGGCTAAAAACCGAGTCATGGTGAACTCAGGAAGCTGTCGCCAGCGTCAACGGCCGTACCTGCCGTCCATTGATATCGGTAAAGCCATATTCTAGCGCCAGATCGGCAGCTACAAAAACTTGACCTGTTTTGGCCATGACATGAGGGTCACTTGCCAGGGCAACGATGGCCCGGCCAGTAAACGTCGGCGATTCAGCATTGCTCATATCAAAGTATTCGGCCGCCGCCAACACCCGCTCCGTACGTACCAGACCAGGGTAAAGGGACACGGCCGTGACACCATACTCTCTTAATTCATGGGCCATGTCCATCGCCAGCCGGTCTGTAGCGCATTTAGAAACGCCATAAGGCACGTTGTTCATATATGTTTGCCCCGCCCAATAAGAGATGTTAACGATGAGGCCGCTGCCCTGCCGCACCATGAGCCGCGCCCCCAGGCGGCTGGCCGTATAATGGGCCCGGACGCCCGCCGTAAACATGGCATCCCAGCGACGGAGGGGTTGTTCCCAAAACGGCACCAGCCAACTGTTGACCTCACTTTCAATAGCTTCATAGCCGCCCCAGACATTGTTAACAAGCACATCTAGCCGCCCTTGCTCTGCTTCCACCTGAGCAAACAGAGCTTCCACGTCAGCATCCACTGTATGGTCACAACGCACGGGAATACCCCGGCCGCCAGCCTGGGTCACAAGAACAGCCGTTTCCGCCACCGTACCGGGCATGCCATCTACTCCTTGCCCGGGGATCATGGTGCGGCCAGTAACATACACGGTGGCCCCGGCCTGCCCCAGCGCCAGGGCAATGCCCTTGCCTACACCCCGGCTGGCGCCTGTTACCAGGGCCACTTTTTCCGTCACATCGTCCATTGTTTTACCTCACTGGCCTTTGCCAATACATTTACGTATGCAGTAAAAACGTGTTACCGTCTGGGTCTACAAAGTTGGCTTCTTGGTCGCCTTCGCCCTGACCATAGGGGTGACGAATAAGCTCTTTCGTAAAATGAACGCCTTTCGCTTTAAGCTCGTCATAAGTCGCGGCAATATCGGTAGCGGTGAACACCATGCCGCTCACCGCCCCAATGCGCGGGTCAGTTTCCGCCACTTCACACAGGCCAATTTCTGTGGCCCGGTCTACGGTTAAAACCGGTTCCGGCGCCACCCAGGCCATTTTGGTGTCCCCGTCTTCAAACACGGCCGTTTGCACAAACCCCAGTTTTTCGGTGTAAAACTTGAGGGAGCGCGGCAAATCACTGACATAAATGGTAATCATTTGCAAATGTGAAATCATTTACTGCCTCCTGAGAGATTACAAATTTATCAACATGGACAATTTTAACGGCCGTAACCTGACACCTTCTGTCAGGTTTTAAACGGTCTGTGAGTTAGCCTACAGACGTAAGAACATAATTTCTAGTACCGTCTAACGGGCATATTTTATTTACCTGCACGTTTGTCAGAAAAGGAGAAGTTATCATATGACCCTGTTAAACATGAGCAAGGTAGAGGCCTCTACGCCTGCACATCGCAGTGACCAGGTTTTCACGCTGGCCCAACAATACCAGCAGATCCGTCAATTCACAGAGGAGTTGTGTGAGCCGCTGGTCACCGAAGATTATATCATCCAAGCTATGCCAGACGTCAGCCCCACCAAATGGCACATCGCGCACGTCAGTTGGTTCTTTGAGACCTTTCTCCTCCGCGACTATGACCCCTCTTACAAACTGCTGAATGAAACCTACCCCTATCTCTTTAACTCTTACTACGTTTCGGCCGGCAACCGCTGGACACGCGCCAATCGCGGCTTGCTCAGCCGGCCTACCGTCGCCGACGTTTATCAATACCGGCGCTACGTTGATGAACACATGCTCAATTTCCTGGAAAAAATAGATGAAGATACTGCCCAGGAGATCACCCCTCTTATGGACATTGGCTTTAACCATGAACAGCAGCATCAGGAATTGATGCTCACAGACATTAAGTACAACTTTTCCATCAACCCCCTTTACCCGGTGTATCGGCCGTACAAAACGGTGAAGCACGGCCGTATCCCCACATTAGGCTGGGTTGCCTATGAGGCAGGCGTGTACCACATTGGCCACCATGGTGACGGGTTTATCTTTGACAACGAAGCACCACGCCACCGTGTTTTTGCCGAACGCTTCCAGCTTTCCAACCGGCTTATCACCAACGGCGAATTCATGGAATTCATCCAGGATGGTGGCTATGAAAAAACGCTGCTGTGGCTTTCTATGGGGTGGGATGCGGTGCAGACCAACGGCTGGCAGGCACCCCTATACTGGGAGAAGGTTGACGGCACATGGTATCATTACACCCTGGCTGGCCTGCGTGAATTAGACCTGGATGAGCCGGTCACACATGTCAGCTACTATGAAGCTGACGCTTTTGCCCGGTGGGCCGGGGCGCGTCTGCCCACCGAAGCCGAATGGGAAATTGCGGCCCAACCGCTGCCTATTCAGGGCAATTTTGTAGATGACCGGCACTACCATCCGATTCCCCTCAACGAACCACCCACCGCTTTCCCGGCACAAATGTACGGCGATGTGTGGGAATGGACCGCCAGTCACTACTCACCTTACCCCGGCTACGAACCCGCGCCGGGGAGCATCGGCGAATACAACGGCAAATTTATGGCCAACCAGTTTGTGCTGCGCGGTGGTTCCTGCGCTACTATGGCCAACCATATTCGCCCTACCTACCGCAACTTCTTTCCCGGGCATGCCCGTTGGCAGTTTATGGGCTTCCGCCTGGCGAAAGCGGCATAAAGAAAGCTAAGGGATTGTGGAGATCCTATCTTTTCATCTCCAAATCTCAGGTTATTGTCATGTCTATACAACTACTCGATTTCCATCCAGACACAACCACTCATGAAAAAGAAGTGTTAGCCGGGCTGAAAAAGCCACAAAAAGAGCTGCCGGCCAAGTTATTCTATGATGACTATGGGTCCCAACTCTTTGAACAAATCACAGACCTAGAGGAGTATTACCCTACACGCACAGAACTGGCCATTATGCAAGCATCTGTTGGCGAAATGGCCAGCCTCATTGGCAAACAGGCGCTGTTGATTGAATATGGCAGTGGCAGCAGCCTGAAAACAGAAACGCTGCTGCAGCATTTACCTGACCTGGCAGCCTATATACCTATTGATATTTCACGGGAACCATTGCTGGCTTCGGCGGAAAGGATTGCGACCCGGTATCCGGCTTTACAAGTGCTGCCAGTATGTGCTGACTACACGGCCAATTTTACGCTGCCGCAACCAGACCAAGAGGTACATAAACGGGTGGTCTTCTTTCCCGGTTCGACCATCGGCAATTTTCATCCGGCAGAGGCTATGCTCTTTTTGCGGCGCATGCGGCATGTGGCCCGGCGTACTGGCGGCATCCTGATCGGCGTAGATACCAAAAAGGACAGGCAGGTTTTGCACGCGGCGTACAATGATGCTCAGGGGGTTACGGCCGCATTTAACCTGAACATCTTACGCCGGTTAAACCGCGACCTGGGCACAGACTTTGCCTTAGACCAGTTCTTCCATGACGCGTTTTATGATGAGGTACACGGCCGTGTGGAAATGCACCTGGTCAGCCGGAAAAAGCAAACCGTGCGCCTCAGCGACCACCCCATCCACCTGGATGCCGGAGAATGTATCTGGACAGAATCCTCTTACAAATATACGCCTGCCGAATTTGCCCATCTGGCGGCCCAGGCTGGTTTGCGTGTGGCCCGCGTCTGGACCGATCCAGATAACCTGTTTAGCGTACACTATCTATGCAGTACCTGACAGGCTGCCTCTTGCCACTCACCAGGGCAGGCGGCCTGTTTCTAACGGTAATCACGGCAGCTTTGTCTTTCATCTTGCCAACAGCCGGGCCTGTGGCACAATTACCAGATGGATACGGCCGCATCAAAGGTTAACATTACACTTCGTCTGCGCCTGCCTCTTCTCTCGCTGTTTGTTTTGCTCATCGCTGCATTTGTCTTGCCAGATCGCGTCTGGAACACATTGCTGGTGGGGTTGGGCGGCATGTTTGTGGTGGCTTATGGGTGGGTATGGTACCTGGCCCAGGGGCTTGAGGCTAAACGCCAGACGGAATCTCATTGGGTAGCCGTGGGTGATGTCCTGGCCGAAACCTTTGAAGTATGGAATCACAGCCTGGTGCCTGCCCTGTGGGTTCAGGTGGTAGATGGCTCTAATGTACCTGGCTACCAGGCCGCCGTAGTGCGCAGCCCCGGTAATGAGCGTGTAGACCGCTGGCGGCAAACGGCCGTGTGCCAGCAGCGCGGCCAATACCTCATCGGCCCCTGGTCTATTCGCACGGGTGATCCCTTTGGCATCTTTATCATGACCCGGCGCTACCCCCAGACCCATGAGATCATCATTCACCCTCCTATTCACAGCCGGCTGCCCATCAGCTTGCCGGCTGGGCACAGCAGCGGGCGCAAACGGGCCCGGCAGCGCAGCCACCACGCCACCCTCAACGCCGCCACCACACGGCCGTACACCCCTGGTGACGCCCTGCGCCTTATCCACTGGCCCACAACGGCCCGGCGTGATGAACTGTTTGTGCGCGAGTTTGACCTGGATGCAACCGGGAACATCTGGATATTGCTGGACATGCAGGCCAGTGCCCAGGTTGGCCGCGGCATGATGGGCACTGAAGAGCAGATGGTGTTGATGGCTGCGGCCCTGGCTGCCAGGGCACAGCGCCAAAACCGGGCCGTAGGGTTTGCTGGTTACGGCCGTAGGCCCACTACTATTCCCGCTGGGCAGGGTCAGGGCCAACTCTGGCGCATCTTGCGGGCACTGGCCCTCATTCGGGCCGACGGCCAAACCGATCTGACAGCCGCCCTGTATGATCTGGGCCGTATCGTCAACCGTGGCAGCGCGGCCATACTTATTACGCCCGCTGCTGACGCCTCCTGGATTCCCCAACTCTTACACCTGGCCCAGCAAGGCATTGAAAGCACCGTCGTTTTGCTAGACAGGCCCAGCTTTGGGGGGCATGGAAGCCCCCACCTCATTCGTGATGCCGTGCATCACCTGGGGCTGAATTGCCTGGTCATTCATCAAGGGGATATTGGCTTGCCAGATAGTGTGCCCCACCAAAAAACAAAACTAAGGATCACCCCACTGGGCAAAGCAGTAGAGGTCTCATGAGAGAAGTATCAAAGCAGCCGGGGTACTTTGGGCTCGTTTACGATGAACCTCGTGTTTTAAAGTGATCAGCAATCAGTTGTCAGTGATCAGTTGGGGGTTCTTCTGGACTGATGACTGGGCACTGATAACTGATGACCTGGCAAACGTCCAACGTTGTTTTTGAACGAACCCTTTGCCTTTTAGGTGGTTAGCTTTCATAGTGGGCATACGGGGAGGTTGGCCCTTCCTGCGCTTTTGTCCAATCATGCACCACCATGCGGAAGATGTCTGACTCTGTAAGAATACCCACCAACTCCTGATTGGCGTTCAACACCGGCAGGCCGCTGACTTTGTGTGTATACATCAGGTGCGCTGCCTCGCCAATGGTGGCTTCCGGGGAAATGGTCAGTGGGTTGGCGGTCATGATCTCACCCACGGTAAGGCGGGCCAACAAGTAATTCACCTCCCAGGCGCTCAGGCTGCTGGTGGTAGAGGGCTTGGCTTCGCGCACGTCACCATACGTAATAATGCCCACCAGACGGCCGTGCTGCACCACCGGCAAACGCCGCACATTCTTCTGCCGCATCAGGTTGCCGGCTTCTAACACACCAACCTCTGGAGATAGGGTAATCACCTCACGCGCCATCCAATCCTTTACCAATTCCAATCTCATCATACTCTCCTTACCAATCAGCATCTTCTCAGGAGCCTGTCACTCCTCAAAATGACGCAAATAGCTCAGGGATAAGACAAAGATCACTGTGATCAACGCAGCCGAAAGCAGACAATACCGGCAAAAGGCATGGATGACAAATGCTTCCAGCGCGGTCAGCCCTAACGTAAAAACAAAACCCAATACGGCCGTGCCCGCTACCAGTTCCGGCAAATAGCGCTCGCGTAAGGGCTGCCAATCCTTCAACCAGGTCAACAAAAAGAGTATGGCATACCCCACCCAGCCAATGAGCGCTACAGGAACGGGGCCAACAGCAGCATAGGGGGCAGAAGGCCCGCTGACCGCCCCACAATCATCCCATCCAGAACCAGTACAGGCAGCGATTAAGACGCCGTTGTGAAAGAGCAGCAGATAATAAGCTATAAGCAACCCGGCCACCGCCAGGGGTTGGATCAGACGCAATTGCCAATCTCGACGCATGAAACAACCTCATTTTTTATACACAGGCACAGCTTACAGGGTCAGGCTGGCCACCAGAAGATTAAGCGCCGTAAGCATATCATGACGGCCCGTTTTACTGCCTACGTCAATATCCAGCAGGTGGCGGTGAATTTGCTCAAGTTGAGCCATACTAAATCCCTGGCTCTGCTGGTAAAGCTTACCAACAACAAAGCTGTGTAGTTTTAGCTCCTGACCAATGGTAGGGGGACGTTTGCCTGTTTCGGCCAGTTCTTTCACCTGAATAAGCAGGCGAAACTGGCGCACAATCATAGTAAAAAGATAAAACGGATCGGCGCCCTCCATAAACTTTTGTTGTAAAAGCAAGGAGGCACGTTTACTGTTGCGGCTGCCCAGGGCGTCTACCAACTCAAAGATACTGGCTTCGGCCACATAAGGGCTGAGCAGTGTGACATCTGCGGCACTAATTTCCCCGTCGTCACCTTTGTATAAAACCAGCTTATCCAGCTCGTGGGCCAAAATTTGCAGGTTGCTGCCCACGTTGGCAGCCAACAACTGGACGGCATGGGGGTGAACACGGCCGTGCCGCGCTGCCACCTGCTCCCGAATCCATCGTTCCAGGGCGCTCCCCTCTGGCCTATCAAACCGCTTCACGTAACCACCTTCGGCCTGTTCTGCCAGCTTGAGGATGGCGTGGTTGGCCGGCAGCACCTTCGATTCCAGAAAAAAGAGGCGGGTTGTCTCTGGCAACTGCGGCAGGTAGGCTGCCAACTGCTCCATAAACGCCTTATCCGGCCTGGCGGCAAAAAGATCACGCACAATCACCAGCCGCACTTTAGCCAGGAAGGGCATGACGGCCGTAGCCTGTTGTAACTCGGCCAGCGTCACATTCCCTTCTAACCGGGTGGTATTCAAATCCAGCATCGCCGGATCATCCATTTTAGCCAGAAGTTTGGCCAGGGCTTCCTGTTGAGAGTGGGTATCTTCGCCGTGAAAAAGGTAAAACATGCGGCAAGGGGTAGGTTGCAAGGGGCAGGTTCTCTACGTGTGGCCTACCCCTTTACAACCTGTAACTATCCTGACGTTACAATTTTGTAAGAGGCAGCTTGAAGCTGGCCGCCGGTAAGCATTAGTTGGAAAACACGGGTGAGCGGGGAAGGGGCCACTTTACGGATGCTGACAATTTGCATCTCTTTCAGGTCACCCTCCACAGTGTAACGAGCCTGCAACTGCACGCCAATAGGCCGGGAGACAATGAGGGCGGCAATGGCGGCCAATACAGCCGCAGGCAGTGCATTTGCTATCACCGCCAGATTCATGACAGTGCGATGTCTTTTCTGTTCCACCGCAAACACGGCCTGCGCGGCCAGCGTGGTGAGTACGGCCGTAGTCAGGAGCACCGTGCCGCAATTGGGGTGCACGGCTAGATGATGCTCCCCCTTTTTCATGCGCCGGTAGGCTTCTTCCACGGCATCCAGCACATCGGCTTCAGAAACATCTCCGTAAATATTCAGGTGAAAACCCTGGGGTGTGGAATTCCCCTGGGCGCTAAAATGTTTGTGCTTTTCTGAAAGCACATGAATCGTTGCATGTTCCAATCCATGATTTCGCCGCAAACGGCTGATGAGTGTTGCCAGCATATGGGCCTCCCAAATGAGATACCTCATGTTATAACAGGTTACAGATCGTTTGTCATTTGCCCTTCGGAAATTGTTAGGTAAACCGCGAAAAGTTTTCGGATGTAAAAAGAGGCGTTTTCTCGCGGTTTCCTCGAGGAATCGGCAACGCCTCAAGCGATCTTAATTTCGAAATATTGTTGCCGATTACCTAACTGTGTTTCCCGGCATCGGCAAGGGGTTCAAATCACCTATCAGGCTGAAAGGTAGGCAGCCCCAAATCTGGCATGGGGGCGCCGGCCAGGAAGGCATCCAGGGCTGTTTCTGTAGCCGTCACATCATCCCAAGGATATTCAACAGTGCCGAAACACATAGACTGCTCATGCCCTTTGCCGCAAACCAAAACAAAATCTTTTTCTTCGGCCAGGGTAAGGGCAAAGTAAATAGCCTGGCCCCGATCCGGAACACGCCAGAAAGTCTGGCCTTCAATGCCACCTTGACGGCGGCAGCCCTGAGCCATCACCTCCAGAATGTCATCGAGAGATTCAGTGCGTGGGTCTTCAGCCGTGAGTATGCTCAGGTCAGCTTTTTCAGCGGCAATCTCGGCCATCATGCGCCGCTTTTCCGGGTCACGCAGCCCGGCACTGCCAAACACCACAATCACCCGCCCCGCGCCCGCCGTCAGGTGCAAGATACCTCGCGCTGCCGTCACGGCTTTGTCCAGGCCATCGGGGGTATGGGCGAAGTCTACGTGAACGATGAAGGATTGGCCACGTTTGATCTGGTGCATACGGCCGTGGAGCAACTCTACCGCCTGCAGCCCGGCCTGAATGGCGTTATGATCCACGCCCATGGCACATGCGGCCGCCGCAGCGGCCAGCATGTTATAAACGCTGAACAGACCCAGCAGTTTGGACTTCACCGGCAGCACCAGGTCAGCCATCGACTGGCCGGCAGCTTTAATTTCCAGATACGTGCCTCCCGGGTCAGTAACATACTTCAGCGAATGCATGCCTGCAGTTTTGTCTTCCAGGCTATAGGTAAACTGCAGCGGCGCTTGAATTTGTGCCAGGCGATGGTAAGAGGCATCATCCCTGTTCAAAACAACCGTTTTGACCACCGGGTATGGTTTGCAAGGATCAGGTTGGCTGGCGGCTACCCCTTCAAAGAGGCGGGCTTTGGCCTGGAAATACTCTTCATATGTGCCATGATAATCCAGATGTTCATGGGTGATGTTGGTAATCACGGCCGTATCAAAATCTACGGCCGTCACCCGGTGCTGTGCCAGCCCATGTGATGTTGTCTCTAATACACAGTGTGTCAGACCAGCGTCCACCATTTGCCGCAGGTAACGCTGCACCACCGGCGCTTCTGGCGTAGACACATGCAGCGCCAACGGCTCTTCCCGCTCCCCAATCACAGCTTTAAGTGTGCTGAGCATCCCCGTTTTGTAACCCGCTGCTTTAAAGATGGCATACAGCAAATTTACCGTTGTTGTCTTACCATTGGTACCAGTGACACCCATCATCACCAGTTCGCGGCTGGGAAAACGATACCAGGCGGCCGAGAGCCAGGCCAACGTTTCGGCCGTATCGGTCACTTGCAGCCAGGCCACGTCACCGGGCACACTCACCCCTACCTCTTCCGGCGACCGCTGGGCCAGTATCAGGCTGGCACCGTTGGCCAGTGCCTTGCCAATGTACGGATGGCCGTCGCCGGTAGGGCGCACACGGGCCACAAAGCCGCTGCCTGGTTCAACCTCGTCCGTTTTTTCAGTGAGTTTAGCCAACGTGACATCTGGCCCATCATAGGCGGGTGGCTGCCGGTGATGCGTATGGGCTACGGCCGTGGCCCAATCCGCCAACAATTTCTTTAAACTTCGTTTTTCATTCATCATCATCTTCACCGAAGGACACATCCTCCGGCCGGTCATGGCCGGGGCGTGCAGACAGTTGCTGTCTGACAACCGTGAGTAATGTTTGTACCTGGTAAGGTTTGGGAATAAACCCGACCGGTGGGGTTTCTAGCCACTGCCGGTTCACCTCGGTTTGGCTGTAACCAGAAGAGAGCAAGATAGGTATATCCGCGTTAATTCGCCGCAAAGCTACAAACGTTTCCACGCCGCCCATGCCCGGCATAGAAAGGTCCAGCATCACCAACAAAATCTCCTCCTGGTGGGCCTGGAACAAAACCAGAGCTTCCTCACCTGTAGACGCGGCCAGGCTGTCAATGCCATCGGCGGCCAGTATATCGCTGATAACCCGGCGAATCGACTCTTCATCATCAATCACCAGCACCAAACCGTCAACGGGCGTTGATGCGGGCAGCGTTGTGTCGGGCTCTGGCATAGACTGTATGTCAGAAACTGTGGGCAGCAAAATACAGAATGTTGTACCTTCCCCAACTTTACTGCGAATAAAGATACCGCCCTTATGTTCTTGTACAATGCCCAAGACGGCGGCCAACCCCAGGCCATATCCGGACTCTTTGGTAGAAAAAAAAGGTTCAAAGATGCGGCTCATGGTCGCTTCGTCTATCCCCTGGCCGTTGTCGGTGACGGTAAGGCTGACATAGCGACCAGGCGCCAGGAGGGTGCCCAGATAATCTCGTTCTTCCTCACCATTGGCTGGCACATCACGACTATTGGTGCTAACCCGCACCATACCAGGCCGGTCTCCAATGGCCTGGGCCCCGTTCAAAATCAGGTTCATCACCACTTGTTGTAACTGGCCCACATCCCCTTCCAGTAAAGGGAGCGCTGCGGTCAGGTCTGCTTGAAGCTCAATTTGCTTGGACAAACCCGCCCGTATCAAGGGTAAATTGGCCTGTACCAGATCATTAAGGTTTAACGGCCGTGTCTCAAAATGGCCCTTGCCAGAGAAGGCCAGCATGTGCCGGGTCAGGTCAGCCGCCCGTTCAGAGGCGGCCAGGGCATGCCCCAGGTTTTCACGTGCCGGGTGGTGGGGCTCCAGCTTGCGTGAAGCCAGCGACGTTTGGGCCATGATCACAGTCAGAAGGTTATTAAAGTCATGCGCGATGCCTCCGGCCAGCACACCCAGGCTTTCCATTTTTTGCGTCCGGCGCAGCACCGCCTCGGCCTGTTTGCGCTCTGTCACGTCAACGCCAATGCCCCAAAAAGCCCAGCCGGGAATGGGGAACTGGCCAGAGATATTGGACCAGGCAATGGTACGAACACGGCCGTCTTTACATGTCAGGTCCCATTCCCAGCCGCGGTAATTGTTACCCAGGGCCTGCCAACGAGCCATCATCATCTGCCGGTAAGCGTCATCAGGGTACATCAAAGTCATCGCCTGGGGATCTTTGGTGACCTCTGCAGCGCTGTACCCGGTTACGCGTTCACATTCCTGGTTCCAAAAAATGATTCGCCAGTCGGCATCAAATGCATTTACCATAACGGGCATTTGTTCCACCAGCAGGCGCAGATGCCCTTCGCTGCGATGGAGCTCCTGGCGATTCCGTTGGAAATAGGTGAGAATAATACCTAACGCAGCCGTTATCTGGAGTACGGCCGCCAGTAGAAACCCCCAGGGGGCAAACCAGAGCACGGGCCGCAGAAAGGGGAAATTGAGCCGGTGCAGCCCCCACAAAACGAAGGCTCCGCCGGCCAGATGGGGAGGGAACCCCGTTACTTCTTGCTGCTGCAGCAGCAGCAAGCCGGTCAGAATCGTAATCAGCCCCAAAAAAGTGAAGGTAGGGATTGTCAGCAGCAGAAACGGAAAAGCGCCAATGCTGCCCACGACAATCCACAGGATGCCCGCGCCGAGACCAACAACCCACCATCCAGGCATGGGCTTACCCAGGAAGGCATAAATGCCCCACAGCAGCAAAAAGCCGCTGAGAAGCGCCGTCACCTGTTCGCCAATGCTGAAGAAGAGTGGGATTTGGCTGACTAAACCGGCCAGTTGTAGACCAAAACGTAAGACAGATACCCCCCAACCCACAGCCCAAATTGCCAGGTAACGTTCATGGTACTCGTAATAAAGGTAACTATAAACTAGAAGCAATACCAGAGTACCACAAAGGGTACCAATGGTCGCCGGTAATAACCATGCCATGTCTGTTTTCGCCTGGTGACAAATTCTATAGCATCTGTTTATGCCCGAAATGTCATTAAAGTGTAGTCTAACAACCAAGCTAACCCTTCGCAACCAGGGCAGCTGATTGTCACTGGTCAACTATGCCACGCGGGTTCATGCTAAACAGTCAGAAGTGCGCCTGATAGGGTTAACAGGGAGCTGGGCTGCCTCTTGTATCAGGCCGGTCACACCATCGCCGACAAGGGGCATGACGCGGCTGTTAGCAAAGTAGGGAAAGTCAAAGGCCACCAGGTCACCGGCCTGCAAGCCAGGCAGGGGCATAAGCCGGGCGGTAAGTGGTTTATTCAGGCGGGCAGCTAACATCGCTACGTCTAGAAGCACGGCCGTCAGTTGTTCGGCGGTAACATCTCCGGGTAAGGGAATGGTATCCAGCCCAATGCCACATACGGCACTATAGCTGAGCAGATCTGCTGGTGTCAATTGACCTTCGGCTGCCCGCCTGGCTAAAACAGAATCCTCCAGCACCGGCAGCATCAGTCCGCAAAAACCACAGCGAGGGAAGTGCGCCCGGTCGAGTGCTTCGGTAATAAATCCGGCGGCAAAGAGGCTGCCAGCCGCCCCCACATGGGGCACGCCCAAGGCTTCCAGGGCCCCACCCAGGCTCTTGGCGGCTGTAGGAAAAGGGGCTAGCGAAAAATCGATGCCACTGAAGCGAATGCCCCATTGGGCGGCCAGGTGTTCAGCGGTGGTGGTGAGGTGAGCAGCCGCCGCTTCAATTGCCTGGATCAGATTGGCCCTGGCGGCTTCTAAACTTTGAGCCGCCTGAATGGCTTGCAGAGCCAGGTCCGCGGCTTCTACTGCCAGAGCGAAGTGGGGCGGGCCACCCTGATGGTAAGCCACTGGGAAGAAGGGGAACCCAGGCGGGCAGTTGGCCACGGCCGTCAGGTATAGGTTACCAAAACCATTGCCCTGAATCTGGCTGACCTGCCGGATGAGATGAGCAGCGTGCCGGCAGCGTGCCAGGTCAATATGGCCATCCTGGTTGGCAATCTCCACACTGGCAAAAAGTACGTTGGTAGCCGATAAGATCGCCGGCAGCCTTTGCAGCCAGCCAGGCTCATGCCGCAGCTGTACTGGCCCCAGACAGGTGTAGTCACCTCCGGCAGCCTGCCACCGGGCTGCCAACTGCTGCGCCTGAATGACATCATTGGGTGTGTCGGCCCACCAATCAGGGAAGGGGGGCGCTGCCAGGCGTAAGGTTTGCACGGGGTAAGCAAACGCGGTGCGGGCTGTCTGCAAAAAGGGAGCATAAGCCATCAGGTTAGTAGAGGCTTCACAAAAGAGGGTGACCGAACGTATTTCCATGCCCTTATTGTAGCTGAATTTGACAGAAACCTACGGCGGTGGCTAGAATCCTTGATTATGTCCAATAGAAATGAACCCACAACGGCAGCATTGCCATCAAAACGAGCCAAACGCAGAGCAGGGCAGAGCCAGGCGGAACTGCCCGCCGTGATAAAAGTAATGACAGATTTTGCCGCTTGCGGCCGGTGCAGCTATTTTTGGGCTGGATACCGGGTTATTGCCGGCGAAAAAGGGGTAGAGACGGCCGTCAACGGCGCTGAGGATGGCTGGTTAACCCTGATCTGGAACCAGACGATGCGTGAACTAGTGCACAAATCTTATGGGGCCATGGTAGATGCCGATTTTTTTCACTACGAGAGCTGCTGCCAGGAATGCCACCGGATATTCACCTGCTCACCAACAACAGAGGAGGAAGCGGAAACAGTCGGGCTGCCGGAAACAGCGCCAGCAGGACAAAATCTGGAGACAGCTGCCCCCCAGGAACCAGCCGATACGTCGGCTGCCGTGGTTGTGGCCGCAGAAGCCACAGCAGTAGAAATCATTGCTGAAGATGCGCTAGAAGAAGCTGCCCTAGAAGAGTCCGAAACAAAAACCGGCACGTTTGACTTTCGCATTCAACTCTTGCGCCAAAACCCTGCCAGGCGCTCATAGCAACACACGATCATCCTGCCTCCCGCTGCCGCCTGGCTTCAAACAAAATCACCCCGGCAGCGATGGCCGCGTTCAAGGATTCGGTAGCGGCGTGCATAGGAATGGTGACACTGCCTGTGGCTAACTGGCGCCCGGCAGCACCGGCACCGCTGGCTTCACCCCCAATGATGAGCGCCGTAGGCGGCCGCCAATTTACGGCCGTATACGGCATCTGTCCATCCACCGTAGCCACCCATACCGCCATCTCCCGGACAACGGCCGTTATTTGGGCCCAATTCATGGCATGAATGGGCAGCCGCAGCAGGGCGCCCATGCTGCCCCGCACCACTTTAGGGTTGGTAACATCCACACTACCCGGCCCCAACAGCACACCTGCCACGCCAGCCGCGGCCGCGGTACGCAGCATGGTGCCCAGGTTGCCGGGGGTATTAATGCCGTCAAGGATGAGCACAAACGACGGCCGTGCCGGTAAGGGGATATGTGGCGTGGGCACAACGGCCAGCACCCCTGGCGGCGTGGCGGTGTCACTCATAGCGGCCATCACGGCATCGTTCACCAACAGACCTGGCAGATGGGTCAATTCACCAAGCTGCTGTAAAATATCGCCTTGAGCGGCCTGCCAATCGGCCGTAAAAAAGAGCGTGTGCGGTGAAATCTGGTGGCGAATCAATTCAACCATCCACCGGACCCCTTCTACCACAAATGCCTGCTCCTGGGCACGAAAGCGCCGGTCTGTTTGCAAGCGGCGCACATACTTTACCTTATCATTAGATAGGCTGGTGATCATGGTGAGTATTGTATCGTTTTTAGTGTATAGGGGTTAAGCAATGTGAAAAGCTTTACGCAAAGAGAACAGAAGGAGAGATTATGGCAAGCAAGTTAAAGGGATTGTATAAACTGGGACGACCGTTAACTAGTCTCACGGGTGCACTGGCAGTGTTGTTAGGTGGTTATGTAGCCGGTACAGGCGATTGGGGGCCGGTTAGCCTGGCGGTGTTGGCTACCTTTCTCATTTCTATGGCCGCCAACGCCTGGAATGATTATCTGGATATTGATATCGACCGCATAAACCAGCCGCAACGGCCGTTACCCGCTGGCATTGTTAGCCCTCGAGCCGCCTGGGTGTTTTCTTTGGTCTTCACCGTGGCCTCGCTGTTTATTGCCGTCTTCATCAGCCGCGCAGCATTTACTATCGCCTTTGTCTCCACAATAATGTTGTACCTGTACTCCTGGAAGTTTAAAAGTACAGTCCTGTTTGGCAACTTCACCATAGCTACCATTTCAGCCATGAGTGCGGTGTTTGGTGGGGTAGCAGCGGGGAACGTACGGCCGTCGTTGTGGCTGGCAGCGGTCATTTTCACAGCCATCATGGGGCGGGAGATTTTAAAGACGCTGGCAGATTACGAGGGGGATTTGCGCCATCACTGCCGCACTATTTCCACTGCCTGGGGGCAGCGGCCGGCGCGCATCATCTTCTACCTGTTGGGGGCAGTGACTGTTGTGGTGATGATGCTGCCTTACTTTCAGGATGTCTACCGGCCCATTTACGCCGTCATTGTGGCCGTGGGCGTCTACCCGGTGCTGCTGTATGTAGTCACCAAGGTCACCCACTACCGTACCGGCCCACAGCTGCAGCGCCTTAGTCTGCTGATGAAGTATGATTTCCTGGTCTGGTTTGTGGCCGTGCTGCTAGGGGCTAACGCCGCTTCTTGAGCCGCCCCACTGCTGCCTTGATAGCATAAGCATAACCTTTAGCCTGATGCCGTTAAATCAGGGGGCTTGATGTTCTGAAGCTCCGCTTTGTTGCGTGCGCCACCATGACCAATCCTCAACATTACCCTTTCCCCACAAAGTAACGCAGTATTTTCGGCCGTCATCCGTTATTAGTAAAAGAAAAGCAAAACATCTTTAGATTCTTGGCAGATGACACCAGATGCACAAAGAAGATGAGCAAAAATGGGTGCAAGCAGCCCCATACAACCCACAAGCATTCATGCACCTGTATGAACATTACTTTCCCAAAGTGTTGGCTTATGTCAGCTATCGCATCCACACTCCCCAAGATGTAGAAGACATTGTCGCCGAGATCTTCTTAAAAGTTGTGCGTGACATCCACCAATTTGAGTGGCGTCACGAACACGCTTTTTCAGGCTGGCTTTTCCAGATCGCTTACAACCAGGTTATGGACTTTTACCGGCGGCAGGCCGTTGAAACCAAAATGACAACCCCCTTCATCGGGGAAGACATAACATCCCCCTCTTTAGAGGAGGCCGTGTTGCACCAAGAAACCTTCCAACAGGCCCGCACACTGATCCAACAATTACCGCCCCGGCAGCAAGAAGTCATTACGCTTAAGTTTTTTGGGCACCTGCGAAATCAAGAAATTGCGGCTATCTTGAAGTTAAACGAGAAGACAGTGGCCGCACACCTTTGCCGGGGTCTTCAAGATTTATACCGGGCGTTTGCCCCAGAAGCCCCGCCCAAAAATGCACATGAAAAACACGTACCCTAACGACGAACAGGAAGAGCTGGCAGAGCAGGAACAACACCTGCTGCAACAAATTGAAGCCATACTGGCCGGCCAGGACGAGCCCCCGGCCAGTGACGCATTTGGCGAATTTATTCATTGGTTAGCCCGGGCCCAACCACCTACCCATGAGGCATTCCAGCAGCGGCTGCGGGCAGAATTAATGGCCGAAACCACCAAAAAGGGAGAAAAAAAGAAGATGGCTATGCTCAGAAACCAGTCCTCAACAAAAAAGTTTTTCACCTGGCGTCAGGCATTTGCCGCCCTGCTTCTAGGGGCTGCCTGCCTGGTTATGGCCGTTTGGCTTTACCCGCCGGGGCGCGCTTGGGCCAGAGCCATACTGGCGCAAAGCGGCCCGGTAACTATTACAGACAACCCCACATTACCGGAGCAAATGCTGACCCGCACCCCTACCCCCCTACCGACAGAGATACCTTCCACACCATCCCCAGATGATCTTAAAACCAACCCACCGGGGATTGGGATGCCAGAAGCCAATGTAGCTGATGCGGCAACAGCCAGCCAGATGGCTGGTTTTGCCGTTTTGGCACCCCACTATATACCAACCGGGTATGAATTATTGCGCATTCAGCTGCTGCAAAGCCGCGATGGCACGTTTTATGAAGTCTCTACGGAGTACGACAACCCCCACGAACGGGACGGTTATTTCCTGCTGCGGCAAATTTATGCCCCTTCTTCCGAGGGGGACGTGCCCGCATTTGAGTGGCCGGTGGGAGACGCACCTGTGGTGGAACTGACGGTGCGGGGACAGCCGGGGGTTTGGGTAGAACAATCTAACCAGGGCCAGACCTATAATGAGGCGGGTGAGCCAGTGCTGTCACAGTGGAACATGCTTCTATGGCAAGAAGATGACTTTCTGTTCTGGTTCTTCAGTAAGAACTTATCACAAGATGAGACATTAAAGATTGCCGAGTCATTACTACCAGCTACAGAGTAAAACGCATAGGGTGATGCTGTCCATTGTGGTAAACGCCAGGCGCTGGGGCTGCGCCTGGCGCCATAGATTATGCCCTGGTCACGAACCAGGCGGCTACGTATCCCTGACGGCCGTCCGTCAATTGTACGTTGAGCCACTGCCCCTGGACCCCAATCTTGCTGGCTGGTGTGCCAGATTCTATGACCTGTAATTCTGTGCCTATGGCCAGTTGAGTGACAAACGTGTCATCTGCCACACGTGGGGCAGAACGGAAGGAGACGCCATCACCGGTGGTTTTCACCAGCAGTTTGACGGCCGGTTGTGCAGGCAGATGCGGCGGGGGTTCAAAGGTGGCCGGCACGGGGGAAGCGGCCACGGCCGTTTCCTGCACATACCAGGCTGCCACATACCCTTCGGCCCCTTCGGGTTCACGCACGCGCAGCCATTGGTGTTGTTGCCCAATTTTGGCCCGTGCCTGGGAAGGGGCATCCAGCACACGCAGAACGGCCGTGACCGGCAGCGGTTTCATGACGTTCGCCGGATCAATGATTGGCTGGCGGCGCAGTGTCAACGCCACCGTAGGCTTCACGGCCAAAGGCTGATCATCGCCACCGGCTGGGCCAGCCGGTGAGGTGGGGGTAGATGGCTCGGCGGGTACTGCAGGCGGCACCGGTTTATCTGCCACCTTTGGCAGATCACCCCTGCCATGCCAGATGACCGCCTGAATGATCTCTTCTGGCTTTTTGTAACCAAAGCCATAACGGGCCACCAACGTATCAGGCGCACCTTCCTTCTTCCAGGGGTCCCACATGTGGTAATCATCTGCCTCCTTTTGCACCAGAACTACCCAATGACCATCTTCCTCTTCAAAGGCGCGGTCTTCCTCCCGGTCTACCTGGACAACAACAAGTGATCCGGCGGCCAACCCAGCGTCAATGTCAGCCATTGGCGCTGGCTGGTTTTTGCACTCCATGTACTGCTGCCGCTTGACACCCAGTTGTGAGAACTGCGCCGGCACCATGGCGGACTTAATCCACGCGCCGCTAAACCCACCACTGGCGGCCATACGTTGATTTAACGTAGCCGGGGTTTCGTTGGCGCCAAAGTGATTCATGACCATTGTCAGGCTGGTGAGCAGGCAGCCCACCATGCCAATGGTCATGTGGGCGTCCGTGCCAATTTTGACATCTTTCCACCGGGGATCGTTTTGATAATACTGTGTATCTGCCATTCAGGCACCTCCAAAAAAATGTCTGCCAGGGGCAATTTGTTTCAACATCGAACCATCACTTGACCAATTAGCCATTCACAACAACAGACGGCTATGTTAAACTGCGTTGTTGTGTTTAGGATCGTTAAATAGCGTTATGAGTGATTGGCCACAAGAACCTGATAATCATACCATGCCCTGGCCTGTTAGCCAGGGCAGTGAGCTATTCCAGCATGTATTTAAAACTGCGTTCGAGGGCATTCTTATCATTGACGCCCACGACCGTATTTTGATGCATAATCTTAAAGCTGGCGAGATGTTCGGCTACAAAGCTGGGGAACTGCTCGGTCAGCCCCTGGATATATTAATTCCGGCCAGGCACCGCTCCATTCATGAGAAACATGTGCATACATACAGGGCCCAGCGTGCGAATCGGCTCATGAGCGGCCAGAATTTAACGGCCGTGCACCGGGATGGCCGCGAGTTTCCTGTTGAAGTCGGTCTTAGTTATATTGAAGAACAGGGGCACGCTTTTGTCATTGCATTTGTCACCGACACCAGTGCGCATAAAGAAGCTGAGCGGGAAAAAGAAAGATGGCTGCGTGAGGAGCGTGAGCACCGCCTGCTGGCCGAAACCCTTTCAGAAGTAACCCTGGCGCTCACGTCACATACCGATGTCACGGCCGTGTTAGACGAGATTCTAACCCAGGTCGCCCGCCTGGTTACCTACAGCACCGCCAACATTGCCCTTATCATCAGCCACACCACCGTGCAAATTGTGGGCTCCAGAGGCTATGAAACAGATGACAGCGGACCCAATTATATAAACGAGACTTACACTCTGACCGATTTGCCCATAGACCAGGCTGTGGTGCAAACGGCAAAACCCATGGTTGTTCATGACACTCAGCAAGAACCTCAATGGGTAGTACTTACTGACACGGGCTGGATACGCTCTTATTTATGTGTGCCCATTTGTGTACGTCAGCGTGTTATAGGCTTGCTGCGGCTGGACGGCAAAAGGCCTGGACAGTTTGCCCAACAAGATGCCAGCCGGCTGGAACTATTGGCCAATGCCGCGGGCATAGCCCTGGAAAACGCCCACCTCTATGAAAAAGCCCGGCAGGAAATTGAAGTTCGTGTGGCCGCTGAGGCGGCTTTACGGGAAAGCGAAACCCGGTATAAAACGCTGTTTGAAAGCGCGCCCGTGGCTATTTTCACAAAGGATTACCACGGCCGTTACACCAGTTCTAACCTGGAAAACCTGGAGTATTGGCATACCAATCCCATAGGGTATACAGACGCAGAATTGCTGCCGCCAGCGTTGGCCGCCAGCCTGCGCCAGACTGATTTAGAAGTGATGTCTACCGGCCAGGAAATGGTTTTTGAAGAACAGATTCTTACACCAGGCGGCTCGCGCATCGTCCTTTCTTGCAAAACACCCCTACGTGATGGGCATGGTACTATCATCGGGGTCATGGGCAGCTGCATAGATATTACGGCCCGTAAAACAGCCGAACAGGCGCTGCGCCGCCAGCAAGCTGAGTTAGAGACCATCTTCACGTCTATTCCTGATGCTGTGGTTTTTGTGGATGCCAACCGTTACATCCGGCGGGTTAACCCGGCTTTTACCAGGTTGTTTGGGTACACCTCTGAAGAGATAGTAGGGCAGAAAATCCAGTCCATTTATGCCAATGAGGCAGATTTCCAAAAGATGACCGATTTCCTGGGCCAGGTTCCTACCAGGTGGGATGAAGTAGCGCAGCAGTTAAAGTCTTATGAAATGCGCTACCGGTGTAAAGACGGCCGTACTTTCCTTAGTGAAACCGTAGGGGGCATTGTATCAGACGTCCGGCCTCACATTTTGGGGTATATTGGCATTATCCGCGATATTACCCGGCAGAAAGAGGCAGAACAGGCCTTGCGCCAGAGCGAAGCCCGGCTGCAAGCGATCATGGATAACACACCGGCCATGATTTACATGCAAGATTTAGACGGCCGTATCCTGCTGGCTAACAAACAATACCGTGATATGTACCAGAAGTCTGAAGCCGACATCATAGGCCAGGTCAGTTACCAACTTTATTCGCCAGAGTTAGCCACATACAGTTTAAACGATGACCTGTATATCATGCACACCAAACGCCCCACCAGCTTTGAATATACTCTTACGCTTGATGGGGAAGAGCGCACCTTCCTGGCCTTAAAATTTCCCCTGCTTAATGACAAGGGGGAGATGTACGCCCTATGCGCCGTAACCACCGATATCACCCAACGCATGGAGGCCGAAAGAATCATCCATACCCTTAATGCCGAACTGGAAGAGCGCGTCCGCGAACGCACCGAACAGCTTTTTGTCACAAATCAAGAGCTGCATAAGGCTAAAGAAGAGGCAGAAGCGGCCAGCCGGGCCAAGAGCACCTTCCTGGCAAACATGAGCCATGAATTACGCACTCCCTTAAACGCTATTCTCAGCTTTGCCCAACTGGCTGCACGGGATGAGGCGCTGCCGCCCAGGCACCAGGAAAATTCACGCATCATTGCCCGCAGTGGCGAACATCTTTTAGACTTAATAAACGATATACTGGAGATGTCAAAAATCGAAGCCGGCAAGGCTTTCCTGGTTGAAAGTGGGTTTGATCTGCATCAAACCTTACAAGACCTGGAAGCCATGGTACGTCTGCGGGCTGAGCGCAAAGGGTTGGTATTGCATATAGATAAAACCGACAACCTGCCACGTTACATCTGCACCGATGAGCGCAAACTGCGGCAGATTTTGCTAAATCTGCTGAGCAACGCCATCCGGTTTACGGAACAGGGGCATATCACCCTGATCATTAACCAGCAGCCAGTAGAGGGGGTCGGCCGGGGTCGGCTGCGCTTTGCCGTTATGGACACCGGGGTAGGTATTGCCCCGGAAGAGCAACTGCTTCTATTCGAGCCGTTTACCCAGACACGTAGCGGCCGGCAGTCACAGGAGGGAACGGGGCTGGGGTTAGCCATCAGCCAGCACTTTGTGCAGTTAATGGGTGGCAACCTGGCAGTCTCCAGCCAGGTAGGCCAGGGATCAACATTCACCTTTGAGATTGATGTGACATACGTTACGGAAGCGGATGTGCCCGTAAGGCTGCCCAGACACCGCATCATCAGCCTGGCGCCGGGTCAGCCAGACTACCGCATCCTGGTGGTGGATGATAAGGCCGAAAGCCGCCAGGTTTTAAGAGAATTAATGGAAGGGACGGGATTTATGGTACGGGAAGCGCGTCACGGCCGTGAGGCTGTTGACCTCTTCCACACCTGGCAACCCCACCTGATCTGGATAGCTATGCCTGTGACCGTCAGGGACGGGCACAAAACGGTGCAAGCCATTCGCTCATTGCCACAAGGCCAGGCCGTCATTATCATTGGGTTAACGGCCAGCACCCTGGATGAGGACCGCCACGCAATGTTTGCCTCTGGCTGCGACGATGTTGCCCGCACACCCCTACAAGAAACCGTGCTGTTTAACTTATTAGCTTACCACCTCTCAGCACAGTTTATATTTGCGGAAGAAGATATGGAAAGGGATACAACCGCAGACCGACTACTCCCTTTATTATTGGAGCCGGCGATATTCGCCACCCTGCCATCTGACTGGGTTCAAGCATTGGGGGCGGCAGCCAAAGTGGGCGAATCGGCAGAGGTATTGTCTCTTATCAATCAGATAAAAGCCAGCCAGCCACAAATTGCTTCTTCATTGGAGACTTTGGCCCATGAATATCGCTTTGACAAGTTGGTGGCGCTCACTCAAGGCAAAATGGGCAAGGCATAAACGAACATGCTTAAACCCCCTGCCGCTAGGCGGCCACCCTGGGTATGGAGAAGCAGCTATGGTTAAGGTTGATAAAGATTTAGTCATCGAACCAACCATGGGGGGGGATATTCTCATTGTAGACGACAAACTGCCAAACTTGCGTGCGCTTTCCATCATGCTTTCTCAGCACGGGTACCACGTTCGAGGAGCGCCCAATGGGCCCACAGCCATGATGATCGTGCAAACCCGGCCACCCGACCTGATTTTGCTAGATATTAATATGCCGGGTATGAATGGGTATGAAGTTTGCCGGCAGTTAAAGGCTTCCCCCACAACGGCTGACGTGCCAATTATATTCATTAGCGCCTTAGACGCCTTAGATGATAAAGTAACGGCCTTTGCCGCAGGCGGGGTTGATTACATCACCAAGCCCTTCCAGATTGAGGAAGTATTAGCACGTGTAGAAACACATCTGTCTTTGCATTTCTTGAAGAAACGCCTGGTAACGCAAAATTCCCAATTGCAAAAGGAAATTGCTGAAAGGGAAGAGGCCGAAAATGCTTTACAGCAAATGAATGAAACATTGGAGGAGCAGGTTAACCAGCGCTCGTTAGAGTTGATACAAAAAAACAATGAGTTACTGGCAGAAATCAGGCAGCGTCAGCAAAAAGAAAAAGAGCTGCTGGAAAGTGAAGAACGTTTTCGTAACACGTTTGAGCAGGCCGCCGTGGGCATTTCTCACACGGCACCAAACGGCCGTATCCTGCGCATCAACCAACGATTTTGTGATATTCTGGGCTACTCCCCAGACGAGATGATCAACTTACATTACCAGGAGTTTACCTACCCCGAAGATTTGGCAAAAGATGTAACCCTGGCGCAACAAGTCCTGGCCGGTGAAATTAACACTTACTCACTTGAGAAACGGTACTTCCGCAAAAATGGTGATCTCATTTGGGTAAACCTGACAGTTTCCACGGTACGCGGTGAAGACGGCCGTGCCAAATACTTTATTGCCGTTATTGAAGATATCAGCGAACGCAAACAAATGGAAGATGCCATGCGCCGGGCACAAAAATTAGAGAGTCTGGGGGTCCTGGCCGGAGGCATCGCCCATGATTTCAACAATCTACTGACAGCCATCATGGCAGAAACCTCGCTGGCCCTGCTTAAAGCCCGGCCAGATTCACCTGCCCGGCCTAATATTCAACAGATCATGCGTGTCGCTGAACGTTCGGCACAACTCACGCACCAACTGCTGGCTTATTCCGGTAAAGGGCACTTTGAGAAAAAGCCCTTAAACTTAAACACCCTCATCGAAGATAATTTTAGCCTGTTGGAAGCTACCCTGCCCAAGTCGGTTGTACTCCACGCTGAGTTAGCGCCAGAGCTGCCGGCCATTGAGGCTGATGCCGGCCAAATTCAACAGGTGGTTATGAACTTAATTATCAATGCGGCTGAAGCTTATGAAGGCCAGGGAGGTAGTGTAAATGTGCAAACAACTGTTTGCACACTATCAGAGAAAACGATGATCGCTTCCACAACCCTGGCCCCAGGTGGTTACATTCTTTTTACCGTTGCCGATACCGGAAAAGGGATGGAGGAGGAGATAATAACACGCATCTTTGATCCGTTTTTTACCACAAAATCTGCAGGGCGGGGGTTAGGGCTGGCCGCCGTTCAAGGCATTATCCATGATCATCAGGGGGAGATAGCTGTCTTTAGTGCTCCCGGTCAGGGCACCACGTTTCAGGTTTACTTCCCAGTGGTCGAACAAAAGCATGTGGTCGAACAAGAGCTGTCTTTGCGGGCGTTTTCAGGCACCGGACATATACTGGTGATTGAAGATGAAAGCATTATTCGTGCAGCGCTTATTGATATCTTACAGATGGCGGGTTTTAGCACTGTTGAGGCTGAAAACGGCCGTGTCGCGCTGGAGAAATTCCAGAATCATCTGCACGAAGTAGATATGGTCATTCTGGACATGACCATGCCTGTACTCAGTGGCGACAAAACATTAAAGGCCCTCAGAGAGAAAAAGGCAGACTTGCCCATTCTGATCTTATCGGGGCTCGGTGAAGTAGAGATAGCGTCTGAGTTTTGGCAAATGGCCCAGGTAAGCTTCTTGCCAAAGCCGTTTCACGTAGAGCAGTTAATTCAGATGATACATCAGATACTGCCAGCCGATGCTCCCCGGGCCAGCAAGTAATCAGATAATCGGCAACCAAACATCACTTTACCAATAAGATAGGACATTGTGCCAGGACACCCACTTTATAACTTATGGTCCCCCATCCTTCATCTGGATTTTGCAGATCGACCTTATGAGAATTCATAATGATCAGGTCTACTTGCTGTTCGGCAGCCACATTGACAATCTCCTGCACCCGATGGCCAACCAGGATTTGCATCGTTATAGGCACGTCTATATTTTGCAAATGGGCTATCAAAGCTTCCATTTTTTCTTGTGCCTCACCCTCTAGTTTTTCATAGAAGTCAGCGAACTCATCAAAGCTGCTGCCGGCAATTTGCTTAATGACATGCAGCAGGCAAACACGGCCGTGACCCACTTGGGCCAGCTTCACGGCAATATCCAAAGCCTGCTTATTCCTCTCTGAAAAATCCAGCGGAACTAATATATGTTCAAACATAGTTGTCTTTTATTGAACCTCCTCATTTTATGATGGTCATCACAACGTTAATCAAAACAGTAAGTCCCTTGCATGACAGCCCCCTCCGCAATTTGCACCTGCTGCCTACGTTTGTTCATGATCTTCACTTCTCCCTGGCAAACCACGCCTGGCCCAAAACATACGTCACCCTCTACCTCAAACCGGGTACATGATGCCAGCGAGGGGGCGCCGTGCGGAAACCTGGCTTCCAGGTCTGAAACAAACTTAAAGTGCTCAGGGTCTAGCAAAACCACGGTTTGCGCTGACTGCTGTGCCTGGGTCGGGGCTACACGAAAATCTGCGGCCAGGACATACGCGTCAGAACGAATCAACAGCAGTTCATTGGTGGTCTTAACCGGGGCGAACCGCGACCGCGGTACCCGAACAGCCTGCGCCCCTTTAAATACGGCCAGGGCTGAACCCATCGCTGTCTCTAACTGGTATACAGGGGTAGAGGTAACATCACGTGGGTCCACTGTCTTTCGATTGCGGATCATGGGCAGCCCCAATCTGTAATCTTGCCTGACCATGACCCGCTGTAACGTCGGCAGGTGCAGCCATAGGTTATTGGTGTTGAAATATTTATAACGTGTAATGTCCTGAAATGCATCCTGATCCTCTTCCGGGCATTGAGCAGATTCACGCAGAATGAGCCGACCATCACGCTGCTGCGCCAGATGCCCTCCTTTTCTATCCATCCTGGTGCGATCGGCCACTTCCATCATAAATGGAAGCCCATGATGGGCAAAGTAACCCAAAATGGGGTAATCAATCACCGCCCCTAGATTATCTGCATTAGAAACAAAGGCATACTCATACCCTTGTGCCAGCAGCGCATCTAACGTACCGCTGGTTACCAGGGCTGTATAAATATCGCCGTGCCCTGGGGGGCACCATTCCAGGCTGGGGTTAGCGGGCCAATCCACCGGCAACAGATCAGAACATCTGATCTTGGGTTCTTTGTGCTGCAAAAAGCTGCGGGGCAGCGCGGTCTCTAATTCCTCATACTGGCACACCACCGCCAGTGATTCTTCTTGTGTGCTGAAGCTGTCCATGAGAATAAGAGGGACGTCCATACGAATAGATTGCCGGGCAATCACATCCAGAAAGGTGAGGTTATTTTTGACAACAAGCAGCGATTTGGCCTGTTCTAACCCCATGCTTGTGCCCAGACCACCGTTTAATTTGATAACGGCCGTGCGTGGCAACACCCGCTCACCCACTTCCGCCAGTTCTTCTGAAAATTGGGTCACATCGGGTAATAAGCCCACAGGCTCAATCTCTGATTCGGTAATCAACCCGGTGACGCCTTTGGCTAACTGCTCATAGTAATGGGCAAAGGTATGAACAAAAATGTCTGGTAATCCTTCCGCTTGCATACGCTCAGCAAAGGGCATGAAGTGTGCCGAAAGTTGCTTCATGGATACTCCTATGTGTCTCATGATCGTGTCACTGGCCCCCCAGGCGCCGTATTAAATTCTGTGCATCCTGATCATGAGGGTTTGCCTGTAAAGCACGTTTAAACCAGGCAATGGCCTGCTCATCATCACGCCGATCACGGTAAATGAGCCCAATGTTGTAAGCCACGTTAGGTGCCGCCGGGTCCATAACCAGCGCCTGTTCAAAAGCTGCAATTGCCTTCCGCTGATCATCATCACTGGCCAATACCGGGTTGCCTAAATAAGCCGCCCCCAGATTGGTCCAGATCATGGCATTATGGGGGTAAGCGGCAGTGAGAGCCTCCAGAACTGGCACTGCCCGGCGCCATTTATTGGTAAGAATATAAGCGCCGCTAAGGTTCATGGCCGTATCTATATGATCTGGCTTTAGCTCATATGCCTTTTCTAATAAGGGCAAAGCCTCTGTGGCCTTGCCCTGGTGCAAAAGCTCTGTACCGCGCCGAAAATGGGCTTCAAATCGGCTTTTAGGCGGTGTGCGTTGTTTTGTCATGGGTAATAAACTCAACTTCTGTACAGGTTATGTTATGGGTTTTTGCAAGCATGCCACCCCTCATAGGCCCCTATCCTACCACGTTCTACTAAACTTTTCACCGACTGCGGGGGCCTGCCTGACCGGGCCTTCCCTAAGCGCCAAACGGACCCAAGATTCGTATAGTACCAATTTCACCATTTTATGTTGATTCATATTTGATCTTATGCAAAGTAATTGCTATAATGCTCATGATTTTAACTTACATAATCTTAGATTACAGTCGGCCTAATAACAATATCCTCTGTTTAATGGCTTCTGCATCGACATTAATGTAATCAAAAGAGATAAGTTACCTCGTCAAAAAAGCTATGGCATTGTTATGGTGATTCAGCCCGCCAATTTTGCTACACGAATGTATGGTGTGTGGTGCACCGCTTTACATTCGTAAGGAGTCGCAGGGGATGGATGAACAGTTGCTCGCCTTTCTTGATTATTTGCAGGAAGAGTACAACTACTCCAATAATACGACGGCGGCATATAAAAACGATCTCAACCAGTTTGTCAGGTTCTTGCAGAACGGCAATTATGCTGGCATTCGTGGTTGGGATGATGTCACGCCTGACATGGTTCACGACTATGTGGAGTACATGAAGGAACAACCTTATGCGTCTTCGTCCGTTGCCCGCAAGGTAGCGGCCGTAAAATCCTTTTTTAACTATCTACATGAACACAACTATATTCCTGAAAACCCCACAACCCAGGTAGATTCACCAAAGGTGAAGAAACGGCTGCCGCAAACGTTAACTTTCCAGGAGGTAGACCACCTGTTGGCCGCCCCTACCCATAAAAAATCTCCCAAGAACCTGCGTGATACTGCCCTGCTGAATATGCTTTACGCTACGGGCATGCGGGTAACAGAGGTTGTATCGCTCCAACTTGAAGATATAGATATGGAAAAATCTCAACTGTATTGCCCTGGTAAAGATGACACCATCCGCGAATTACCATTTGATGATCAGACCCGCCAGATATTGTCGCTCTATCTGGAAGAGGGACGGCCGTACCTGGTAAAAGACAAAGATGAAAAGGCTTTGTTTCTTAACCATCGGGGGCAGCAACTGACACGCCAGGGATTGTGGCTCATTATTAAAGCATATGCGAAACAGGCCGACTTAAAAACGGCCGTTACGCCACATACACTGCGGCATAGTTTTGCGGCACATAAACTCCACGGTGGCTCAAATTTACAAGAAGTGCAAAAGCTTTTGGGCCATGCCAATATTTCTACGACCCAAATTTATACCCACTTGGATGATGACGCCCTTGAAGAAGAAATCAGCCATGAGGAAATCGTAGAAGAAGTGGCCGTCGTCAGTGCCTCTTGATCAGCCATTTATGATAAGGTAGCTTTATTAACCGGTTCTTGCGGGCTTATGGTTGAGCCCCTATCCTGCCAGGGATACGCCAATGGACAATATCACCCAGACACACATTCAAGAAGCGGCCACGGCCGTCCAACAGATGACCGCTCATCGGCCATCTGTTGGCCTGGTGCTAGGGTCAGGGCTGAATGCCCTGGCTGACGCCGTAGAAAACCCCGAGATCATCCCTTACACAAAGATCCCTCATTGGCCCGTTTCCACGGTCAGCGGTCATAGCGGTCGCCTGGTTATTGGCTTGTTAGAAGGGCAAACGGTTATTGTACAGCAGGGGCGGGCTCATTTTTATGAAGGCTATTCCATGCAGCAGATCACCTTGCCCATGCGCGTCATGCGTGCCCTGGGGGTGACAACCGTGATTGTGACCAACGCCGCCGGCGGCATAAACAGCGAGTTTAATCCCGGCGACCTCATGCTCATCAGTGATCACATCAACTTTGTAGGGATCGGTGGCTATAACCCCCTGCGCGGCCCCAATGATGACACTTTGGGCCCTCGCTTTCCCGATATGACCCACCCCTATGATCCTGAACTACGCCAGATAGCTCATGAAGTAGCCCGGTCCAACGGTTTTGCCCTGCAGGAAGGTGTGTACGGGCATGTGGCTGGCCCTAGTTTTGAGACCCCGGCCGAACTGCGCTTTTTGCGTACAGTAGGCGTCGATGCCGTGGGCATGTCCACCGCGTCAGAAGTAGTGGTTGCCCGTCACGGCGGCATGCGCGTCCTGGGCATCTCTTCCATTACAAACAAGGCAGACCCCGATCCCAAACCAGATACCGTTGTCACCCACGCAGAAGTCTTAGAAACTGGCCAACAAATTATTCCCCACTTAATGGCCGTCATACGCGGCCTCCTACAAAGACTATGAGTATGCAAGTTTGCAAGATGGCAAACCCGTAGTGAAAATGCGGAAAACTCATGTAAGCTCTAGAACGTTTACGCTTTGGCCAAACTTGCTTCATGGATAGAATTTACGTCTTCATCCTCCGCAACGATGTCTGGATCCTTATCCTGGCGTCTTTGGGGTTGGTATGGTATATCAGCGAGTACCTGCGGTCACGGCGCCTTTTACAGCGCGCTGTTTTTGGCCTGGAACGTGAGCGAGGCTCACAATTACGAAATAATGCGGCCCTGCTTATTCTCACCCTGACGGCCGTTATTCTGACCGTCTTTTATGTAAACCTACGTATTGCCCCCACCTTGCCAGCCGGCTTATTACAACCACCCACCCCCACACCAAATCCGGTGCGCACACCGCTTTCTGCCCCTCCGCCTCTGGCCGTGCCCACTGCTACAGCCACCCCCCCCCTGGCCCCCACCATCACCCTGGCGGCGCAGCCGGGCATTCCCCCAGTCAGCGTTCCCCTCACAGCTACAGAAAGCGTAACCGAGAGTGTGACTATTACAGCGCCTGAAGCAACGGCCGTTGTTATTCCTACCGCTGTCGTCGGCTGTAACTTACAAATCACCATTAGCGAACCGCGTAATGGTTCTGTGGTTATTGATGCCATCGAGTTTTTTGGCACGGTAAACACACCTGATTTTGGTGGTTACACGCTGGAAGCTAATGGTCCCCAAACCAACGGTCAATGGGCATCTTTGTTAGGCCGGGTCATCCAACAACCCGTTTCCGATGGGCTGCTGGGAAGTGTCAATTTGAGCCAATGGGAACCAGGCCCCTACATCATCCGGCTGGTGGCTTTTGATGCCAGCCAGATCGAGGCTTATCAATGTGCCATCCAGGTGACGTTGGAACATTAGCCAAGGTGCCATCTCATGCGATCTCATAAAAACAAAGACGGGTGTTACCGTACTGGCGGCTGTCATACAAGGCCAGCCCGGTCAACGTTACTTCTTCATATTCTTTCGGGTCGATCTGCACCACCACAATGCCCGGCGGAGTAAGGTATGTTAACGGCCGTGCCGCCAACACCTTCAGCACATCTACCCAAAGACCCCGGTACTGTGGCGGGGCCACGTAAATCAGGTCAAACGGCCGTGAGGATGGCTGCCGTAAATAAGCAAAAGCATCCATCTGCACCACTTCCGCGCTCTGTGCTAACCGGGTCTGCCGTAAATTATCTTGAATAGTGATGATCGCCGGGCGCATCTTATCAATAAACACCACTTCTGCCGCTCCCCGGCTTAAAGCTTCAATGCCCACCTGCCCCGTCCCGGCAAACAAATCTAACCAGCGCTCACCAGCTATATCACCTAGAATATTAAACAGGCTTTCCTTCACCCGGTCCATAATTGGCCGGGTACTGTCACCGGGAACCCGTTTGAGCCTACGCCCTTTAGCTTTGCCGCCAATCACACGCATGACAAATCGCCTCTACTTCGCTCTAACCGTCAGCCTGAACAAGACCACATTATCTCCCACTTGCTCACCATCTTCCAGCAAAGGCAGCCGCCACCCCTCAGACTGCACCCATAACCCGGTCGTGACAACATACTCCCCTGGTGGCATATCCGCCGGCAAAACCAGCGTATGCGCGTCAAGCACATACTTATCCAGCGGCCACCACTTTGTAGGAAAATCACCCGGGTTAAGCTTATGTGACTGGGTCATCAGAGTGCCATCGGGCGCCAGCACATGCACAAAAGCCTGGAAGTTTATACGCATCTCATTTTGGGCCTTCCAGTACAGGGTAAGAGGAATAACATCCCCAGGCACGGCCGTGACCCGTGGCGCCGTGTAGCCGATTAGAGCAATCTGCTCACCAAAGTCCGCCCAAATGTCTGTTTGGGCCGGCTCCGCCACAAAACCTGATGAACTGTCATGCAAAATACCGGCGGGTTCCAGCAGCAAGATGGCCACGGCCGTCACCCATAATGCAGCCCCCAGCGTCCACCTATCAGGGCGGGACAGTGCCGGGGGGAACGTTAGCGGCTGCGCTGCGGGCTCCATCTTTTGCCGGCGCCAGCGTACCAGGGCTGCCCCCATGGTCAGCAGCAGTGACCCGGCCGTGATCACGGCGGCCACCGTTCGCGCCGGGGTGGTCCCAAATGCCACGTCTATTACGTGCTGCCCAGCAGGCACAGGAATAACCATAAATCCATCGGGCCGTCCCAGTTCTGTCTCTACAATCCGGCCATCAATCCGCACCTGCCAGCCAGGGAAGTCAAACAGGTATAGGCGCAGCCGCTTAAAACGAGGTGTCGTCATCAGATACCGGGTGTGCAGCGGCCGTATCACCTCTGTCTGAATGGTTACCTCGGCCGGCAGCGTCTCATAATTTACCCTGTCCATCGGTTTCCCTTCGGCTACGGGGCCCACCACACTGCCTTTGCGCGCGGGCACAGTGTCTACCGTGGCCGGTACATAATCGGCAGTAGATGTTGTACCCAGCCAGCGCCCAGTGTTTTCGATCAATGTCATGCGCAGCGTGTTCACCTCGCCAAAATCCCCCCAGAGGGCAGGCTGGCTCATGGGCAGGCTTAAGAGAAGCGTGAAAGCCACAAACACGGCCGTGACCCAGGCGCCGCACCGGGGCGACAAGATGGTGATAAGGGCTTCCGTACCGGCACCGGCCAGCACCGCACACATAGCCGCCGCCGGGCCAAGCAGCCGCCAGGGAAACTGAAAAAAAGGCATAAAAGGCAGCGCCTCCCATACCGGCGTAGACATGGGCAGCATCAAAAACAGCAGCGTGGCCAGAGCCAGGGCAAAAAAGGCTACCTGCGTACCATGCTGCACCCGGCGCCTTAACCACAGGACAATACCTGCCCCGCCCAACAGCCATTGGGCCACACCCAAATTAAAGCGAAAGGCGGGTTCAGAGGCCCCCCAATCCAACCAGGGTGACCAGGCCAACATCTCTCCCAGCGACAAGAAATGGGTATGAAAATCATAATTATCGTTCTGACCAATGAGGGTGTTGAGCGTAATGGCATTCCGCTCTAGATAAACAGGCAGCCAGAAGAAGGCCGCCACACCCAGGCCCAGGCCCAGTGCCGCGAAAAGGTGGGTGGCTCGGCCGGCCGTGGGTCCTGTACCAAACCGCCCTCCTCCCATCAAAAGCTGCCAGACAACCCAGGCTAACAGCAGGCCAAAAAAGAGCAAGGCCATGAGGTTATGGGTCAGGATGACAGCCGCCGTAAGCCACACGGCCGTGAGCCACACCCACGCTCCCCCACCCCGCCGTACGCTGTCTAACGCCCATAACACCAACGGAAACAGACCCAGACTAAAAGACTCTGGCATCACACCGCGGGCATGCGGGTCCACATATTGCACATAAGGCGCATAAATATATACCGCCGCGGCCACAAAACCGGCACTGCGCCCCCAGTTATCACGCACAAAGCCATACATGCCCAACGCCGCGGCCAGCAGCCCTATGATAAACACCGCCTTCACCGCCGCCACGGCATCAAAAAGGGGCCACACTTCAAATAACAATCCTACATAATACGTCAGGGGGGCATAGTAATTAAAGATGGGGTAGCCGTAGCCATGATAAAAGTTGGGCGCCCACCGCGGGTAATAGTCGCCACCGCGCACCAGTAACCCCAGTTCATGCAGGCGAAAGATGTGCAATTCTGCGTCCGTTTCCATCGGCAGGCTCGGCCGGCTGACAAACGGCCAAATGACCAGAAAGGCAATCACCAACACCACAAAAAAGCCGGGGTCTACCCGGCGTAAAAATGCGTTTAATCGGGTCATTATAAAAAACGTGAAACGTGACCATAACTGTATCACGTTTCACGTTGCTAACTTGGCAGTATAACGACGTTTGCAGTGCGTCGGGGCTACCCTGAGGGCTGCTCAGGGCCGGCAGAAGCCCCTACACAATCAAATCTACAATCTGGTCAGGATGGTCGGCCACAGTCACACCTGCCTGGCGCAGGGCCGCAATTTTGCCTTCGGCCGTGCCCGCATTTCCTTCTACGATGGCCCCAGCGTGACCCATGCGCCGGCCGGGCGGCGCCGTCCGGCCGGCAATGAAGGCAGTTACCCGCTTGGTCATATTTCGGGCAATATAGGCGGCCGCCTGTTCTTCTGCGTTGCCGCCAATCTCACCGATCATGATGATCTGTTCAGTTTCTGCATCATCTTCAAACAATTGCAGGATATCTATAAAACTGACACCACCAATAGGGTCGCCGCCAATGCCTACGCAGGTCGTCTGACCCACACCACGGCGTGTCAGGGCATCCACCACTTCGTATGTCAGTGTGCCACTTTTAGAGACCAGGCCCACGTTGCCGGGCATGGCGATGTTGCCGGGAATGATACCTACTTTAGCCTGGCCGGGCGTCAGCAGGCCAGGACAATTTGGCCCCACCAAAGTGATCTGTTTTGTGTCCAGATAAGCACGGGCGGCGATCATGTCCAGCACAGGAATATGCTCTGTCAGGCATACGATCAGGCTGATGCCGGCATCAGCGGCTTCATAAATAGCATCTACTGCAAAGCGGGCAGGCACAAAGATGATGCTTGTATTGGCGTCGGTGGCCTCTACAGCTCCTTTGACGGTATCAAAAATGGGCACCCGCTTTTTGTCACTTTCAAACCATTGCCCGCCTTTGCCTGGTGTCACCCCACCAATGACGTTTGTGCCATAAGCCATCATCTGATTGGTGTGGAATGTGCCTTCACGGCCAGTGATACCCTGAACCAGTAACCGAGTGTCTTTGTTGACTAAGATGCTCATGCGTTACCTCCCTGGGCTGCGGCGACGGCTTTTTGGGCCGCATCGGAGAGGGTCACGGCCGTTTCCATCTCTGCCTCCGCCAAAATCTCCATGCCTTCTTTGGCATTGGTGCCGGCCAGGCGTACAATCATGGGCACATCGGTATCAATTTGCGCCAACGCCTCAATGATCCCCCGGGCCACTTCATCGCCACGGGTAATGCCCCCAAAGATGTTCACCAGCACGGCTTTAACCTTAGAGTCTGACAAAATAAGGCGTAAAGCCGTTGTCACCTGTTCAGCTTTGGCACCACCGCCAATATCCAGAAAATTAGCCGGCTCACCGCCAAACAACTTAATGACATCCATGGTTGTCATGGCCAACCCGGCGCCATTCACCATACAGCCAATATTGCCATCTAACTGAATAAAATTAATGCCAGTCAGACGCGCTTCACGTTCTGCAATGGGCTCCTCCTGTACATCTCGCATCTCGGCCAGGCGTATCTGCCGAGGGAGGGCATTGTCATCAATCGTCATTTTACCGTCCAGGGCCAGCAGTTTACCGTCATCGGTAATAACCAGCGGGTTGATTTCCGTCAGAGACGCATCATTGGCTTTAAAACATTCATACAAAGAGGCCACGATCTTGTGAAAGTCACGCCACAAATCACGTGGCAAATCCATGGCCGAAGCCAGGTAAGTTGTCTGGTAACCTCGTACCCCCAGCGCCGGTTCAACAAGCACTGTTAATATCTTCTCTGGGCTTACTTCCGCTATCTGTTCAATGTCCATACCACCGGCCGCCGAAGCCATAATCATCGGGCGACGTGCGGCCCGGTTAATGAGTACGGCCAGGTAAATTTCTTGTTTGATACCAGGGGCTTGCTGGTCAATCAATACCCGACGTACTTTATAGCCCTTAATGTCCATACCCAAGATACGGCCAGCCTGAGCCTCAGCCTCATTCGGATTATTGGCAAGTTTGATACCGCCGGCCTTACCACGCCCGCCAGTGTGAACTTGTGCTTTGACAACAACACGGCCACCCAATTCTCTGGCGATCTCCCGCGCTTCCGTTGGTGTAGATGCCATTTTGCCATTAGGAATAGGCACGCCATGTTCTGCGAACAACCGTTTTGCCTGGTATTCGTGCAGATTCACTCACATGTCTCCTTTATATAGTGGGGATTTGTGTTCTGTAACAAAGAAAAAGCGAACGCCTCACAGATTGATCGTTCGCCCCATTCAATTATCAAGGTGTGCACCAAAGATTATAACACGCGCCAAGGGTAGCGGCGAACAACGGCCGTGCCCATTGGACATTAGTCCCGTTGACCAACCACACACCCTGTTTGATAATGGGCACAATCGTACTGGTAAAATCGGGATGTGGGAGTAATGGATATTCATGAGCCTGCAGATCTTAAAGATGTCTACACAAATTGAGCCTATGCCTGCTGATATTGACCACTTGTTAGACCAGCGCAAAGTACTACGTATTCTGCAGCCAACACTGCGCCAGCAAATTGAAAATGCTTTGCGCCGAAACCCGGCTTTAACAGATTACGTTGTTTACCATCGAAGTGAAATGTATCTTTCTTTGGAAAGTATTCATAATGCGGAAAGACGGGCCCAATTTTATGATCTGATTCAGTGGTACCAGATTGACCCAGACGTAGACCTGCACAAACTTCCGTCCGGATTACGCGCCTGTTTGCAGCCAAAGCAAAACCGCCAGGGGCGGCTTATGGGAGCCCTGGTCTTAGGGGCATTAGCTGGCATTTTGCTGGGCCTTATGGGCATGGCCGTAGGGGTATTGGTCACGGCCGTGTTTGGTATGCCCAACGAAAATGTAGAGACGATGGTTGTTACCGTGACCTTCATCATCTGCTGTACCTTTGGCTGGGCCGCCGCCACCTACTATTTCTGGCACAAACACCCTCTGGGCTTCTGGCAACACTAACAGGGAACTACGGCGCCGCCTGCTGTAAATAAGCCGCAATGGCATCGGCCGCCAACTGGTTGCCAGCCTGGTTCCAATGGGGGTCAGCAAAGTGGTAAAGTTCCCCTTCTTGAATGCTTTTTTGCCAGAAGAGCGGCGTCAGGTTTAAGAACTCAATACCCGCTTCAGCTGTGAGATCTGCCAGCAGCAATTCTTGCGCCTGCTGGTTTTCCGTAAACAGGTCATAGCTGATGTATGTAGGGTCAAATTGCAAACGGCCGTGATCTCCTGCACTCAAGCGCACCGTCACCGTCCGCGCCAACACATGATTGACATCCACATCATCCCACACCCGTGACCATAAGACATGCTCTTTGCTGGGAATGTACACCACCAATAACCGCGCGCCTTGGGCTTCCACCGCTTCCTTCAGCTCCCACAGACCTTCTTTCATGGCCGCGTACTCATCTGACCGCACCAGCGTATCATAATCGGCGCTCAAGGGCAGCAAATGCACGTCCTTAAATACCGTTTCGACCGGCCCTACTTCCGTGTTGGCAACCACCGGATACCGGTAATTCACCGGCACGGCCGTTTCATCAGGGAACAGCCGGCGCCACAAATACCCCCCAAAATGAGGGGTGAGCAGGCGGCGAGTCAGGGAAACACCCTGCATGTCATAATCACGCCAGTTTAACCCACTGTCACGCCGTTCCAGGTATTGGCCGGTATTCACCAGGTCATTTCCCTCAAAGAACATGAGGATCACCCATTCTGGCTGTTTGTCCAGACCAAATTGTTTGATGGCGGCCACCTCATTGAGCGTACTCCAACTGGGTGCCCCCAGGGTCAGGATGCTTTTGCCACTTTGCTCCCCCAGCAGCTCAACCCAGGTTTTAGGGGCTGTGCGAATGGTAAATGAATCACCAGCAATGACCACGTCATAACGATCCTGCCATTCGATGGGGCCATTGGGAAAGCCCATCTCATCTGTTTCAAAAACGTAATAAAAAGCGTCATTGCGGTCAGTGGGGGCTGTATTATTTTCTGAATTAGCCAGGTAAGGGTTGGCCGGATCCCACATCCCTTCCAGGCGAAAATAAGGTTTATACTTGTAGCCAATTTGCACTGGCTTGTCATATTCAAAGTAGGGCTGGCAATAATACGTGCCTATGATAGGGTCAGCCGCGCAGACTTCCATAGGAATAAGCTGGTAAAACAGGCGAAAAGCCACTTCCAGCGTTACAAAAACGGCCAGAAATGACAGCCCCAGGGGGACCAAAATGTTGAGCAGCCGCAGCAGCCGGGCCCGGCCCGGTTGAACAACAGTCGACTCACGCATGCTGCCCTCGCTGGCGCTTTACTTCAAAGGCGAGCACGGCCGTGGCGGCGGCTGTTCCCAATGAGGGCAAAAATTGCTGACGGCCGTAAGGGATTTCCAGGCGCAGGTCTGCCTGGCGCAAAAATGAGCGAGTGACACCCCGCTTTTCACCACCTAACAAGACAAACAGCGGCCGTGTCAAGTCTGTTTTGTAGATAGAAACGGATTGTTGACGGCTGGTACAAGCCACGGCCAGCCCTTGCTGGCGAAACAATGTGGCGGCCTCTTCAGCACTTTCGGCCACGGCCGTGGGCATCCACTCTGAGGCCCCGGCGGAAGCGCGGGCCACCACGGCCGCCGCCGACAGCCAATTACGCGGCCGCACCACCAACCCGTGTGCCCCTGCTGCATACAGCGCTCGCACCGCCTGCCCAAAGTTAAAAGGGTCTTCAATGCCATCTAACATAACAATAAACGGCCGGGGCTGCCCGGCCGCTAAATCGGCCAGGTCTACAAACCGGCGCGGCCCCACACGGGCCAGCACCCCGCCGTGTGTACGCCCGCTGGTGTTCGCTGTCAGAAAGTCATCATCTACCCACTGCACAGGCACCTGCCCGGCCGTGGCCGTGGCCTGCACGTGCGCCAGCTGCTGGTCAAATTTCCCTGGTTGGCCCTGTCGCAGATAGACCGCGGCCACCTCCCGGCTGCCAGAGGCCAGCGCCGCCAGCACGGAAATGGCCCCTTCCAACCAGGCGTTTTCGTTTTCTGTCTCGCTTGTAGATGCCATGCTTAATATTGTGCCTGAAGGGCAAAAGGTGCGCCAGCGACAAAAATAGCCAGATTACCCTAAGGTAACCTGGCTATGAACAACCCTGTGAACGCTGCTTATTGATCAGAGGATCCGGGCAGCGGCAGTTCCGGTACCGGGGCAGCCGGTGTCGGCGTCACAGGGGTATAGAAGATGGGGTCCAGGCGCGGCGTTTCCGGCGCCCGATCAAGGTAAAAATCATAGGTGGTCTGGTTGCCGGTAAGGCGGCTGTCTAAAAAGCTGGCCAGTTCTTGTTGTTTGGCCTGGTTAATGGCCGATTCGGTCAACGGCCGTAACTCTCGCCCGGAAACCATAACCAGGTAATAACGGCTGGTTTCTTCATCCACCTCTTGCATCAGCAGCCCACTGGCTTCATTCACGGGCAGGGCAAAGACAGCCGCGGCCGTTTCTATGCCAAAAGATTGCTCTATCTCCGCCCGCGTCCGCCACAGCATTTCAGACACCACCGGGTTAGAGGCCGCTTCTGGATCAAACGGACGGCTGCGCAGTTCATTCCATACCGGCAAAAACCCCTCTGCCGTTACATCGGCCAGGGCATCATTGGCCTGCTCTTCCGTATCAAACGCCATAAAGAAAAAGCTGGCCTGCTCCGTTTCTGTGGGCATGTTGTTGGCCACCGCCAGGGCATCGGCCAATTTCTCCCGGTACAGTTGTAAACGCACAAAGTCACGGTATTGGGCTTCGGTAATACCCAAAGCGGCATATTGGGCCAGCAGGTCTTCATATTCCGTCTGGAACGCCTCTGCCGATACCGCTGTGGGGGTGGGCGGGGGTGGGTTGGTGGGCCCCAGGGTAGGCGTGGGAAACGGCGTATTGGTGGGCACAGCATCTGTGATCACGGCCGTGGGAATAGGCGTAATGGAAGGGGTGGGCATGATGGTGGCCGTGGGCGTGGGCATGGGTGTAGGTGATTCCCCCCCAAAGTAATTAAACGATTCACCAATGGCCTCATCCACCTCTTCATCGGTCACCGTAATGCCTCGTGCCCTGGCCTCTTGCAAAACGATGATGTCATTAGCCATCTCATTTAACACATTGGCACCCATCTGCTCTGGAGTCAGCAGTTCCTGAATGACCTGGCCATAGAACTGCTGAATGAGCCCAATGTCCCCAAACGACGCCAACTGGGTTTCCAACAGCAAAATGCGCTGTGCCCGCTCAAAGCGGACCCGGTCCTGCCAATCACTGAGGGTAATCTTTTCACCGCTCACTTCAGACACGGCCCGGTTGGGGGCGATGAACAATTCGTTAGCGAGGGCGATCAGCAAAAGAACCAGCAAAATCCCCCCCACAATACCAACACCGATGTAAATAGAGCGTTTTTGCTCTTTTTCTTTGCGGGCCATCAGCACCTCTTTGCGAGACCGGCGCTGTTGTTCCTCAAGGTTAACTTTAGTTTGCTTCTTTGTCATAGCTTTAACAGGGATAAGGATGCCCGGTCGCTAACAGGCAAGGGATTTGACCACTCGGGTGCCAGCAGACCGGCAAACGTGCATTATTCCTGGGTAAAGGGCACCAACGCAATGTGCCGCGCGCGCTTGATGGCCTGGGCCAAAGCCCGCTGATGTTTAGCGCAAGTGCCGGTCTGGCGGCGCGGGCGAATACGGCCGTATTCGTTCATATACCGCTGCAACAGATCAGACTGCTTATAATCAATCGTCTTGGCGCCATCTACGCAAAAACTGCATGCCTTACGGCGAACTTTTTGGTCATTCATGATAACCTCCCTGACTCAGTCAGAATAATCAATTCCTGCGCCACAACTTCTGTACGGTAATGTTTGCGCCCCTGGCTGTCTTCCCAACCGCGTGTTTGCAAGCGCCCTTCCACGTAAACCTGATGGTCTCGCCCCAGGCGCTTCTCACAAATTTCGGCCAGGTTGCCCCAGGCAACCACATTAAACCACTCCGTCTCTTCGTGGCGCTCTCCTTCAGATGATGTCCAGCTTCGAGATGTGGCCAGGCTAAATGAGGCTACCGGCCGACCTGTGGGGGTATAGCGCACCTCCGGTTCGCTGTCCACCCATCCAATCAGCAACACTTTATTGAGCCCTTTTTTCATGGCAACCTCCCTACCACACCTCATTTTCCCATCAATGACCCGCCTGACTGGCCATCTACAGAAAAACAATCACTAGGTAAACCGCACAAGGTTTTTGCAAATCCGGCGTTACAGTTCTGTGCGGTTTACTCGAGGAATCGGCAACGCCTAAAGCGATCTTAATCTTGAATTATTGTTGCCGATTACCTAACCCTCTTTGCGTACAATGAGAAAACGCAGCAAATCTTCTACGTACCGCAGATTCTGCTCCGTATCACCAATACGCGCCGGATCAAGCTTGGCGTTGTACATGACATAGTAGCCCTGTTTGTGCTTGTTGATCATGTACGCCATCTGCCGCATGCCCCAATGATTGGCCACCGGCTTATCGCCTTCGCTCTCACCGTGGGTCAGCCAGCCAACAACACGTTCCAACAAATCATTGCGGGCGGACTCATCCAAATTTGGTTGAACAATAACGGTTACCTCGTACTCACGCATGTTGCATACCTCCTTTCCTTGGAATTACTCTAGCGAGCTTTGCCCTTTTGCGCTCACCCTGTGAGCCTAAGAGCGGAAAGCAGCAGAAGTATTTAATTGTGTGCTGTGCAACGGGGGGGGATAATAGCACAAATAATTTTTTTCACAAGGGGAAGATGAGTGTTTTTCACAGACACGGCCGTATGCGTATAATTGCGCTTTAGCTTGACCCTGATGTGACAAGGCCAATAGTTAAACATTATGATAGAAGAAACCATAACATCTGAACCCCTGCCCCCTGCTGTTATCCACCTGAAACGTGAGGGCCACGGCCGTCTGCCTGCCTGGATTTTGCTCAGTGTCAGCCTGGGCTTTCTCTTACCTGTGTGTGCTTGTGGCATCTTGATGATGGTCGGGGTCTTCAGCCTGGGCGCGGTGGCCAGCGCCGCGCCGTCTACCACCAGTTCCGGCGGTTCTGGTGACGCTGTAGCCATTATCCGCGTCGAAGGGGCCATCACCCATAGTGACGAACCTGATGTCGCCGTAGGCGCCGTCAGTGGAACGGTCATGGCTGACTTGCGCGCCGCGGCGGCCGACGAAACAGTAAAAGCCATTGTGCTGCGCGTGGACAGCCCCGGTGGTACCGTAACCGGCTCTGCCCAAATTTATGAAGCTGTTGCTGCCCTGGAAAAGCCGGTGGTCGTCAGCATGTCTGGCGTAGCTGCCTCCGGTGGTTATTACATCAGCGCCCCGGCTGATTATATCTTTGCCCGCGCCGACACCACCACGGGCAGTCTGGGTGTGGTATTAACCCTCTACAATACCCAGGCGCTGATGGAAAAAGTGGGTGTGGAAGTGACCAGCATCACCAGCGGCCCTCACAAAACCATCGGAAATCCCTGGGAAAACCTGACCCCAGACCAACAAGCGATTCTGCAAACAACGGTAGACGAATCCTACGACGAGTTTATACGGGTGATTGTAGACGGCCGTGGCTTGCCGGAAGCAGACGTACGGGCTATGGCCGACGGCCGTATCTACAGCGGTCGTCAGGCACTGGCATTGGGATTGGTAGATGAATTGGGTGACCTTCAGGCAGCCATTGCCAAGGCAGCAGCGCTGGGCGGCATCAGCGGGGAGCCCCGCATTGTGGAGTATGAACATCTACCCGGCCTGGAAGATCTGTTCTCCGGCCTTTCTGCCCGCCTTAATACCAGTGAAGCCGAGCAAGCCATGGCCCTGATAAGCGACCTGACATCACCCCGGTTAGAATACCGTTATGTGATATCGGGAGGAGAGTAACGTGGCTGGCAGTAAGTGGCGATCCCTCTTTTTATTAGCACTGTTATTGGTGCTGGGCACCTCCACCCGCCCGGCTGCCCCGACGCAGGCTCAGGGACAAACAAAGCTGGTATTGGCATTTTACTATGCCTGGTACAGCCCAGATTCCTTTGGGCCAGGCAAAACACCCTGGCAGCCACAAACGCCTTATTTCTCCACCGACGCCGGCACCATACAACGCCACGTCAGCCAGGCCCAGTCCGCCGGGATCGATGCTTTTGTGCAAAGCTGGTATGGACCGCAAACAGCTAATAACCAGACAGAAACCAATTTTCAAACCTTGCTCAATATTGCCGCTGGCAGCGGCTTCAAAGCGGCCGTAGATTTTGAGGCCGCCAGCCCCTTCTTTGCCAGCAACGAAGACCGCATCAACGCCCTGCGCACACTGCTGCAAACACATGCCACGCACGGCGCTTACCTGCGGGTAGACGGCAAGCCGGTCATCTTCTTCTGGGCCAATTGGGTGCTCACCCCGTCCGATTGGGTAACCATCCGCAATGCGGTAGACCCGGACCGCAACAGCATCTGGATCGCCGAGGGCGTCAATACCGCTTACCTGGGTGCGTTTGACGGCTTGCATCTTTATAACACGGCCTGGTCAAGCAACCCGGCGGGCACAGCCGGCACCTGGGCGGCCAACACCCGGGCTGCTTCTGCCACCTACGGCGGCTACAAATACTGGGTAGCAACGGCCATGCCCGGCTGGGATGATACCCTCTTGGGGCGTGGTGACGCCGCCTTTGTGCGCCACCGGGCCAACGGCGATTATTACCGTTCCAGCTTTGGCGGCGCGGCCGCCAGTGCCCCAGATATGCTTATTATCACGTCCTTTAATGAATGGAAGGAAGGCAGCAACATTGAGCCAAGTGTGGAGCATGGTGACTTTTACCTGGGGCTGACGGCCGAGTTGAGCGCCGCCTACAAAGCCGGCACCATTGCCGTCCCCTTGCCACCGGCCGAACCCACATCAGACCCCAATGCCCCTACGGCCGTGCCGGCCATGACCGCTACGGCCGGCCCCTCGCCCACGCCCTCTAACACCCCACCACCCACCATACCACCCACCCCCTCCAACACGCCCATCCCCACATCGACACCCACCCCTATTGCCTCACCCACGGCTGACGCCGACGGCCGTATCCTCTATACCATCCAGGCCGGCGACACGTTGCTGGCAATTGCCGACCGCTTTACCATTCCCCTAAGCGATCTGTACACCTACAACAACCTGAGTCCAGAGTCACTGCTTTCTGTAGGCCAGAGCATCATCCTGGGCTACAGTGTCTTGCCCGATGGCTCTACACCACTGGCGGGCTTTCCCCAGGCGCGGGTAAAACCTGACGGGACTATTATCCATGTGGTGCAAAGCGGGGATACCATGTTTGGCATTGCGGCCACATATGCATTGACACTGGCCGAACTGGTGACCCTTAGTGGGTTGGCAGAAGATGCCCTTTTGCAGTTAAACCAGGAAGTGGTTGTTGGGCACCGTCCGCGGCCGCAGGCAGTAGGTGGGTCGGCCACCGATGAACGGGAAACGGCGTCGAATATGGCAGGCACGGCACCTTCCCCCACCACCACCCCAACACACACACCAACGACCGTAGCCTACCCGGCACCAGCCACCGCCACGGCCGTACCACCACCATCACCGACCCCCCACGCAGTTGCCAGTGTGCCCACCGGTGAATCAGGCGGAAACACGGCCGTCACCACCGCTAGCGCCGCGTTTGACTTCAGCGCTTTATTACCCTATGCGCTGGGGGCTGTGGGGCTGTTCTTCCTGGCCGGAGCGGCTTTCCTGATCATGGCCCGGCGCGCGTGAAAGGGCCTTCGGGCCTTCGCTGCTTACGCCGGCAGCAGGGCTGCTTCAATGGCTTCGGCCAGGGTACGGCTGCCGATAATGGTCAGCCCTTTGGGTTTTTCGGTCAGGCGCCGCTGAGCTGACTGCGGGATGATACACTGCTTAAAGCCTAACTTAGCTGCCTCCTTCAACCGGGCGTCTAACTGGCTGACCGCTCGCAGCTCTCCGCTTAAGCCGACCTCTCCCATAAACGCCATATCGGCGTGAATGGGCCGGTCTTTGACACTGCTGGCAACGGCTACGGCCACGGCCAGGTCGGCGGCCGGTTCGTCAATTTGCAGCCCGCCAATGACGTTCACAAAAATGTCTTTGTCATGCAAATGCAGGCGCACGCGCCGGGTGAGTACGGCCGTTAACAGCAGCAACCGGTTGTAATCTATGCCGTTGGCCGTGCGCCGCGGGTTGGCAAATGTGGTGGAACTGGCCAGCGCCTGGATCTCTACCAGCAGCGGCCGTGTGCCTTCCATGGTCACCGCAATGGCCGACCCAGGGGCGTTAATCTGCCGTTCTGCCAGAAACGCTTCTGACGGATTAGACACTTCTACCATGCCTCGTTCCGCCATTTCAAACACCCCCACTTCGCTGGTAGGGCCAAACCGATTCTTAACACTGCGCAGCAGACGATAGCGGTGAAACGGGTCCCCTTCCAGGTACAGCACAGTGTCTACAATATGTTCCAATACCCGCGGCCCGGCAATGCTGCCTTCTTTGGTGACGTGTCCTACCAGAAAAACGGTGACGCCCACGCTCTTGGCCAGCTCTTGCAGCCGACTGGCGCATTCCCGTACCTGGCTGACACTACCCGCCGCCGAGGTCATCTCTTCCAGGTACGTGGTCTGAATGCTGTCTACGATCAACAACTGCGGTTTTAAATCGGCCACATGCTGCATGATGGCCCCAAACCGTGTTTCCGTCACCAGGTACAGGTCATCGGCCTGCATTTGCAGGCGGTCGGCGCGCATTTTGATCTGGCGGCTGCTCTCTTCACCGGAAACATAAAGCGTTGTACCGTGCTGGTTGGCCACCAGGCCGGCCACTTCCAGCAGCAAGGTAGATTTGCCAATGCCGGGGTCGCCGCCCACCAGGACAAGCGAACCGGGCACAATGCCCCCTCCCAACACGCGGGCAAATTCGGGCAGCGCCAGCTGCAGGCGGTCAAAGCCATCGGCGGTGACTTCACCCAGGCGCTGTGGCTTGCTGCTGAGTGGGCTGTGGGCACGGGGGTTTTTGGCGGTCGCAGCCGTGTCCGGCACCATTACCTCTTCTATCATGGTGTCAAATTCGCCGCACTGAGGGCAGCGACCCATGTACGCGGCCGTAACCCGGCCACATGTTTGGCATACGTAACGTGAACGTGATTTGGCCATGTGCGCTCCTCACTATGATAAATGCTCACCTGTATCTTAATGGTGAACGCCCGGCTAGACAACAAAAGGCCACAGCACAACCGTCACCCTTGATGACAGGACCAAAAGATTACATAAAAGTGTTTGATGCGATCCGGGCATATGCTATACTCCTGCGTGTGATAGACTGGCTTGCTGTTTTGTTCAATGCGTTTTGGATTTTGGGTCTGGCTGTCCTACTGGCAGCTTTTAGCTACCAACACTGGTTAGCCCGCCAGACCAACATCGGTCTGAAGGAACAGCTTTATACATCGGCCTTTGGCAAAGCATTCTGGTTCAGTTTTGTACTTGTCGCCATAGGGCTGGCTGGCACCAGCCAACGATCTTGGGAGGCTATCATTTGGGCCGTTTTTGCAATCATTGGTCTGGTTTTTATCATTCGGAAGCTCAAAGAGTAGAGGACGCATTACAGAATGGAAATTAAACATTACCTTTCACTTCTCTGGCGATGGGCCTGGTTAATTGTCATAAGTATTTCGCTGGTAGGGGGTATTGCCTATGTGATCAGCCGCAATACGACACCGGTGTACCAGGCTACGGCCGTTTATCTGTTGGATGAAGCGCCCAGCGGCTCTGGTAACGAATATGCCCAGACGTTGTTTGAAGAAAAACTGGCTCAAAGTTATGTGCGTATGGTCAACACCCGCCCGGTGCGAGAAGAGACATTAAAACGCCTCAATCTCGAAGGTGAATTGCGTGAAGGGACCCTGGCGGGCATGATTGGGGTTTCGGCCGTACCAGAAACCCAGTTGATTACCATTCGCATTGAAGATACTGACCCCCAACGTGCGGCAGACATTGCCAATACCGTAGGCTTCGTTTTCATCGAACAAAATGAAGCCCGCGAAAACCAACGATATGCCGCCCCGATAGCCAACTGGCAACAGCGCCTTAGTGAAATTGGCTTAGAAATTCAAGAGCTGGAAACGGAAATCAACACCCTCGGTGAAGGGGGAACCGCTGAAGAAATGGCCGCTGTATCCCGCCTGGAGACGCAGCTAAACGAGGCTCAGATTCGTTATACAGACGCCTTCAATAAGGTTAACGACCTTCAGGTAGCCCAGGCTCAGGAAAGCAGCAACTTGCTGGAAATTGAAAGAGCCCAGGTAAATCGTAATCCCATTCGGCCCCGCGTGGAAATTAACACGCTTCTGGCGGCCATTGTCGGTGGGATGTTGGCGGTTGGCCTTATTTTTCTGGTAGATTATCTGGATGATACCATTAAATCACCTCAGGAAATACTGGCTGATACCAACCTGTCGACACTGGGGACCATTGCCTTGATCAAAGGGGAAAACCCATCAGAGCGGCTTATTACCGCCAATGCCCCGCGTGACCCGGTCTCTGAAGCGTACCGGGTGCTGCGCACCAATCTTAGTTTTGCGGCCGTTGATGGCGATCTGAAAAGCATACTGGTCACCAGCTCATCACCCAGCGAAGGGAAGTCTACCACGGCGGCCAACTTGGCCATGGTTATGGCCCAAACTGGTAAACGAGTCATTCTGGTAGACGCTGACCTGCGCCGTCCTTTGCAGCATAAGATGTTTAATGTTGCCAACAACCAGGGGCTGACCACGGCTATTCTTGACAACAATACACCGGTCACCTACCATCTACAAAAGAGCAAATGGCCAGATTTACAGGTAATGACCAGCGGGCCTATTCCCCCCAATCCGGCGGAACTGCTCAATTCACAACGGATGACACAAGTCATTGAAGAGCTATTGCATGAGGCTGATATGCTGGTTTTTGATACGCCGCCAGTGTTGACTGTCGCTGACGCCAGTATCCTGGCACCACGTACAAATGGCACGCTGTTGGTGGTGGAAAGTGGCAAGACACGCCACGGGGCATTAACACAGGCCGTAGAACGGCTCACCAACACCAATACTCACTTGATGGGTGTGGTGATTAATAAACTAAACCCCAAGCGTTTGCGCGGATACGGGTATTATTACAAGTATCACTACTATTACTCCGGTATGAAGGAATACGGCCGTCCCCCCCGGCGCAAACGCCGCAGTTGGCTGCCCAACTTTAAGCGGTCATGAACAGTGACCAACCTATGATAAATGTCAGGTATATCAACTTATACTTGGGGTTGGGCATCTTTTGGTTACTCGCAGCAGGTGGTTTACTCTTTTTTGAATTATCTGGCCAGACTCATATCACCATCGAGTGGACAACGGCCACAGAACAAAATACCGCTGGATTCCAACTGTATCGTCGCACCACACCAGATGGTGAATTCCTTCTGATCACCAAAGAAATCATCCCCAGCCAGGGAAATGCACTTTCTGGAAGCAGTTATAAATTTGAAGATACCAATGTAACGCCTGGGGAAACATATGATTACTTATTGGAAGAGATAGAGTATGACAACACCATCAATCAATATACAGATGACATCATATCTGGTCGTGCTCCATTTATAGAATGGTGGGCAATTGTGTTGATTGCTCTATTAACATTGGTGGGGATTAGTTTTATTGTGACTGGTTTCCGTCAGGGAGGTTAATAAACATGGCTGTGGAAACACTCTTGAGCGCACCAGAGGTTGCCGCTGGGCTTATTTGGCGCGTGGTTGATGATAATGTGGTAGTCGTCTCACCAGATACCGGCGACGTCCATGTGCTTAGCCCTACGGGTGCTGTGGTCTGGCAAATGCTGGCAGATAAAAAGGAGGTAAATGCTATTAAAAGTTATCTGACCAACCACTATACCATTTCGCCAGAACAGGCAGACCAGGATGTGACCGCTTTTATCAGCACTTTAAAGCAAGAGGGATTATTGCGATAGCCTATGACTATGAAGTTGACACATATATGGGCCGCTACGGCCGTTTTTATACTCACGCTTATCACCGGAAGCTTTTTTGTTGTCCAAACTACCGCCCACTCCATAACCAAACGCCCCGAAGGGCTTCCTATCCGTTTGCAGACAACCCGGTCAGATGCTTCCGGCTTACAATTTACCCTACATACCTCCCCTTTTGAGGTAAAGGATGATGGTGAGGTCAGCATCGCCGGGCTAACTACCCGGTTCACTGACCCCGGCGCACCGGCGCTGCCGTACTATGCCACCTACATCGCGCTGCCGCCAGAGGCTGTGGTTTCGGTGCAGGTGCAGGCAGCCGGCATCCATCAAAGGAGCCTGGACAATGTGCCGCCGGCGCCAGATATGCTCTTCTTACAGGCAGAGGGCGTTGGTGTTAGCGAACGCCCCCGGCAGGTTTACCATCAGGACGCGGCCATCTACGGCCGTAACACCCTTTACCCAGACACCCTCTTTACCGTTTCCGAACCTATGTATTACCGGGACATTCGTCTGGTTTCTTTGCAGCTGTTTCCGCTGCGTTACAACCCGGTGAGCGGTCAGGCCTGGCAAGCCCAAACACTCACGGTAAACATCACCTTTAACGGGGGACAGTTTGACGAGTTACGGCCGTCGCCCCATGCTAATGACAAAGGTCTGTCCCACCTCATTCTTAACAATGACGTCGCCCGCCCCTGGCGCAGCTTGCCGGCCAACGTACGCCACGCTCGCACCACAGCCCTGCCCATTGGCGTGGACACTTACAAGATCACCGTGAATGAAGATGGCATTTATGACATTTGTCAGGCAGAACTGGCGGCCGCCGGCATGAATGTAGGCAGTGTCAACCCCTATACCATTGAAATGCTTTACCGGGGTGAGCCGCTCTCCTACCAATTTATAGGAGACGCCGACACCAGTTTTGAACCAGGAGAATGTGTGCGCTTTTATGGCTGGAAGTTTGTCGGCCCGCGCCAGGAAATGCAGTTTGTGACCGATAATGTATATTGGCTGTGGGCCAATGGCACAGCCAGCACCATAGCCACAGCCCCCAACGAACTGGCCGGTAACGTCAAAACCAGCGTTTGGTATACCCAAACGGCAGAGCCAGAGCTTGATTTCTTCAGCACCTGGACAGACCAATGGGCTACATTTGACAATGAACCAGACGCCTTCTATTGGGATCGCATCGCCCGCACCACCACATCTGGCAGCTATAACATCACCCTGGCCGACCCAGACCCCACGGCTGCCACCGCTGCATACCTGGCCGAATTTTCTTCGGCGGCGCAAAACCCCAACTACGCCAACAAAGCTTTCACCGTCACCGTAGCCTTTAACAGTGCGCCCAACCCGGCGGCCCGCACCTGGTACGGCCGTCGCAACGTCAACGTTAGCACCACCCTGCCCGCCAGTTACCTGATTGATGGCAGCAATACGGTGGCCATGACCTTTAACCTGAATGACCGCATTTACCTTAATCGCATTTCCGTTTTTTATATGCGTCAGCTAATCACCGAAAACGACCAGTTTATTCTGGTAGACGAAGTTGGTGGCAACCCGCTGCAAGTCAGCGGCTACACCAGCGCCAATGCGCTCGTTTGGAATATCACTGATCCCCTAAACCCTACGGCCGTAGATATGAGTACCGGTGTCAGCGGCAGTGGGCCTTATAGCTACAGCTTTGGGCTCAATCACTTAGCTGGCACAAAATTTATTGCGACTACGACGCAAAACATTAAACAGGAAGTGAGTATCAGCCAATATGTACCCCCCAGCCTAAATCCGGCCGATAATGCCGCCGAATGGCTGCTTATCACCCACGTCAGTCTGCTGTCTGAGGCCACGCAGTTGGCCGCTCACCGGGCCGATCCAACGTTTGGCGGCCTGGACACGCACCTTGTCAACATACAAGACATCATCAACGAATATGGCTATGGCTTGCCGCTGCCTGCGGCCGTACGCGACTACCTGACCTATGCCCTGGGCAATTGGACCGTTGCCCCCAGCTATGTCATGATGTTTGGCGATGCTACCCTCAACCCTCGCCAGTTGCCCTGCAGCCAAAGCTGCTCTGTGGGTTGGGACTTAAACGCACCCCATCTGGTGCTGACCGACCTGCCATTTGTAGACCGCTACCAGGGTTTGGTGCCTTCTGACCACACATTTGTCCTGCTGGCAGGCGATGACCCGCTGCCCGATATGGCTATAGGTCGTATGGCCGTGGAAGATAGCACCCAGGCCAGCAATGCTGTGCGGAAAACCATCGCTTACGAATCCAACCCTTACACACCGCCAGCCAATCCTCCCTTCTTGTTTATCGCCGATGATGACGATCCGGATGCAGGTTATTTTTGCAATGAGAACATTTTAACCGCCGGTCACATCCCCGCCCCTTTTGTGAAAACGCAAATGTGCCTGGGCACGGCCGCCTATCCGGACACAGACACACTGCGCAACGCCATGTTCCCGGCTATCAGCGCCGGTGCGCAGGTGGTCAACTATCGTGGACATGGTAGTATTGTCCGCTGGGCGGGCGGCGGTGACCCTATTATGACGACGGCCGATACCGTCTACTGGAATAATGATTACAAGCCCACACTCGTTTTGAGCGCAGACTGCCTGGATGGGCATTTTGCCTGGCCGGGTTATCCCAGTATTGCCGAAACCCTTCTGCGTTATGATTTTCAAGATCGGGAAAATGGCAGCGCCGGTATGTGGTCATCCTCCGGGCTGGGCCTTACTTCTGAGCATACAGTCTTGCACGTAGGTTTTTATGATGGGCTTTTCCTGGCGAATGGTCAGACAATAGGCAATGCCACCAGTTACTCGAAGCTACACTATTGGCAGAGCGGCAACCACGAATCTGAACTTTATACGTTTACGCTGGAGGGTGATCCGGCCATGACACTGTACTGGGCGCCTGAGCCCCTGCCCACACCAACACCCAGCAACACGCCAACACCGGGGCCTTCGCCAACACCAACCGTCAACCACCCGGCTTATTTACCAGTTATTCAAAAGCCGTAATCAGTGCACTTTTGCCTGATACCGTAACCATGTGGATAGTGATGCAAAAAGCCGTAATCCGTTCTACAGTTAAGATGTTGTGTTTGAGCTTAGGGTTGTGCCTGACGGCCGTCCTCCTTCCCTCAGCCGTACCTAGCACCTACGCCTCTTCGGCTCATGCCGTAGAGCTTGTTTCCTTCACGGCCAGCGGCCTGCCCAACGGTGTCCGCCTCACCTGGACCACGGCTACAGAACAAAGCGTATCAGCCTTTTTTTTGCAGCGCCGTCAAGGGGGGGGTAACTTTGTAGACCTGACCCAGCTTTACGCGCCAAACGGTAACCCTTACCTGGATGGCATCATTGAAGCTGAAGGATCACCGACCATTGGCGCCACGTATATTGCCGATGACCTCACGGCCGTACCTGGCCAGAGTTATACTTACCAGCTTGTAGAGATCGAAGGGAACAACAACCTCAATCCGCTGGCCACCGTTACGGTCACCGCTGGGGGCGCCTACACGTCTACGCCCATCACCGTCGGCAATAACCCAACCCCCACCCCACAAACCACATCGCCACCCCTTTCTGGGGCCAACCCCACGTCACCGCCCGGCACGTCGGCCAGCGCCAATACCGCCACCGCCACCCGCACCTTCATTACCGCCACCCCACGCCCCAGCAGCGGCGACACAAGCAGCGCGCCACCATTAGCCGCCTCGCCAGCAGCCACCAACAATGCCGTCGCTGGCGCCAATGTGCCGGCCCTGGCGCCCACCGCCACAGAAACCAGGCAGGCTGTTGCCCAAACCGACCCCACCCCCGCAGCCGATGACTCGGTTCAGCCCACGCCTGATGTTCCAGAAAGTGGCTACCCGGAAAGCCTGGCGACGCCATTAACCATCCAGGCGACCGTCACACCCTACCCCATCCACGTCTTCACGCCGGAACAAAACCCCACCATCATTAGCGTCATCGGCAGCCAGTCTGAAAGCAGTGCATCTGCCGAAAACACGGCCGTCTCTACGACCAGTAACACCGGCATCCTGTGGCTCGGGTTTATGGCCGGGCTGCTTATCTTTCTCGTCGCCGTCGCCGGTTCTATGATGCTTTATGTGCGCCGCCGCGAATAGGAACCCGTGTGAACAGCCGCCAATTACTTTTGCTCATCATACTGATGGCGGCCCTTGGCGCCGCCTGTCGCCGCGAAGCACCCCTTACTGAGGAACGGGCCACAGACCGGCTCATGATCGGTGTCACCGCAGACGGTGTGTACCGTCTGCCACTGGCAGACATGCAAGCGGCCGGGTTAGCCATAAACTCCCTAGACGTAGAAAACCTGCAACTGCTGCAAGAGGGCACGGCCGTACCTTACCTGCTGCAAGAGGATGCACTGCTCTTCTACGGTCAGGCCACGGATAGCCGCTATACGAATATACGGCCATACCTTTTGCAAACCGGCCAGCCAGGGACGTTGATGACCGAAACAGCTGTCGACCAGGACCAGACCATGGCAACGGCCGTCAGCCAAACCATCACCCTGGCAGAAAACAGCCTCTATGAAGCCCAGGCCCTGGATGAACAGCACACCGATCCCTGGTTCTGGCAAAAAATTGGGCGCGGACAGGCGGTAGACATTCCTCTGGAACTGCCTTCTGGCGGCGACGGCTCCGGCCAGCTGCGCCTGCAGCTTTGGGGCCAAACCCATAGCCCTGATATTGAAAATGATCATGATCTTGACCTGCTGGTTAATGGCCAGGCCATCGAAACGATCCGCTGGGATGGCCCCATCTATGATGAACCCATCGTCTTCCTGCCGCCGGGCACGCTCCAACCCGGCCAGAACACCATCACCCTCAGCAACGAGGCCCGTGGCGCGGCGCTTCTGGACATTATGCTCTTAAACTGGCTGGCGCTGGATGTGGCCATCTCCCCCGTTGCTCAAGATGATCTTCTTAACTTTTACGTAAATGAGGCCGCCACGGTGACCATAGCTCAGTTCTCGGCAGAACCCATTGTGCTAGACATCCACGACCCGGCCAACCCGGTACGGGTGGCGGGCCATTTTGCCGATGGTCACCTGACGGTGGGGGTAACCCCAGCCATGCGGATCACGGCCGTGGCCCCTCAGGCATTCCACGCACCGCAAAGCCTGGCCCTGGCCCGTACAAGCCGCTGGCGTCAGCCAGACAGCCAGGCCGACCTGATCATCGTCACAACAGACGCGCTGGCGCCGGCACTGGCGCCATTGGTCGCCGCCCGGCAGGCCCAGGGACTAACCGTAGCTGTCGTGCCTGTGGCTGAAATTTATGATGAATGGGGCTTTGGGGCAGCTTCCCCAGAGAGCATCCAGCAGTTTGTGGCTTACGCGGCAGTTCACTGGCAAGACCCCAAACCACGTTACCTTTTTCTGGTGGGCGAAGCCACTACAGATTATCGTGGCTATATCAGTCAATTACCGGCCAATCATGTGCCATCATTGCTGGTTCCCGTGCAATACAGCGGCGAAACAGTCAGCGACAGCCGCCTGGCAGATGTGGACGGCGACGCAAAACCTGAACTGGCCGTCGGCCGCTGGCCGGTAGACACTGTCAAAGAGGTGGAATCACTGGCAGCCCGTACACTGGCCTATGAAGCGGGCACGGCCGCAGCCAATACCCTGTTCGCCACAGACGCCAGCGAAAGCGAGTTTGCGGCCATGGCACAGCGGCTGTGGCCTGGCAGCCAGGTGTCAGGCACGGCCGTGACCCATCTGAATGGTGCCGCCGCCGCCGAAGTGGTGGCGGCCTGGAACGCTGGCGCCTGGCTCACAACTTACATCGGGCACGGCAGTCTGGAGCTGTGGGGCAAAGATAACCTGTTTAATAGCGAAACTGTAAACGAGTTGCAGCCAGGGCAGCCGCCCATTGTTGTGCAGCTTACCTGCCTCACCGGCCTCTTTGCCCAACCCGGTGTAGAATCATTGGCCGAAGTGATGCTGCAGCACAAAAACGGCCCGGTGTTGATCATTGCCGCCACCAGTCTGACACTATCGGCGCATCAGGAGCCATTTGCCGCCGCCCTGCTGCAACATCTGGCCGACCCAGACATGGGGCGCATTGGTGAGGCTTTCCAAAGAGCTAAGACTGCCCTGGACATCAGGGGTGACAGTTTGCGTGAAATCAGTGACACCTTTGTGCTGTTGGGCGACCCCAGCGCATTAATCGTGCGGCCGGAAACTCCGTAAGACGCTTTTACCGGTGGACACAACCGAGCCGTTTGCACTCTAAACCCATGAGACATCATCGCCTGGTCCCCCCTCTTGTAACCAGTGGCATTTCACTGACCGTCTATTGGTTGACGCTTGCCCCTGACCTGACATGGGCCAACTTCGGCCGTGATGGCGGTGAATTGATCACCACGGCCGTCACCCTGGGCGTACCTCACCCGCCAGGGTATCCTACCTATGTGTTGTTGGGCAAGGTATTTAGCTGGCTGCCAGTAGGCCCGGTGGCTTTCCGGCTGAATCTGCTTTCGGCGATGAGTGTGGCCCTGGCCGCAGGCCTGGTTACGGCCGTAAACCAGGCCATGTCCACCAAACCACAAACGACAGCTCATGGCCTTTTCACAGAAAATTTAATGCCGGCTATTGCCGCCGGGTTGACCCTGGCATTTGCACCGCTGGTATGGGGACAGGCGCTTATTAGCGAAGTGTACGGGCTGAACCTGCTGTGCCTGGCAATTTTTTTATGGGCGCTGTTCACGGCACGGCCGTCGTGGTTGGTGGGCCTCTTGCTGGGCCTTAGTGTCACCACCCATCTGACCGCCCTGCTCATGCTGCCTCTGGTGGTTATACTCACAGGCCGGCGCTGTTGGCTGCACCTGAGTGCCGGTTTTGTGGTTGGCCTGACGCCATTTCTGCTCATCCCCCTGCTGGCAAACAGCGGCAGCCCAGTTGTATGGGGGCACCCGGTTACCTGGCGCGGTTGGTGGTGGCTGGTCAGCGGCCAATTGTACCATGCCAACCTATTCGCCGTTCCCTGGCGGCCACTGCTGGCACGCCTACATGAATGGGCAATGGTGCTGCCGGCCCAATTTTTATGGGTGGGTTTTGTGATGATCGGTGTAGGTGCAGTAAGGCTCGTGAAGAGCAGAGAACCATCAGTCAGCAGCAGCCACTATTCAGTTGACCGCTCACCGTATACTGATTACTGGCTGCTGACCACTGTGCTAACCACGGCCGTTCTCTATATTATCTACGCCCTGGCCTACAACACACCAGATGCGCTTGTTTTCACCTTACCCGCGCTGCTCTTATGTGCTATGCTGTTAGGCGTGGGGCTGCGCTACGGGGGAGCATGGTCTTTGGGCTTGCCTTTGCTTTTGCTGCTGTTAAACTTCCAGCCGCAAAACTTGCGGTCGGCTGTTCTGATACGGCCGTTGGCCACCCAACTTCTGGTGCACACACCGGCTGACGCCTTGCTGTTGTCATCTGATGAAGCCACAACCTTTACATTGTGGTACTTTCACCACGTAGAAAGCCATCGGCCGGACCTTATCATCGTAGATACCCATTTATTTGCCTTCGACTGGTACCGTGACCGGCTGCGGTCACAACATGCCGATCTGTGGGTGCCCGGTGAAGATGATCTGACAGCTTTTTACACGCGTAATGCACAGACACGGCCGTTATGCCACGTACACATCATGCCGGCCACAGACCAACCAGTGGGAAATTCATGTCTGGAAAAGTAATCATGCCTGATTTAAGAAAGTGGTCAGACCATTTGTGGACGTGGCTCAGTTTGGGGTTAACGGCCGTGCTGCTGGCTGCCGGGGGGTGGTACCTGGTGAGCCAGGTCAGCCTGGCAGAGATCGCCCAGGCGCTGGCGGCTGCCAGTTGGGGCTATGTTCTCCTCAGTCTGGCGGTTGTTGTTCTGGTTTTATTGTTAAAAGCATGGCGCTGGCAGCTTATGTTTCCAGCCAGGGACCCTGCCAGGCAGCAGCCATTCTTTGCGGCCGCGTTCTGGGCCTTGCTGCTGGGCGCTTATCTTAACACACTCATCCCCTTTTTACGGCTGGGCGAACTGGCCCGGATCGTCGCTCTAGACAGGCAAACAGGCATCAGCAAGGTACAATCGTTAAGTACGCTGATGTTAGAAAAGGTGCTGGATTTGATCATGGTAGGGCTAACGGTAGCGCTTATAGTCACGGCCGTAGCCCTGCCAGATGCCCTGAACCAAACCCATACCACGCTGGTGGTAAGCGCCGCGGCCGTGGGCATTCTGCTGGGGTTGTACCTCATTGCCGCCCAAACCGCTTTGGTAACCCGCCTTCTGCAAGCGCTATTCAGCCGCTTACCAGAAGCCTTAGGGCGCCGCCTGACGCGCTGGACAGTTTCCGGGTTAGACGGGTTGGCCGCCCTACGTGACCGGCGGCTGGCGGCCCTGCTGGTTGGCCTGTCTGCGTTTATTGCTGCTGCTGCCGTGTTGACGCCGGTGCTGCTGTTGCGCGCCTTTCACATCCCCCTGGGCTGGGTGGAAGCCGTCATCATTCACGTCGCCACACTGCTGGCCCTGATACCCCCCACCACGCCGGGTAAAATTGGGATTTTTGATGGCGTGGTAGCCTTCCTGCTGCTGCAATTCGGTTTTACCGATGGCCCGGTCATCGCCAGTTATACCATTACCTACCATCTGGTGGTCGTCGGCCCGCTCATTGTCTTGGGCAGCCTGGCCGCCTACCGCACCAAAACCCCCATCCGCCAGGAATGGCTGCAAAGACAGGATTAACCAGATGATCCCCCAGTCTATAGAGCACACCAGCCCTGGTCAACGCCGCCCGCAGCCTACCATATCAGTGGTTGTACCCGCTTACAATGCCGCCAGGACCATCGGCGAATGCCTGGCAGCCCTGCAGCACCAGACAATGCCCCAGGAGGCGTATGAGGTGATTGTGGTCGATGACGGCTCCACAGATGACACGGCCGTGTATGCAGAGGCAGCCGGTGTTGCAGTCATCCGCGGCCCCCATAACCAGGGGGCGGCCGCAGCCCGCAACCGGGGCATCCGGGCCGCACAGGGGGACATGGTCTGTTTTACAGATGCCGATTGTGCCCCCCGGCCAGATTGGCTAGAGGAAGTGACACGGCCGCTGCGCCATCATCCTGCTATCAGCGGCGTCAAAGGCATTTACGCCACCCACCAGCGCCAACTGGTGGCTCGTTTTGTGCAGATTGAGTACGAAGACAAATATGACCTTATGGCCGGGCAGCCGCAGATTGACTTTGTAGACACCTATGCCTGTGCTTACCGTCGGCAGGTTTTGCTGGACAATAACGGCTTTGACGAAGGCATTTTTTACGTAGAAGACCAGGAGCTTTCCTTCCGGCTGGCGGCGCAGGGGCAGGTGATGGTGTTTCAGCCCACGGCCGTTGTCTATCATCGGCACAGCCACAGCCTGGCCGCCTACGCCCGCAAAAAATTTTGGATTGGCTGTTGGAAGGCACGTTTTATCGGTCGCTACCCGGACCGGATGATAAAAGATTCACACACCCCACAGATACTCAAAGTCCAGATGGCGCTGGCGGCCCTGCTGCTGGCGGCCGCCGGTGGCGCTGTTTTCCTGTGGCCGCTGCGTTTACTGTTGGGGACCATTGTGACCTTGTTCTTGCTCACGACCCTACCTTTTTGCCATAAGGCCTGGCCCAAAGACCGGGCAGTAGCCCTGGCCGCCCCCTTTTTGCTGTTGGTGCGGGCGCTGGCACTGGGGTTCGGTTTTGCCTGGGGCACATACTCCGGCAGACGCCGACCTTGAAGAGTTTACCACTCTCTCCTATAATTCCGTAACAAGCCTGACAGCCATGAATAATGTGTCCTTGCCTCGCCATCTATCACCGCCATCAGGCAAAATTTATCGTGGTTGGGAGTTTCATATCTTTGAATGATGCCCAGTTCTAACACAGAAAGTGTTGTGCCCGCTGCCGGGCCAGCGCTCACACGCTTAAGACGCAAACCGGCCATACTGCTTTTTTTGGGGGCGCTGCTCCTAATGCTGGCCTGGCTGGGGGTAAAAGCGTACCGTATCAACACGGCCGTGCGCTCTTTACAGGCCCAACAATCCCAGGTGGAAACGCTGTTGGCAGGCGACCTGACCCAAATGAATGCCGCTGACGTAGAGGTCATGGTGACGGAGATACGCCAAGACGTATTGACATTAAAACGGGAAACAGCCATCTTTTTGCCCCTGGCCCCCTACCTGGGCTGGCTGCCTAAAGTTGGCCCACTGATGCCCGCCGCGTCAGAATTGATGGAGATGGCTGACGCCGGTACAGAAACGGCCGTGCATTTGGTGCAGGGCCTTAAGCCCGCGTTGACCTTGCTGCAAAACAAAGACGTTGAAGGCGGGCAAATGGCGGCACTGGTTCACCTATTGGCCGACGCCAAACCAAATTTAGAACAGGCCAACCACTCGTTGACGCGGCTGGTCTCGGCGCGGCAGGCCTTGGGCGATACGTCAGCGTTTCCCTGGCGCGTACGTATGTTGTTGGAACGGGCAGACCCGCTGCTGCCGCTGGCCCAAGATGGCTTGCAAGTGGCCCTGGTACTGCCAGAATTGATGGGTATTAATGAACCGCACACCTATCTTATCATTGCCCAAAATGAAGATGAAGTCCGGCCAACGGGTGGCTTTATCACCGGCGCGGGATTGTTACAGGTGGCCGACGGCCGTATCGTCTCTCTCGATTTCCAGGACAGCAACGTGATCGACAGCTGGGACACAAAACCCTATGACTTCCCACCTCAGCCGCTTTATGACTTCATGGGTCTGGAGCTGTTTCTTTACCGTGACACCAATTTCTGGCCTGACTACCCCACCTCTGCCGAGGCGGCTATTCGCCTGTACAGCTATGGCCAGGACGTACCAGAGCCAGAAGGGGCTATTGCCATTGACCAGCGTTTTGTCCAATACCTGCTGGCTGCCATCGGCCCGGTCACCATTGCTGAAACAAACCAGATCATTCACCAAGACAATGTCATCACCTATTTTCAAGAAGCCTGGTCTAAATCAGACGAACAGGTGATACGCGAATGGTACGCCCAACGAAAATCCTTTTTAGGCACGTTGGGTGACGCTATCCAGACCAAAATCGAGTCTGGCCTGGGAGATATCGATCCCTTAACATTGATCAAAACCCTGCACACTGCCGCCGAAGCTGAACACGTTCAGGTGTATATGCGTGATCCGGCGTTGGCGGCCGTATTTGATGCCTTAAATTGGGACGGCCGTCTGGAAAACCCAACCAACCAGGATGTGATCGCGGTAGTAGACGCCAACATGGGTTACAATAAGGTGAATATGTTTGTGGAACGCACCCTAAATTATGAGGTGGTCATGTCGGGCGACGGCCGTGCCCAGGCCACCCTTACCGTACAGTACACCAACAATGCACCCTTTGAACCAGGCGAAACAGGTTGCTTTCAAGATACCATAGAGGATTACTCTCAGGGGCCCCAATACCTGGAACTGGCCGATGAATGTTTCTGGAACTATGTTCGTGTTTATGCTCCTGACGGCAGCGACCTGATCACCTCCAGCACCCACACCGTTCCCGCAGAAACCCAATACCACGGCCAGGGCTGGCACAGCGCCGCCCACACAGTAAACGAATTCACCGGCTGGCAGACATTCGCCAATTACCTCCTGGTGCCCCAGCAAGAAAGTGTCAGTGCCATCTTTGCCTACACCTTGCCAGAAACAGTGGTCCAGCAACAGGGTCAAGATACTGTCTATCGGCTGTTTATCAACCACCCGGCTGGGGCTCAGGTGGACACCATGCATATCATCATTCACCTGCCCACCGGCGCCACTGTCCGGCAAACCAGCCCAGAAGCCAGCCTGAACGGCAATACCGCTACCTTTGACCTGACTGTGGCCCAAGACACTCTCTTTACTATTCATTATCGTCGTTGAACAGGCATTGTGTCCACAACGTAGATGAGCTATACTTGCCAGCGTTGACCAGCAGTCATAGAATCTTTTAAACAACAAGCATCAAGGGCCTGATTTGCGGGTAACATCACAACAACAAGGGGCGCCTTACGGCCAGGAGTAAGTACTGTGCGACAATTATTGGCACTTTGTTTAGCAATCATTGTTTTTCTTTTTTTGAGCAGAATAGCGTGGGTTTATGGGCCGTCTGTAGCTCATGCCTCCACGCTAAATCAGACGGTGCCTACACGCACGCCTACCCCAGGGCCAGTCACCCCACCACCCACCTCCGCCCCAACCTCCCCACCGGGAGGACCCTCCCCACCGGGAGGGCCGCCGCCACAAGCAACACAAACCACACCTTCTAACACGGCCACACCAGAAACATCGTTGCCTACCCCCGTAGGTGGCTTTCTGCCTACGGCCGTCCCTTGCAGCCACCAACCTACCATTCTGGCTGTCAACTACGTCAGCCTGACCAACGTTCGCTCAGGGCCAGGAACCGACTATGCTACGGTAGGCCAGCTTATTTTTAATGAAGTGCGGCCGATTGTAGGCCGGGCGGCAAATGCCCCCTGGTGGCGCATTCAGTTGCATGATGGGCAGGCCGGTTGGGTCGCCGATGAGGTTATCGAGGTGCAAGGCAACACCGCCAAGGTCCCCATTGCCCCCGCCCCCCTGCGCGGCGGCGTTACGGTGACGCCTGGCGCCCCCTGGCAGCCTACGCCCCCACCGTCATGCCCTACAGCGCTGCCGCCTTCCCCCACGCTAATTCCCACCCAGACAGACACCACTTCCGGGGAAACGATTGTTGCTGTACCGCTGACCAGCGAAAACGAAACCAGCCCTTACCCGGCCAGCGCCACCGAAGAGGGCGTTCAGACCAACGTCAAAGACATTTCAGCGGTAACACCGACGCATACCGCTACGCCCATCACGCTGCCAACCAGTGTGGCCGCCCTACCTCTGCCAGCTTCAATGGTCACGGCCGTAGCTCCTGGTAATGATACCCCGGCGGCCAATAGCCCTGACTTTTCCACGCTCTTACTGGCAGGCGCTGGTTTACTGTTGGCGGCCGGTACGGCCGTCTTCATTTTCAAACGCCGCTAACCAACCATCCATAGACGGTGATCCGCAAACCATCATCTGACTGAGCGTCCGACCCGCGGATCACCAATGACCCATTACGGATTAGATCATACGCGCCATCTTTACCTTCACCGTCTTCATTGTTCTGGCCTCGTTAGACAACGCAGCCGCTGGTGTGCTTCCTCCCCTTTATGCCATCATCGCCCGTGACCTGAATGCCCATGAAGCCGCCTTGGGGCTGGTCACGGCCGTCTATCTGTTTGTAGTCGCTGTCGCCGCCATCCTCTGGGGGTACCGCGGTGACCAACAGCAGCGCAAACCCTTGCTCTTGTATGGCACCCTGCTTTGGGGTACCGCCATGATCCTCACCGGGCTTTCGCAAAACTACACCCAATTTTTGCTGTTTCAAATGCTCACGGCCGTGGGCGTAGGCGGCATCGCCTCCATCGGCTTTAGCATCATCAGCGATATGGTGCCGGCACAGCGGCGAGGGCTGGCCCTGAGCTTGTGGAGCATCTCTCAGGGTGTGGGGGCGGCCTTAGGCTCGTTGCTGGCAGGCACGGTGGGCGCTGCCGATTGGCGCTGGCCCTTTTTTTTCATCGCTGGCACGGGCTTTCTTTTTGCCATCCTGTACCTTTTCACGCCGGAACCCCTGCGCGGCCAGGCAGAGCCAGAACTGGCCGCCGTCTTCGCCACTGGCCATACCTATGACTACCGCATTCGCCGCGGCGACTTACTGCCGATCTTGCGCCAGCCTACCACCCGCTGGCTGCTGACCCAGAGCTTTACGTTTGCCCTGGCCTTTGGCTCCACGTTATGGATTCCCCGTTGGGCCATCGCCCGGGTGCAGGCCCAAGGGTATGGACTGGAAATGGCCACCGTGGTGGGCAATATGTTTGTGGCCTTGTTCAGTCTGGGGGCCTTTACGGCCGTCCTCAGTGGGCATGTAGGCGACCGTTGGCACCAGCGCAATCCACGCGGCCGCCCCTTCCTGGCCCTGGGCGGTTTGCTGACCGCCATTCCCTTTTTTATCCTGCTCTACTTTATTCCCCTGCACGGCCTAAACATTCCCACGGATGGCCATTTGGGGCAGGTTGCCTGGGCGGTGCTGCTGAACCTGTTCACCAATGGCTGGATATTCTTGGCCTTTCTGGTGGCCATGCTGGCCCTGGTCTTCCAGGCGGTCGATGCCCCTAACTGGGCGGCCATGATGACCGATGTCAACCTGCCAGAACATCGGGGCACCGTCATCGGCCTCAGCCGCCTTACCCGCGCCAGCGGCAGCGCCCTGAGCGTGGCCCTAGCCAGTTGGCTCCTGACCCGCTTGATGATCGACGCCCCCGACAATTACGCCATCACCCTGGCTTTGTTTCAGTTAGTCGTCATTCCAGCCGCTCTTTGCTACTATAGAGTCAGTAAAACTATCTCTCAAGACATCACGGCCGTCAGTCAAACACTGGCCGACCGTGCCACATCTAGCCAAATACAGAGCCATTAACAATTAACCATTTGAAAGGAGTCTCCCATGCCCCACAAACTGCAAAATCTATTACGTCCTGTGCCCTCTGACATTGACATTGCCCAGGCCCAGGAACCATTACCCATTGCCCAGATTGCCGAGGAAGTGGGCATCTTGCCGGAAGAACTAATCCCTTACGGCCGTGATAAAGCCAAAGTGCGCCTCACGGTGCGTGCCCGGCTCAAAGACAAGCCCAACGGCAAGTACATCGTGGTCACAGCCATCACCCCTACGCCGCTGGGCGAAGGCAAAACCACCACCACCGTGGGCCTCAGCCAGGCCTTAGGTGCCCATCTGAATCAGAAGGTGTTTACCTGCATTCGCCAGCCCAGCCAGGGGCCAACCTTTGGCATCAAGGGCGGCGCGGCCGGTGGTGGGTACAGCCAGATCATCCCCATGGAAGAGTTCAACCTGCACCTGACCGGCGACCTGCACGCCATCACCGCTGCCAACAACCTGCTGGCGGCGGCCATAGACACCCGCATCCACCACGAAAATACCCAATCAGACAGCGCCCTTTGGAACCGGCTTTGTCCCCCGAACAAAGAAGGCCACCGCCACTTCTCCCCCGTGATGCTGCGCCGCCTGCAGAAGCTGGACATTCATAAAACCGACCCCAACGACATGACGGAAGAAGAAGTCAACCGGTTTGTACGGCTGGACATTGACCCCGACAGCATCACCTGGCGGCGTGTGGTGGACACCAATGATCGTTACCTGCGGGGCGTCACCATTGGCCAGGGGCCCAACGAAAAGTTTCAACGTGACACCGGCTTTGACATTACCGTGGCCAGCGAGATTATGGCCATTCTGGCCCTGACCAGCAGCCTGGCAGATATGCGGGAACGGCTGGGGGGCATGGTCATTGGCGTCAACCGTCAGGGCGCGCCGGTGACGGCCGATGATCTGGGTGTAGGCGGGGCGCTAACCGTGCTCATGAAAGACGCCATCATGCCCAATCTGATGCAAACGCTGGAAGGCACGCCCGCTTTTGTGCATGCCGGGCCTTTTGCCAACATCGCCCACGGCAACTCCTCCATCGTCGCCGACCAGATCGCCTTAAAGCTGGTAGGGCCAGATGGTTACGTGTTGACAGAAGCCGGCTTTGGTGCGGACATCGGCATGGAGAAGTTCTTTAACATCAAGTGCCGGTACAGCGGCCTGATCCCCAACTGCGTGGTGTTGGTAGCCACCATTCGCGCCCTGAAGATGCATGGCGGCGGGCCCAAAGTGGTGGCCGGCGTACCCCTGCCCCCGGCCTACACCGAAGAGAACCTGGAACTGCTGGAAGCCGGCTGCACCAACCTGGTGAAACACATTGAAAACGCCGTCGGTTTTGGCGTGCCGGTGGTGGTGGCCATCAACCGCTTTACGGATGATACCGACGCCGAAGTAGAGGTCGTGCGCCGCATTGCCAAAGCGGCCGGTGCCGAAGACGCCGTCATGAGCAACCATTGGGCCGACGGTGGCGCCGGTTCCGTGGCCTTGGGCCAGGCGGTGATGGCCGCCTGCGAAAAACCTTCCAACTTTAAGTTCCTTTATCCCATGGAAGACAGCATCAAAGCCAAGATCGAAGCCATTGCCATAAAGATGTATGGCGCGGCCGGCGTGGAATATTCAGAAGAAGCGGAAAAGAAGATCGCCCTGTACACCCGCAACGGCTTTGACAAGCTGCCCATTTGCATGGCCAAGACCCACCTGAGCCTGAGCCATGACCCCAATTTGAAAGGACGGCCGTCTGGTTTCATCGTGCCGGTGCGTGATATTCGCGCCAGTGTGGGCGCCGGTTTCCTCTACCCGCTGCTGGGGACCATGAGCACCATGCCCGGCCTGCCCACCCGCCCGGCCTATTACGACATTGACGTAGACCTGGAAACAGGCAAGGTGGTGGGCCTGTTCTAAATCACAAACAACATTGGAAATTTGTTGGTAACATATAGGGCAAATTTTATTATTTTGCCCTATATTTGTTTCATGGTGTCAAGAACGTGGTTATTCTTCATCTGCCTCACCTTTTTAGCTGCCTGTCAGCCTGATGTAGGCGTCGTTGTTATGACCGTGCACCCCACTTTAACAGCGGCGCTCCCAACCACACACCCCTCTCTTACCGCTACCGGGACGCCCATGCCTCCTACCCCTACTCCCATTCCCCCAGTCACCATTGAACCCACGTCTGCTCCCCTCCCCACACCAACGGCCACATCTGGGCCGATGCTGCCTTCGGCATCCATCCTCTTTGTGCGTGACGGCACTTTGCAGCAATGGAGCCCACACACCGGCGAAGTAAAAGCATTGGCAAATGGTGTAAATTCTCCACCTATCTATGCGGCAGATTTAGTCGTGTTTCTGCAAGAGATCACACCCAAACAAGAATTCGCATTAATGATTTTTCATATTCCCACCCAAACCGTGCATGAGTTGCTAAGCACATCTACCATATCACTGGCTGTACCCTATGATACATCCTTTTCAATCTCGCCAAACGGCCGTTGGCTGGCTTATGTTTCCGGTGATTCTCCTGACTCAGCCACAGTAACAGTTCACGAAATTGTGATTGAGAACCAGCAAGTCTCTGTTAAGTCACCGATTTTCACGGTAAACTCTGGGGCTGGCTGGAACTGGCCTCATCAACAACTGACCTGGCCAACAGGCAGTGATTTAAGTTGGAGTGATCAGGCTGGCATCTGGGTAGCTAACCTGTCTGCCAAGCCGATTAATCCGGTTGTTGCCATCTCACCAAGTACCAATACCTATTTGCTCCCTCCGCTTAATCCGGCAGACCAGGACAAAAACCCTGGAACCGCCTATACAAAATTTATACCTTACCTCTGGTCATCAGACGGCCGTCACTTGCTTGTGTATGAACACAGATACGAGGAGAGTACCTATCGTGTAATCGAACGCGATACTAATCGGTCTTTTGAGATACCAGATGCCTTTTCAGGTCATGCTCGAGACAATGTCGCCTGGCTAAATGAAACGATGATCATTGTTATTCGAACTGATGGCTCTGTGGAAACCTGGCACGTAAATCCTGATAGCGAACCACTTATGGTCCAAGACAAGACCTTTCAATTACCCTTAACCGTCCAATTCAATAGCTTAATGCCGCTAGCTGACAATCAGCTCCGTTTTAGTGCTTCTGCACTACATGGACCGGCAGTTACTGCCTTGTATGACCTTAGCATAGAATCCGGTGAGCTCACAAAAATAAGCCCAGACATACCCCAACATGAAACTGCCCTGTATTGGTCACCAGACGGGCAGTACGCGTTAAGCCGTGAACTCTTCTTCAACAGTACAATGTTTTTGCTCGACGCCAATGGCAGTACCCCCATAGAGATGAGTTTGGTCTTTGGCTTAGGTTCGTGCTGCTGGCATTGGTATAAGTTGTTTCCCGCTGCCGGGCCGCGTTAAAAAGTTCTCAAGGGAACTTTTCGGTTTTCCCTAGGGAACTTCGGAAAGTTCTCAAGGGAACTTTTGCCACTTCCCTTGTGGTTCGTTAAAAAGTAACTTCAGACTTTTGCCAGGTAATCAGTCATCAGTGTCCAGTATCCAGTCATCAGTCCAGAAGGATACCCAACCGATCACTGACAACTGAATCACTGAACACTGATTACTTCAAACAAGTGTTAACTGGCGGCCTTTTCAAAGTCGGTGTTATTCAGGGCTTTTTTAAACTCTTTGCCGGGGGCAAACAGGGGCTTGACATTGGTGATGTTGCCGGCGCTGACGGCTTCGGCCGTGTCTGCCCCGTTGGACTGCACCCGCAGCCGGAAGGAGCCAAAATCGCCTAATTCTACAATATTGCCGTCGGCAATCTCACGGGGGATGATAGTCAGCAAGGCCTCTAGCACCGCCACGGTATCCACGGTGCTGACCGTGGAAATTTCGGCAATCTGCCGGGCCAGCTGGCGCAGCGTAATACGGCCGCCGGCTACCACGCTGGGGTAATACTTGGGCGGGGCGTTGGGGTCACGTGGGTTGCGTTTGGGAATGACATTGTATTTGGTTGGCATGGTACAGCTCCTCTTATGGCTGGCGACACACATTCTGGTGAATGCCTGCCGCGACGATGAATTAACGATGCCCGCAACTATAATGACCACGGCCGTTTTGTCAATGCCGCCGGCTGCCTCAGCCCGGCTGCCTAAGCCCGGCTGCCTCAGCCCGGCTGCCCCAACCCGGTTGCCCCGCCTCATAAAGTGGGCCACAATACCACTCATGCCCGCCTTGCCACACCTTTTACGCTCACGCTGGCCATTTTACATGGCCTGGATCGCCTTGCTGCTGCTGGCCGTGGGCGTGGGGCTGGGCCACCTGGCCGACTACGGCGCAGATTATGACGAAGGTGTGCTGCTGCAAACGGCCGTGCTCGCCCACCAGGGCCACGCCCTGTATGACCCCATCGTCTACAACAAGCCACCCCTGCTCATCTGGTGGGTACAGCTCTTTTTTACCCTGGCCGGGCCTACACCGGCCGCCGCCCGCCTGGGTCTGCTGCTGCTGAATACCGCCGGCCTGGCCGCGTTAGGAACGTTGGCGGCGGCCTGGTGGGGGCGATGGGCCGGGCCTACGGCCGTGCTGCTGTTCCTGCTGCTGCCGGACACCCTGCCCCGCCTCACCAGTGTGACCCCAGACCTGCCGGCCATGAGCCTGATGCTGTTGGCCCTGCTGTTGGCCGCCCGGTTTCCCGGGCGCTGGCCGGCCGCGGCTGTGGCCGGTCTCTTTTTTGCCCTTGGCCTGGGGGTGCACCCCGTCTTGCTCTTTATGCTGGTCCCCATGGGCCTGGCATGGGTAAGTCACCGTGACCTGACAGCTCTTGTCATCTTTGGCCTGACGGCCGTGCTTGTCACCTTACTATGGCTGCTGCTGGTAGATGTCGAAGGCTTCAGACAATGGGTCATCATCTACAACCGCGCCCCCCTGGACGCCACACTCAGCGCCACCGCCGCCAAAAATGGGCAAAAGCTGCTGGCCTTTTGGCGGGCGCAATGGGCCCTGGCAGCGCTGGCCGGCATCAGCGCCCTTCTGTTGTGGCTGGCCAACAAGCATCAATCGCCAACAACCCATCATCGCTACCCGATCACCGTTTGTCTGCTCTGGCTGACCGCGGCCCTTTTTACCCTCAGCCGCCTGCAGCCTATGTGGGAACATTACCTGATCTTCCTGGTGTACCCGCTGCTGCCGTTGGCCGGGGGGGGGCTGGTGACGGCCGTTAAAACATTAAGCGCCGTGGCCCCAAAGCGCAGCGCCCGGCCCATGCTCCTTCCCTTGTTTACCGGCGTGCTGGGGGTGGGCTTCCTGGCCGTCAACCTGGCCGCCCCACGCCCCTGGGGCGAATGGCCGCCCGGCTACCAGGCCGCCCTGGATTATCTGCAGCGCGAAACAGCACCGGGCAGCTTTATCCTCACCGACGAGCCATTCCTGGCCCTGGCCGCCGGGCTGCACACGCCGCCCACGTTGGCCGACACGTCTACCAAGCGCATGGCCACCGGCTTTTTGCAGCCAGCCGAGGTGATCAACGCCCAGCTGCGGGATGGGGTGCGGTATGGGTTATGGGGTAACGGCCGTTTTCAACAATTGCCTGCCATATCTACCTGGGCAGATTCGGCAGCCACCCAGCAAACGGTGTTGGGCGATCTGACACTGTACCACTTTAACGTCCTCACCCCCACGCACACGCTTAATACCCGGCTGGAGCCGGGTATCCACCTACGCGGCTATACCCTACACCCTACTGCCGACGCTCATACCCTGGTCGTCACCCTTTTCTGGAAAGCGGAGGTGCCTCTGCCTGCCGACTATAAGGTGCTGCTGCACGTGCTGGACAGCCAGGGCCACCTCATCGCCCAGGCCGATGGTGACCCACTGGGCGGCTGGCTGCCCACGTCGGCCTGGGCACCGGGGGTGATGGTACCGTACACGGCCGTCATTCTCCTTCCCCCTACCTCTATACCCCCCTTCACACTGGCTGCCGGCATGTACACCTGGCCAGAGGGGGCGCGCCTGCCTGCTTTTCAGGCAGATGATTCACGTTGGGCCCATGATCTGATCATGGTAACCGACGTGGTAAAATAAACCGTATGACGCTATTAAGTTTGTTAAAATCGGAAGCGATAAAACGCCATTTACTGCCACCCCAGGCCGCCATAGACGCCGCCACTGCTTTTGCGCTGGTGCGTGACATGCCTTACCGTCGGGCCAGCGACCGTGAACCGGAAACCATTCTGCGCGAGTGGCAGGGAACCTGTTCTGGCAAGCATTATCTGTTAAAAGGTTTATTGGCCGAATTAGGCATCCCCTCCAAAATCATCGCCTGTACGGTGACGCTGCAGTTGGAGCAGGCCGATCTACCACCAGAGCTGTGGGCAGCCATTGCCCCTACCAACGGCCGTTTTGTGGACATTCACAACTATCTGCAGCTGCAGCTGCCAGAGGGGGAGATGATCGTAGACGCCACCTGGCCGCTGTCTACCAAAAAACTAGGGCTCACCGTCAATGAAACATTTACCCTGGGGCAAAACCAGACCACCGCCTACCCGCCGTCACAAACCTGGGTTGTGCCCGAAGATGGCGACGCTCAGGCCTTTAAGGATGACCTGCTGCGCGCACATTTTACACCACAAGAGCTGGCCGCCCGCGACGCCTTTATTGAAACCGTCGCCAGGTTATTGTTCTAAACGCCAGGCATTATCTGGCAGCGGCCGGGCTCCATCTACCATGATCCCCGGCAGGCGGGTTCCCTCTACCCAATCATACACACCAATTTGCACAACCGTGCCAGAGGGCACGGCCGTGCCCTCTGGGGCAGCCAGGCAGGGCAGTGTCCGTTCATCAACGATCAGCGTGTTTAGGGGCCAGTTAGCCAGGGGCAGCGTTCCGCGCCAGGTATCGCCGTCTGCCTGGGCCAGCGGCGGTTGGCCCGGCGCCCCCACATGGGCAAAGATAGTGACGTGCGGCGGCAGTGGGGCGGCGGTAGACCACACCAGGGTTACGCCGCAACCGGCGGCCGTTTCCCGCCATGTGGCCTGATGCAGACAAACAGCCTCGCCAAACCGGGCCATGGTGCATGCCGGGGCCGCACCGGGCAGCAAATGACCGGCCCGCCACAGTTGGAAACGGCCGTCAGGCAGGTAATCACTCAGATAAACAACAGTGTCCTCTGTGGCCAACGTCACCAGTTCATCTGGCTGAATGATGATACCCCGCATATCTACCCAGTAGGGACCACTCTCCCGTGCCGCCTGCCCTACCCAGGGCATACTGCGGCTTAAAGAGCCTGCTTCCTTCCCCATCAACGTGGGTGGGAAATCAGCCAGTTTTACCACTACCGGCGTCAAGGTCAGCCCCCAATAACCCACCGGAAAGGGCTCCCATTTCCACGTAAACCGGTCAGGAAAGTTGATAAATAGAACCCGTTCATGGTCTGTTTCTGCCAGCACTGTCACCGCCTGGCGCAAATGGTCTGTCCCCGCCTGCCAGACCTGCTCAAAGTGCCGCAGCAGCCGGGCGTTTTGTATTAACAAAAAGCAAATGAGCGCCACACTGGCTACACGCAGCGATAGTTGTTCTGAGATACGCGGCCACAAAGCAGCACCCCACAGCAGGCCAATGCCCAGCGCCGGGGCATAAAAGAGGCGCGCCGCCAGACTCACGTAGTCAAACTCCAGGCCAACGGCCAAAGGCAGGGTGCTGGTCATCGCCCAGGCCAGGGCCAACAACGCCACCCGCCCTCGCCCCCGCCACGCTGCCAGCGCCAGCAGCCCCGCCGCAGCTCCCCAAAACAGCAAGACCAGCACCACCGCCGCTATCTCACCATTGGCTGCATAGCCGTCAGGGCGCGCCAACAGCGGATGAATGAACCCTTGCAGCAGGTAGAGAAGATTACGGCCGTCAACATAAGCGCTGGTCAGCCCCAACTGGCGCGGTACCTGCAGCCAGACAGCCAGATAAACAGCCGCCAAAGCAGGAAAGGCCAATGCCCAGCGCCACTGCCATAAACGGTTGGCCACACCGCGCCCCTTTTCCTGACGGACAATGACCTCATATAACCAGGGCACCACGGCCGCAGCCATGCTGCTCTCCTGCACCATCAGGGCCAGGAGATACAGCACCAGGCTGCCGCCATACAGCAGCGCAAACCGCCTGCCGGTAGGTGGGGTGGCCACCGTCGGCAGCGGCCTCGCTGCCAGATACACCAGCAAGGCGCTGTTTTGTAATGCTGAAGCCATTGGCTGGTTAGGTGCGGCCCAGGCGACTGCCTGGTAAAGAAAAGGATAAAAGGCAAATAATGCGGCTACGGTCACGGCCGTGCCCCGCGCCAACCCCAACCGGCGGCTGACCCCATACGCTAACAGCGTATTTAACAAATGGTAACCGATCTGGAACGCATGCAGCCACATAACCGCAAAGGTGCCGTCGGCCCGCATAAACAGCCAGACATACCACATGGAAAGGGGGCGGTAAAACTGGAACGCCGTTGTTGGCAGCAGCGTTTGCCACCACGTTTTTCCCCGGGCATGCCCATACCAGACCGGGTCATCCCATATAAAACCAAAGTCTAATGATGAGGCATAGACCGCCACCGCCCCTAGCAGCAGAAGGCACATCACAGCAAAGGCAGCCGCCATTTGCCGTCTTTCCGGCGCGCTCATGGTACCGCCTCCGGCAGCACTGTTAGCGTTACCGGCAGCATCACTGCATCTGTGCCATCGGCCATTGTCAACCGCACACCGGTAGCCGGGTCATACAAACCGACAGAAATGGTTACCGGCCCGGTGTATCCAGCTTGGCGGAAAGCCATCAGGTGCGGATCAGTGATGTACTCGCCTGCCACCCAGCCGGTTGTGGGCCGTTCACCATTAGCAGGCGGGGCATCATGCTGGCCAATGAGACGGCCGTCTGCTGCCAGCATGTGGGCAAACACCGTATACGCGGTGGGCGAAAAACCGCCGCCTGCCTGCCAGTAAAGCGTAACGGGCACGGGCTCACCCACTGTCACCGTTGGTTGTGGCAGGTCAAAACCAACCAGCCGGGCTATGTCGCCAAACTGGGCCGCCAATGGCGTCAAAGCGTCCGGCGGCGTGAAGGTATGGTCTGAAGCGCCTATCTGTAATTGGCCAATGGGTATACGCCGCCCGCTAATCTCCAGGGATAACACGGCCGTGCCGGCAGCCACATCCGCCGGTAATGGCAGCAGCGTGTGCTCCAGCACAATGTCGCCGGCGCGCCATTGACTGATGGGGTAGTAACTGCCCAACGGTACATCTACCACTACCTGTTCCCCCAAAACCAATTGTAAACGTGGGGGTACATCCGGCGCAGGCGGCACAGTCACCTGCCATTCCAGACTGACCAACACGGTTTGGCCGCCGCTGGCCTGTGACCTGTCTTGACCCACGGCCGTAAGCTGCAAACCGTCTGCCACCCAAAGCGGCTCTGGCAGGCGCGGCAGGCCAGGTGGCAGATCATACGGATTACCGCCCGGCTGACGGGCAGGGGTCAGGGTAATCATCGTCGGCAAAGTCACAAAAACTCCCTGCGGCGCACCCGTGGCGTCAGCCACCTCTACCGCCGTTACGGCGCCATCAGCCAGGCGGTCTACACCAATACGCAGAGTGAGCGGCAGCGGCGGCGTGCCCAGGGGGATAGGCAGAACGTGCGTGGTGGTAACCACGTGGCCGGCCGGCCACTGGTCGGCCGGGCGGCCGGCGGCATCTACCAGGGGTTCCCCGGTCTGGGACAGCGGCAGGCCGGCGGCGGTGGCCAGCGTAAATACCGCGTGATGGTTAACGGGCAGGGCATTTTGCAGATGCCAGCGCAGGGCAACCGTCACGGCCGTATCTGCCGATGCCCCCTGCTCCACCCAGGCGCCGGTAAGCGCCAGCGCCCCAAAACGGGCATCTACCGGCAGGAATGCCGGGGCTATGGCCGGGTGGTCGATCTCATAGATTTGCAGATTCAGGCCATCAAACGGCCGTGTTTCCGTCAGGGCTCCCCCCTGTTCCAGGGCAAAAGGGAGCACACCGCCCCAATCACGGGAACCGGTTGAAGGGGATAACACAGCCACGCGGCGCGGTGTTTGGGTCCATGCCTCTATACGCGCCCATAAACCCTCACGATCCATCAACTGTGGCATCACGATGGGCGTGGGCCCTTCATATTCAAAATGAAATGCCCAGCCGGCATCCGGCACAATGATGAGATCCTCTGCCGTGAGCGCCGTTTGCAGATAGTGGGCCACCCCACGCATATCATCTTTAGCCACGTGGGGATCATAAAAATAGAGGTAAAGGCTGATGCATGAGAGTGCCAGCAGCGCCAGCCCTAAAACCAACCCCAAGACGCCACTGACCCACCGCAGGCTCTTTCGGCCAACAGCCACGCCAGGCGCTATGAGGTAGGCGGCCAGGGGAATAAAGCCGATGGCGGCAAAAACAATATAGCGGGGGTGGGAGAAGGAGCGCACCGTCCAGACAATGAGCGCGCCCGCCAGTGGCACGGACCATTGCCACAGCAAGCGGGTGACTGTAGTCTGTGATCCATCAGCTGCCAGCCGCAAGAAGTAAAGCACGGCCGTAACCACCACAACCAGCACCGCCAACCACCACACAATGGGGCGACCTAAAGCGCCCGCCAGCCCGGTATGATGAAAAACCCATACCTGCTTAAGCAAAAAATCTAGCGGCGCAGGATCCGTAAGATAAGTGCCGGCATTGGCCTCGGCCTGCACGGCCGTCCAGTTGCGCAGCACGGCCGTAAACCAGGGCAGGCAGGCCAGCCCCACGCCAACCTGGGTGAACGTAAAGCGGCGCAAATCGGTCCAGCGCCGCCGCCTGATCACCATAAACAACAACCACACGCCGACATAGGCCGCCATAAAGGCGATGACATAATGCAAGTGCAGGCTGACCCATGTTATAAGACCAAAAAGAAGCCAGTGGGCTGTGGCGATTGGCGGTTGGTGGGGGGATAGTGTGTCCAAGCGCCTGGCAACCTGCCAGGCAAACGCCAGCAGCGCCAGGGAAGCCAGCGGCAGCATGGCGTACACACGCGCCTCCTGGCCATAGATGATCGAAAGAGGGGAGAGGGTAACCAGGACGGCGGCGATGAGAGGGCCGTAGGTGGTCATTCGTGATGGGTCACTGGAAGGCAAAGACCGGCGCATAAACCAGCGGCAGCAAACGGCATATACGGCGGCCACTTGTAAAAAACTGGCCAGTACAGAGAGATAACGGCCGCTGAAAGTGTTCAGGCCGGTCAGGGCTACCCATCCTTTTAAAAGGACAAAGTAAAGCGGCGGATGGATATTGTTCAGACGATCAGCCAGGATGGCCGGCAGGGGGGAACGCGCCAGGTTAAGGCTGATACCTTCATCCCACCAGATACTTTGCGCCTCCAACGCATGAATGCGCAGTGCAAAAGCAGCTAGTAGTAATGCGTAAAGCGCCAACCGTAGGCCGCCCGAATGACGGCTCATGGCATAGGGCTTACGGGGCACGGGTTGGGCACTGTTCACCGTTCACTCACTCACTCACTCACTCTCCGATATGCACGGTAAGCGGCAAGATGACCTGGTCATCTGGGTGGGCACGGCCGTTGGCGGCAAAAGCGGGCAGGCGCAGGCCGGCAGCCGGATCATACAGGCCAACAGCCAGGCGATAGGTGCCGGGCGGCACATCTGGTGGCAAATTCAGGGTGTGTTCATCCATGATGATCTGGTCAGAGACCCATAAACTGGAAGGCAGTCCCCCTGGCCATTGGTCAGATTGGGCTACCATCGTGCCGTCGGCAGCCAGCAGGTGTACAAAGGCAGATAGGAGCGTAGACGGCTTTTCCATCACCTGCCAATAAAGGGTCAGGTGAGCTTTGTCACCGGGCATCCACTGAGCGGCCAGCATATCTGACCCGCGTAAAACCATCTGCCCACCGAAAGAATCGGCATGGTCAACGGGGATGCCTGGCGGCAGGGCAAACAGCCGCGCCAGGGCTTTGACCTCTACCTGCCCGGCGGGCAGGGGTGCGGCCAGCGGTCGGCCGTTGGCGGCCAGCGGCCGTATGTGCAAGGGGTAAACACCACCAGGCATCTCACCAGGAATAGGGATGGCCACTTTCTGCTGGATCATTTCACCGGGCCGCCAGGCCGCCGTGTCAAAATGACTAAGGGGCTGGGCCATAGTTACCGGGCCCACGGTGACTTCCACCTGCAAGCCGGGTGGAAGTTCACGCTCTGCGTGCCAGTACAAATCCAGCACCAGATCATCACCAGTCACCACCAATGGCGGCGGAAAATCAGCCTGGGTTAGCAAGTGAAGACGGCCGTCCAGCCAATCCGCCATCACGGCAATGGCCGGGTCAAATTCAGTCGCAGCCGGCGGCAGCGGCCGTAGAGGGGTATGCACACTGCCTAAAACTTGCGCCATGCCCCGGAAAGTGCCATCGGCGGCCAACAGCGGCAGTTGGGCCTGGGTGACCGTAGCAAACAAGGTGACATCTACCTGGTATTCATCGGGTGGCAGGCCCGGCGGCAGCGGCAAGCGGTAACGGACGGCGGTGGATTCACCGGAAGGCCACCATTCCGGGTAAAAGTAAACGTCGTTGAGCAAAGGCGTCTCCAGGCCAGCCCACGGCCGGCCTTTATGATCACGTAGTGCAAGCTTGACAGTGTAATGATCATGTGTCGGTGAGGCCAACTGCCAGCTCAAGATGACCTCTATGGTTTCTTCATGCACGGCCGTGGCCGCCGCAGACAACCACACGTCATGGCCAAAAGAAACCGGGGCGGGAAGCGGTTTGGGCTGCAGAAGGGGGTCTGGAGCCGCCTGCTGGTAAATCACTGCCCGATCCAGCCCGTTAAAATGGAAGGTATGCAAGAGGGCAGCGTTAGGGGGGGGCAGGTCACGGCCGTTGGCCGGCAAGATGACATAGCGGGCATGGGGTAGTGAGTCAACGGTGGCTGGCAGAGTGCGGCCAGGGAAAAAGGGGGCCACGGCAGGTGTGATCCAGGAGACGGCCGTGTCGTCTGCACTATCTGGTTGAGTGGCCAGCCACCTGGCCGCTGCACTTTCAGCTTCACCCCAACCAACGTCAAAGACACGCCGGGCAGCGCCTGGACCACCCAGAAGCGGGTTCACGGCCGTGAGGGGATAGGGCATGGCCCAAGCCAGAAAGAGTGCCTGAACGGCAACCAGCGCCAGTGCCACCCGTTTTAACCGGCGCCGAGGCATAGGCAAACCGTTCCAGCCTAAAGAAGCCATGATCATGATGGCTGGAACAGCCGGCAGCGCGTAACGGTCAAACTTCTTGGCCGCCAGGCTGATGCTTACCAGGAATAAGAGTGGCCAGGCAATAAAAGCCCAGGTTGCCAACGTATTCCAGGGAGGGGTGTTACGCTGCTTCAGCGCCCTGATGATAAGCAGAAAGGCAAGGATGAGGCCACATAATACAACTGGGCTGAGTCGGAAAGAAAGGGTAGCGGGGTAAAAGAGCGGGCCATGTTCATATGCCGTCTGCCCCCAGAAGAAGGACGGCCGTAACGCTTCTTCCAGGTGCCGTGTGGATGTACTGCTCATCTTTTCGGCCACTTGGAATGGTGATGTCCACAGCGCGGGGAACAGGGCTATGATGAGCAGCAGGCATGACACCACCCAGGTCACCCCCTGGGCAACCACCAGCCCGCCGCGCAATTTAAACGGCGTTTGCCGGTTGGAGAACATTGACAAAAATAAAAACGATGCTGCCACTGGCGCCAAAAGCAGCGCCGGAGACTTGCTCAAGATGGCCAGCCCGGCCATGATACCAGAGAGGGCAGCCCAGGCCATGGCCCGGCGCAACCGGCCATGATGATCGGTCATGGTTAACGCCAAGGCCAGCAGAGACAGTGTAGCAAACGTGGTCATGAGGCCATCGACATGCAGCAGACCTGACAGGCCAACTACAAAGGGATCCAGGGCCAGCCATAAAGCGACGAGGGTTGCCGGGAAACGGCCGTACAGCCGGCGTGTTAACACAAACACCAACACCACACCGGCACTGTTGACGGCGGCTACCAACAACCGTGCGCACGTTAAAAAAGTATTCAACTGGCTAAACATGGGGCTGTTTTCCGGGGCAAACCAGGCGAGATGGGTAACCCATTGGTAAACAGACAGGTCTGACGGCCGTAGCCATAACTGCAGGCCAACACCCAGACCACCCAACCAGGTTGTGATCACCCCTGGATGCCCGGCCGTGAGCGTATCCAGCCATTGCCCGGCCAACAGCGCCTGCCGAAACTGTATTGAGCGAAAAACCCAGATAAGTTCATCTGGTGTGACGTAACGCCCCACAGCCACAAGGCGTGGTAAAAATGCCGCAAAAAAAAGCACGCCCAATAACCCTATGTCATATGAGCGCACACCAGACTTGTTCCACCATGTCATCAGCCTAATGATAACCTATCGTTTTAGAGGGCGCACACGCACTGTTTTAACGGCAGCGCCCTGTGTATGAACTTCATTAACAGGAATAGCGGTATATTGCCAACCAGCCTGAACCCAGTATAATCGAAGAAAAATGGGCAACATCAAGAAAGGATGGGCAGAAAGATTTTGGTTAATCAATTAACCCCAACAGATAATGATTCAGGTCATCCAATGGACTTTTTACTGGCTGAGGAATTTAGTTTGCCAATGGCCGGTGAAACGCGCAAAGGTTGGGTGGTAGCGCACCAGAACAACGAAATATTAATAGATATCGGTGCCAAGTCAGAGGGGGTCATTCCTTTAACAGAGCTGCAGGCGATGAACAAAGAGACCCGGCAGCAGCTCACAGTTGGCAACGAAGTGTCTGTTTATATTATTTCCACCGAAGACACGCAGGGTAATGTGGTTGTTTCCTATGTAAAAGCCATCGAACATCAGGATTGGCTGAACATGGAAGCCATTTTAGCCTCTAAGCAGGCGTGTCAGGGAAAGATTGCCGGTCACAACAAGGGTGGTCTATTGGTGCAAATTGGACAACTGCGCGGCTTTGTGCCCCGGTCACATTTTAGCCGGGAGCGGCAAATGGCCAGTCAGCAGAGTCAGGCCGCTTTGCAAAAGTCGGTAGGGCAACCCATTATGGTGAAAGTTGTGGAGGTAGATGCCGAACGCAACCGCCTCATTTTGTCTGAAAGGGATGCTATGGTAGAGGCGCGGCAAGATCGGCGCAGCCGGCTTTTGTCTGAAGTGAAAGAGGGTGATGTGTGCCCGGGCCGCGTGATCAATCTGGCAAACTTTGGTGCATTTGTGGATATTGGTGGCCTGGAAGGGTTGGTCCATCTTTCAGAAATCAGTTGGAAACGCATTAATAACCCCCATGAAGTCTTAAAAGTGGGCCAGGAAGTTGAGGTACAGGTTCTGTCAGTCGATCAAGAAAAAGAGCGGCTGGCGCTGAGCTTAAAACGCCTGCAACCTGACCCATGGACAACCATTGAAGATACGTACCAGGTGGGGCAACTATTTGAAGCGACAATTACTAAAACAGCCCCCTATGGCGCCTTTGCTCGCCTGCATGATGAGTACCAGCTGGAAGGACTCATCCACATTTCGGAAATAGCTGAGGATCATATCAATCATCCACGTGATGTGATAAAGGCAGGGCAGGTCGTATCTGTTCGTATTATTCGTATTGACTCGGAGCAACGGCAATTAGGTCTTAGTATCAAGCAAGTTGCTTCCCCTAAATTCGTCGAGTCTGACCTGGCATTACTTAGTAATCAGTAATCGGTCATCAGTAAACCGCATGCTGATCATTGAAGTACGATTACCAGATAAGGACCGGCGAACGAAACCGAGGTAAACACCGGTGAACTCAAAAAATTGGGAACGATTTACACAACGTGCGCGACGTGTGCTAAGTCTGGCACAAGAAGAAGCAGAGCGTTTAAATCATAGTTATATCGGCAGTGAGCATGTCCTTATTGGTTTATTGCGCGAAGAGGGCGGGGTAGCCGGAAGAGTTCTACGGGAATTAGGTCTGGATGCAGCTCGTGTACAGGCCATGGTAGAGCGGTTGTCTGGGGGGCCAGGCACCCGCACCCCCTTTACCAAAATCGAGCTCTCCCCCAGCACAAAACGATTGCTGGAGTTAGCTGTAGAAGAAGCACGGCGCATGGGTCAACACTACATCAGCACGGAACATCTGCTGCTGGGGTTAGCCCGGCAAAACGAAGGACTGGCTATCGACGTGCTACGTAAGTTTGGCATAAGCCCGGAACAAATCCGCCGCCAGACACGCCGGATGTTAAAAGAAAGCCCGGTGGCGACTTCTGAAAGCGCCACTCCTAGCCGACGCAGCAGCAGCAGTGCCAAGAAAGAAAAGAGCAAAACGCCGATGGTAGATCAATTAGCCACTGACTTGACGGCCCTGGCAGAAGAGAACAAGCTGGATCCGGTTATTGGCCGTAACATGGAAATAGAGCGAGTTATTCAGATCCTGGCTCGGCGCACCAAAAACAACCCGGCGCTCATTGGTGAGCCGGGTGTAGGCAAGACAGCCATTATTGAAGGGCTGGCCCAACGGATTATAGACGGCCGTGTTCCGGACATTCTGCATAACAAGCGTGTATTACAGCTGGATGTGGGCAGCCTGGTAGCCGGCACGATGTACCGTGGTCAGTTTGAGGAGCGGTTGAAACGGGTCATTGAAGAACTCAAATCCAGTGACGCCATTTTGTTCATTGATGAAGTGCATATGCTGGTAGGCGCTGGCTCCGCCGGCAGCTCTGTAGATGCCGCCAACATTCTTAAACCGGCACTGGCCCGTGGTGAGCTTCAGACAATTGGAGCCACAACCCTGGAAGAGTACCGCAAATACATTGAAAGTGATGCGGCATTGGAACGGCGTTTCCAACCCATTTACGTAGATGAACCCACTCCTGAAGAGAGTGTGCAAATTCTCCAGGGCATTAAAAGTGCTTATGAACAGCACCACAACTTATTCATTACCGAAGAAGCCATTGAAGCGGCCGTGAGTCTTTCCACACGGTACGTGACAGACCGGTTTCTGCCCGACAAGGCCATTGACCTGATTGACGAAAGCTCTTCTCGGGTGCGTATGTACCGGGTGCCCCAGGCCGCCGACATTCGTGAAGCTTATGAAGAGCTGCGTGAGATCCGGGATGAGCGAACACAGGCCATTGAAGACGGCCGTTATGAATATGCCGAAGAGTTGCGCAACCGTGAAGAAGAGCTGCAGCGCCAATTGGATGGCATTCGTGCCAGCAACGAAGGCGAATATTCGGTGAGCGTGACCGCCGAAGACATTGCCGAAGTGCTTTCTATGTGGACCGGTATTCCTGTTTACCAGTTTACCCATGAAGAATCAGAACGCCTGCTGCATATGGAAGAAGAGATGCGCAAAAGCATTGTCGGGCAAAGTGAGGCCATCGAGGCCATTTCTAAGGCCGTGCGGCGCGCCCGCGCCGGTCTAAAAGACCCCAACCGCCCTATTGGTTCCTTTATCTTTTTAGGGCCAACAGGCGTGGGCAAAACGGAACTGACAAAAGCATTGGCCAATTTCTTGTTTGGCAGTGAAGATGCGCTGGTACAGCTTGATATGTCTGAGTTTATGGAGCGTCACAATGTAGCCCGCCTGGTTGGCTCGCCACCCGGGTACGTGGGCTATGAAGACGCTGGGCAGCTCACAGAGGCCGTGCGCCGCCGCCCCTATTCCATTGTGGTATTTGATGAGATAGAAAAGGCGCATCCCGAAGCGTTTAATTTGCTGCTGCAAATCATGGAAGAAGGCCACCTGTCTGATGCCAAAGGCCAGAAGGTGAACTTCCGCAACGCCATGATTATCATGACCTCCAATGTGGGAGCAGAAACCATCCGCCGTGGGCCCAACCTGGGCTTTTCCTTCCGGCGCGATGATGCTACAGAAGAAGCACAGCAATACTCTGAGATGCAAAAGACATTGTTGGAACAATTAAAGAAAGAGTTCCGGCCAGAGTTTATCAACCGGGTAGACAGCATCATTGTGTTCCGGCAACTAAGCAAAGAGAACATTCGTCAGATTGTGGACATTATTCTGAGCGAGGTGAATGAACGCCTGATTGACCATGAACTGATGGTGGAAGCAACAGATGCGACCCGTGATTGGCTGGCAGAGCACGGTTATGACGCCGAATTTGGTGCCCGGCCACTGCGCCGCCTGATACAAACGGAAATTGAAGATCGCCTGTCAGATGCGGTCTTGTCCGGGCGATTCCCAAGCGGGGAGACCGTGTTACTGGATATTGTTGATGACCAAATTGTGCTCAGCCGCAAAGAGGACGAAAACACACCAGAGGTAGAAACGGCCGTACCGGCCGCCTGATCACCAGAGTTACCAACAAAACAAAAAGCCCGCGGCTCAAACCACCGCGGGCTTTTTTATGCGGGAGCAACCCTGATTATTCACACGGGGGGATGTACAGGATATCACCCACTTCAATCAAATTATAATTGTAGATGCGGTTTGCCTGGGCAATAGCCTGCACAGTGACACCATATTGTTTCGCCAATTCGCCCAGCGTATCACCTGCCCGTACAATATGGATAGATCGGGTACTCACCGCATACAAATGCCCACCATGGCCCATAGCCACCGGCGTGTACGTTGCTGGCAGTGGCGGTGTAGGTGTGGCTGTGCTTGTTGGCGGTAATGCGGCAACAGTCCCAGTGGTGTCGGTCACCTGGTTATTATTCTGGGCGCAGGCAGCCAGAAGCAGGACAGCCAGCAAGAGGGTTACAACAATTATTGCAGGTTTTTGCATGATGCCTCCTCATTTTGTTCTTCACACCCCGTTTCTGCAATTAAACATAAAACAAAGCCATTATAACAGAGCCCACCAAATTTTTGAAGCATCCCTTTATGGCCTTTAGGTAACATAATATTTCTCACGTCCCATTTAATAAGTGTATACCATTTTAGGTTTCTTCGCCCCAGTACCCCTGACATGAGTACCAGCCAGACCTCACTGCGTGAAAAAAGCGCAAATATTGCATTGTATGGCCTGCGCCACTTTTTATAATCAGGGTTGATGGTACCTAAAACGATCGGACGTTATCGGATCAAGGCAGAACTCGGTCGTGGCGGTATGTCAACGGTTTATCTCGCCCATGATCCGCACTTTGAGCGCGACGTTGCCGTTAAATTGCTGCCCGTGGAGTTGGCGCATCACCCTACCTTTCGGCGGCGATTTGAACGAGAAGCCAAGGTTGTCGCCGCGCTGGCTGATCCTGCCATTGTGCCGGTATATGATTTTGGTGAGGAAAAGGGGCAGCCTTACCTGGTGATGCGTTACATGACCGGCGGTTCACTGGCGAACCGGTTGTGCCAGGGGCCATTGTCTCTGGAAGAGGCTGCCAATATCCTGGGGCGGTTGGCCCCCGCTCTAGATGAAGTTCACTCCCACAATGTCATTCACCGTGATCTGAAACCCAGCAACATCTTGTTTGACCAACACAATAAACCATACATTTCCGACTTTGGCACGGTGAAGATGTCAGAAGCCACCACGCAGCTTACGGACACAGGCGGCGCTGTGGGCACACCAGCCTATATGAGTCCAGAGCAAATTCAAGGGGAAGGGGAACTTGACGGCCGTTCTGATATTTATACACTGGGCATTATTCTCTATGAGATGCTCTCCGGTAAACACCCATACCAGTCAAATACACCCATTGCCGTGGCTGTAAAACATATGTTTGAACCCGCACCACGCATTCTGGATTCCCGACCTGACCTACCGCCGGAGGTTCAGGGTATCTTAAATAAAGCCATGGCCAAGTTACCTGATGATCGTTTCCCCACGGCCGTGACATTGGCAAAAACCGTAAGAACCTTAGTGGCGCCGGACATAGACGAGCCTGAGACCGCCGTTATGGTCACGGCCGAAGATGCACCCGCTGGCCGCCGCCTGGCGCTCATCATCAGTAACGACGAATATACCGATCCTACCCTGGCGCATCTGATCAAACCCACGGCCAATGTACACCGTTTGGTAGATGTCTTGCGTGATCCGGGTATTGGCGGCTTTGATCAGGTGACGACGGTCGTTAATGAACCGGCTGACACCATTCGCCGTACCATCGCGCACTTCTTTGCAGACCGTAACCGGCGTGACTTGTTATTACTCTACTTCATGGGCCATGCCGCCATCGGCACGGAAGAAAAGTTGTACCTGGCCGCACCAGATACCGAACACAACCTGCTGCGGGCTACGGCCGTGCCGGCCTCGTTTATTGCCGACGTCATGGATGAGAGCCAATCCTGGCAGCAGGTGCTGGTGCTGGATTGTACCTTTAGCAATGCCAGCCACAAAAAGGGCGGAGAATTGGTAGAACGGGTGGTCAATACGGAAGAAGGTTTTAACCGCAATGGGCACGAACGTATCATATTGGCGGCAGCAGACCGCACCCAGTATCAATGGGACAATGATGCGGTAACGGGCATGGCCCAGCCCTCGCTGTTTACACATTTTTTTATAGAAGGTTTAAAAACCGGCGCGGCCGACAGTGATCAGGACGGCGCTGTGACCATTGAAGAGTTGTTTACCTACGTCAGCGAGCAGTTACGGCGGAAGACGGCGGCGTCTCGCAGCCCGAAGCCGCGCAAGTGGGTTTCTTACGCTTACCAAGACAAGAGCCGCATTGTGGTGGCCCAATACAACCGCACGGCCGTTCCCATGAAAAGCCACCCCGTCTCTCCGGCCACCCCATCAACAGCGTCTACCAGAGTCAAACACCGTAAGGCCATGATCACGGCCGTGATCGTCCTGGCTTTTATCATTCTTGGCGGTGGTTGGGTGTGGCGAAACCAGCCGCCACCGCCAGCCGCCAACGCTGCTGCCTTGCCGACTGCCACGGCTACGGCTACCCCTTCAGCCACAGCCACCCGCCCGCCGACCCAAACACCGCCGCCACCAGCCACCGCTACGGTCGTGATCACTCGTACCCCGGTGCCCTCTCCCAGCAACACACCTATAAACACCCCGCCGGCAGCACAACCCATCACCGGCACGCTGGCTATCGCTCACCTTTCATCAAGCATCTTTGATTTCCCAGATGCCTCCGGGCATGAACTGAGCTACATTGGCATTGGCGACCGCGTCACTGTCTTGGGGCGCTCTGAAAGCGGCGAATGGTTTTTTGTAGAGACAAAAGAGGGGCTGCAAGGGTTTATCTTCGCGCCGCGTCTTAAATGGGACGGCGACTTTGCGGCATTACCCGTTGTCGAGCCAGACATTACCGCCAGCACTCCACCTGCCGCCGCCAACAACTGCCAGGGAAGTGCCTGCCCGGCGTTGACATTTGACCTTTACCCGGTACAGGCAGCACGCTGCGAGAATGGCCTCCATTATCGCACCATTTACATGCGCGGCCATGGGGGTAACGGCCGTTATACCTATTATTGGAAGGGGCAAAAGGTGGCCGGGCCGCTGCTCAATGAAGGTTTTGGCTTTGAAGTCAGCAGCGCTGACGGTGCGCCGGTCATTGGTACCGGCAAAGTTGCTTCTGGCGACGGACAGACAGTGGAAAAAGAGCTGTTTGTGTCTGACTTTGACTGCCCTTGATAGCCAACCAGGTTTAGGTTGACAACCAGGTTGCCAACCTCCCGGAGGCCATGAACAGCAAATCATGGCTCAGGCGGATCAACCGGTCTACCTGCCCCTCCATCTCTTGCAGTGTGGCCACATACACCTCTGGGGGGCGCGCCTGGCTCAGGGTTACATCAATGCGTCCCTTTAAGGCAGTCAGTGGTGTACGCAGTTCATGGGCAGCATCGCCGGTAAAACGGCGCTCACGGGCAAAGGCCACCTGCAAACGATCCAACATGGCATCAAATGTGGCCGCCAGCCGCCCCACCTCATCGGCCGGGCCAGTGTAGCCAATACGCCGGCTCAGATCACTGGCGGTAATAGCCTGGGCGGTGTGGGCCATATCATCAATGGGGTGTAAAGCACGACCAGCCAGAAAGTAACCACCACCACCAGCCAGCAGCAAGGTAAACGGTAGGGCCCACAGTAACTGCAAGGCCAGCACGGCTAAAGTAGCTGTCACTGGCTCTAGCGATTGTGCTATCAGCAGCCAACCGCCCGGCGCACCGGGCAAAGAAACAGCTTCACCCAGCAACCGCCAGGTATCGTCTCCATCACTGACGGTACGCAGCCCGGCAGCAGGTAACAGTGGGGGCGTCTCATGATCCTGCCCCAGTTGCTGCCAGAGTACACCTTCCGGCGATAGGAGAAAGAAGCCTATGTCATCACTAAGGCGGCGTGTAAGTTGGGGACTGCTGCCCGGGTTTTGGAAGGCCAGACGGCCGTTGACTACCTCTACACTCACCAAGGCCTGTGTGGCTGCCAATTGCAGCCCGGCGTCCATCTGTGCCAGCAGGCTGCGCTGTACCTGCCAGTAAAGGAGGCCGGCGATGAGCAGCAACATCGCCGTTATGGAGAACAGATACCAAAGGGTGAGCCGCCAGGGCATAATCCAACCCATCACGGCCGTTGCTGACCAGATCTACAGCATAACCCGCTTCCGTTAAGCCCTGCCGTACAAAGTTGGCGATCGCTGGTTCATCTTCGACCACTAAAATACGCATCTAATCTCTCCAGAGGCTCATTTTAACCCAGGTTATTAAGAAAAAGATGAAACCATGAGGAAGTGAGGAAACCGTACAAAACGAGTATCTGTTTTCAGTCATCAGTGGACAGTTTTCAGTGCTGGCCTAGCCCTGGACATAGTCTACTGACTTCTGACCACTGGTTACTGACTTCTGACCACTGGTTACTGAAGCGTTGTCAGGTGTTCGGCCTCAAACCAGCCGCTGCCCCATTCATCTTCCCGCCAGATACCGGTCAGGCGCAGCGGCTGCCAGCGCTCAATCTTCTGATGCTGGCCCCGTACTGGTTTGACCACGATAAAATCATCACCGTCACCGAAGTAAAAGCCTCGCCCGCCCGTCCAGCCAGGCAGGCGTACCCCGGCGATAGTGGTCTTCTGGTTGCGCAGGCGGTGGACAAAGCGCAGTGGCACATCATCAACCGTATGCTCTTTGACCAGGGTGATGGGGTTGGCGCTGACAGGCCAACCGAGCAGGCGGCTTTCCCATGCCAGCTGCTGTGCTAGAGGTTCGGGGGCTACGGCCGTCATTTCCGCAAAGCTAAACGCCATCTGCCGGGTGCTGCCCGCCCGGCCAATATCCTCTGCTTCAGCCAACAAAGCCGCACGGCTTTGGCCCAACCCATCCAGGGCGCCGCACTGGATCAGATGGGCAATTTCTTTGTTTTGCAACGGGACTTTGCTCAGCAGATCGCGCAGAGTGGTGTACGGCCGTTGGGTCATAATCATGGTTATTGACGCCTGGCGCAGGTCACGTACCTGCCCCAAACCCATCCAGAGTGTGGGCCCCTCAGAACCATTTGTAAACCTGGCCAGGTCTACATCCGTCGTCAATGTAAAGTTCCGGCCGCTAAAGTTGATATGTGGCGGATACACGTTGATGCCTAACCGCCGCGCTTCGGCAATGTAGATCACCGGATGATGAAACCCGCCATGATCAGCCAGCCGGGCACAGAGGAACTGTGCCGGGTAATGGGTTTTCAAAAAGGCAGAACGGTAGCTGACATCGGCATAGGCAGTGGCATGACCCTGGTTAAAGCCATAGCCGGCAAATGGTTCCACCTGCCCCCACAGCGTCTCTGCCTGTTCTGGTGTCAGGCCAGATTTTTCCTGGCAGCCATGCACAAAACGCAGCCGCATGGCGGCCATATCCTGTGCCTGTAATTTGCTCATCCCTTTACGCAGCCGGTCTGCCTGGCTCCAGGTAAGCCCGGCCACCTCAGTGGCTATGCGCAGAATTTGCTCCTGAAAAAGCAGGACGCCCTGCGTGGGCCGCAAAATGGGCATCAGTACAGGATGTAAATAAGTGACGGCCTCCTGGCCCCGGTAGCGACGGATGAAGGCCTGGGCCATGCCGCCCAGGGCCGGGCCGGGTTTAAAAAAGGCATTTGCTACGGCCAGATCACGCACACTTTTGGCCTGTAACTGGCGCAGTGTGCGCTGCGCCCCGGTAGATTCACACTGGAAGACGCCAATCGTGGCCGCATGAGCCAGGGTCACGGCCGTGGGGGCATCATCTAGAGGTATGGCGGCCAGGTCAAAGTGGGGATCATGCTGAGCGCGAATCAGGTCAGCAGCGTCGGCCAGCACCGTCAAGGCACGGATGCCCAGCAAATCCATCTTAGGCAGGCCGATTGTTTCCACATCGCGGAAGTCATATTGGGTGGTAAGAAAGCCTTTGGGGGCCAGGTGCAGGGGCACAAAGTCGGTCAGAGGACCAGGGGTAATGACCACACCGCCGGGATGAATACTGAGATGGTGCGGCTGACCAACCAAGGTAAAAGCGGCCTGCAATACCTCCCGGTCACCAGCGTCTGGCAGTTGGGCCAGAATATCATCCAGGCTGGTTGTTTCGCGGCGGCGGGGATCAGGGTGCCAGTGTTGGGGAATGACGGCCGTCAGCCGTTTTATGCCCGTCTCATCATAGCCATACGCCTTAGCCGTCTCACGTACGGCCGATTTGGGCTGCATGGTGCTGATGGTTGCCACCAGCGCTACCCGGTCAGGACCATACGTGGCCCGAATGTAGTGCAGCACTTCGTCACGGCGGCGGCTGCAAAAGTCCAGATCAATGTCCGGCAGGTTGGCACGGGCCGGGTTCAGGAACCGTTCAAAGAGCAGATCATGCACTACAGGATCTACCTGGGTGATACCCAAACAATAGGCCACCAGCGAGTTGGCCACGCTGCCACGTGTGTTGACCGGCACTCCCGTCTCCCTGGCAAAACGGGTAATGTCAGCCACCAGCAGGAAGAGCGGGGCAAAACCTTGTTGGCTGATGGCCTCAAGTTCCCGGTGCAGGCGTGCCTGGTAATCGGCAAGCGGTAAACCATCAGCCGTTAGCGGGGCTACAGACGTATCACCATCAACGGCATACGGGTGACGGTTCTTTAAGCCGGAGTAGGCTTTGTCAGCTAACGCGTCGGCCGCCGATTGGCCGTGGGGGAGTTCCAGTTTGGGCCAGATAGGACGGCCGTCAGGCAAACAGGGTTCACAGTGCTCTACGATTTGGCCCACCCGCCGCACGGCATCTGGAAATTCGGCAAACGTTTCGGCGATCTGGGCCGGAGATTGCCAATGGAGGGCCACGGCCGTGTCTCCATGGGCGGGCAGCGCCGCCGCCGGTACGTCTGCCAGGTGGCAATTCTGGTCAACAGCCGCCAACAGGCGCAGCCGGGGTGCATCAGCCGGTTCCAGGCAGTAAACGGGCTGCACGGCAACGGTGGCCAGACCAAAACGGTCACCAATGGCGATGAGTTCACGGGCCACGGCCGCGTCGGCTGGTGTATGCAGTTCCAGGCTTAAATAAGCCATCTCACCAAACAGCCCCCCCAACCGGGAGGCGACGCGGGCTGCGGCTCGCGGGCTGCCTGCCCGCAGGTAACGCGCCGTCCACCCCATGGCGCCGCCGTCCAGGCAAACCAGCCCGGCTGCGTTTTCCTTTAACCAACTCCAGGGAATACCTTGCAGCAGCCATTGCGCACGGGCAGCAGCCGATTGCACGGCCGATGACAGGCGGCACAATGATCGGTACCCGGCTGGCCCAGTCGCCAACAACACCACCCATCCGGCCACATCTGGGGCCAGGTGCATCTCGCCTTCGGGCGCGGCCACGGGCAGGGTCAGGCCCAGGATCGGTTGGATGCTGGCGGCGGCACATGCCTGTTGGAACTGAACAGCGCCAATGAGGGCGGCCGTGTCTGTGAGGGCCAAGGCCGGCATCCCCTGGGCTGCCGCCCGCTGCGCCAGATCAGCCACAGACGCAGTGCCCCCCAACAGGGTATAATGGGAGTGAACGTGAAGGTGTGCAAAGTGCATCATCTCATTCATGTGGGTGCGATCATACAGACAAGCGGCAAGTGGGCAAGTGATGAGATGGGCGGGCAGCAGGATGTTCACCTGAACACCTGACGCTTAACCATAGAATGGAGGTAATCAGATGGAAAACAAGACGGCCATTGTGACGGGTGGGGGAACGGGCATTGGGAAAGCGATTGCCCTGGCGCTGGCACAGGCCGGTGCACAGGTGGTTGTGTGTGGCCGGCGTGAGGGACCATTACAAACTGTGGTAACCATGATTGAGAAGACGGGCGGCACGGCCGTGGCGGTATCGGCCGACGTATCAGCAGAGGCTGACGTGGCGCGGGTTGTGGAGACGGCCGTGGACCACTTCAGCACCGTGGACATCCTCATCAATAATGCCGGTATTGGTGGTGGTGATGCTATCCACCGGCACAGCATTGAGGCCTGGGACCATGTCATGGCCGTAAATTTGCGCGGACCGTTTTTGCTGGCCCGCGCCGTACTGCCCATCATGCGGCAGCAGCAAAGTGGGCATATTATTAACATCAGCTCAGAGGCGGGCATAGAACATTATGCGGGGAACGGCGCCTATGGTGTAACCAAACATGCACTGAATGCCCTGGGCGAGTTTATTCAGCGAGAAAATCAACATCTGAACATCCGCATCAACACCATCTGTCCGGGCATGGTGCTGACGCCCATGGCAGAGGGCACACCAGGGCTGATTCCCGAAAAGTGCCTGTCGCCGGAGGATGTTGCTGACCTGACAATGTGGCTGCTGACACGCCAGCCAAACCTAAAAATCGGTCTACCCGTCCTCATTCAGACGATGGCCAATCCGTGGCGCTAAGGGGTACAGATGATTTCATTAACGCTGGCAAGGCAGTTAAAGGAAGCGGGCCTGGTATGGCAAACGGCCGTGAACGACTTTTTTGCCATACCAGACCGGGGCATGGATGACAAAATTTTTGTCATTTCTGACATGATGGTGACGATGGATTTGCTGCGCGGCTGGCCGGCGCTGACGTTTCATGGCACGGCCGAGTGGGCTGCCGACCATCTGCTTACCCATGAGGCTATCTGGCTGCCCACAGAAGAGCAATTACGTGACGCCTTAGCGGGTCTGTTACGTGATGAAGCTGCCCTTTGCCTGCGTCTGGCATTAGAAGGAGAGCATTATGTGTGTGACATTATTCACCAAGGGGAAAACCTGACATTTCAGGGCACGTCAGCAGGGGAGGCTTATGGCCTGGCCCTGCGTCATATTCTAAGTGGCCAGAATTCCCCATAAACAGGCCGACAGGAGCGAATAGACGTGTATAATACCCCCATGAAAGTTTGGCAGCGTCTTGGCGTCATTCCCTATTTACTGTTAGGTCTTGGGCTCTTTTTTATCGGCTTTACTGCCCTGGACTATATTGTCAACAACTTCTGGCCTATTGAAACGACCCGTCTAGACCTGATCCGGGCCACCACGTTAGATAGGGTAGATGTCACCTCGCTGCTGGATGCATCAAACACCGAGCTGATTATCGCTTTTCTGGCGGTTATTGTAGTATTGACCACCGGATTGGTGCTGCCGCTGGCCTACTTCTTAAACAAGCGCTTTGGCCGTTATGCCGATGAACGGTTTGGTGAATCATCAGCAACACCATTTTGGGTCGTGCTGCGACAGGCTATGGGGGTAGGGTTTTGGGCAGCATTTTGTGTCTGGCTGCAAATGAACAGGGCGTTGGGAGTGGCTGCTGCCTTGCTGGTGGCTGGTGTCCTGGTTTTGTTTGAAGTGCTGCTGCAAATTCGGGCGCGGGCGGCGCTGGTAACATATCATCCTTAAATCGATTCCATCGTTATCCACGGATAAACCCTTAACCAACAGCTTCAGACAGCAGCATAAAGGCAGCAATCATGGCCAAAAATACTCATCAACAGTTATTACGTGAGCTACCCAGCGTAGACCAGTTATTGCAGACACCGATGGTGACCGATATGGTGGCTAACTACGGCCGTGAGCTGACCACAACCGCCTTACGCCAAAGCCTGGAAACGACACGAACTGCCATCCTACAGGGCCACTCTATTACCCCCACACCTGATCTACTCTTAAAGGCCGCAGTCCATTGGCTGGAGGCTTTTCTGACACCCACCTTACAACCTGTCATCAATGCAACTGGTGTGATCATCCATACCAATCTGGGGCGGGCTCCCTTGAGCCAGGCAGCCCGGCAGGCCATAGAAGCGGCAGCCCGCAGCTACTCCGCGCTAGAGTACGACGTTACCGCCGGGGAACGTGGCTCACGCAGCGTGCATGCAGCGCAATTACTTCAGCACATTACCGGCGCTGAAGCCGCTTTGGTAGTGAATAACAACGCCGCCGCCGTGCTGTTGATGCTCACCACACTATGCCGGGGACGTGAGGTCATCATCAGCCGGGGGCAGCTTGTAGAAATTGGCGGCGGCTTCCGTATTCCGGATGTGATGGCCCAATCAGGGGCAAAACTGGTAGAGGTGGGCACCACCAACCGCACCCATGTGCATGATTACCAACGCGCCATCAATGAGCGTACGGCCGCTATTTTGGTAGTTCACCATTCTAATTACAAAATTGTGGGTTTTACCAGCGAACCTTCGTTAGCAGACTTAGCGACGCTGGCCCACACCTATGACCTGCCGCTGCTTTATGACCAGGGCAGCGGTGCCCTGCTGGATGTAGCCCCCTTTGGGTTAGAGGCAGAGCCAACAGTTTTAGCCGGTTTGCAGGCTGGCGCCGACATGGTCGCCTTTAGCGGCGACAAGTTATTAGGGGGGCCACAAGCCGGCATTTTAGTAGGACGGGCAGACCTGGTAGCCCAGTGCCGGCAACAGCCATTGGCACGCGCCATACGGGCTGACAAGCTTTGCTTGGCGGGGCTGGCAGCCACGTTAACCCACTACCTGACCGGCCAGGCATTAGTCGCAATTCCGGTATGGCGTATGATCGCCCGGCCCATGGGCGAGATTGAGGCAGACGCCCAACGCTGGGCATCTGAACTGCGGCAGCAAGGGGTGTTAGCGACCACCGGAGACGGCCGTTCTACCGTTGGCGGTGGAAGTTTGCCTGGAACCGACCTGCCAACGAAGCTAGTGGTTATTGAACAGACCGATGCCGCCGGCCTGGCCGCCCGGCTGCGGGGGGGGAAGGTGCCGGTGATTGGGCGTATTCAGGACGGCCGTTACCTGGTTGATCCGCGCACGGTTTTGCCGGAACAGGTTGATAATCTTATCCATTCGCTGGTAAACTGTAGCCACCATCAAGGTTAGAGGTTGGCTGATCTATATCTTATAAGCTTATGAGTACTTTTACACGAATCCTGGCCATTGAAACTTCTTGTGATGAAACAGCGGCAGCTGTGGTGGAAAATGGCCGTACTATTCTTAGCAACGTTATTGCCAGCCAGGTAGAGCTGCACGCGCAGTATGGCGGCGTCTTCCCAGAAGTGGCTTCACGCCGCCACATTGAAGTCATCCACACCGTTGTCAAACAGGCATTGGAAGAAGCTCACCTGGGATTGGATGACGTCGATTGTATTGCGGTTACACGCGGGCCTGGGTTGGTGGGATCACTGCTGGTGGGCGTCAACATGGCCAAAGGGTTGGCGCTGGCCCGCCACAAGCCCCTGTTGGGCATCAACCATATTGAAGGACATATTTATTCTCTCTGGCTCTCGGAAGAATCAGAAAGTTTCGCCTTCCCACTTTTAAACCTGGTGGTAAGCGGCGGACACACAGAACTGTATTTGATGGCAGACCACGGCCGTTATAAACACCTGGGCGGCACTCTGGATGATGCCGCCGGGGAAGCGTTTGACAAAGTTGGTCGATTGTTGGGCCTGCCCTTCCCTGGCGGTCCGGCCATTGACAAGGTTGCCCGCAGCGGCAACCCCAATGCTTACAAGTTTCCGCGTGGGGTGATGGATGATAGCTTTAATTTTAGTTTCAGCGGCTTAAAAACGGCCGTCATGCGCCAGACACAACAGGGCCACCAACCATCCCTGCTGGTGAATGACCTGGCGGCCAGCTTCCAAGCCGCCGTTGTGGAGGCGTTGGTGACCAAAACGGAACGGGCGGCCCAGACCTATGGTGTCACGGCCGTACACCTGGCCGGGGGTGTCTCTGCCAACAGCGTCCTGCGTCAGACCATGAAGGACACATTACCTATGCCTGTACGTTACCCTAAACCTATTCTCTGTACTGATAACGCTGCTATGATTGGGGCAGCCGCTCACTGGCGTTTTATAAATGGGAAATTTGACGCACTTGATCTAGATGTTATTCCCAGCCTACAACTGGTATAATTGACTGGTAATCTACCATACAATGCATCTGGCAAACCAAAAATCTTTGGTACAGCCCTCTGGTTTATCAGCAGATATCTACCAGGAAGCACTTATTCTTCATGATCCAATCAGCAGATATGTCTGACCTTTCAGGATACGAGACAGGAAATGGCTATACGCATCCGTTAACACGGGCGGTGGCCAGTGCCCTGACGCATATTGAGAAGGATGGCCTGGATATTAACCGTACCCTTGATGCCATCCTGGAAATTGCCACCCGTCACTTACGTGCCGATGATAGCTGTATTATTGTAGTCAATGAAGGCCAGCATATTGAACACACCTGCTATTACCTGGAGAAACCACACCGTCACAAACCTGATGCTTTTTTATTGGACATTATCCAAAAAGGGGTAGCGGGATGGGTCATCCGGAAACGTGAACTCTATCTCGTTCATAATACCTTACAAGACAAACAATGGATACACCGCCCCGATCTAACTGATTCAGAAAGCCCTCTTTCCGCCATTTGTGTTCCGCTGCTGACAAATGGTCGGGCTGTAGCCGCCTTGACACTGCATCGTGAAGGCACCCACCAATTTACGGAAGACCAGGCTGAGATGCTGCTGGAGTTTGCCAACGAAGCTGCCAGTCATGTGGAAAACGCCCGCCTCTTTGCGACTTCTCAAAGACAGCTGCAAATGGCGGCGCTGCTTAATGAAGCCAGCCGGGCTATTAATTCCTCTTTAGACCTTGATGAAATCATGAAATCGCTGCTTTCGCAGATGAATGAATTTCTTAATGGTGAAGCTTTGAGCATTGCTCTGGTAGATGAACAATCGAAGGAATTGGTATACCAGGTGGCTGAAGGCATTGGCGGGAACGAAATTGTGGGCTTGCGACTGCCTTCGAACCAGGGGCTTTCTGGCTGGGTCATGGAACATTGTCAGCCGGCGTTAGTGCCAGACACCAGCCGCGACCCACGTTTTCACCAATTGGGTGACCAGCGCACTGGCCACCCTACACGGGCCATGATCTGTGCCCCCATGCAGTTTAAGGGGGAAGTGTTGGGCACCATTCAGGCTATCAACCCCATTGAGGGAATTTTTACGGAACAAGACCTGGATTTGCTGGTCAACCTGGCCAATATTGCCAGTACAGCCATTGCCAATGCCAAACAGTTTGCCCGCACTCAGGCAGCTGAAGCCCAATATGCCCGACTCTTCCAGGACACCATTAACCCTATTATTCTTACAAACCTGGACGGGTATATCACCCAAGTGAACCGGCGGGCCACACAGTTTTTCCTTTACGGCCGTGAAGAATTACCGGGCATGCACATCAGTAAAATTCTTGAACCTCAGGCTAATTTGCCCCAGGCCAGCGCTATTCAAAATGACTCTGTGAAAGTGTTTACCAGCGAAATTGTGACCCAAGATGGGCAAAAGCTGCCGGTTGAGGTCTATGCCAAGCGCACCTTATTTGAGCAAAGCGAGATTTTGCAGTGGATTTTCCACGATATATCTAAGCACGTGGAACTTGAAGAAATGCGTCGTGACCTGACAGCCATGCTGTTCCACGACCTGCAAAGCCCCTTGGGCAATGTCATCTCCAGCCTGGAACTGCTGTCTTACGAAATTCCACCCATGGACCCGGATTCACCGCTGTATTACATGCTGGATATTGCCAAACGCAGCAGTGAACGCCTGCAAACACTGGTGCGCTCCCTACTTGATATCAACCGTTTGGAAGCCGGTCACCCCATTACAGAACGCACACTGGTAGATATTTATGATCTGATGGATGAAGTACGCGAAATTGAACGGCCGAACTTTGAGCAGCGCCGCGTCACCTTTGTCCAGGAACTGGCCCCGGCCCTGCCTGACGTTTATGTCGAAGAAGATATGATCCGGCGGGTGCTGATTAACCTGGTGGACAATGCCTTAAAGTACAGCATGGAAGGCCAGCAAATCACGATCTTTGCGGGGCTGACCGAAGATCAGGAAGGGATCATCGCTTCAGTCAGTGATGAGGGGATGGGCATTCCTGTAGAACACCGGCAATCCATTTTTGAAAAATTTGAGCGGATCAAGCATGGGAACTCTGACTCTAAAGGGTTGGGGTTAGGATTGGCTTTTTGTCGGTTGGCCGTGGAAGCGCATAACGGCCGTATCTGGGTAGATGACGCACCCGGTGGTGGCGCCCGCTTCAATTTTACAATTCCTTTTGTTGTGCCAGATGCCAGAAAGGGCGTTCCCTGAGCCTGACCTTTTAAATGCCACTCCCCAAAGCTGCTGCCGTCTGGTATTATTGAAAGCCGTCAAAAACATAAGAGCAGCCGCCTATGACCACCAGAAAACTATATTATCAGGATTCCTATAGAACCCGTTTTAAAGCCCAAATTGTAGACCGTGTACGGCAAGAGGGTTTGACGGCCGTGATCTTAGATCAGACTTGCTTTTACCCTACCTCTGGCGGGCAGCCTTTTGATCGAGGGACTATCAATAACGTGCCGGTGCTTAACGTTACCTTGCGGGAAGTTGATGGTGCCATCTTGCACTGGGTAGGTGAAGGAGACATATGGTCAGATACTATTGTGGCGGACCTGGATTGGACACGCCGGTTTGACCATATGCAGCAGCACACCGGCCAGCATATTCTCTCCCAGGCGTTTATCCAGGCGGCTGAAGCCGAGACAGTCAGTTTCCATCTAAGCGAGCAAACCGTAACCATTGACTTAGAAGCCACAACCGTTAAACCGGAACACATCGAATATGCCGAACACCTGGCAAACCAGGTCATCTGGCAAAATCGGCCGGTACATATTCGCGCGGCCTCCGTGGAAGAGGCACAGGAACTGCCCTTACGCAAAATCCCGCCGGTCCGTGAAGGTAAGCTGCGCCTGATTGAAATTGAGAATTATGATCTGACCGCCTGCGGTGGCACCCACGTCAACGCCACTGGGGAAGTAGGCATGATCAAAATTGTGAAACTGGAACGTAGTGGGACCCTACTGCGGGTGGAATTTTGTTGTGGGCAGCGCGCCCTACAGGATTATCGGCAAAAGAACAGCGTCGTGAACCGGCTCACCACCATGCTCACCACCGGTGTACCAGAGCTTGTTGACTCTGTCACCAAACTCCAGCTAGAAACCAAAGAAGCCCGCCGCACTATCAAGCGCCAGCACAATGCCATGCTCCAGCTTGAGGCCGATACGCTGCGGGCCCAGGGGAAACGCAAAAACAATACCATCATCATTACCCGTGTATACCCGGACACTGATAGTGATCCGGGGCAGCTGCGCACGCTGGCTGGACGCCTGGTGAAGGAAGATAATGTTGTCGCCCTATTAGGGTTAGCCGGCGAAAAGTCTTTGCTCATCTTTTGCCGATCAAGCAACGCCCCTGGCGAAATGAATCAACTCATAAAACCGGCCTTGCAACTGCTGGGATCAGCTTCCGGCGGTGGTACGGCAGAAATGGCTCAGGGAGGTGGCCCCACCGCTAACGTGGAACGAGTGGAACAGGCTGTTGCCCGAGCCGAAAGATTGCTGATGGGGCAGCTGTGAAACTGCTGTCTTTTTTGTCATAATTCCCTAACCATCATGGAACAGATCGCTGAAAATGTCTTTGTTGAAACTGCCTATGAAGGTGTGAATGTAGGCGCCATTGTCACCAGCCAGGGGGTCATTGCCATAGACACACCCACGTACCCCCGCCAGGCTCGCGACTGGGCGGTACGCTTGCACACCCTTACCCCTCGCCCGATCTTATATGTCATACTCACCGATTATTATGGCGGCCGGATATTGAATGCACGGTGGCTCAACGCACCAATTATCGCCCACCAGGTAACGGCCGATAAGCTAGGCAGTTATGATAAGCGGTACCCGGCAAATTTGCTGGATACACTGGCGGCCCGCAACCCGCTGCGCGGCCGGGAATTAAGCAATGGGCCTGTGGAAAAACCGGCCATGAGTTTTAGTGATAATTTACACATCTTAAAGAACAGCAGTAATATTTTGCTGCTTTCTGCCCCTGGGCCAACGTCAGGTAACATCTGGGTATACTTGCCCAACAAGGGCATCTTGTTCGCCGGAGATACAGTTTCAATAGGCCATCACCCCTTTCTGTTGGAGGCAACCAGCAAACAATGGTTAGGTACGTTACAGCGGCTGCAGGCATGGGGGGACGACCTGCATACCATTGTGCCCGGCCGGGGCACGCTCTGTAATCAGAGCGCTGTGCAAACGGTGTTTGCGTACATAACCAGGATGCGCGAGTGCATTAAGGGGCATATTTTCGCCGGGAAGTCACGTGAGAGTACGGCCGTGTATATCCCTGAGTTATTGGCAATGTTCCCCCAAAATGGCCCGCCAACTGAGTGGTTGCAACAGCAGATCAAACAAAGTTTGGATCACATCTATGATGAGTTACAATTAGGCAGCAATGGCGCAGTTAGGTAAACCACAGAAACAATTTGAACTCCTAAAGAAAGCAAACTGTGGTTTACTTGAGGAATTGACAACACCTAAAGCGATCTTAATTTTGAATGATTGTTGCCGATTACTTAACCCGCTATAGTAGGGTGAAACTGGCCAGGTGCAAGGGGAGAATACGGAAGAGGAAAATGGTGAAGAAGATGCAAGCAGCAACTCAGGCTTTACAGGCAGTCCCTTTTTTTAATAACCTGACGATAGAAGAGGCGGATAATCTCTCTAAATTACTGGTTATGCGCCGGTTTAACGCCGGGCAGATTGTGTTCCATCATGGTGACCCGGGCGGCTTGCTTTATATTGTCAGCAGAGGCAAGGTGAAAATTACGCACTCTACGCCCGATGGACAAGAGGCGATGTTAGCGATTGTGGGCACCGGCGACTTTTTCGGCGAATTGGCCCTGCTAGATGATTCGCCTCGTTCAGCTACGGCCGAAGCGCTGGAATTGACAGAAACATTGACACTGCACCGTGAAGACTTTATGCGGTTTATTCAAGATAATCCAGACTTTGCCCTGCATGTGCTGCAAACCATGGCCCGCCGCATTCGTCGGCTGAATAATCAGGTGAGCGACATCTTCTTTTTAGACTTACCGGCACGGTTGGCCCGGCAATTACTGGAACTGGCAGATGAACACGGCCGTCAAACCCCTGATGGCACTACCATTCAAATTGCCCTCACCCAAACCGACCTGGCAGAAATGACCGGCGCCACCCGCGTCAGCATCAACAAAGCGTTGGGGCGCTTTCGGCGCGCTGGCTGGGTGAAAGTCAGCGGCCGTAAATTTACCATTGTGAAACGCCAGGAACTTGTTAACCTTATCCAGCTCTCCGGTGGCTCTATCTAAGGGCTCGTTTAAAAACAACTTCGGACTTTTGCCAGGTAATTAGTCATCAGTGTCCAGTTATCAGTCCAGAAGAACACCCAACTGATCACTGGCAACTGAACAGTGATCACTTTATTGAGGTTATGGCCGCAAATGACTATCAATTTACAACCCATTGGCGGGTACAAAGCACAACTCAGGAAGTAGCCGACATCCTCGGCAACGCCCCAGACCTGGTGCGTTGGTGGCCTTCTGTCTACCTAGATGTGCAAGAACTGGAACCCGGCGAGGCCGATACCGGCGTGGGCAAAGTTGTGAGCCTATATACAAAAGGATGGCTGCCCTATACGCTGCGTTGGCAGTTTCGGGTGGTGGAAAGCGACTACCCACATGGTTTTACACTGGAAGCCTGGGGTGACTTTGTGGGGCGGGGTGTCTGGACGCTGGTACAGGACGGCGTATGGGTCAATATAACCTATGATTGGCGTGTTCGCGCCGACAAGCCGCTGTTGCAATCTCTTTCGTTTATTATGAAACCCTTCTTTTCGGCCAACCACCATTGGGCCATGGCCAAGGGCGAAGAGAGCCTCAAACTGGAATTACGCCGCCGTCATGCCCAAACCACAGCAGAGCGCACGGCCGTGCCCCCACCACCTGCCCCCTCTTTTGCCAGGTGGGTCCGCTAAAGCGGTGGGTCCGCTAAAGCGGTGGATCCGCTAAAGCGGTGGGTCCGCTGACGCGAGTCATTCGCCAATGGGGCAGCAGAAGGTATAATTCGCCCCACTTTGGGTGGTAATTTTTATGGAGTTTTTATGCGAATTTTTATCACTGGCGGCCAAGGCCAGTTGGGAACAACGCTGCAAACCACACTCAAAAATGCAGAGATCACAGCCACGGGCCAGCCCGACCTTGATATTTGCGAAAAAGAGGCCGTCTTCACGGCCGTGTCAACCGCAAAACCAGACGTACTCATCCACTGTGCGGCCTATACCAACGTCGATGGCTGTGCACGTGACCCAGAACTGGCTTACCGTGTCAACGGCCTGGGCACACAAAACGTAGCCCTGGCTTGCCAACAGTTTGGTGTGCCCATGGTGCATGTCAGCACCAATGAAGTTTTCTCTGGCCAACAGGAGAACGGCTACGAAGAATGGATGCCGCTGTGCCCGGCCAACCCGTACGGCCGTAGTAAAGCCGCAGCCGAGCTTCATGTGCAAAATATCCTGAACCGTTTTTATATTGTGCGTACAGCCTGGCTGTATGCCCCCCAGGGGCGCAACTTCATTCATACCATCCTTAACCGCGCCCGCCAGACCGGGCAGCTGCGGGTGGTTACCGATGAAATTGGCAACCCCACTTACGTTCACGATCTGGCCAAAGCCATTGCCCAGCTGATCAAAACACAACAATACGGCATTTACCACTTTGTCAACAGCGGCCATTGCTCACGCTGGGACTTTGCCAACGAAATTTTACGCCTGGCCGGGTTGGATGGCGTGACCAACACCCCTATTCTAAGTCATGAATTTGAACGGCCGTCTACCCCGCCCCCCTTTGGCGCGCTGCACAATATCGCCGGCGCGGCTATTGGCATTCACCTACGGCCGTGGCCAGAGGCCCTGGCCGACTACATGCACCACCACGTCATTAACCGTTAACCATAAACTATTTAATTTGAGGCTTTTCTATGACACTCCCCCCCCTTGCTCCCGTACACCCCCAGAAATTAACCATTCACGGCCATACCCGCCTTGACAATTACTACTGGCTACGCGAAAGAGATAACCCAGAAGTGCTGGCCTACCTGGAAGCAGAAAATGCCTATACCCAGGCAATGATGGCCCATACACAAACACTGCAAGAAACGCTGTACCAGGAAATGGTCAGCCGCATTCAGGAGACAGACAGCAGCGTGCCCAGGCGTATTGGTGACAATTATTACTACACACGCACCGAAGTAGGCAAACAATATGACATTCACTGCCGCAAAGTAGGCAGCCTGGACGCACCTGAAGAAATTCTGGTCGATGGCAACGCTCTGGCCACAGAGCAACCTTATTTTAAAATGGGCATCTTTAAACCCAGCCCAGACCAGGAAATTCTGGCCTATTCTACCGACACCAACGGCGGTGAACGGTACACCATTTACTTCAAGAATCTGAAAACAGGCGAGATGCTGCCGGATCAGATTCCACACACCAGCTACGCCGCCGAATGGGCCAATGACAACCGCACCCTCTTCTACACCGTGCAAAATGAAGAGTGGCGCAATTACCAACTGCGCCGCCATACGTTGGGCACAGAAGCGACGGCCGACCCGGTCATTTACCAGGAAGATGACGCCTTGCTCAGTGTGTACGTAGATAAGTCGAAAGACAAGCAGTTCATTTTTCTGAGTGTATTTGGCCTGGAGATGAGCGAAGAATACTTTTTAGATGCTACAGCACCTTACGGCCGTTTCACCCGCATCCACCCTCGCCAGAAAGGGGTGCGTTATTTTGCCACCCATCGCCAAGGTGTGTTTTACATTCGCACGAATGAAAACGCGCCCAATTATAAGCTGATGACAGCTCCGGTCACGAATCCCGCCAAAAGTAACTGGCAGGAATTTATTCCCCATGACCCTGATCGATTTCTAGAGGATATAGCCTTGTTTGCCGGGCACATGGCGGTCTACGGCCGTGCCCACGGCTTGCGCACCCTGCAAATATATAACTTCACCACCGGTGAGACCCAGGACATAGCCTTTCCTGAACCGGTTTACGCCTATGCGCGTGGCGACAACCCGGAACCAGATACCAACCAGCTGCGTTTCGTTTACCAATCACTGACCACGGCCGACACTACCTATGACCTGGACATGGACAGCTTTGCCTGGACCTTCCGCAAGCAGCTGCCGGTCTTGGGCGCGTACAATGCTGAGAATTACATGACGGAGCGCATTTTTGCCACGGCCGCAGACGGCACACAGGTGCCCATCTCACTGGTTTACCGGCAAGGGGTGGCGTGTGACGGCCGTGCGCCTTGCCTGCTTTATGCCTACGGCTCTTATGGTGCCAACAGTGAGCCCCGCTTTGACCAGAAACGGCTCAGCCTGCTGGACCGCGGCTTCATTTTTGCCCTGGCCCACATTCGCGGCGGGCAAGAGATGGGCCGCACCTGGTATGATCAGGGCAAATGGTTAAACAAGAAAAACACCTTCACCGACTTCATCGCCTGTGCCGAACACCTGATCGCCCAGCACTACACCAATCATGACCGGCTGGCCATTATGGGGCGCAGCGCCGGCGGCTTGTTGATGGGGGCTGTCACCGTCATGCGCCCTGACCTGTTTAAAGCCGTCATCGCCGGCGTGCCCTTCGTAGATGTGGTCAGCACCATGTTAGATGAATCTATCCCCCTGACCATTGGTGAATTTGACGAATGGGGCAACCCCAAAATGAAAGAGTATTATGACTATATGCTCTCCTACTCACCCTATGACAATACCACGGCCCAGGCGTACCCCAACCTGCTCATCACTGCCGGGCTGAATGACCCGCGTGTGCAATATTGGGAACCGGCCAAATGGACAGCCAAGTTACGCGCCTTAAAGACAGATGATAACCGCCTGCTGCTCAAAACATTCATGGGCGCCGGCCACTTTTCCTCCTCTGGTCGGTATGACTACCTCAAAGATACTGCCTTTGAGTATGCCTTCATCCTGGATATCTTGGAGATCGTTGATTAGGAGATTGGAGAATTAGAGATTGTCTGGCAGGCAATTTTACTCTCTAATCCCCAATCTCTAATCTCTTGCTTTATGCCTGTTGCGTCAATCATCATTCCTCATTTTAACGGCCGTCATCACCTGGACGATTGTTTGGCTTCCTTGCGTCAGCAAAGCTGCCAGACGTTTGAAGTATTGTTGGTAGACAATGGCTCCACCGATGGCAGCCAGGCGTATGTACAGGAAAACTTTCCAGAGGTAAAGCTCATTGAACTGGGGGAAAACCGGGGGTTTACCGGCGCTTGTAATGCCGGTTGGGCCAGCGCCCAGGGAGAGATCATCGTTTTGCTGAACAATGACACGGCCGTGCATCCTCACTGGTTGTCAGAAATCATCCGCGCCTTTCATGAACATCCTGAAGTGGGCAGCGTCGCCTGCAAGATGCTGCTTTTTGACCGACGTGATCACTTTCACACGGCCGGGGATTATTACCGCGTCGATGGCCTGCCTGGCAACCGCGGCGTTTGGCAAAAAGATGAAGGGCAATTTGATCAGGCGGAATACGTCTTTAGCGCCTGTGGCGGCGCCGCCGCTTACCGGCGGGCCATGTTAACGGAAATCGGCTTTCTGGATGATGACTTTTTTTTCTCCTGCGAAGATGTAGACCTGGGCTGGCGGGCCAACCTGGCCGGGTGGAAGGTGCTGTATGTGCCCACGGCCGTGGTCTACCACAAGCTCAAAGCCACCGGCGGCAGTGTTACCGGCAGCTATTATGACGGCCGTAACTTCCTCTACCTCATCTGGAAAAATTACCCTACCCCCCTCTTGCACCAAAACTGGCGGCTCATCTTAAAGGCGCAGCTCACCATCACCCGTGACGCGCTTCGCGCCTGGCGCGGCGCGGCCGCACGGGCCCGCCTGCGTGGCCAGCTTGCTGGTGTGTGGGGCATTGGCAAAATGTGGCCCAAACGCCGGCAAATCCAGACAACCCGCCGCCTAGATGACGATTCCCTAACGGCCGTGCTCACCCCGGTTGACGAGACCCCGTCAGGCAGGTAACATTCTCCACTGGTAACCACTCATGGAGAGAGAAGAAGAGATGCAACCATATCTGTCTGTCATCATTCCCGCTTATAACGAAGCAGAACGCATCGGTAAAACATTGGCTGCCGTATATGCCTACCTGACACAGCAGTCATTTACCTGGGAACTGCTCATTGTTTTAGATGGCTGCACAGACCATACAGGCGATGTGGTACGCGCTTTTGCTGAAAACAAGGTAAACATTCGCTGGATTAACCGCCAGGAAAACCGGGGCAAAGGGTACACTGTGCGTCAGGGGATACGGGCAGCCAAAGGGGAGATCCGCCTCTTCACCGATGCTGATAATTCCACCGATATGAGCCACTTTGACCAGATGAAGCCATTATTTGATCGTGGTGAATCGGTCATTATTTGCTCTCGTGACAGCAAAGATGCCGCCGATGCCCGGCAATCTACCCCTCAACCCTTTCACAAGCGGCTGATGGGCGACGCCGGTAACTTGTTCATTCAGGCCATTGCCGTGCCTGGTATCTGGGACACACAGTGTGGGTTTAAGGCGTTCCGCGCAAAAGCAGCCAGCGATATTTTTGCCGTGGCTCAAATTAACGGCTGGCTGTTTGACATTGAGGCGCTGGCCCTGGCCCGTTACTTTGGTTATAAAATTAATATCCTGGGGGCCAATTGGGTGGATGAACCCCATACCCACGTTACCTTTTCCGGCTATATCAAATCGCTGATTGAAGCCTTAAAGGTGCGTTGGAATTTGTGGACCGGCGCCTATGGGCGGCAGCACGCCGCTCTGAATGAAACCCAGCCTTCACGCGCCAACCAAACGTAGACAAACAAAGTGGCAGACCTGAGCCTGGAAACGGCCGTCATTTCTCAAACCGGCCTCCACCATATTGCCGGCATTGATGAAGCCGGCCGCGGCGCCCTGGCCGGCCCGGTGGTGGCCGCCGCCGTCATCTTGCCGCTTCATGATCCCCAACTGCCTGTTCATCTGGTGGGCGTCAACGACTCTAAACAACTGACGGCCAAAACGCGCGAAGCCCTCTTTTCACGCATTACCCAATACGCCCTCTCTTTTGGCATTGGCCTGGAACCGGCCGAAGTGATTGATGAGATTGGCATTCTGCCGGCCACCCGGCGGGCCATGAGCACGGCCGTTTGCCAGCTAACCCCGCCCGCCCAACACCTGCTGGTAGACGGCCGTATGCGCCTGGCCACCCTGAACATTCCCCAACAAGCCATTGTGCGGGGCGACGCCACCAGCCTGAGCATTGCGGCCGCCTCTATTCTGGCCAAAGTCACCCGTGACCGCCTGATGGTAACCTATGGCACCCAATTTCCGGCCTATGGCTTTCATCAGCACAAAGGGTATGGTACCGAGTTTCACCTGCGGGCCATTAAGACACACGGCCCCTGCCCTCTTCATCGTATCTCCTTTGCGCCCCTCAAACGGCCGCTGTTATAGAGTATGGCAAATCGGTTCCTTGGCCTCTGGCGGCATCACGACTTTTTGAAATATTGGGGGGCGGTCATGACGTCCCAATTTGGCTCCGGCATTACCTGGCTGGCCATACCCATTATTGGGGCCGTGCTGTTAGAGGCCACGGCCATACAGATGGGCCTTCTCTCTGCTGCCGGTACCCTGCCTTATCTATTGTTTGGCTTGTTAGCCGGTGCCTGGGTAGACCGGCTGCGCAAACGCCCCGTTCTTATCGCGGCAGACATTGGGCGGGCGCTTTTATTGGCTACCATACCGGCCACGGCCGTATGGGGAACCATCACCCTGCCGCATTTGCTGATTGTTACCTTCCTCAGTGGCACACTTACGCTGCTCGCTAATGTAGCTGCCAAGGCCTACCTACCTTTGCTCATCTCTCGTGACAATCTGGTAGAAGGGTACAGCAAACTATCGGCCACCGAATCATTGGTGGAGGTCAGTGGGCCGGGCGTTGCGGCCACACTGGTAGAGTTGTTGACGCCACCCATAGCCATGTTCATTGATGCCCTGACCTTTGTCACCTCCGCGCTGCTGCTGGGCAGCATACACACACAAGAGTCGGCTGCTATAGAATCAGTAAAACAGACATCTCTGCGTCGTGATATCAAACTGGGCATCCATTTTGTGCGCCACAACCCCTACTTGCGCCCCATGCTGCTCAACAATGTGACTATGCAGCTTTTTGGTGGCATGGTGGATGGCATTCTGATCATCTATCTGACACGCGTCGTCGCGCTGCCAGCTACCTTTATTGGGGTCATTTTTGCGGTGGGGGCTTCAACAGGTTTGCTGGCCGCCTCGTTAGGACGCCGCGCCGAAAAACGGTGGGGATTGGGGGGAATGGTACTCTTGGGCACGTTTTTCATAGGTCTGGGTTCTCTAGGACGGCCGCTATCTTTCGGAACCCCTCTTACAGCGGCCATCATCCTCCTGCTGGGGCAGGCTATCCAGGGATTTGGCAATACTGTCTACAACATCGGTTATGACAGCCTGATGCCCCAGGTAACACCAGATGATTTGTTAGGACGTGTCAATGCCACCGAGCTGTTTCTGTCCTATGGCGCGCTGCCTATAGGCGCATTGATAGGCGGCCTAATGGGCGAATGGCTGGGGCTACGTGCCGCCCTCACTGTATCCAGCGCCGGTTTGTTTCTAGCCTTTTTATGGATTTATTTTTCTATTCTGCGCACTGCGCCCACACCACATCCTGAAATATAACCAGCATTACCAATAGATTAACTCTCATCTGGCGGCTGCCAGTTCGTGGGCATAGTTACGATAAGTGGGTTGGTACATCTGTGTTTGCACAACCGCCAACAGGTTCTCTGGGCGGGGCACTGCAGCCAGGCCTTGTTTGTAAGCCACTTCGGCCACGGCCGTGGCAATATGAGCCGACACCTCTCGAATCCGCTTAAGCGATGGATAAATCAACCCTATGGCCAGATCATCTGGCGTCACCAACCCGGCCAGCGTCTGCGCCGCCGCCAGAAACATCTCATCCGTCACATGGCGTGCCCCGGTAGCCACAATGCCCAGCCCAACACCAGGAAAGATATAAGAATTATTCCCCTGCCCCGGCACATACGTCTGGCCGTTCAGCTCTACTGGGTCAAAGGGGCTGCCACTGGCAAAGATGGCGCGCCCATCCGTCCAGGTATACGCTTCCACGGCCGTGCATTCAGACCTGGAAGTGGGGTTAGACAGAGCAAAGATGATCGGTCGCTCGTTCAGGCGGGCCATCGCCTCTACCACCGGCTGGGTAAACATCTTGGGCATACCAGATACGCCAATGATGGCTGTTGGCTGCAGCGCCTCTACCGCTTCCAGGAAAGTGGTCAACGGGGTGTGATCATGGGCATAGGGCAGCTTGTGCACCGCCAGATCACCTCGGCCAGCCGCCACCAGCCCACGCGAATCAACAAACCAGCAGCGCTGCCGCGCGGCCTCGGCCGTCAGCCCTTCCTGCATCATGGCAGAGACTACCAGGTCGGCAATACCAATGCCAGCCTCGCCCGCCCCCAGAAACAGCAGTTGTTGTTCAGCCAACGTACCACCGGTCAGCCGCAAGGCGGAAAACAGGCCAGCCAACGCCACTCCAGCCGTCCCTTGAATATCATCATTAAAGGTGCGGTAATGGTGACGATATTTTTGCAGCAGGCGGAAAGCGTTGTGATTGGAGAAGTCTTCAAACTGCACTACGGCCTGGGGAAAACGGTGGGCCACGGCCGTCATGAACTCATCCACCAGGGCATCATAAGCTTCGCCTCGCAAGCGTGACTGCGGCAGGCCAATGTAAAAGGGGTTGTCACGCATGGCTTCATTGTTTGTGCCCACATCCAGCATAACTGGCAGGGTGGTTGCCGGATCAATGCCGGCACAGGCCGTATAAAGCGAAAGTTTACCAACGGGAATGCCCATCCCTTGTGCTCCTAAATCACCCAGCCCCAAAATACGTTCCCCGTCAGTAATGACAATGACACGCACATCCGTATACGGCCAATTTTCCAGAATTTCGGCCACGCGTCCCCGATCATTGGCAGAGATATACAGCCCGCGTGGACGACGAAAGATGTTGCCATATTCCTGGCAGGCCAGCCCTACCGTTGGCGTGTAGATAATGGGCATCATTTCCATGAGGTTGTCCATGACTACCCGGTAAAACAGGGCCTCATTTCGGTCTTCCAGACTGATCAGGAAAATGTACTTTTCCAGGTCATTCGCTTTCTTACGGAAATTGCGTAAGGCTCGTTCCGCCTGCAGTTCCTGGGTCAAGACACGCGGTGGCAGCAGGCCGCGCAGTTTTAGCAAGTCACGCTCTTCTTCGCTGAACGCCGTCCCCTGGTTGAGGATGGGGTTATGCAAAATATCAGCCCCGGCGGGGAAGGCCCCCTCGGTGGGGAAGGGTTGCCTCAGAGCAGCGGATTCATGTTTGTTGTTTATCATGATATACCTCCATAACGGCATGAATTTGGTTGACAACCACAAATAATAGACCAGTCAGGCTAACGGCCGTAGTATCGTTCGGCCTGTTTTCCCAGTGAGGTTCATCACCCGTAACCAAAATTTGTCAGTGGCGGGCGCTTATGGTAGACTGGCCTTTCGTGCGCTTTTCGGTAAGGGTTTCGCAGCCTACTCGGACGGTACCAACCATGACATTTGTTCGCTATATCTCAGCCAAAGTTGCCACCCTTGCCTTTGCAGTCGCTCCCTGCTCGATGGATCACGGCCGTTAACGAATCGCCGCTGGCCATCTGGCAGGTCTGAGCAAACCGGCTGCCTCTCCGGAAGGTTAGCCGTCACGTGTCACCTTTTTAGCCAAAACCAGAACAAACTTACCAGGATCACCGTCAGCCGCAAATGGGCTAATGGGTTGCCCGCCTGTCGCTGCCGGTAAAAGGAGATGTTATCAGCGGTAGATTAACGTGTTTTTTGTACCTTGCATTTTAAGACCGTTGGGCAAACAATGTTTTGCCCCTGACAAGGGAGAAGAAACCCAACATGGACATACCGATTCAACGGTACGGGGGGCTGATGTTCCAATACCTCAAGCCGCTGCGTGGCAAGGTTATTCTGCTGGCGCTTTTGATCTTTACCACCATCGGCTTGCAGTTGGTCAATCCCCAAATCATTCGTTATTTTATTGACACGGCCGCCACGACCCACGCTTCCAACCCCCTCTTAAAAGCGGCGCTCATCTTCCTGGCGGCTGCCCTGGCGCTGCAACTATTGGGTGTGGCGGCCACCTATGTCGGTGAAGATATTGGTTGGCGCTCCACCAATCAACTGCGGGCCGACCTGGCCCTGCACTGCCTGAAGCTGGACATGTCATTCCATAACAACACTACGCCCGGCGAGATGATTGAACGTATTGACGGCGATGTGGCCGACATCGCCATCTTCTTCGCCCAGTTTGTGATTCGCATTTTGGGTAATCTGCTGCTTATTTTGGGGGTGCTGGTGGCGCTAGCCTTTGTAGATTGGCGGATCAGCCTGGTGATGGCGGTATTCACGGCCGTTTCCCTGGTATGGCTCAGTCACCTGCGGCACATCGCCATCCCCGCCTGGCGCGAATCACGGGAAGCCCATGCTGAACTCTACGGCTTTCTGGAAGAGCATCTGGCGGGCACGGAAGACACCCGCGCCAGCGGTGCTGTGGCCTATGTCATGAACCGGCTGTATGGCTTAAACCGCACCCGGCTGGACAAAGAAGTCAAGGGGGCCCAGAAAACGATCCGCATCGTCATGAGCTGGGTAGGGCTGGATACGGCCGGCGACATTATCGCCATTCTCGGCGGCACCCTGCTGTACACACACGGGCTGATTACCCTGGGAACGGTGTACCTGCTGGTCGCTTATACCGCTGCCATCTTCCGCCCTCTGCGCGAAATCAGTGACCAGATCGAAAATCTGCAAAAGGCCGGGGCGGGCATCGACCGTGTTGAACAGCTTTATACCCTGAAGAGCAAACTGGTGGAAACGGCCGTATCCACCATTCCCCCGGGCCCCCTGGCGGTAGATTTTAACCACGTCACTTTCAGCTACAACCACAACGACCTCATTTTAGACGATGTGGATTTCCGGCTGGAACCGGGTCAAGTACTAGGCCTGCTGGGGCGCACCGGCAGCGGCAAGACCACCATTACCCGCTTGCTGTTTCGCCTGTATGACCCCACACACGGCCATGTCTGCCTGGGCAACAGCCCCGCCTGGGTCAATTTACGCCATGTGACCCTGCGTGATTTGCGTCACCGCATTGGCATCGTTACGCAAGACGTGCAGTTGTTCCGGGCCAGCGTGCGTGACAACCTCACCTTCTTCGACAACACCATTCCTGACGAGCGCATCCTGGCCGTCTTGGCTGACCTGGGCCTGGGCACCTGGCTTGATACCCTGCCCGATGGCCTGAATACGGAACTGGAGACAGAAGGCACCAGCCTTTCTGCCGGCGAGGCCCAACTGCTGGCCTTCACACGCGTCTTCCTTAAAGACCCTGGCCTGGTGATTCTGGATGAAGCGTCTTCCCGGCTGGACCCAGCCACGGAGCAGCTCATTGAACGGGCCGTGGACAGGCTGCTGCACGGCCGTACCGGCATCATCGTCGCCCACCGGCTGAAGACGGTGACCCGCGCCGACAAGATCATGATTTTGGAACACGGCCGTGTACGCGAATTCGGCAAGTATACGGACCTGACCAATGACCCCGCCTCGCGCTTCGCGCAGCTGCTGCAGGCAGGCGGGCTGGAAAAGGTGCTGGCATGACAACGGTTGAAAATGTGACCACCATTCTACCGGCAACCTGGAAGTTTGTTCTCCAGGCGATCCGGTTTCGCTGGAAATTTCACCTGTTTAACCTTATGGCCCTGACGACAGTGTCGCTGGGCCGGCTGATCCCTGGCCTGGTCATACGTGAGTTTTTTAACACGCTCACTGCAGAGACAGTGGTGGCGTTTAATCTGGCAACCCTGATAACACTGCTGGCGGTAGGTGCCCTCAGCCGCATGGGGGGCTTCTGGGGTATGACCCAGTTTAACCGGCCGTTTAATATCCATGTACAGGCGCTGCTGCAAAAGAACATGCTGCGACGGGTGCTGGCGCGCCCCGGTGCAGACGCCCTGCCTGAGTCTCCTGGCGAAGCCATCAGCCGTTTTCGCGGCGACGTGTGGGAGCTGCCCTTTTACGGCTTGTGGCTGAATGACGTTCTGGGTAACCTGGCTTTCACCGTACTGGCTATGGTCATCATGTGGTCGGTCAACCCACAGTTAACCGTGCTGGCCTTGGCGCCGCTGCTCCTCATTGTGGCCGTGGCCAACCTGGCTGCCGGGCGGGTACACACCTACCGGCTGGAAACGCGCAAACGCAGCGGTATTGTCGTCGGCTTTATCGCCGAGACATTTAACGCCGTACAGGCGGTGAAAGTGGCTTCCGCTGAAGAGCGGGTCATCGGCTACTTTGAGGGGCTAAATGAAAAGCGCCGCCAGGCAGCGCTAAAAGACCGGCTGTTTGAAGAGACCCTGCGTTCAGTGTTTGTCAATTCGGCCAATCTGGGCACGGCCGTTATCTTGATCATCGGCTCCCAGCACATTGCCACCGGCGGCTTCACTGTGGGTGACTTCGCTCTCTTTGTCTTTTACCTGGGCAATGTCACCAGTTTCCTGGGCTTTGTTGGTTTTATGATCGCCCGCTACAAGCAGGCGGGGGTGGCCGTCAACCGTATGACCCGTCTTTTGCAAGGCGCGCCGCCGCTTTCGCTGATCAAACACAGCGAGATTTATATCGACCGGGAACCACCAGCGCCCCCCTTCCAGGCAAAAGCCAAAGCTGACGTATTGGATGAGCTGGTGGTCACCGGGTTGACCTACCGTCATGCCGAATCAGGGCGAGGCATTCAGGATGTTTCCCTGCGCCTACGTAAAGGATCATTCACCGTCATCACCGGGCGCATTGGTTCCGGCAAGACAACACTGCTGCGGGCGCTGTTGGGACTGCTGCCGCCGCAGGCAGGCGAGGTTACCTGGAACGGCAGCGTTGTCACCAACCCTGACGACTTTTTCACCCCACCCCGCGCCGCCTATACCGCCCAGGTGCCCCGCCTCTTCAGCGACACGCTGCGGCAAAACCTGCTGCTGGGGCTGCCCGAGGAAAAGGTAGACCTGGAGGCCGCCATTCACGCGGCCGTCATGGAAGAAGATTTGCGTGAGCTGGAAGCCGGGCTGGATACCCTGGTAGGCCCCAAAGGGGTCAAGCTCTCTGGCGGGCAGATCCAACGTTCAGCCACGGCGCGCATGTTTGCTCGTAACGCCGAACTATATGTCTTTGATGATCTATCCAGCGCACTAGATGTGGAGACAGAGCAGGCATTATGGGCCCGGCTTTTCTCCGGCAGCACCGGCACACACCTGACCCCCACCTGCCTGGTGGTTTCACACCGCCACACCGCCTTGCGCCGCGCTGACCATATCATTGTGCTGAAAGACGGCCGTGTCCATACCGAAGGCACGCTGTCTGATTTACTGGCCGCCAACGAGGAAATGCGGCGCTTATGGGAAGGTGACTGGCAATAAATAGGCAATAAATGGGCAATAAATAGCCAGATACGGCCGTTAAGCAGAAGTTAGGTAACACGGCAATATACGCTAAAATCGAACCCTAAACATTATCACTAAAAGGAAATCTCATGACGCGTGAACGTTTTCGTTTCGGAGCAGTGTTTCTTGGGTTAATTGGCCAGATAGTCGGCGGCATAATCGTTTTTGGATTTGTGCCTCAAGTTGTTTTTATAGACATCAGCAGTGATGATCTTGCCCGGCTTACTCTTCGTCTGGCAGTTTACAGCAATGCCAGCATGGCCCTGGTTGTAGCCCTGATACTTCGCTATGCTCCGAATCCTCGCCTGTTACGCTGGCTGGCGGCTGGGGGTGCACTGTACCACATGCTTGCTGGGGGGGATAGTCTGCGTACGGCATGGGGGCTCACCGGTATCAACCTTGCCGAACCTGTTTTTGGTCCGACGATTGCCCATTGTTTTACGTTTCTGGTGCTAATCACAGCTGCTTTGATACCGGAGCAGCAATCAGTAGAAAGTCCGTAGACATTGAGCCGGAGACATTTGAGCCGCATCATTGTATGGTTAATTGTTCATGGCCTCACACCAACCTGTACCCATGAACAATTAACCATTTTCCGTTCCCCTGCTATAATCTTCACAAATCATGATGAGAGGAAATATGGTGCCTACAAAAAATAAAAGCCTGATCACCGCGGAAGACCTTTACCGGTTTGAGTTGATAACTGCTGCCCGGCTTTCGCCAGACGGCCGTTACATCATCTATGCTGTACAGTATGTCGACCGCAAAACAGAAAAGAAGTACAGCAACTTGTGGCTGGCCGCCACCGGCTCTGGCCGACTGCGCCAGTTCACCCACGGTGACTGGTCAGACAGTTCGCCCCAATGGTCACCTGACGGCCGTACCATCGCCTTCCTCTCCAACCGCCAGGATGAAAAACAATCACAAATTTACCTGATTCCCGTAGATGGCGGTGAAGCCCGCGCCCTCACCAACCTGAAAGATATGTCTATTGGCGGGTTTGAATGGTCGCCAGATGGCAAACAGTTCCTGTGCACCATCCGGCGAAAAGATCAGGAAGCCATAACACGTGAGGCCGATGAGCAAAAAAAGAAGCTGGGGGTGGTGGCCCGCCACATTACTACCACCAATTTTAAGGGCGATGCCAGGGGGTATTTACCACAGGAAAAGTGGCATATTTGGCTGATAAACGCCCGGTCGGGCAAAGCCAGCCAGCTCACCACCGGTGAGCATCACGAAGATGAAGCTGTCTGGTCACCTGACGGCCAATGGATCGCCTATGTCTCTAACGTCAGTGAGCACCCCGATCTGACGCCAGCCGCTGATGATCTTTTTATCATGCCCGCCCAAGGGGGCCCACCTCGCCATATAAAAACGCCTGTTGGCCATAAACTTCTGCTCGCCTGGTCACCAGATCGGCAGTGGATCGCTTACATCGGCACAGACAAACCGGGCGAATGGTGGCGCAATGACAATGTGTGGCTTGTGCCGGCCGATGGCAGTGCGCCACCCCGCAACCTGACCGGCCATGCAGATATGCACACTCTGATTTCCTCTGGCAGTGACACTGGCGGTGGGCTGATAAGTCCACCCACCTGGTCACCCGATTCGCGCCAGATCTATTACCAGGTGGAACGGCAGGGGGACATTCGCCTGATGTCCGTGACCGTGGCCGAGGAGCCAACGGTGGCACAGGTTGTGGAGACCTGTGGATTGGTGGGCGCGTTTACCTTTGACGCCAGCCAGAAAAAGCTGGCGTACACGCTGGCCACACAGCAGCATCCACCCCAACTGTTTGTACGTGATATGGCCAGCGGTCAGGACAAGCAGTTGACGCGCTTAAATACGTGGTTAACCCGCAAAACCCTGGGCGCCATTGAAGAGGTATGGTTCGAAGCCCGCGACGGCTATAAACTGCATGGGTGGGTATTAACCCCGCCTGATTTTGACCCCCAAAAAACATACCCCTCCATTTTAGAGATTCACGGCGGGCCACAAACACAGTATGACCGCGGCTTTATGCACGAATTCCAATTCCTGGCGGCCAACGGCTACGTGGTTTATTGGAGCAATCCACGTGGCGGTCAGGGGTATGGCGAGGCCCATGCTGGGGCGATCTGGAATCATTGGGGCGGGGTAGATTTTACAGACGTGTTAGACTGGGTGGCGTTTGTAAAGCAGCGGCCGAGCATAGACCCTCAACGCATGGGGGTGACCGGCGGCAGCTACGGCGGCTATATGACCAACATGCTCATAGGCCGGGCGCCCAACTTGTTCCAGGCGGCCGTCACGCAGCGCTGCGTCAGCAACCTTATCAGCATGTGGGGCAGCAGCGACGCCAACTGGCAGTTCCAGCAAACGTTTGGCGACAATCAACCACCCTATACCAATTTCGAGAAGTATTGGGAGCAGTCACCCCTGAAATATATTGGCAATGCACAGACACCGACACTGGTCATTCACAGCGAGCAAGACCTGCGCGCCAACCAGGAACAGGCAGAACAGCTGTTTGTGGCCCTACGGCAGCAAGGGGTAGCTACGGAACTGATCTTGTTCCCAGACGAGGCCCATGGTTTGTCACGTGACGGCCGTACTGACCGCCGTATCAGCCGCCTTCACCACATTTTGCGCTGGTTTGATACCTACCTAAAAGCGTAGCGTCTCAGGCGACGCCATATTTGGCCCGCTTGGCGTGTTTCTGGCGATGGTCATGGCGCAGTTCTCGCTTGCGGATGCGCAGCGACTCAGGCGTCACTTCCAGCAGTTCATCATCGTGCAAATATTCAATGGCTTCATCAAGCGAGAACTTCGTGGCGGCGGGTAACGCTTCCACAATCGCCTTGGGTACGGCCCGGTGGCCGGTCAGGTTCTTGGTACGGCAGACGTTGACCACCAGTTCGTCGTCACGAATATGTTCCCCTACCACCTGCCCGGCATACACCTCATCCGTAGGGCCTACAAAAAAGACGCCACGTGTGGTGAGATGCTGCAAAGCATACGCGCTGACCTTGCCCGTTTCCAACGAAACCATCGAAGCCAGTTCATTTTGCTCAATGTCACCCTGGTAAGGCTCATAAGCATAAAAGAGGGTGTTATAGATGCCGGTGCCGCGGGTGGCTGTTAGGAAAGGTTGGCGAAACCCTAGGACACCGCGGGTAGGCACCAGATATTCGGCGTAGACGGTACCGTCATCACCATAGTGCATGGTTGTCGCCCGACCACGCCGCCGCCCCAACATTTCGGCCACCGGGCCCCAGTAATCTTGATGCACTTCCAGAAAAACATGTTCGATGGGTTCTTGACGGCCGTTGGCCCCCTCATGAAAGATCACTTCTGGCCGGCTGACCGCAAATTCATACCCCTCGCGGCGCATTGTCTCAATGAGAATAGCCAGGTGCAGTTCACCACGTCCAGAAACGACAAATTCGCCCGCTTTGTCTGTTTCCTGTACTCGCAAAGCCACATTGCTTTCCAATTCATTGGTCAGACGTTCCCGAATCTGGCGGCTGGTGACATATTTACCTTCGCGGCCGGCAAAGGGGCTGTCATTGATGCTAAAGGTCATACGTACCGTAGGTTCTTCCACCTTGATGGGTGGTAACGGCCGTGGGTCTTGCAAATCGGCAATCGTATCGCCAATGCCTACGTCCGGAATACCGGCGACGGCAGCAATGTCACCGGCTTTAACCTCTTTCTGTTCCTGCCGTTTTAAGTCACGGAAGGTGTAGAGCTTGGCCACCTTGCCCGGCTGCATCACCCCTTCTGCCGTGATGTGCATAATAGGCTGCCCTTCACGCAGCGTGCCGCTGGTCAGACGGCCAACGGCAATTTTGCCTACGTAGCTGCTGTACTCCAGTGTTGTTACCAGCATTTGGGTGGGGCCATCGGGGTCCACCGTGGGTGGGGGCAGGTAAGTGACAATGGTGTCAAACAACGGCCGTAAATCAGCCGCCAGTGCCTCCGGACTATGCCCGGCCCGCCCTTCCAGCGCCCGTGTATATACCACCTGGAAGTCAGCCTGTTCTTCCGAAGCCCCCAGGTCTACAAACAGATCAAAGGTAGCATTAACGGCATAGTCAGGCCGGGCAGCCGGGCGATCAATCTTGTTCACCACCACAATCACCTTGCACCCCGTCTGTAATGCCTGGCGCAGCACAAAGCGCGTCTGGGGCATGGGACCTTCCACGGCATCCACCAGCAGCAGCACACCATCCACCATGTTCACTATGCGCTCTACCTCGCCGCCAAAATCAGCGTGGCCGGGTGTATCTACCAGGTTAATGGTAATGCCCTCATACACGATGCTGGTGTTTTTTGCCAGAATGGTGATCCCCCGCTCCCGCTCCAGGTCGTTGGAGTCCAATACACGTTCACTGACGGCCTGGTTCTGACGAAAGACGTTGGTTTGTTTTAACATACCATCAACCAGCGTGGTTTTACCATGATCCACGTGGGCGATGATAGCAATGTTGCGAATATCGTTTCTCAATTGTTGAGCCATATGTTACCATTACCGTGCCGGGCACGGTTGCACCTCAAACATAAAAATACCCGACCTTCTGGGGGCCGGGCACACTATTAGCCAATTAAACCAAACAGATAAGAGGAATTGTATAGAGTGTCTTGGCCGGCGGCAACATTTCTCATGTACTGTTTTGGGAAAAGTCCACCATGAGGGATAATCTCGTCAGCCAAGACCCACAAACCATCACCTGCGGCGCAGATCATGACCACGGCTGGCAAACGACAACAAGAGGAGGTATAAGAACTATGAGTGAAACCATCGGCTTTATTGGCCTGGGCATTATGGGGCAGGGTATGGTCCGCAACCTGCTCAAAGCTGGATTCCCCGTAAGGGTGTGGAACCGCACACATAGTAAGACAGAGAAGCTAGTAGCAGAGGGGGCTGTTGCCGCTACCAGCCCGGCAGATGTGGCGGCACACAGTGAGGTTATCATCACCTGTGTGAGTGATACGCCAGACGTGGAAGCGGTGCTGTTTCATGAAAATGGCGTCATCTTTGGCGCCGCAGCCGGGAACCTGGTCATTGATTGCAGCACCATTAGCCCTCAGGCCACGCAGCGTATAGCCGGCATTCTGGCCCAAAAAGGTGTCCATATGCTGGATGCGCCCCTCAGCGGCGGCAGCGAAGGGGCAGCTAAAGGCACGCTCTCTATCATGGTCGGCGGTGATGAAACACACTTTAACCGCGCCTTACCCTTTTTCCAGGCCATGGGTAAAACAATTACCCACGTAGGCTCCACGGGCGCCGGTCAGACGGTGAAGTTGGTCAACCAGATTTTGGTGGTGGTGACCATGTTGGGCGTCAGTGAGGCGCTGATGTTTGCCCAGGCCGGCGGGCTGGATTTACAGAAGACACTTACGGCCGTGTCTGGTGGCGCGGCCGGTAGTTGGATGCTCTCTAACCGGGGACCACAGGTGGTCCAACGAGACTGGCAGCCCGGGTTTACCATTGATTTACAGCAAAAGGATTTGCGGCTGGTGCTGGAAACAGCCGACACCCTGGGAGTGCCTATGCTGGGCACAAGCACGGTATTTAACCTGTACCGCACCTTACAGCAGCAAGGGCTGGGGGCCGAAGGCAACCATGCCCTGGTGAAGGCTCTAGAAAACCTGGCAGGGTTTGAGGTTGGCAGCGATGAGGTTAGTACCAGTTTTCAGTAATCCGTGGTCAGTTTTCAGTGCTGGTCTATCTCTGGAAATCGTCTACTGAACACTGGCTACTGACTTCTGATAACTGGTGCTAACGGGTAAATTAACCGCCGGCCAGCACTTTTGTCACTGGTACGGCCGTGAGTGTAGACGGCGGCTGGACAACAGCCTAAATCAGAGGAGCAAAAAAAATGAACAAGTTTGAACTGTTAGGAGAGATCACAAAAGCCAATGAAGAAATGGAACTGTATCTGGCCACCCTGTCCCCGGCAGACATGGATGACCCTGGTCCAGGCGGCGACTGGTCAGTGAAAGATACTCTGGCGCACATCACAGCCTGGATGACACTGGTGACCGGCTGGTTGGAAAAGTCTATCAATGGCGAACCCGTGACCCGCTATGTGCCGGGCTATGAATTGACCGGGGAGGAAGCCGAAGATGAGGCGGTTATGAATCGCCTGAATGACCACATTTTTGAAACGCACAAGGATAAACCAGCGACAGAGATCGTAGAAATGTACCGGCAGGCATGTGAGGGGTTAACGGCCGTGGTAGCCACCATGGTGGAGCCTGACTTGCTGGAACCGGGCCGCCTTGCCTGGTTTCCGGAACAACCCGTATGGCTGAATATTGCCGGCAACAGTTTTTGGCACATCCGGGACCATCTAGCCGCTTTCCAAGAATCTGCCTGAGCCACCGCGCCAAAATTGGGCAAACGGCAGCAACTATGATAGCATTGCTTTCCGGTGCATTTAGGGCACACACCACTTGAGAGGTTTGACAAGATGGTCTGCTTGACCGGAAAAAAGTACAGCCGGGGTAAAAAACATTGCCTTTACCCCTTTTATACAAAATTCAAAGCCTGATCCCTTTGGGGATTGGGCTTTTTTTTTGCCCCTTGCACCCGTAATCCTTACCCTGCTGGCTGCGGATTATGGCAAATCGAGGGCAAGCTATGGAGAAACAATATGCCAGAAATAGTCACCCTGCCCGGCCTGATAGATGTGCACACACACCTGCGCGTGCCGGGCGGCGAACATAAAGAGGATTTCCGCACCGGTACCGCGGCGGCGCTGGCCGGTGGCATCACCATGATCCTGGGGATGCCCAACACCACACCGCCGTTAAGCACGCCGGAAGTGCTGCAGCAAACGGCCGTGATCGCGCAACAAGAAGCGCTTTGTGATGTTGGTCTCTTTGCCGGGGCCAGCCCAGAACAAACAGCCCATCTGCCCCACCTGGCATCCCACGCTGTTGCCCTCAAAATTTACCTCAATGACACCTTTGGCCCGCTGCGAGTGGAAGATGTGCCTACCCTGCGCGCCTGCTTCCAGACATGGCCGCACGAAAAGCTCATCGCCATGCATGCCGAAAAACAAAGTGTGGCCGTGGGCATTGGTCTGGCGGCAGCGTATGACCGGCCCGTTCATTTCTGTCATATCAGCCGCCGGGAAGAGATTGAACTGATTGCCGATGCCAAGATGCGCGGCCTGCCGGTAACGTGTGAGGTAACGCCCCATCACCTGTTTATGGACGAGCGTGATCGGGAACGCCTGGGCATACTGGCAGACATGCGCCCGGTCTTGGGCACACCGGATGACGTGGCCGCACTGTGGGCGCACCTGAATGATACGGTGGACTGCATCGCCACCGATCATGCGCCACACACGCTGGCAGAAAAACAGTCAGCCACACCCCCGCCAGGGGTGGCAGGGCTGGAAACGTCGTTGGTATTGATGCTCACGGCCGTGGCCCAAAACCGCCTTACGCTCAACCGCCTGATCGAGCTCATGCACACGAACCCGCGCCGTATCTTCCACCTGCCGGAACAGCCAGAAACCCGGGTAGAGGTGGCAATGGCACCCGCTGTTATTCGCCAGGAGACCATGAAAAGCAGATGTGGTTGGACGCCCTTTCACGGCCGTGAAGTATCCGCCCAGGTAAAACGGGTCATCCTACGCGGCCAGGTAGTGTATGCAGATGGGCGCGTATTAGCACAGCCTGGATCAGGCATGATATTACCGTCATTGTATTAAGCGGGCGATCAGCCCATAACACGAGGAGATAATGATATGCAGCTTCAACCTTTATTTAACTTTGAGGACTCGGTCACGGCACCCCACATGGGCAATGGCCTGACCGGCATGGACATCTTATCAGTGTCCCAATTTGACAAAGGAAAGATTGATTACATCTTTGCCCGTGCCCGCGAAATGCGGGAAATGGTGCAGCGTATTCACGGCACTGACCTGCTCAAGGGGCACGTGTTAAGCTGCCTGTTTTACGAACCCAGCACCCGCACCAGTTCCTCCTTCATTGCGGCTATGGAACGGCTGGGCGGCGGTGTCATCCCCATTACCCAGGGTGTGCAGTTCAGCTCTGTGAGCAAAGGGGAAACCCTGGCAGACACCATTCGCACCTTGGAGCAGTATTCTGACGTGATTGTGCTGCGCCACCCGGACATTGGCGCGGCCAAACTGGCCGCCGATTACGCTGACATCCCGGTGATCAACGCTGGAGACGGCCCCGGCGAGCATCCGACCCAAGCCCTGCTGGATTTATTTACGATTCAAGATGAGCTGGGCAAAATTGATGGCTTAAAAGTAGCGATGGTAGGCGATTTGCGCTACGGCCGTACCGTGCACTCCCTCACCAAGCTGCTGCTGCCTTACAACGTCAGTCTGCGTTTTGTCTCGCCAGAAATCCTGCGCCTGCCGCTAACCGTCATGAACCAGGTCATCGACGCTGGTGTGGAAGCCCGCGAAACCCACGACGTGGCTGATGTGATTGAAAACGCTGATGTGCTGTATGTTACCCGTGTGCAAAAAGAACGTTTCTCCGATCTGGCGCAGTATGAAGAGGTGAAGAACTTCTATGAAATCACCACAGAACTGATGGAACGAGCCAAAGAAAAGATGGTGGTGATGCACCCCCTGCCGCGGGTAGGCGAGATTCATTACAACGTAGACAAAGATCCCCGCGCCGCTTACTTCCGCCAGGTGCAAAACGGCATGTATATTCGCATGGCACTGTTGGCGGCCGTCTTGGGCAAAGCGTAATGAGCCCATGGTCTGTAGGGCGGTTTGGCAAACCGCCTTACAGACCAGATTTATGATTAACCGATGTAAATCTTCCAGGTTTTATTGCTTTGTCATCCGCTTTGCATTACACTGGCGCACATTCTATACTTTATAGACAATCACCTCACCGTATTGGGAACCACCCCACACATTGTACTGTTATAATCTAAACATTTGTGTATTGGCTAGTTATTAAAATCCTGAAGGATTTCTCCAATTCACTGGACACGCTTCCTTTCCTTAAAAGGAGATGGGCACTATGTTAAATACATAATGGACATGCCTATCAGCCATGTGGTTCGTTCCAAAGAACAGGCCCGGGCAAATTACAATCGTTTGAGTCGTTGGTATGACCTGATTGCTGGCAGCGAAAAGAAATACCGCGATCTTGGTTTACAAAAGCTCAACGCCCACATAGGCGAACGTATCTTGGAGATTGGCTTTGGCACCGGGCATTGTATTCTGGCACTGGCTACGGCCGTCGGTGATGCGGGCCAGGTGTGCGGCATTGATCTGTCTGAAGGCATGTTGGCTGTTACCCAAGACAGAGTCAATCAGGCTGGCCTGGCGCATCGAGTGGATATGCGCCTGGGGGATGCCATCGATTTACCCTTTAACGCTGGCAGCTTTGATGGCGTGTTTATGAGCTTTACCCTGGAACTTTTTGACACACCAGAACTGCCACGGGTTTTGGAACAATGTCTGGCCGTTTTGCGGCCAGACGGCCGTCTGGCCCTGGTAACCCTGGTCAAAAAGCCAACCACGGCCGTGCGTATCTACGAATGGTTCCACGAGAAAATGCCCACGGCCGTAGACTGCCGCCCCATCTACGCCCAAGCAGCCCTGACAGCAGCCGGCTTCACTATTTGTGATACCACAACCTTATCCATGTGGGGGCTGCCGGTTGAAATCATCCTGGCCAAGAAGTGAACTAACTATGACCGTTGCTTACATTGCCACCGGCGCCGCCAACATGTATTGTGGAAGTTGTATGCGAGACAACACCCTGGTGGCCGCCATGCAATCGTTGGGTCACGATGTGGCCATGATCCCCTTGTATACACCTTTGCGTGTCGATGAGGAAAATGTTAGTGAGGGGCATGTGTTTTACGGAGGCATTGCCGCTTATTTGCTGCAACGTTTCCCCCGCCAATCTACCTGGCGTGACGCCCTCATACGGGTAGCTGGTGCCCAACCCATCGTCCAGCTGCTGCCCCACTTTGATATTGGCGCCGCCGTTGATCCGGCGGCTAACGCCGAGATGACCCTCTCCATGTTACGTGGTGAAATGGGGCACCAAAGCAGCCTGCTTCAAGAGATGGTAGACTGGCTGGCAAGTACATTACAACCTGATCTGGTGCACGTTACCAATACCCTCATTTCGGGTCCGGTGCGGGCCATCAAGCAGGCGCTGAATGTTCCCATTGTTTGTGGCCTGCACGGTGAAGATATATTCCTGGACGGCCTGCCAGAGCCTTACCGCCAGCAGGCGCTGGCATTGATTCGTGAAAACGCAGCCCACATTGATCACTTCATTGCCATCAGCCAGTATTATGCCGACTATTTCGGCGGTTTACTGGGCCTGGACCCGGCCAAAATCACCCTCGTCAGGCCCGGCATCTACCTGCAAGATTACCCTCGCACCTTCCTGCCACCCAACCGGCCACCGACCATTGGTTATCTGGCCCGTATCTCCCCGGAAAAAGGACTGCATATCCTTGTAGAAGCCTTCGTCCGCCTGTGCCAATCTGGTGAGTTCCCCGGTTTGCGCCTCAGGGTGGCCGGCTATCTGAGCCGGGCGCATACTGGCTATATTCAAGGCATTTACCGCCGTGTGCAGGCGGCGGGCGTGCATAAACAGGTAGAGATCATTGGCACCGTAGACAGGCAGCAAAAGCTGGCTTTTCTGCAAAGCCTTGACGTTTTTTCACTGCCAACCGTCTACCGTGATCCAAAGGGGCTGCCCGTTTTAGAAGCATGGGCCAGCGGCGTACCAGTTGTGCAGCCTGCTCATGGCGCCTTCCCGGAATTGATTGCGGCTACGGGCGGTGGGCTGCTGCACAGACCACAAGACCCCCTTGACTTATCTGACAAATTGGCCGCATTACTACGTGATACAGCGTTACGGCAGAGACTTAATCAGTGTGGACACACGGCCGTGCATGCTCATTTTTCTGCCGAGCGTATGGCCACCGAAACGATCCAGGTCTATCAACGGGTTGCCCGGCTTTAGCCAATGGAGGTCACAATGTTGGTTCGGCTGCGAAACCTTTTTTCTGCACCTACTTTTGACGACGAAGAAAAAACCCGCGTCGCTCGGTTACTCAATGTTATCCTGATCACCGTGATGGCCCTGGTCATGACATTTAGCGTTCCCGCGCTGTTTATGACACCTGAGATAGGGCGGGTTTTGATCGAACTGATCCTGGCTGTGTGGTCACTTTTCATGTTGGTGTTACTACACCACGGTTACGTTCGTCCGGCCGGGTTCCTGCTGTGCCTCACCCTCTGGATAACGGTTTCGTATGGCACCTATGAGGCGGGGGGATTTCGCGGCTCAACTATGTCTGCCTACTTCGGCATCATTCTGATCGCGGAACTGCTCCTGGGGGCCCGTGCTGGCGCAGTTTTTGGTGGGCTGTCTATCGTCGTAACCGGCTGGATGCTTTATGCTGACCATACAGGTTTGTTGCCACCGCCCCCCAGTTATGCCACTCTAAACACCTTTTGGATAGAGTTTTCCGTTGTGGTTATTGGGGTCGTTACGCTGCTTTCTCTGGTTATTAACAGCTTGCAGCAGGCCCTGGACCGCGCTCGCCACAATGAAAAAGAGTTAGCTATCAAGGTTAAGGAAGTCCAGGAGTTGGCCCAAAAAGCGTCTGAGGCCAATGAGTTTAAGTCTCGGCTTATTGCCCGGATCAGCCATGAGCTGCGAACGCCATTGGGGGCACTAATGGGCATGTCTGAGATGCTGCAGCAAAACGTTTATGGGCCATTAACACCCCCTCAGCAAGATATTACCAGACGCATTATCAGCAATTCGCTGGCCCTGGAGCGTGTTTTTGCCGAGCTTCTGGATCAATCCCAAATTGAATCAGGCCAATTGCGCTTAAAAAAAGAACCCTTTTCCCCACAGATCCTGGCCCAAACGGTTCATTCAAACTGCCTGCCGTTAGCGCAGCGCAAAGGGTTGGTGATGACCGTTGACGTTGACCCTACACTGCCGCCGATGATACTGGGGGACAGAGGAAGGGTTGAGCAGATTTTACAGAACCTGGTTACAAACGCCATCAAGTTTACCCAAGCCGGCCAAATAATGATTCTTGTACAGCGAGAGGGGGGCACACAGTGGCGCCTTCAAGTCAAGGATACAGGTATTGGCATGTCCAAAGAAACACAATCTTTTATTTTTGAGCCATTTCGTCAGGCAGACGAAAGCTTAATGCATGAAAGCAACGGGGTGGGGCTTGGATTGGCCATTGGGCAGCAGCTGGCAAAAATGATGAACGGCACCATCAGTGTGGAGAGTGCATTGGGGCAAGGGAGTACGTTTACAGTGCTTCTGCCGCTTCAACCCGCCAATTAGAGGAGTAGAAATTTTCTATGAACATAAAGCCTATTGCTCTCATTGTGGAAGACAATGAGGATCAGAATATGGTCTTTACCATGGCGTTAGATCAGGCCGGTTACATGACAGAGTCCTTCCAGAATGGCCTGAATGTGCAAAAGCGGTTAGCTGAGATCACACCGGACATTGTGGTGTTGGACTTGCACATACCGGGTGTTAATGGAAAAGTCCTTTTGAGCCAGATTCGCAGCGATTGGCGCCTGTCAGACACGCGGGTCATCCTGGCTACCGCCGATGCTGGGTTGGCTATTGCTTTGCAGCCTCAAGCAGACCTGATTTTATTAAAGCCCATCAGCTTCTCACAATTAAACAAGTTGGCTGGGCGCTTCCTACACCATCCAAGACACCGTGATCTGCCAGCGGCTGACGAGGCCCATGCCGCCAGTTGATCCAACGCCAACCAGTTGACGGTTCTTCTGGACCGATGACTATTATCAGTTTTCAGTAATCAGTGACCAGTTTTCAGTGCTGGCCTACCTCTGGAAATAGTCTACTGAAAACTGATGACGGACTTCTGGTTACTGGTACTGGGCACTGATGACTGATCACTGGGCAAAAGTCCAAAGTTGTTTTTGAATGAACCCTAAGCTCGACTTTGTACAAAAGTAGCCAAAGCTACAAAGGTAGAATAAGCTGTGACCAAACCACAACGAGAGGTCACAAATGCTTATTCTACCTGAACCGATTATGACATTGTTAAGACCATT
>WYBM01000020.1 GCA_011525915.1 Ardenticatenaceae bacterium | reverse complement strand
GCTTAAAGGTATGATAGGTTTGGACGATAGCCATTTTTTCCTCGCTGTTTTGTGGTTTGTTTCTACTCTTCACATTAACAGCTTTAGTGGTTATCGTCATCTTTTTTTAAACTGTCCGGTAGCTAGATTACTGAACACTGTTTACTGAATACTGTTTAGCGGCCAACAAAACCGCATCTACAATGTGCTGGTAGCCGGTACAACGGCACAGGTTACCGGAAAGGGCTTCACGAACGTCGGCTTCGGTAGGGTCAGGGTTTTCGGCCAGGTAGGGCACAAGGGTCATGAGAATACCAGGGGTACAAAAGCCGCATTGCAAACCATGCGCTTCCCAAAAAGCTTGCTGCAAGGGGTGCATCTCTTGCATATCGGCGGCCAGCCCTTCCACCGTGGTGAGTTCGTGATCGTGGGCTTGCACGGCAAACATCAAGCAGGCACGCACCGGCTGCCCATCAAACAAAATGGTACAGGCGCCGCAAACACCGTGCTCACAGCCAACGTGTGTGCCGGTCAGCCCCAATTCATGCCGCAAAAAGTCACTGAGCAGCAGGCGCGGCTCCACATGGCGTTCATAACGTTGGCCGTTGATGGTGATGGAGATGGGGTCGTTTTGGTTCATGAACTCTCTTCCACAATAGTGAGATGTTAGGCAAACCGCAGAAACGATTCTGTCCGGGGCAAGCTTTTGGTTGTATTGTCAATGTTCCCCGCCCACAGCGGTACGGGCAAATGCCAGGTGTAATGCCCGCACTGTCAACACCCTGGCCAGATGGCGTTTATACGCAGCACTGGCGTGAATATCGCCGTTGGGGGCAATTTCTTTTTGGGCAGCTTCGGCCACGGCCGTAACCAACCCATCATTCATCTTCTGGCCCACCAGCATAGCCCCGGCTTGTGCAGCCACCATAGGCACGTCACCGGCATTCAGGTACACCAGCCGGGCGGCGGTACATGCACCACTTTGATCTACGGTCACCACCACGGCCACACCACCAAGGGCATAATCACCGTGTCGGCGGGCAACTTCCAGGAAAGCAGTGCCCGTATGCGGCGGCAGTGGGGGCAGTTCGATCTCTGTCAGAATTTCCTCATCGGTGCAGGCAGTTTCAAAGAGGCCTGTAAAAAAGTCAGCGCCGTTTACCCATCTTTCGCCGCTTACTTTTTGCAGCCGGACACGGCCGTAGAGCGCCACCAACACCACCGGCAGCTCGGCGGCTGGGTCAGCATGAGCCAGGCTGCCGCCAAACGTGCCCCGGTTGCGGATTTGTGTATGGGCCACATGGGGCATGGTTTCATACAAAAGGGGAGCATGGGCCGCCACCAGGGGGTGCCGTTCCAGCGTTCGCTGGCGTGTCATGCTGCCAAAACGCAGACGGCCGTCTGCCGTCTGTTGTATAAAGTCCAACTCGGACAAGCGGTTTAAATCGACCAATACACCTGGTTGGGCCAGCCGAAAGTTCATCACTGGCACCAGGCTTTGACCCCCGGCCAATAATTTGGCGTCAAAACCGTGCTGCTGTACGGCCGTGAGCGCGGCGTCTAAAGTGGGGGGAGCAACATAGGCAAACGAAGCTGGTTTCATACATCATTCCTCTTGAGGTCAGCTTGCCAGATCATGGGGTGCTTCATATTATAATTGTATCTCGTAAGTGGAGGCCCGTAAACTATAGTACCAGCCGTCAGAAGTCAGTAACCAGTGGTCAGTGGACAGTTGCAGGCGTCAGGCCCTACTGAAAACTGTACACTGATGACTGAAAACTGATAATAGGTGATTGGCCCCTGACGAGAGCGGGCAGATCGCGGATAATGGATTATACCTAACAAACAACAAACGAGGAGGCGCAATGATAGCAAACGGATTGCTGACCGGTATACGGGTTATAGACCTGACGCGGGTATTGGCCGGGCCATATTGCACCATGATGCTGGGTGACCTGGGTGCAGAGGTGATCAAAATTGAAATGCCGGGCCGCGGTGACGACACACGTCAGTGGGGGCCGCCTTTTACGGCCGCAGAAGATGGCCGCCAGGGTGAATCTGCTTACTTTCTGGCCGCCAACCGCAACAAACGCAGCCTGACACTTAACCTGAAAAGCAAAAAAGGGGTAAACATTCTGAAAGACCTGATCCGCCAGGGAGATGTACTGGTAGAGAACTTTTTGGCTGGCACCATGGCCAAGTGGGGGCTTGATGATGACACGCTACAACAATTACGCCCCGGCTTGATCTACTGCACCATCACTGGCTATGGCTACACCGGGCCACACAAAGATCGTCCCGGCTATGACTTTATGGTGCAGGCATTGGGGGGCTTTATGAGCGTCACCGGTCCGGCTGAAGGTCAGCCGGTGCGGGCGGGAGTGGCCATTGCCGATTTAGCGACAGGCATGTTTGCCAGCAGTGCCATTCTGGCGGCGCTGTTTGCCCGCGAACGCACTGGCCAGGGGCAGCGCATTGATATGGCCTTGTTAGATTCGCAGGTAGCGCTCATGTCTTATGTCGCCAGTAACTACCTGGTGTCTGGTGAGCTTCCAGGGCGTTTTGGCAACGGCCATCCTAACATTGTGCCCTACCAGGAGTTTACGGCACGGGATCAGCAGTTTGCTTTTGCTTGTGGGAACGATGGGCAATGGACGCGGTTTTGCACGGCCGTGGCCTGCCCTGAATGGATCAGCGACGAACGTTTCGCCACCAATGCCGCCCGTCTGGCCAACCGGGAACAAGTCATTATCATGCTGAACGACTTATTTGCCACCCGTGACGCCGCCGACTGGATGACCCTTTGTGACGAGATCGGCATCCCCACGGCTCCCATCAATAATATGGCCCAGGTTTTCCAACATGAACAGGTACAGGCCAGGCAGATGCAAATGGCCATGTCTCACCCTACAGCCGGCACCATTTCTCTGGTCAATTCGCCGCTCAAGATTCCCACAGCGCCTACCCAGGCGCGTTACCCACCACCCCTGTTGGGTGAGCATACTGACGAAATTTTGCAAACATTCCTGGGGTATGACAAAACAACCATTAACGCCCTGCGTAAAGAAGGTGTCATCTAATCATCAACTGGAGGTTTACTCATGGAGCAATGGGAATATTTGATCCGAATTTTAGAAGCAGATACACGCCATATGGCTGAATTTACAAGCGACCTGGACACCAACAGCCAACCTATTTATAGCCCGGAAGTCCTCATGCCGGAATTAAACCGGTTGGGTTCCAAGGGGTGGGAACTGGTGAATATGCAGCCCGCCTACGTGGGCAACAACAGTGACATTCTGATGCATGAGGGCGGCGGCTCTCGTCGTTGGACCAATAAATACCTGTGCGTTTTTAAACGACGGACGTAGAAGGTCAGGCCCCGAAGTGCCGAAACGCTTCGGGGCTTTTACTTTTCACGTTTCCTTGACCATATTTTCCGGGGCAGCGGCTAAAATTGGGAGGGTTGTACTGGGGTGTAGTAAATTTCTATATGAAATTATTATTTTGACAAGATAAATGATATGTTATGATAAGCCCTTATGTGAGCATCCATAGGCATGCTCTATAACCATACTTGACATACAAGTGGTTGATATTCCAGTTTTAGTTGTATGGTTAGTTTTTTGAGTGCAATGAGATGACGGAGAAGCAAGCCACGAAGCAAACCAATCTACTCCACACACCAGCCACCGGTTCCATACCTTCTCAGGTTGCCTACCGCCCCATTCCCCATGACACTATACCTTTTCCTGATGACAAGCGCCCTGTCTGGCGTCTGTTGTTTGAGCTGGGCCCCGAGGAAACTAAAGAGTATCTGGGTCTGGACATTAATGGGGAAATAGCACTGGGACGGGGTGTTGACGCTTCTGACCTGGTAGACCTGACGCCATACGGCGCCGAGACGCAAGGGGTGTCACGTCGTCACGTTGTGCTGCGCCCAACCCCTAATAATCTGTATGTGATTGATCAGGGCAGCACCAATGGCACACTGCGCAATGACCGTTCTATTGGCGTGAATACACCGTATGCCCTGGCAGATAAAGATCGATTGACGTTAGGCCACCTGGAGTTGCAGGTACGGGTTGTCGGACGGCCGTACCTGCAAACCACTCCGCTGAAACAAAAACCAGACCTGGTTGACGCTCTGTCACAAATTGCGGCTGCGGTTACCTCCCAATTAAACCTGGAGGAAGTACTTAACCAGGTAGCGGCCACAGCCATGTCACTGACGGCAGCCGGTGAAACCAGTATCTGGTTAGTGGATGAAAACAGCGGCGAGTTATTTTTGGAAGCGCAGCTAGGCATTGATGATTCCCGCCTGCGCCGTACTCGTATGCCCATTCGGGAAGACACACCCGCGGGACAGGTCATCAGGACAGGGCGGCCGGTACGCACCCACCGCCAGCCAGGCCAGGCCCAGCCGCAGTTAATGACCGGTTACCTGGTGGAAGCGTTGGCCTTTGTGCCCATTACCCTGGGCGGCGTAACCTTCGGCGTATTGTCAGCGGTACATAATGAAAAAGGGCAGCTTTTTGACTCTCGTGATGAACAACTTCTGAGCGCGATTGCCGATTTTGCGGCTATTGCTATTCAAAACGCACGCTTGTACAAAGCCACAGACGAAGCGCTGGCCAGGCGTGTGGTCGAGTTGTCGGCGCTGAATGAGGTGACACGCACTGTGTCTGCTTCGCTGGACCTGGATCAGGTGTATGAAGTGCTGGTTGACCAGGTCAACAATCATTGGCCGGTGGAAGCTGTGCACATTTACCTGTTTGACGAAAGCAAAAACGCCCTACGGCCGTTACACCACCCCCAAAAGGGCACCCTATTCCCGCTCGACCAGGGCATTGTGGGCGCTGTGGCCACCCATGGCGAACCCATTGTCACCAACAGCATGACTATCCACCCGGATTATGATCCGATCATAGATCACGTACAGGGAGTTGTACCTCGTTCTATCGCCTGTGTACCACTCAAAATCAAACAGGCCGTCGTTGGCGTCTTGGCCCTGTTTAACAAGGCAGGCGGCCCGTTCACCGATGAGGATGTGACCCGCCTGGAAGCCTTTGCCTATCCTATGGCCACGGCCGTGGAAAATGCCCGCCTCTTTGAAGAATCAGAGCGACAGCGGGCGGCCATCCAGGCCACGGCGATGACCCTGTCTGAGCCTCTGATTGTTCTGGACAATAAAGGCATCGTACTGGTCACCAATGACGCGGCCAACGATCTGCTGGAAACGCATATGTCAGAAACCTTTGAGGCTATCAGCAAAGGTGTGGGCCGCACAACTGAAGTCAAAATCGGTGGAGAAACCTATTTGTCTACCACAGAACACGTATCAGACGTTGGCACCATTATCGTTATGCAGAACATCACCTATGTTAAACAGTTGGAGAAAGATCGTTCCGATTTTATGCATATGCTCTCGCATGATCTGAAAAACCCGCTCACCGCCATCAACGGCTGGTCATCGTTATTGGAACGCTCTACCGAGATGGATGACCGCAGCAAACGGTATCTGCAAGAAATTAATGTCGCCGCTGACCGCATGTTGGAAATGATCAACAGTTTGCTGCACACGGTGACAAAAGCGGAATCACTTCAACTGATGCGTGAGCCATGCGACCTGCAGGAGATCATCCACCGGGTCATGCAAGACGTTGCCGGCGTTGCCCTGCAAAAAACGATTGAGATTTCTTATGTCACTCAAGGGGAGCCGTGTCTGATTAACGGAGACAATATGCGTCTGTACCATATGATGCTAAATCTGGTAGACAATGCTCTAAAATATTCATCCCATCGGACGTCTATCAACGTTGATATCACCTATGGCCATGACGCCATTCAGATGACGGTATATGATCAGGGACCAGGAATTCCTGAGAAGGATTTGCCCCACGTTTTTGAAAAATATTACCGGGGTATTCAAGATTCTTTGCAAGTGGCCCCAGGGAGTGGTGTGGGATTGGCGGCTGTTAAGAACATTGCTGAAGCTCACGGCGGGTCAGTTTCTGTGGAAAACGGGGAAACCCGGGGCGCAATCTTTACGGTTATGCTGCCGGGCAGCATCCGCTTACAGGAAACAGTGCCACAGCCTGATCGGTAAACGCTGTCAGGCAGGAACCCGACCCTATCTGGCCACTTCGAGCGCGTCCACCTACAAGGTACGGCAGGGCGGTTTACTTGGCTAGGGGGCAGACATGGCGCAGCGAAAGCCCAGGTTGGCCTGAATAACCAGGGGGTCAAAGGAGCCGCGGGCTGGGACACGCATTTCCGCCCGGGGAGAGAGCCAGGAACCACCCCGCAATGATTTAAACTCACCATCGGTTGGCCCTCTGGGGTTTGTATCGGTAGAGCCTTCATAAAAGCGTGAACTGTACCAGTCACCTACCCATTCCATGACATTGCCCAACATGTCATAAACCCCTAAAGGGGAACGGCCGTCTGGGTAGCTGCCAACAGGGGCGGTGTCTCTGTGTCCGTCATTGTACTCTGTGTCCCGGCTGCTTGAAGGGCATTTCTGGTCACAGTAATTCAGCTTTGTGCCATCAAAAGCGTCACCCCAGGGAAACATTAATTTCACCGCCTGATTGGGGTCAAAAGCGGCTGCCATCTCCCACTCTGCCTCCGATGGCAGGCGGGCGCCGCGCCATTGACAAAACGTATCTGCCTGGAACCAGTTGACAAATACGACCGGGTAATCGGCAAAGGCCGGATCACCGTAATACGCCGGATGTGTGGTGGGGTTTGACCGCGACGGCGCGGTGCAGGGGCCTGTCTCTACACAAAGCTGGTACTGTCCGTTGGTGACTTCTGTTTCATCCATGAAGTAAGCATCCATCTTGACAAGATGGGCCGGCTTTTCGTCTCGGTCACCTTCGTCGGTACCCATGCTGAAGATACCACCAGGGATGTAGATCATACGCGCACCGGTCTCTGTGATGAGGGGTTCCGGTGTGGGCGTGGGCGGCTCGGTAGGCACAGGAATGGGGGTAGGCGTCGGCGCCAGGGCCGTCATCGCTTCTAAGACGGCCGATTGCAGTGTGGCCGTGGCTTCCGCTTCGGTCAGTTGTGGCTGGTTAAGACTGGCCCTGGTGAGGCCAAAGCCGGCCAGCAAAATGACGACCAGCAGCGCCGCCAGGGCATAGATGGTGCGCATTTCAATCTGGCGGCGAGTCTGGGGCGTCAGGCGGGGGGGGGGCGGCTGACCAAACTGACCTATAGGGGCAATGCGCCGGGGTTCTGGAAGTTCAGGTTCGCTCCGACCATAGGGCCTTTCCAGCGCCTTGACAAAATCTGCAACTGACGCATAGCGTGTATCCGGACGCAATGACATGGCCCGACCGGCTACAATAGAGAGGTAGGGGGGCACATCTGGGTTTAATTCCCGCGCCGGCACCAGGTCGGCCAGGCCACTTTCACGCTTGAGCGCACCGGGTGGGATGCTGCCCGTCAGCAAGGTATAGAGAGTGGCGCCCAGACTGTAGATGTCGCTGACGGGGGTGACATCGTGTTGATTTTGCTGCTCCGGTGCGCCATACCCTTCTGTATGGGGGCGAATGCCCAGGCCGGGCAGGCCGCTGTCTACCAGGAATAGGTCACCCCGGGGGGTGAGGCGAATGTTGGCCGGTTTAATGTTCAGGTGCAGCTGCCCTTGTTCGTGTACATAAACAAGCGGCTGACAGGCCGCCTGCAGCCAATGGACGATCAGATCAGCGGGAAGACGGCCGTACTGCTGCCCCAACGCCGCCAGATCCACCCCCTCAATGTAAGCCCACACCAGGTACTGCCCTACCCCTTCCAGGGCAAAATGGTCAAGGAGGCGAGGCAGTTGGGGGTGTTCCAGGCGGCTGAGTTGGCGAGCCTGTTGACGAAACAGCTTTTGGGTATCAACGGCGGGGTCCAGGTACTCTTTAACGGCCGTGTCCAACCCATCGACATGGTCCCATGCCCGGTACACCGCCCCATAAGGCCCCTCTGCCAGCAGGCTGACAATGCGATAACGCTTGTGCAGAATTTCGTCAGGTAATAAAGGCATAATGCAAACCGTAGATGGCAAGCCAATGCCTTGCCTTACGAGAGTATGTTTTTGACAACACGGCCGTCTAACATTACCAGCCCAATGTTTTCGCCCTTCTCCAACGAACGAATGTCGGCCAACGGGTCGGTTTTGGTGATGATCACATCGGCCAGTTTGCCGGGGTCCAACGTACCCACCCGGTCTTGCCAGCCCAGGCAGGCAGCCGCCGTTTTGGTGGTAGCCACAATAGATTCCATGGGCGACATGCCCACGCCGCACATCAGCCCCAATTCGCGCAAATTTGTACCGTGTTTCATCACCCCTGCATCTGTACCCATGGCAATGTTGACACCTGCCCGGTAAGCTTTGGCAATGTTTTCACTGTGAATTTCCACGGTCTCCCGGGCCTTTTGCACACCCCACTCCGGTATGTTGCCCGTCGCCTCAGCAATTTCCAATACAGCAATGGGAGCCAACAATGTTGGCACCAGGAACGTGCCTTTGGCCAACATAAGCTCGATGGCTTCTTCATCTACAAAGATACCATGTTCAATGGAGTGAATGCCGGCACGCACCGCGTTTTTAATGCCTTCCGCACCCTGGGCGTGGGCCATCACCTTCAAGCCGCGTCGGTAAGCCGCCTCCTGCACCATCACCACCAACTCCTCTTCGGTGAACTGAGTAAACTCAGGATGGTCGGTGGGGCTGAGAACCCCGCCGGTAGCACAAACTTTGATCACGTCTGCACCGGCTCTTAAAATTTCACGCACTTTTTGCCGCACATTATCCGGGCCATCCACAATGCCTGACGGCCGTCCTGGAACCTCTGCAAATAAACGCAAATCCGCGCCTGACGGCAGCCAACTATCACCATGCCCACCAGTGATAGACAGTACGGTGATGCTAATCTGCATACGTGGCCCCAGCACCAGGCCTTGTTCCACGGCCCGTTTCATGCCTAAATCTGCGCCGCCAGCGTCGCGCACACTGGTGATGCCCGCCTCCACAGTACGCTTCATCCGGTCCATGGCCAGGTAGTAGTTCAGGGAAAACGGCGTATTCATGATGCGCATCAAGTTTAATTCTTCAAAAACAAAATGGACATGTGTATCAATCAGGCCCGGTAAGATGTGTCCGCCTTTGGCATCTAACAGGGTAATATCGGCATCTGGCAGGCGGATGTCTGTTTTGCGACCAACAGCCTGGATACGGTCATCTTGGACGAGGACAGCCCCGTTTTTGAGTGGGTCACGGCCGTGGCCGTCAATGATGGTGCCGTTATGAATAAGGGTATAACTCATGGGAATCTCCTTTTCACCCGATATGCGGCTTGGAGTGTACCGGATGTTATAATTAGCGGCGAATGAAGGCACAGAAGGTTATCACCAATGGCTCATAATGCCCCCGCCCGCTTGCATGAAGCACTTTGGCGCATTTACCAGCGGAGGGAACGGCCGCTGCCGTGGCAAACCCATGACGGCAACCTGCCCTGGGACGCGCCTGCCTTCTCCGAGCGTATGCTGCGTGAACACCTGGATGAGTCACACGGCGCTGCTTCGCGTACGGCCGCCGAGCGACACAGGCAATTAGCCTGGCTGTGGTCAAAGCTGGCCTTGCAGCCTGGCCATAAGCTGTTGGACGTCACCTGCGGCCCCGGCCTGTATGCCGTGGAATTCGCCCGGCGCGGCCTTTACGTCACCGGCGTAGATTTTGCCCCGGCGGCTGTGGCTTATGCACAGGCGTTAGCCCTGGGCTATGAGGTGGCCGAACGCTGCAACTTTGTGCGGCAAGACGTGCGCCACATGGACTTCACCGGGGCTGGTTTTGACGCCGCCCTGCTCCTTTACGGTCAACTGGCAGTGATGCGCAAGGCCGAAGCGCAAGCGGTGTTAACACGAGTGGCACAGGCGCTGAAGCCAGGCGGCAAGTTGTGTGTGGAACTGCTTAACCCCCATAAGGTAGATAAAACGAACAGCACCTGGTGGTTCACTCATGACACCGGCCTGTGGGGAGACGCCCCGTTTTTACACCTGGGGGAGCGTTTCTGGCTGGCAGACGAGCAGCTGTCGGTGGAACGTTATCACATTTTACACCTGGAAACGGGTGAGATGGATGTCATCGAGTTGTGTGATCAGGTATACCAGCCAGACGAAGTAGCAGCGATGATGCAGATGGCCGGTTTCACGGCCGTGGATATTCATCCTGCCTGGGACAACCTGCCCCTTTACGACGCCGACGAATGGATCGTTTACGTCACCACTTGTGCTCCCGCCACCGTTGCCAGTTGCTCTAATTCCTTAACATAGACCGGGTGCAGGAACCGCGTGACGAACCAACGTTCCAATGCCTCCAACACCCCACCCCGCCCCGTGATCTCCGTAGCAATGGTCACATGGGCATGCTGCCCATCGGCCCGCGGTTCAACGGTAAAGGTGGTGACATATCCGCGGAAAAACACTGTGTTGCCATTTATATGCTCCTGACCATAAAACTGCAGCATGCGGCAGAAAACGAGAAGCCTTGTTTGATGTTGGCTCTATGCCCGCCACGTAAGCACTTCCCCGCCCTGGCCTGTAAGCACAGTGCCGGGAAAAACCCGCAGACGCCACGGTTCTAACCGCAGCGCGGCATACGCTGCAGATGTAGGGTTGTCCCATCCAGGGATAACAGCCGGATCATACCCTACCGGCTCTGGGCTGTTAGCATACAAGTTCCAGACCATCGTCCGTGTCTCATCATCAAAAGCCCAGGCTGCCCGGCAGTCGGCCACGCAGGTGTCTTGAGAGGGGGTCCAATAATTTAATGACATGTAAGGGCTGGCCTGAAGGTGGGCGCGTTTCACGGCCGTGGGGCTTGTGCCTATCCACCCTACCAATTGGTGGCCATCCCACTGCCAGATGGGGTGAAGGATGCGTGACCGTGGACGGCCGTGGGCGTCTACCGTGGCCGCACTGCACCAGACAATTTGATGCGCCATCGCCACAAAGGCCGGTGCGACTTGGGTCAGTTCATTCATAGGTTACTCCTTTGTGACTGTCTGAAAACAACCAGCTGCTTTGCCGAAGGCAAGGTCACTTCAAGCACACCCATCAATACGCTGCGGTGTTGGTAGATGCGTCCTTATGTGCTGAGACAAGATCATATCATCAACAAAGGTGGTTTGCCAGTTCACCCGGTTCAAACAGCAGGGTAATTCCAAAGTCCAAAGAATGAAAAGATGAAAAGAACCTCCAATCAGTTATTCTTGTAGGTAGCAACCAAAAGAAAAATAGAAGGAGGTTCAGATGCAACCAATGATCTTGGAAGACATGG
>WYBM01000019.1 GCA_011525915.1 Ardenticatenaceae bacterium | reverse complement strand
CGCCCTCGGTGCCTTCGCCGCCACCAGCACCGGTAATCACGCCCGCGCCCTCGGTGCCTTCGCCGCCACCAGCACCGGTAATCACGCCCGCGCCCTCGGTGCCTTCGCCGCCACCAGCACCGGTAATTACGCCCGCACCCTCAGTGCCTTCATCACCACCAGTGCCAGTAATCACGCCCGCACCCTCGGTGCCCTCATCATCCTCATCACCATCGCCGCTCATTGTGGCGTCATCATCAGTCACCAGTTCCCAAACAATAATGCCTTCTTCACCGCCAATGGTTGTAAAAGCCGTCTCCTCACTCTGGCTCAACTGTCTGCTAATATCTACACTCAACGTTTCTGTAATCACGGTTGCACCTACCTCCTGAAAATCTTTTTCTAACGCTTTGACCCATTTATGCTCAATAACAGCCACAATCGCTGATGTACCGGGGGTTAAGGCCTGCCCTATCTTCTCCAGGCTCTGGTTGGGGATACCCGAATCATAATATTTGGCCGTGAGGCCACCCACCAAGGCTCCCGTAGCGCCGCCCACCACCACCGCGCCAATCGGCCCGGCAATAGCCCCCAGAAGGCTGCCCACCACCGTACCCACCACCGCACCCCGGCCGCCGCCAGGATCACCTGATTCACGGATTTTTACCTTGTCTTTGGTGGTGCGGCGCACAATCGCCAGGTGATCAACGGAGATCAACCCGCCCCATTTAGCGGCTTTTAACTGCCGCCAGGCATCCCTGGCCCCATCTTCGCTTTGAAAGGCCGCAACAATTAGTTGAACGGGCACGACTTGACTCATGATGACCTCCTAAAGGTTAAATCCCTTGCAGTGACCAGCGCTATTGTGGAAACAATTTTAAGTATAACACTATCTTTTTAGTGGACCAAAGAAGAATGTCAGTGAACGGTCAGATGATAAAGGGTGATGGCATCCTGCCCATGACTGGTTAAAAGACGACGACCGTCACGGGCATCATACCAGCCGGTAATCAAGGTGTAACGGCCCGGCGGCAGCGCTTCGGGCAAAGGGATGATATAGGCATCCTGGATCGTTTCCCCCACTCGCCAACAGGTGGGCGGCCATTGGCCGTTTACCGGCCAGTTATCCTGCTGCGCTACGACTTCGTTTTGGGCATTAAGAAGCTGGTTAAAGACGGTATACGGCCGTAACACCCCCGCCTCTGCTCGCCAAAATAATGTCAGGCGAAGGGCGGCATCTGTCGCTTCAACCGTATACCCGGTCAGGCGAAGGGCATCACCAAACAACTCGTTACTGTCAATAGCCGCAGCCGCTTCAACCGGCGACGGCCGCGTGGCTACCACCGCCACCGCCCGCACTGGCCGCCAGGCCAGCGCCAGGCTGAAAACCAACAACAGTTGGCAGCCCACCAGCACCGTTTGCCGCCGCCAGCCCGGTTGGGCTTCGGCCAACCAGAAGGCCGCGGCCAGGGCTATAAATGGAAAGAAAAAGAGCCACAGCCGCCCTACTTCACCCCGTGCTGAACCAGAAATATCCAGCACCAAAAGAAGCACGGCCGTGCTGACGGCCAGCTTATGCGCAGGTGTTAAGGGGCGGCGCCAAGATTGCCGGAGAACGGATATGAACCCCACCACCACGACCCATCCGGCAAACAACACCACATCAACCAGGTCCCAGACCAGCCACCACGTGTACCGGCGCAGCAGCGTTACCAGTTCATAATGCTGTCCCAACCCTGTTTGGACAATGGCCCAGGGAGGCACCCCCCACCCCAGCCAGTAAAACAACCAGAGCACCACCGCGCCTAAAACAAAGGCCGCTATGCCCTTAAGGGAAGCCAGAAGGTAGTCCGTGCCCCATGATGAGGCAAAAGGATGGTCCTCATTTACCGCTGCGCCCGGCCACAAATGCAGGGCACCGTAAACGACCAGAAGCAAAGCCAGGGCAGCATTACCCAGGCTGAGGAAGGTGGCCAGAGAAAAGAGCAGGCCAGAGAGCAAAAACCAGCGGGCTGACTGCCTTTGCAGGCCACAGTAAAAAGCCAGGAAAACAAGCAGGTTGAGGGGCACATAAAGCTGCACCGCCTTGGGGGCAAACAGCAGCAGCGAAGGGAGTGTAGCCACCAGCAGCACCGCCAGCTTTACGGCCGTGTCTGGCAGCATCAGCCGCGCCAGCCAGTAAGCGGGAAACAGGGTCAGCGCGGCCACTACCAGCGGCAGAACAGCCCATATAAGCAGGGCAGCAGCCACGGCCGTGCTGCGGTCTAGCAGCCATAAGTCAATACAACGGGCGGCTACTGCCGGTGACGCCAGGCGATCTGCCAGGCCGGGAAACCGCGTCAAAAGCTGTATGGTCAGCCGATTGGCCATGAGCAGGCCGGGGGGGTGCGTACGGGCATGTTCAGAGCTAAACGTGGGCATCAGGGCCGGGTAGTTTTGCAGGGCAGTATGCAGGTCATCTACTTCTGCCGCCGGCTGGAAAAAGCCACTTTCCAGGTTGGAATAGACCCGGTTAAGCAGTTCATCACGGCCGTTGGCATTGTCCGCATTCAGCAGGGCCAGTTGCAGCAGAAAGGTGGCCGCGGCTAGCAAAAAGAGACCGCCGGTGGCCGCCCGGCCGTGGCCCGGCTGTCGCAGCCACCACGCCGACACCACCAGCATGAGCAGCGCCGCCAGCACAGGTTTAAACCAGAGGGCATACGGCCGTAGCTGGTAAGGCCAATACCACTCCGCTGTCTCTGGCGCCGGCCCCCTTAAAAGAGGCAGCCAATCGGTGAAGATAAAAAGGGTCAGCACCATAGTGCCGCCCATCAAGACCCATGACCCTAAACGAACCCGCTTCATAAGAGGGGGAAGATAGCATAATCAACAAGATGGGCAACCAGCATGCCCCCTCATGACTTTAGACCGATCACAATGCTCACAACAGCCTGAGCGGGCTAACGTTCGTTGTTCTGGCACACCACCAACCCATCAGCCATTACCTGCACCTGGTCACCCTCATGGATCTGAGCATACTCCTCTGGTAGTAACACCAGCACCGGCGGCGCCCGGTCATACATCTCCCGGGCCACGGCCGCACCCAACGCCAGAATGCCATCTACCTCCGCGGTGATGATGGCCGCCGGCGCCGTACCCTGGCGCACCGCTTCCAGCAAGATGCTGCTGGCACTGCTGGAGCCGCGCCCGGCGGGCAGCAGCAGCACCCGGCCGGTGACCACCTGCCCGGCGCTGGGGTGCCGCCGGTCAATGATCTCGCCCGTTTCCGGGTTCAGACCACCCCACAGGCTGAGCGGCTCCGGCAAGACCAGGGCCTGCCCCACGGCCGTGCCACCTACCAACACCTGCGCCTGAAACGTGTAGGCACTCATGCACCATCCCCGGTCAGCAGTTGGCCGCCAAAAGCGATGCGGCCGTCGCCATCTGGCAAGTAGAGCACGTGAACATGGGCGGCAGGTCGGGCACACACCTGGGCCAACGTTTCAGCCAACTGTCGCGCTTCTGCCCGCCTTTGCTCCGGGGCAGGCTGCTGGGCCTTAAGAACGGTGACAAAGACCGGCAATATCTCTTCGGCCAGGCCGCCGTTTTCCGCGTACTGGTCCAGGGGCAGCGGCCGTACCTTCACCCACGTCTGCCCCGGCCCAGAACCGAAGATCTCGGCCGCCGCTTCGGCCAACGCCGCGGCCAACCCCTTTGGCAGCCCATCCTCTGGCCGGACAACGATCTCTATATCTAAAACAGGCATCCGTCTAATCGCTCCATAAAGTGGCATCACGCCACACAGAACCCTGGGCGGCGGAACGCACACATTCTTCCAGGCTGCCAAAGACCACGTCAAAGCCAATATTACCCGGCGCATAATGGGCAAACTTGCCAGAATTGGTCATAAGCACCCCCCCCCTGTGCCGCACAATGGGGGCTACTACCACACAGGTATCCACCACCAGCCGCACGTTCATGGCCTGCAAGGGGGCCAACCAGCCCCGCTTTTGCAGCATGGGCAGCACCAGGCGGTTGGTACAGACAATAAACTCTACCTCCGGGTGAATGGGATGGCTGGCCAGCAGGGGCATAAGGGCAGCAAATTCATCTACCGAAAAATGGGGGCTGCCCAGGGCGATCACGTGCACACGGCCGTCGGCCACCGTAGACAACTTCGCTAACGTCTGGCGCAAATCGGCCAGCGTCACAGGGATCGTGCGTTCTGGTGGCTGCCCCTGAAAAGCGTCCGCCAGCGTGGGCGCCTCTGGGGTAACACCCACGGCATGGAAGAGCGCCACCGCGCCAGATGAGGCCGCCGCTGCCCCCAACGCCTTTAACTGGTCTTCCGTCGTTTCCGGCAGCAGTCCGGTTATCACCGGTATCTTGGCCTGGACTTGTGCCCCCAGAAAGTAGCCCAAAACCGGAAAAAACACATCTTCGCGCCGCAAACGTTCCGGTAAAGCTTCCAACAAAAACAGCCACTGCCCACGCCGGTTCTCCGCCAGGTGTAAGCCCACGGCCGGGGCACGGCCGGTAAGCGCCATGCAAATATCAATGAAGTCACCATAGCGATTGGTACGGGCCCCCAATACGGAGTTGGCAAAGATGATGGCATTGCTCTCTGCCCAGGCAATGTGGGTGCCCAGCGCTGGCCGGTGCCTGGCCTGGTAGGGGGCACATGTCCAGATAGGCCAGCAGCCCATGCCCTGATACGCTTGCATCAGGCGGGCAGCTCGTTCGGCCAGCTGCGGCGTGCCCTGAAAATGTTCCGGGTGTAACAAATCGATGGCCCCTACATTTAGGGTAGTAGGCACACGTACCTGCGCCCCGCCGGCTACCAGGCGCTCGGCAAATGCCAGGCCAGAGTCGCCATGGTACAGGCAGCCATCAATATGTGCCGATTCAATGTCCAGCAGCCGCTCCGCGCCATATACCTGGGCCATCGTTGTCAGGATGCGCATGGCCATTTGCACGGCCGTACCCTTTTCCCCGGCCAACATGGCCTCATCCTGGGCAGAAAGTTGCAAGAAGTTCATTGTGAACGTTTCACTGTTTCTAGCATATTGATCTGCCACCAGCATAGCCAGGAAAGTGGATTTTCACAAGTAAATGCCCAATGCCAATGGGGTTAGCATTCACAGAAGGAGCGGCTGTACAAATGACAAATCGGGCAATGGCGCGTATCATAAAAGCATAATGACTGAGGAACCATTTTATATGCGAGGAGTAAACGATGAATCCCCTGGTAGAACTACACGCTTATGGGCAAAGTTTTTGGTATGACAACATTCGCCGCCACTTTTTACAAGATGGCACCCTGCAAAGCCTGATCACCCATGATGGGCTGCGCGGCATGACCTCCAACCCCTCCATTTTTGAGAAGGCCATTGGACACAGCGACGATTATGATGCCCACATCCGCAAACTGGTGGCCCAAGATGCAGACACCGCCGCCATTTATGAGGCCTTGGCGCTGGCAGATATTCAGGCTGCCTGTGACCTGTTTGCCCCGTTGTACGCCGATTCTCACGGTGGTGACGGGTTTGTTAGCCTGGAGGTGTCACCCCACCTGGCGCGGGACACGGCCGGCACCATCGCGGAAGCGAAACGGTTATTTGCCGCCGTCAACCGCCCCAACGTGATGATCAAAGTCCCGGCTACCCCACAGGGCATCCCGGCTGTTCGGGAATTGATCGGCAGTGGCATCAACGTCAACATCACGCTGATGTTTAGCATGGCCCATTATGAGGCGGTGGCCCAGGCCTACATTGATGGCCTGCAGCAGCTGCTGGCTAACGGCGGTGCCCCAGAAAAGGTAGCCTCGGTGGCTTCATTTTTTGTGAGCCGGGTAGACACGGCCGTCGATAAAAAACTGGCGGAACTGAACGACCCCGCCGCCACTGCCTTGCTGGGCAAAGTGGCCGTGGCTAACTCTAAAGTAGTCTACCAGCGTTTCAAAGCGATCTTCCATAGCGAGGCATTCTCTCAATTAGCGGCGGCGGGCGCGGCCCGGCAGCGGTTACTATGGGCTTCTACCAGCACCAAAAACCCCAACTACCCGGACACGCTCTATATTGACGAATTAATAGGTCCAGAGACGGTGAACACCATGCCGCCGGAAACGATTGAAGCCTTTCGTGATCACGGCCGTCTGGCCAATACCCTGGAACAAGATATAGACGAAGCCCAAGAAGTGCTGGACAACCTGGCTGAATTGCAGATTGACCTGGATGACATTACCGCCCACCTACAAGAGGACGGTGTGGCGGCCTTTGCCAAAGCGTTTGACGGGCTGATGGCCACCATCGCCGCCAAACGGGAAAAGATGACGTCTGACAGGTAACAGAAAGCAAAGAGCTCGCCGGGCAGTTTGCCAACATGACGGCCGTGGCCGCAACGATTCGCTCTTGCCAGCGTACTGACAGGTGTAAGTAAGAAAAACCGTAACATGCATTAAAGATTGTTGTCTTGTTGCCCGCTAGCCTGAATCTTTAGGAGGTTGTGATGAATCGGATAAATCCCATTAGTTTTGGCATCATCATTATTGTGATGGGTGTTCTCTTACTGCTGGGGAACCTGTTTGGCTGGTCCGTCGGTAAATTGATAATACCCCTGCTGTTTATTGGCTTAGGCGTCTGGCTGCTGCTGCCCCACCATCATGAGGATGTCCAGAGCAACGTCACCGGTTTCATTCAGGAAATCAAACGCAACGGCCGTTGGACTGTGCAAAACGAATCTTTCCACGCTTTTATTAGCGATTTAAAGCTGGACCTCACCGAAGCCGACATCCCCGATGGCGAAACGCTCTTTTACATCTCCGGCTTCATCGGCGACATCACCATCCGTGTACCGGACGATGTAGGCGTCAGGTTGTCTACATCCGTCTTTATTGGCGAAGCCACCATCATGGGGCAAAAACGTGGTGGTGTCTTTTCACCCGTAGAACTGCAAACAACCGATTACAAGCTGGCTGAACGCCGTCTGCACATCACCGCCAGTCACTTCATCAACAATATCAAAGTGTCAACCGGCCAGGCAAAACGCGCCGCCAATCACAAAGTCGAAGCATCCTACTGAGAGATGGGGGACTGCCGGCCAATCTCCCCCATCCCTAAGCATCAATCTGCCGCACAAATGCACGTCGCCGTTTGCTTCATGGCTGCGGCGGAAACCATTGACTTCATAAAAGGCGATAGCCTCAGCCCAGGTCGCTGTTGTTTCCAGCACCAGGTGGGTATAGCCTCGTTCCTGGGCGGCCGCGATGAGCGCTTGCAGCAGGTCACGGCCAATCCCTTGCCGCCGCCGGCTCTCAGCCACTGACATGCGCACAAGCCGCCCTACCCTTTTACCAGCGGGAATCAGGGCCCCTGTCCCCACCAATTCTCCCCTGTCATAGGCCACTAAAAACACCCCTCCGGCGTAACTGACAGCAATATCATCCAGGTCAGGGTTCCTGGTTGGGTCCAGCCAACCCCAATGCGCCGCCAGCCCGGCCAGGATGAGGGCTTTGGCGGCGGGTTGGTCTGTGGTTTGAAACGGCCGTATCTCCATCACAAACACTCCTTGATGATTGTCATTTACCGCCATGTTATCTACAATCACGGCCGTTGACCAATTGGATGTACGGCATGATCCAGTTCATGCCCACAACGTGGCGGAGGTTTACCCATGAAACGATTAACTCTTTTGTTCACTATTATTTTACCCTTGCTGATCATCATGGCCTTGCTCAACACTGTTACACTGGCGGTTCGGGCCGACGATGTTGGCGGCATCATCGACACCAACACCACCTGGACCGTGGCCGGCAGCCCTTACATCATCACCGACACGGTTATTATTACGGCCGGCGTCACCCTAACCGTGGAAGCGGGCGTTGAAGTGCAAGCACAGCCGGGCACTGGTCTCGAGGTAAACGGTACCCTGCTGGCATTTGGCACCCCCACTCAACCCATCACCCTCACCTCTACTACGGAAACGGGTCCTGGAGACTGGGAGGGCATTTCTGTCGAAAGCACCGGTGACATATCGTTAAATCACACTCTCGTGCGTTATGGCATGGCTGGCCTAAACATACAGGGGACATCTAATAATTTGGTTCAGATCAACAATAGTACTCTTAACCAGAACCAAACTGGGATAAGCATTGATGAAAATGCTCTTCATCGCCTGCAAATGAAAAACCTTTTTTTCAGCGATAACACCTCTAATCGTGTCTTCATCAACCATACTGACGCAAGCAGAATCATTGAGAATACATTATTAACCCCTCAACCTGGCCTAGATGGGTATGAATTTGATTATGACACATTGGTTTTATTTGTGCCTGAGGGGATTACCTTGACGCTGGAAGCAGGTGTCACACTTTTTATGCACAGCCGTACTATCTTGAGTATCAATGGACACCTACAAGCAAACGGTGTTAGCGGATCTGAAGTAATATTTACATCCGCCAGTGATTCCGGACCCGGGCAATGGGATGTATTAAGTGTAGGCACCACCGGTTCCGCATATCTGGAACATGCTATTGTGAGATATGCCATTTTAGGGATTTACATATCCGGATATTCCAATAAGCAGGTAACATTAGTAAATACATTACTTGTTGAAAACGATTGGCATGGATTGGCAGCAGGAATCGAAGCTATTCACCGATTGAGGATGAACAATGTTACATTTTATCAAAATGGTTATGGGGAGGGTTCTGAAAGAATCCATATCCGTTCCTCTGGCAATAGTCACACGTTTCGAGATAATACTACCTTAGTGTTACAGCCTGGTCTTGAGGGCTATGAAATTGGGGATTCATCAGCCATAGTTCCAAAGGGCATTACACTAACACTAGAAGCGGGTACTAAGCTAATGATGAGTAGATTTAGCGGATTGACCATAGAGGGAAATTTGCGGGCAATGGGTACCAATGGAGCAAGAGTCAATTTTACCTCATTAGGTGATATCATATTGGACAATTGGGAAGGCATTACAGTAGGCAATGGCGGAGCCGTACATCTTGAACATACTGATGTCCGGTATGGAACTGCAAACCTGACAGTGAATGGTCTTACCAGCACTGTGACTATCACCGCCAGTCGGCTCGTCAGTGCCAGTGTGGATGGGATTGTAGTCAATGAAGGCACAGTCAATGTTGCTTGTTCCCTCGTCGCTGGGAATAGTCACAGTGGCATCTTTGTGACAGCCAGCGACAACCCTACCGTCACCATCAACAGCAGCGAGATTTCGGGGAATGGTGCGGGCATTACCAACACCCACAACCTGCCAGTGGATGCGCGCACCAACTTCTGGGGCAACCCTTCTGGCCCAAGTGGGCAAGGGCCGGGCAGTGGCGACACCGTCTACGGTAATGTGCTCTACGAACCCTGGCTGGCCAAACCCATATGCTCGCCATCAAGCCCCTCCTGGCAACTCTATCTGCCTGCTGTCTTAAAACAACCGTAATTAGGGCGCTGGCGGGCAAGCAGTGCCTGCTACTGGCCTGAACAACCCATGGACCGACCAACAATTGCGCAACAGGTGACGTTTTTGTACACGGCCGATCTGCCGCGTACGGCCGTGTTCTATGAAACGATCCTACAGCTGCCCCTGGTGCTGGACCAGGGAGCATGCCGCATCTACGCCACCGGCGGTGACGCCTACCTGGGTTTTTGCCGCACGCTTAGCCAGGAAGCGGGCGCTGGCCCGGCCAGCGGCGGCGTCATCTTGACCCTGGTAACGCCAGAGGTAGATGCCTGGCATGATTATCTGCGCGCCCACCAGGTGCCCATTGAAAAGCCGCCCACCCTTAATAACACCTTCAATATCTACCAGCTCTTCGCCCGTGACCCTAACGGCTATCTGCTTGAATTTCAAACCTTTCTGGACCCCAACTGGCCCAAACCGGCAGCTGACAGCCCGTAACAGGCACGTCTCCGCACCTTTCGCTTGCCACCGGCCACCTGCCGCCGGTACACTTAGTCTATGCGCGCTGACCGTTTAATTTCCCTACTTATGCTGCTGCAAACCCACGGCCGTCTCACCGCCGATGAGTTGGCGGAACGGCTGGAAGTTTCTCCTCGTACCATTTACCGTGACCTGGACGCCTTGAGTGCCTCCGGCGTGCCCGTCTATGCAGAACGAGGGCCGCAGGGGGGCTGTATGCTCATGGAAAGCTACCGCACCAACCTCACCGGCCTCAAAGAAGATGAGGTGCGAGCTCTGTTCATGTTTGCCGTGCCCGGTTTGCTGGCCGACTTGGGCGCCGACAAAGCCTCAGAAAGTGCCCTATTAAAGTTAACGGCCGCATTACCCGCCCCCTTCCAACAAGACGCGCAGCGCATACAGGCGCGCCTCTTTCTAGACCCCGCCGCCTGGTTCCAACAGGAAGAACCGGCACCCTTTTTACCCCTATTGCAAACGGCCGTCTTCAACGACCGTCGCCTGCGTCTCGTTTACCGCCGCGCCGATGGCCAATGGATCAAACGGCTGGTTGACCCTTATGGTCTGGTGGCAAAGGCCGGCGTCTGGTATCTGGTGGGGGCTGTTTATGCCGGACATCCGCAAACGTTCCGTGTTTCCCGGGTGCAGGAGGCAGAACTTTCTGAAAGCCGTGTGCACCGCCCGGCCACGTTTAACCTGGCCAGCTATTGGACACAATGGTGCGCCCAGTTTGAAGCTCAAAAAGAAAAAGTACAGGTACAAATACGGGTGGCCCCAGACGCCGTTTCCCGTTTGATTCGTTTTTTAGGGGAAGGGTTGTACGACTATCTGGCACAACCCGGCGTGGCCGATGAGCAGGGTTTTGTGACGCTGCCCCTGGCCTTTGATTCCCTGGAGACGGCCTGTGAACAGTTGATGGGTCTGGGCACAGCCGTAGAAGTTTTATCACCGACTGAACTGCGTGAAGAAATTCGGCAGACGGCCGTGGCCCTGGCCGCCCGTTACAGCCAGCCGCGCAAGCCATAAACAAAAATCCCTACGTACTCTTTCATCGTCCGTGTGGTTAGCTCCAGCGCCCCAGCATCGGGTATAAAGTCCAACACCAAAAAAAGCCAATCTCGCCAACCGGTTGGTTTCCAATCGGTATACACAAAATTGTAATCCGTCGGCGCGGGGATCACCGGTATGCCCTGCTTCTCAAAGATCGCTACCGCGCGCGGCATGTGTATGGCTGACGTCACCAACAAGCTAGAATCGGCCCTTTCCCTCTCCAAAATGGGCTTGCTCAAAACAGCATTCTGATAGGTGTTCAGGGATTCCATTTCCAGCAGCATGGCCTCATCGGGCACCCCCAGCAGCCGCAGCGCCTCCGCCATACGCTCTGCCTCGCTAACCGTATGACCGGGCAGTATGCCTCCGGTCAGCAGCACTTTGCCGGCCACTCCCTGGTGATATAACCAGGCCGTATACCAGAGCCGGTCGGCACTTTCATTCAGGGCGACTGTCGTCTGTGGGTAGCCCCCCAAATCTGTGCTGCCACCCAGCAGCACAATCATGTCTACCCTTGGTAAGGGATCGGGCGGTAGGTACTGCCATTCCAATGTACGCACAAAGTACATAGAAAAGAGTGGGCTGGCCGCGATGAATAACAGCAGGAAGGCGGTGATGAGCACGGCCGTTTGCCAGCGCCGTTTTCGCCACAGCACCATTGCGGTCACGATCAGGAGGCAGGCCAGGCCTAACGGGTAAATAAATAGGGGGAGAAATTTGGAGAGGAAAAAAAACATTGGCAATCAGCCAACAACCGCCGGCTGTCAGTCAGCGGCACCACCTGTGGATTACTGTTTGCCAGTTATCGATGGCCCTAAAAATGCCTGATACCAGGCCATCGTCTCTGCCAACCCTTCTTCCAGGGAATATTGCGGTTCCCAGCCTAACATGCGCCCGGCCTTGTCTGAGCAAAGGTACTGATCTTGAATTTCATTCTTTACTTCATTTAAGATAATGGGGATAAGTTCCGGGTGATTGGAGACTTTGATAATGGTCTGTACCACTTCCAGGGCTTGCTCCGGATGGCCTACGCCAAAGTTAAACGTCTCACCATAAAACTGTGGATCGTCAAAACAGCCCGCCGCCATCAGATAACCACGCACGGCATCTTTGACATACAGGTAATCACGCTTAAAGGTGCCATCAGAGCGGATAATAGGCCGTTCCCCTTGCAGCACACTGCGAATGGTGCCCGGCAGGATACGGTTCCAATTTAAATCACCACCCCCATACAGGTTAGCACAGCGAATGACAATCACTGGTAGCTGATAGCTGTGGGCATAGGCCTGGGCGATCAGATCGGCGCAGCTTTTGCTTACATCATAAGGGTGTTTACCCTGCAAAGGGGTATCTTCCAGATAGGGCAGGGCAAGCTGGTCACCGTAGGCCTTGTCACTGCTGGCTACCAAAATACCACGCACGGTGGGGTTGCGCCGCGCCGCTTCCAACAGCAGGTACGTGCCGCGGATGTTCGTCTCAAATGTTGAGAGAGGGGCGCGGTTGGCAATGCCCACAATGGTTTGCGCTGCCAGATGGTAGACGATCTCCACCTCATATTCAGCCATCGTGCGCTCCAGCAAGTCACCGTCACACAATTCGCCGCGCACCACCTTGATGCGGTCAATCATGCCCGAACGGTAAAGCTGTGACTGCGGCACGTAATCCCGGATCAGGCCCACGACGTCGGCCCCGGCTTCCACCAGCGCTGCCGTCAACCAGGAGCCAAGCAGCCCGGTGCAACCGGTAACAAAAACGCGTTTTTCATGCCAGAATTGTTTATCCAAGGTGTAACTCCAGTGATCAGTATTCAGTAGGTTAGTATTCAGTAGGTCAGTTTTCAGTAGGTTAGTATTCAGTAGGTCAGTTTTCAGTAGGTCAGTTTTCAGTAGGTCAGTATTCAGTAGACGCTATAAAAACTGATTACTGTTTACTGCTTACTGATTACTGCTTACTGTTTACGGGTACTCACCAGACCCGCCAGGGCTGGCTTGTGAGCCACGCCTCTTTGAGTGTGATGTAATCTTGCAATGTTTTCATAGATTGCCAGTAGCCGTCATGCCGGTAGAGCATAAGCTGTCTCTGGGCCATCAGGTGAGGCATAATGTCTGTTTCAAACAGGTCCTCACGATAGTGGCAGCGAATAACGTCTAACACGGCCGTTTCAAAGAGCATAAACCCACCATTCACCCAATAGGGCAGTAAGGGCTTCTCTTCAAACTGGATCACGCCATTCTGATCATCGGCGGCGATCAGGCCGTACTGCGAATGCCGCCGAATACCGGTAATCGTGGCCTGTTTACCATGCGCCTCATGAAAGGCAGTCAGGGCATCTAGGTTAATGTTAGCCACGGCTTCACCATAGGCCACAAAAAAACGGCCGTCACCCAGATAACTGGCCACCTTGAGCAGCCGGGCGGCCCGGCCCGCTTCCAGGCCAGTGTCCACCAGCGTCACCTGCCACGGTGCGTGTTCATACTGCCCCTGATAGGCAAGGTGTGGACCGCCGTTTTTGTTTTCCGGCTGCGCCAGATGTATGGTCACATCCCGGCTCATGGCCTCGTATTCCAAAAAGTAACGCCGTACCTGGTCACCCTGGTGGCCCAACGCCAGGATAAAGCGGTTGTGCCCATAGGCGGAAAAAATGCGCATGACATGCCATAACAACGGCCGTCCGCCAATGTCCACCAGTTCTTTCTTCGTCAGGGTATTGCCCATGCGCGTGCCCTGTCCACCGCACATGATAACCACCGGGATAGTCATAGCAGTAACCTGTGTTCAGTATTCAGTGTTCAGTATTCAGTTGGTAACGTTTACTGAACACTGACCTACTGAACACTGACCTACTGAACACTGTAAACTCTCCTCTCTTGTTCCTGTGCTATGACCTGGCGCAAATTCTTGACAAACGGGGGATAAACAATGCCAGCTTCTGTAACGATGCCGGTCACATAGCGATGGGGTGTTACATCAAATGCCGGGTTACGGGCGGTAATGCCCACGGGGGCAATTGGTTTACCCAGCACGGTAACCACCTCATCGCCGTGGCGTTCTTCAATGGGAATCAGGTCTCCGTTGGCCAATTCCAGGTCTATGGTGCTGGTGGGCACCACCGGGTAAAACGGCACACCATTTTCTTTTGCCACCACGGCCAGTTTGTAGGTGCCAATTTTGTTGGCCACATCGCCGTTGGCGGCCGTGCGGTCAGAACCCACCAGGACAATGTTTACCTGGCCGGTGCGCATAAAGTGCCCGGCGGCGTTGTCAGCAATCAGATCAAAGGGGATGCCCCGCTGTTGTAATTCCCAGGCTGTCAGCAAGGCACCTTGCAGCCGTGGGCGCGTTTCATCTACTAACACATGAATCTTTTTGCCCTGTTCATGGGCCGCAAAAACAACACCCAACGCTGTGCCCCAATCTACTGTGGCCAGGGCACCTGTATTGCAGTGATGTAAGATCGTGTCGCCATCACTGATAAGTTCGGCGCCATGATAGGCCATGCGCTTATTGAGTGCTACGTCTTCGTCAGCAATGCGTTGGGCCTCTTGGAGGATGGCCTGGCGCACGTCGGCCGTCGTTTGCAGCGACTCGTCAGTGGCTACGCGCAAAATTCGACGGACAGCCCAGGCCAAGTTCACGGCCGTAGGGCGCGCCGCATTCATGATTTCCGCCGCTGCTTCCAGGTCACGCAGCAAGGTGAGACGATCAGAAGCCGTACTCTGGCCGGCAGCCAGGGCCATGCCAAAGGCAGCCGCTGCGCCAATAGCTGGCGCGCCGCGCACCACCATCTCTGTGATCGCCCAGGCCACAGCATGGTAATCATCGTACTCAGCAATGGCCAGTTCAAAGGGCAGCTGCCGCTGATCAATCATCTTCACAGTGTGTCGGTCATCATCCCAAAAAACGGTGCGCATTACAAACTCCGGTAATCAGTTATTGTTACTGGTAAGTGGTTTACAAATGACCATTTACCAAACAACGGCGCGATCATAACACAGCCCCCCTGCCCCTGCCACCTGCCATCAGTGTGCCCGGCAGAGCGCACTTTGTTAGAATCTAGAGGATGTCACGCAACCCTTTTCGTCGTTTTATTTTTATTTCCAGCAGTCGCTGGCTCATACCGGGGATAGGCATTAAACGCTGGCTGATGGTGCTAGGTATAGGCACGGCCGTCATCGGCATTGGTCTGGGTAATGTGCTTTCTACGGCTTACTTACAGATATGGCTGCCAACAGCCGTGTATGAGACCCTCAGCCTACAATTTTTGCCCCTGCCCTGGCGCCTTTTGCTCACCATGGCGGCCGGCGGCCTGCTGATTCTACTCGGTGTGATAAAGATCGGCCGCAACCTGGTAGCCCCCTTTTCCCTGGACATGGACGTGGCGGAAATGGTATACCACCACAGCCGCCGCCAGCGTGGGCCACACATTGTGGCCATTGGCGGGGGCACCGGCCTGCCCAGCTTACTGCGTGGTTTGAAGGCATACACCTCAAACATCACAGCCATTGTGACCGTCGCTGACGATGGTGGCAGCAGCGGCCGTTTACGACGTGAATTGGGTGTGCTGCCCCCTGGCGATTTTCGTAACAACATTGCCGCGCTGGCGCGTGATGAAGCCTTGATGACCCAGGTGCTGCAATATCGTTTTGGCCATCCGTCCGGCCAAAACGGCCGTTCAGATCTACAGGGCCATGCTTTTGGGAACCTGCTGCTGGCCGCCCTCACCGGCATCACCGGTAGTTTTGATGAGGCGCTGCTGGCGGCACAGCGGGTGCTGGCCATTCGCGGGCGGGTGTTGCCCTCTACCCTGGCAGACGTGCAACTAGCCGCCGATGTATTGATAGAAGGTGCAGGTGTGCAGCATGTCCGGGGCGAGTCGGCCATTCCCCAGGCACACGGCCGTGTCCAGCGAGTGTATCTGGAACCACCTCAGGTCAAAGCATACCCGCCGGCATTACAGGCGATCTTGCAAGCTGACCTGATCGTGATGGGACCAGGCAGCCTTTACACCAGCATTTTGCCTAATCTGTTGGTGCCTGACCTGGCGGCCGCTTTACAACACGCCCACGCTAAAAAGGTTTACGTATGTAACCTTGCCATTCAGCCAGGAGAGACAGATAATTATAGTGTGGCTGACCATGTAGCCACTATTTTGCAACACGTTCCCACTGGTTGCCTGGATGTGGTTTTGGCTAACAACAATCTACTGGTACCACCAGACCGCGGTGGCGGCAACACCATTTTTGTGCAGCCAGACCCACCCACCAACATTCCCCTGGTTACGGCCGACCTGGTAGACGAACAACGGCCGTGGCGGCATGACAGCAGCAAACTGGCACAAGCAGTGATAAACTTACTAACGTAAATCATGACAGATGACGTTGACGAACAATCATTGCCAATTGACAATACACCATTGGCAATGGCCAATTAACTATTTCATAAGGAGATTCCGATGACAACTAAAATAGGTATCAACGGGTTTGGCCGCATTGGCCGACAGGTTTATAAAGCCATTTTGGAGAATTATGCCGGCGTTTTGGACGTTGAAGCCATTAACGACCTGATGCCGGTGGAAATAAACGCCCATTTGCTTAAGTATGATTCGACCTACGGCCGTTTTCCGGGTAGTGTCGAAGTGAAAGATGGCGAAATTGTCGTCAACGGCGAAACGTTAAAAAGCTATGCCGAACGCGACCCCGCCAACCTGCCCTGGAAAGCGTTAGGGGTAGATATTGTGCTGGAATGCACCGGCATCTTCCGTGATAAAGAGACTGCTGGCAAACATCTGGCAGGCGGCGCCCGCAAAGTGCTCATTTCGGCCCCCGGTAAAAGCGTAGACGCCACCTTTGTGCTGGGCGTCAATGAAGAAACGTACGATCCAGCCCACCATCACATCATCTCTAACGCCAGTTGTACCACCAACTGCCTGGCCCCTGTAGCCAAAGTATTGCATGATGCCTTTGGCCTTCGCCGGGGACTTATGACCACCGTTCATGCGTATACCAATGACCAGCGCATCCTGGATCTGGCCCACAAAGATTTGCGCCGGGCACGGGCCGCTGGCGTAAACATCATCCCCACCACCACCGGCGCGGCCAAAGCGGTAGGGTTGGTGCTGCCTGAACTACAGGGCAAACTAAGCGGCATGGCCCTGCGCGTTCCTGTGGTCACCGGGTCGGTGGTAGACCTGACAGCCGAACTGGAAAAAGAAGCAAGCGCCGCCGAGGTCAACGCTGCCTTAAAGGCAGCCGCCGAAAGCGGTGGCTGGCTGAGCAAGGTGATGGTCTACAGTGAAGAACCGCTGGTTTCCACTGACATTGTGGGCAGCCCCGCCTCTTGCACTGTGGATGCTCTGTCTACTGAAGTCATGGGTGGTAACATGGCCAAAGTGATCACCTGGTATGACAATGAGTGGGGGTATGCCTCTCGTCTGGCTGACCTGACGGCCTATGTAGCGGAAAGACTCTAAAGTAAAAAGGGATTGGAGATTACATCTTAAATCTCCAATCTCCTCTATATCATACACACTTTCTTTTTATGGAACTACGTGACCTCGAAACACAAATGCATGCCCTCGTCACTGCCAAAGGCTGGTATGATCCCAATTCTCCCAAACCACAAACCCCACGCAATTTAGCCACTTCGCTGGCCGTTGAAGCAGCCGAGGTGCTGGAACATTTTCAATGGCGTGAGGATGTAAAAGACCAGGCTGACCTGGCCGGGGAATTGGCTGACGTGGCGCTCTATCTGCTGCAATTGGCCAGCGTCACCGGCATTGATCTGGAACAGGCAATTCTGGACAAACTGGCCATCAACCACAAACGGGAATGGCCTTTGCCATGAAGATCCTGGCGGTCAGCGACCGGGTGATGGACCAGTTATATTGTGTAGATGTACGCCAGAAGCATCCGGACATTGACCTGATTATAGGCTGTGGTGACCTGCCTTTTTATTATCTGGAATTCCTGATCTCGGCCTTGGACAAACGATTAGTCTATGTGCGTGGCAACCATGACAAAGGGCCGCAATATACCGTTGACGGCCGTGTGCTAGAAAAGGTCATGGGAGGCTCAGACATTCACGGCCGTTGTGTGGAACGTGAGGGGCTGTTGATTGCCGGGCTGGAGGGATCTATGCGTTACCGCCCCAATGCCCCCTTTATGTATACAGAAACGGAAATGAAACGGCAGGTAGCTGGGCTGTTGCCCAAGCTGCTGCGAAATAAGGTAAGGCACGGCCGTTATCTGGACATCCTTGTGGCCCACTCGCCCCCCTTTGGCATCCATGATAAGCCAGATATCCCCCATACCGGTTTCAGAATCTTCCTGAACTTTATGCAATGGTTCCAACCCAAATATTTATTACACGGCCACATTCATATCTATCGTCAGGATACCCCCAGGGTAACCCAATACCTGGACACAACCGTCATCAACGTTTACCCCTACCACCTTCTTAACTTCCCTTCTTAACGTATCAGGAAGCACCCTTTTTGCGGCCCTGTTTGCTTGACGCCCTCTACCCCCCGTCGTAAACTCTTATGTACCTTGTGCCCTTCACTATAGATAGTTTGGGCCATAAATGCGGCCATCATATTGCCTGACGGCCGTGTTGTTCATTTAATCTGAAAGCATAACCTGTTAAACAGGTTTTTGTACAGTAATCTCATGACAAGCATCAGGCAAAATCACATTCGGGACCCACACAAAAAAGGGGCCAAAGTTCCCAACAATAGCGCTAAAGTTAGATTACGACGGTCTATCGCGCCGGCTATTACCTATCTACAACGGCCGTTCACGCTCTTTCGCACCTATGACCGTGAAAACCTGCGGCCTGATCTTATCGCCGGGTTGACAGTTGGGGTTATTCTGCTGCCACAAGCCATTGCCTTTGCCCTCATTGCCGACTTGCCGCCAGAGATGGGCCTGTACGCCGCCATCATTGGCGGCCTCATCGGCGCACTGTGGGGCTCATCCAACCAGTTACACACTGGCCCGGCCAATGCCATCTCCCTGTTAATTTTTGCGTCGTTGGCTACGATTACTGAGCCAGGCTCAGGCCAATTTATCCTCGCTGCCGGGTTAATGGCCGTCATGGTGGGTGTACTACAGCTGGTGATGGGGTTAGCTCGCCTGGGTATTCTGGTTAATTTTGTGTCTCATTCGGTGATCGTTGGTTTTGCCACCGGTGCCGGCATCCTGATTGCGATTAAACAAACCTCACCACTCTTGGGCATCTCTATTCAGGCCAATAACATCATGGCCACAATCCACCAAGTCATCCTGCACCTGTCTGACGTTCACGCAGCCACGGCCATGATTGGTATCGGCACCATGGTGTCTATGATCGTCATACGCCGTATCAACCGCCGCCTACCCAACGCCCTTATCACCATGATCCTGGTTTCTGCCATCGTGGCCGCTTTTGGTTTACAAGACAAAGGGGTGGCGGTTATTGGGCAGCTGCCTGCCAGCTTGCCTCCCCTGGCAGACCTGCCATTGCTGAACCTTGATCTGATTGGCCGGCTGTCAGCCGGGGCTTTAGCGGTGGCCGCCATCGGCCTGGTACAAACCACCGCTATCTCCCGCTCGGTGGCTACCCAAACCGGCCAGCGGCTGGACAGCAACCAGGAGTTTGTAGGGCAGGGGCTGGCGAATATTACTATGGGCTTCTTTTCGGGGTTTGCCGGGGCTGGCTCATTTGCCCGCACGGCCGTGAATGTAGATAATGGCGCACGTTCGCCAATGGCGGCCATCTTCTCAGCCCTATTTGTGCTTATTGCCATGTTTACCCTTGGCCCCCTGGCCGCCTTCCTGCCGGTAGCCGCGCTTTCGGGCACACTTATCCTTACTGCTTACGGCATGATAGACTTCGCCGAAATTCAGCGCATTCGCCAGAGCAACCTCGGCGAAGCCGCCATTCTTATTGTCACCCTGATAGGCACACTCTTTTTAGATATTCAATTTGCCGTTTTGTTGGGCATTATCCTCTCCTTTGTCATGTACATCCTCCATACCAGTACCCCTCGTGTACATGAAGTGAAGCCAGACGCCAACTACAAACATTTCCTCTACCAACCGGAAAAAGCCGGCTGCCCCCAGTTAGGCATCATTGAAATTTTAGGTGATTTGTACTTTGGTGCGGTACATCACGTTGAAGAATACATTTTAGACCACGCCGACAACTACCCGGAACAGCGATATTTGCTCATCCGTATGCACAATGTCAATGATTGTGATTTTACCGGTATTCATATGCTGGAAAACATTGTTAAAAAATACCGTGATCGGGGCGGTGATGTCTTTCTGGTTCGCCCACAGTACCGCGTTAAGCAGATATTCGCCACCACCAATTTTGTGGAACATCTTTTGGGAGAAGATCACATCCTGGACAAAGACACGGCCATTACCGACATTTTCCACCACATCCTGGACCCGGCCATTTGTATTTACGAGTGCCCTGTGCGGGTGTTCAAAGAATGCGCCAACCTGCCCAAACGCATTGATGTGGAGGGCATTCCGCACGAGCACGAAGTCGCCGTTGACCACCTGCTCACAGTACGGCCGCGCCTCCTATGGCAGCAGCTTCACACCTCAGCGCTGATTAACCAGCACGCAGTGATCGGCCAGGGTCTAACGCCCCCCCTGGTTGTAGACGTGCGCGAACCACGCGAGTTCCGGCAAGGGCATATACCTGAAGCCCACTCTATTCCTCTAGCCACCGTACTTTCGGAAAACGTAAAATTTCCGGCGAATCAGCAGATCGTCCTGGTGTGTCGCAGTGGCCGCCGCAGCCGCCGTGCCGCCGCCGCTTTGCAAAGTGTGGGTTGTACCAATGTGGTGATTTTGGAAGGGGGCATGCTGGCATGGGAGGCCGAAAAATTATTGGAAGCGGTTGATTGAATGACAGGTACATGACACATGATAGAAGAACGTGCGCCACGTAACATTGGGTTAGACCTTGTACGAGTAACAGAAACGGCCGCACTGGCTGCCGGACGCTGGATTGGCTCTGGCGATTATGCCGCCGCTCACCGGGCCGCCACCCGCGCCATGCGCTCCGCGTTAGATACCCTGGACATGGACGGCCGTATCATCATCGGTGAAGAGAACCGCCTCTCAGAGGAAGATATTTCTCTAGGCTACGGAGAGCCCGTAGGCACAGGTCACGGCCCAGAGGTGGATGTTATCGTAGACCCCATCGACGGTACAAAACTGCTGCTGCACGGCCAACCTGGCGCCATCTCCATAGTGGCTGTAGCGCCACGTGATGCCATCTGGGCCTGCGAACCAGCCATCTATATGAACAAGCTGGTCGTTGACCGTAAGGCGGCCAAAGCCCTGGTGCCAGAGTGCCTGAATGCGCCGGCCGCCTGGACGCTGGCCTTAGTTGCCCGCGTCAAACATAAAGCTGTCCATGACCTCACCGTCATCATTCTGGACCGACCGCGCAATCAGGATTTGATCAATGAAGTTCGTGCTGCCGGCGCCCGGGTAATGCTGCGTACTGAAGCAGATGCCGAAGGAGCCTTACTGGCAGCCACTGGTAATATCGGGGTTGATTTACTCATGGGCATCGGCGGTGCCGCGCAGGGGGTGTTGGCCGCTTGCGCCGTCAGGGCCACCGGAGGGGCGATGTTGGCCCAACTGACACCTCAAAGTGAAGCAGAACGGCAGGCAGTTCTGGAACGGGGGTTGGATATATCACGCATTCTAACCTGTAATGACATGATCAAAAGCAACCGTGTATTTTTTGCAGCCACAGCCATTACAAACACGCGCCTGCTGCGAGCCATGCACTACCACAGCAATTATGCCACCACCCACTCGCTGCTTATTCGTGCAGAAACAGGGACCCGCCGCTTTATCCGCGCCGAACATTATGCCCGTGTTTAAGTTTACCAATCTGCATTATGGCATCATAACGGTTTTAATGGTTAGCCTGATGCTGACCTATGCCGGAAAGGGCCTGGCCAGGCAAGGAAACCTGTTAACCATTGGCGCTATTCAAGGCAGCGCAGACATTTCCCCATATATCAATGAAATAGTCAGCTTTCGGGGGGTGGTGACCGGCTTTTATGAAGACCGCAATACAGCCGGCCTCACCTATTACACGCTGTTTGTGCAGGACATTCCTGGTTTTGAAGATGCAGACCCCGACACCTCAGATGGCATTGCTGTGTTTTTGGGGCGACAACGGCCGTCGGCCCGCCACGGCGATCAGGTCTATATTACCGGGCAGGTCACCGAGTTTTTTGGCCTGACTGAGATTGACGATGATGGGTTAAAGATGGCCGTTGAACGCACGGCCGTGCCGCTGCCTGCCCCTGTCCCCATAACACCCCCACCAGACAACCAGGCGCAGTCTGCCTACTTTGAAGCGCTGGAAGGGATGCTGGTAACCATTGCTGGATCAGCACGTGTGACCGGGCCGACCTTTAACGGCTGTGGCCTGGCCGTCGTGGGACCAGAAGCGCCAGACACACGCATCATACGTCAGACCACCACCGACCCCATCGGCCAGATCGTGCCCATCTTGCACACCAGCGACGTAACGTGCAGCGGCTTTCCCCATGTCAAAACAGGCGACCAGATAACTGGGTTAACCGGCCCGCTCATTTACCACTTTGACCAATTTAAGCTGGTGCAGCAAAAGCCAGAAGCTTTGGTCATCACGGCCGTGAACACACCACCCGTACCTACCCCACCCGTGTTGTCTGCGGGCCAATTCAGTGTCGCCACCTACAATCTGGAAAACCATTTCGACGAACGCGATGATACTGGTGATGAGGCCGAACCCAAGCCATCTGCAGTTGAACTGGCCAACAAACAGGCCAAAATAGCCCGCCAGATAAGTGAGATTCTTGGCTGCCCCACCCTTATCGGAGTCCAAGAAGTAGAAAATGAAGCCATTTTACAAACATTGGCAGACCTGTTGACACCCTTATGTGGGTTCACCTATGCCATTGCCCACCTGGAAAGTGCCGATGTTCGCGGCATTGACGTTGCCTTGTTAAGTGATCCGCGGCGCGTGGCGGTGCAGCATGCCGTTCTGCAGCAGACGTGTACGGCCGTTGATACCGGTATCATTGACCCAACCATACCCTGCCCAGTCGGGCAGCAGCCGCTTTTTTCGCGCCCACCGCTGCAAGTCACCCTGGAAGTTGACGGCCGTGGCTACACCGTCTTTGTCAACCACTTCAAAAGCAAACGCGGCGGTGAAACCGAAACGGCCCCGGCCAGGCTGGCGCAGGCCCAACACCTCCATACACTGACCCATGATTTGCTGGCCGTTGATCCCCATGCGGCCATCCTGGTGCTAGGCGATTTTAATGATTACGAACGGTCGCCAACGCTGTTGGCCATGACAGATAGCGGCCAACTGACCAATCTGCTGGCCGCCGTCCCTCTGACACAGCGCTACAGCTTCATTTTTGGCGGCGCGGCACAATTATTAGATGGCATTTTGGCTTCACCGGCCCTGGTCAGCCAGGTAGACATGGTCACAATTCAACACGTCAATGCTGATTACCCCCAGGTGTTGGCGGCGGATCCACATGCCATCTACCGGGCCACCGACCATGATCTGCCCCTGGTCGTACTGAACCAGGAATCAACACCGGCAGCACCAGCAACGGCCGTGATCACCCCACCATCTGCCGCTCTTTTGCCATCATCGTCCCCGGTTTCATTAAACGCATGGGGGCTAACGATAACAAGCGTTTTGGTGCTGGCCGGGGGCGCGGCCGTGTACCGCATCTGGCGCCGCCGCTAACCAGGCCCCAAGACACATCAAAAGTTTCACGACCCTTACATTGATTATCTCTGGCAGAATCCTTAGAATGAGCGCATGGCCAAGATTGCGCAAGATATTCTGATCCTTGAACCGGACAAAACATTTGCCGGGCGATTGGTCCGTGCGCTGAACCGCATTGGCTCATTTTCCATCTCGGTTGTCCCTTCCGTCAAAGAAGCCTGTTTACACCTGGTACAGGCCCGCCGAGACCTGGCATTTGTGCCCGTCAACGATGGCGCCAAAATCATTCGGTCATTGCGGGCCATCCAGCCTGACTTGCGCTTGATTCTGGTGACACCTACCACGGATGTAGAAATCCCTACAACCTATTCCGGTCGCATCCAGGGGCTGCTTATTAAACCTCTGCTGGAAGTTGAGCTGCCTGTCATTTTGAACGAGGCGCTGGCGCAGCCATTTTTTATACGTGAGCGGGAAGCCTTTACCCGTGCCCAATTGAGCAATGCCTTAGACACAGTGGCGCTTATCAGTGCTTTGCATCAGGCAGAATTTGGGCACTTTGTGAAAACGGCCGTGGTCGCACGAGACAGCAAATTACTGGCTTATTGGGGAGAACTAAACGAACGAGAAGCAGCTACCATTGCCCTGCACGTAAACAAAGGGGAGGCCAAAGACCCGGCCACGGACCGGCTGCAATTTTTGCACCTGCCAGCACGGGCAGGTGATTTACTGCTTTATACGCATCAGATCGACCGCCATTACCGGCTTATCTTCATTGCGCTGCCAGAAACACCCGTCAGTGAGCTGCGCAAAAAAGAGCGGCCTTTAACCCGCCATCTGGAAGAAATTATCACCGGGCGCACCAGCCCCACCACCCATGCTTTGCGCCAGGCTACCAAAGAGGAGAACCTACACGGCCGTGTCTCCTATGCCATTGTCTGGCGCCCACGAGAACCCATCGCTGACGCGCTGGTGGCTCCCCTACGCCAGGCATTGCTGCGGTTAGCCAGTGCCAACGGTTGTGTCTTAAACCACACACACATCCAGCAAGATCTCATTCATATCGTAGCCACCTGCCCACCAGGATGCGAGGCGGCCTGGACAGCCCACCTGTTCAAAAATGGGTCAGAACAAATCATTCAGCAAGAATATGGTGTGGTTGTGAGCCTATGGGAAACAGGGTTCTATGCAACCAACTCTACCAAACCACTCAAAGAGGCTGAATTAAATCTTTTCCTCGAACATGCCCCATCCGCTTCCTGATAGTTTGCCCTCACTTCTGGTAAAAGGCCAGATGATCTAGCAAGTTTGCTGCAAGAATTTGTTGACGCTAGTACTGAAGGGTGATATACTTTTATTGGCTCCCCCCCCAGAGGTGGTTGGACTAACGCCCGTTAGTCTACCACCTCCTTTTTTTGTCAATTGGTGGTTTTTTACGGAGTACCCGCTACCATTAAGCCCATGAACAAAAACCTTTTGCTTATAGAAAGTGGGGCCGCTTTGGCGGCCTCTGGCCTGGTGCATCGTGTGATGAAGCCAAACGCCGCGGGTCCGCTGCCTACCGTCATTATGATTCACGGACACCAGGGAAATGAAGAGGTCATGTGGGTATTTGCGCAGACACTGCCACCAGGTTGGCTTGTGGCCGCGCCACGGGCAGTTGTACCTGTAGCTGAGAAGAGCTTTACCTGGCAGTCACGCAGAGCAGATGAATGGCCCTGTCTTAATCAGCTTGATGACGCCGTGACGGCCGTGACGCATTTTATCGGTGCCTTGCCTGATTTGTACCAGGCTGACCTGAACCAGATTTACCTGATGGGCTTTAGCCAGGGTGCGGCCATTGCCTTTGCCACAGCCATACAAAACCCAGGCTGGATCAAGGGGATTGCCAGCCTGGTGGGGTTTATGCCCTTACAAGTTGATAAAGCCATTGAGCAAGCCGCGCTGAAGGACATGCCTGTCTTTATGGCTGCTGGCTCACAAGATGACCGCATTCCCTTGACCATTGCCCAAGAGAGCGCAGCGGCCGTCCGGGCCATGGGGGCCTATTTGGAATACCGCGAATATGCTACTGGCCATAAATTAAATGCCGACGGCCTGCGCAAATTAAAAAGCTGGTGGGCGGAAAGATCATCATAACCTGGAATTCACACGGTTACTTAATGTCATTTTAAGCAAATTGTGCCATACTGTAGGTATGGTAAAGCGAACCAATGAGGAGTGGCTGGCAGCACTCCTGGAATCGGGGGAAGCACAAGTCCAGGCACTGTCAGACCTACGTGAATATCTGGTACGGGCTACATTTGTCTATCTCCGCGACGGTCGGGTGGAAGTAACTCACCTGTCGACAGATACTCTGTACGAAATGGCAGAGGATTACGCCCAAAATGCACTGCTGAGCATTCGGGATAATCTGGATAAATTCCGTGGGGATGCCAAGTTTACTACCTGGGCCTATCGCTTCGTCATCAACGAAGCCGCCGCCGATTTACGGCGGCGGCGGTACCGGGACTTTTCCTGGGATGATCTGGCAAAACAAGAAACGGCCGTCTTTTCCCCGCTGACTGAAAGCGAAACAAAAAACGACCCTGAACTTAAGGCAGCGCGAGAAGAATTGGTCACCTTTTTATTACAAGTATTAGAAACAGAGCTAAACGAACGGCAGCGACAGGCGGTGTTAGGCATTCACTTTCAAGGCCGCTCCCTGCAAGAAGTGGCCGAAAACCTGGAGACGACGCCCAATACACTGTATAAGATGCTGCATGATGCCCGCAAGAAAATAAAAGCCAAATTATTGGCTCACCATTATAGTGCTGGTGACATATTGGGCTTATTCGACAATTTGTGGTAAGAATTAAGTACCCATTTGCATCTTATCTATGCAAAAACCTGACACCTTGGAAGGGAATCTTGATGCACCAAGCTTTTTTCCACTGGATTGAAATCCTTTATGCAACCCAAGAACATGAGATTGATTGTAAGCAGTTCCAAAACTACTTACCGGCTTTTGTCGAGGCGGAGTTAAGTCAACTGCCGCTGCCACATACGGCCGTGTTAAAGTCTCATCTGCAACAATGCCCGGACTGCCACGAGATCTATGAGGGTTTGCGGTTAGTTGTCGTGGCTGAAGCCATAGAGCCATTTTCGTCAGGCGCTGCCGAATTTTCCCCCATACCCACAGGTGATTAAGTTTTTGACCTGTCAGCTACCAGCCACGGATTACTGAATTCCTATTACTACTTTGTAAGAAATCTCCCCCATTTTCAATCTTATCTACAAGTTATCATTAAGCGGCCTTACTTCCCGACAGTTGTGAGTGGCCTTGCAAAAGACACCACAACGCCGAAACTGTCAGGAGATGAAGCCGAAGTTTGGCAAGCACAGGTAGTTTTGTGCGCTTCATCATTGCAAGTTTGCGATCAAGAATGTGGCAGGCTTGTCTGAACCTATACAGGTCAGTGTTCTTAGGAAGGAAGAGGGTCGTCAGGTTCACAAAGCCTGGAGTGACCCTCTTTGTATTTTATTTATAAGATGAGAGATTAAGAAAAAATGAACCTAACTATATTTCCAATGCACCAATCTCTTATCTACGCCAAGTAGTGGAGGTTTATAAAGATGAGCAAAAATGGAATCATGGCCAAAATTGCGGAAATGCAGGATTTGACTAGTTTTCGTGATCTTCATTGGGAAGGCTCATTTGATGATTATCTGGAAATTGTGAAGGAAGATCCGCTGGTCGCCCGGTCAGCCTATCAGCGGCTTTATGACATGATCGTCTCGTTCGGCTCTGACGAATATCGCCGCAACCGAGAAAGATTGATTCACTATAACTTTTTTGACGATCCCTTTGAAAATGGCAAGGATGCCATTTTTGGCATAGACAAGCAGTTAATGGACCTGGTGCAGGTTTTCCGTTCGGCGGCGCACCGGTACGGTACGGAACGCCGGGTCGTCTTGTTACATGGTCCGGTGGGTACGGCCAAAAGCACCATTGTGCGGTTGTTAAAGAAGGGGCTAGAGCATTATGCACGTACAGAAAACGGCCGTCTCTACAGTTTCCGTTGGGAACCGGAAGAGGGTGAGCCAATGGACTGCCCTATGCACGAAGAGCCATTGCACCTGATTCCGCCGCAATTCAGGGATATTGTGCTGAATGAGTTAAATGACGGCCGTACAGGCATGGAGCGTGTTATGATTGAAGGTGACCTATGCCCCGCCTGCCGCTTCATCTTCAACGACCTGTTAAGCAAGACCGGCGGCGACTGGACCAAGGTCATCAACCAGGTTAAGGTGAAACGCATCCTGCTTTCAGAGAAAGACCGGGTAGGGATTGGCACGTTCCAACCCAAAGACGAAAAAAACCAGGACTCTACAGAACTCACCGGTGACATCAACTACCGCAAAATCGCTGAGTATGGTTCCGATTCTGATCCCCGCGCCTTTAACTTTGATGGGGAGCTAAACATTGCCAATCGTGGTCTGGTTGAATTCATTGAGATTCTTAAGCTTGATGTGGCCTTCCTCTACGATCTGCTGACAGCCTCCCAGGAACACAAAATCAAACCTAAAAAGTTTGCCCATACAGACATTGATGAAGTTATTCTGGGCCATACCAACGAAGCGGAGTATCGGCGCCTGCTGAACAATGAGTACATGGAAGCGCTGCGCGACCGAACCATCAAAATTGACGTACCTTACAACATACGCTTCCAGGATGAGGTAAAAATCTACCTGCGTGATTTTAGTCAGGAAAAGGTCATTGGTAAACACATCGCCCCGCACACACTGCAACTGGCGGCTTTTTGGGCGGTACTCACCCGGTTGGAAGAGCCCAAACGGGCTGGGATCTCTCTGGTACAAAAGCTGCGCCTGTATGACGGCCGTTCCCTGCCAGGCTTTACCGAAGATACCGTCATTGAACTACAGGCGGAATCCCCCCAGGAAGGCATGTTTGGTATTTCGCCGCGTTATATACAAGACAAAATCTCCAACGCCCTCGTGGGGGACAGCAGCCGCAGCTGCCTTAATCCATTCATGATCATGCGTGAATTGGAAAGTGGGCTGCGCCATCACTCCCTCATCACCAGTAAAGAGCAGCGGAAGCAGTTCCGTGATTTGCTTTCTGTAGTCCGGGCGGAATATGACGAAATTGTCAAAAATGAAGTACAGCGGGCCATTACGGCCGACGAAGAAGCCATCAAGCGTCTGAGTGCTAACTACATTGACAACGTGAAGGCTTATACCCAGAAACAAAAAGTGCGCAACCCTTATACTGGCCAGGATGAACCACCGGATGAACGTTTGATGCGCTCTATTGAGGAAAAAATTGAGATTCCCGAAAGCCGTAAAGATGATTTTCGCCGCGAAATCATGAACTATATTGGGGCACTGGCCATTGAAGGCAAGCAATTTACCTGGGACGCTAACGAGCGCCTGCGGCGTGCATTGGAATTGAAGTTGTTTGAAGACCAGAAAGATTCTATCAAACTCACCAGCCTGGTCTCTAATGTTATTGATCAGGAGACTCAGGAAAAAATTGAAGTTGTGAAGACCCGCATGATTAAGAACATGGGGTATTGTGACATCTGCGCGTCAGATGTCCTTAATTATGTGGCCAGCATTTTTGCCCGCGGTGATACCCAACAGCGAGATTAAGTGATCAGGGATTTCATGATAAATTACTCCACCTCTCATCGAATAGACCAGGATGCCAAGCGTTTTCGCCAGATTGTACGGGGTCATGTACGCGAAAATCTACGTAAGTACATCTCTAATGGCGAATTAATCGGACGCCAGGGCAAAGATTTAGTCAGCATACCCATCCCCCAGATTGAACTGCCGCGCATCCGCTTTGGCGATAAACAAATGGGCGGCGTAGGCCAGGGTGAAGGCGACGTGGGTACCCCTTTAGGCCCTGGTGATCAAGACGGCAGCCAGGGCGCTGGTGATCAACCAGGCGCCCACCTTTTGGAAGTGGAAATGAGCCTGGAAGAGCTGGCTGAAATTCTGGGTGAAGAGTTGGCCCTGCCACGCATTGAACCAAAGGGCAAGAAAAATGTGGAGGGTGGCAAGGTTCGTTATACGGGCATCCGGCGTGTTGGGCCTGAAAGTTTACGTTCGTTCAAACGCACCTATCGTGCCGCCTTAAAACGGCAGATGTCCGCCGGCCTTTACAATCCAGATAGACCCGTGGTTATTCCCATTCGGGATGACGTGCGTTACCGCTCATGGAATGTATATCCCCAGCCGCAAAACAGCGCCGTTATCTTTTATATGATGGACGTTTCCGGCAGTATGACGCGGCATAAAAAGGAACTGGTGCGTTTAACGGCTTTCTGGATTGACACCTGGCTGCGCCATAACTATAAGAGCCTGACGGTGCGCTATATTGTGCATGATGCGGCCGCCAAAGAAGTTGACCAGCACACGTTTTACCATCTGCGTGAAAGCGGCGGCACCAAGATTTCATCGGCCTACCAGCTTTGCAGCCATCTTATTGAAGAGGAGTATGATCCCGCCGAGTGGAATATGTACGCTTTCCACTTTTCAGATGGGGAAAACTTTGGCGGGCAAGATGATAAGTTATGTCATGAGCTGTTGGCAGAACGACTGCTGCCCCATATGAATATGTTTGGGTATGGTCAGGTGCCGGGGGGCTACGGCCGTATGTTCATGGAAACCATCGCCCAAATCGAAGATGAAAAATTGGTTGGCGCCAAAATCAATGACCGTGACGGGATTTTCGACGCCATTAAGTCATTTTTGGGTAAAGGATTATAAGGTGACGAGATTGGAGAGCATAAGCAAAACACGCTCTAGGCTCGAACCTCCATTCACCGGGGGATAACCAGATGCTCATTACCGGCGAACTGGCTGAACTACAAAAAGAGATCGAAGCAATTGCCTTCGACTACGGGTTAACCTTCCCCGAAGTGCGCTACGAAATGGTTGACTACAAGACCGTTAATCTATTGGCCGCTTACGATGGTTTCCCCATTCGTTACCCTCATTGGCGCTTTGGCATGGAGTATGAACGCCTCTCTAAAAGCTATGCTTACGGCCTGCACCGCATTTACGAAATGGTCATTAACACCGTGCCCATTTACGCCTACCTGCTGCAAAGCAACCTGATGGTAGACCAGAAGCTGGTGATGGCCCACGTATGCGGCCATGCCGATTTTTTCACCAACAACTTCTGGTTTTCCCACACAAACCGCAAGATGTTAGACGAAGTCGCCAACCATTCTGCCCGTATTCACAATTATATGGATCGCTACGGCCGTGAGGTGGTGGAAAATTTTATGGATGCCTGCCTCTCCCTGGATAATCTCATTGACATCCACTCACCGGGCATCGCCCGACGCACTGAATTCTTAGAAGAGGACGCAAAGCCGCAAACGGTAAAAAAAATGCAGGCTAAAGATTACATGGACAGTTACATTAACCCGGTTGAGTTTATGGCTGAACAACAGCTTCGGCTTGATGCCGAACGCACTCAGGCAAAGAAGTTTCCGGCAGAGCCAGAGCGCGATGTACTTCTCTTCCTACAAGAGCACGCGCCCCTGGAAAACTGGCAGCGAGACCTGTTAGGCATTGTTCGTGAAGAAGCCTATTACTTTGCCCCACAGCGACAGACAAAGATTATGAATGAAGGCTGGGCCGTCTTCTGGCATACACGCATTATGACCAACCATATGCTGCAACCGGGTGAACTCATTGATTACGCCGAGCATCATTCTGGCACAGTGGCCATGCACCCGGGTCGCCTGAACCCCTACCGGCTAGGGTACGAGCTTTTTCTGGACATTGAAGACCGTTGGAATCGCGGTGCGTTTGGCCCAGACTATGAAAATTGCGAAGATCATGAAGCACGCAAACATTGGAATACAAACCTGGGTAGAGGGTTGGAAAAGGCATTTGAAGTACGCCGTATTTACAATGACGTAGGGTTTATCGACGCCTTTTTAACCGAAGAGTTTGCCCGGCAGCACAAATTATTTACTTTTGAATATAACGAGCATATCAACGAATATGAAATATCTAGCCGTGATTTCCAGCAAGTGAAGCAAAAATTATTGTTCCAACTGACCAATTTTGGCCAGCCGATCATTGATGTGATAAATGCCAACTATGAAAACCGGGGAGAGTTGTACCTGGTACACCGGCACGAAGGCATTGACCTGGATCGGCCGTATCTGGAAGCCACTTTGGGCAATTTGTTTGTCCTCTGGAACCGGCCCGTTCACCTGGAAACAGTGGTGCATGATAAAGGCACCATGGTCTTTACATACGGCACAGAGGGCAGTGCTGTGTGGGCTGCCTAAAGTCTAGGCCACCAAGCCTGGCGGCAGGGGGCACCAGCGGCTACTGCTGCTTAAGACAGCCGGCTTTGCAGCACGGCCGTGATCGCTAAAAACGCCTGTGCCACCGGGTCATCCGGGTGGTCATGTACCAGCGGGTCTGCTTTGTTAATGCTTTTGGAGATTGTCGGCGTCAGCGGAATCCGGCCCAAAAGCGGCACATCCGCCAGCGCGGGTGGCCGCCACTTCTCTGAATGCTGGAAAATTTCATGGCGCGTGCCACAATCAGGGCAGATAAAGTAACTCATATTTTCAACGACCCCCAAAATAGGAATCGTGGCCTGCTGAAACAACCGCAAAGAGCGGCCGGCATCCAACAGACTGAGGTCTTGAGGGGTGGTCACAATCACTACCCCGTCTATGGGAACATGCTGCACCAAAGAAGCCTGGGGCTGGCCGGCCGACGGCGGCAGATCAATCAACAAATAATCCAGTTCACCCCATTGCACATCTTTTAACGTTTGCACCACCAGTTGGCCAATGGCGTCTGGGCTGCGGGCCGGGTCAATCACCTCATCTTCGCCCACCAGCAAGCCAACAGACATAATGCGTAAGCCAAAACGGTCTAATGGTTGAATATAAGCGGGAGCGTCTTTGCGCCGGGCAATAGCGATCATGCCCTGGCTGCGCTTCTGGCGATGCACACCTAACATCAGCGGTACATTGGGACCATAAATGTCTGCATCAAAAATACCAACCGTGGCACCACTGCGCTGCAAGGCCAATGCCAGGTTCACGGTAACGGTTGTTTTGCCTACACCGCCCTTGCCACTGGCAACCACAATGACCCGCTGTACACCAGGTATGAATATCTGAGGAACCATCTCAAGAAATTTTATCTAAAACCGCTTTTACCGGGGGGGCGGTCAAGAAGGTTTTGCATAAAGACTCATCCTCAAGAGGATAGGTGATCTGTTCAATGACTTCAGCCGCAATGCGATAATGGGTTGTGGCCAGTGCCGGATTGGGTGAAATTTCCGCCAGTGCTGCATGCAACTGCCACAGCAATGTTTGCTGGCCGGTCTCATGTGCCAGAAAAAGGGCTTGCTGCCATAACTGCTCGGCGCGAACATTGTCACCGCTGGTTTGGGCACACAGGCCCAATACGTGCATGGCCTGCGCACGAAAGTCACGAGTGTTGCTCTGCTCGGCCAGATCATACAGACGCTGCGCATACTCTTCCGCTTTATCAACATTGTGCCGGGCATGTTCGGCCAACGCCAGGGAATAGATAACCTGGTACGTTAGAAACGGCTGCCCCACCACTTCACTTAAACGCAATGATTGGCGCAGATTGTCAATGCCGGCTTCCGTCTGTCCTAAATAGGAGAGTTCTACACCCCTGTTGCGCCGCATGTCCACTTCCATAGAAGGCAGTTTTATTTTTTCGGCCAGAACCAGTGCTTCCTCATGGTAGACCAGCGCCTGCTGCATATCATAAAGGAGTTGGTAACTTTCCCCCAGGTTAGAGAGAATAACGGCCGTCTCCCATTCACCCACCCCACGTGCCAACGCCAAAGAGGTCTTAAATGCCACAATGCTCTTATCAATTTCGCCCTGACGCTGACGGATGATACCCAACAAATTCCAGGTGCGGGATGTTTCTTCTACATCATCTAATTGGCGGAAAAGGGAAAGTGCTTTTTCAATATAGGAAAGCGACTCTTCAAAACGGCCTAAATAAAAGTAGGTGGCGGCAAACCCTTCTAAAACCAGGGCACGGCCGTAGGTGTAATTGATAGATTCGGCCAGCTGCAGTGCCTCGCGGTGTAGGGTCATCGCCTTGTCATGCTGGCCCATATTACTGTATTGCTGAGCCAACAATTCTGTACCCACGACAACCTGCTGCGTTGTGCGCGCCTCTTGACGCGCCTGCTGGTAACTGCCCATGGCCGCCTCCTGCTTTCCCAGGCGACGTTGTAACAAGGCACGCTGGCGCAGGGCAGACAGGCGCATCTCTACCACTTCCATATCTCCGGTCTTGGCGTCAGTCTCATCTAACACGGCCGTATACAATTGAATAGCCCCGGCCACGTCATACTGTCTTTTGGCTTCGTTTGCCTTTTCCAATAGAGTTTTGAGGTTTGTTGTTGTCATAGTTCCACTCCAGGCAAAGTTTACCACACTCGCCTCCCCGGTCATATCCCCAATCAAAACTGCCTGGGAAATTTAACGTTGCCATCACACTTATGTATAATACACGCCACGAATCACAATCAGTGGCCAGTATTCAGTGGACAGTGGCCAGTATTCAGTGGACAGTGGCCAGTATTCAGTAATCAGGTATGACTTACTGATTACTGACTTACTGATTACTGATTACTGACTTACTGATTACTGATTACTGACTTACTGACAACTAATTACTGAACACCTACCTCAAGGGAGACAGAATGATCCGGAAGACACTCTTACTCATTGGCTTATTGGCCTTGTTCACAGCCGTGTTTTATCGTTATGCCCAGGCACAATTTCCGCCAGAACCTGATAGCTGGCGAACTAAAGTAGACCCCTGGGTGCTGGCCACCGCCGATCCTGCCCAGGCCCCTGATGGCCCTCTGCCGGAAACAGAGTTCCTGGTTTACCTGGCGGAACAGGGAGATGTTAGTGGCGCTCAAGCGCTGCCCACCAAAGATGCCAAAGGTGCTTACGTGTATGAAACATTAACGGCCGTGGCCAAACGCACCCAGCCAGCCGTCATTGCCCAGTTAGACAGCCTGGGTGTACCCTACCGCCCCTTCTGGGTCGTCAACATGATCTGGGTGCGCGGCAACATAGATGTCGTGCAGGAGATGGCTCAACGGCCAGACGTAGCTCGCCTCCTGGCCAACCCTACCGTCCCCATGCAGCTTCTGCCCACCACGGAAGAACAGATGCGGCGCGCTTTGCAAACCATTGAATGGAACATCAACCTGGTCAGCGCACCCAATGTATGGGCGGCTGGGGTGGCTGGCGAAGGTGCAGTCATCGGTGGGCAAGATACCGGCTACCGCTGGAACCATAGTGGTCTCATTAACCAGTATCGCGGCTGGGACGGGGTCACCGCTGACCACGACTACAACTGGCATGATGCCATTCACAGCGGCGGCGGCAGTTGCGGCGCCAATTCGCCCGCCCCCTGCGACGATCACGGGCATGGCACCCACACCATGGGCACCATGGTAGGCAATGACCTGGACCCAGCCGACCCTAACTGGCCGGCTGGCGCCACCAATGCTGTAGGCATGGCACCAGGCGCCAAATGGATCGGCTGCCGTAACATGAACGTGGGCAATGGCACCCCGGCCACTTACAGTGAATGTTATGAATGGTTTATCGCCCCTTATCCCATCGGTGGTGACCCCCAGACAGATGGTGACCCCACCAAAGCGCCCCATGTCATCAACAACTCCTGGGGCTGCCCGCCGAGCGAAGGCTGTACCCAGGGCGGCGAACTGCTGCAAGTGGTACAAAACGTGGTGGCGGCGGGCATTGTCACCGTTCATTCCGCCGGCAACAGCGGGTCTGCTTGTGGCACAGTTAACAATCCGTCTGCCACCTATGACGAATCATTCAGTGTGGGGGCCACCAACAGCTCTGACATTATTGCCGGGTTCAGCAGCCGGGGCCCGTCCACCTTTGACAATGGCTTAAAACCAGACATTTCAGCGCCAGGTGTCAACATACGGTCTACCACCCGGGACGGCGGCTACCAGGGCGGTTGGAACGGCACCAGCATGGCCGGGCCTCACGTGGCCGGGCTGGTAGGGCTGCTGGTATCTGCCGAACCGGCCCTGGCCGGCCAGGTAGACGCGATTGAAAATTTAATTGAACAAACGGCCGTCCCCCTGACCAGTTCCCAGGGCTGCGGCGGCATCGGCCCCAATGATGTGCCCAACATGGTGTACGGTTACGGCCGTATTGATGCCCTGAATGCGTACAATCAAATTTACAACTATCTGCCCATCGCTCTGGGACTGAGCAAAGAAGCACCGGCAGCAATTGCCCCCGGCGACCAGATCACCTATGCGCTAACGCTGCAGAATTTAAGCCCCATCAGCATGACCCATAACGTCATTCTTACAGACATCATTCCGGCCAACACGGCGTTTATTACAGCGACCATGCCCTACACGTTTGACGGCCCAATAATCCAATGGAACACTCCCACGTTAAACGCGGGGGAAAGTTGGAACGTGATGCTGGTGGTAGGCACAGACATTACCACAACAGCCACGTTGATCGAAAATACAACCTATGGCGCACGCAGTGACGAGGCTCCCCCTGTCTCTGGCCCACCTGTGCAAACAGAGATCATACCCTACGCCCTGGCGATCACCAAAACCGCATCCAGCACCGAGATCATGCCGGGCGACTGGCTGACGTACACCATCAACGTACAAAATCTTAATACAATCGCCGCCACACATAACGTCATTCTCACCGATGTGGTACCCGCAAACAGCATCTTTGTGACGGCCACACTGCCCCATCTGTTTGATGGCACAACGGTACGGTGGGAAACACCAATCTTACATGCCAATGACTCCTGGGAAGTCATGTTAGTGGTGAGCACGCCACTTTCAATTACGAATGATTATCTGGAAAACGCCATGTACAGCGTGTTCAGCGATGAGGTCACGGCCGTGCCGGGCACCCCTGTCCAAACGCCCATCCAGGCTGTCGCCCACAGCCTGGCCCTACAAAAGAGTGTCTCTGCCCTAAACGTAAATGCCGGGGACACCCTCACCTATACATTCACCATCTCCCACTTCCACCCGGCGCTGGCGACAAGCAACGTGGTGCTCTCTGACGTGTTACCCGCCAATACCACGTTGATCACGGCCACACTACCGTTTACGTTAGATGGCGCCACCATTTACTGGCAGCGGTCCACATTAGAGGCCGCCGGGACATGGACAGTACAGTTGGTCGTAAGCACCATGCTCACAAACACGACGTATGCGGTCATCAACGCTGAGTACGGCGTACGGAGTGATGAGGTCACGGCCGTTGTTACCGGCCCGCCCGTGACAACCTTTGTCGGCCCGGCATACAAGCTTTACCTCCCGGCGATTATAAGAGAGTAGATGAATACCTGGGTGGTGGCCGGTTATCAACAGTTTGAACCGGCCACCACCTTCTACGCTTACCAGGAGACTTTATGAAACGCGCAGTCAGCATCAGCCTGGGCGCCTCTGACCGGGACAAAGCTGTAGAAGTAGAACTGCTGGGGGAGACCATAAACATTGAGCGGCGCGGGACCGATGGCGACATCCAACGCGCCACCGCCCTTTTTACGGAACTGGACGGGCAGGTAGACTGCCTGGGCGTTGGTGGCATTGATTTGTGGGTAGAGATGGGTGAACGGCGTTACAACATCTCGGCCGCCCACAAACTCATCAAAAACGTCAGGCAAACGCCGGTGGTCGATGGCAGCGGCCTGAAAAACACGCTGGAACGGCATGTGGTCGATGCCATGGTGGCTGAGCTTGGCCCCCGATACAATGCTGGCAAGGTCTTCCTTACCGTGGGCGTAGACAGATATGGTATGACGCTGAGTTTTGCTGACCACGGCTACGAAGCCACCTATGGTGACCTTATGTTTTCGGTAGGGCTGCCGGTGGCCGTACACCGTCTGAAAACATTAAATTTTTTAGGGCGGCTGTTGGCGCCGATCATTACCAAAATGCCCATCAGCGTACTGTACCCGACTGGTGAGAAACAAGACCAGATCGTGCCCAAGTTTACTCGTTGGTACCAATGGGCAGATGTGATCGCCGGCGACTGTCACTACATCAAGCGGCATATGCCTGATAATTTAACTGGGAAAGTCATTGTCACCAATACCACAACCGCTAAAGATATGGCGTTGTTCCGGCAGCGGGGTGTGACGCATGTTGTCACGTCTACGCCCGTCTTAGACGGCCGCTCCTTTGGCACCAACATGATGGAAGCTGCCCTGACGGCCGTGGCCGCCAAAGGCCGCCCCCTTAGCCATGCCGAACTTAATGACTTAATCGCCCAACTGAACATGAAACCAACCATCCACAAACTGTAATCACTATTCAGTACTGATGACCAATTACTGATCGCCGATGATGGAGGAATTATGGACTGTGTGATCATCGCCGGAGGCCTACCGGAACCGGAAGACCCTATCTACCAGTACACACAAGGCAAGCCAAAGGCATTGTTGGATATGCACGGCCGTACCATGTTAGAACGTGTGGTAGACGCTGTACAATCTTCCCACCATATCACCGACGTTGTGATCGTGGGGCTGGGGGAAGATATGGGCATGACCTTTAAGCGCCCGGTCATTCACCTGCCCGACCACGGCAGCCTGGTCAACAATGGTGTGGCCGGGTTAAACTGGGTTTCACAAAATAAGCCAGAAACCACCCACATCTTTGGCGCTACCGGGGATATTCCCTTACTGACCGGGATCATGGTAGATTACCTGATCGAAACCTGCCGCCCATTCGACTATGGCGTTTATTATAACTTTGTCACCAGGGAAGTGATGGAAAAACGCTTCCCCCATTCCTCTCGCACCTATGTCAAACTAAAGGGGCTGGAAATCGCCGGTGGCGATGTAGGCATTGTAAGTACCCAACTGGCCAAGGAAAAAGAGCTGTTAGAAACGCTGTCTAACGCCCGCAAACATGCCTGGAAAATTGCCCGCGTGGTGGGCCTGCGGATGCTGCTTAAGCTTTTGTTTCGGCAGGTGACTGTTCAAGACATCGAAGTCACGGCACAGCGGCTAACCGGCCTGCCAGTCAAAATTGTGCTGAACTCTTTTGCGGAAGTGGGCATGGACGCTGATAAACCGTACCAGGTAGACTTGCTACGCGAAGAACTGGCTAAAGCAGAAGCAACCGGTGACTGAGATCCATGAGTCATAAATTTATTGCTATCGAGGGGGTCATCGGCGTGGGCAAAACCACGCTGGCCCGCCTGCTGCAACCACATTTCCCGAACGCTTCTATTTTGCTGGAAGTGTTTGAGGAAAATCCATTTCTGGCCGACTTTTACCAGAACCGGGCGCTGTACGCTTTTCAAACACAAATTTTCTTTTTGCTCAGCCGTTACCACCAACAGCATGAGGCCGTACCTGCCGCCTTACAGCGTGGCTATTTGCTTTCTGACTACACCTTTGCCAAAGATGAACTATTTGCCTGGTTAAATCTGAAAGATGATGAGCTGGCCATGTACGGCCGTGTCCATGCCGCCCTGGGTGCTAAAATCCCCAAACCCGATCTTATTGTCTACTTACGGGTAGACCATGACGAGGTGATGCGCCGTATTACCCTGCGTGACCGCCACTATGAACGGGACATGGACCCCGAATACATCCGCCAGCTGGCCGCTGCCTATGAAGCATGGCTCAGCAATTTACAGGACACGGCCGTGCTGACCATCGATGCCAATGAACTAAACTTTCTTTCCCACCCCCATGATGTGGCTTTTGCCGCCGCCCAGATCAAACAGGTGCTGGCTGCCCAGATCACGCCCCGCCCGCTTGCCGAGGCCCACTTAAAGCTGCTGGCCGACGGCCGTTTGCCAGCCTTCCAAACCTTCCACCGCGAACTTGATACCATGAAAGGTTTTGACCCGGACCTCTTCTTTAACTACATCCTGCTGGTAGAAGAGATGGGCGAGATTGCCAGCGAACTGGTAAAAGTATGGAGTGATGCCGCCCGCTACAGGGCCGACGGCCGTACCACTGACAGCGCCCACCGCGAAGCCATTGAAAAACACCGTGCCACCCTGCGTAACGAACTGGCTGACCTGCTGGCCTACACGCTAAAACTGGCCAACTACACCGGCATAGATATGGAACAGGCCTACCTGGAAAAGATGAAGAAAAATATTGCCCGCACCTGGCCAGACGAGCGCACGCAGCCAAAGGAGAAACTATGAAGCTTACCCCTTGCCGTCATCCCTTGTGGCTCATGGCATCAGGCATCATTATCTTACTCACGGCCGTGGCCAGCCACACCGCCCGCGCCGACACCCGTGGTGTACTTTCAGCCGGGGGCCTGCCCCCGATCATCTTTGTCGCCCGTGCTCACCTGGCCACAGAAGACACCATCTTCCACGACGAAGTGGGCCCCGCCGGGCAGTGGGGCACCGGCATTGCTAAATACGCCCCCGGCAGCAAGCTGGTACAGCGCGATGCTGACGGTACCCTACACGTTTATACCCTGCCTGGCCTGATAGACGTGCAGTCACCGGACGTTAACTTTACGGCCACCAAAATCGTCTTTAGCGGGGCCAAAACCATTGATCCCACCAGTCCAGACTATGGCTGGCGGCTCTACGAAATAGATGTGGCCGACTACGATGGCAGCAGCCTGGTTCAGCTGACTTTCACCGACCGCAGCATCACCATTCCCAATGCCGGGTTATGGGGCAATGCCGAAACCTACTCAGACTATCATGACCTCTTCCCGGCCTACCTGGCCGACGGCCGTATCGTCTTTAATTCCTCTCGCTACCCCACCCGTGCCCATTATGACGGCCGTGAATCATTTAACGTCTATATCATGAACGGCAATGGCACCAACCTGCGCCGCCTCACCACCGAACGCGCCGGCGTGCTGCATCCCACCCCGTTGCCAGACGGCCGTCTCCTTGTCTCCCGCTGGTGGAACCAGTTTAACCAGCCATCCGAACGGGGCATCTACAACCGCATTGATGACGCCGATGTCAACGTCGTTTTGCCCGATGGCACCATCATCCTGGCCAACCCCGATACCCAGTTTAACCCCGCCCGGGCCATCTTGCCCGATGGCTTTGAGATACGCCATGCCCCCAACACCTGGCATCTGATGACACTTAACCCCGATGGTACAGAATTCCAACGGTATGCCTGGACGCCCTGCTGCTTCTGGAACCTTACCAATGATTCTGGCAGCGGCGATACCTACGCCGCCATTCAACCAGCTGTGGTACAAGCCAATGGCCAGCTTTTTGTAGCCTACACCATGCAAACCGACCAATCCATGGTGCACTCCACCTTAAAATCGGGCATCCGCGTGGCCCGCCCTGGCATCGAAATGCTTTACGCCAATGCCGTAGACGCCATCGCCGGGCTGAGTTATGACAAAGCGTGGAACCAGGGGGATGATTCCGGCCCGTATGCGCTGCACCCATGGGGACTGCCCGACGGCCGTATCCTCTACGCCCAATCTGAGGAAGATAACAGCCTGCCCACCAGCGGCACATACAATGGCTTTGATTTGCAAGGCTCCAATCTGCGTTACCGGCTGTGGACCATGAACCTCACGGGCACCGGTAAAGTGCCAGTAACTGTTGACCTCTCGCCCGTTGGCCTGGGCACGGCTGACCAGGTGGGCGCCAAACCCATCGTTGCCCGCGCCGGCTGGGCCTCGCTGCCAGATACATTTACCGACGTAGCCAGTGATGATCCCCTGTACGGCAATGTGCCCAACACCTTACCAGAATATTGGTTCAGCCAGAACGGCCCCGGCGACATCCAGACCGCCACCGTCCACAACCCCAACGTCTACGCCAACCCCTCGCTGTTTTCGCCCTACGTCAACAATTCACCACCGCCCGGCAGCGTGGCCAAAGCGCAGTTGTGGCTGGACGCCAACCAGTTCACCGGCGCTTACTGTTATAACAACTGGCCTGACCCCTGCGACGCTTTCCGGCAGGACAATGAAGTACGGGCCGTGTTATGGCAGGAAGTAGACGTAACCCCCGCTGGCGCTTTTACCATGACCGCCCCGGCCGACGTAATGGGGTTTATTGTGCTGCGGGACGCCGAAGGGCGGTTGGTGCGCAAATGGGACCGCGGTTACACCACCATTGCCCAGGGCAGCGCCTGGGCCCGGCCCGGCGAAACGGTCACCTGCACCGGCTGCCATATGGGGCATGTCAGCGGCTCGCTGGCTGACGTGGCCGCAGACGCCGAAGCCGGCTGGCAAAATGTGGCCCCCTACGCCCTGGCAACCGCCAGCTCCCACAAGGTAGATGAGACGTATGATCGCTTCCGCCCGGAAAAAATCAACGACCGGCGCGGCTGGGTTCCCCTACCGGCAGGCGGGCCGCCGGCTCCCTTCTTCAGCGAGCCTTACCAGCAGCCGTACCAGGATGACGAACTGGGCTGGCTGACAGATGACGGCCGTACCAGCGGCGAATGGGTAGCGCTTACCTGGCCCGTGCCTATGCGTATCAAGCAGGTGCGGCTGGTGGGTCCGCCGCCACAGGGCGGTGATTGGGGCGGCTTTGGTGTACCTGACCAGTACGGTCCCTATTACGTAGACGCGGCCACACTCACCCTCTATCTAAACGGCACATTGATAGATAGCCGGGCTACCGACCGCATTGAGCCGCTGGACAACGGCGGCACACTCATTACCTTTGATCCGCCCCTAGAAATGGACCATCTGCGCCTGACCATAGACGCTGTCACCGGCCGTTGGTACTGGGACGAGGTAGCCGCCCTCAACGAAATTGAAGTGATCGGCCAGGCCACCACGCCCTGGCCTCTATTGGAGATCCACCGTGCCTACTTGCCCACTGTGCAGCGATAAAAGGCCGGCTTTATGGGTGATGGTTTACGGCTGACTATTAACCAATTGTATGCTTCTGCTGTAGCCATATTAACAGTCAGCCGCCCTGCTGTTTGGTATCCTACAGGCAAGCTAAACACAAGTATTTCCTCCCCCCTTCTTCTCCTTCTTCCTCCTTCTCCTCTTCCGCAGCAAGGCCCCCGAAAGGGGGCTTTGTTGTTTTAGTTGACGCTGCGGCCGTACCCCGGTAAAATCTCGCTGTGAAAATCCATTGGAGAACAGTTATGAACGTCTATTTCTACATTGGCACACGCAACACAGGCGGGGCATCCATCCGCCAGACATGCGTTGGCGTCTGTTCTCTGGTTGGTCCTGATCATCAACGGCCGTAACCCGACCACCCACTTAAAGACAGCAATACACGCCCCGCATGTAAACAAACATGCGGGGCTTTTTATTCTCAGGTGACAGACACGTTCAAAGCGCCTGCCACCTCCGGTAACCTGATGAAACAACCAAGCTCCAGCCAGCCTTACTGGTATCTCCTGGCCACCTACCTGCGGCCACAACGCCGGCGGGTGTTGGTGTTGGCCACGCTGGTCATCACCAGCATTGGTCTGCAATTGGCCAACCCCCAAATTGTGGCTTACTTCATTGATACCGCCAGCACCCATACGGCCGTCCCTGGCAGCGCTGCCTACGCCGCCGGGCTGCAAAAGCTGTTCGGCGCGGCGGCCATCTTTATAAGCATTGCCGTAGTGCGCCAGGTGGTGAACATCACGGCCGTGTACGTGGGTGAAAATGTGGCCTGGACGGCTACCAACGCCTTACGCGCCGACCTGGCCCTGCACTGCCTGCGGCTGGATATGGCCTTTCACAAAACGCACAAACCAGGCGAACTGATCGAGCGGGTAGATGGTGATGTCAACCAACTGGCCAACTTTTTCTCCCAACTCATCATTCAGATGGGCAGCAATTTGCTGCTGCTGGGTGGGGTGCTGATCCTGCTGTTTCTGGCTGATTGGCGGGTGGGTTTGTCTATAACGGCCGTGCTGCTCTTGGGCGGGGTAGCCCTCAAAATCTTCAGCCAGCGAGCTACTCCACGCTGGCAGCAGCTGCGCCAGGCCGATGCCACCCTTTTTGGCTCTTTGGAAGAGTGGCTAAGTGGTGCAGAAACCATCCGCTCTGCCGGTGCGGCCGTTTACATCATGGGCAAACTGTACCGGCTCTGCCGCAACCGTTGGCTGGCTATGCGTGCAGCCATGCGCGTTAATGTCTGGGTGATGGAAACGCCCACCTTTATCTTTACCCTGGCCTATGGCTGTGCCCACTTGTTTGGCGCCAACCTTCACCAGAATGGGGTGATGACCATCGGTGGTATTTACCTCATCTTTTACTACATTGATCTCATTAAAGACCCTCTGTGGCGCATCAACCGGCAGGTGGAAGATTTACAGCGCGCCGGGGCCAGTATCAACCGCATTGTGGAATTATGGGCCCAGCAGCCGTCCCTGCACGATGGCCCTGGTGTCCTCTTTCCGGCCGGGCCATTGGCTGTACACTTTGAGAACGTCTCTTTTTATTACGCCGATGACCCAGACACGGCCGTGCTTGAAGACGTATCTTTTACACTACAGTCGGGGACAGTGCTGGGCTTGTTGGGGCGCACCGGCAGCGGCAAATCTACACTTACCAAGCTGCTCTTTCGTTTTTATGACCCCACTTGTGGTACCGTTCACCTGGGTGAAACTGATATACGGCAGGCAACACAAGCCCAGTTGTGTCGCCATATTGGCCTGGTAACACAAGATGTGCAGTTGTTCCACGCCTCTGTACGTGACAACCTGACGCTGTTTAATGACAAAATCGATGACGGCCGTATTCTGGCCGTGCTAGATGACCTGGGGCTGCGCGAATGGCTACAGCGGCTGCCTGCCGGGCTGGACAGTGACCTGGCCGCAGACGCCGGCCTCTCTGCCGGTGAAGCCCAACTGCTGGCCTTTGCCCGTGTCTTTCTGGCCGATCCGGGGCTGGTGATTCTGGATGAAGCCTCCTCCCGGCTGGACCCGGCCACGGAACGGCTGATCGAACAGGCGATGGACAGACTGCTTACCAACCGTACAGTCATCATCGTCGCCCATCGTCTGGGCACTGTGCAGCGGGCCGACGAGATCATGGTGTTAGGCGACGGCCGTATTCGGGAACACGGCCGTCGCGCCGACCTGGCAAACGACCCCCACAGCCATTTCTACCGACTGCTACAAACGGGATTAGAGGAGAGTATTGCGTTATCAGAACAGCCTGATATCCCTTAATCTCAGTGAGCGATTGACTAACCATGAACACCCAAACACTTAAGACTTACCAATACTTCTGGAAACTGATCACTTTCCGCCTCGGTTATTACGTGGGTGATGTGATCAGCATCTCCATTCACATGGTGGCCACCACGGCCACAGGCCTCATTCTTAAGCTATTTTTTGACTGGCTTACGGGAGTGAATGATCTTGGCGTTTCCGTCTGGACCTTTGTGGCGCTGCAGCTGGCCGCGGCGCTGACTATGGGCCTTTCGCTGGCTGGGGCCGCCCTCTTTTACATCAACTTCCAATACCACAGCTATGGCTTGCTGATGCGCAATATGCTGGCCCGCATTTTGCAGATGCCGGGGGCGGACCCTCTGCCACGCCAGCCAGACGGCCGTCGCCTGGCTACCGGTGAGGCGATCAGCACTTTCCGTGATGACACCCAGGCGCTGCTGGAAGGGTTGGTGGTGATAGACGACCTGATCGGCCTTATTTTTATGGCCACCGTCTCCTTTACGATCATGCTGCAAATCAGCGCGCCGGTGACCGCAGGCGTTTTTATACCGCTGGGCATCGTTGTCATCGTGGCCCAGCGGCTGCGCCATCGTGCCCGTGCCTACCGTGAACAAAGCCGCGAAGCCACCAGCCAGGTTACTGGCCTTATCGCCGATATGTTCAACGGCACCCAGGCGCTCAAAGTGGCCCACGCCGAGGAACGTGTTGTCGCCCGTTTTCGCACCCATAATGACCGGCGTCAGGCGGCCATGGTGAAAGATCGGCTGTTGACCCAGGTAGTAGAATCGCTCTCTGACGGGACCATTGATATCGGCATTGGCTTGATTTTGCTGCTGGCGGCCCAAAATATGTATGCGGGCAGCTTTACCGTGGGTGATTTTGCCTTGTTTGCCGCCTACATCTGGCCGGTAACACAGCTAATGCGCATGGCCGGGACGGTGATCACTCGTTATAACCAGGTGGCCGTCTCCAACCAGCGTATGGAGGCAATGATGCAGGGAGCGCCGCCCGGCAGTGTCGTAGCCCACCAGCCCGTTTATATGGACGGCCGTTTCCCATCCCCGCCCTACACGCCCAAAACGGCTGCTGACCGGCTGGAATCGCTGGAAGTGCGTGGGTTAAGCTATGCCTACGAAGGTCACCAGTTAGCGGTAAATGGTGATCCCTCAGCACTGCCTATGACCGGCATTGAAGACATCTCCTTCACCCTGCGGCGTAGCTCCTTTACCGTTATTACCGGGCGCATTGGGGCGGGCAAGACGACCCTGCTGAAGGTATTATTGGGGCTGCTGCCCGCGGACAGGGGTGAAGTGTATTGGAATGACAAACGGGTCGATAACCCGGCTGAATTCTTTACACCGCCGCGCATGGCGTATACGGGACAGGTTCCTCGTCTTTTTAGCGACACCATCCGCGAGAATATTTTGCTGGGGCTGCCGATGACAGAAGCCGACATGCAAAAAGCGGTGACAACGGCCGTGCTTGATCGTGACATTAACGACATGGAAAATGGACTGGATACGCTGGTAGGGCCACGCGGTGTGCGCCTGTCTGGTGGGCAGGTACAGCGCACGGCGGCCGCCCGCATGTTCGTGCGTAATGCCGAGCTGCTGGTTTTTGATGATCTTTCCAGCGCCCTGGACGTGGAAACGGAAAAGCTGCTCTGGGAAAGGCTTTTTGCAGCTCAACATGACAGTGTGCTTTACCAGCCTACCTGCCTGGTGGTTTCTCACCGGCGCCCGGTTTTGCGCCGTGCTGACCATATCATTGTGCTGCAAGACGGCCGTGTCTCTGCCACCGGTACGCTAGATGAATTGTTGCAAACCAGCGAAGAACTGCGCCATCTATGGGCGGGCGAAGACCAAAACGGAGATAGTGCATGAACAAGAGTCTAGCATGGCGGCCAGAACTGGCGCGGCAGATCGCGCCCTTACACCAACTACTTGAGGAAACCATAACTTTAGCTGCACAAGCTTTACCTGATATAGACTTTACCGGGGCCAGAAAGGGGATTGACCGACGGCGGACGGCCGTGCTCCCTGATTCTCTTACCCTATGATAAAATGCAAACAACATGGACATAAAATCATTACACACGCTTGAATTCAACAAAGTTTTAGATATCCTGGCCGGGTACACCAGCTTCAGCGCCGGTGAAGAACTGGCGCGCAGCCTGCGCCCCACCACAGATGAAATCGAAGCCGGGCAATGGCAGGCGGAAACGCGTGAGGCCATCTTGCTGCTGGACACCCACAGCGGCGTCACCATTGGCGGCGCACGTGATGTGCGCCGTACCTGTGACAATGCTTTTCGTGGCTTTACCCTGCCGGCCGAAGACTTACTGGACGTGCGTAACACCATCATTGCTGGCCGCAACCTGCACCGGGCCATTGTCAAGGCGGCCCATGAGTTCCCTCACCTGGCGGCCATTGCCGAGTTGATCGAAGATTGTCCTGGTCTGGTCACCACCATCAACAACACCATCGACGAGCGCGGCGATGTTTTAGACAGCGCCAGTCCAAAGCTGGCCAAAATACGGAGCGAACTGCGCACGGTACACGGCCGTATCCAAGACAAATTACAAAAGCTGCTCAACTCCAGCCAAAACCAATGGCTGCAAGAGCCAATCATTACCCAACGAAGCGGCCGTTATGTGGTACCCGTCAAGGCAGATGCCAAAGGGCGCCTTAAAGGCATTGTCCATGATCAGAGCGGCAGCGGTGCTACTCTGTGGGTGGAGCCCATGCAAACCGTGGAGCTTAATAACGAATACCGCGGCCTGCAAATTCAAGAGCAAGACGAAATCAACCGCATCCTCAAAGAACTCTCCGGCAAAGTGGCCGAACACGGCGAGAGCATCAAACGCATCGTCGAGCGTATGGCCGAACTTGACCTCATCTTTGCCCGCGCCCGCTACTCAGCGCTGATCAAAGGTGTAGAGCCAGACTTTGTGGCCTGGCGGGAGATCACCCCGCCCAAACCACCTAAACACGCCAACGAGCGGGAGAAGTGGACGCCGCCACCACGTGACTTACACCCCGGCTCCACCGTCTGGATTCGCGGCGCGCGCCACCCTCTCATCGATCCGCTTGTGGTTATCCCCACAGACCTGACATTGCCCGCAGATGTCTTTACCGTCCTCATCACTGGTCCCAACACTGGTGGCAAAACCGTCAGCCTGAAGACGATGGGGCTGATGGTGCTAATGGCCCAATCTGGCTTGCACCTGCCAGCGGTAGAGGCCCACCTCACCCTCTTTAACGACGTCTTTGCCGACATCGGCGACGAGCAATCCATAGAACAAAGCCTCTCTACCTTTTCTTCCCACATGACAAACATTGTACGCATTCTGGACGAGGTAGATGAGCGCTCACTAGTGCTGCTAGATGAACTTGGCTCCGGCACTGATCCCACAGAAGGGGCAGCGCTGGCCCAGGCCGTCACCAGCTTCTTGCGTGACAAGGGGGCTACCACGTTCATAGCCACCCACTACCCGGAACTGAAACTGTATGCTGACCAACAGCCTGGCGCCACCAACGCCTCATTGATGTTTGATTTAGAGACGCTTTCACCCACCTATGAAATGGCCATTGGCATCCCCGGCAAGTCTAACGCTTTTGCCATTGCCCGGCGCTTGGGGTTAGACGAAACCATTCTGACTGACGCCATGTCATTGACTGGCGCCGGCAGCAACGACGCGGAGGCGCTGCTCGATTCGATCTATGACCTGCGCGACAAGATGGCCGCCGAAGAAGCAGCCTCGCGCCTGGCATTACGCCACATCGAAGAAGACCGGGATACCCTGGCACGGCGGTTGGAACAAATTGAAGAGGAGCGTCAACAAGTTCTGGCGGCGGCCCAGGAAGAAGCCCGGCAAAAGATTGCGGCTATCGAAGAAGAACTACGCAAAGCCCGCCAGCAAATCCGTGATGCCCAATCATTGAACAAACTAAAGCAGGTGACAAAGGATGTGGAAAAAGTGGGCGCCGAAGATGTGGTGGCCATTGCCCCCCAGCCCACCAAAACACGCAAACCCACCAGGAACACGCTCGATTGGCAAGAAGGTGACCGGGTTTTGGTCAAAGCGCTAAAGACCCAAGGGGAGATCGTTTCCCTGAGCAAGTATGAGGCCCAGGTAGCCATCGGCCAGATGCAGATGCGGGTGAAGTTACATGACCTGGAATGGAAAGAGCGGCCGGAGGCAGAACCTGAGCCAGAATATGTGCGAACCGGGGCGGGGCCTTCGCCGGGGCTGGAACTGGACATTCGGGGCCGCCGCGTGGAGGAAGGGTTGCAAGAAGTGTCCGCTTTTCTGGATCGCGCCTTTTTGGCGCGTATGCCCTGGGTGCGCATCATTCATGGCAAGGGCACAGGCCGACTGAAACACGCTATCCGTCACGCATTAAAAGGAAACTCACACGTTATTTCCTGGGAAGACGGCCGTGACGGTGAAGGCGGCGATGGCGTCACCGTTGTCAAATTTGCTGAAGAGTAGGGCATGAACAGGGTAATTCCAAAGTCCAAAGAATGAAAAGATGAAAAGAACCTCCAATCAGTTATTCTTGTAGGTAGCAACCAAAAGAAAAATAGAAGGAGGTTCAGATGCAACCAATGATCTTGGAAGACATGG
>WYBM01000018.1 GCA_011525915.1 Ardenticatenaceae bacterium | reverse complement strand
CGCTCACCCCGCCGGTGCTGCCGATGGTCATGTCACTGCTGCCGGGCGGTATCACCGGGTTGGTGCTGAAGCCCACCGTGCTGGGCGCCGGGTTCCCTGTGGCGCTTAAGGTCACCGGGTCGCTGAAACCTGATGCAGAGCCAACATTAACGGTGTAGAGGGCGTCAGCCCCGGCGCAGATGGCCTGGGTATTGGGCGTGGCTGAAAGGGTGAAGTCACTACCCACACAACCCGGCATGGTGAAAACACCCACACGGGTGTTCCATCCCGATGGCGAATTTGTGTCATAATATTCATTGGTATACCAAAAGCTGCAATCATTGGCCGGATCAACACTCATGGCACTGTAGTCGCCCCAGCGGCTGGACCCGGTTTGTGAGCCAGTGCCTTCAAGCAGAGAGGCTTCAACTTGTAATGTCCCTGGAGGATCACTGACAGTGCGTGTGGCGTAGCGAATGCTGGGGTTCATGGTGCTGCTGGAGACCGTATAACCAATGGCAATGTTACCGGCCCGGTCCATGGCGATGCTGCTGTTCATGCGGTCATGGCCGTCGCCGGGGTCATGGGTCCCTTCCTGGTACATTGTCCAGCCAGCGCCTGTATCACGTAATTCGAACCAACGAATGGCTGACCCCTCTTCACCTAAACCGCCGCCGACTGTAAACGTGCCCACTAACGTTTCATGGGAACCAAAGTTGCGATAGGGGAAACGGAACATAGGCCATTCACCCAGGGCGTCAAACCGCTGGGTTGTGCCCAACTGCTGAATGCAGTTGAAGTTAAAGAAGCCACATGGGGTGTAGGTAAACGAGGGAACGTTGAAGGTGTTCACCAGCGTGAATGTACTGTTTGCAGGGGTGGCCCAATCTACGTGGAATTCAAAAAGCTCAACCCGGTCAGCGCCGCCACCGTGGAAAGAATTATCCTTAAACGTATAGAAAAGATTGGGCGAGCCTGCTGGGGGTAACGTCGGGCCATCTACGTCACTGGGCAGCAGGAAATTATTGTGGCCAGTGAATTTCTGAAACGTCGCTGTAGGGTCGCCCGTGAGCATTTTGCTGCGATCAAAGGCATATGCAGTATATGTGGATTCATTAGCCGACATATAGTAGCCGTCAGGCCACACGCCAAATTTAAAGTAGTCGGGAAAGGAGCCCACATTAAACTCGTACAGGTAATACGCGCCCAACGGATCAGGAGTTTGGGAAATGGCGATACACATATGGCTAGGAGACGCAAATTGGCTGAGCAACCAACGATCAGCAATGGGATCATATAAGGGAATGGGATCACCGGCATTGCCGGTGCAGTTGCCGCTTGACCATAACGTTCCCAGATTGAAGGGGGTGTTTAAGGGGCTTCCAGCTTTGTCAAAAATGGCCACTTTGGTGACGTTGACCATGTGCACATAATGGTTAGGGCCGACATCACCAACAACATCAGGCGGTGAACAGCTGCCACACCCGACGGGGTTGCCAGTGGCTTCAAAGTCGAAGTCCAGGCCAGGGGTTTGCAATTCGGTATTTTGGGATATGGCGATGAGCGGATCGACAGGGACGTTTGTACGATCCCATGTCCCTCTTTTCCCCATGTCAGGGTCCAGAATAAGGGGGTTGTGCCGGGGATTGATTTCGCGTTCCAGGGTGGGGTCTGGTGGACCCACCGGCATATCACGCGCGGGGCGGCTGATTTCAAAAGATTCAGCCTCTCCTATGATATGTTCCTGCTGGACTGGCAGGGGGTCAGTATCAGACGCTGCTTGTAAACTGCTCTGCCATAACAAGCTGCCCAGGAATAAAAGAATACCGAGGGGTATTAGTGACTTCCAAGCCTTTTTCATCTTTGTCTCCTATAGGTTAGGGCTCGTTTGCAATTACCTTGGTGTTTTAAAGTGATTGGTAGTTAGTTGTCAGTGATCAGTTGGGTGTTCTTCTGGGCTGATTGCTGGACACTGATGACTGATTACCTGGCAAAAGTCCAAAGTTGTTTTTGAACGAGCCCTTAGTAAGTTGGGGTTGTTAAGTGGCTATCATAGTATTGTACCTTCTTCGGTTGAGGAGGCATCTTTGGGGCGCGGCCGTTTTACCGGCTGACCAAACCAGTGGCCACACGTGGGTTAGAGCGTGATCACCTGATCAGGCGGATTCCCGGCAAGGGCGCCGTATAGATCAGGGAAACAGCCCACCAGTACCCCTTTCACTGTACCAGCGGGCTGGCAGTTGCCTGGTTCTCCGGTGGCCAGTCCACGTTCCAGGGCACACTGGTCACACATCATCAACATGATACCTTTTTCGCCCGCGATCTTAGACAGCCGCTCCCCGATGGGGTCGCCTGCGCGAAGGATGTAATTATTGTCATCAAAGAAGAACATGCCAATGACATCTACACCATGGGTGCCGGCTTCCAGTTGGGGCAGGATCATTTTGCCCAGTTTATAGCTGGCCGTATGGCCAGATGTTGCAAAAACGTATGCAATTTTCATCGTAAAACTCCTTATGAATGAGGTTTCTGTCTTTACGCGTTAATGTTCAAAGTCAACGGCGACTGCAGCGCTGATCCGCTCACGTAAATAGTGCAGTATAGGCAGGTGAACCGGGTGAGTGTTATAAAGTTCCAACCCGGCACGGTCATCAAAGCGGGCAATGAGGGCCAGGTCATAGGAACGCTCCGAACGTACCACATCTTTGCCCACTTCTAATGACTTCAATACCTTAATCTGACCAGCCATGCTGCGTATTTTTTCCACGGCCGCATCCACATTCTCTGGTGTGGGATCTTTCAGTTTGATCATCACAATGTGGGTTAACGGCCGTCCCCTGGCAGGTGTAGGTGCTTCTTCGGGACCATATGCCAATTTTAGGCTCATCACATTTTCGCCGTCGTCCACTTCCCCAGTCTCGACAAAGCCCAGCCGGGTGTAAAAGGGGCCCGGGCTGCCTTCGCCAGGCACGTAGCTGACTTTGAGTTCGGTGGCCGACGGCCGTGTTTTCACATGCGCCACCAACAACGCCATGGCCTGCCTGGCAAACCCCAATCCCTGATAACGGGTGTCCACCATCAGCCGCCAGAGAAAGTAGGCTGCCTCGTGGGGATCATCATGCAACATCAAAAAACCTACGGCCGTCTCGTCGGCATAAATAGCTCGAAACCAGGCCTGTTCTCGTTGGAAATAGGCCTGAGCAATGGAGATGCTGTTAGGGGCCACAAATTTGTTTTGCGCTTCGCTGACCTGTAAACGCAGCACGTCACGTAAATTGTCCTGAGTCACTTCACGTAAGGTAACCGTGGACTCACGCGTTGGTTCCGTCATAAGTTCCTCCTTCAATAAGCCGTCTGTCAATGGGGTTGAGCAAAAAACTGCGACCGCAGGCGTGTGCCGTTCTGGCCAGTACCTTTATGGGCAGCGCTCTTCAAACTCTTCACGGGTCATACCATAGAAAAGTTGGTCATGGTGACGGCCGTTGGTAAACAACGTTCGCCGCAGCCGCCCCTCAAGCTGGAAGCCCAGTTTTTCATGGAGGTGAATGGAAGCCTGGTTAAAGCTGTACACTTCGGCCGTGACCTTTTGGTAGCGCAGCTCGTGGAAGAAGTAACGCAGCAACAGCACAATAGCTTCACGTGCGTACCCCTTGCCCTGGTGTTCACGGCGTACAGCCACCCCATACATAAAACAACCTACGCGTCGGTCACAGTGATGGCTGTTGATCATCCCGGCGAACTCCCCGTCCAGGGTTTCTATGACCATGTAATGTTCATCGTTTTGTGGCGCTTTTTTGATGGTCTCTTCGACCCATGCCTTGGTTCCGGCCAGGGAGGATGGTGGCCAGACAACATCCAGGTTGCGCCCAGCTTCGCTATCATGGTTCCATTCGTGAAAACGAGGCCCATCTTCTGGTTCTAAGCCGCGCAACCGAATGTTTTTGCCCAGCCAAAAGTTATGATCGTTCATTAGATGATTATCCGCGAATTAGTCTTTTTGCTGTCTATAACTATCTTACCTGTTACCGCGAGGGCCGCAAACGTACAATGTCACCACGGCGGAGGACCCCTACCGTTTCCGGGGTGGCAGCCACCCCCACGCAGTTGGCACGGGTTTGGGCCACCCATTTGAGGACGCGGGTGTCACGCACGGCCGTGTCTGGGTCCACGTTTATCATCTGGCAGCGCTCAATTTGCTGGTTGAGCCGAAAATGCACTTCACCGACAGCGATGACAGCCCCCACCCAGGATTCTTCAGCGAAGGGACGGCCGTCAAATGTTTTAATGATGATATTTTGGCGGAAGCGGCGGTAATCCAGCAGGAAATCTACCGCTGCCGCCAATGCCTGGGCAGTGGCCACACTCATCACAGAGACCGGCAAGGTGTCATAGATGCCGCGCCCAATGCGTATGAGTGAAACAGCATGCCCATAAGCCTGGGCCAGCTCTGTTTGCAGTTCTGGGGAGTCCAAGGGCAGGGCACGGCCGTGTGGCGTCTGCACCATGACGGGTGATTGCCTGGCGTCGGCGGCCGTATACCAGGGACGGTAGCGTACCAGGTCTGGCACCTGGCGCGCTGTCAGCCAGGGGAATGCAGAGTGATTGTCACTACGGACAAACGCCGCCCGCCGGTCACCGTCAATGCCGTACCAGTAAATGCCTGCTTCTTCCAATGGCTCACCGGCCATAGATTTTACCGGATACCGCCATATTTCTTTAACCATGCCTACATCTACAAAATCTTGCATAGAACTTTCCATAGCGTCAGAAGATGATCCAGTTTAACATCTTTTGAAACTTAGGCCTACGGATTTTCACACAATGAGGTGGGCGATAGATAGATGTCTGCCGGGAAGCTGGCACATAATTCCGGTGATAGGTGCTCTATCTTGCTGCCATCCAGCAGCAGCTGTTGTAGGGAGGGTAAATGCGTTACTTCTGGTGGAAACGTGCGCAGGTTGCTTTGAAACAAATCTAGCTTTTGTAAATTCTGCAACTGGCCTATTTCTGGCGGTAGGGCCGTCAATGACTCATTAAGGCCCAATGACAACTGTTCCAATTGTGTTAACTGGCCAATGTCTGGCGGTAAGCTGCTGAGCGACGTGTAAGATGCAGACAAGCTTTTGAGCCTGGTTAAGCGGCCAATGTCTGGAGGCAGCGAAGTAATATGGGTGTCGTCCAGGTTTAATAATTCCAGGCTAGACAGGTTGCCAATTTCCGGCGGCAAATGGCTTAGATGCCCGGCACTCAGATAAAGCCTTTGTAGGGTGGTAAGATTACCAATGTCTGGGGGCAGGGATTGGAACACGTAATTGCATAAGTACAGTTCTTCCAATTGAGGCAGTGTGGTGATCACCAGGGGCAATTCGGTAAAAGCTGGATGGCACAGTCCAAGGTGTACCAGATGGTGCAGGTTACCCATCTCCGGTGGCAGCGTGGTAAAGGGGCATGAGGCTCTCAGCTCCCGCAAGTTTAGCAACGCTCCAATTTCTGGCGGCAGGCTGGTGAGGCTGCAATGTCCCAGGTGCAGGCTTGTTAAGTTTTTCAGATCACCCAACTGCGCTGATAGCCTTTCCAGGCTGGTGACGTAGCTCAAGTCAAGCCCGGTGACGGTAACGGCACCGGCATCATTGGCTTCACAATGAACACCCTCCCATGAGCAGGGTGTATGGGTCACCAGCCAGCCGCTTTGTTCTTGTTCGTAACTGCCGTTGCCCCCTTCATAGATGGCCACCAGCGCTGCACACTCCACTGGGGAAATGTCGGTCACGGCCGTGCAAAACGCCGCCTTTGATGGAGGAACAGGTGTAGGGATGGGGGTCGGCGGCCACGGCGTGGGTGTTGGTGTGACGGTGGGCGTGGCTGTCGCTGCTGGTGGCGGCGTGGCTGTCGCTGTCAAAGAGGGCGTTGTGGCGGTGTGGGTGGGGCGCACGGCCGTGACGGTGACGGTGTCTGTCTCGCTAACGGTACACGCTGCCAGGAGCAGACTGATGGTAAAAAGTAAAACCAGGGCAAGTTTAGGCATGATACTGCTTCCTTTTCCAGATGGGATCAGGTTGCAGGGTAACATCAACGAGCCTGGTTTTAGTTGACTTTTTCCATATGTTTACCTTGTAAAAAGGGCACGGAACAAGGAAGCGACCATATCTTGTGCCACTGCGCCGGGTGAGGGAAACCCTGGTCATGACCTGAGGACTCAGCGCGCTTTCTACGACCAGACCCACTGGATTAACCACAAAGCCGCCATGCCCACGACAATAGTCCATAATACATTTTTGGTGCGCCAGGCCACAATGATGGCAGCTAACCCGGCCAGCCAACGGCCGTTGGCCGGTGAAAGGTCCAACACCCCTTCGGGCATCACCAATTCAGGCAGGATGATGGCTGACAACACCGCCACCGGCACAAATTTTAGCGCCTGACGCGCCTGTGGATTAAGTTCAAACCGTTCCAGCAGCAAAACAGGCGCCAGCCGGATGGCATAGGTTATGATACCCATCCCCACGATCGTTAACCAGGTGATCATCTTTTCTCCGTTTTCACCAGCGGCAAAAAATGGGCTCTGATTGGCTTCCCAGGGCTTGACGACCGCTTTTCCAACCAGACGCCCACGGCGATGCCTATCAGACCGGCTAGTATCAGGCCCAGGTTATAGGGCAGGGTGTAAGCGGCCACGGCCGTTCCCCCTGCGGCCACAGCCGCCGCTAACATGGGCCGCCGGGTAAGCAGGGGGACAACAATGCCAATAAAGGTGAGCGCCAGGGCAAAGTCTAACCCCCAGTGGGCCGGTATCTCTGCACCCAAAAAAACGCCCACGGCCGTACTTACCTGCCAGGTCACCCACAACATCAGCCCGGCGCCCAGAAAGAACCAATGTTTATGGGTCAGCGGTTTCTGCTTGTGGGCATAATGTATGGCCGTCGTCGCATAGGCTTCATCTGTCAGTAAATAAGCCAGCACCAGACGCCAGGCGCGGGGCAAATGGCGCAGGTCTGGGCCCAACTGAGCACTGTACAGCACATGGCGCACGTTCACCACAAACGTTGTCAGCCACAGCACCAATACCGGGGTGCCTACACCTATTAACTCTGCTGCAATAAACTGTGCTGACCCGGCAAAGACAATGGCTGACATTGCCTGGGCCTGTGCTGGTGTCAAGCCTGCTGCCAGGGCTATGACACCATAAATCAGCCCAAAGGGAATGACACCCAGAGCAATTGGCAGCTCTGATCGTATGCCGGCCCACAATTCATTTCGTTTTGAAGGCTCTCTTTTGTTGTGTAATGTGTTCATAGATGATGGGGATACGGGCAAACCTCAGACACTGTTGTGTTTATCCGTGTGCTGTTTCCGCCAGTGCCTGGCCGTTTCCGCCAGCGCCTGCCAGACAATGTCCATGTCGTCTGAAGTTGTTTGCCAGTTGGCGATGGCCGCACGTATACCGGGCACTCCCTGGTAGACAGTGGGCGTCAGAAAGACACGGCCGTCATCCTGCAGCCGCACTAAAAATTCATCCACGTTTGCCAGCGTCGGTTCCCCCGTTAGCGTGAAGCAAACGACGTTCATGCATACCGGCGCCAGCAGCCGGAAGTGGGGTGAGTGTGTGATCTGCTCGCCCAACCAGGCGGCCTGGTCGCAGTTGCGCTCCACAATGTCGCGGTAACCATCACGGCCGTAAGCCAACAGTGTCATCCAGGCGGGCAGCGCCCGGAAGCGGCGCGAATTTTGGGGCGTCCAATGTACCGGCGCCGGATTTTCGCCGACCGCGCCCAGGTACGCCGCCGCATTTTGGAACACGGCCACCTGTAACTGAGGGTGGCGTGTGAATGTCATGGCAGAATCATAAGGCACGTTTAACCATTTATGACCATCAATGGTGATCGAGTCGGCCCATTCTGCCCCCCGCATCAGGTGGGCGAACCGCGGTGAACAGGCCGCAAACCCGCCAAACGCCGCATCCAGGTGCAGCCAGAATTTGAACGTTTCTTTCAGGCGAGCAATGGCCTCAAGATCGTCAAAGTCTACTGTGTTCACCGTGCCGCCGCTGGCAATGACAATCGCCGGGCCATCTACCTCTGTCAGTTTGCGGGCCAGCGCGGCCACATCCATTGCTTCCCGTCCTGGCAGGGCGGTGATGGGGTAGAGAGCGCGTTTGCCCATGCCCAGCATTGCCAGTGCCTTGTAGCTGCTGGCATGGGGGGTGGCCGCCAGCACAGGGATCGGTGGCAGGCCATATAGGCCATCTTGGGCTGGATCCAGGCCATAATGCTGGGCCACCCACTGGCGAGCCTGGGCCAACCCTACAAAATTACTCATGGTGGCCCCACTGACAAACGTGCCCACAAACAGGTCTGGCAGGCCGAAGAGTTGACGCATCAAGTGCAGCGCTTCCTGCTCTACCTGAGGGGCGATGGAGTCATGGCTGGCCGTAGGGTTCTGGTCATACACGGCCGTCAGCCAATCTCCCGCCAGGGCGGCGGGCGTTACACCACCGGTCACAAAACCAAAGTAACGTGGTCCGACGCTGCCAGACAACCCCCTGGCGTATTTGGCCTGGAAATGGGCCAGCGCAGCTTCGGCACCCATGCCTGTTTCCGGCAAATGGCCCAGCGAGGTGGGGAAAGGGGTGACGGCGGCCGGATGGGCCGGCAGAGCTTGCAGGAACTGGTTGGCAATGTGTACGACCGTTTCCAAAACCATGTCCTGGTGCGCCCAATCATGCTGCAAAATCTTGTTCATCATCATCCTTTTGTACCAGAAGCATTTTTAACGTTTTAAGTGACAAATTGCCGCCGCTCATCACCAACACCACCTTTTTACCGGCCAGGTGCCCCTTCAAATCCAGCGCCGCGGCGGCCGCCGCGGCACCTGCCCCTTCGGCCAGATTATGGGTATGGTGCAGCAGCAGTAAAATGGCTTGTTGAATGGCGACGTCACTGACCAGGACAAACTCATCCAGATAGTGGCGCATGATTTTTTGGGTGTTGGCAAAAGGGACACGGGTAGCAATGCCTTCAGCGAAAGTTTCCATGGGTGCTGTCACCATCTCGCCCGTTTTCCAACTCAGATGCATGGCTGGTGCTGCTTCTGATTGCACGGCAATGACCTCAATGCGAGGATTGATAGCTTTGGCTACGATGGCCGCGCCGCAAACGCCACTGCCAGCACCGACGGGCACAATGATGGTGTCAACATCAGGCAAATCCTCCAAAATTTCCAGGGCATACGTGCCTACCCCGTGGATCAACGGATCATCGGTGGGGCCTACAAAGACACCCTGTTTCTCTTCGGCTACCCCCATGATCCATTCGCGGGCGGCGTCAAAGTCACGGCCGTGAAACAATACCTCGGCGCCCAGCCCACGCATGGCAGCTACTTTGCCCGGATTGGCCCCCTGCGGCACGGCAATGGTGGCTTTGATGCCGTGGGCGCGGGCAGCAAATGCAATGCTTTGCCCGTGGTTGCCGGTGGAGGCGGTGAACAGCCCGGCCTGCTGCTGTGATGGGGTGAGCCGGGCGGCCAAGTTAAGCCCCCCGCGCACCTTAAAAGCGCCAATCGGCTGGTGATTTTCATGTTTGATCCACACCTGAGCGCCCATGAACGTACTCAGCGTAGGGTAATAGTGCAGCGGCGTGCGCTGCAGGTGACGATAAACGTATGGTCGGGCAGCGAGCACATCTTGTAAGGTTGGCATTTGATAATTAGACATAGTTCATCTCCTGAAAACGATGGTAAGCATCAGGTGCTGCCGTGCCGGGCTACCAGAATGCCCACCAGTACCACTGCTCCGCCGGCTCCCTGCACCGGTGTCAGGGCTTCACCCAATAACAACCAGGCCAGGATGGTGGCCATGACCGGCTGCCATAACAGGCTGACCGCAGAGAAGGTAGCCGGCAGCGCCGCCAGCGAATAAGCAATCAGCCCCTGCCCGCCGACGTGGGAAACCAGGGCCAGGGCCAGCAGCACCAGCCAACCCATCAGGGTTAGCGGCGCCAGGGTTTCACCGGCCATCAGGCTGGCTGGCAACAAGATCAGGGCGCATAGGGTGCCGCTCCAGGCCATAAAGGTGAGGGCGGTTACGTGGGCACGCAGGTGTTTGGTGGTCAGGAGGTAGCTGGCATAAAAGACGGCCGTGCCCAGGGCCAACACATCTCCCCATACACGGTCGGCGCTCAGGCTGAAACCTTGCCCAATCAGCAGCGCCGCCCCCAAGATCGCCAGCAGCATGCCCAGCAAGAAGGTGCGTGTCACGCGCTGCCGAAAGAGCAGCCAGGCGCCGATGGTCACAAACACCGGGGCCATGTTCGGCAGCAGGGTGGCATTGGCCACGGAAGTATAATGAATGGCCAGATGCCAGAGAATAAGATCACCGGCGAAGAAGAAGCCGGCTGCCCCCAGCAGCTTAACATCGCGGCGGGTTAACGACCGTGCCGGCGTTACAGCTTGTCGTTTGGCCAGCAGTACCCCCAGCCACAACACGGGTACGGCCAGTGCCAGCCGCCAAAAAGCGGTAGCGATGGGACCAGCTTCGCTCCATCGCACCAGAATGGGGGCAAACCCAATGGCTGAGGCACCCACTAATAATGCTGCCAGCGCTGCCCGGGGAAACGTGGCGGTGGGGTAGAAAAGAGAACGGGTCGTCATTAAAAGTCCTTTGTAGATACAACCTGCCGGAGGTTGTAGGCATCTTTACACAATGGGCAGCCAGGTAGACGGCCGTGAACCGGCCCGGATCCGCTGCATGATCAGGTCACTTAGAAGCTGTACCCCGGCGCGAATGCCGGCCGCGCTCTGGTTGCCAAAGCACAGGCGCAGGTATTCCGCATGTGGCTCATCCATCAGGTAAGCCTCGCCGGGCGTAAAGGCAAAGCCATTTTGCAGCGCCAGCCGGTACAGCTCGCCAGGGGCAAAGTAACGAGGCAGCCGCACCCAACTGCTAAAGCCTCCCTCTGGCTGGCTCCACGTCACCGGCGCGGGCATAAAGGCTGTCAGGGCAGACATAAGGGCATCGCGTCGTTCTTTGTACACGGGCAGTACCCGGCGTAAATGCCGCTTCAGGCCGCCGTCGCGCAAAAAGTGGGCCAGGGCTCGCTGGGTTATCTCTGGGCTGCACATATCGGTAGAACGGCGCAGGGTAAGCAAATGGGTGCGCAAATGGGGCGGTACAATCGCGTAGCCAATGCGCATGCCAGGCATGAGATCCTTGGTAAAGCCGCTGATGTAAATAACACGGCCGTCTGTATCTTGGGCTTTTAAGGGCGGTGGCGCGGGGGCATCGTAGGCCAGGTTGCCGTAAATGTTGTCTTCTACAATCAAGCAGTCATATTGCCTGGCCAGCGCCAGCAGCGCCGTTCGTTTTTCGGGCGAGGTACAGTAACCGGTAGGGTTGTGGAAATTAGGTATGGCGTAATAAAAGCGGGGCCGCTGTTCACGCATGGCCTGTGCCAGCGTTTCCATATCCGGGCCGTCGGCGTGCAGTGGAATGGCCTGGCTGCGTAAGTGCTGTGCCTTAATGATGTTTAGGGTGCCCAGAAATGTAGGCTGATCTACCAACACCAGATCGCCCGGTTGGGACAACGCCTGGGTGACAAGGGAAATGCCCTGCATGGCTCCGGCCGTAATGAGCACCTGCTCGGGCACGGCCGTGATGCCGGCTTCCTGCACCAGTTTGGCCACTTCTACCCGCAGTTCAGAGTCCCCTTGGATGGGGCCATAGCTCAGCAGTTGGGCGGCGATGGGGCGCAGCCGGTGCAGATAGTCGCAAAACTCATCTGCCGGGTATAGAGACGGGTCAGGGTGGGCCATGGCCATGGAACGTACGCCGATGATCTGGCTGATTTCCAGCATGTCGCTTAGGGCGCTGTCTGGTGTCAGGAACTGGCCGATGGTGGGCTGCAAACTCATAGGTTGTACAGAAGGACTGACAAACGTGCCCCGGCCCACGGTAGCCTCGACCCAGCCGTCTGCCTGCAGCTCACCATAAGCGTTCTGGATGGTGAGGCGGGTGACGCCCAACTCTTGCGCCAGTTGGCGTACCGTGGGCAGGCGGGTGTTCGCCGGCAGACGGCCGTTACCGATTTGTGTCTTAATCTGTTCGGCAATCTGACGATATAGCGATTGGTTACTGGTGCGGTTGAGGGTTACATCTAACATCATCTCATCATCTGTTCCTTTATCACTTCTGCCAGCCGGGTCATGCCCACCTCAATGGCGGCAGCATCGGTGTTAGAAAAGTTGAGCCGCAAAGTGTTTTTCCCCGTGCCGTCTATGTGGAAGGGGTCACCAGGCACAAAAACGACGTGGCGTTTGGCGGCGGCTTCAAACAGGGCCATGGCGGACATGCCTGTTGGCAGCGTGATCCACAGAAACATGCCGCCCTCTGGCAGCGTAAAGCGGATGTCGGTGGGGAAGAGCTCTTCGATCATGGCCACCATGAGCGCTCGCTGACGGCCGTAAGCCGCCTTGATGGTGGCAATGTGGGCGTCTAGATCATTGTCTTGCAGGTACTGCTGGATGATCAGCTGCGAAACATAGTTGGAGTGCAGATCGCTGGCCTGTTTGGCGATGATGAGTTTATCCATGAGTTCCGGTTGGGCCACGATCCACCCCATGCGAAAGCCGGGGGCCACAATTTTGCTAAAGGAGCCCAGCAAAAAGGCCCTGTCACGGCCGTATACCGTTAACGGCGGTAGATCTTCCCCCATAAAGCGTAGTTCCCGGTAAGGATCATCTTCAATAAAAAAGAGCTGATGTTCGTGCAAAATGGCGGCGACCTCTTCCCGCTTAGCGGCGGAGTAGGTGATGCCGGTGGGGTTCTGGAAGTTGGGTAGGGCGTAATACAGCTTGGCCTCAGGGTGGGCGGCGTGTTGGCTGAGTACGGCCGTGTCTGGCCCGTCATCCCGCAAGGGTACGGTGACAAAGTGTGGCTGGAACAACGAACACGCCTGAATGCCGCCCAGATAACTGGGCGATTCCAAAATCACGTGGTCGCCGGGGTCAAGCAAAATCTTGGCTACCAGTTCCAACCCCTGCTGCGATCCGTTGGTGATAAGGATGTCCTCCACGGAGACATCCAGACCACACCTGGTTTTGTACCGGTCGGCGATAAATTGGCGCAGTTCAAGGCTGCCCAGGGTGGGGGCGTACTGAAGGGCATTGATCCCTTTTTGGGCAAACACCTTATCGGCCGCCGCCCGCAGCGGCGCCACCGGGAAATAATCGGGGTTCGGTAACCCCCCGGCAAACGAGATAACGTTTGGATCTTGGGCGACTTTTAGAATCTCGCGAATAAAGGAGCGCTGCATGGTGGCCATACGCCCGGCAAATTGTCCTTTCATGTTTACCTCCAGGTATCTATCAATGGTGGCCATCACGGCAAACGGCCGTGATACAGGGCCAAAACAGAGCGCCCATTGGGGGATCTTAGTAGGACAATGTTACATTGCAAAGAGACAATTACCGAAAGTTATGTAGGACAATAAACTGATTGGCCTGTTGTTTGACACGGCCGTGAGACCCGGCTATTCTCCCGCTCACCAGTTTGCTAATGACCTAGCAGAACATTACCAGGAGGAAAAATATGAGCGAGCCATTATTTGATTCGGCTGCATTCTATATTGTTAATGAGAACGACTTAACAGGTGAGGGCGCACGTGGGCCTTACAGCATGGTGGAGGCCGAGCTTATCTTAAAAGAAGAGGAGAAAATTATCACCCGGCAGCAGTTGGCGGCCATGCGCGCCTCGACGCCCGTGACGGCAAAACAAAAGAAGCCGGCAGGGCAAGCTAAAATGCAGCGTGAAATCCGCAGTTGGGGCATTATTCTATTTTTATTGGGTGTGGTGAGCGTTTTTGCCAATGGTTTTGCGAATGCCGGGTGGGGCATTTTATTGATAGGTGTCAGCCTGGCTTCCTTTTACTTCCGTGAAGCGCCCATGTTTGTCATTTATGGGGTCACCATAAGTTTTGCCGCCATTTCCAATTTTTTAAGTGGTACTGGCGGGTGGTCCGCTTTTGCTTTTGTACAGGTGTTTTTTGCGTTCCAAACCTTTCGCCAATATGTGCAGTTTCGTGCGGCAGACATGGCAGATGAGGCGCTGCCAGCACAAAGTCGTGCAGGGCGATTTTTCCCCTGGGCCGGCTTCGGCTTTGGTGTTATTTCATTGGCCGGCTTTGTGGGCATTATAGTCTCGGCCATTCTTTTAGCATTAATGCCAGAGAACGAGACGCTGTCTGCTGTGGTAAGTTTTAGTGAGAGCCTGATCGTTGATATGGCCATATTGGGGTTTGCGTTGGGGTTGGCCTCATTACTTTCCAGGTTTCAACACAAGGTATTTGCCATCATCGGTTTGGGCGCGGGTTTGTTTGTACTCTTGTGTGAAATTGCCCTGAGCTTCTTGGCATAACGCACCGGCTTAAAAGGACCCTTTTACCACCCCTATCACCACGGATTAACCGCTGTTCAATTAGCTTTAATACTCAGGGAATTTTTTGTTAACGCCTTGTTCATTTTCAAATGAACAAGGCGTGTTGTTTTCACGGTGTTGCCTTTCCAAAATAGAGAACCAGCACAAAAGGGCATCTGGGACATGCCATTGGCAGGAAGGTCACGCCCTGGACATTTCATAACGGAGGAACAACATGTTAAAACAAATTATACTTATGTCTACCCTGGTGGGCTTGGGGTTATTGGCAGCCTGCAGCAGTTCTACGGCCGTATCCCCCACCTCTACCGTAGAGCCAACGCCAAAGACGGCCGTCGCCGATGCTGACCTGGATGCCATTAAGCAATACACCCTGGGTAATGCACAGCAGATGAAAAGCGGCACTGCTGCCTTGTTGGCCGTTGCCCAGACCTATTACGATCTCGTTGCTGCCCATAACTTTGACTACGAAGCAGCCTGGGCACAGCAGCCAGAGGTGTTGACCCAACTGACGGCAGACACAAAGGCCGGCTGGTTACAGGCCAGTCAATATTACGAACTCAACGAAGGTGTGATAGCCGGGGTGCCTTCGTTGGCCTTTTATGATGTATGGATTGATGCTGGCCCCAGTGCGTCCGAAGACCCCGTGACAGCGTATGAATGGACGCTTACCCTACCAGATGGGCGGGCGTTAAAAAGCCCTGGCAACTTTTTTCACAGCATTTTGGAACCAACAATCTGGGGCACTAAGGGAGAGTGCATTTGTGGGCTTTAGCCGCCTCTTTGATATCAACGGCATTCTGTATGGATTAAATGTGACCTATGACAATGTGGCTCCATTGGTGGCGGAAAGTGACCCGGCGCTGCACGCCCAAGTCACCGCTGGCTTTGACGATTTACTCGGTTACGTGGCCGACCTATATAGTCAGGAGCAAGCCGGCGTTCGCTTTAACGGTGAACAGGCTGACTTGTTTGGCTCAGAAGCACAGGCAAGAGCCACAGCCCTATCCGGCCAGGTGGCTCAGGCCGCCGCGCTGCTGAATGTGGTGGTGGACATGGGGAAACCAGCCAATCGGCGGGCCGAATCGGCCGGGGTGGCCCAACTTTACTGGCGCATTTTGCAGCCGGCTTACGCTGCTCAGCAGGGTACTGATGCCGCCGCCATGCGCGCCGCCCAATTTGATGCCCTGACCATCGCCGTGGGACAGTCCCCAGAGCCAGAGGTACAGGCTATTGGCGCGGAACTGCAGAGGGTGTTAGGCAGCTTCCGCGCTGCCCCGTTATCACCGGCAGAACAGGCCCGCCGTGCCGGGCAGCTGATGCGTTATCTGGCATTGGTACCGGTGGAATACGGCCGTGGTGTTAGTGGTGATCAGGTGATCGTTCCCATAGAAATTCAGGAAGCCGTGACTTTTATAACGGGCGCACAAGCGGCGCTGGCTGATTTGCACCTGACCCTGGTGGGGATAGATGCGGCGCAAACGGCCGTGGTAGAAGCAAAAATGGCCAGGGTAGCCGATCATCTCAACGCGGCTAACCAGCGCAAGCAGGTACGGTCACCAGAAGCGATAACCGCGGAAGTTACCGAACTCACTGCCGGGCTTGAAACCTTGTTTCCGGCCGAATGGCTGGCCGGTCATAGCGACGCCGATTTTGACGTATTGGCGACGGTGCTAGGAGTTTGTCGGAGTATAATGCCCCCAGAATTTTGGACAAAAAAAGAGGCCATGTTAAGCTCGAAAACGAGCTATGAGAAAGAAATATTCACCACAATTCACTACCGTACATTTTTAATGTGATGCCTGGGGCATACAAAAAGCCACAGGAATTTCCATAGATTCATTAAGAAAATGATCGAGCAAGTCAAGACCCAATTGAAACAGGCGCAAGTCACACCGGTCTGGACGATGGATGATGGCTACCCATCCGTCACGGTGAGCTATCACCCCCAAATAGATGACCCAGATGTAAGCCAAACAAGCGGCAATAAGCAGGCGGGTCATGCGTTCTGG
>WYBM01000017.1 GCA_011525915.1 Ardenticatenaceae bacterium | reverse complement strand
CGGCCGCTGGTTGGATGCAGAATGGTGGCGCCCTCTCCCCCCATCTGCAAGCCACCCCAGACATGTACGGCAGTGACGTGGCTCGTGATATTGCCACGGCCGTGGCTGAGGCTACCAGCTTCCGCTTCGATGGCTCTGACCTGATGCCCGGTGAAGTAGGCGCCGGTTCTTTCTGGACCGGGATGACCGATTACGTCTCTGGTGCCGCTGACCTGGACACTGTTCTTGAGGAGATTGACGCTTCCTGGCCTCGATAGTTGTCAGTCAACTAACTTTGCCCAGGTGAGCGTTCAGGTATGATTGGTTAACAGATAGATGACAGTCACCGTAAGCGAGCTTCGCTCGCCGGTGACTGTCATCTTAATCGAAGGAGGAAAGGGGTATGCAGGCAAAATCGCAAGACTATGAGCAAATGAGCGGTGGCGCCAAAGTTCTTGCCTTTATCATGCGCCTCTTGCTGGCGATTGCCATCCCACTGATTGCTTTTTTTGTGCTTTATCAAGGGTTTCTCTTTTTAAGAGATAGTGACGCGCCCAAGTGGGTCATCACCCTGGTGGCGATTGTCTGGGGCGTGGGGGGGGTTGCCGGTCTATATGGGATATTTAACTGGTTGGTAGAACTATTACCAGACGAGTGGACAGGGCGTTTGCAGCCCTTTGTCTTTGTGGGCCCGGCGATGGCTATTCTGACCTGGTACCTGGCCTGGCCCACTGTGCGTACCTTGTGGATAAGCCTGTTTGATCGCGCCGGCCCGCCTGCATTTTGGAGCATCTTCACCGATGGCCTGCCGGCTAACTTTGTGGGCCTGGAAAATTATGCCGTCATTTTCGGCGAGCGCCTGATGCGTGAAGCCTTCCGCAATAACATCATGTGGATCATTTTTGGCAGCACGCTGTCAGTTTCCTTTGGTCTGGTGGTGGCGGTATTTGCTGACCGCAGCCGATGGGAACGGGTGGCCAAATCCCTCATCTTTTTACCGATGGCCATTTCCTTTGTAGGCGCTGGTGTTATCTGGAATTTCATTTATGAAGTGCGGCCGGCAGAACTGCCCCAAATAGGCTTGCTGAACGCTATTGTGGTGGCCTTTGGCGGTTCGCCGCATCCCTGGCCCGCTTATACGACCATTACACCGTGGAATAACCTGTTTCTGATCGTGATTGTTATCTGGCTGCAAGTTGGCTTTTCCATGGTGTTATTCTCCGCTGCCCTCAAAGGGATCCCTGAAGAACTTCTGGAAGCTGGCCGGGTGGACGGCGCTAACGAGTTTAGAATTTTCTTTGGCATCATGATCCCCTACATTCGCGGCACCATTATCACCGTGTGGACGACTATTGTGATCTTTACCCTGAAAATTTTTGACGTGGTGTGGGTCATGACAGGAGGGCAATTTGGCACTGAAGTCATAGCCACTAAATTTTACCGGGAGTCATTTGTGGCCCGAAACCCAGGGTTTGGTTCTGCCATTGCCATTCTGTTGCTCATCGCCGTCATTCCGGTAATGATTTATAACCTGCGCCAGTTTCGGGAACAGGAGGCATTTTAAGATGGGAAGTGCAAAGCGACAAAAAATGTTGGGGAGCCTATTTGTAAATGGGATTTTACTGCTGCTTGTTCTCGCCTGGACCATTCCCACACTTGGCTTATTGGTCGCTTCGTTCCGCTCTCGGGAGGATATTCAGAGATCAGGCTGGTGGACAATTTTCCCACATCGTGCCTGGGAGACGGTGGAGGTCATTGCCAACCCCCGCGAGGAATTAGGTGTTGACCCGGACGGGGTTATGGAGATTCGCGGGGCCGTGGGTACCTTTGAAGAATTTCGGGCTGGTGTGGCGGCCGATGATGTTCAGGTGACCTGGGTGGGTAACAAACGGATTGGGCGCGTGGAAATTCAAGAACGGGTATGGACAGTTGGCTTGGACTTTACCCTAGAGAATTACCAGGAAGTGCTAACCGGAAAAGAGTTTGAATTTACCAATGCTGCCGGGGAAACGGTGACCATTCCCGGTGAAAACATGACCAATGCTTTTTTGAACAGCCTGGCGGTGGCCATTCCGGCGACAGTGATCCCTATATTAATTGCGGCTTTTGCGGCTTATGCCTTTGCCTGGATGAAGTTCCCTGGCCGCCGCTTCCTGTTTATTCTGGTGGTGGCGCTGTTGGTAGTACCCTTGCAAATTGCGCTGGTGCCGCTGCTGCGGGATTATCGGGCCTTAGGAATTAATGGCACCTTCTTATCCCTCTGGCTGGCGCATACTGGTTTTGGCCTGGCATTGGCCACTTACCTGCTTTTTAACTACATTGCCACACTCCCCCGCGAGACGTTGGAGTCGGCGTTTATTGATGGAGCTTCACATTTTACAGTTTTTTTGCGGCTGGTGCTGCCGCTGTCTGTACCGGCGTTGGCGTCGTTTGCCATCTTCCAGTTTCTATGGGTGTGGAATGATTACCTGGTGGCTTTGATCTTCCTGGGTGGCGCGCCGGAAACCGAGGTGATTACCATGAGGTTGGCGGAAATTGTGGGTTCTCGTGGCAATGACTGGCATTTGTTAACGGCCGGGGCCTTTGTGACGATGATTCTGCCGCTGGCGGTGTTTTTCTCCTTACAGCGTTACTTTGTACGTGGACTATTGGCTGGTTCTGTGAAGGGATAGGTTTTGTATAAATGGTGATCGATGATTCAGTAATCGGTTGAGGCCCTGGTCATGACCGATTACTGTTTATTTTGGAGCGAGGGGCTGGCATGGCGGCTGAGTGGTATCATGATGCAGTGTTTTATGAACTGTATATCCGGGCATATCAAGACAGTAATGGCGATGGACAGGGCGATTTCCGGGGGGCGATCCAACGTTTAGACCACATTAAGTCACTGGGGGTTGATTGTATTTGGGTCATGCCTCACTATGCATCACCGCTGCTGGATGATGGGTATGATATTGCAGACTACACGGCCGTACACCCTGATTATGGCACGCTCAATGACTTCAAGGCCTTTTTGGACGCCGCCCACGCCCGCGGCTTAAAAGTGATCACTGACCTGGTGATGAACCATACCTCTGATCAACATCCGTGGTTCCAGGCCGCACGGAAAGACCCTCAGTCACCTTACCGCAACTACTACGTCTGGAGTGATACCGGCACCGAATATGCCGATGCCCGTATCATTTTTCTGGATATTGAATCATCGAACTGGACCTATGATCCGGTAGCCGGCCAATACTTCTGGCACCGTTTCTTCAGCAGCCAGCCTGATTTAAACTACGATAACCCCAAAGTTCATGAGGAGATGTTCAACATCATACGCTTCTGGCTGGACATGGGCATCGACGGTTTCCGCGTGGACGCCATACCCTATTTGTATGAGCGTGAAGGCACAAACTGTGAAAATTTGCCGGAGACACACGAATTCCTGAAAGGGATGCGCCGGATGGTAGAGGAAGAGTACCCCGGCACGTTACTGGTTGCCGAAGCAAACCAGTGGCCGGAAGATTTACTGCCCTACTTTGGCACCCGGGCAGAGCCAGAGTTCCCTATGTGTTTTCATTTCCCCATCATGCCCCGGCTGTACCAGTCCCTTAAGGCGCAGGACAAAAGACCGATCGTGGACATTTGGGCCCGTACCCCTGATCTGGCCCATGCGCCAGATATACCACCAGGGGCGCAGTGGATGACTTTTTTGCGCAATCACGATGAGTTGACACTGGAAATGGTGACGCCCGATGTGCGACAGTGGATGTGGGAACAGTACGCGCCAGAACCGCAAATGAGGCTGAATCTAGGCATTCGGCGCCGGCTGGCGCCGCTTCTGGACCGCGACAAGCAAAAATGGTTTTTGCTCAACGCCATGTTTCTTTCATTGCCGGGCACACCGATTGTGTATTATGGTGATGAAATTGGCATGGGGGATAACATCTGGCTGCCAGACCGGCATGGCTGCCGCACACCCATGCAGTGGGATGATTCCAGGAACAGTGGTTTCTCAACGGCACAGGAAACGTATTTCCCGGTGCATCAAGAATATGGGGAGATTAATGTGGCCGTTCAAGAAAAAGACCCGAAATCTTTCTTGAACTTGATGCGCTTTTTGCTAAAAACGCGGCAGGGCCAACTTGCTTTGCGCCGGGGAGATTTTGAATTTGTAGAGACAGGGCTGGATGCTGATTCCACCACGGCCGTACTCGCTTACCGGCGTTTTATCAATCCCCGTTCAGTAAACGAACATCAATCGGTATTGTGTCTGTTTAATTTGTCAGATAGGGCACAGAAAGTGACGATGGGCAAGGATGAGGGAACACGGTCGTGGATCGACCTCCTTCATCCTCATACTAAACCCTGGCACAGTCTGAATGCAGACTTAGGGCCACGGGCCGCGCATTGGCTGGTAGAAATAACCACCCACTAACGAAGGAACGGATTCATGGAGGGAATGTTTGAACGCCTGCAAGCTGGCCCCTTACGGTTGATGGAACCGCTCGACCAGGAGCTGTTTAAGATTCGGTGGGAACAGGGGGCAGAAGATGTGCTGCGGCCGTTACGCCTGCTTTATGGTCACCGGGAAGACTTCGGGGCCTGGGTGGAACGCCTGTTGCTGGCGGTGGGCAAGGCGTATGCGGCACGGCCGTCTGACCTGCGCCTGCTTGATCTACAACGGCTGCATCAGGCTGACTGGTTCCAGCAAGCCCACATGATAGGCTATGTCGCTTACGCCGATCGTTTTGCCGGGACCCTGCCGGGTGTCCGCGAAAAAATTGATTACCTTAAAGAGTTAGGGGTTACCTACCTGCACCTGATGCCCCTGTTGCAGCCGCGCCCCGGCGCCAACGACGGCGGTTACGCTGTCATGGATTACCGCCAGGTGCGCCAGGACCTGGGCACAATGGCTGATCTGGCCGATCTGGCCGCTGACTTACGCCAACAGGGCATCAGTCTGTGCATAGACCTGGTCTGCAACCACACGGCCAAAGAACATGCCTGGGCCCGGCAAGCCCTGGCTGGCGACCTGGTCTACCAGGATTATTACCTCATGTTCCCCGACCGCACCCTGCCAGATGCCTATGAAGAAACGGTACGCGAAATTTTTCCCGAATTTAAGCCTGGCAGCTTTACCTATTACGAACAAATAGATAAATGGGTCTGGACCACCTTTAACGAATTCCAGTGGGATTTAAATTATGCCAATCCCGCTGTCTTTGCCGAAATGTTAGACATCATGCTATTTCTGGCCAACCAGGGTGTTGAAGTGCTGCGGTTGGATGCTGTCGCTTTCATGTGGAAACGGTTGGACACCGATTGTGAAAACCAGCCAGAGGCGCATGCCCTTTTGCAGGCATTCCGCGCCCTCAGCCGCCTGGCAGCACCTGGTCTGCTGCTTAAAGCTGAAGCCATTGTGCCTCCGCCGCAGTTGGTGCCTTACCTGGGCGTGGGGGTAGCCACCGATAAGGAGTGCGAGATCGCTTACCACAATATCCTCATGGTAGCGCTGTGGAGTGCCCTGGCAGAACGTAAAGTCGTATTGGCTACCCACGTATTGCAAAAAATGCCGCGCATCCCGGCCCGCACCGCCTGGGCCACCTATGTTCGCTGCCACGATGATATTGGCTGGGCCATCACAGAAGACGATGCGGCTGGCGTGGGGTTAGACGGCTTTGCCCATCGATCCTTCTTGAGTGATTTTTATACCGGCCGTTTTCCCGGCACTTTTGCCCGGGGTACCACCTTTCAATTTAACCCTAAAACCAATGACCGGCGGGTGAATGGGTCTTGTGCCTCATTGGCCGGATTAGAACAGGCGATGGAAATGGAGCTGTGGGGAGAAACAGAACTGGCTATCCGCCGCATTTTGCTCCTCTACAACATCATCTTGGCCTATGGCGGTATCCCTCTCATTTACATGGGTGATGAGCTTGGCTTGTTGAATGACCGGCGTTATGTAGATGAACCGTCACGGGCGCCTGACAGCCGTTGGATTCATCGGCCGATGATGGCCTGGGATAGGGCCGCAGACCGGCATGATGGGCAAACAATCACCGGGCGAATCTTTCAAGGGATGTGCCAACTTATTACGGCCCGCAAACGGACACTGGCCCTTCACGCCCGCACGGCCGTGACCCCTACCTGGACCCATAATGATCATGTGTTAGGCTTAGTAAGGGAGAGCGCTTACGGCCGTTTATTCATCCTGGCCAACTTTACAGAAAAGCCCCAAATGATCAGCCGTGTGCGGCTGTCTGAACTTGGCTTTGATGGTCTCCTCGTTAACCGCCTCAACCATCAATTCATGCCTATGTGGGACGACATCATGATAGAGCCATACCAGGCACTGTGGCTGCAGCCCGCAGACAGCCTGCCAAAGCAAGCATGAATTGGCGTTATGCACTGCCTTCGCTATAATCTTCTGTGTTGTGTGAGGCATCTTATTATCGTTTTTGTTTGAAACAGTAGCCTAAACATGTGATTCCCCAAGGAGGTGGTATGCATAATTCCTGATATCGTTCCCCGCAAAATTATGAACTGTCCTGATTGCTGCCCTCTGTCATTAACAACCTCTATGACAGGCACAAACGCATTTAGCCAGGAAAGACAAATCCTAAAATTATCTATCCTGGCCACTTATCAATAAATGGGCATAACCGCTACTTATCCTCAATCTCAGAAATGAGTAAAGCCTGATGCTATATGCAATGTTCCCCATAAAAAGAAAAGCCTTGCCTCAGGCATTTTGAGTGTGAGTAACCCGTAACTGAACCTTTTTATTTAGGAGGAAAAATGAGCAGACTAAAACAAAATATTCGCTGGTTAGCAATTTTGTTAGCTGGCATAATCGTTTCATCTGTCGTGATGGTGGGGGCATCTTATGTATTTGCCGCCTCTAATACAAACCCTGACCAGATATCGGGTATCTACCGCGGTGTCAGCGAGGCAGTCCAGTTCGATGTATCCCCCCCCCTGCGTGATATAGCCCCGCTGCCTATCAACAAAGACGATCTGCTGGCCGAAAATCCTGAGCCGGATTCCGGTCTGGAATTCCTGACCGGTCCCCAAGATAGCGACCCCCTGGTGCAATCGACCGTCGGTCCTAACATGATCCCAGGACCTATTGTCACCTTTGATGGTCCCAGTAACATTGCTGGTGTGTCTCCGCCAGACCCGGTAGGGGATGTGGGGCCAAACCACTATGTGGCCATGAGCAACCTCTATTTTGCCGTCTATGACAAAGTAGGCACCTTACTCTACGGCCCGGCAGCCAATAACACCTTATGGTCCGGATTTGGCGGCGACTGCGAAACCGACAACTCCGGTGATCCCATCGTTGTGTATGATCAACTGGCCGATCGTTGGATACTGACCCAGTTCACCGCCTCTGGCCCCACGTTTTTTAACTGTGTGGCCATCTCCACCAGTCCCGACCCGACAGGGACCTATTATCGTTATGCCTTTGGCACAGGCACAAACTTCCCAGATTATCCTAAATATGGGGTATGGCCGGATGCCTATTACATCAGCACCCGTGAATTTGCTGGGCTGGGGGGGCCGTTCCAAGGTATTGGCGCCTATGCCATCGACCGCGCACAGATGATCGCCGGTAATCCTACGCCCCAAATCATCTCCTTCCTGATGGCTCCCGGTCCGGTACCTGCCTATAACCTGGGCGATGGCTTGCTGCCCACCGATCTGGATGGTTCGACACTGCCGCCCGCCGGCTCCCCCAATTACTTTGTCGGCTCCATGGACAACGGCGGGCCCTACGGCGCGCCCCAGGATGCCTTAACCATCTGGGAGTTCCATGCTGATTTTGCTGTACCGGCTAACTCCACCTTCACCTTGGAAAACACGGTGCCGGTGACGGCCTTTGATTCCATCTTCCCCTGTTCACCGGGGTCCAGGAATTGCATTCCCCAACCCGGCACCACCAACAAGGTAGATATTCTGTCTTACCGCCAGCGCCCCATGTGGCGGCTGGCTTACCGCAACTTTGGCAGCCATGAATCACTGGTGACCAATCAATCTGTAGAAGCGACAACCAACATGGCTGGCATCCGGTGGTATGAAATTCGTGATCCCAACGGTACTCCCACCATTTACCAGGAAGGCACCTACGCCCCTGGCGCCACCGATGGCATCCATCGCTGGATGGCCAGCATTGCCATGGATCAGAATGGTAATATAGCCCTGGGCTATAGTGCCTCCGATGCCACCACCACATTTCCCAGTTCCTGGTACACAGGTCGCCTGGTTGGTGATCCCTTGGGTACCATGCCCCAAGGGGAGGGTTCCATAATCGATGGTACCGGCTCGCAGACGGGCAGCGCTCGTTGGGGTGACTACACCTCCATGAACATTGATCCTGTGGATGACTGTACCTTCTGGTATGTTAACCAGTATATCCCCACAACCAGCTCCGCTGGGTGGCGGCTGCGCATAGGCGCATTTAGGTTTAATGAATGTGGTTCACCTGACTTCACCCTTTCAGCCACGCCAGATACCCAGGCCATCTGCGCCGGGACTGACGCCCTCTACACCGTTAATGTTGGCTCTATCCAGAGCTTCAGCGACCCGGTGACCTTAAGCGCCACAGGGAACCCGGCGCCCAGCACGGTGGGCTTCAGCACCAACCCGGTGATACCGCCCGGCAGCAGTGACATGACCATCGGCAGCACCGGCGGGGTGAGCG
>WYBM01000016.1 GCA_011525915.1 Ardenticatenaceae bacterium | reverse complement strand
GTTCTTATGGTCTCAAACGGGTTGACAGTCTATTTCGTCGCCTTTGGTTAGACACAACTGGGCGCAAGCGTTTTCTCGCATGACCCCCATATATACTGTCAACCCCATGAGATCCCAAAGAGCCAACAAAATAAAGTGCCCCTAATTGTTAAGACAACATAGAGGGCAGCGTTAGGAGGCTTTGTTCCGCCCTCTATTATCCTTCGGTAGGCGAGAGAAGGCATCACTATGGAGGTTGACTGTGGCCCAAACGGCCGTTTAAGTAACTGTCCACAGCAAAACAGCCTCTTGGTTTCGTTTGTTCGGTGTTGACCGAACAAACGAAACATGCTAATATTTAAGAAATTATGTGATGCCGTAGAAAACAGGGGGTGACTATTTGAGTACCAATAATGAGTATCGCCATTATGTAGAAGACGTAGCCCTTCACTTTGAACAGGCAGGGGTTTCACGCACTGCGGGACGCATCTTTGGCTGGCTGCTTATCTCAGATCCGCCGCATCAGACAATGAACGACCTGGTGGATGGGCTGCAAGTGAGCAAAAGCTCGGTCAGTACGGCTGCACGTTACCTCATGCAGATTGGCTTGATTCAGCGTTTTAGCTTGCCAGGCGAGCGGCGAGATTACTATCGTGTAACGGAAGGGGTTTGGCAAAACACAATGCACCAGCAAAACAGCCAGGTGATTCAGTTCCGTAAGTTGGCGGAACAAGGATTGGCATTATTGGCCGACCAGCCCGCTGAACGACAAAATCGTTTGCAGGAGATGCGCGATTTTTACGCATTTGTTGAGAAAGAGTACCCTATTTTATTAGATCGCTGGAAAGCGGAAAGAAGTGGAAGGATCATAACCGATGACAGAAAAAGTAATTGAAACCCAGGGTTTAACCGTTTACTATGGCAAACATCGGGGTATCAAAGACGTGAATTTAACCGTCGAAAAAGGTGAGGCCTTTGGCTTTTTAGGGCCAAACGGAGCAGGTAAAACGACAACACAGCGTGTTCTGCTAGATGTTATTCGCCCCACCTCTGGCCGGGCCAGCATTTTTGGCATGGATTCCCGTACACAAGGCGTGGAGCTGCGCAAGCGCGTGGGCTATTTGCCCGGCGAATTGGCCCTTTACAAAGACATGAAGGCCGACCAATTTTTTAAGATGTATGAATATTTACGGGCGGCCAATGGCAAACAAGGGTATTGGCGTGAGCTGGCTAAACGGCTTGATCTAGATATCAGCCGCAAAATTGGCAACTTCTCGCGCGGTAATAAACAGAAAGTGGGCATCGTGGCGGCGTTTATGAATCAACCCGACCTGCTCATTCTGGATGAACCTACAGGTGGACTAGACCCCCTTGTGCAACAGACAGTGATGGAGATGGTGCGTGAGGTCAAGGCAGACGGCCGTACCGTCTTTTTCTCGTCCCATATCCTGCCCGAAGTACAGGCCGTTTGTGACCGCGTGGGCATCATTCGGGACGGCCAGTTGGTGGCCACGCAAAGTGTCGAAGAGTTAATTGCCGCCCGCTTAAACCGCCTGACGATGATATTTGTTGATTTGCCGCCAGTTGGCACATTTGCCCTGGAAGGTGTGACCGAAATGGAGCGCACTGAGCAAAGCATTACGCTGGAGGTGCGCGAGAACTTGCCCCAGGTTTTGGCTGCCGCCGCCCAGCATGATATTCAAGATATTAGAACACATAATATTAGCCTCGAAGACGTCTTCCTGGATTATTATGGTAAAGGGAATGGAGAAAGCCATGTTTAGGTTAACCTGGCAGGAATTAAAATTTCGGCGCAACGCTATCATTGGCTGGGGTTTAGGTCTTTGTTTTTTCCCCATCGTCTACATTGGCATCTATCCGTCCGTTGCCGATCAAATGGCCGGCCTGGCGGATCTGGAAATCTATAAGGCTATGGGCATGAGCTTGGGCACCTTTGGCGATTGGGTAGGCTCTATCCTTCTCATCTTTATGCCTCTGATCGCTTCTGTCTATGGCATCATCAACGGAACAGGTACGTTGGCCGGGGAAGAGGAAGACGGCCGTTTGGAGATGGTGGTAGCACTACCCCTGCCACGCTGGCAAATTGTCACCGCCAAAGCTATTGCCCTTGCACTTTCATCTATCATCATATTTGTCATTGTCTCAACGGTCTCCGTCATCGTATTTCAGGCGATTGAGAGTCAGATTGAAACGGAGATGGTCGGCATGGATATTTTTACCGCCGTACTCGCCGTCTGGCCGTTGGTCTTTGCGATGGGGATGCTTAGCATGTTCCTGGCTGCCTTCTGTGCCAGCCGTCGGATTGCGGTGATGATTTCGGCCACCATCCTTGTCGTCAGCTATTTTGGCCGCAACCTGGCTAACTCCACCACGGCGCTTGAGCCGTTTGAGCCATTGTTTCTATTCACCTATCTGGATGCGACCGGCAGGGCCGTACTCGAAGGTCAACAGGCCGGCGACACGCTCGTCCTGATGGGCATCGGCCTGGTGGCCTTTGTCCTGGCCCTATTCTTCTTCCAACGGCGGAATCTAACGGTGGGTGCCTGGCCCTGGCAGCGGGCTAAGGTTGCTTAGCCCTTAACGCTTCAGATGAACAAGCCCTTGTTTCACTTAAGCGTGTAACGTCCCGGAGGTCAGCGGCCTTCCGGGACGGTGATAGCTACTGCAGAGAGGGTTTGCGCCCATGGTCGGTATGATGAAGCGAATGTTTATTGCGAGGTCTAGCGAGTCAAGGTGGTTGACAGGTTGAGTTCGGTGCGGTGGGGGCGGAATGAGTAGATGCCATGACATTAATCTTCCTGGCTTTTCCAGGAAATAATAACCTGCGTACCGTTACCTGGTTGTGTGATAATTTCTAAACGGCCGTTGATCAAGTCAGCTCGCTCATACATGCCTACAAGTCCAAAGTGGTTGTTCGCCAACAACTCTTTCAAATCAAACCGGTTGCCTAGCTTAAAACCACACCCATCATCCACGATGGCCAATCTTACTTCTTCAGGTGAGAGCGTCCCCTTCAAATGTATGATACTGGCATAAGAATGCTTTAGGGCGTTGGTAACAGCTTGATGAGCGATACGGAAAATGTGCTGTTCAACCTGCCGAGGATACCGCACCTGGCTTTCAGGTACGTCCAAATGGATGGGTACATAATCACTGCGTTCTGAAAAGTTTTCTATTAATTGGTCCATAGCTATCCAGAGACCGTACTCTAAGATGCTTGGTCTTAAATCATGAATCGTTTGTCGAAGTCGGGTCGTTAGTCGGGTATATGTTTGCTGGAATTGAGATGATACGTTTTCTTCGTCAACGTGCATACCCAAAACGGCAATCTCGTTTAGCACATCATCGTGCAGGGCTAAAGCCAGAAGCATGCGTTCCTCATCCTGTTTGTCTATATTCACCTGGTATAGCCAGTGTAGGTTTTCGGTTTGTGTGATATTGCTCAACGCTACGGCCGTTTGATTTGCAATGGCTTCAAGGGTAGGCAATTCATGTTTGTAGTACACATCATCAGGATCCCGTGTCCCGAGTAACCACACGCCTATTAATTCTTTGCCAAATTGCAGCGGCAAAATTAACCGTATCCAGGCTAATTCATCAACCTGGTTATAGTGGGTTGGGGGCTGGTATACACGGGCTCTTTCTAGCAACGCCGGAAATGCATCTGGCGATGGGAGTTGATCTGCTTCCACCCCTTCTCTGTAAATTATGTCAAGCTCATGCGTAGGAGTCAGCCGGATCAGCGCCGACTGGCGAATGAGTAAAGTTGGTAGAACGTTTTTTTGTAAAATGTGCGATAGACCCCGTCTGTTAAGCTTATCTGTGATCTGTGTGGCATATGATTCAAGCAGTTGTGAGGAAGGTAACGGGATTCTTAACAAGTGTTTTTCGACCCAGCGTCTAAACACAGGAAAAACAACCGTTGTTGACAAGCTAGATACTGTGGCAATAATAATACTAATCCATATGGTTTGGCTCGTGACACGCATCAGAGCGCCCAGGATAGCTAACAATAGAAGTACTGCAATACCATTCAGAACAATAAACAAATATAAACTGATCAACCGATTGGTGCGGACGGTAAAGCCGCCAAGTTGATGATAATAAACTGTATAAAGGTAAGAAAAGGGGAGGATAGGTAATGTTAAAAGTGCTGCTGCACTGGCCGGAGTGGCAATACCCAGTAAATTTACAACAGCCAAACCAACCGTAAAAATGGCAGCTACACCAACACCACCTAATACAAAACCTAGCTGCCGTCGATGGTTTGGAAAAAAAGCGTAATGCGCCAGTAGTATGATCAGGCTGCCTGTTACTGCGGTGATAAAAACGAATAAAAATGTGGTTGCCGGTAAGAGCTGGAACCAGGCAAGAACGGCCAAAAGAAAGCAAAGGCCATAAAAGCCCAGGCTGAGGCCAGATGGCAGGTGGCTTAGCGGCCGGGGAAATTCCCAATGAAGGTGCCAGTAAACGGGCAAACAAAGCCACAAAGTAGATCTGAGTACCAGCGCACTATACCACAAGTGCCACCGCGACAACATGCCGGCAGACAGCCAGACGGCCGTTAAAAAGTTAAAAGCAACCAGTAATTTCCAACGTTTGTCCTTGGGACGAACAAACAAAATGGTAATAACGCCGGCTGACCAAAACACATACGGCAGCCACCATTGGCTAAATGCCCGTTCTCTAAACAACCTGGCTTCTCTTAGATCTGGCAATATCCAAGACACTTGCACCAACTCCTCACCCCTTTGCACCAGCAGCGAAACCTTATCCCCGGTGTTGCCAGCCGGAATAGTCAGCGTAAGATTGCGCTCGAAGTCCTCCCACCGTATAGCATCTATCTGCACAATTCGGTCACCCAGAAGCAAGTTACCGGTTTCCGCACGATGGCTAAATATATCGGTCACTTCTCTGGTAGCAGAATTAAGCTCAAAACCAAAATATGGCAGACGAAAAAAGAAAGCGTAGCTATAGAGCAGTAAAAAAAGAAAGACGCTCCAGGAGAGCACCTGCGCCAGAGGGAACGAAAACCCCCAATGCCCACCTTTCTTCTGTGGTAACAGCTTCCGTATACGTGAAAATATAGTTACCATTGAAACGTAAACGACCCTGATAACATTACAGTCAAAAAACGACTGAAACTTGCTAAACACTCAATACAAATGTCTATAAAACTAACAGATTTGCCTATTTACAACTAGATGATTTGTGATTAATTTGTACTATAAAGATGTATAATTTAATAAGAATGTTTATGTATTGGATGAAGTACAAATGGTTATCTGTAACAGTATATTAAAGGGTCATAACCTTTCAGCCAACCTTCCCCTCTTTTTAAGCCTGACCAAACATCAACCTCAACTGATGAATGTAATCATTCTATAGGTATTGTTCACGTGCCGCCCACGTCTCTTTGACTGGGTAGACAACGATTTTTACAAATGGGAAACGTTTTATATATGTACCCTTCCTCTGTCTGTTCACATCATTGACAGGGAAGCTAACAAGTAAGGACGAGGAGAAAATGAGTACCAACAATACAACAATGGAAGAGTTTTTCAAGGCCTTAGCTATCACGAATAAGTCCCCCTATTATGCTTCTCTGCACCAATTGACAAAAATTACCTCGCCACAAATTCAATATTATACTAAATCCAAACCTCAACCCACCCGTGGTTGGGTTATGTGGGTAGAAGGGTTCGATCCGCGTAAAGTTGTCGAGAATAGCTAACAAGCTGTTTTTTGTCTAATCAACCTTGTTTCCCATTCCAACCAAGAACGCAGCCAGAGTGCGTTCTTGGTGTTTTGATGCTATGCATTCAACAATGTTTCAACAAATGTTGCAATTTGCCAGTACCCTTCCCATTTTTGGGGAATGGCCGGAGCCAAAAGTATTGTTAGAGCGCATTGCCACGGCAGAGCCAGGAGACTGGCTGTTGCCGTGGCATACATGCGAAGCTGTTGGGGGGAAACCAGAGCCAGCTATAGCCTCAATGTTGGCGGTAGCCTGCCTCCAGCTTAGTATTATTTTAGTAGACGATATTTTGGATGAAGATATACGTGGTGAGCATCACCGAATTGGGGTTGGGCCAGCCAGTAATCAGGCATTGGCTTTGCAAAGTGCCAGCATTGAGGCCATCATGAACAGCACCCTGCCGACTATGCACAAGCTGGCTGCGATACAAAGGCTTAACCAGACAGCCTTGCAAACCGCGTATGGCCAGCACCTGGATACACAGGCCGAGGCCAATGAAAGTGCCTATTGGCAGCTTGTGCAGAATAAAAGCACCCCTTACTTTAGTTTGGCCTTTTATTTGGGCGCCCTGGCTGGTAATGCCAACCATGAAACAGCCGATCATTTTGCCGCGCTGGGAGCGATCTATGGAGAAATCATTCAGATTCAAGACGACATGAATGATGCCATGACCATACCCGCCAGCCCAGATTGGTTACAAGCGCGTTTATCCTTGCCCATTCTCTTTGCCCGCTCAATAGATCACCCCGATCGTGAGCGATTCTTACAGTTGTATGGTTCTTTGCCCGATGCCCATGCTCTGGCTGAGATGCAGCAAATTCTGGTCCGCTGTGGCGCCATTAGTTATTGTGTTCACCAGCTTTTGCAGCGCCATGCCCGGGCCACACTCCTGGTGAATGGCCTGCAGCTGGCTCACGTCCAGGTTATTAAAAAACTTATAGCTGACGTGATACAGCCCGTCCGTCATATGTTTAGCGACCTGGGCATACCAGAACCAGATGGATTATTTTAAACATAGGGCACGGCCGTACCACCCCCATTTTCCCGTCGGCGTAGCCATATAGGGTTGATCAGCCAGCTGTGGCTACCAACATGTCGTTTGTCACCATATTGTGAGCTATTCTGAGTTTTGGTCCTGGTTTGTTTCATCAACCAGGTGGCTCATGTCTTTAAACTTTGACATCACTGTGGGGAGTAAGTTTAAATGTTGAGCTTTTATAACGGCTGAGCTGCGGTTAGGCACATCGAGGCGCACATACGCGTCAGATAGAAGATTACGGATTGTTGAATCAGCTACGTTTAATTTGCGCGCCGCCTCCGCTGAGGTCATATGAGGGTAAGCTGCAAACAAGCTTAAAACCTCGATCTGGCGGGTTGTCAATATGGGTTGGGCCGCAATAGGCTCACGCATAAGAATATGATGCGCCTGTTTGCTAAAGTACATACCCCCATTAGCAATTGACAATATAACCTGGTCCAATTTCCTTAAGGTGGATTGATCATCTTTCAGGACATACCCGCTGGCGCCAGCACCAACAGCTGCTTTTATGAGCGAACGCTCTGTATGCATAGAAATGGGCAAGATCGCCAGCCCCTGATGTTCACGAAGGAGTTTAGCGATAAAATGCAAGGTTGGCGCGGGTGTGGGATCATCCAGGCTCATGGGTACGCTAACATCCAAAAGCAGCACATTCACCGTTTGCTTCTGGAGCGCTTCTTCAAGTTCATTGCCATATGAAGCAGTTACTACCACATGTATTTCTGGCACATTCTGCAAACGATACAAATAACCATCAATAACACTTTGGTGATCGTCAAGTATGGCAACATTGACCTTTTTTTGAGACATTCTTTAAATTTAGATTACCTCTTTTTTAAGCCTGCAAAATACAGCTCAAACAAGAGTAAACATCTGCTACTTTCAGCTTCAATTGTAAATTTATCAAACTATAGCAAAGTTTTGCTGAACGCGAAATGCACAAATGGAAAAAGGGTACAATCGTCTACAAGTATCACATCATCGTCTATTCACGACATTTTCCAGGCCCACTAATATCAATAGTAACCTCATAAAATAGTAACAGGTACAGCAAATTACTGTGAATCAAACACTGACTGCCCAAGTTCAGGAAATTGTTGCCAGACAATTAGATGTGGATATCCATGATATTATGCTGGAAATGAATCTCAAAGATCACTTGGGAGCTGATAGTCTTGATCTGATTGCCCTGGTCGTTTCCCTTTGTACCTGCTTTGACCTGATCCCTTATGACCAGGAAATAAATTGCATTAAAACCGTAGCCGAGTTGATCCACTTCGTAGAAACACAACAGACCTCTGGCCATTAAAGTATCCCCTCAGCCGCCAAAGATCTATCCCCTACAAATGCCTATCTGGCATTGACAAATGCCTATACCAACGCCCTGCCTGTCTATTCTTTCTATCTCTATTGTGTTGTAAAACTGTGTGGACACACAACAAACGTAGTTTTTGTTAATCACGTCATTCCTCAAAAAGTGGTTCTTGCTTCTCTCCCTCCAAATAGGGGGGTGTGAACGCGGTAAAAGCCAAGGAGAGTTTATCCCCATGATGGATACATTGCCCAAGTTTTATACAATGGCAGAGATATTACACTGGCGTGCACAACATCAACCGGATCAAAATGCCTATACGTTTCTGGTAGATGGCAAAGTTGATCAGCCAATCAGCGTCACTTATGCGGATCTTGACCTAGGTGCGCGGGCCATTGGCGCTCAGCTGCAAAAGGCTAGCCTTTCGGGGAATTGTGCGCTCCTCTTTTATCAACCGGGCTTGGAGTTTGTCACCGCGTTTTTTGGCTGCCTGTACGCTGGTGTTGTGGCTGTGCCTGCCCCGCCCCCTGACACCCGTTTACAACAGTCACTACCCCGTTTACGGGCCATCGCCAATGATTCAAAAGCAACGGCCGTCCTGACCAGCGCCGACATCTTAACCCAACTGGCCGACATGCAGGCGCAGCTGCCAGAATTTCAAGCGATGCAACAGTTTGCGACAGAGCAAATTAATTTAGATCACCATACTCAATGGCAGGCTCCGGCTGCGAACTGGGATGATATTGCTTACCTCCAATACACATCTGGCTCTACATCAACCCCCAAGGGGGTCATGATTAGCCACGGCAACCTGATGCACCACTCGGCCTGTGTCCACCAGGCATGGGGATACACGGCTGACAGCATTTCGGCCACCTGGTTACCTTATTTCCACGATTACGGCCTGGTTGATGGTCTTATGCAGCCCGTCTACGCGGGATTTCCCGCCTACTTGCTGGCCCCCATGAGCTTTGTCAAGCATCCGTTTCGCTGGCTGCAAGCTATTTCACACTTCCGAATCACCCACACCCAGGCGCCAAACTTTGCCTACGACTATTGTGTGCGCCGGGTAACGCCAGAAGAACGCGCCGTTTTAGATTTAAGCTGCCTCCGTTCTGCTGGTAATGGGTCTGAACCCGTGCGGGAAACGACGATGAATCACTTTATAGAAGCCTTTGCCCCACAAGGTTTCCCGCCACAAGCATTTTGCCCGGCTTATGGTCTGGCCGAAGCCACCCTTGTTGTCAGTTCCAAACCGCCTCTGACCTTGCCCAAATCACTGTCCTTTCACGCTGAAGCGCTGGAAAATAAACAAGTCAAACCAACCCAACCCCAGGCCAACGGCCGTGTTCAGACTCTGGTCAGCTGCGGTCCCCCGGTTGCCAATATGCAGGTGATCATCGCTAATACAGAAACACAAACAGCCTGCGCTCCTGGGGAAGTCGGGGAAGTCTGGGTCTGTGACCCCAGCGTGGCTCAGGGTTACTGGCAGCACCCCCAGGCCACCCAGGAGACATTTCACGCTTACCTGGCCGATACCGGCGATGGCCCCTTCTTGCGCACCGGCGACCTGGGCTTCTTGCACGAGGGCGAGCTTTACATCACAGGGCGATTGAAAGACATGATCATCATGCATGGGCAAAATTACTATCCCCAAGATGTAGAGATGACAGTGGAAAAGTGCCACCCGGCTTTAAAACCAAATTTAAGCGCTGCCTTTTCCATAGAAGCCGGCAGCGAAGAACAGTTGGTGGTGGCCATAGAAGTCGAGCGCCGCGCCCAGCGCGGGGCAAGTACAGATGAAATCATAGAGCAAATCCGGGACACCATCTGGAGTTACTATGGTCTGAAAGTGTATGCCATTGCCCTGCTCAGAAGCGGCACAATTCCGCGTACATCAAGCGGCAAGGTACAGCGTCACGCCTGCCGCCAGGCTTTTCTGGCAGGTGATTTAGAAACAATAGACGTCTGGCAGCGTTCTCTGGAAACTTCCCCAGAAACGGCCGTTCCCCCCGCTACAAAACGCGCCCCCCAAACCGCTTCCCAAACACACCATAGCCTGCACAATGCCCTTTATAATGGCGCTGCCCGCCGCACCGGTCACCTTTCCACCCTTACCCCTCCGGAAACAACCGTCGTTGCGAATGGCCACAACAAAGCCGATGAACTGATTGCCTGGCTGCGCCGCTATGCCAACGAGCGCATCAACTCACGAATTATTGATGAACGGCGCACCATTACCCCGCACGTCCTCCTGGATTTTGGTAATCATGGTGTACTGGGGCTGCAAGTGCCGGTCGTCTATGGCGGCTTAGGGCTGAACAACAGCGATGCCTTGCGGGTCTTCCAACAGTTGGGGGGCATTGACCTGACCCTGGCCACTTTTGTTATCGTCAATGACATTTTGGGCACCCGTCCCATTATTAACTATGGCACACCCGCTGCCCGCCAGGAACTGCTGCCCATTATTGCTGCCGGCCGTGAATTGGCGGCCTTTGCCTATACAGAACCTGTCGCCGGCTCAAATCCAAGGGGCATCGCCACCACGGCCGTGCCAGATGGATCCGGTGGCTGGCTGTTAAATGGGCAGAAAAGCTGGATAGGCGCCGCAGCCTGGGCTGGCGTGATCAACGTCTTTGCGCAGCAATATGATGATGCCCACAACCCTATTGGCATCTCCGGATTTGTGGTCCGGCAGGGAGCAAAAGGGCTGAGCCACGGCCCAGAGGCGTTGACTACCGGTATGCGTGGTTTGATCCAGAATAGCGTTTTCTTCCACGACGTTCAGGTAATGCCAGATAACCTGTTGGGCAAAGCTGGATCTGGCATGGAAGCCGTCGCTCTGGACGCAATGATGTATACCCGGCTGGTGATGGCGGCCGTAAGTGTAGGCAGCATGAAACATGCTTTCCAACTCATGCACCGCTACGCCAGCCGCCGCACCATCGCCACCGGCCGCCTGTTAGATAATCCTGTAAGCCTGGCTCGCTTCAGCGACCTGACAGCAGCGGCCACGGCCGTGGAAGCGCTTGTCACTATGACCGGCCAACTGCTTGATGCCGGCTACAACGTGCCCGAAGAGGCTTTTGTGGCCTGTAAAACCTCTGGCCCTGAATTTTTGTGGGAAACGGTCAATGCCCTGATTCAGATGTTAGGTGGTCGCGGCTACATTGAAACCAATATCGCCCCGCAGCTCATGCGTGATGCCCGTATCTTCCGCATCTTTGAAGGCCCCACCGAAACCCTCAACATGTACCTGGGCTCGCGTGTTGTTAATAAGGACGAAAACATCAACCGTCTGCTGGGTGATTATTTGCAAGCACCCCACCTGGCAGGGCAACTGCAAGAGGCGGCTGCCCAAATACAGGCCCGTTGTGCCGGTCCGCAGGCGCCATTTGCTGACCAATCGGTGGCTGCCCGCTGGGCCCACAGTTTAGTCGGCGAACTGGCAACTACCAGCTTGCTGGCGGCAGCCGCCCAAGAGCTGGCCCGGCAAACCGGCTCCAGCCAGCTGGCACGTGCCGCCACCTGGGCGACGCATCGCTTTAAGCAGCAGTGGCATCAGGCCATAAACGGTTCTTTAGCAGAACATGTGCTGGTAGAGGCGTCAGCCATCACGGAGATGGTTTCCACCTATGCCGAAGCCATCGGCGATCTGGAACAAACGTTTGCCGGGGAAGATCATGAATTAGATGCTCTGCTGCGCCGTGACACAGCCGCTACACCGACAGCCAGGCCTGTCGTGGCGGTGGCCACTGAGCTCGTGGTCAAGCCGGCGGCGACATCTGCAACGCCTAGTAACACGGGCGTTACTGGTACATCCCACACCATTCTAAACTGGATCAATGAATGGTTGCAGGGGAAATTACGTTTGGCACCGGCGGCCATTCAGCCAGATAAATCATTTGCTGAGTACGGATTGGACTCGGTGACGGCCGTAGAACTGGCTATGGACCTGGAAGCCTGGCTCCATTATCCACTAGAAGCCACCATCGTCTGGAACTTCCCCACCCCTGAAACGCTGGCCGGCCATCTGGCACATGAGGCCACCAACCCTGCCCAAACGACAAACGGCAGCCGGAAGAACGGCCGTCAGGTACCTGCGTCGCCTTCGCATGCCACCCCCGGCGCCGATCTGGATGAATTGTCGGAGACAGAATTAGCCGCATTATTAGCAGCCGAAATTGGATCAACCACTAAAGAAAAATGAAGCAAGAGGCGTATTCCTTAAACGAAGACACTGCTGTAAATGGAAATTACCGAGAGTTGCTGAAAACGGCGTATTTGCAAATACGCCAGCTGCGGGACCAGGTTCAAGCCCTGCAAACAACCCACCAGGAGCCGGTGGCCATCATTGGCATGGCTTGCCGTTTTCCTGGTCAGGCTAACAACCCGGCCGCCTACTGGCGGCTGCTGCATGATGGCATCGATGCCATTACCCTCGTCCCGCCAGGTCGTTGGGATGTTGATGCTTATTATGACTCAGATCCAGATGCTCCCGGGAAAATGTATACCAAATATGGCGGGTTCCTGGACCAGGTAGACTTATTTGACCCCGAATTTTTCGGTATTTCGCCACGGGAAGCGGCCAGCCTGGATCCCCAGCACCGGCTGCTGCTGGAAGTGTGTTGGGAGGCGATCGAAAACGCTGGTTATGCCCCCCCCGCTTTGAAAGGAACACAGACAGGCTGTTTTGTTGGCCTGGACACAGATGATTATTCCAAACTGAGCCTGAATTCTGGAGACGCCACACAAGTAAGTGCCCACAGCAAATTAGGGACTGCCCGCAGTTTTGCCGCCGGGCGCGCCGCCTATGTTTTTGGGCTGCACGGTCCTGCCATGCAATTGGACACCACCTGTTCCTCCTCGGCGCTGGCCGTTCATCTGGCCTGTCAGAGCTTGCGCCTGCGTGAGTCAGACCTGGCCCTGGCTGGCGGTGTCAACCTGATCCTGGCGCCCACCCATAGCATTAGCTTCTGCAAACTAAAAGCCCTTTCGCCCAGCGGGCGCTGCCGCACCTTTGATGCCCGCGCCGATGGCTATGTACGCGGTGAAGGCTGTGGCATGATCCTGCTTAAGCGCCTCGACGACGCGCTGGCTGACGGTGACAATATCCTGGCCCTTATTCGTGGTTCAGCAGTGAATCATGACGGCCGTAGTAACGGCCTGACCGCCCCCAACGGCCTGGCCCAGGAAGCACTCATCCGCCAGGCATTACAGAATGCCCGGCTGCATCCCCACCAGGTTCAGTACGTTGAGGCCCACGGCACAGGCACCTCATTGGGTGATCCCATTGAAACCCTGGCCCTGTCTCGGGCTCTGCAAAGAGATCAACAACCGGCACCTAAACTTTGGATCGGCTCGGTCAAAACAAATTTTGGTCATCTGGAAACGGCCGCTGGTGTGGCCAGCCTCATCAAAGTTGTCTTGGCTTTGCAACACAAAACGATTCCCCCCCATTTGCACTTTCAGCAGCCCAATAAATTTATCCCTTGGGAAAGATTGGCCGTGGAAGTGCCCCTCACGCCGACACCGTGGCCACCTTCCCCAGATGGTGCGCCACGAATTGCCGGCCTCAGTGCCTTTGGCATGAGTGGCACCAACGTCCACATCATCATAGAAGAAGCACCCGTAAGGTCATCGGCCCCAGCCGAAGCTGCCCGTCCGGTTCAACTCATCACCATGTCAGCCCAAGATAACACTGCCCTACTAGCCCTGGCAGAGCGTTACCAGGCTCACTTAACCACTCAACCTGATGTAGATCTGGCGGGGATGAGTTACACGGGGCAGGTAGGGCGAGCCCACTTTGGGCAGCGGCTGGCGGTGGTGGCCGGGGACAAGGCCGAGCTGGCCCAGAAGCTGGCCGCCTACCGGCAGGGAGAGCTGGCAGG
>WYBM01000015.1 GCA_011525915.1 Ardenticatenaceae bacterium | reverse complement strand
GCGATCATCTCGCCCACGACCTGGGGCTGGCCTAGCTTTCGGGCCAGCAGCCCCACCAGCCGCACGGCCACCAGAATGACCGCCAACTGCAGGAAAAACAAGATGGATAATTCATGGTTGTTCATATCAGTTGTTTGTGGGTGCAGGTAAGGAACAACACCCTCCTTGTTGTGGGGGATTTTTGAGTACTTGTGCGCACATAGTGACCTGTGAAGGTGACTGTCACCTGGTCAGGGCTGTGTGGCCAATAATTAAGATGGCAACAGCATAGAGAACGGCCGTGATAAAAGCTGTGATCCACTTGTGACAAAGTTGTGACAAGCTGGTTCAGCCACGAACGTTTGATGATGGGTGACTGGAACGAGTAAACCCATATCCCAGGCCGGGAACAGTTTCAATATAAGTAGGATTGGCGGCGTCGGGCTCAATTTTACTTCGCACACGACGCACTAACTGACGCAGCATGTCACGGTCGCCACCATCAGGTCCCCAGACGTGATTGATAATAACCTCATTTGGCAAGATCTGTCCGGCGTTGGCCATCAGGTAATCTAGCAGACGGCTTTCCAGGGCAGTGAGCGCCGTGGGCATGCCTTCACCAACGCGTACTTCGCGACGGTTAACATCCAATACCACGCTGCCTGCCTGGCGTATGGTCATGGGGTGGGTCTTACCTGCGCGGCGCAGCAGGGCCTGTACCCGCGCTACCAGCTGACGCGGGCTGAAGGGTTTATGAATGTAATCATCAGCGCCCATGCCCAACGCCGTCACCAGATCATCTTCTTCACCCCGCACTGTCAGCATGATAATGGGCACATTATCTTGCTGCTGACGAATGGCCTGGCATACCTCAAATCCATTACGCCTGGGCAGATTAACATCCAGGAGAATCAGGTCTGGGCTGTCCTCACGCCAACGCTGCAGGGCGATCTCGCCATCCTTTGCTTGAAGTGTTTCAAACCCTTCACGCCGCAGCGTGAAGGCCACCAGGTCAGAAAGGGTGCGATCATCGTCTACAATCAAAATCTTCATACGGCTTTATCCTTTAGGAAGCGTAAACCAGAAAATCGAACCGCCACCCGGCCGGTCATCTACACCCACCTGGCCTCCGTGGGCTTCTACAATGGCCTTGACAACAGAAAGCCCCAGCCCCACACCATAGTGTGCTTTGCCGATGTTGGCGCTGGGGTGAATGAGGCGGCGAAACAGATTAGGGCGGTAACCCGGTGGCACGCCCGGACCCTGATCAGCGATAGCCACACGCATAAGGCCTTCGTGGTCGGCAGCCGTGATCGTGATTTCTGCCCCGTCTGGGCTGTATTTAATGGCGTTGGATAATAGATTGATCAATACTTGCGTTGTCCGGCGAGGATCAGCCTGCACTGTGGACAATGTGGCAGAAAGTTCCAGACGCACCTGCTGGCCATATTTGTCTTGCAAAGGCTTCATCGTATTGGTGGCTTCTGTAATAATCTGATGTAAATCTGTGGGGCGTGGATAGATACGGAACCGACCGGCTTCCAGGCTGGCGCTTTCCAGTAAGTTGTCAATAAGTGTCTGCAACCCCAAAATCCCTAGATGCAGTGAATTCAGCAATTCTTGCGATTCGGCCAAGCTGAGATCGGCCCCCTGATCTATCAGTAATTCTGCGGAGGCTGCCAGGGCGGAAAGGGGGGTGCGAAACTCATGGGTGATATTTGCCAGAAAGTGCCCTAGCAGGTGGTGAATACGCTCGGTATCGCTAATGTCTCGGAAAACGAGGGCAATGCCCGCTTTGCCAATAGAAGGCAGGGAGAGTGGTGCACTGGTCATGGTCAATGTGACCTGGCGCTGGCCTGTCAGCGCCAGGGTGACTTTATATGGCTGGCCTGACTGCGGCAAAAGCCGGCTGAAGGGCTCGTCAATGTCCACTAAGTGAAATACTTCGTCGCAGGCACGGCCGTAAACATGAGCTTGAGCCCACCCGGTAATACGTTCCGCGCCAGGGCTGAAGAAGGATACACGGCCGTTTTCATCCAACACCACAATCCCTTCTGATATAGATTCCAATAAGTGGTCATTCCAGGCATTGGTCTGGCGCAGCTCGTGTAGGGTGCGTTGTAAATCTGCCCGGGCTTTTTCCAATGCCTGGGCTACCATGGTGACTTCTTGTACCTGAGACTGCACGGTAACGGCCGTATCTAGCTGTCCGGTACTTAAGGTGGTGGCTGTTTGGGTCAGTGCGCGTAACGGCCGGCCAATACGCCGGGCTAGCAACACGCCCAGCATCGAACCAACAACGGCTACCAGGAAAATGCTGCTGGTCATAATGCTGATCAGTCGCCGTTGGGTGAGGGTAATATCGGTCACTTCCAGCGCTACTTCATCTACCACGCCTGGCTGGCCAAGCGTAAGGCGGGCGGCATAGTAGGGAAAGCCATTGAGCGACAGGGTGCTGCGGGTAAATGTCTCGTTGTCTTGTTGGGCCAGCAAACGTGAAGCTGTGCGCGCTGCTTCTGGGGGCAGGCTGCTGGCCACAAGCTCCTCATCTATTAAGAAGATGTGTTCCAGGCCCGTTTGACCATGTATCTCGCTGGCAAATGAATTGTTCAGGGCGACACCTACAATGACAAACCCGGGGGTATTTCTGGTACCGCCAATGGGTTCCGCCGCCAACAGCCACAAACGACTGCTGGCGTTGGCCGGGGCTACGTAATAGCCGTGGGCGCTCTCCAGGTGGCACAAATCACCTACGGTCAGGTCGCCGACGAAGGCCACCGTCTGCCGGGCGTGGTCACATACGACCAGCAAGCCAAGCCCTGTGCCCTCTTGCAGGGTGAGGAGAAACTGTTGAAGTTCCACCTTTTTCCCTTGGGCCAGCAGTTCCAACACAGACGGCCGTTGCGCTGTCAGAAGGGCCAACCCATCTACCTCTTTTTGCAAAGCAAGCAGGAGCGCGCGTGTGGCCCGGCTTCCTTGTTCTACCTGTGCCCAGGCCTGGTTTTCACTCTGATTGCGAATGAGCAAAACGGCAGGTAAGCCGGCGACGATGGCCGTTATAACAACCAGCACCACAAAATTTAAAATGATTTGTGTGGTAAGACTACGCTGGTTCAGATGTTGCCATATGTATGCCAGTGTAGTCGACCCCTGGCGCAAATTCGGCCGTTTGTTCATGGTGCCCTTGTCACAGATTTATCACAGTCAGATCACGGTTTTTGTCATGCCTTTACCTTATTCTAAACGGTGTGCAGTGCACATACAAAAGGATGTGCAGAAATGCTCCCTTTGTCTTTAACATTCCAGATCAGGTCATCAAACAGCGTAGCTGGTTGACAATCGTCAGGTAATCGTTATCTATGTCAGGCTTGGCGGTGGTTTTCCGTAGAGTATTCTGCTGCATCTGGCTTACTATGTGAACATGAATAAATGTGGTGCTGGACAGACATTCTTGACACTGCACCACCAATAACATGTTGGCAATTTATTATCCGCACCTCACCCAAATCATAACGTTGTGTGTAGAGCGGAGCCGGATTCCGGCACACAAGGAGGTGTGCCATGAAGATAAAACCTACATACAGAATTCTACTAATGTTTACTACCATTTTATTGTTTACCCTGGCCTGGGGGCGTACAGCCCCAGAATCACAGGCCGCTGATCCCGTGTGGGATGTCAAATATTGGAACAATAAAGACCAATCTGGCAACCCGGTGGTGCACCGCACCGAATCCGACATCAATTATGATTGGGGCACCGGCAGCCCGGTCCCCGGCGTTGTGAATCATGATAACTTTTCCGTTCGCTGGAAACGTGTGATTAATTTCCCGGCCGGTAGTTACCGTTTTACAGCCACCATGGACGACGGGATGCGTGTCTGGGTGGATGATGTGCTCATCATTGATTCCTGGTGGGATAGCCAGGTACATTCTATCAGTAAAGACATTTACCTGAACGCCGGCGACCATGAAGTGAAAGTGAGGTATTACGATGCTGGCGGCGATGCCATTGCTAAATTGTCCTGGGCACCCATTGGCGGGCCAGCCCCGGTGCCCATTGCCAACTGGAAAGGCGAGTATTACAACAACAAAACCCTAAGCGGCACACCTGTGCTGGTACGGGATGACGCCAACATCAACTTTGAATGGGGCGTTGGCTCACCAGCGTGGAACGTAGTGGCCGCTGACCAGTTTTCGGTACGCTGGACGCGCACGATGACGTTTGAACCGGGCCGCTACCGCTTTACGGTCATTGTGGACGACGGCGTGCGGTTATGGGTTAATGGGCAGCTGTTGGTTAACCAATGGCAAGATAGTAACGCCGGCACATACTTTGCGGAAGTTGACCTGCCCGGCGGCTCCATCCCCTTGCAAATGGAGTATTATGAAAATCTTGGGGGAGCGGTGGCCCGGCTAAGTTGGGAAAAGCTCAGCGGCAGCGGCTTCAACAATTGGCGTGGCGAATACTTTAACAACAAAACCCTGAGCGGCACCCCGGCTCTCACACGCGATGATGCCCAGATCAATTTTAACTGGGGTACCGGTTCTCCGGTTTCTGGCGTGGTGGCTGCCGATGCCTTTTCTGTGCGCTGGACACGTTCATTGCCCTTTAACGCCGGCCGTTACCGTTTTACTGTTTCGTCAGATGATGGTGTGCGGGTGTGGGTAAACAACCAGCAAATCATTGACGGCTGGTATGACCATCCGTGGCAAACCTTTACGGGGGACATTGATCTTTCTGGGGGCACGCTACCGGTACGTGTGGAGTATTATGATAACACTGGCGGCGCTCAGATACAGCTTTCCTGGGCCCAGATCACGGCCGTACCGCAACCTACACCTGTTCCCGCCCCTACTTCAGGGACGGGGGTCGTGCAAAGTGCCCGTCTGAATGTTCGTTATGGCCCCGGTCTGCAATATGGGGTTATCACGCAACTGGTACAAACCCAGAGTGTGACCCTGGCCGGTTATCGCAGCGCCGATGGCAACTGGGTCATGATCAACTGGGGGAGCGGCACGGCCTGGGTGAGCGCCCGGCCTGGCTACCTGTGGACAAGCGTCCCGGTTAACAGCCTTCCCGTGTGGCAGGGACCGGTTGGCAACCCCAGCCCGCCCACCACAGGCCCCACAGCCACAGTGACGGGTGTTTACTACCTCAATGTCCGCTCTGGGCCAGGAGTTACTTACATCATCATCAAGGCAGCGCCTTCTGGCACGGTGGTGGCGCTGCTGGGCCGCAATAGCACATCCACCTGGGCCAACGTTCGGCTCCCAGATGGCACGGTTGGCTGGATGAGCGCCAGTTATCTGACGGGTAGTGTGCCCATTAGCAGCCTGCCCGTGGTTAATTAAATCATTAGCTACTCAGGTGGCTGTCATCTTTGAGTACACCGTTCCAGAAGTTTTATGACTTATGGTAGGGGCGGGTCTTATGCCTGCCCTGCTCAGGGCGACCACAAGGGTCACCCCTACCAAAGTGTGATTTTTTGTGAAACAGTGTACTTAGGTGGCTGCCACCTAAGTCGTTTGGGCAATGATCAGGGAGATGTCGTCGGAGTGATCTTGGGCGCTGCTGAGGATAGCAGACACCATATCATCTAGAGAGACGGCCGTTTGCAAATAAGACAAGATCATTTCGTTTGACAGGGTGTCCCACACACCGTCGCTGCACAACAGCAACCGGTCATTGGGTTGCAGCCAGCGCAAGAAGATGTCGGCCTCTGGCGTTTCATGGGAACCCAGGGCATGCATGATCACATTGCGGTAGGGGTGGGTAAGGGCTTCTTTGGGGGAGAGATGCCCCTGGCGTACCAGCCAGTCGACCACGGAATGGTCTACGGTTATCTGTTCCAGATGGTCGCCCCGGTAGAGGTAAGTACGGCTGTCGCCAATGTTGGCGATGATGGCTAAAGAACCATAGACCAGCGCACATGTCAGTGTGCTGGCTGTGCGGATGTTTTGCTCTTTGGCATAGGTGTAAATCTTGTCGTTGGCGGCTACAATGGCCTGATATAAATGGGATTGCAGAAATTGAACAGCCTGGGTAGGTTGGTCAGGGGTCTGATTCCATATGGGTTCGATGGCTTCGTGAATCGTGGCCACGGCTGTTTTGCTAGCCTGGCTGCCCTCTTTATGCCCACCCACACCATCAGCCACTATAAACAAACCACAGCACATCTGCTGCTCATTGGTGGTGATGTACATGTGCACAGCATCCTGGTTGTCTGACTTCTCAGGGAACTTGGCTTCCGTTTTGGCGGCGGCGATGATTTGCAACCCGGTCATAAGCATCAGATGATTTGGCAGGGTTTACTAACTCTGGTAAACCCTGCCTGAAATCCTTTTTATTATTCCTGGTAATCCCAGCCAAAATCAACCTCTAACCGTTCTTCACCAGCGGCCAGATTGATCCCTTGGGCGCCTGTCCCTGGGGCAGGCCACGTCCAGTTGCCCGGTATGAGAAAATTCACGTTAGCCGGACTGAGGGCATCTATAGCGACACAATATAATCCTTCATCCAGATTAGGAAAGCGGTAGAGGCCATTCCTATCAGTCAATGCTGTTTGTAAAATAGTGCCTGGAGCGGGAGCGCCTACGTCTGGGCAGGGACCGGTGGCCAGGATGACGGTAATACCGGCCAGCCGAGGCTCATTGATCAGTGTGCCGTCACCGCGGTAGAAGCCTGTGCCATTAATTTCTGCACAGCCCACGGAAGGCGTGCCATCGGCTCTAATAAAGCAAATGTCTTCCCAGACAACACCGCCAATGACGGCAGAGTTTGGTTCTGGGGTTGACTCTGGTACACCAACCACAATTTGTACCCAGATAACTTCATCGGGGAAGCCATCTACGCCAAAGAGCTGTCCGCTGCTGTTGGCCAGTAACCAGTCACTGCGGTACGTGCCTATGGTTTCAGGCGCGGTCAAGGTGACAGACAGGGTAACTTCCTGACCGGGCGCTACCGGGCTGGTCAGGGACACGGCCGTAGACGTGCCCATCTGATCGCCGCCGGCAAAGACCAGACTGTAGCCGGTAGTCCAGGGGCAGGTACCGCTGTTGCGTAACCGCCATCCCTTTTCAAAGTTAGCGCCGGGGGCGAGCACGGTGTCATCAGGAATGCTCAAATCGGCCACAAAGGCCATGCTGTTGGTGCAATTTTCCAGGTCTATATCTGATTCAGGTAAAAACTGATAATCCCAACCAAAGTTGACAGCTGTTCTAATTTCGCTCTCCGTCAGGGTCACGGCCGTTTGCCCAATGCCGGGAAATGTCCAGTTACCAGGCAGCAGAAAGACGTTGTCTGCCGCTTCCTCATCAATAGACACACAGTAGTCACCAGCGGCCAACCCATCAAACACATAGTCGCCGTCAGCATCGGTGAGCGTGGTGGCCAGGCCCACAGAAGGGCAGTCACCTTCACCCAGGCTAACCAGCACACTTGCCAAACCTGGCTCGCCATCTTCCAGTTTGCCGTTGGCCTCAAAACCGATGCCGTCCCCTGCCGCCACACAGCCAGCAGATAAGGCCACCTGTTCTTCACCCTCGCCGCCAATGACAGTACATAGATCGTGCCAGATGCGGCCGTTGATAATGGCGTTATTTGCGTCGGTTGGTGCGGTAGCCGTAGGCTCGGCGGCCAGGGTGTTGGCTGTGTCCAGGGTAAAGGAGCCGGTAATACCATTGACGTCAACGGTATAGGTTCCGGCCGGCAGGTCAACAACATCCAGGGGGATAAGCTCTTCAAAGGGGACCAGGGCCTGGGTGCAAACAGACCCGGCCGGGCGAATGGTAGAGATTGCCACGGTATAGGTAGTGCCTTGCCTGGTCGCGTTGCTCTGGGCAATGAGGGTGCATCCATCAGGCAGGTCGCCGCGGGCTCTTACGTTTACCTGTACGGGAAACGACGCCAGCATCTGGATCTCAATACTGTCGACAGTAGCCAGACCGGTGACAGTCTCGGCGGCTATGGCCGTGGTTGCGGTGGGTTCAGGTGTCGCCACAGCCGATTCTGGGGTAGCGGTGGCTAATTCTGGCGTGGGTGTATTACCCAAAATTTGGTTTGCCAAATCACTACAGGCGGTCAGTAGAAAAAGTAAAAGAACGGTGATCAACAAGCTTTTACATTGTTTCATAATCCTCTCCTCAGCATGGGGGGATTATAGAGTATGACCTGCACCTTATCAATGGTAGGCAATGGAGGGGTGGGGAGGTAGGGGCAAGTGACTGGCCATGTCACTCACGGGTACGATTAAAATCGGTGTGTAAACCTGACTGAATGAACTCGTCAGTCTGGGAACTGCTCTCGATCCATACACCAAAACTAATCGCACCCGTCACTCACCCAACGCTTACAAATTAACGGCTAAAACGCTCACGCAGCAAATCAGTCAGGGTAGGGGCGCCAATGTCCTGATATTCATAACGCACCCGCTGATGGGGTGCGTTGATGTTGACAAGTTTTCCCAGGTCAATAGGTGTGGCGATGATGACCAAATCTGCGTTGGCACGGTTGATCGTTTCTTCCAGGTCTGCAATCTGGTCGCCACCATATCCCATAGCCGGCAACACGGCGCCGGTGGTGGGGTACTTCTGGTAAGTAGCGGCAATAGACCGAACGGCAAACGGCCGTGGATCGATGATCTCTTTTGCGCCAAAATTTTGGGCAGCTACCACGCCCGCGCCATAGGCCATTTCACCATGTGTAAGGGTGGGGCCATCTTCTACCACCAGTACCCGCCGCCCACGGATCGCCGCCGGGTCGTCTACAAAGATAGGAGAGGCGGCTTTAAGAATAATGGCGCTGGGGTTTGCCTGGCGAATGTTTTGCTGCACGGTCAGCACATTCTGATAATCGGCCGTATCCACCTTGTTGATCACGACCGCTGCCGCCAGCCGTAGATTGGCTTCGCCGGGGTGGTAGCGCACTTCATGCCCGGCTCTGTGAGGGTCAGTGACCACAATGTGAAAGTTGGAGTGGAAAAAAGGCAGGTCGTTGTTGCCACCGTCCCAAATAATAATATCCGCTTCTTGTTCAGCTTCACGCAGGATGCGTTCATAGTCTACCCCGGCATAAATAACTGCCCCTCGTTCCACATAGGGCTCGTATTCTTCACGTTCTTCGATGGTACACTCATGCTGGTCCATGTCTTCATACGTGGCAAACCGCTGCACAGCCTGAGCTACCAGGTTGCCATAAGGCATAGGGTGACGTACGGCAACCACACGTTTGTAACCCAGTTGGTTTTGCAGCGTACGTAAGACATGGCGTGATGTCTGGCTTTTGCCACAGCCGGTACGGACAGCGCAGATAGAGACAATTGGCTTGCTCGATTTAAGCATGGTGAGCCGCGGATTCATAAAACGGAAGCCAGCGCCCGCTGCCAGCACCCGTGACGCCAGATGCATCACATATTCATGTGAAACGTCTGAGTAAGAGAAAAACACGTCGTCAACGTGTCGGGTACGAATGAGCTCTTCCAGCTCGCTCTCTGGGTAGACGGGAATGCCGTCAGGGTACAGATTTCCGGCCAATTCGGGGGGATAGCGCCGCCCTTCAATATTGGGGATCTGGGTGGCCGTAAAAGCCACCACCTGGATTTGCTCGTTGTCACGCAGGGCGGTGTTAAAGTCGTGAAAGTCTCGGCCGGCTGCTCCGGCAATAATAACTCGTTGGCGATTGGGCTGACTCATGTCAGGCACCTCCTTTGGAATGTGGGATGCTCTATTTTCTCACACTCTACCATAAGTGCATACTAGGAACGCGCCAGATTGTCATGGGAATTGGTGCATTTTGTCAGGGGATTCGTGGAGCCTACTATCAGTTTTCAGTCATCAGTGACCAGTTTTCAGTGCGGGCCTATCTGTGGAAATAGTCTACTGAAAGTTGATAACGCACTTCTGATGACTGGTACTACTATCTTTAGGTAGGAAGGGTGAAGTAAAAACGACTGCCTGCACCTGGGGTACTCTCCATGCCCACATTACCTCCCAGCCTGGTAATAATGCGCTTGACAATAGAGAGACCCAGGCCGTAACCTTCAGAACCTTCCTTATCCAGCTGGTTAAAAGGGGTAAATAGCCTGTTTTGGGTGCTTTCACTCAGGCCCTGGCCATTGTCTTTTACCCAGAACTTAACGTTACGATTGGTCAGCGTTTCGGCGCCGCAGATGATGGTGGGCGGCTGGCCGCCGTATTTGACGGCGTTGGTTAGATAGTTCGCCCATACTTCTTCGATCCAGGGAGCGTACCCCAAGGCTGAAGGCCAATGCGTGGATAGTGTCAGGGAAACATTGTGTTCCATGAACAAGGGCGCCAGCCGCTGCTGTACGTTTTGCAGGATGGCTGGCATGTCTAACGGCCGTAACTCGATCTCTTTATGCCGTATGGTCGCCAATAACAAAAGTTCATCCACAATGCGCACGGCGCGCTCACTGGCTCGTTTCATTTGCAGCAAGGTCTGCCGACGTTGGTTTTCCTCAAGCTGGTCACCGTATTGGGTGATCATGTCAGCGTACATAGCCACGGCCGTTAACGGCTGTTTTAGATCATGGGCTACGGTGTGGGCATAAGCATCCAGTTCTTCGTTTTGCCGCTGCAACTGCGCATTCGCTTCTTGCAGTGCCTCTTCCACCCGTTGGCGGTCAGCTATTTCTTGGTGTAAGGCTACGTTGCGAAGCTGGTAAATTTCAGCTTCTTGCTGCGCGGTTCTGGTCTGATGAACGACTTGTAAGTTCCGCAGCCGCTGATCAGACTCTTCATTAAAAATTTCATGTTGAATGTGGTGGTATGCTTCAAAGTGGACCAGCGCCTGCTCAAAGTCGCCCAACAGCTTGTAAGATTGAGCGATAACTTCATAACACACGGCCGTGTCCTCACGCACTGATATCTCTTTGGCTTTGGCTAAGGCCGCATGCAAAAATGGTAGGGCCTCTTCTGGTTGTTGTTGCTGGTTTCGCACTTTCCCTAACATCAACTGGCTGTACATCTCAATATAGGCGATCTGGTTTTCTTGGGCTAATACCCGGCTAATTTGCAGGTGATGCTCTGCTTTGTCAAAAGTCTCCACTTCACTATAGATTTCGCCAATCGTTGCATGGATGCTGGTTGTCAGGCGTATGTGGCCAATTTCCTCGGCCACTTTTAAGGCCCGCTGGGCATGCTCCAGGGCGTTATCATATGCTTTCAGGGCAAAATAGGCCATGGCCTGGTTGTTATAAATTGTTGCCTGACCACCACGGTCACCAAGCTGACGATACAGAGCTAATGCCTGGTTAGAAACCTCAATGACCTGGGAAAAATCCCCCAGACGATTATAAATGATGCCGATATGGTTGAGGACGCTGGCTTCATGATAACGATCTGCTTGCTGCTGTGCCTGATATAGCGCCCGATAATAATAGGTGAGGGCTTCAGCGTATTCAGACAACGCCATGTAGATGCTGCCCAATGTAAGGTAGACAGTGGGGGGTACTGCCAACTCTTTGTGACTTTCATAGAGATCCAGGGCATCCATTGCCCAAGAAAATGCCTGTTCCCGCTTGCCCAAACGATTATAAGCAAAAGCCAGATTTGTCAGGCTTTCGGCCACACCCTGGGTATAAGAGGTGGCTGCAAAAGGCCCACCTTGTGATAATTTCAGGGCTTCTAGCGCAAAGGGTAAGGCTTCCTGCGGTTTTTCGCTTCTGAGCGCCGCAGCCTGTTGGTTAAGAGCATCTATTTCTTCCTGATACTGGGTAATATTAACAGGCATATCTGATGTTTATAGCACATTTCCTGATTTATATGGAGAGATTACCATAGAGCAGCAGTGATCTTCCAAATTATAACATACCGTGGTTAGCTTTCTGAACATCTGACACTAAAGGCATGACTGGCAGTTGGTAAGTTTTTTCAGACGGTCACTAAGCGCCGGCCGTTACATATTTGAGAACCATTTTCCGTACTGTAGTGATGCTGCGCAGGGTGGCCGGGCTGCCCAGCGCCCTTTCCAAAAGCGCCCCAGAAAAAGTAGAGGTACTTTGTGACTTGCGGCAAAGCCAATACAGCTCACGTTGATGAATGTGGAACTCATCAACCTCGTTTTGGTAGGCCTGCACGCGATGCTGCGCCTCTTTGCCTGGTACCTCTTTTAAGAAAGCCATGTAAAGCTTGGCGCCGGCCACAAATTCTGACTCTGGAAAAGCGTTGTAGTGGGCCACGACGGCCAGTTCAGGCGGTGTGCGTAAGAAAGTGGTCACCGGGTATCCCAGTGTGTTTTGCAAATGGTCCTCTATGTGCTGTTCCAGGGTGTCACGGTGACTATTGGGGGCGTTAAATACAACATTACCGGTCTGAATGTAGGTCTGGACATTGGCAAAGCCCACGGCCGCAAAAAGCTGACGCAGATCAGCCATTTTAACTGTATGGCCGCCTACATTGATAGCGCGTAAAAAAGCGATGTATTGTGTCATTGTTAGTCCAAGGCCTGCCCCAACCAACTTTTACTACCTGGTCGTTACGGCTACCGCCGGTGATGCCAGCGCCGTTTTTAAGAAGTGCCCCGTATAACTGGCTTCCACCTGAGCCACTTCCTCTGGCGTGCCCTGGGTAATGATTTGCCCACCACCATCACCACCTTCCGGGCCCAGGTCAATTAACCAATCTGCCGTTTTAATCACGTCCAGGTTGTGCTCAATGACAATGACGGTGTTGCCTGCATCTACCAGTTGGTGGAGTACATCCAGCAGCTTTTGCACATCGGCAAAGTGCAGGCCGGTGGTTGGTTCATCCAAAATATAGACGGTACGGCCGGTGGCCACGCGGCTGAGTTCTTTGGCCAGCTTGATGCGCTGCGCCTCGCCGCCGCTGAGGGTAAGCGCGCTCTGCCCTAGCTTAAGGTAGTCTAGCCCCACGTCATGGAGAGTTTGCAGTTGGCGGTGAATCTTGGGATGATTCTCGAAGAATTCCAGCGCCTCCTGCACGTCCATATCCAGTACGTCGGCGATGTTTTTGCCTTTGTAGGTGATTTGTAGTGTTTCCCGATTGAAGCGACGGCCGTTGCACTCACGGCACATTACCCACACATCGGCCAGAAAGTGCATCTCCACTTTGCGCAGTCCATACCCCTGGCATGCTTCACACCGGCCCCCCTTTACATTAAAGCTGAAGCGCCCCGATTTATACCCCCGTGCTTTGGCCGCTGGTGTTAGGGCAAATACCTGGCGAATCTGGTCAAACAGTTTAACGTAGGTGGCCGGGTTGGAGCGTGGTGTACGGCCGATAGGGTCTTGGGTGATGTTGATCACCTTATCCAGATGTTCCAGACCGCTAAGACTGCCGTAAGGGCCAGGGGTGCTTTGAGCGTTGTTCAGTGCCCGCGCCAGGGCCGGCTCTAGCGTTTCCGAGATCAGGCTGCTTTTGCCGCTGCCGCTGACGCCCGTGACACAAATCATGGTGCCCAGAGGGAAACGCGCCGAGACACTTTGCAGGTTATGCAAGCGTGCGCCAGAAAGGTGCATGTGCAGCTCTGATACACGACGGCCGTAGCCGTTAGGCGCTGTAATGGCCAGTTCACCCCGTAAATAGCGGCCGGTCAATGACTCCGGGTGGGCGGCCACCTCTTGAGGGGGGCCGGCAGCGATGATGTGGCCCCCCTTCACACCTGCGCCTGGCCCCAGGTCCACCAGCCAATCTGACTCACGCATGGTTTCTTCATCATGTTCCACCACCAGCACCGTGTTTCCCATATCACGCAGTTGGTGCAGGGTGTCCAGCAGGGCGCGATTATCACGGGCATGCAGGCCAATGGAAGGCTCGTCCAAAATGTACAGCACACCCACCAATCCACAGCCGATCTGGCTGGCCAGGCGAATGCGCTGCGCCTCACCGCCGCTAAGAGAGGGGGCAGGCCTGTCCAATGTCAGGTAATGTAAACCCACGTTAAGCATAAATTGCAGCCGGTCACGAATCTCTTTCAGTACTTCAGCCGCAATTTCAAACTGCTCCTCAGATAAAGACGAGGACAGGGGCGCATGGGGTGTGCGGCCGTTACGGCCGTGTCCATTTCCGTTTACTGAATACTGCTCACTGTTCACTGAATACTGCTCACTGTTTACCGCATACGAGTGACCGTGCAATCCCACAATCCACTGGTGCGCCTCATCAATGGCCAGACTGCCGATGTCCGTAATGGTTTTACTGCCCACTTTCACGGCACGGGCTTCGGGGCGCAGGCGTGTGCCAGCGCAGGTAGGGCACGGCCGTTGGTTCATAAAGCTGGCATACCATTTGCGTGTGGCCTCAGAACTGGTCTGGTGGAAGAGGCGGTTGATGTGGTAGATGATGCCTTTTAACGGCCGTTTGACCTCGCCGGTCCAGGTGCTGTCTTCATTGTCATGGCCATACTTAAAGTGGATAACCTCATCGCCGGACCCATAAAGCAGCGCCTGACGAAAGGACGCTGGCAGCGCCTGCCAGGGCGTGTCCAGGTCGATCTGGTAATGCTCAGCAATCGCTTTAAGCTGGGCGGTGGTCCACTTATTCTTCTTTTTGCGCACATTACCATACCAGCGCAGCGCCCCATCTAGCAGTGACACGGTTTCATCTTCCACAATCAGGTCCGGGTCAACCTGCATTTGTGTGCCAATGCCGTGGCAATCTGGGCACATGCCCAAAGGAGAGTTAAAGCTAAACAGTTGGGGCGACAACTCAGGGAAACTAAAGCCGCAGCTGGGGCAAGCGTTATGCTCACTTAAAAGCAGCTCTTCGTCACCAAGGTCGGCTATCAACAGCCCATCACCGGCCTTCAGGGTGGTCTCTACAGAGTCCACCAGCCGTGACTTAAACGCATCATCACGGCCGTCTGGCACCATCAGACGGTCTACGATGATCTCAATGTTGTGTTTGCGCTTTTTGTCCAGTTCTGGTAAGTCAGCGGACAAATCTACCAGCTGTCCATTGACCCGGGCGCGGACAAAGCCATCTTGCCGGGCTTGGGCCAAGGCGTCGATGTGTGTCCCCTTGCGGTTACGGGCCAGCGGTGCCAGCAGTTGGAACTTTGTGCCCGGCGGCAGTTTGGCTAACTGGTGGGCAATGGAGTGGGCCGATTGGGGGGTCACGGCCGTGCCGCATTCCGGGCAGTGAGGCGTACCCACGCGGGCAAAAAGCACCCGCAGATAATCCATTACTTCCGTGACCGTGCCCACCGTGGAGCGTGGGTTTTTGCTGACCGCCTTCTGCTCAATGGCAATAGCCGGGCTGAGGCCGATGATGGCGTCTACTTTGGGCTTTTCCATCTGCCCCAGGAACTGGCGAGCGTAGGCAGATAGGCTTTCCACATAACGCCGCTGCCCTTCGGCATAGATAGTGTCGAAGGCCAGAGAGGATTTACCGCTGCCGCTGACGCCAGTGAGCACCACCAGTTTGTTACGGGGAATGGAGACATCAATATGCTTCAAATTGTGTTGCTGGGCGCCGCGAATGATTATGTGTTGGGGTTCCATCTTCCTTTACCTTGTATGAACATATGTTCTGATTAGTGGGCGTGATTGTACCACGACCCTATACCGGTCGCTACTTCTTGACCTTAAAACAATGCCCAGCATACGGTGGATACCTGACATCTTTTGTCAGGTATCCAGCCATGAAGCGGCAATCTTATACTGCCAATGGGGTTTCTACAGCAATTGATGAAGGATGCTCGTGCCGCTGTTGGTTCCGATGGCTCGCCCGCGGCCGTTTATTCTACGTATAAGCTGGACAACACCCGCACCTGCTGTTCTGCCCGGTAACTGCTGCGCACCAGGGGGCCGGCTTCTACCCAGCGAAAGCCCATCGCCAGGCCGCGCTCTCTCAGTTCGGCGAATTCATTCGGGTGGTAAAAGCGGGCCACGGGCAGGTGTTTTTGCCGGTTGGGTTGCAGATATTGGCCCAGCGTAAGGATATCTACGCCACGGTCGGCTAGGTCTTGCATCACGGCCGTGACTTCTGCCACTTCTTCACCCAAACCCAACATGATGCCCGATTTGGTCAGCACCTCTGGGGCCATCTGTTTGGCATTGGCCAGCGTGGCCATGGCCCATTCGTATTTATCCTGGGGCTGGACTGCCTTAAAAAGGCGAGGCACTGTTTCCACGTTATGGTTCAGAATTTCTGGCCGGGCATCCAGTACGATCTGAAGCGCCTCCCGGTCCCCTTTAAAGTCAGGGATCAGCACCTCAATGGAACATCCCGGCTGCAATGCCCGGATTTTCTGAATGCATTGGGCAAAAATAGGCGCGCCGCCATCTTTCCGTTCATCACGGTTGACAGAGGTGATCACCACGTGGCGCAGATTCATGGCCCGCACCGCCTCAGCTACACGCTGTGGTTCATCCCAATCCAGGGGCAACGGCCGTCCGGTTTTAATATCACAGAAAGCACAACTGCGTGTGCAAATGTCTCCCATGATAAGAAACGTGGCCGTGCCTGCTCCCCAGCATTCGCCAATATTTGGGCACCTGGCTTCTTCACAGACAGTGTGCAGCGCTTTGGCCCGCATTAACCCTTTCAGGCGATTATAATTTTCGCCGGCCGGCAGCCGCACTTTCAGCCAATCTGGTCGCGGGGCCGGTGAGGTTTGTTCTTCAGTTGTGGTTACGGAATCAAGTTTTATGAAAGTCATGGGTTTATCAAGGCGAGACGTTGCAAGGCCGCGTCTCTACCGCAAATACCTGGCAAAAGGCGTCAGTAAGGGGCTGACAAAGGTCAGCCGTGGGCAATGGCTGGGCCAACACCTGGCTTATACTCGTTACCCCATGTTCGCGAATGCCGCAAGGAATAATGTGCGCAAAGTGGCTTAAGTCTGGGTTCACGTTTAAGGCAAAACCGTGGCTGCTAATACCCCGCCCACTGACCTTGATGCCAATGGCTGCAATCTTGGCCGGCCCGGTTTGGCTGTCTACCCACACCCCCGTATACCCTTCATAGCGCCAGCCGTTAATGCCAAAAACGGCCAGCGTGCGAATGATCACCTCTTCTATGTCACGCAGGTATCGGTGTAAATCTGGCCGGGGTGCACCACGCCAGGCAAACAGCCGTTTGAGGTTGATGATCGGGTAGCCCACCAGTTGACCGGGGCCATGGTAGGTAATGTCGCCGCCGCGGTCTACCCAGCGCAGCGCAAAACCGGCGGCATCCAGGTCTGCCTGGCTCAGCAGCAGGTGATCCAGCGTGCCCCGCCGCCCCAGCGTGTACGTGGGGGGATGTTCCAGTAAAAAGAGTTTGTCTGGTAAGTCAGCAGAAGCCGTTAGGGCAGCAACTGCTTCTTTTTGCCACTCCCAGGCGGTGTCGTAATCCAACCTGCCCATCCATGTTGCATCGATGGTGTTCATAATGGTATTGTAGCCCGAATTGTTCTTTTGGGTAGCGTATGCGGGCGGGGTATAATGCGCCTAATCGTTAATGCACAGATTGCAGATGACTGCTTACTGATTACAAATTATGCCTGCACCACATCCTTTGGTTTACAACACGGCCGTGGCCGACTTCCGGCGCGCCCGCAAAAAAGCCGCTTTCCAGCAGGTGATGGCCCGCTTGCGGGGCAGGCCGTCTGATCTGCTGGCCTATGAAGATGTCTGCCGCCACCTGAAAGCAGACGAGGCGGTGAGGATGGGCGTGCAGGAGATCTCTCTGGATGCGATTGTAGGCAGTGTGGGACGCTATAAAGATTTTACCCGTGACTTTTTGCCTAAACATGATAGTGATGCTGAGCGTTGGGCCAGGGTAAAAACGGCCGTGATGGACATGGTAGGCATGCCGCCTATTGATGTCTACAAGGTTGGTGATGTTTACTTTGTCATTGATGGTAACCATAGGGTCTCTGTGGCCCGCGAATTGGGCGGCAAAACTATCTCAGCCCGGGTGACGGAAGTTAAAACGCGGGTCCCGCTCTCCCCCGATGACGATCCTGATGAGATCATTTGCAAAGCCCGCTACGCAGAATTTTTAGAGCAGACTAACCTGGATGTGTTACGCCCTGAGGCAGACCTGTATATGACGTTTTGTGGCCATTTTCGCCATTTGTTGGCCCAAATTGAGGCGTATAAACAGCAGGTAGCGGCAGAAACCGACCAGGAAATAACGCATGAAGTGGCGGTGGTTCGTTGGTACGATGAAGTCTATACCCCCGTGGTAGAGATGATTGAGGCTCAGGGCATGATGCGCCAGTTCCCAGAGCGTACAGCAGCAGACCTGTACGTGCTGCTCTCTGAACGGCGTGAAGAAATTGAGCGCTCTTTGGGGTGGGAGGTAGACCTGGACGAGGCGGCGGCCGCGCTGGCGGCCACCGAAGCCAGGCGGCCGCGTGGCCTTGGCGGCCGCTTGCTGCAAGCCATTGTACCCCCTGAACTGGCCGACGGTCCCGAACCGGGTCAATGGCGTAAGTTTCAGACCGGGCGTAACCTGGATCGCCTGTTTGCCGATTATCTGGTGGCGATGGGAAACCGTAAAAGTGACTGGCAAATGCTAGATCAGGTGATTCAGTTGGCAACATTAGACAATGATCGTTTGTTGGGGCTGCATGTTGTTTCCAGCCTGGAAGCCGTTGAAGGGGAGATGGCACAGGCCGTGCAGGTGCGCTTCCGGCAGCAGTGTGCGGCGGCTGGTGTGGCGGGTGAACTGGCTGTAGAAGCTGGGAATGTGGTGGAGACCATCGTAAAACGGTCTGTGTGGGCGGATCTGGTGGTATTGGGCCTGGAACACCCCCCCAGTGGACGGCCGTTGCGCCGTCTTGGTAACCGCACCAGCCAGGTTATCCAGCGCTGCCCGCGCCCGGTGCTGGTGATACCCGCAGGCGCAAAGCGGCCGTTGGGCCGTGTCTTGCTGGCGTATGATGGCAGCCCCAAAGCAGATGAAGCGTTGTTTGTGGCCACCTATCTGCGTTTACGCCGTCCCATTTCACTGACGGTGGTCACCGTGGTCACCGAACATACGCCCCCGGAAGCCCTGGATAAAGCCAGGGCGTACCTGGCGGCCTACGGTGTAACCGACGCTGCGTTTGTCTTGCGCCAAAAACCAATCGCTGCGGCGGTTCTAGACACGGCCGTCACGCACGATATTAACTTTCTTATTATGGGTGGCTTTGGCTTTCAGCCGATGATGCACCTGATGTTGGGCAGCACTGTTGACGAAATTTTGCGCCGCTTCCCACACCCTATCTTAATTTGCCGCTGATGGGTGGGATCATTGGTGACTAGACGATGACAAAAGTTTTGATAACGGGTATTACCGGTTTTGTGGGCAGCGCGTTGGCGCGGGCATTGGCGGCTGAGGGTGTAGATCTGTTTGGCCTGGTACGGCCGTCTGCCAACCGCGCACGCCTGGACGGGCTAAACGTCACCTACCTGGAAGCAGACGTCACCATCCGTGAATCGCTGCATGGTGTGTTTGATTGGGCCGATTGGGTTATCCATGCCGCTGGCATGTTGGGGCAGGCGGGTGTGCCTGAGTTGGCTTACCATCACCTGCATGTAGAGGGCACCAACAACGTGCTGGCGGAAATGGAGAAGCTAGACGATCCGCCCCGGGTGTTGTACGTGAGCAGCCCCGGTGTATTAGGCCCGGTAGGTGACGAAGTGGCTGATGAAAGCGCCCCATATGCGCCTTCTAACGTTTATGAGCGCAGCAAAGCGGCGGCCGAGATGGTGGTCAATATTTATGCCGGTCAGGGTCTGCCGGTGGTGGTCGCCCGGCCTGAATTTATTTATGGTCCTGGCGACAGGCACGTGTTGGGGTTGTTTCAGGCGATTCAAAACGGCCGTTTCTTCACCATTGATCACGGCCGTTACACCTGCCATCCCACATACATTGATGACGCTGTAGACGGGATGCTGCGCTGCTTAAAGCAGGGGCGCCCTGGCCAGATTTACCATGTCGCTGGGCCGGCCCCTGTCACTTTCCGCCACCTGGCAGACACGATTGCCGCCGCCCTGGGTGTGCCCTCGCCCACCCGCAACCTGCCGCACAGCCTGACCCTGGCCGGTGCGGCGATCCTGGAGATGGCCGGTGCCCTGTTCAAATTCAGGCCGCCGCTCAGCCGGTCTGGTGTGGCCTTTTTTACTGAGAACCGCTGCTTTAGCTGGCAAAAAGCCCACCGCGAATTGGGGTATACACCACATTTTGATCTGCCAACGGGCGTTCATAAAACGGTGGCTTGGTACCGGCAGCAAGGGCTGCTGGATTAACCAGCAGGGCTGCTGGATAAGGGTAGATGATGCAGTTACATTCGATTAAGACTTTGTATTCCCTGGCGCTGGCTGAAGGTGAGGGAGTAGGCACCGCGTATGAATATTTTGCCAAGCGGTTGGTGTTACGGCCGTGGTTAAAAACCCTACCACCTGTTAAGCGGGTATTGATTGCCGGGCTGCCCGAAAAATATGGCGTCAGCCTGGACTATATCTTGTTGGCGGAAGAGCTGGGGGCTACGGCCGTTGTGGCCGATGATCGCCCAGAATCCTTGGGAAAGTTTAACGACACATTGGCCAAGGCGCGGCAAATGGGTTGGTTCACGGGCGGGCACATAGAAACCATCCTGGTGCCCAACTTGTCGTCGTTGGCTGACGTGCAGGGGGTGTTTGACCTGGCTATTGCCAATGAGGTATTGCAGCGGCTGCCGGCGGCAGATCGCCCGGTTTACGCACAAAGGCAATGTGAATTGGCGGCGGCTGTAGCCCTTTTCTGCCCCAACGCCGCCAACCCTGACCACGCCGCCCACAGCGGCCTGGCCACTCTTCCTCTTTCTGCCCTCTCCCTCCTTCTCCCCTTTTCTGCCCACATCGCCTCATCTGGTTATATAGATATGCCGCCATTCCCCACCGGCGTCACTCGCAGCGAAGCCCAGCGCGCCCAGGCAGAAAGCGGCCGCTTTGAAGCAAGTGTCATGTGGGGGTTAGGGTACTTTGCGCGTATGGAGCACTGGCTGCCCACGGCCGTGCGCCGCCAGAAGTCCCACATTATCTATGCCCTCATCCATAGCTAATCATCAGACCAATGGCTGGTTGCCGATTACCCGTTACTTCCCGCCTACGTTATAATCTCCAGACAAATAACTAAGTGCTTTGTAAACTAAAATCTTGCAAATGTGTCATGCTGAACCCTTTGGCTGCACTCAGGGTAGACTGAAGTGAAGCATCCCGGAGGAGCAAGCCAAGATTTTCACCTGCGGTTCAGCGTGACAATGATAAGGAAGGTCAATCACTATGCCAACTGCATTGATCACGGGCATCACCGGCCAGGATGGCTCGTACCTGGCAGAGTTTTTGCTAGAAAAAGGATACACCGTCATCGGCATGGTGCGCCGCACCAGCACCGTCAACTTTCACCGCCTGGAACATATTCAGGATAAAGTCACCCTGGTTCCGGGTGATCTGGGTGATCAGGTTTCTTTAATCCATCTATTGGAAGAGCACAAGCCAGAGGAAGTGTATAACCTGGCGGCTCAATCCTTTGTCCAAACTTCTTGGAACCAGCCGGTTTTTACCGGTGATGTTACGGCGCTGGGCGTCACCCGAATGCTGGATGCTATTCGCATCGTGGACCCCAAAATCCGTTTTTACCAGGCCAGCTCCTCTGAGATGTTTGGCAAGGTATGTGAAGTGCCACAGCGGGAAACGACGCCGCTCTACCCACGCAGCCCATACGGCGTGGCCAAAGTGTACGGCCATTGGATCACCATCAATTACCGTGAAAGTTATAATATGCATGCCACTTCCGGTATTCTGTTTAACCACGAATCTCCCCGGCGAGGTCTGGAGTTTGTGACGCGCAAAATTACCCATCACGTAGCCCAAATTAAGCTGGGCCTGGCTCGTGAGCTGCGCCTTGGGAACCTGGATGCACGGCGTGATTGGGGTTTTGCTGGAGATTACGTAAAAGCCATGTGGCTGATGCTGCAGCAGGAGTCTCCAGATGATTACGTGGTGGCCACCGGCGAGACGCATTCGGTGGAAGAGTTTCTGGAACTGGCTTTTGGCGCTGTGAACCTGGACTGGCATGATTATGTGGTGCAGGACCCGCGCTTTATGCGGCCGGCCGAGGTGGATTTGCTGGTAGGCGATCCGGCTAAGGCCGGCCAGAAAATGGGGTGGGCGCCCGTTGTCAGCTTTCCAGAATTGGTGCAAATGATGGTAGCGGCAGACATGAAGCTGCTGCAAGAAGGGCGGACACCGATGTAAGAGTATTCAGTAGGCCAGTATTCAGTAGGCCAGTGTTCACTGATTACTGAATACTGAACACTGGTTACTGCACAGGAAGGACAGATGAGCGATATTAAATTTGGTACCGACGGCTGGCGCGGCCGTATTGGTGATGATTATACTTTTGATAATGTGCGCCGCTGCACCCAGGGATTTGCCCACTTTCTACACCAGCAGGGGCTGGCGGAGAAAGGCATTGTGGTGGGGCATGATAAACGTTTTCAGGCGGAATTTTTTGCGGCGGCGGCGGCCGAAGTGCTGGCGGCCAACGGTATTCGTGTCTGGCTGACAGAAGAGGCTACCCCCACGCCGACAATCTCCTATGCGGCCGTAGACAAGCAGGCCGGTGGCGCCATTAATATCACGGCCAGTCATAACCCGTATTGGGATTGCGGCTTTAAAGTGCGTGATCCCCGCGGCGGGGCTATTCCCCCGGCAGATTTGAAGAAGATTGAGGCGGCTATTCCAGATAGTTCTGGTGTGAAGCGGATGAAATTAGAGGATGCGCTGCACGACGGCCGTGTGCAAAAATTTGACGCTGCCCCCGCGTATATCGCCCAACTACACCGTCTCATTGACATCGACCCTATTAAAAAGGCCGGCTTTAACGTGCTGGTGGATTGTATGTGGGGCAATGGCGCCGGTTGGTTTCCCCGTTTGCTGGCTGGCGGCGATACCCGCATCACCGAAGTCCACAACGAGCGCAACCCGATCTACCCTCACATGATACGCCCTGAACCCATTCCGCCAAACGTCGACCACGGCCTTAGTTTTGTCAGCCAGATGGGGGCAGATGTGGCCATCATCAACGATGGTGACGCCGATCGAGTGGGGTTTGGTGATGAAAACGGTGACTTTATGGATCAGCTGCGTATTTATGGGCTGATGGGCTATTACTTGTTAGAGGTGCGTGGTCTGCGTGGCCCCATTGTCAAGACTGTGTCCACCACTAAAATGCTGAACAAGCTGGCTAAAATTTATGATGTGCCAGTGTACGAAACCGGTGTGGGTTTTAAGTACATCGCCCCTAAGATGGTAGAAGTGGATGGCCTAATTGGCGGGGAAGAGAGCGGCGGCTATGCTTTTCGTGGGCATGTGCCAGAGCGTGATGGCATTCTGGCCGGGTTGTACATGCTGGACATGATGCGGCTGACAGGCAAGAAGCCCTCAGAATTACTGGCGGCACTGTTCGCCCTGGTGGGGCCGCATTATTACAATCGGGTAGATTCCACGTTTGACCAGGAGCAGCGGGCTGAAATTTTACACAACGTGGCCTCGGCTAAACCGGCGACCATTGGCGGCTTAAAGGTGACAGACATTGTCACCATTGATGGCCACCAGTTTGTGATGGAGGACGGCGGCTGGCTGCTGGTGCGTTTCAGCGGCACAGAGCCGATCATTCGTGTCTACTGCGAAACAACCCACGAGGATAAGGTGCAGCCGATTTTAGAGGACGGCCTGCGTCTGGCTGGTTTGCAATAAAGAAAGGAAGTATGCCGCAGGTCACTAGTATCAGTTTTCAGTCATCAGTGACCAGTTTTCAGTGCTGGCCTACCTCTGGAAATAGTCTACTGAAAACTGATGACGGACTTCTGGTTACTGGTACTAGTCAGCTGCTCTCTCTGAACACCGCCCTACTGAACACTGACTTACTGAACACTGACTTACTGAACACTGACTTACTGAACACTGACTTACTGAACACTGAATACAGATGCTTATAGACACCCACTGCCATCTGGATTTTGCGCGTTTTGACAATGACCGGGACGCGGTGCTGGCGCGGGCCGCCGCAGCCGGTGTACGGCGCATCATCATACCGGCCATTGATTTAGAAAACTGCCGGGGGATACTACAGCTGGCCGAGCGGCATTCACAGCTCTTTGCGGCCGTGGGGGTACATCCTAACGCCACGGCCGCGTGGCAACATAACTGGTTGGCTGAGCTGCGTGACCTGGCTCAGCATGAGAAGGTGGTGGCTATTGGTGAAATTGGCCTGGATTATTATTGGGACAAGTCGCCAAAGTCTACACAGCACCATGCCTTTGCCCTGCAGCTAGACCTGGCGGCAGCGTTGGGCCTGCCGGTGATTGTCCACAACCGGCAGGCAAGCGCAGATGTGGTGCGTCTGTTGGCGGCATCGCCTCTAAACGGCACTGCCCAACCCGGCGTACTGCATTCTTTTGCCGCCGATTGGCAGACGGCACAACAGGTACTGGTGATGGGCTTTTATCTGGGGTTTACCGGACCGGTGACGTATAAAAAAGCGGACGAACTGCGCCAGATTGCCGCCCGTGTACCGCTGGATAGGATCGTGGTAGAAACAGATGCGCCGTTTTTAGCGCCGGAAATAAACGGTCAGGGGGGGCGGGGCAAACGGCCGTCACGCAATGAACCCGCTTTTGTAGCTCATGTGGCGGCACGGATTGCCCAGGAAAGGGAGATGGAGTCGGCCGTCTTTGCTCACCACACCACCCAAAACGCACGGCGCTTATTTGCGAAGGTGACGTGGAATGACTGAGCAGCCAACAGTCACCTACGAGTTATCTGTTGTGATTGTCAGTTGGAATGTGAAAGATTTGCTGCGCGATTGTTTGCATTCTGTCGCCCGTGAGCAGGGAGGGCTGGCTGTGGAACTCATTGTGGTAGACAGCGCTTCCACCGATGGCAGCCCGGCAATGGTGGCCGCCGAGTTCCCCTGGGTGACACTGCTGGCCTGTGATGAGAATGTAGGCTTTCCCCGTGGGAATAATATGGGGATTGCCAAAGCGCACGGCCGTTATATACTACTCCTTAATCCTGATACCGTCATTCATGATCATGCTTTGAAGATTATGGTGGATTATCTGGACAATCACCAAGATGTAGGTGTGGTGGGTGCGCAATTGCTAAACGGAGATGGAACGGTACAATCGTCACGGCGACGATTCCCGAATTTAACAACCGCATTTTTTGAAAGTACCTGGCTGCAGCCTTGGGCACCCCAGCATGTGTTGAAGCATTATTACGCCCAGGATTTGCCGGATGATCAGACGGCGGACGTCGATTGGGTGATGGGGGCGTGCCTGATGACACGGCGTGCGCTTGCTGACCACCTTGGTGGCCTGGATGAGGCTTATTTTATGTACTCGGAAGAGCTGGATTGGTGCCGCCGTATCAAAGATGCAGGCTGGCGGGTGGTTTATCTACCGGCAGCACGTGTCACCCATTACCAGGGCAAAAGCAGTGAGCAGGTGGTGGCGCAGCGTCATATCTATTTTAATCAGGCCAAGTTACGGTACTTTCGTTCGTATCACGGTCGGGCCCCGGCCATGCTCTTGCGCCTTTTTCTGCTGGTTAACTACTTATGGCAGCTGGGCCTGGAAGGGATAAAAGGTATATTGGGTCATAAACGGCCGTTGCGCTGGCAGCGCGTCAGGGCCTATTGGTTAGTTCTACGGTCTGGCTTACGCCCGGCCGGATATTAAAGAGGTGAGACCATGAAAACCCACAAAGTCACCATTGAGTTGTCCGCTACCGATTACATGCTACTGAAGGAAATGGCCGATGCCTCCAAGTGGCCCCTCCAAGAAGTCATTATGCAGTGCATTCAATCTGGTATGCCACCAACACTCAGTAAAGTGCCTGAAGCGTTCCACGACGACCTGATCTTCTTAAACAGCCTCAGCGACAAGGATTTGATGAAAATCGCCGATGGTAATTGGCCGGAGCCGAAGAATCAGACAGAGCTTCACCGTAAGGCTGATTTTTCCTATTTGCGCCGTACCTATGCCCTCTCGCTGCTTAAGTGGCGCGGTCACCCCATCAGTCCTGAAGATGCCATGTTATAGATGGCAAGTTGCCAGCGGCAGGTGGCAAGTTAACCCATAGGCTTACCACCTGCAGCCTACCATGGGCAACTTTTTATGAAGATTGGCATTGTTACCGGTGAGTTTCCGCCCCTAGCGGGTGGTGTAGGTGCCTTTACCTGGGAACTGGCAAAAGCGCTCACAACACAAGGGCATGAAATTCACGTCATGACAGGGCGGGGAGCACGGCCGTCACCAGACCCAACCCAAAAACACAAAGCTGGGGAACCATTTACTTTGCCATTTGCCCAACTTTACCCCGTCATTCATCGCTGGCGCTGGCCTTCTGTTGCTAAAATTGCTGATTGGGCGCTGCGCTACGACTTTGACGTCGTTAATATCCAATACCAGGCAGCCGCGTATAACATGAACAGTGCCGCCATCAACCTGCTGCCCTGGCGGCTTCATCATATCACCCGCACTGTTGTCACCTTCCATGATTTGCGCGTGCCCTATCTTTTCCCCAAAGCGGGGCGGCTGCGGCGCACGGCCGTAAGCTTTATGGCCAGACAGGCTCACGGTGTCATTGCCACCAACCCTGAAGATTATCAATCACTTGTCTCTTTGCGCTCACGCTCTGTTGTCCAAATTCCTATCGGCAGCAATATTCAAGCCCGAGAGGTAGACCCTGCCGAAATCACGGCCGTACGCCGGGAATTAGGCCTGGTAGAAGGTGACTGCCTCCTGGGTTACTTTGGGTTTTTACATACCAGCAAAGGTGCCGATGTCTTGCTGCGGGCGCTGGCCAGCCTGCCCACCAATGTACATCTTGTTTTTATTGGTGGGCGCACCGGCAGCAGTGATGAAGCCAACAATCAGGCTTTTTTTGCCCGCTTAGACGGGCTGATCGCTGATTTGCAATTGGCGGAACGGGTGCATTGGACGGGCTTTGTGCCTGAACATCACGTTTCGGCTTACTTAAAGGCGGTAGACTTGATGGTGATGCCCTACCGGGACGGCGTCTCTTTGCGGCGAGGGACGTTAATGGCCGCACTGGCCCACGGCCGTGCCCTTGTCACCACCCAACCGGCAGCCCCCATACCCGAACTGGTGCCCGGCGAAAACGTCTGGTTTGTGCCCGTAGATGACAGCGCCGCGTTGGCTCAGGCTGTTCAGGTGTTATTGACCGAACCTGCACAGCGGGCCCGGCTGGAAACGGCCGCCGCCCGGCTGGCCGGCCAGTTTACCTGGGACAAGATCGCTGCCCGTACCGCCACTTTTTTCCAGCAACTGCAAACCGTACCCTAAACGTTTTTTGAACATAGGTGTCAGCCCTTTTTGAGAGAGGTACAATCAGCCGCCTATGACCGAAAAACGCTGGCTTGTGCTGATCCTCAGCCTTTTTATGCTGCTTGGCGCGGCGTATACCATGATCACCCCCGTTTTTGAAGCTTCTGATGAATTGTGGCATTATCCTATGGTGCAACACCTGGCTGACGGCAACCCGCTGCCGGTACAGGTCTTTGACCCGGCGCTGGCCGGGCCATGGAAACAGGAAGCCAGCCAGCCGCCGCTTTACTACGCTCTGGCGGCAGCCCTTACCTTCTGGATTGATACCTCAGACATGTCATGGGTGCGCTGGGAAAACCCTCATGTCGATAATGGTATCATCACCGTCGATGGCAACATTAACCTGACCATCCATGATCCCGCCTGGAATCCGTGGCAGGGTACGTTATTGGCGGTGCGGCTGGTGCGCCTCTTCTCCGTGTTGTTGGGGGCGGTTACGGTGACCCTTACTTACCTCATTGCCCGCGAGGTAGAGCCGCATCGCCCGGAGATACGTCTGGGAGCAACGGCCGTCAATGCCTTCTTGCCCATGTTCATCTTCATCAGTGCCTCGGTTAATAATGATAATCTGGCCATTCCCTTAGCCTCATTGGCTCTCCTGCTGATGATCCGTATGGTTAACCGTCGGTTATCGGTTGTCGGTAATGGCTATATCGTTCACCGATTGCCGCTTACCGTTTACGGGCTGTATTGGCTGCTGATTGGTGTGGTCATTGGCCTGGCCGTGTTGACAAAGGAGGGCACGTTTGGCCTCTTTCCCATTGCCCTGGGCACGGCGTTTGTATCGCAGTGGCAGGCGTCAGATGTCCGGCGTCATCAACCAGGCCCAATGACCGCTTACCGCGTACGGCCGTACCTCATCACGTTCGCCAAAACCATCCTCGTCTTTCTGGGGATGATGGTGCCTGTGGTGATGATTGCTGGCTGGTGGTATGGGCGCAACCTTCAGCTTTATGGTGATTTTCTGGGCTGGAATGCTTTTATTGCCGTGTTGGGGCAGCGAGCGCACCCGGCCTCATTGGCCCAATTGTGGAGCGAACGCCGCGGTTTTATGATGGCTTACTGGGGGCTGTTCGGCGGCGTAAATGTGCCTATGGCCGCCTGGATTTATACGGTGTTAAACAGCCTTCTGCTGGCCAGTGTGGCCGGTTTTGTAGTTTACGCGGCCAAGAAAGTTAGAGATTGGAGATTGGAGGTTAAAGAAATGCCCTTTACTGTCCGATCTTTGTTCCCCGCTCTTTTGAATTTGGTAGAACGTTATTTTGCCCTCATCGTTTGCCTGCTCTTTGCCACGGCCGTGGTGGTAGGGCTGATCCAATGGGCCACGACGACATGGTCTTCTCAGGGGCGGCTGGTGTTTACGGCGCTCTCGTCGCTGACAGTGCTGCTGGTAGTGGGGCTGGTCGGCTGGCTGCCACGTCGGCCGGCCAGTTGGCTGGTGGCTGGCGCCAGTACTTTTCTGTTTGGGGTGGCCCTGATGGCGCCGTTTTTGTGGATACGGCCGTCTTACCAACCGCCCCAGTTTGATGCGCCTCCAGAACGTATGGCGGCGTTCTTTGGGGATGCATTGATGCTGGTGGGGTATGAGGTCACACCTACGGCCGTGCAGCCCGGTGATACCCTCTGGGTGACGTTGGCCTGGCAGGTGATGCAGCCTATGGATCGCCCGTGGAGCATCTTTGTGCACCTCAATGACCCGGTGTTGGAACGCCCTATTGCCCAGCGCGATATGTACCCTGGCCAGGGGCTGCGCCCTACATCGCTTTTATTGCCCGGTGAGCGCGTGGTAACCCGCCATGTGCTCACCGTGCCGGCCACGGCCGTAGCCCCCGCTGACCTGGCTTTAACTGTAGGTTTGTATGACTTTGTCACCGACGAGCGCCTGCCCGTGACCGAGAGTGACCTGCCTGTACAGCAAGCTGCGGTGACGTTGGCCACATTGCCACTGACGGCCGTGCCCGGCAATACCCCCAATCCCCTATCGATACAATTTGAAAAAGGATTTGAACTGGTGGGTTACACGCTGTCGCCGCGCCGGGCGCCGCCTGGTGCGGCGGTGGATCTGACACTTTACTGGCAGCTGCATGGGGTACTCAACGAAGATTATACGTTCTTCGCCCAGGTGGTTGACAAAGAGACAACCCGCTGGGCCAGTATGGATTTACCTGTGCCCACCTCTCAATGGCCGGTGGGCCGCCCGCAGCCGGTGCCGTTGGCCCTGACCTTACAAACCGATACGCCGCCAGAGGTGTATCCGGTGATTATTGGCCTTTATACGCTTTCTGCCGGCGGTGACTTTCAGCGGTTACAACGCATCACGGCCGACGGCCGTCCCACCGATGATTTCCTGGAATTGACGCTGCTGCGGGTGGATTAATGCCTCAGGAAACGGTTACCCTGGAGGGGAAATGGAACGAATGATAAACCCCACCCGTTCGCCGCTGGCGTTGGCGGTGATGGTAGGAGGCACGGCCGTGGTGGCCGGGCTGTTATTGGCTTACGGCGGGCCATTGGCGGCGCTGGCAGTGCTGTTGGCCGGGGCGGCCGCCATCATTGTGCTGCGGGATATCGAGATAGGGTTTTGGGGGGGCATTGCCGTGATTTGTCTGCTGCCTTTTGCCACCTTGCCCATAGACATTGGCCTGACCCCCACCTTTCTGGACCTGGCCCTGGCCGCCGTAGTGGGTGTGTGGGCCTTGGGGTTGGTAACAGGCAAACAGCGCCGCGTGATCACCGCGCCCATCACCCTGCCGCTGCTCATCTTTATTATTGTGGCCATCTTTGCCTTTATTTTTGGTCTGGGCAACGGGCCATTGACACCCACGCTGCTGCGCAAGTTTGCTGAACTGATTTTGAGCCTGCTTTTTGTTTTTGTCATTATTGATTACGGCCGTACCTGGGTGCAGTTGGAGCGGCTGGTAAAGGTGCTGCTGCTGGCCGGGGCGGGGGCGGCGCTGCTGGCCATTGGGCTGTGGCTGCTGCCCGATAATACGGCCAATGATCTGTTGAACATGCTGGTGCGGTTGGGCTATCCTGGCGGCTGGGTCATTCGTTATATTGAGGAGAACCCGGCGCTGTCTGAACGGGCTATTGGTACGTCAGTAGACCCAAATGTTTTGGGTGGGCTGCTGCTCATGTTGGGGGCCTTGGCGGGGCCGCAGTTGGTGGCCAAACGGCCGTTGTTCCCTCGCTGGTTTACCGTGGGCATGGTGGGTGTCATCTTTCTGGCGCTGGTGCTCACCTTTTCCCGCGGGGCTATGGCCGGGCTGGCCGCCGGGCTGGCCTTTGTGGCTTTGGCCCGCTACCGCCGGCTTATTCCCTACATGGTGGTCATTGGGCTGCTCTTTTTACTGCTGCCGGTGGCCCAGGGTTATATGGCTCGTTTTGTGGAGGGCGTGCAGGGGCAAGACCTGGCCACACAAATGCGCTTTGGCGAGTATAAAGATGCGCTTATTTTGGTACAACGTTACCCATTTTTTGGTGTTGGTTTTGCCGGGACGCCGGACATTGATATTTATCTGGGGGTGGCCAACGTTTACCTGACCATTGCCCAAACCATGGGGTTGGTGGGGTTGTTGGCCTTCCTGGCTGTGTTGGGCACGTTATTTGGTTATGCTTTCTTCAGCCGGCAACTCTTTAAGGCAGATATGAACAAAGACCCGGTTTGGCTGGGGCTGCATGCCGCACTTATTGGCGGTTTAGTGGCCGGCGTCTTTGACCACTATCTGTTTAACCTGGAATTTCACCACGCTGTTACCGCCTTCTGGTTGTTTGTGGGGCTGGCCACGGCCGTGACGCGCCTGGCTCTAAACCCTGACACAAACAGCGTTCCCAATCGTTGACGTTTCACCAAACTAATGGGTAAAAATCAAACTCATACAGGTTAACCCGGCTTCGGCTTTCTGAAATTCAGAGATGTTAGTAACCTGTACATCATACCCATGTTGCTCAACCATTTCTCTTGTTTTGGCAAACCCCGAATGCATGCAGATGGTATTTCCAATTCGTAAAACGTTCGCCGCGAACGGTTCACCCTCTGGCACAGACATTAACCTAAACCGGGCAAACGGTTCAGGATCAACCCATGCCGGATTTATCAAAATAGTCTGGTCATCCAGCGCGGTACAGCCTGTCTTTAGATGCAAACACCCCGTCACGTTGACACCCATGACATCGTAACCATACGGTTTGACCATCTGCGCTAAAGCCATTACTCCGCTGGTGTTTGTTCGCGAGGTAACTCCTACATAAAGATGTTTGCCAATACGCAGAATGTCTCCCCCCTCCAGCCTTGCCGGGTGCTTTATCTGTTTAATCTCTCGGAATTTAGCCAATTCGGTTTGGATCAATCTGGTTTCTTCTTGCCGGGATGCCACACCCATTGGCATGATAACCCCTATTTCATCCAAAACAAAAGCGGTATCTTCAACAAATACGCTGTCGGGTAAAACATGGTTTTTATCATAAGTAATGACGCGGACGCCGCACCGACGGAGCAGGTCACAGTAAGCCGTATGCTGAAGTAAGGCTTGAGCAAAATCAATGGGCTGGCGTGGTAAAAAAGTAAGCTCGCCCTGGTTTAAGGCGGGTGATGGTGTGTGCGTGATAGCCGTTAACATGGGCAGATGTCACAATGTGGTTTAGGGTTAGGGGCTCGTTTACAATTTACCCGGTGTGTTAAAGTGAACGGTGATCAGTAATCGGTGATCAGTAATCAGTGATCAGTTGGGTGTTCTTCTGGACTGGTGACTGGGCACTGATCACTGATCACTATATTTACCCGCGGGCCCGCTCTAACAATGTCATCATTAAAATACTCAAAATGGTACGGATCTCGGCCGCTTCATCAATATCCACCGCTTCTTCAATGGTAAAACTGCTTTCGAAAAAGGAAGGCTGCTTCTTTACCTTGACGACCACCGTGCCGTCTGGCCGGGAAACAAGGTATGTGGGGTTAAAGACATACCCGCCCAACATGCCAATGATCGGAATTTCGCTAAAGAGTGCGTCCCCTACTTTTACCCACGCATTTTCCTCCTGAATGTTAGCCACCACCTGATCGCCATCATAAATGTCATAATGCGCCTTCCAGAGCGATTTACGTCCCTGCCGTTTGACGGAGCCAAGCTCACTGCCATTTTGGTCACGGAAACGGTAGCGCGCCGAAAAGTCGATGATCCGGTCGGCGCCAATGGTGTACAGCGGCCTTGTTTGTTCCCGGTCTTCAAACACGGTTACGGCCTCTTTGAGCTTAAACAATTTCTGTTTGACATAGAACAAGAGCTGCCCGTTGGCATCGGTGACAGAGATTTGGGGGGCAAGTGCGAGCTTCTTAAAGGTGAGTGTTAAGGGAAATTGCATTGAGAATCCTCCAGATTAAGTAAAGTATTCAGCCTGTAGATTATACCATCTTCGCTGGTTTTTGATCTTATTTTTATGAAAAGTCGGCAGTAATATAGTTCTGTCAGGTGTGCTGTGGAGGTGCCGCTGGTGTTTTGGGTTCGATCAAATCCCACAAATTCCCATACAAATCGGCAAAAACGGCGACGGTGCCGTAGGGAGCCTCTTTGGGTTCCCGGACGAACTCGACGCCGACGGCCACCATATGATGGTAGTCACGCCAGAAGTCATCGGTTTGCAGGAAAAGAAAGACACGGCCGCCGCTCTGGTTGCCGATGAACGCTTCTTGGGCCGGTGTGGCTGCCCGCGCCAGCAGCAAGGTGGTGCCGCTGGTGCCGGGCGGCGCTACCACTACCCAACGTTTGTCTTGTTCTGGCTGGTAGGTGTCTTCCACCAGCCGAAAATGGAGCTTTTGGCAGTAAAAGGCGATGGCTTCATCATAGTCACGCACCACCAGCGCCACATGAATAATTGACTGTTTCATGGCAGCCTTTGTCTGTTAATACGCTGTCGGGCAGCAAGGTGCCCTGTCTACGGCCGTAAAAAGTACGCATTTGTCAGCCAAAAAGTACGTATTTGTTAGCCCCAAAGTACGTACTTTTCATGCCACAAATACGTACTTTTATCAGGGTGGATCAGGGATGGTTTGGGCACATGGCCACGGCCGTGGCCTCCATGCCCTTTAAGCCTTTTCAAATGTCACCTGGCTCAAGGATTGTTTAAACTCTTTGCCAGGTGTAAAGCGCACATTAACTTTTTTGATCTGGTGAGCGTTAACCGCCTCGGCCGTGTCTGCTCCAGCAGCCTGGATGGTCAGGCGAAAGGTGCCAAAGTCACCCAGGTCTACGATATTGCCTTCAGTCAATAGCTGTGGAATAAGCGATAGCAGCGCCTCAGTGGCTGCGGCCAGGTCGGCCGGGCTAAGGGTAGAGATTTCGGCAGCGCGGCGGGCCAGTTGGCGCTGGCTCACACGGCCGCTGCTGGCATACGAGGGATAATACTTGCGGGGGCTTTGTGGATCTTGGGGGTTGGGTCTGGTAATAACCGTATATTTGACAGGCATAAGTTGTGTTCTCCTGTGTAAATAGGGCATCCCTGCCCAAGTGTGCTGGTATCAACAGCGCCCACTGTAAACAACCCAGCGGTGAATGTCAATATGCGATTCCACCGGTACCAGCCATCAGAAGGCCGTCATCCGTTTTCAGCAGACTATTTCCAGAGGTAGGCCAGCACTGAAAACTGGTTGCTGATGACTGAAAACTGTACCAGCGTATTGAATATCACCGGCCAAAATATGTTATACTTTCTTATAACAACTTGTTAGAATCTCTGATTCTTGAAAACCCCTAAGCTCTGAGGGAAAATGGAGCAATTTTCACAGCAGGATGGCTCATTTTACCGGAGAATTACCACCACCCTTCGGTCATTTTCCCTGCAAGCACTTCTCATCATCGCCTTCATTGTTATCATCACCGGAACGGTTGGTCTCACAGGTTACCTCTCTTTCCGCAACGGGCAGCTTGCCATCAATGAGCTTGCCGGCCAACTGCAGGATGAAATTGCTGCCCGCATTCAACAGCATTTAGAGAATTACCTGGCACTGCCTCATCTGATCAACCAATTCAACCTGGACAGTATCGCCCTGAGGCAGGTAGATCTGCAGGATTTCAACAGCCTTGAGCATCATTTCTGGAACCAGTTACAGCGATTCGAACAGGTCAGTTCCATTGCCTATGCCAATGAAGAGGCAGGGTATATCGGCCCTTTTCGCACCAGTCCCGGTGGGGCGATTGAACTGGCAGTTTCAGGGGCGTCTACAGATTATGTGTTTGAGACCCATGCGCTTGATGAGCAGGGAAACCATACCGGTTTAACCAATGCTTACCCCGACTATGATCCCCGTGTACGGCCGTGGTACCAGGCTGCTGTAAGCAAAGGCCAGCCAGCCTGGACTCCCATTTTTGTCTGGACAACCGGCGAGATAGGCACCGATGCCGTAGTGCCTGTTTATGGTGCCGACGGTGAATTAAAAGGTGTGTTAGACGTTTCTCTGACCCTGGGAGGGATTAGCAGCTTCCTGGCCGAATTAGAGGTAGGCAGCGCCGGAGAAATATTCATTATCGATCACTCCGGCATGTTGGTTGCTTCTTCTACAACCGAGGCAGTTTATGTCGAAGAAGGAGGAGAAGTCCGCCGGCTGTCGGCGTTAGACAGCCAGGTTCCGCTCATCCAACAGACAGCCAGTTACCTGGCAGACGGCACCAATGGCATGGTTGAAATAGACGGGCCTCAACGGCTGTCTTTGGAGATAGACGAAAAGCCTTATTTGCTTTCAGTCACACCCTTCCATGACGCGAATGGGCTGGACTGGCTGATCATTATCGCCCTGGCCGAAGCTGATTTAATGGCCCAGATCACTGCTCACAGCCGTACGACAGTGGTCCTGATTTTCCTCTCTCTGACGGTGGCAATGGGAACGGCCGTCCTGGTTAGCAGATGGATAACCCAGCCCATTCTGCACCTGAACCAGTCGGCGAAGGCCCTTACCCAGGGCGACTGGGACCAACAAGTCCAGTTGAACCGCACAGACGAAGTGGGCGAGTTGGCAGCTTCTTTTAACCATATGGCCAGGCAGTTACAGAAAACTTTTGCCACCTTGCAGGTCAACGAGGAAAAATACCGCACCTTTTACCAGGACAATCCTTCTATGTTTTTCACCGTAAACAGGGAAGGGACGGTTGTTTCTGTCAACGATTTTGGCGCCAGCCAACTGGGGTATTCCGTTAGCGAATTAGAAGGGCAGCCTGTCTTGAACGTTTTCCACCCTGATGACAAAACGGCCGTAGCCGCTCAGTTAGAGAAATGCTTGCAGAATACCGGCCAGACCTTCACCTGGCAGTTCCGCAAAGTTTGCCAAGGCGGCCGTGTGATCTGGGTACAAGAACATGCCCGCGCCATCCAGGATGCCCAAGAAACTACCCAGGTGCTCATTGTTTGTGAAGATATTACGGAACGTAAACGGTTGGATGATAACCGCCGGGCGCAGCAGCGTTTCCTGGCTTCGCTAAATGACATCACCCGCGCCGCCCTGGAAACCGATGATTTGCAGACAATGCTGCAAACCCTGGTAGAACGGCTGACCAAACTTTTTGTGGCCGACGCGGTTATCATTACGCTTTGGGATAGGGTTGCCCAGACAATGGTTCCGGTGACAAACTCAGCTGTTAAAGAGCCTGCTGCCTTTTTCGCTGCTCAGATAGAGCGGGGGGAATCGTCCATCATCGCTGACCTGCAGAACACCGGTCGGGCGTTAGCGATTCACGACTTGCTCTGCTCACCTTATGCCTCCCTGCACGGGGAAACTGGCCCCTATCGGGCTATCCTTGGCTTGCCGCTTATCGCCGGTAATCAAAAATTGGGTGCCGTCCTGATTCAGTTTTCCCAGCCGCGTGCGTTTACTCCCAACCAGATCGCTCGTGGGGAACAGACTGCCGGATTAATTGCTCTGGCATTGGCCAAAGCCAGGCTGCTCGATGAACTGGAACAACGGGTTGCCGAACGAACCCGCAAGCTGACTGAAGCCAATGAGCGGTTACAAGAACTGGATCGGCTTAAAGACCAGTTTGTGGCCAACGTCAGTCATGACTTGCGCACCCCCTTGTCCAATATCAGGCTCTACCTGGGTTTACTTAGGAGGCAAGGGGCTGCTGGATTGGAGCGCAATGTGCCCATTTTGGAGCGTGAAGCAAAACGACTGACCCACTTGATTGAAGATTTGTTAACCCTTTCTCGCCTGGAACAGGGCAATCTTGCCTTTACGCTTGAGCCTCAAATTCTTGACAGTTTGTTGGACGAGGTGTGCCAGGCCCATGCGGTTTGGGCGGCCAAAAAGGGTGTCCACCTTATACATGAACCAAACCCGGAGACGCCGGCCGTTCCCGTAGACTATACCCAGATGATGGAAGTTTTTACCAATTTGATGGCGAATGCCATCGCTTACACGCCCGAAGGAGGGCAAATCAGGTGTGTGGCCAGCCTTATTCTGCCGGCCGAGATGGTTGTTACCTTCTCCAACACGGGGCCTCCCATTCCCCAGGAAGACCTACCCCATATCTTTGATCGCTTCTACCGGGGACAAACTGGCCAGGGATCGGGCGAGGCTGGTTCAGGTTTAGGCCTGGCCATCTGCAAAGAAATTGTCGAACGGCACGGAGGAAAGATTGAGGCAAAAAGTATAGAAGGCCGGGTAACCACCTTTCAGATCAGGCTGCCGCTAAATGCCGGGTAGGGGCAGTCTAGGGGTGGCAGCTTAGATCTAAGGGCTAACTTGGTGTTTTACAGTGATCAGCAGCCAGTTGGCAGTGATCAGTTGAGTGTTCTTCTGAACTGATGACTGGACACTGATGACTGATTACCTGGCAAAAGTCCAAAGTTGTTTTTGAACGAACCCTATGGTCTGGCTTGCTGCAGCCTGCCGGCGTCAGTAGACACAATTTTCAACACAGGCACTCCGCCGCGTTCCAGCGTATATACGGCCGTCAAATGAGCATCTGCAAAATCAGCAATCCAATCATACTTGTCGCGGCGGGTCATATAGATGATGAGAATGGGTTGGTCAGGGGGTAAGGCGCCAATCGCTTCATCGGGGATGATCTGGTGGCCTGGTTTGATGTAGAACCGGGCCAGGTGACCACCCACCCGCGGCAAAATGAGCGCCTCAGGGTCTGCGTTTTGGCTGGCCCAGGCCATGCCCAGGCGAAAGGAACTACCCCAATACTCTTGTGGGAAGCGGTCAAACGCCCCCGCCGGGCCGCCGGCCAGCATGTTGTAGTAAATGCCCTGGTAGGGGTGCAGGCGTATATCACTGACCATGGTAGGCAGCAGTAAGAAGATAGCAATGATATAGGGCAGGCGCGCTGGCCACGGCCGTGGCCAGCGCTTTTGCACCCAGGCCCACCCGGCTTGAAACCCCACCCCAAACAACCCGGCCAGGGCCACGATGCCATCTAGCATATGGCGGGTGCCATCGTATTGGGGGATGCCCGGCCAGCTGGTACGTATGAGCGCCAGCAGGAACAACGCCAGCAGCATGAGGGCCGCCGGGTCTGGCCATCGGCTTCGTGTAACAATTGTGGCACTCCCTACCAGCCCACCACCTAAGACGACGAGGGGGGTGGTCAGGCTAAAGATAACGGCCGTGTAATGCCAGGGCAGGGTCATCCCCGATGCGTACAACTGCCCGTTGTATAACACACGCAGCCCACGAGACACATCCCGGCCAAAGGCCAGATGTTGACTCAGGTGGCCAGACGGGTCCGGCCAGAGCCAGGGCCAGACGGCCAGAAAGAGCAGCAGCGCCAGAGGGATGCAGACGAACAGGGGGACGTACGGCCGTAAAGCCCACCCCTGACGGCGGTTAGCCCACGCCCACGGTAGAAAGGCTATGGCTGCAATCGGCCACACTTCCACGGCCAGCACCCGCACTCCCATGCCCAACCCGGCGGCCAGCGCAGATAAAACGAACCAGCGCCAACGGCCGTGCTGCCACCCGCGCCAATATGCCCACAATGCCAGCATCACCAGGGCTGCAAAAGGCACATCCTTTAAATTGTTATGGGCGTGTTCAACAAAGAGTGGGTAGGTGCTCAGCGCCAGTGTAGCGGCAAAACTGGCCACTGGCCCAAACGCCTGCCAGGTAAAACAGGCCAGTACAAAAATGGTCAGACTGGCAAAAAAGAGAACGGCCAGATGATACCCATCTATACTCGCCAGCCAGCCGAGGTGGGTGGTGAAGAGGGTGTGGGTGACTACGGCCGTGATATTGGCCACCGGCGGGTAGCGGAAGGGAGCATTAAATTCCCGGTTGTAAAGCAGCGGGCGGGCATCGCCAGCCTGCCTGTATAGGTCATCATGGGCGGCAAAATCTAGCCAGGCGGGGTGCCCGCTGGCAAAGAAGCGGGCATAATGTGTGCCCGACAGCAGGTTTTCTGGCGCATCCCATGTCAGGCCATATTGGGGCAGGGTGCGCAGGCCAAGAAGAAAAAAGAAGCCAGCTGCGGCCAGGGCAAAAAGGTAAACTGCACGATTCATCACAGGCGAGAATTGTATCAGAAAGCGCACTCGCTCTATAATCAATCGCTGGCTGAAGTGATGAGGACGATGGATATGAGGCAATGGTGACACGCAAAAAGCATTGGTTGGTCTGGGCACTGCTCACGGCCGTCACCTTGTTCTTGACTGTGGCCATTGCGGTCAACGCTCACCCGGCGCTGCGTGGCCCGGTTGATTGGCGCTGGGTGTATGCCATTCCTGGTCGGCCGGCCCGCCATCTGATTGGTGTAGTCACGACGGCCGTTTACGGCTTCATTATCTGGCGGTGGGGTGGGACATTGGCTGGTGGCGCACGACGGCCAGCCATTTTGGCCTATTTGTTGTTTTGTGCTGCCTCTGTACCTGTTTTGCAAATTAGCCTGTTGGCCGGAGAGTCGCCAGATGTCATTGAGCAGTTGTATTTCCGCACGGTGTCGGCGGGCAGCAGCGGTTTCTTCTCTGTGGGCAGCATCATTGACGATCCGGCTGATTTTGTGGCTCGCTACCCTGAGCTCATGCCTACCTTTCCGGTGCATCCGCAGCGGTATCCGCCGGGCATTCCACTGTTATTTTATGCTGGTCGGGCGCCGCTGGCCGTTGATGGGGTAGGGGCGGCCATTGGGGCATATTTACGGCCGTACCAATGTACAGACCTTACCCTCATGCGGCTGTCTAACCACGTCATAGGCACGGCCCTATGGCAAATGTTGCTGCCTTTGTTCAGTGCCCTGGTCATATTCCCTTTGTTTGGGCTGGCGCGGCGCACCATGGGGTGGCAGACGGCCGTGTGGTCAGCCGCCCTCTACCCGCTCATCCCCTCCTTTGCTTTGTGGGCAGGGCGATGGGATCAATTCTTCCCTGTATTGACGGTGACGGCCTGGTATCTGTTGGTACTTGGGTTGACAGAACGGCGGCATTGGGCGCTGCTGCTGGCCGGGGTAACACTGGCACTGGCCACCATGCTCTCCTTTGGCTTATTGGTGATGCTGGCCCCTATGGGCCTGTGGGCGCTGTTATGGTTGGCTGGCCACGGCCGTGGCCAGCCATGGCCGCAAGTGGTCATCGCGGGCGGCTTCTTTGGTGCGGGGCTGGCGTTGGTATGGGGCGCCTACCAGGCGCTGGCCGCCCCCGGCTTGCTGGATGTCTGGCGCGTCTCCATGGGCTATCATCTGGGGTTGGCGCGCAGCTACTGGACATGGTTAGGTTACCATCTCTATGATTTTGGCGTTTTTCTGGGGCTGCCTGTTGCCCTGTTATGCCTGTTTGCTTTTTTCTATGCGCTCTTAACGGTTCGCCATGAACGGATGGCATTGCCTATTGCTTTTGGTCTAGGCGTGTGCCTGTTGGACCTTTCCGGTACGGCCCGAGGTGAGGTAGCGCGGGTATGGCTTTTCCTGACGCCATTTGCGGTCATAGGCGCTGCATGGGGTTTGACGCGCCTGGCAGCCGGGCGTTGGCCTTATGGATTGTGTATAGGGTTGTTGGGGCTGCAGTTATTAACCTTCAACGCATTTCTTCGCGTAGTCAATACAGGTTTAGCCAACGTTCCCACCATAGAAATCACTGGCTCACTTCCGTTGGCGGCAGAGCAAAAAATAACGACGGCGTTTGGTGATCACATTTACCTAAGAGGGTACAATGTCTTTCCCACGGCCATTTCCCCCGGCGGCGCAGTTAGCGTGACACTCTACTGGCAAACCAACGGCCGTCTGGACACCATGTATACTGTTTTTAATCACCTGATCAATGCAGAGGGGGAGCTGGCCGCCCAACAAGATGGCATGCCGCTTAACAACACGTGGCCCACGACCTGCTGGCGACCCGGCGAAATGATTGCAGATACCCACACTATCACCATAGACCATGACACCCCACCGGGCACATACACCCTCTTCACTGGTCTGTATATGGCTGATACAGGCGTCAGACTGCCGGTTGGCGGACAACCGCCAACAGATGCACTTATATTAGGGATGGTTGAAGTGGTACGGCCGTAAAGCCGTAACTTTTCAGGCCGCCAGGGCGTGGGCTACACGCTGCAAACGCTCTTTGGCGTCACAGGCAATGGCTTCCAGCGCGGGGTTATCTACGACACCGAGCATGATTTCCGGGTTAATGAGGCTCACCAGGACACGGCCGTTATCCTCTTGTGATACCGTGACGTTGCATGGTAATAACAGGCCTACTTCGGGCGCGGCCGTAAGCGCTTTGTGGGCCAAAGGCGGGTTGCATGCCCCTAAAATCTTGTATGGTCGGAAGTCCACATCCAGCTTTTTCTTTAGCGTAGCCGTAACGTCAATCTCGGTTAAGATGCCAAAGCCTTCTTTTTGCAGTTCGGCCGTGACCCGCTCTAAAGCGGCGGCGTACTCACTCTGCAAATAGACGTTCATGCCTAAATCACTCATCGTTTATACTCCTCATATGGCGTATTCCGTGCCCCATGACCCAGCACACGGAATACGCCACAGACAGGCGGGCACACTTACTTTATTTTGCCAGTTTTGGTAGACATGCCTTGTTTTGTCCAGGCATTCATACCGCCCTTCATATTAACGGCCGTGAAGCCAGCGTTTTGTAACTGGCGGGCAGCACGCTTGCTGCGGCTGCCAGACCGGCAAATGCAAACGATTTCCCGATTCTTTGCCAGCTTATTCAGCCGCTCATCCAGTTTGTCCAACGGAATGGAAGTGGCGCCGGGGATGTGGCTGGTACGGTACTCATTGGTCGTCCGTACATCTAACAGAATGGGGCCGGGCTTTTCATTTAGTTTATCTTGCAGTTCGGTGACAGTGACGGCGGGTACATTGCCAAACAGATTTTTCCAGAAACTCATCATTACCTCGTCTTAAGTAGTATGTGATTGGTGAACCCTTCATTCACCAACCCCCTATTTTGCCACGTAAACTTTAAACGGACGATACCTGATGGCCTTTGATTAGCAATTTCCAATCTCTAAACCTCACTATTTATGATGTGCCGGGGTACGCCAGGCGGACAAAGGGGTTATAATAACAGGCATACCCTGGGCAACTATCTCACGTGATGGGCCTTTTCTGGCAGAAGGCCCGTGACTAAATTGAGGAACTCCTTATGCAATTCCAACTTAACGGACAATTAAAAAGTTTTGAAGGTGACCCTGAACTGCCTTTGCTGAATTACCTGCGTGATATGGCCGGCATCATATCACCCAAGGATGGCTGTGCACCCCAGGCCGCCTGTGGTTGTTGTGCCGTAGACTTAAACGGTAAAGCCGTGCTCTCTTGTGTGACACCCATGAAAAAAGTAGATGGCGGCACGCTGATGACAACAGAAGGATTGGGCACCTATCGTCAGAATGTGTTTGCGCGGGCTTTTGTGGAGAAGGGCGGGGTGCAGTGCGGCTTTTGCATTCCGGGGATCGTGATGCAATCAAATGCACTGATTAACAAAAACGCGGAGCCAAACCGGGAAGATGTAACTAAAGCGCTGACGCCCCACCTCTGCCGCTGTACCGGGTACAAAAAGATTGTGGACGCTGTATTATATGCGGCCGAAGCTATCCGCAAGGAAGAAGAGATACCAGAGCCAAAGGGCGACGGCCGTATTGGTTCGCGCCAGCCCAAATACCAGGCGCAGCAGTTGGTGTTGGGCCAACATCAGTACGTAGATGACATTAAGCTGCCGGGCATGGTGTACGGCGCTCTCAAATTCAGTGACCATCCCCGGGCAAAGGTTTTACAGATCGACACCAGCAAGGCCGCCCATATGGCCGGGGTCATACGGGTGTTTACGGCCGTAGACATCCCTGGCGACCGCTTCATCGGCCTCATCAAACAAGATTGGCCGTTGATGGTGGCTGAAGGTGAAATCACTCGTTATGTAGGTGATGTGCTGGCGCTGGTGGTGGCCGAAAGCGACGCTATTGCCCGTGAAGCGGCAGCCAACATCCAGGTAACGTATGAAGCTCTCAAACCGATTACAGATCCTCACATTGCCATGCAGCCAGACGCCCCCGCGGTCCACGAAGGCGGCAATATTCTGTCACGTACCGTCACCAGCCGGGGGGATGTTACTACCGCCCGTGCCCATTCTGCCTACACTGCCAGTGGGCAGTTTCAGACACAGATGATTGAACACGGTTTTATGGAGCCGGAATGCGCCATTGCTTATCCTGCAGATAAGGGTGTGGAAGTATTGTCACAGGGTCAAGGGGTGTATGAAGACCGGACACAGATTGCCAAATTGCTGGCACTGCCAAAGGACCAGGTGCGGGTGATCCTGGTGCCTAACGGCGGCGGTTTTGGCGGCAAGGAAGATTTAGGGCCCCAAGGGCAGGCTGCGCTGGCGGCCTACTATTTGGGTGTGCCGGTCAAGGTGCGCCTGACCCGCGATGAATCTATTTTGTGGCACCCGAAGCGGCATCCCATCTGGATGGATTATGAGATCGGCTGTGACGCCGCTGGCAAATTGACTTTTGTCAAGGTGGCGTTTGTGGGCGACACGGGGGCGTATGCATCAGTGGGCATGAAAGTGCTAGAACGTTCGGCCGGGCACGCCACGGGCGCTTATCATTTCCCGGTGACCGATGTACAGGCCACGGCCGTGTACACCAACAATATCCCCTGCGGCGCGATGCGTGGCTTTGGTGTTAACCAGGCAGCTTTTGGCCTGGAGAGCCTCATAGACGCCTTGTGCCAGAAAGGCGGCTTTGATCGCTGGCAGTTCCGCTATGACAATGCCTTAAAAGATGGGGACATGACCGCTACCGGCCAGGTGATTGAAGGCGGCGCCGGCGTACAGGCCACCCTACTGGCTGTAAAAGATGAATTTTACAAGGCAAAGTATGCCGGGCTGGCCTGTGGCATCAAAAATACGGGCATCGGCAATGGCATGCCTGATGCTTCCCAGGTAAAAGTGACCATTGCCGCCCCAGATAAAGTCATTATCGATCATGGCTGGACGGAAATGGGGCAGGGGGTACATACGATGGCCGTACAGGTGCTGTGCAGTGAAACGGGGCTGGACCCGGCCATCATTGAAGTGCGAGTAGACACCGCTTTTGAACAAGAAGCGGGGATGACAACCGCTTCACGAGCCACCTCACTGGTAGGCAATGCCTTGATCGATGCCTGTAAACAGCTGCGGGCTGATTTACAAGCCCACACCCTGGCTGACCTGGTCGGGCGTGAATACACGGGCGAATGGGTGGTGGATTGGACGACCAAATTGGGGTCGATGGCCGAAAAAGTATACACGCATTATTCGTACAGTTACGCCACCCAGTTAGTGACGCTGGATGAGGATGGGCAAATTGCCAAGATCACGGCTGCCCACGACGCCGGTAAAATCTTTAACCCTACATTGTTTGAAGGACAGTTAGAAGGCTCTATCCACATGGGGCTGGGGTATGCCATTAGCGAGGAGGTGGTGCTGGTAGACGGCCGCCCCAAAAGCACCATGTTACGCAAATGTGGCATTTTACGGGCTAAAGAGATGCCAGACATGGAAGTCATTGGTGTGGAGGTGCCTGATCCTTACGGGCCTTACGGCGCCAAAGGCGTTGGTGAAATTGGCCTGGTGCCCACGGCCGGCGCTGTGGCCAATGCCCTCTACCAGTTTGACGGCGTTCGCCGCACCAGGCTGCCCATGGATCTGCCTAAAAAGCGGCGCATAACCAGAGAGGCACAACATGAATAAACGTAACAACCACCTGCTGTGATGGGAACCAAGCCCAAGGTGGTTATTTACGTGGATGGTGAACTGGAAGCACGACCAGAAACAGCCTGGTCCTGATCTGACGCTATGGCAGTGTACAAGTCAGCCATAAACTGCTCTTGGGGTAGATCATAAATGTCGGCCACGGCTTTGATTTCGCAAAACGGCGCTACAGCACAGCCCAGGCAGGCTAACCCATAGCGGCGGAAGATGACGGCCGTTTGCGGCCAGCGACGTAAAACGTCGTCTACGGTCATCTTTTCTAATCCCTCCACCGGCGCCGCGTGCATAACACCACAATGGTGGCTGGCGATGCGGGGACATCCCCCTATCGCCAGCCACTCCCTTTACCTACTCTTCCAGCGTACGGATAAAAGCAATAATGTCTGTAATCTGCTCATCGGTCAGGGCCGGGTTCCCCCCTTTTGGTGGCATATCGATGCCGGTGGTGTTGTTGGGGTCACTCACTGGCCGACCTGTTTTCACAAACGCCAGCAGCTCTGTGTCACTATTGCCCTTTACAAATTCGCTGGCGGTCAGGTCTTTGCCCAGGTTCGGCACTCCCTTGGCGTCAGCCCCGTGGCAGGCCAGGCAGGCTTGTTGATACATTGTCTCCCCTTTGGCCGCATCTCCAGTGTGTGCTTCTGCCGCTACCTGATCACGCGGTTTTACGGCCGTGTCACCACCAGTAGAGGCACTGGGACTACCTCCACCACACCCCATCAACAAAACGGTCAACAACGCGACCCAGGCGAACATGATTATCTTTTTGTTATTCATAGTACCTCTCTCTGTGTTAGTGTATTTTAGACTAGTATCAGTCTTCAGTAATCAGTGGTCAGTTTTCAATGCTGGCCTACCTCTGGAAATAGGCTGCTGAAAATTGATGACGGACTTCTGATGACTGGTGTTAACTTATTTTAGCCACCGGCCCCATGATGCCCCATGTCATGATCCCTATCATCTGGGTGATCTTCGTCATGAGACTGGTGAATATGCGCGTTTAGTTTGCCGGGGTCTAACTCTCCAGCAACCACAGCTTCTTGCAGCGTGCCCCAGGCGACCACTGTGCCGCCATGGTCAGTTATAAATTGGTCAGCGGCTGCCTTTTGGGCAAAGGCAGCCAGCCCCCAACCCATAGGCGTTGTCAACGCCGGGTTGAGCACAAAGATGGCATCTTCGGCTTTGATCCATTCGGCAGTCACGTGGTCATGCACCCAGTAGACGTGAACGTCTTGGTGATGTTTGGCGTCATACGCCAGCATGTTGCCGATGTCATCAAAGCGGTGTACCTCACCTGTGGTGGTTACATACGAGGCCGCGTAACGCGGTTCGCTGATGATCATGCTGCATTCGTCACATATGTCTTCACCGTAGCGAATGTCTGGCGGCTCTGCCAGGTTTTGCCCTCCGCCGCAAGCGGCCAGCAGCAGCACGGCCGTCACCAGCCAGATGCATACCCGTTTCATAATACACCTCTCCGTTTAAACACTTGCTGCGTGATGGCCAGTGGTACGGCCGTCCAGGCCAGCAGCAGGGCCCCCAACACCGGCAGCAGCCCATCGCCGTAGGTACGCATGGCGTAGACGCCTGCCGGTCCCAGCAGCTCCAGGTTGTTTTGAATGTTCCAGATAGCCGCTATCTTAAAAATTTGCAGGGGGTTGGTCAGTGCCAGGGCAAACAGTTCATGCACACTCAGTCGCAAGATAACGGCCGTGCCCATGACCCCCAGGTCACCAAAAAAGACCAACAGCAGCCAGAGGAAAAGGGCAATGCCTACGGCCGTGGCGCTGCGCTGCACCGCCGCCGAGATCAAAAAGCCCAGGCTCAAACTGGCGATAGCCAGCAAAAAGGTGAGCCCCACCAGTGTCAAAAAAGTGGGCGCATCGGTGCCGCCGGCACTGATGGCAATAAGCAGCCCGGTCAGGCCAAAGCCCAACCCCAACGCGGCTAACAGGGCCAGTGACAAACCAATAAACTTACCTAATAATAATTCTCCCTTGCTCACCGGCTGCGCCAGCAAGTAAATGAGCGTGCCTTTTTCCCGTTCTGCCGCCAGACTGAGGGCGCCTAATGTCAACCCCATGAGCGGCACAATCAGCAGCACCAGGTTAATAAGGCTGGCCCCGGTACGGCCGAACCCGGCCAGACCATAGTTACCCATACCTACCAGGGCCAACCAGGCCAACGCCAGTGACAACCCGGCAAACGCCAAAGCATATAACAATAACCAGCGGTTGCGCCGGGCATCTTTAATTTCTTTTTGCGTGATAATAAAAACATTGTCTATATCTATCATGTCTGGTCATGGGTTGTCGGTGAAGGAGTGCAATCTTTCACCGACACCTAAGGGTTATGCATCTAATTCAAAGTCTTCCACCGGAATACCGGCCGCACACAGCATGTTCAACGGCTCACCTTTGGCCCCTGGCTGCACCTGCACCCGCACACCGTGTCCATTACGACTGACGTTCAGGCCGTGCGCGTGCAGCAGGGAAACAGCCGGTTCAATGCCCTCTGTGGGCACGTAGAGGTAAAGCGTGGTGGCTCGCCCCAGACTGCGCGTAAGCTGTGAGGGCGGGCAGTCAGCCTGTACCCGCCCTTGAGCCATCATCAACACCCGGTCAGCCAGGGCGAGCATCTCTTCCAGCCGGTGCGAAGAAAAAATCATCGTCTTGCCGGCTTGTTTAAGTTCTAGCAGCAGCGCCAGGAAGTCATGGCGGGCGTTTACATCCAGGCTGGCAGTGGGCTCATCCAGAAAAAGGATGGGCGGGTCAGACAGCAAAGCCAGGGCCAATGCCAGGCGCTGCTTCAGCCCACCAGACAGATCACGCACGCGTTTGTTTTGATGGGGTGCCAACGCCAGGGACGCCAACAGTGGCATGAAGTTGTAGTCATACCCTAACTTGCGCAGCAGGGCGTAAAACTGCATGGTCTCCTGCACGGTCATGTCATCGTGGAAGGTAAGTTCTTGCGGCACAAACCCAATACGTTGGCGAATGGCTTTGCCTTGTGTGGCCGCGTTCATACCGGCGATAGTGATGTCGCCCTGGTAAGGCGTCAGGTTGAGCAGGCAGCGCAGCACGGTGGTCTTGCCGGCGCCGTTGGCCCCCCATAGGGCAACCACTTCGCCCTGGCCTACAGTAAACGTAAGATCATCGACGGCCGTCAACCCGCCAAATTTTTTTGTGAGGTGTGAAACGTGAATCATCATCTTTCCGTGATCATGGAGATCAGAGCGTAGTGCTTCTCAAAATCTCTTATCGCTAATATGGTAAAATTGCAGCCGCAGCCTGGGCAGCAGCGTAATACCCAGAGCCAGCGCCAGCAGCATTAACCCGCTCCACAACCCACCAACACGTGATGGCTGAGGCAGTGCCGGTACATTGGCAGGCACAGACGGGACCATCAACGGGTTGTCGTCTACCAGTTTGGCCTGCGGCCGCACCAGGGGGAACGCTTTGGCAGCAAAATCGACAGCATTGGCCGCCGGGCTAAACAGGAACAGGCGCAGTTCCGGGCGGGCATCCATCAGGTTTTCAAATAGTTTTTCAGAACGGTATGCCAGGTCGCCACGGCCGTCGCCCGCGGCATCATACCCGGCATAATCACTCCAATAGTTACCGGCGTCGGCGGTAGCCCAGGTATTATCTGGCATGACGCCGCCGCCGGTGATGGACACCTGTTGTTGGTTTTCCACAAAGCTGTTTTGAGTAAATTGGTTGTGCCTCACAGAGGGCAGCAGGTTTACGCCAATGTCATTATACCCAAACACATTGCCCTCAATGTGGCCGATGCTGTCTACTTCCCGTGGTGAATTGTCCAGGTGGATGCCAATGCGGTTATCCAGAAACAGGTTGTCACGCACGATGGCATCATCCATATCCTTCATACCCAGCCCATACCCACTGGGGCCACGATTGCCGGCAATGGTGTTGTTGTGCAGGGTCATGCGACGGCTGTACATAAGAAAGGCGCCAACAGAGTTGTCCAACAGCCGATTTTGGGCGATGAGGGCATCATCGCAGTACATGAAGTGCAGCCCGTAACGGCCGTTGCTTACCTGGTTCCCACGAATAGTCAGCCGTTCTGAATACCACAATACCACGTCTCGCCCCTGGCTAATAGCATTGTCCGTTACGGTCACATCATTGCTGTACCAAACGCGGATGGGGTCGCCGCGCAGCGCGATGGCCACGTCTTTGCCGTGGATGGTGTTGTCACGAATGACACTGCCGTGGGCATTCTTTAAGTAAATGCCAAACAAGGTATCTACCAGCCGATTATGGGCCAGGGTGGCACTCTCAGCGGCTACGGCCAGTCCGGCGTTCTCTTCATCCAACGAACTGCCGCTGTTGCGGATTTCAAAACCGGTGACAGTAACGTTGGCCGCCGTGATGAGGATCACATTGCCTGTATCACGGCCGTCAACCACCGGCCAGCCAATGCCTACCAGCGTCAGAGGGCGGTCTACTGTGATAGGGCCATGGTAAACGCCGGCATGTACTTCAATAACATCACCGGCCTGGGCCTGGGTGACGGCCGTTGCCAGGCTCAGGGGGCCATCGGCGGCCGTCACGGTGTGCGTGGTTTGGGCCACGGCCGTGCTCGCTCTGGTCATCAGTAACCAATAACCGATAATCAGCAAAGCCAACACCCATCTGCCATAGACATGTTTACCCATGAGCTTCTTTTGCCTCATCCACCAAGGGCTTGTACGCCCGGCGGTGCATTGTCAGCCCCACCACAATGAGCAGCGAGGTCAGTAATGCCAGGTACAGCCCTATATCAAAAGAGGCCACCGTGGCAAACTGCCCCACCTTGCCTTCCCCCAGAATAGGCGGCGTAAAAGGTTTAATAGAGCTGCTCAGGGGAGCACGAGGGTCCAGATTCTGGCCAAAATTCCGCATCCAATAATACATGTCGGCCAGAAAAACGGCGGGCATAAACAAAGCGGGCAGTGCCAGCAGAGCAGCCCATTTTGTATGTACAAAAATGGCGGCCAGCACCAGCAGCACCAGGACGCTAATAGCGGCGATGCTCACCGAACGTTCTAACTGGGCTGCTTCGGCCAACGGCCGCATCCCAATGTAATGGTTCAACCCATCAATTTCGCTCACGTCACCTGTCATACGGTTGACGTAAACTTGCACTGTCAGACCCTTGGGGTATTGTGGCGCCTTTAATGTCATCTGCCAGTAAGGGAGAAACATGCTGATGATAAGCAGTGCGGCGGCGGCACCCAGCATTATAGTCGGCCACCGGTAACGCATCCGGTCACGTTGAACAATGTCTGCCGGGACACGCGGCCCCACAATTTCTTCGAACTTCCCGCTCATGGCCATTATCCTTCAACAATACGATACAAAATGAAGAGGGCGGAGCGGCATTCACCCCGCCCTTCGTCAGGGTTACTCAGAGGGTTCTACCAGCATATAGCCAGTCATTTCCAGATGCAGTGCAGAGCAGAATTCGGTGCAGTAGTAGGAGTAAACGCCATCTTCGGTGGCATCAAACTCAAATGTGGCGGTTTCACCCGGTTCAAGACTGAGGTTGATGTTGTAACCCGGCAGCGAAAAGCCATGAGTGGCGTCATAGGCGCGTTCTACGTTGGTGATGTGCCAGATAACATGGTCACCTTGTTTGATCTCCACGTGTTCAGGGGTGAAGTGACTGCGCACGGCCGTCATCCAGATTTCTACCGTATTACCGTTGCGCTCGATCCTTTCCTCACCGGCTTCAATACCGTTAGGGTCTTTTGATTGTGTATGGGGGTTCCAGCCAACTTCTGGATACACTTCCCAAGGGGCCAGCTTGTCTGCTTTAATGATCTGGGCGTAATGTGGTTCACCCACACCAATAGGCATGTCATATAACAGCTGCAGGGAATCTCCCGGCTGGCTAATATCAATAAGCTGGAAGTTTTGGGGCAGCAGTGGGCCCACATTTTGGAAACGGTCCACCGCCCACTTATTTAAGGAAACCAGGTATTTGCCATCGGGGCTGACAGTGTCCCCTTCGGCAGCGACAATGTGGCCCACGTTATATTGCACGTCCTGTTTGTCTACCAGTGTCCAATCTTCTTCCTCATGCAGTTCCCCGTAAGCGCCGCCCAGCGCCCACCGTGCTACCTGTGTATCCAGGAAGAGGCTGGTATAGGCGTAACCTTTATCATCGAACTGGGTATGCAGCGGGCCCAACCCAACTTCTATCTGGGCTTCCAGCACATCTTCAAATTTTAAGACGGGCACACCGTAATCATCGGTTTCAAAGTTGCCGGCTGCCACCGCTTTTTGGATTTTGTCGAAGCTGTAGACCGTCACATGCGGATCAAGCTTGCCGGAAATAACCATATACTCGCCACCTGGCGTTACGTCTACACCGTGTGGGCTTTTGGGTTCTGGGGCAAAGTAGACCAGACCCTCGGCAATGGATGTTTCCAGGGGGATAACATTAAAGCCGTTGACTTCCATGGTCTTGCCGGCGGCGGCCACTTCGGCCGCCTTGTTCAGATTGATGATATGCAGGTAATCCATATCCCGTTGCGAAGCGCCGGCTTCAAAGGGGGGGTTGCCTGACTCTATGCCGCCCGTGGCCATTTCAGTGTTAAAGGAGTTACAAAACACCCAACCCTCGCTGACCAGCTTGCCAGCGTCGCACAGGTCTTGCCAATAGGGGGGCAGCTCCAGGGCAAAGGAGTTTTCCGGTTCGATGCGCCCGGTTTCGCGGTTAAATTTCCAGAATGTCACCATGCCGCGGTAATCCTCGGCGTAATTCTCCAGGGAGCTATATTCCCACCCTAAGGGGGCGGCATATTGACCACCTTCAATCACCCACTCCGTATCGGGCGTGACCATGGCACCACCGTGATCAATAAGGGCCACGGGGTTTTTGACAATTTGTTTGGTTTCAAAGTCACGCAGGTCTATGACAGCCACACGGCCGTTGGCCTTATCATTAAGAAAGACCCACTGGCCGTCATAATCGCCGCCGGTTTCGCTGAGGGCGGGGTGATGTGTATCAGCCCAGCGCACTTCCTGGCCGCGCACATTGCCTTCATTCAGTACGTCCATTGTACCCTGAGCGCCATACCCCCACCCCTGCCAGGGTTCCGGCGTAAAAACACCAACCACCTTCAGCAAACGCATAGAAGGCAAGCCAATTACCAACAATTGCCCAGAGTGTCCACCGGAGGAAAACATAATGTATTCATCATGCTGCCCACTGGGGACGTAGGTCTTCAGAGCGGCCGTAATGTTTTCAGGGGTCAGGCCGCGTTCCGCAGCAATAGCGCTGGCATCCGCTGAAAGGCCGCTGGCTGTATCTACGCTAACGGTTTTGCCTTCATCGGAACGGTCACAACTGGCCAGTAAACCGATGGCCAGAATAACCACCAACAAGCCGCCCAACGTCAACTTGTGTTTGTAAACCCATTGTTTTGTCATCATTCTTCTCCTAACTGGAAAAAATCCATAAAAACTACACCGAGTTTCTGGATTTCCGGTAAGTTATAATTTCGTCTGTTGTTACAGCAATAGATGTTGCCATGGCAACAGACAGTAAAGCTCAATTGTGATGTAGCTTACCTGAGGAGAAGGGGGGTGTCTTTGCAAAAGTGCAAATTATCACAAAGGCAGATCTTCGGCGATGACAACAAGAGCATGGGGTTTACAAAGCACGACGCGCTTGCGGCCAGACCTGACCACGCCGTTCTGCTCCCATTTGCTGAGGATACGACTGACATTATAGAGGTTGGTTCCCGTCATTTCCGCCAGGTCTTGCCGGGAGAGGGGCATATCAATCAAGACGCCTTCGGGCACTTTTTTGCCAAACTGGCGCACCAACTGCAAGATGGTGCGGGCAACACGCTGCTCTACGCGATGGGTAACCAATTGGTGATAGCGCTCTTGCAGGCCAGCAAAACGCCGAGCGATAAGCTCCATGCCGTTTATAGCCAGTTGGGGGAAACGCAGCATCAGATGGCGGGTGATTTGCCGGTCCCAGGCCAAGGCGTAACACGCTTCAACGGCTTCAGCGGCCACAGGATAATCCATCTGACTGAGGGCCACGATAATGCCCAGACCCTCGCCAGGGCCAAAATAGTTAATGATCACCTGGTGACCTTCGGGGTTAATTTGGGTGAGCTTAACCTGGCCCTGCACTAAAATGTAGAAATGTGTCGCCGGTTCACCCTGATGGAAGAAGTATTCTCCCTGGTTAACATGACACGGCCGTGCCGCTTCGGCCACTTCCTGGCATTCATCAGGTGACAGCCCACTTAAAAAAGCGCAGTGGGAAATGATGGGTAAAACACTTTCTTGCTCTACCATATCAAGACAATGTTAACATGTAAAAGGGATTGAGGCACCATCAGGTTCCCCTAGGCCTTTGTCAAAGCAGCTCTGCCAGAACATCCTGGAGCTCTTTCCCCTGGCCGGCAGCTTCCGCCGCCGCATAAACCGGTGCGGGCAGCTGGCTTTTCATTTCGTCCAGCACCATTTGGGCCCTCACTTTATTCCCCGTCTGGCTGGCTGGATGGCAGCCACAAAAAGCAGCCAATGCCACTGCTTTTGGCACATCGCCCTGGCGACCTTGTAACCGAGCTACGGCCGTGAGTACATTGATAGTAAGCGGTAAAATACTCTGCTCACGGGCCAGCACCAGGGCCTCGTGAAAATGCTCCCAGGCCGTCTCAAACTCGCCCAGCTCACAGGCCACATTCCCCAATCCCTCCAGGGCCGTAATCATGCCAGGATCGCCTGCCTCGCGGTGAAACCCCAGGCTTTCCAGATGGTAACGACGCGAATTTTCATAGTCGCCCAACATCTCAGCCACGGTGCCCATGTTATTTAACGAAACAGCCATGCCGCGCCGGTCTCCTAATTCACGAAAGGTCACCAGACTTTCCTGGTAATGCTGCCGGGCTTCATCATAGGCCTGCACCTTTATGGCAATACTACCCAGGTTCAGGCGTGAACGCGCCGCGCCACGCTGATCACCATTGGCCTGGCAAATAGCCAGGCTTTCCTCCAGACAAACCCTGGCCGTGGCATGTTGGCCGATCAAATAATAAAATGTCCCTGATGTATTTAAGCAGGTAGCCAGACCAAACGTGTCACCTGTCTGGCGGTAAAGGGCCAGGCTCTCATCTGCTAACGCCTGTGCCTGCTCATACTGGCTCATCAGGTAAGCGAGGGTGGCCAGTTGATCCAGAGCAAAAGCTACGTCATTGTGGGCCTGGCAGCGGCGAAAGATGGCTAAACTTCTTTCCAGGCACTCGCGTGCTTCCTGATAGCGGCCCAGGCGGTAAGTAAAACGCCCCTGACGGGCGCATAACCGGCCCCAGGTTAGTTGGGTGTCTGGATCATTGGCTATCTGGGCTACTTGTTGTGCCGCCAGTAAAAACGCTTGCAGTCCTTCTTGCATCCAGGCACGGATTTCATAAAAGATATAGAGCGTTTCACAGGCGCAGGCAATCAAAGAAACACGGCCGTGTTTTGCTGCCCATTGCCAGGCTGCCCGTATATTTTCAATCTCTGCCCGCAACTCCTGCAAGGCCCTTTTCTGTTCCTGCCCTTTCAGCCGGGGTTCCTGGCTCTGACAATAGGTCAGGTAATACGCGGCATGATGATCACAGGCCTCAACAGATGTGGCTTTTGCCGCATTCAGAATGGCCCACAGATATTGGCGTAATAATGTGTGTAAACCATACCGGCCACTGTTGTGGCGCCGCAGCATAAATTTATTGACCAGATTCGATAACATGACAATGTCTGCCCCGGCCACTGCTTGGGCTGCCTGGCGATCAAACCCCCCGCGAAAGACCGATAAGCGCTGCAAAACATCTCTTTCATCTGCGGTCAGCAATCTCCAGGAATGATCAAACACTGTCCGCAAACTTTGGTGCCTTTCAGGCACACCTCGCAGGGAGGTGCTGCTCAAAAAATCGAGATTTTGTTCGATCTCAGCAGCGATCTCTGCGCTAGAAAGTGCCCAAGCCCATGTAGATGCCAGCTCTAACGCCAGGGGCAGCCCGTCTACTAACTGACATATACGCGCCGCAAAAACCAGCTCTTCAGGCATCCGCGCAAACCCGGCATTGAGTCGCCGGGCACTCATCAGAAACAGTTGTAGGGCGCCGTACTTTTCTGCCATTTCTGGTGGAAACGCCCCTTCCGGAAATGGCAGCCCCCGAATTTCCAGCGCCCACTCTCCGGGAAGATGTAAGGCCTCACGTGAAGTGACGATCATCTTCACACCGGGTGCTGTACGTAAAATGTCTCCCAGGAGCGGGGCAGCTGGCCCTAACAGGTGTTCAAAGTTATCCAAAATAAGCAGCATACGCTTGTTGCGCAGATAATTCAGTAACAAAGTCTGTGGATCGCCCTGCCCATAAGAAGCACCAGGCAAGATATCAGACAAAGCAGGGGCAATATGCTCTACGGCACTGATAGACGCCAGGGGGATAAAAAAGATGCCATGAGGGAACTGTTGTATGACATCTGTCACCCGTTCTCGCCCGGCTTGTAAGGCCAGGCGGGTCTTCCCCACACCGCCTGGTCCGGCCAATGTGATTAGATGACAAGCATCCGCTTCCAGCAAACGGGCTATTTCGGCCAGCTCTGAGACCCGGCCCACAAACGGGGTTGATGAGAAAGGCAGGTTATGGGGCCACGGCCGTGGAGCCTCATTGGCTCCGCTCACTACCAATGGGGTGCTATCTGGTTGTGCGGAACTTACAGGAAAGACCCCTTCACGGATCTGTGTATACAATTTTACAGTCTCAGCTGTGGGCGCAACCCCCAATTCTTGAGACAACAAACGGCAACACGTTTCATACTGAAAAAGCGCCGCACCTCGCTGACCACTGGCTGCCAGCAGCCACATCATTTGCCGGTGAGCTTCTTCTTGCAAAGGGTCCAGCGCCAGCAACCGCGAAGCGTAAAAAATGCCTTTTTGATAATGACTTTGGGTGATGAAGTAGTGTGAAAGCTGGTGGTAGATATACCAGGCGCGCTGACTAAATCGTTCTCGTTTGGTAAGCACCCATTCTTCCCATACCGGCGCCTGACGCACATGAAACCCGGCCAGAAACTCGCCAGTGTACAGCGCGGCTGCCTGTTCAAACTGCTGTGCATTTTCCGGGCCTATGCTCAGCGGCTGCGGCTGGAAAAGCTGGTTAAATTGGGTCACGTCTAACCAATGGGGGCTCTGTGGGTTAAACATGGCCGTCTGGTTTGTAATGAAAAGATGGGGGCCCACCAGTTGGCGCAAGTTGGTTAATGTCACCCGCAAATTGCGGCGGGCGTTTGCCTCGGGCATATCTTCCCAAAACAAGGAAGTAAGTACCTGTCTGGCATGAGGTTGGCCCGTCGTAGCCAGGTAACAGAGCAGCGCTTCGGCTTTACGGGAGATAAAGCCCGTGAGGGGGGTGCTGCCCTGCCACACCTGCATTTTGCCCAGGTACATCAACTTGAGATGGTTGTTCATGGCTCTTTTTGCCTTCCCTGGTTGATGCCCAGGGAACCATAAAGGCTGCACTGTTAACTATGGTTTGGAAATGTGATTAGTTGTATCCTATTTTGACCGTTCCCTCAAGTTATCCACAGGGTATTAGCGATCTCTTAGCGCCTTGACAACGGCCGTGTTTTATACTCCGCAGTTAGGGGAATAGAGTCAGGAAGGAATGGCATGGAAAATTGGGGGCAGCCTGGGGAACCCTCCTTCCATACCTGTTGCTGATAACATTGAAGCAGTTGGAGGAAAAAGAGTGAAAAGCATCATCCTGTATCTCTACAAGAAACGTCAGTTTCGTTTTTTTCTGTTTCTGGCAGCCATTGCTGCTGTTCTGCTGGGGCTTTCCCTGGCATCACGGCAGCCCCCCACAGCACCTGTTTATGCCTACAAAGAAGAAACCCATGAAATCTTTAACAGGGAGAGCGGGCTGCTGGTAAAAGACAATGACCCTGACAGCCTTTATGCTGAAATTTACCACGACCCTTACCTGGCCAAATTGGTAAACGGCGCCCGGAATGAAGACAAACAGTATGCCTGGGTGGTGCCTACCGTTTGTAATGACGGCCGTTTTATGCGCCATTTCTTCAAACCAGGCATTGGGGGAACCAATGGCCTCATGCCCATAGAAGGGAGCACACGCTGCACCGATGCCGTCACCTGGGCCCGCAGCAGCGCCGGTGACCCTAACAGCACAGAGGGTGACCTAACCTGGACTGGGGCTGTCGACCAGTACGACTACACTGATGCCTCCAAACTGAAAGCCTATGTACGCGTCGGCCATGTAGCTCATCTCATTGGGGATATGGCCCAACCAGAACACGTCCATTTGCACCCCCACCCCTTCCAAAACTACGAGCCCTGGGCTCGTGATAATTTTGGGGCGCACATTCCCCCACGCAGCTCACTCACCATTCCCACCGGCATCAACCGCATGGAAGATTTCCTGACCGCGATGGCCCAATTTACCTATGACTCTAGTACATTTAACGGTGGGGCGCTGGCCATGGCCAACCCGCCTATTCCGGCTACCAGCGAATTTGGCCAGATGTTTTTTGTGGAATGGTCATCAGGCTGGTTTACCATTGACCAGTGGAACTTATATAACTATAACGCTTCCGGCGGCCGTGGTACCCACCTGGGAAACTGGGACGGCGACTATGGCCTGCGTGTCATCAATAGTGATGACGAATGGTGGGAGACCTTCCACGAGACGATGGCTGGGGCCAGGGGTGAGTACACCGTCGAGGGAGACCTCTTCCTGACAGGTATCCCCGCCGTCTATAAAGGTGCGCCCAATACACAATCATTGGCCAACATATTTATTGATAGGTTCCCCCCACGGGCGATCGAGTACATTGCCGGGCTTTACCAGCATTTTCATGACGTTGTTAACCATCCGCCCTTTGTGCAGAAAGTGACCGTCACCCAGGCGGGCACCTGTATGTATGATCAGCATTGGGAGGAAGAGGTTGACGACGGCCGTCTTACCTCCCGTGAACTTGAAGATGACTGCGACACCGATGAAGACGAACGCTGGATTAACGGCGAAGATGGTGACGTAGAAATTATCATTGAGTTTGGCCCTACCACCGGCCCTATCAAAGAAAAAGTGCAAGATGTAGAGGTGCGTATTGGCAGCCTGGTGGTCAATGGTAGCCTGGATGCTGACAAGCGTATCTGGACCGGCACCTTTACCCCGCCCGATGATGGTTCGCTGGACGGTGAACAAACCATCGAGATCACGGCTACAGATGACCAACGCCATTTTGAAGGGCGTAACTTCGCCGGCGATGAACTGGACACCGATCCGGCGTCGCCGGCCAAAGCGCAAAGCGCCGAACCCTATAACTGGCAGGGGTACGAGCCTGGGACAGACGAGAATCACAAAATCAAAATCGAAGCGACACCGCCAGACATTGAGATCAAAACCAAAACCATCGGTTCACGCTGTGACCCCAAGTATGAGGTGAGTGCCGAGGTTACCGACCCGGATACGGCCGAAATTTCCGGCCTTGTCCGCGTTATTTCCAGCGGCGAAAGCCGTAACCCGGCCAGCGGTAGTACGGTCACCGTGAAACTAGGTGAAGTGGGTGTTGGCGGCTCGCTGAATTACTTCGTAGAAGCTGAGGACGAAGCGGGTAACAAAGAGCGCGACGAAGGTACAGTGGACGGCCCACCTGAACCACCTGGCTGTGACCATTCTGATGACAACTACTCAGCAGCCAGCCCGCAATATCAGGTAGGTACAACCGTGCCATTAAACACAGAGCCTACCCGTGTGGCCATTCTGTCGAACGGCTTTGCCCCGGATGCTTCTGGTTTTGTTAATGCCCTACGCGAACCAAATATCCTGGTCAAGCCAGACTTTTCCCCAGATATTGTCACCGATTACCCGCTGTTGGTCATTCCCACCGGCGGCCTCTATGGCCTGGAAAACTCTGCCTTCTTCCGTGCCAGGCTGGAAGAATATGCCAATCGCGGCGGCACCATCATTGTCTTTGACCAGCAGCATGGCGCCGACTACGGTGTACTGCCTGGTGGCGGCCTGGGCGGTTATGGCTGGGCCGAAGACAATTCCTGTACACTCTCTTCGCTCTACATTCGTAACTATGACCAGGTACTTTCCGGTTTCAGTGATGCCATTCTGGACTCCAATGTCGATGGTTATTTCACTGACCTGCCGGCCAACAGCGATATTCTGCTGCACCGGTCTAAGAATGGACAGCCGGCCATGGTACGTTATGAATTTGGCGCCGGTGTGGTGATTGCCACCACCGCTTACGATGATTGGGGGGTTTCCAACTGGCAAACAACGGCCGATGCTTTTGTGCTAAACCGTGACCTGCTGGCCTGGGCCGTAGACCCGGCCTTGCTGCCGGAGTATGATCCCGGTAATGCCGTCACGCTGTCTGTGCCGGTGACCAACAACAGCAGCCGTGAAGCCACGGCCGTCACCTTGCACCTGCTGGCTCCTGGCAAGCAAATCATCCATGAAACCACACAAAACGTAAGCCTGACGCCAGGCACGGCCGTGTCGCTTACCTTTAACACCACGGCCAACACCCCCCTGGGTATCTGGCGGGTAGACTATACCTTGCTGGACAGTAACGGTCGGGTGGTCCAGGCGCGCACGCCAGGGGAACGCTTCATTGTCAAAAACCCGCACCCGCTGTCTGCTCCCCTGAAAGACGTGGCCTTCACCGTGAATGCGCCCACAGAACGTTTTATTGCCGGCAGTGATGGCCAGTTTACCTTTACCGTATGGAACAATACATCCATCACCCGCACCCTCACCGTGCGTTACGGCCTGCCACACCATACCTGGGAAACGGGCAACCGGGCCATCTATGGCAACTTTAGTGAACTGTCCCGCACCCTTGTGGTGGGGCCGCAAAGTCAGGCACAATTTGTCCATGTGTTCCCCATGCGCACCAATGACCGCCTCTTTGCCTACCTTTATGAAGGCGGCGTGCAAAAAGACCAGACCTGGTTCCAAACGCGCAAAGGCACAGCATCTGTGACTACCAACCTGGCCGTGGCCCAGACCGAATACATGCGCGGGCAGTCGGTAGAGCTGACGGCCGCTGTTACCAACCGGGCCAGCCTGGCTGCCAACTTCCGGCTTGATTTACAGGTCACGGCCCCTGGTAATACCCTTATCTTCACCGATACACGGCCGTTGCCCCTTGCTGCCAACGGTCGGCTTACAGAGACCCTCAGCTTTGTCTTGCCGGCCAATGTACCCAACGGCCTCTATCGCATCACGGCGAATGTCATGCATGGGGCGGCCCGCATTGGCGGCAATACTCGTACCTTTACCTTGCCTGGCTCTCCGGCAGCGTTTAACGCCGTTTTACCACCCACCTTGCCGTCTGCCACGCCGCTGCAAGTGGCGGTGAACAATGCCCACGCTTACTTGCCCGTTAACGGCACGCTGGCGCTGACCATCACTGACCCAGATGGCATCACCACTACCCTGGCCGCACAAACCTATAACCTGGCGGCTGGGCAATCGACGATGCTGCCTTTTGATCTTGGCAGCCTGCCGGCGAAGTTTGGCGTCTATGCCTTCGCGTTCCACGCGCAAGACCAGTTCAGTGAACGTCAGTGGACTGACAGTCGTCGAGTAACCGCAGCGCCAACTGTCTCCCTGGATCAAGCATCTTACCGTATCCGAGAAACGGCCGTTGTGGCCGTTAAGGTCAGTAACACCGGCAACTTTGGCGTCACCCCACAGCTTACCGTAGCCGTGCCTGACCTTGGCTTTAGCCAGACGCAGCCAGTGACGTTAACCGTGGGGCAAACGGCCGTCTTCAGTTACAACCTGGTTTTACCTGATACCTTGGGCGCCGGTTTCCATGAGGTCACCGCTTCTCTTAGCCTGGGCAGCACCGTCAGCCGGGCCCAGCGCCTGCTGGTGCCCCCGGCCCGGCTGCAGCCTGTTTTGACAGACTTGACGTACGCCGTTGGTGAAACGATTGTCGTGACGCTGACCAATGATGGTGGTGTCGACGCGCCCGTGACCGCCACCCTGCAACTGGCCGATCGTTACGGTGTGCAGATCGCGCAAAGCCAGCCCGCCACGACCGTCCTGGCAGGCAGCAGCAGTGTTCTCACCCTGACCGTGCCCAGTGGTGCGGTAACCGGGGAATACGAGTTGCGCGTATGGGGGCAAGATACGGCCGTGGCGGCCACATTTGGCCTGCGCCGCGCTGTCACCATTACCGGCATAAGCGGTGTGCTGACGGTGCAAACCGATGCCGCCCATTACTTTACCGATGAAAATATCATGGCGCTGGCCACGCTCATGCCCACCGGCACACCCATCAGCAGCGGCAACCTTGACCTGAAAATTTGCCGGCCGGGCCCCCTATCAGACCCCGAACCACCCCCAGAAGAGAGCCTTAGCGCGCTGCAAAGCCAGCCCACGCTCCTTTTAGAGCCGGACGAAGTAGGTTTTACGGCCATCAGCGGCTCACCGCTTACCGTTAACGTGGCCAGCGACGGCAGCTACCAGGTCATTCATGACTCGGTATCGGAAACACCTGGCCAGGTATATTACAGCGGGTGGGACATCGCCGATGCTGGCCTCTTCCTCTGGTTTGATGGTTACGTCATCGGTCCGGACTTTATGAACCATCCCAGTGGCTCCGCTTCTAACAGCTATGACCCCTGGGTGTATGTTAACCAAAGTCCGGTTGTCGGCGGCGGAACCCCCGGCAACCCCTGGGCCGTCACCACGGACCTCATTCATCCGGACAGTGGGGCCACACTCTCCTCGCAAACCAGCTATGTGGATGGCAATGATTTTTTCCGCATGGATTGGGAAATTTGCCTGCCGCACCCGGCCAGTGTTTCTACCTTCCTGGCTGCTGACTATTATCTGCAAGGCAGTGACAGCGGCTTTGGCTACTATGACCCGGTGACCGGCTCCGTGGGTGGTTACAATGCCGCTCAGGACTGGTTCCAAATTTTCACCCCTATTCGCCCGGCCAGCCATTACCTGGAAGCGCGCTACTATGAAATCTGGAATGCCATCGGCTCCGCTGGCTTCCCCGGCACGGGCTTCACCGATACCTTAAACCCCTTCCTGATTGATAATGGCGCCGGGTTACAATGGGATGTGAACATCAACAGCTGCGCCACGGTCAGCGCCTTCTGGAGCTTTGGCGAAACCCCCACCATCCCCCCAGTTGAACCACCGTTCCATAATGGCTGCGGCTTCGTTTTATGGGAGACTACCCTGCCAGTGGACACGGCCGTGACGCTAAACATTACGGAAACGGTGGGCACACTGGACACCACCGGACGTCTGCTGCTCTGGGGGCAGGCCAGCAGCGAAACCGGCCAGCCGTTTACGCAGCATACGTACCCCTTCTACATACATGACCGGGATACCGGCCTGACGCTGGAAACAGACCAGACTGCCTACCAGCCCGGTGATACCGTGCAGGTGAGCGGCATTGTCAGCAATACCAGCGACCTGACCCAAACACTGACCCTATCCGTCACGGCTGGCTTTGAGCAGTTGGTCTTACAGCCGCTGACACTGGCCCCAGGTGAGAGCTATGCCTACAGTGCCAACACCTTTGCTTATGAATCACTGGCGCTTGCGGCCACAGCGGCCAACGCCCGTGTTGAACAGTTCCCGCTGGTGGCCGAGCCGCAAATCGAGGCCACGCTAGACGCGCCCGAAGTGGCGGGCAGAGACTCGTTTGCTGTTGGCCTGACCATCACCAACACTGGCCTGGTGCCGGTCGATCTGGATGCCGACATTGTGGATGTGGCCAGCCGCTCCCTGACCTTGCAGCCGGGCGAAGCGGCCCGGTTGGACGGCAGCCTCAGCATCCTGGCAGATACGGACGTTATGGCCGAGATCCATGGTGATGTCGATGATACCTTAACTGCCTATGTTATCTTTGGTGAAGCCGCAGAAATCGAATTAATGCCCGAAGCTGCCTATCTGACTGGGCCAGTGATAGTGCCTTATATCATCGATAATACCGGTTTGCTGCCGGTGGCCTTTGACACGGCCGTCACCCTGGAAAACAGCCAGGGCCAGGCCGTGGCCAGCCTGACCCTGCCGGTGGCCCTGCCTGAAGGCGAAAGCGAACCCGGCAGCCTGCTCTTTGATAATCTGGCACTAGATACCTACACGCTGACGGCCGTCACCCCTTATGACGATAGCGTTGTGACCTTTGCCGTCGTATCACGCATCGATGCGGACCTGACAGCGGTCATTGGGCCGGCTACTGGGGCCACTGTGCCGGTGACGGCTACCGTCACCAACACGGGCGCGGAACCTTTCAGCGGCCAGGTGTCGCTGCAAACCAGCTTCTTTGCTACTGCCGTCAGCGTGGCGGACCTACCTGTGGGCAGCAGTACAGATGTGCCCCTGCCGGTAGACACAGGTGCAGCGCTGGCTGGCACTTACCCGGCGGACCTGACCTTAACCGACCAGGGTGGCCTTCCGGTGGCCCAAACGGCCGTGACCTTAACTGTCACCGCCGCTGACCTCTCCCTGACCACGTTGCCCGAAAACCTGACCCTGCCTGTAAGCACCACAGTGACGTTGACGTTTGGTATTGCCAACAACGGCGGCGCGGCCGGCGAGGGCGAACTGGCCTTTGTCTTCAGCGATGTGGCCGATGAAACGCAGATCATCTGGCTGCCGGGCGGCGAAAGTGGCACAGCGGCCTTTACCTTCTTCGTGCCGCCGGAGCTGGAAGCAAAGACGTATGAGGCCCGTTACCTTTTTAATGGTGAACCAGGCGTCCTAGAATTGGTAGTGATGGGGGTGGACATTGACGTAACCCCCTCATTAGATAAAAACGCTTACAGCGCCGGCGAGACGGCCGTGCTCACCCTGCACATCACCGAACAGGCCAACCGGGAAACGCCACCGCTCTATGCCCTGGCCCGCTTTAACGATTATAGCGAGATACAGCCCTTTACCCTGGCGCCATCCGGCAGTGCCGATGTGAGTTTTAACGTGCCCGTCTCCTACCTGGGTGATGACAAGGTGTTCTTTGGCATCTACGATCTGGCTTCAGAGCGCAGTATCCACCTGAATACCGTCTACCTGCCGCGCCAATACCCAGATGTCACCATTCTCACCGATAAGCAGGTGTATTTACCGGGTGAGACAGTGAATGCTACGATTGTTACTACAGCCACCGGCCAACTGCAGGTGACAGCTCCGGGGTATACCACGACGCTGACACTGCCAGGTACGGACAGTGGCTTCAGCTTCACGCTGCCAGGGAGCATGGCCCGCGGCACCTATACCATTGACGCCACCCCACGCAACTGCAGCTGCGTGAATGAAGATCAAACCCTGCGTACCCCGTTTGACGTGGCCGCGCCAGAAGTACGCATTACCGATGCGTACCTGAACCAGGCCAGCTACCAGCCGGCGGAAACCATTCACCTTCACCTGACGGTGGCCTCAGACCAACCGGTGACCGCCCGCTTCCTGACCTGGGTAGAACGGCCGGATGGCTCGCTGATGAATGGGCCAGAGCAGACGGTAAATCTGGCGGCCAGCCCCACCAACCAGCTTACGGCCGTCATGACCTTAAGCAGTGACCAGGCGGGTATGCACCGGGTCCTTTACCGGTTGGTAGACCCGCTGGACAGCACTATCATACACGGCCGTGGTGCCGAGACGTTTGATGTAGGCCGGGCAGACCTGGTGTCTGTCAGTACTGACCGGGAGACGTATGAAACAAACGCTGACCCGGTGCAGGCTACCGTAGTGGTGTACGCCGCCGAACCATTAAGCGGCAATCTGACACTGGCAGTGGATGGGTTTGAGGTCTATAACCAAAGTGTGGCCCTGGTCGTGGGCTTCCAGCATGTGAACCTGACACTGCCGGGCGGCTACGGCCGTGGCGGGCATACCCTGCGGGCTACACTTAGCCAGGATGGGCTTAGCAACTCCCGTGAAACTGGCTTTGCTTATGCCACACGTGGCCCTGATCTGGTCGGTCTGATCGCCCTGCATGAACAAGTGAGTGATGGCCAGGCCCAGGTGCAAGTTACCATTGCCAACCGTGGCCGTGATACGGCCGTGGCCAGCATGGCGGCCTTGTATGACGGTGACCCATCAGCGGGTGGTATGCTCATCACCGCCCTTGCTGTGCCCTCATTAAACCGCGGCCGCACTTACGTAGTAGCGGTTCCTTGGACGGCGGCCGGGCGCGCTGGTAACAACCTGCTGACGCTGGTGGCTGACGCCAATGGTGATGTGGACGAAACAGATGAAACCAATAACGAAACCCAACAAACGGTGACGGTTGGCCTGCTTTCCTACAACCTGCACAGCAGCCAGGAAACGTATTATCGCAGCGACACAGCACAATTTACCGCTGACCTGGTGAACCTCAGCAGTGCAAACACGCTTACCAACCTGACGCTGGAAACAACAATCTTCCACATGAACGGCACCCTGACGGAAACGCTGTTACTCCATGATTCACGGCCGCTGCCAGACCTGGCCCCCGACCAAACCCACCAAGAGGCACTCAGCTGGCCCATTGCCGCCGCCGTGGCTGACTTTGACGTACCGTTCCGGGTAGTACAGCAGGTGATCATGGGTGGCACGGCCGTGGCCGGTGGCTCATTAGATGCCGCCGTCGTACCGGTGACCGTCAATATCGTGGTCGTGCCGGAACCGGATGGCCATTATCCCATCCTTAACGAAATACCGACCATTTACCTGGGTGCGTCTGATACGGCCGACATTATGTACCAATGGAATGATGATTCCGGGGTAACACTCTATACCAACCCGTTCTCTGGCCGGACGGGGGCCCATACGGTGACCGCTTACCCGCAGCGTAATGGCCTTGTGGTTGGCCCCGCCGTGGAGCAGATCATTTCTGTCGATGTACTGCCCCCACAGACAACCGTCACGCTGGAGCCGGCTGCCCCCGATGGTGCCAATGGCTGGTATGTTTCGCCGCCTACCATCACCCTGACAGCCACCGATGATCACTTTGGTGTGACCCGCATCCAATATGGACCGGGTGATGATATCTGGCACACTTATGTGGCGCCTTTTGCCCCCATTCGCGATGATGAATATGTGGTGTTTTATCGGGCTCAGGACTGGATCATGAATACGGAGGAGCCACAGTCATTCAGCTTTAGTCTGGACATGACACCGCCCGTATTGAACCACGGTGGACCTTATGTCATAGATGAAGGGCAAACAGTTACTTTTGACGCTTCAGCCTCTCATGATGCCACTTCGGGTCTGGATACGCTTCTGTGGGACCTGGATGGCGACGGCGTATTCACCGATCCTGATCTCAGCACCCTGGCCTTTGCCAATGGCCCGCTCACACACCCGGTGGCCCTGACTGGCATTGATATGGCCGGTAACAGCACCGTAACCCAGACAGTGGTCATTGTGAACAACGTGCCTCCTACCGTGTTTGCCGGGCCAGATGTTGCCGTCAATGCCGGCGAGCTCGTTTCTCTGGCCCCGGCCACCTTCGCTGACCCAGGCGTCTTAGACGTACATACCGCCACCATTAACTGGGGGGACGGTCTGGTGGAAGCCGGTTTGGTGAATGAGGCTGATGGTTCAGGTACGGTAGCCGGGTCACATACCTTTGTCAACGGCGGTGTCTTTATAGTCACGGTCACGGTTTGTGATGAAGCAGACTGCCAGGCCGATACGTTTACAGTAACGGTCACGGCCGTGGCCGGCTGCGCCCTCTACCCCATTGCTTTGCACGCTGGCAGCCTGGTAGGTATAGCGCCGGGCGATCAAATTAACGTTTGGAATGGCAAAGGCCCTGGCAACTTCGGCTGGCTTACCTGGACGGGTAATAACAGCATTCCGACATTGGCCGCCAGCCTGACACCGCCTGGAGACAGCGATACGTACATCAACCCGGTTGATCCGACCGATCATGAAGTATCGATAGGTGATTGGGTACGGGGTCGTCCTGGCGTAGGCAACAGCCGCCAGGTGCGTGACGCACTGGATGCCCTGATTCAAGAGGAAAGCATCGTCTTGCCGGTATGGGATCAGGTGAATACCAACGGTACCTCCGGGCAGTATCGCACAAGTGGTTATGCCCTGGTGCGTCTGTTAAGTTACCATCTTCCCGGCCAAAATCGGATCACCGCTGAATATCTGGGCAGCATTACCTGCGGTAATTAGCCGTACGGTCAGCTTGTAAGCAAGTGAAAGATCCTCGACCTCTTTCCAAGAGGTCGAGGACTTTTTAGTATAATAAGTGCTTGTAATCGTGTACACTCATACTATTGGTACAGCAGCATCATTAGGCCCATCATCTCAGGTGGCTTGTTTAGTTTGGCAACGGGTTTGGTATTAGTCCGGTTAATGCCAAGAGGGGGAATGCTTTTTCATCATACCTACACATAGCAATTACCGGTAATGAACGGTTATATTTCGTTTAATACCTCTACATACCCCAGGTCCCCTTGCACACGAATACGCTGCCCGGTACGGATGTGACTGGTAGCGTCCACAACGCCCACCACCGCCGGGATGCCATACTCGCGGGCCACCACAGAACCGTGGGTCATCAATCCACCTACTTCCAACACCAACCCGGCAGCGTTGATAAAAAGAGGCGTCCAGCCGGGGTCCGTGAAGGGGGCCACGAGGATTTCACCTTTCTGCAACGCTTCTTTGGTAGGGTCAAGGATAACATGGGCCAGGCCTTCTATAACACCAGCCGAAACGGGGCTACCGGGCAGCGCGCCAGGTGGTATGTTGACGTTGGCGTATTGGGTGGGGGGAATTTCACCATCACTGGTGATGAGGCGCGGTGGACGCATCTGGCGGTAACGGGCCATATCTGCCTGGCGCTGGTCAATGCACGGCCGTACATCTTCTAACGGGTTGGCCAGGGCATCAACCACCTCATGTAGTTCTAGATGCCAGATGTCGTCACGGTGGCGGATACGGCCGTCGGCCACCCACTGGTCCGCGATCTCTAAGATAATTTGCCGGGTGTGCCCCAGCAGTCGGATCAACATGAATTTGGGGTGTTCCCGTATGGGCAAGTAACCGCGGGCGGCACGTACCAGCCGCCGCACAACGGCCATGCGTATGCGCCCGCCAATGCCACGCTGTGCCCCCTGAATCAGCCGGGCGGCGGCAGCTTCTGCTTCGGCAACCAACTGTTGGTGGTGACGGCGATGCCCACCTATTTCATCTGTCTGTAAATTGCCGATCACCACCTGTATTAAAGAGGCTGGGTCATCGCGCCAGCGAGGGCGGCTGATATCAATCTCGCTCGGGCCGCGCATGCCATACTCGTGTATAAAGCTCTGCCAGGCAGCCAGAAATTCAGCCCCCCCCGGCAGGGTCACGGCCGTGTCTAAAGCCGTTTGTGGATCATGGGTCAGCAGGCAGTAGACCAGTTCCGGCGACCGTCGAGCGGCATCGGCCAGGTCGCCCACACGCAGATCCATGTCGGTGGTCACGTTGCCGCTCAGCCCACGCTGCACGGCCGTGATATCCGCCGGGTCAGCATGATGGCCGGCCACCCGTTCCAACAGCACCCGGGCCATTATGCCGGCAGCGATGTAAGGCGGCAGGCGCATGGCATAGTCGGGGAATACCCGGCTGATGAGGTGCTGGGCTGTCTGCAGCCGCAGGTGGTCGGGGGCGGCTGCCAGCTGCTGTTGCGCCTGAGCATCATACGCTTCTATGAAGCCAGAAGCGGCCGTAACCCCCGTCTCTGGCTGCTGGCGCCAGAGCAAAAGCAGCGTTTGCCACAAAACGGGTAACAAGATTTGGGCCAATTGATATATCTTTACGGCCGGCGCTGCCCGCTGTTTGAACTCTGTGCGGCTGATCACGCGCTGAAGGGCCGCCGCCGTCAGTGGATCAGCAAGGGTCATAGCTTTGGGGAACATACGGTGGCCCAGGTGGTTGTGCAGTAGGGGGGCAAGGTCCACATAAAGACGGCCGGCGGCCATCAGCATGTAAGGGTTATAAGCCAGGCCTGCTGGTCTGCCAAAGGGCAAAATGAGCCGCCAGATAGAGGCACTCAGGGCTGGCAGGGGGTCGGTCATCATCTGGCCATGCCCAAAGCTAAAATAAACGTGCAGGTCATCATCTGCTGGCAGAGGTTCAGGCACAGGAAACAAGGAGGTGATGGGCCGGGTTTGTAACAGGTAAAGCTGCTCATCGGCCATGGCCCATTCAATGTCCTGAGGACGGCCGTAGTGGGCCTCTATGCTGGCCCCCAACTGCGCCAGGGCTACAGCCTGCTGGTCTGTCAGGACACTGGCCTGCCGCTGTGGCTCTGCCAGCGCTTCCTGAAAGGTGCCGCCATCAGGCGACGGCCGTATGGCCAACTGTTTATCAGCAATTTGTGTCTCCACGACCTGCCATGAACGTTTATCTATCTTGTACAAATCGGCCGATACCAGCCCGGAAACCAGCGCTTCGCCCAGGCCATAGCTGGCGTCTATGCTGGCAATCCCTCGGTGGTTGGTCACCGGATCGGCCGTAAAAAGAATACCGGAGACATCGGGGAAGACCATTTGCTGTACTACTACCGCCAGTGATACGTCACGATGGTTAAAGCCGTTTTGCATGCGATAGAGGATAGCGCGGTCAGTAAAAAGGGATATCCAGCACTTTTTTACGGCCGTCAACAGGTCTGTTTCGCCCCGTACATTTAAGTAGGTGTCTTGCTGCCCGGCAAAAGAGGCGTCAGGTAAATCTTCAGCCGTGGCGCTGGAGCGCACAGCGTAGGCATGGGTGACTCCCTGTGCCTGCCAGGCAGCACGGACGGCCGCGGCGACTGTGTCGGGCACGGCCGTTTGCTGTAAATGGGCCCGTATCTCCTGGCCAACCTGGCGGGCAGCCGCCAGATCACCGGCCTGAATCTGGTCCAGACGGCCGTAGAGCCAGGCGGCGTCAGCGCCCGTCAGGAAGGCGGCAAAGGCGGCGGTTGTCAGGCAAAACCCCGGCGGCACAGGTAAGCCGGTGCGAGCCATTTCACCCAGGTTGGCGCCCTTGCCACCCACCACAGGCAGATCCGCCGTGCCGCTTTGGGAAAAAGGTAAGATGTAAGGTGTGGTTGTCATGCCCCTGAATTTTAACCGATTTTTCTTGCCCGGCAGAGGCAATAAAACCGGCTGTTTATCTGCCCTTAAATGCCGTCTGGCCATAAGTGGCCTGAACCTTGACAGGTAAAAGGGTAGCTGTTAAACTGAAAAATACTTACCAGTAGGTATGTATTCACCGTTTGCCTTTACGCATAAAAACAATGTATGCCAAATCAGCAGCCACCATTGCCAATATCATAGAAGCCGCACAAGGGCTGTTTCTGACACGAAATTATGCCGACGTCACCATGGCCCACATTGCCGTGGCCGCTGAGGTTACAAAAGGGGCCCTGTACCATCACTTTGCCAGCAAGGAAGCGCTGTATCTAACCATGATGCATAAATTTTTGGCGGAGATTTATACACTGACGGAAAGGGTCGTCCGGGAAAGCGCGGCACGGCCGTGCCGCGAACGCCTGTATCTCTTTACACATTCTTTCCTCGATCTGCCCGAAAGACAGCAAGATTTGATGCGGCTGGTGCGGCGAGATATCAACATCTTCAAAGACCCGGCGCGTGACCAATTGGTACGTGCTTACCAGCGGGCCTTGCCAGAACAGGCTGAGGCCATCATTCGCCAGGGTATTGCCCATGGTGAGATTCAAGAGAAAGACCCCCGGCTGCTTTCTTGGGAACACGTGGCCATGGTGGAAGTGGTGTTACGGCCGTATTCCCGTGCTGTGCTGGGTGATGCCCACGCCACGGCTGATTTTGTCATCAATCTGTTCTTTGACGGTTTGGGTAATCAGCAATAATTGTTAAAACAAAGAGCGGGCTGGTATCAGTTTTCAGCCATCAGTGACCAGTTGTCAGTGCTGGCCTACCTCTGGAAATAGTCTACTGAACACTGGTTACTGAACACTGGTTACTGACTTCTGATGACTGGTACCAGGCTTAGCCGATGACACAAGACGATGATCGTTCTTGGAGGAGGTACTGTTTTATGGCTCAAATGTACATCAATGGCGAATGGGTGAACGCCGCCAGCGGCCAGACGTATGACGTCAAAAACCCGGCCAACGGCGAAGTCGTAGATGCCGCTCCCTTGGGCGGTGAGGTTGATGCCCGTGACGCTATCGCGGCCGCCACGGCTGCCGCCCGGTTGTGGGCGGAAACTGCCCCCGATGCCCGCGCCGACCTGTTACGCAAAGGCATTGAAAACGTCAGGGCACACCTACCTGAACTCACTGAACTGCTGACTTTGGAACAGGGCAAACCGCTTTTTGAGGCGGGCGGTGAACTGCACCACTTTTTACACGGCATGGCCTTTTATGCCGATCTGGCGAGCAAAATTCGTGGGTCGCTGGCGCCGCTGCCGCCGGCCATGAACCCCAAGAGCTACGGCGTTATCATGCCTTTGCCGGTGGGTGTTTCGGTGGGTATTGTGCCCTGGAACTTTCCGATCACGCTCATGGGCACCAAGGTAGGCCCTGCCCTGGCAGCCGGCTGCCCCATCATCATCAAACCGGCCAGCACCACGCCGCTGACCACGTTACGTATCATTGGCCTGCTGAACGAAGCCGGGCTGCCCCCAGGCGTGCTGCAAGGTGTTACCGGACCAGGTGGTACGTTGGGTCATGAGTTGGTCAGCCACCCGGACGTAAAGCGGGTGGCCCTCACCGGTAGTTCGGCAACAGGCCAACGGGTCATGGCGGTGGCCGGGCCAAAGTTTAAGCGGGTGACGTTGGAATTGGGTGGTTCTGACCCGATGATCGTCTGCCCAGATGCCGACATGGCCAAAGCGGTGAACGGGGCCATGATTGGCCGCTATTGGAACGCGGGCCAGGCATGCCTGGCCGTCAAGCGCCTGTATGTTTTTGCCGATGTTTATGACCAGTTTGTCGAGAGTTTAGCCGGTAAGGTCAGGCGGTACGAACCGGGCGACGGCCGTACCAAAGCCGAAAAACCCCATATCCGTATAGGCCCGCTGCACACCGCCAGCCAGCGCCAGGAAGTGCTGGACCAGATTGCTGACGCTGTATCCAAAGGCGCCGAACTGCTTGTTGGCGGTGATATCCCCACCGGCCCGGGGGTGGAAAATGGCTACTATCTTAACCCGGCGCTGCTGGTAAATGTCGATGAAAACAGCAAAATGGTGACGGAAGAGGTTTTTGGGCCGGCGCTGCCCGTCTTTAAAGTACATGATCTGGATGAAGCTATCGCCAAAGCCAACAGCAGCCAGTGGGGTCTGGGCGCTTCCATCTGGACAAACAACATGAAGTGGGCCAACCAGGCCGCTCGTGAAATTGACAGCGGCATGGTGTGGGTAAACCAGATTCACTACGGCTATGATGAGCTGCCTTTTGGCGGCGTGAAGGCCAGCGGCATTGGTCGTGAACACGGCCCAGAAGCGCTGGATTATTATTTGGAGCCCAAGAGTGTGGTGTTTGGCGGGCTGGATTGAGAGAGGAGCATCATGTCTGAAACAGTTGTAACGTTTTCCCAAAGTGGGGCGGTGGGCACCATCACCCTGAACCGACCGCCGGCTAACAGTTATGAAATTAACTTTATGCGTGATCTGGACGCAGCCATAGAAGCAGCCAACGGGAACGATGCCGTAAAAGTTGTCATTCTCAAGAGCGCATCAGAGAAATTTTTCTCTGCCGGGGCAGATATTAAGGCGTTTATGGCCCATGATACGGCCGCAAATATGGACATGATCCACTTTGCGCATGCCACTCTGGAAAAGATAGGCCACAGCCATAAAATATATGTGGCGGCGATCAACGGCCATGCCCTGGGAGGCGGCCTGGAAATGGCCCTGGCCTGTGACCTGCGTTTTGCCGCCGCGGGCAGCTATCGCCTGGGGCTGCCTGAAGTGACGCTGGGCTTGCTGCCCGGCAATGGCGGTACCCAGCGGCTGCCCCGCCTTATTGGCGCCAACAAGGCGCTGGAAATGATGATCACCGGGGAAAACATTGACCCCGAAGCCGCGCACCGGCTAGGTCTGGTGAATAAAGTGTTTCCCGCAGACAGGCTGCTGGCAGAGACCGAAGCCTACGCCCACAAAGTAGCAACCGGCGCCAGCCTGGCCATTGGGGCCATCAAGCGGTGCGTGTATGACGGCATGCAGATGGATTTGCCCGCTGGCCTGGCCTATGAGCGGCAGCTCATTGCGCCGCTGTTTGATTCCGCAGACGCAGCCGAAGGGTTTGCCGCTTTTGCTGAGAAACGACCGCCAGCTTACAAAGGGCAGTAACAGGGGCCAAGATGACGATTACAGAACAGCAATTACTCGACCGCATTCATGCCGGCAAATTGATTGAGACGGTTGATCAGATGAGCCCTCTTTATATCGAAGGGATGAAGCGGATCTTAACGGTCTCCGCCGATACCGAGCTCATTAGCGCCCCAGCCTATTACCTGGCGGCACAAGATGCCCCCTCTACCAATGCTTACCTCTCCGCCATGAGCATCATTCAAGATGAATTGGGGCATGCCCACATTGCCTACCGCCTGCTGGAGGATTTGGGCGTCAACAAAGAGCAGCTTATCTACGAGCGCAAGGCGGAGGAGTTTAAATATCCCTATGCCTTTGATGTGCCCTTGGAGACGTGGGCCGAACTGGCCGTGGCCAATGCTATGTATGATCGTGCCGGGTTTACGCTGCTGGGGGATGTTTACAAACACACCAGCTTTGGTCCCTGGAAACGGGCGTTGGCTAAGGTGGACAAAGAAGAAAATTTCCACCTGCGGCATGGGGAAACATGGATGCGCAAGATCAACGAGCAGCCAGGCGGCCACGCGGAATTACAACGGGCGGTGGATTGGATGTTCCCGCTGACCATGGAGTGGTTTGGACTGCCGGATGATTTAAAAAAGCACACGGAGCAGATTGATTATGGTTTTAAGGGCAGCACCAATGACCAACTGCGCCAGATTTGGCTGAGTACAGGTATCCCCTTTTTACACTCATTAGCGTTAGATGTACCGGTGCATTGGGACGAAGCTGCGCAGAGGTATATCTTTGATTTTCCCTTCCCGGCCCGGTTTGTGGCCGATGAAAAACGATGGTTGTTTGCCGAGGGGCAATCTACCTGGGACGAAGTCATGACCCGTTGGAAAGCACGTGGCCCCATGAACAAAAAGTTTGTGGATGACATCCAGCGCGGCTATAACGAGCTGCATAACATCAGGCATGAGAAGAAAACATGGCAAGAGGTGGTAGCATGAGCAAAGACCCAATTTCAGCGGCCACGGCTGCCCCTACAAGTTCACGGCCGTCACCCCCCTGGCTCACAGAAGCGCGGGCCAGGGCTACGCCAGATGAACAGCGCCTGTGGGCGGCGTTAGAAGAAGTCGAAGACCCGGAGTGGCCTATCAGCGTGGTAGATATGGGTCTGATTTATGGCTTGCAGTTTCGTAACGGCCGTGTACACATCCACCTCACTTTTACGGCTATGGGCTGCCCCTGCATGGAATTTATCATCGATGATGTGCGCCAAAGGATGTTGCAAGAAGCAGACGTCACCGAGGTAAGCCTGGACATTGTGTGGGATCCACCCTGGACCCGCCAGCGGCTGACGCCTAAAGGCATGGCCCGGCTGCGGCAGTGGGGAATTAGTGTATGAGCGGACTAGTGACAACAGCTGAAGGGGATGTTTACGAGGTGTTTGCCAAGTTTAACCGGGAAGAGCCGCTGCACCACGTTGGCAACGTCATTGCCGACGACCCTGATCTGGCCACCATGTACGCTTACACTTTGTATGATGAATGGGGCTGGCAGGAGATGATCATTGTCCCCCGGCGGGAGATTATAACCCTGAAGGCCGTTCAGTAATCAGAAGTCAGTAACCAGTGTTCAGTAGACTATATCCACAGGTTGACCCGTTCTGAATACTGAACACTGATGACTGAAAACTGATACCAGGACAAACGTTATGAGCAAGAAAAAAAACACCTACCACATCTACGGCCGTACCGCCTACGCACAGCCCCTGGCGTTTGTCACGGCCGTGACTGTAGATGCCGCTGAAAAACCGACCATACCTGAAGGCAGCCAGTGGCTGGAGGTCATTGCCTTTCCAGAGACGGCCGTGATTCAGGTCATTCCTCGCCAGAAGGAAAAAAGCCCATGACAGCCACCTACCAGCGTGTGGAAGAGCTGGACGGCCGTGCCGCTGCCGCCTTGCTGCAGTGGGGGTTATCCCTGGCAGACACCAAACACCGCATCGGCATTCGCACCTCAGAGTGGGTGAATGGCGGCCCGGCGTTGGAAGCGGCCGTGGGCGCCTCAGCCATGACCCAGGATGAATTGGGCCACGCCCGCAGTCTTTACGCCATCTTGAAAGATTTTCCTGGGGTGCCACCAGGCATTGGCGCTGAAAATGACCTGGAAGCGCGCGACGATTACTACTGCCCGCACCAGCTGCATGATCCCTGGCCTTCCTGGCTGGATGTCATTGCCGTCAACGTGCTGCTGGACAGAGCCACCACCATTGCCGTGGCGGCAACTCGTGACTCGGCCTATGGCCCGCTGAAGGGGCGCACGGCCAAGATTTTGCAAGAAGAGGAATTTCATCGCATCTTTGGTGACAGTTGGTTGGCCAAACTGTCCCGCATGGGCCCAGACATACGGGGAAGGCTGCAGGCATCGCTGGATCATTTTTGGGGTACGGCCGTGGCCTGGTTTGGACCTGATGACGATGACACGGTCATGGCGTTATATAACCAGGGCATCTTAAACGCCCCGCCCGCCCAAATGCGCCAGAGCTGGCTGGATGAGGTCACCCCTCTATTGCAAAAACATGGCCTGACCATCCCGCCCAGTCAGCTCGATTGGGCTGGTTGGCAGGCTGCCTACCGGGAGATCGCCTGATGTCTATTGCCCAGGAATCGGCTAAAAACAAAGCCGGCCAGGTGGCCTGCCCATTTTGCCATTCTACCGACAATGAACTATTCTCCCTTTTTGGGCAAACCCTGATCGGTTCTCAATATTATTGCCGCACCTGTCACTCCATTTTTGAGGCGGTGCGCTGGGAAGAGCCTGAATCTGGTGAACCACCCCCCAAAACCAGCGAGAGGACCCATGGAACTGAAGACCTTACTCTATGAGATTAACGAAGAAGGCATCGCCCTTGTCACCCTGAATCGGCCAGATGTGTTAAACGCGGTGAATATGGCCATGCGCCTGGACTTCACCATATTGATGGAAGACCTGTTTTTTAACGAGGCTGTCAAAGTGGTTATCTTCACCGGGGCTGGCCGGGGTTTTTCCGCCGGCGGCGACATGAGCCACTTTGAGCAAGAATGGCAGACGCCGCTCTTCCGCGCCCACAGCCGCCGCCTGATCAAGTTCTTTGATGATCTGGAAGCGCTGGAAAAGCCGGTCATCGCCGCCATCAATGGGCCGGCGACGGGAGCGGGACTGGAGTTGGCGTTGGCCTGTGATATTCGTCTGGCCAGTACGGAAGCTACGGTGGGTTTTCGTGAAAACGCCATTGGCCTGATCCCCGGTGTTGGCGGCACCGCTCGCCTAATTCGCACCATTGGCGCCCACCGTACCAAAGAGCTCATCTGGATGGGCACCATGTACACAGCTCAAGACGCGCTGGCCATGGGCATGCTGAACAAGGTAGTGCCCCCAGAACAATTAACGGCCGAAGCATACCATTATGCCCATACCTTGCTCAAGCGCGCTCCCGTTTCACTAGGCATGGCCAAAAAGCTGATCAATACCATCGCCAACATGGACCAGACATCGGGTATTATGGTAGAAGGGCTGGCCCAAAGCATCCTCCTGAAGACCGACGATCATAAGGAGGGGGTGCAGGCCTTCCGCGAAAAGCGAAAACCAACGTATAAGGGCCGGTAATCTCATGCTGATCGAATTTGAAGGGAAAAAACCAACGCTGGGTAACAATGTGTTCATAGCCCCCACGGCCGTCCTCATAGGTGATGTGGTGGTGGGGGATAATACCTCTATCTGGTTCAGTGCCGTTATCCGTGGTGACTTTGGCCCCATCTGCATTGGCGCTGGCTGCAGCATTCAAGACAATGTGACTATCCATGTCTTTGACAGCGCACCTACCATCATCCATGATAATGTGACCGTAGGGCACAATTCCGTACTGGAGGGGTGCGACATTGGTCAGGGCACGGTGATTGGTATGAACGCTACCGTGCTGCCCTTTGTGAAAGTAGGCCAGCAAGTGATGGTGGCCGCTGGCAGCGTTTTGGCGGAACGTATGACCGTGCCCGACCGGGTGTTGGTGGCGGGTGTGCCGGCGCAGGTAAAAAAAGAACTGAGCGGTGCCGCTCTGGCGTGGATCGGCCGTGCCTCTCAAGATTACCAGCAGATGCAGGCCCGCTACCGCGCTCTGGGCATTGATCAGTTACCAATCAACCAGGGCACCCTGTAATTTGGGGCGCGGGTAACATTACAAATCCCATCACGTACAGTTCTCCAGGAAAACATTAATCCCGATTATGTTACAATTGAGATTGTGCTGTTGTTTAAATTTCTAGGAGGAAGCCCTTGTACTCATCACGTTTGATTCCCATCCTTATCATTCTCATGTTGTTGACGGGATGCCTCACTGATTTCAAACCAACGCCGACGGCCGTTCCCCCTTCCCCAACGCCGACGGCCGTTCCCCCTTCTCCAACTATATTTTCTACGCCTACCCCCGAACCAACACCTACCCTGCTGCCCTGGTCGCCCCAGGTGGTTTACACCAGCCCCGCCCCAGGCGGGGAATTGACGTTGGATGGAGCTGTGACCATTCGTTTTGACCAACCTATGGACAAGCTTTCCGTAGAGTCGGCTTTTCTCTTTGCTCGGGCAGATAGTGTGGACGAGCACCTGGAAGGGTCGTTTTCCTGGCCGCGGCCTGATACGGTGATGTTTACACCTACAGATTTAAATCGGCAGCACAATTATCAGGTGCGGCTCGGTTCACAGGCCTTTGGCGAAAACAAGCTGCAATTGCGTGAACCACTCAGTTTGAATGTGCGACCAGTTGGTTTTTTGACAGTGGCGCAGGTAATGCCAGTGAATAACAGTGAGGCTGAAGTAGACACGGCCGTGACCGTCATCTTTAACCGTGCGGTTGTTCCACTAACACCCACTGACCGACAAGGCGAATTGCCCCACCCCCTTCTTTTTAACCCGCCAATACAAGGGCAAGGTGAATGGCTCTCGACCACCATTTACCGTTTCTCGCCCGCTGAACCTTTGCCGGGAGGCACAACTTATGAAGTGGAGATACCGGCCGGTTTTGCCGGTCTGACGGGCAGCCCTATGGCCGAAACCTATAACTGGGCATTCAGAACGCAAGCCCCAGCCGTAACTGACATTAGCCTGAAAAAAGGTGTGCCAGACCTGGCGCCAAACGGCACGATCACCGTGACGTTTAACACGCCAATGGATACCGCCTCAACAGAAGCCGCTATTTCATTCGACCCAGCCGCCCCCGGAGGGTTAAGCTTTGAGTGGGACGAAGATCATCGTGTGGTGGAGGTGACGCCACAACGGCCGTTACCCCTGGAAACGTTATACGCCTTGATCGTGGAAACCTCGGCTCAGTCGGACAATGGACAGGCGATGTTGGCCGAAGAATACCGGCACAATTTTCGGTCATACCCTTTCCCGAAGGTGGTCAGTGCGGAACCTCGGAATGGTGAGTTAGTCACCGAAGAGGACCTGTTTTATGGTTTACCAAACGTTACATTTGCCGGACCGATGAATCCAGATAGCTTTGCGGATCATATTGTTGTGCAGCCTGCGCCTGATGGCCTGGACTACACCTACCGCGAATTTATAGACTACTCCAGCGGAAAGGTAGGCTCTCGTTTAGCTATTTATTTCATCCATGCTCCCAGTACTCAATACACCGTTACCTTGTTGGCTGCCGTGGCTGACCCTTACGGGAATACTTTGGGTGAGGATTACACCATTGAATATAGTACGCCCACCCAATCACCGCTGTTGCATTTGAATTTGCCGAGTAATCGGGATGTAGGGTATTTGAGCCGTAGTTTTCCTTCGGCCGTTGACTTGATTTACCGGAACATCTCCCAGGCTGAAGTGAATCTTTACAATGCCGGGCTGCCGTTTGGGCTGTTGTTTGACTCTTACCATAACCTGCCCGTTTACGCGCCGGATACAGAACCTTTGCGAAGTTGGGCGTTTACAAACACGGCCGTTCTTAATGGAGTGACGATTGAAAACATTCTTATGGCAGATGGTGGTGTATTGCCAAACGGGGTCTATTTTGTGGAAGCCACATCTCCAGAAATACCGGAGCCAATACGGTGGCAAGACGAGCGGGCTGTTCTCATTGTGGCCGATACAAATCTTATGATCAAACAGACGTTTGATACCGTGTATGTTTGGGCCACGGATCTGGCAACAGGTTCTCCCACCGCGGGCCGAACCGTGACGCTTTATGATGAAACGGGACAGTTACAGGGAACGGCCGTTACCGACGCTGACGGTTTTGCATCTTTTCCTTTCGTCAGCCCTGACTTGAATTTGCGAAGGGTGTTGGTAGTGAGCAATGCCTCTGGCCAGCCTGGTTATGGCGTAGCCTATAGGGATTGGGGTAATAGATTTTTTGGTCAACATGAACGGCCGTACGCTACCTATTTTTACACCGACCGACCCATTTATCGCCCCGGCGATACCGTTTATTTTCGGGGCATCGTGCGGGATACGAACTACGGCCGTTACAAGCCAACCAGCCTGACCACCCTGCCTATGATAGTCGAGAGTTGGTTGAGCTATCAAGACGAAACCATCTATTTCCAAGAGAATATCGCTCTGGATAAAAATGGCACCCTTACTGGTCAGTTTATATTGCCGAACGATGCCCCGGTGGGGACATATCGCCTCGATGTTGAGGATTTTGATATAGCCGTTCAGATTAGTTTTAATTCGAGTCCGGGTGTGTTTTTTGAAGTGGCCGAATACCGCAAGCCGGAATTCCAAGTAATGGTTTCCCCAGAGAAACTGCAAGCATTAATCGGCGAAGAGATAACTGCCGCCGTTACCGCCACCTATTACTTTGGCGGCCCAGCAGCTAACCTGCCGGTGCAATGGGCCACCTGTTATGGCAGGGGACATACAGCCCGAAATTATTGTGGCGAGCCGGAACCTTCGGGAGAAGGTTTAACCAATAGCAAGGGGCAATTGACCATCCCCGTGCCTACTGTGTTATCATCAGACGCCTTAAATGACCAATGGGTGACAGTGATGGCCGTTGTCTCCGGGGTAGGCGAGCTGCCCACAGCCGGATTTAGCACGATTCGCCTTTATACGGCCGAAACGCTGGCCCACATCAAACCGGCATCCTATGTCAACAGAGCTAATCAAGACATGCGCTTAAATGTGACAACGGTAGATTGGGACGACAACGAGGCAGCCAATACCCCTGTGTCTGTCACCATTGTTCGCCGCGAATGGATGCGTAAAACAACCGGCATCTATCATTACACCACTTGGGAACCAGTAGATACGCCCGTAACCACCATCACGGTTACGACCGATGAACTGGGGTACGCCCCCGTTCTGTTTGTGCCCCCAGAAGGCGGTTCCTATGTGGCCACGGCCGTGGCCACCGACCCCAACGGCCGTTCTTACACTGCTACCACCACTTTTTACGCCAGCGATCCCGTTACGGTCTGGGGTGGCGCCAACAGCCGTGGCCTGACGCTGAAAGCCGACCAGGACAGTTATGCACCCGGCGATACCGCCCATATCTTGGTGCAATCCCCCTTCACCGAAACCGTATCCGCCTGGATGACCATCGAACGAGGCGTCACCGTTGAGCAACAGATCGTTACCCTGAACGGTACCAGCCAAATTTTAGAAATTCCGGTTACGGCCGAATACGCCCCAAACGTTTATGTGACCATCGTTGCCGTGCGGGGCACAAACGGGGGGCAGCAGTTCGCCGATGCCCAGAGTGGCGTTGTAAACCTGCCGGTTTCTACCGAGCAATTAGAGTTGACCCTCACCCTGACCCCGCAAAACACACAATTGTCCCCCGGTGATACTGTTACCTATGACATTGCCGTGACAGATTATTTGGGGCAGCCAGTTCAGGCTAATCTTTCACTGGCGCTGGTAGATTTAGCCGTGTTAAGCCTGAAGCCGGATAACTCTCCTCCTATTCTGGATGTCTTTTATGCGGAACAAGCATATCGTAGTAAGTTAGGTGGCGGATTGTTTATTTCGGCTGAAGGTTTGCCTATCATCATTCCCGAGCAGGGATACGGTGGTGGTGGCGGCGGCGACGATGGCGATTTCGGCCTGTCTGGTGCAGATTCGTATGGCCTGGAAGGAGAAGTGCGCCGTGATTTTCCTGATACGGCTTATTGGCAGGGGAACCTTACCACGGATGAGAATGGGCAGACCAGTGTGGCTATCTCCTTGCCCGACAGCACCACCACCTGGCGGTTGAGTAGCAAAGCCATCAGTCTGGAGGGCACGCTGGTGGGACAGGCCAGCACCGACGTTGTTGTCAGCAAGCCCTTGCTCATACGGCCTATGACGCCGCGCTTTTTTACCGTTGGCGATCAGATCACGCTCGGCGCAACTGTACACAATAATACGGCCGAAACCTTGAGCGGCACAGCACGCCTGGAAGCGGACGGCGTCTCTCTGCTGACTGAGGCTGAACAAGCCATCGCCATTGCCCCAGGTGACAGCGGAATCGTGCAATGGCCAGTACGAGTAGAAGATGTGGCATTTGTAGACCTGACCTTTTTGGCCTCGGCTGGCACTTATAGTGATGCCACCAAACCCACATTCGGAATTGCACCTGACCAGATCATTCCGGTTATCCATTACAAAACGTTGGATGTGGTGGGAAGTTCTGGAGTATTGGCTGAACCAGGGAAGGCAGTAGAGGCCATTTTCTTGCCAGAAACCGTCACCGACGGGGAAATGGTTTTGCAACTTACCCCTTCTCTGGCCGCGGCTTTGCTGGATGCACTGGAGAGCACCCATTTGGTGAACGGCCGTTCTGCTTGCGCCCATGAATTAGGAAATCAACTGCTGGCAAATGTGACCGTTTCACGGGCTTTGGCGCAGTTGAAACTTGAAGATGACGCGCTATCGGCTCAACTCGACAGCCTCATCACGGCCGATTTGAATCGTCTGCTGGCCCTGATGAAAGCCGATGGCGGATGGGGGTGGTGCGGGAGTGCCGATAGTGACCCCGTTTTGACCGCCTCCATTACCCTGGCGGTCCTTCAAGCACAAGCCTTGGGCTATACCAATTTTAGTGAAGCCGCCATTAACCAGGCCATAATGTATCTGGACCATCAGATACTTGTGTCCCCGATCAGTCTAAAGGAAAGGAGCGCAGTTACACGGCAAGCCTTTTTCATTTATGTGCTGGCCTACCATAAAAACGTCATCCCCAGACTGGATGCTTTATTTGATCTTCACCGGGATTCCTTGTCCCCCTATGCTAAAGCGTTAATGGTAAGGGCCTACCAGTTGAATGGAGATGATGGCTCCCACACCGAAGCCTTGTTAGCCGACCTGGCCGAAGAGGTGGTCATCAGCGCAACGGGTGCACACTGGGAGGATAATAACCAGATATGGAGCAGCTTAAGCAGCGATATTCGCGGCACAGCGATGGTTGTAGAAGCGTTGACTCATGCTCAAGCGGATTCCCCTCTTTTGTCCCAGGCTGTGCGCTGGCTGATGACCGCTCGCACCGCTAGCTATTGGCCTACCCCTCACGAAACGGCCTGGACGATGCAAGCCTTAACCGATTGGCTAACAGCGGCGGCCGAATTGCAACCAGACTATGCCTATTCGGTGCAATTAAATGACACGGCCGTTACCAGTGGCAGTTTTACGCTAGAAGACAGTGCCGAAAGGGTGGAAATGACCTTGCCCCTGACTGATTTGCCACGAGAAGTCGTGAATTTCTTGAGTTTTGAGCATGGAGAGGGGAACGGCCGTCTTTATTATGCCGCCTTCTTGAACAGCCTGTTACCTGCGGGAGAAGCAACGGCCGTTGATCGGGGCATTACCGTACAACGCACTTATTATCTTGCCGACTGTGAACAGGATTGCCAGCCTATTTCAGAGATCCCACTGGGCGAACAGATCCGGGTAGAATTGACGGTCATTGCTGCCACTAATTTGCTCTATACCATTATTGAAGACCCGCTTCCGGCGGGCACAGAAGCGTTCGATCCGAACCTGGCCACCACGGCCTCCTTCTACCAGGGAAACATTCAACGCACCGATTTAGAGGAACAGTATATGGACGGATATTGGGGCTGGTGGTACTTCAATCAAATACAATATCTTGATGAGAAGGTTCGGTTTACGGCCGTATCACTGCCAGCCGGCGCCTACCAATACACCTATTACTTGCAAACTACCATGCCTGGCACATTTCAAGTACCTCCTGCGACTGCTCGGCAGGAGTTTTCCCCCGACGTGTTTGGACGAAGCGAAGGAATGATTTTGCAGATACGGTAGATTGTCGTGTTTTCGTAACACCGATTGCTACGTGATGGTAAAGTTACCCTTTATAACGGCTTTGCACCTCTACACTGGTAATATAGCGCACGGCCGTTTGGGCACTTGTCCACCCAAACCAGGCCATCAGCTCATCGATGCCATACCCCAACCGGGCCATTTTGGTGGCACAGTAGTGACGGCAGTCATGGGCTGACAACCGGGGAATGCCGGCCTGTTTGCCCAACCAGGCCGCCCGTTCGCTGATGCGTACCCGGTTGAGCCCTTCTTCCAGGAGCAAACCGCCGCTGCCATTTTTTAACAGGCGCGTGGTAGCCAGCAAGAGCGGGCCATCAGGCAACAGGGTGGGGGGGTAACATTGTTCCATGTAGCGGCAGGCAAGTTGGTAGACAGCGGGTGTTAATTGATGGGTACTCCATTCGTGTGTTGTGCCTTTCACTTTGGGGCGGAAGAACGTCATTTCCCCCGCATTCAAATGCAGATCGCTGGTTTTTAGAATGGCCAGTTCACTGGCGCGCAGGCCATGATCAAGTAACAGGGCCATCAGCAGCGCATCACGGGCCGCCTGTGGTGAGGCGTTGCGCACGATTTTAAGATGTTCGGCCTGATGATCACGCAGCAGCGTGGGGGCCCGTTTTTTGGTGGAGCGGCGTGACACCACCACACTATCACGCTGCCCTTCCGGCTTGTAGGCATAGGTGACGGCGGCAATGCGTGTTTGGGAGCGCCGCTGGTCCACATTTAACTGCCCGGCGCGGGAAAAGCCCTTCACCGCCTGGATAAGCAGCCCTTCCTGCTTGTCAACGGTGCCGGCCCTGACGGCCAATTGCGTATAGACCTTCACTGTGGAGAGCCGGGCATTTACCGAAGAGACAGCGTAACCTTCCTGCAGCAACCATTGCACAAAACCCTCAACAATACCCCAGGTGACACCTTGCCAGGCGGCGGGGTTTGTTTGGAAATCGGCCCCGTGTTCGGGCATGATGCCTATATCCAGCAGGTATTCGGCGAACAGTTCCAGGTCACGGCCGTGACGTTTTAGGGTATTGGTGGACTTTTCAGCAGCGTAGCGCTGAAAGATGGTACTGCCGGCGATCTTATTGGCTACCTGGCCGGCCGTTTCCAGGGATGTGTAGGCCAACGGCCGTGACACTTCTGGGGTATCCTGTGGTACAAGGGAATGACGGGTTGACGTTTTATCCATAGGGCACATTATACACAAAAATCACTATTCTGTACATATGCTTAAAATATGTACGGTTATTTAAGGCCTTTGGCGGAGCAGCCTCTGGCAGGCTTTTCAGTCACACACTGCCAGAAAAAGAAGCGTCCTGTCATTTTGGCGGGTGATGTCGGGTAAAAACCCGACATCTGTTGTGGAATAATGCAATGACTGCTTATGACGCAAGCAGGAATATTGGACATGGCGCAATTTTTCAGCCTTTTTGGTGATCCGGGAGAAAACCATGAAACTTAATGCCCACCTGACACATGTATCCCCACGTATAGCCCGCCACTTGCGGCGGTTTTGGCTGGCCCCCAGCTCGTTTGGGGTTAAAGCCCTGCACATCCTGGTCGTCGTGTCACTGGTCGCCCCCAATTTCCTGGGAGCGGCCAGCCTGGCGCAAGCGGCGGCCCTGACGGCACGGGAAGTGAACACGGCCGTGGCCAAAGAGGTCACTGCCGGGCTGGCCGCGCCGGAAATGCAAACCCGCGCCCAAACCTATGCCCAGCAGTTCACCGCCGTTGTGACCCCCGAACCCAGCGGGCCGGTAGATTACCAGCAGCCGGGGATTACGTCTGAAGTGGACAGCGGCGGCACACCTGCGGCTGAAGAGGCCAACCGGGAAACGTTTGTGATGGGGCCGGCCGGCGGGGCCTTGGCCGCCAGGGCGGGCCAGGTTGAGATTGCCTTTGCCAGCGGCACCTTGACCCAGACCCTGGACGTGCAAGTCAGCGACCCGGTAGGCAAAACGCGCCCACCCTATACCTTAAGCGGGCAGCCTTTCCGCATCACGGCGTTTGACCAGGCTAGCGGGGGCCCGGTAACCCGCTTCCAGACCCCGATCACCATTACCGTGGCGTATTCCGAAACCAACCTGACCGGGCATGAATCTGGCCTGGCGCTGTTCTATTATGATACGGAACTGGGCACCTGGGTATCCTTGCCCAGCCGGGTGTACACAGAAACCAACCAGCTGGTGGCCCAGACCGACCACCTGACCGACTTCGACATTGATGTGAACAGCTGGCAGGCCAGCCAACTGCCCAACCTGCAGGGGTTCCAGGTTTCTTCCTTTACGGGGGCGGCCTCGTACAGCTACCCGTTTTGGGTGCCGCCTGGCCCTGGTGGGCTACAGCCCAGCCTGGCGTTGAGCTACAGCAGCCAGGGGGTAGACAGTGCCACCGCACGCACCCAGGCCAGTTGGGTGGGGATGGGCTGGTCGCTGGACGTGGGGGCGATTGAGCGCAACATGAATGGGACCAACGACGATCTGCGCGATGACACCTTTAACCTGGTCGTCAATGGTGTCAGCAGCATGCTGCTGGAGATCGCCGAAGATGTGGATGGCAACCCAAACACGAAACATTACCGGACGGTGGATGAAACCTTTTGGCGGGTACAGTACAACAAAACGACCGATACCTGGACGGTATGGGACAAAAATGGGAACGTCTATGATTTTGAACACCGGGCCCGCTTCCCTCGCTTTGAATGGGGTATCATTAATGATAAATGGTCCTGTATCCATGACGATGATGTCACCTGGAAATGGGGATTGAGCGAGATGAAAAATATTCATGGGCAATCCTTAACCTATACCCAGGCGATTGAGGAGCATAACTATAAATGTGATGATGACGGAGACGGCGTGAAGGAAGACCATCCTTCGGATGCAGCCATGTATCCGTCGGAAATTCTCTATGCAAACAACCGTTATAAAATTGTCTTCCATAGGGCGAGCCGAACAGATTTTGACCAGGGCCTTATCGACGATGGCAGCGCCAATTTTTTTGAACGCTCTTTTCTGGATTACATCTCAGTTGTTCATGATGCCAACGGGAATGGTGTTTGGGAGCTTTCGGAAACCATTCGAGAATACAATCTACAATATAACCAGAATGGGCAAAATATCTTTCCCAATCTCACCTGGTCTGCCGGTGGCAAGTTTTTGACCCTCACCAGTATTCAAGAATTCGGGCTAGGTGGAGATCAATTACCTGCCACAACCTTTGCCTATGATGGGGCCCATTTGGATATTGCCCAAAATAATTATGGCGGCTGGGTGGATTTTGATTATCAAAGCTGGCATGAAAACCTTCCATCATTCATTACCAACACCAATGTCTTACAGGGGCGCCGCCTTGTCCAGGAAGATTTGTGTAATCCCGATAGTGACGGTGATATGTCCACAGGTGGATGGTACGTTGTAAGTGGTGACGAAGATAATGTCGCCTGTTGGCGAGAAGGCAACCAGGGAGATGGCAACCTCAGAATCATGGGTGTACAGGCCCAGCATGACATTGAAAAAGAGAAACTACAGCCTGGGGGAATCTATGTCCTTCGGGCAATGGTCAGCAAAATTGGGACCGGCCAGGTTACTATCCGATTAGGGATTCATGACGGCTATACTGCCACTGGTTACACGCCTCTCCACTGGGGGCATACGCAAACAATTGAGACGTCGTCGCCTGACGACTGGGATCTCTATGAAACCACCATCTGGCTGCCGCATACCGCGGAGGCCGATGCCAAACTGCGGATAGAATGCAGTGGAGAGTGTCTGGTTGAAGAGTATTACATGCTGCTGGCCCCCACCCGCTATCGCACAATCACGAAGACCCTGCATACGGGCACAGGAGAATCTTACGCCTTTGCGTATTGCTATACGAATAACTATACAACCAGCACTGCCGGCAACTGCCAGGGCAGCGATACCGCCAAGACCAGCCGGCCAGGGCTCCGCCACGCAGCAGGGGACAACCCCTACTCAGAAAACTACAGTGATTTTAACGGGCATGGCATGGTCACGGTCTTTGCGCCCAATGGCGTCAAAACGGTGACCCAATTCTGCCAGAAAGACCTGTGCAGCGGGGCAAATACCATCACCAGCACCAAGGGCAGTGCCCAATGGGTGGCGGTCTATGGCAGCGATGGCAGCCTGGCTTCACGCACGGAAACCCATTATTTGGTTTCTTATCTGGCCGAAGACCCCTTTATTCCTTACACCCTGGTCATGCCAAAAGACCTGGATGGAGAACCTACAAACGCTTACACCGGCCTGGACGTGGTCTGGAGCCGTACCGCTTACCAGATCACCGCCACCTGCCAGGAAGACCAGGAAGAAAACCACTGCCTTGAGCGGCGCACGACGTATGCCTATGACCCTATGCATCAGGCCAATAAGCAGTTTGGTAACGTTACCGACGTGATTGAAGCATACTACAACGGCATCAGCTGGAGCAATTACCGTGCCACACGCACCTGGTACTACCCCAGTGTCGATTATGCCAATTACGGCAACCCCAACCTCCCATATCTGACCGGTTTTGCCGCCGCAACAAAGACCTATGATTGTTCCTCGGGCTGCACCTACAACAGTTCAGAGCTTTTGGGCGCAACCTTTTATTACTACGACCACTACGATAGTGACCCTCCGGGGCCCATCACTTTCCAAATCCCCCCCACAGTGGGCAAACTGACCGACGTACGCACCCTCATGAGCCGGCAGGATGGCGACCAGTACAGCCAGGTTACCTATACCTATGACGCCTGGGGCAATATGGAAACGGTGACCAACTACGCTGGTTATGCAGCCCACAACGCCGACCCCCCTGCCGCCGGGGCGCGCACCACAACCAATGTCTACGACCCCGATTACCACACCTACCTGGTGGAAGTGCGCGGGCCGTTGTACCATCCGGTCAATTTCCCAGGCACGACCTTTGCCTATGATAAGGATAGGGCTGTGGTGACCAGTCTGACTGGCCCCAATGGCAACACGACCACGGCGGCGTATGATGCCTTTGGGCGTCTGATTAAGGTAGCCAAGCCTGGAGACACCCTGTCTGCTCCCACCATTGAAATCACCTACAACGATGTCAACGCTAACAACGTCTATCCTTTCTTCACGGCGGCGACGCAAAAGATCGACGATACCGGCCGGCACATCACCGTGGAGAAGATATACGACGGCACGGGGCGGATGACACGATCCATCGCGCTGGGGGCCGAACTGCACGACAACGCTTGTACGACTGATTTTAATTTAGCAACGGATGACTGCGATATTTTTGTGGATTACACCTATAATGACGCGGGCCAGCCGGAAACGCAAACCATTCCCTATACCTATGATCAAAGTACCCCCCCACCGGCCAACGTGGCTCATACCACGACCCTCTACGATGCCCTGGGCCGTGTATCCAGCCAGGTGGCGCCGGATGGCACCGTCATCACGTATACCTACACCATTGATAGTCAAGACTTGCAGTCGTCGGTTGCCGTCACGGATGGCAACGGGAACACCACCACCTCGATCAGTAATATTTGGGGGCAGGTGGTGCGGGTAACGCCCCCCTCCATTTCCGGGGCTGAGCCTGATCATCCCGACATCATATACAGCTACGATGTCATGGGGCGCCTGACGGCCGTGGACAAGAACAGCCTGCATACTGAGATTGAGTACGACCTGGCCGGGCGCAAAATCGCCATGAACGACCCGGACATGGGGGCCTGGAGCTACACCTATGATGCCCTGGGCAATTTGCTGTCCCAGACCGATGCCAATGGTATTGTCATCACCTTTGCCTATGACGATCTCAACCGTCTCTTATCCAAGACCTATGACATTTCGGCCAACCCGGACATCGTCTCGCCCGGCAGCGTAAGCTACACCTACGACGAGGGCGGGGCGGCTGCCAACGCCCTGGGCCAGCGCACGCGCCTGGAAGATATGACCGGTTACACCACCTGGGCCTATGATGAACGCGGGCGGGTGACCGGGGTCTCTCGCACGATGACGCTGCCGGGCCTGCCGGCCACACCCTTCACCTTTGCCTACACCTATAACAAGGCCAACATGGTGGAGACGTTAACCTACCCAGATAATGAAGTGGTCACCACCGGCCTGACCCAAAACGGGGTCCCGGAAAGCCTGACAACCTCTTTGGGCGGCGGCTATGTGAACAGCGCCCATTATGACGCGCTGGGCCGCATGGTGGATATGACGCTGGAGAACGGCCTGACAACAGCCTACGAATATTATGCGTTCAGTGATGTACCAGAGGATCTCTACGACGGCCGTTTAAAGTCCGTGACCGTGGGACAAGGGTTGTTAAGTCTGGTGTATAACGAATATGACGCGGTTGGCAACATCATAGAAATCACAGACAACTCTGCAGATGTAGGGGGGCAAACGCGCACTTACAGCTACGATGAATTGAGCCGCCTGCAAACGGCCGTGGCCGCTGGTGGCAGCGGCAATGTCCCTGGCTACAACCTGGGCTTCAATTACGATAGTGACGGCCGTTTAGCGTCGAAATCTTCAACCGTGGACAATATCACCACGACCCTCAATTATGCATATGATGAAACCATACCTAAGCACCCTCACGCAGCCATCTCCTTAGGTAACCCAACCGAGGGGTATGACACCTACGCCTACGACGCCAACGGCAATATGACCGACCGCGACGAAGACGGCATTGCCTACACCCAACAGTGGAACGCAGACAACAAGCTCTACCAGGTCGCCTGGGAAGACGAAAATGGCGTAGCATACCAGACCACCTTCCTCTACGACGGCGACAGCAACCGGCTGTTAAAGATCGAAGACGTGACAAGTGGGACCAACACCGAAATCACCACCCTCTACCTGGGCGGGTTATATGAGCAGGAATTTAACACCACCAGCCACAACCTGAGCGACATCGGGCAAAACGCCTCCTTCCCCAACACGAGGCTGCCCCTGGTGGCCAACCTGGGCTCCACACTGGTGAGCTTCGTCTCGCCGCTCTGGGACCATGGCCCGGCCCGGGCCAACGCCGCCCTGCAAGAACTGGCCGCAGCGTTGCGCGCCAAGGGGCAGCAAATCCAGGCCAAATGGCACACATTTTGGGAACAGGCCTTCCAGCCTGCAGAACCTGTGCAGACGGCGGAACTCCCCGTCCGAACAAAGGTTGCCGACTCTCCAACTGCTAATTGGGAAACACGAGCCTTCGCCGACCTGGCCGCGCAGGAATACGACGTCACGACGGCCGGCGACGCCTACCAGGCCCCGAACCGTGCGCAGGGCGTGCGAACCCGGTTTGCGCCAGACGGAACTGTCTCCTGGACAGACCGGACAGCGGCCGCGACGGCCGCTGCCCGGGAACTGGCCCGGTGGAAGCTGACCGGTTTTGGGCGCCAGAGCCAGGTGCATCCAGTTGGAGACCCTGCCCAAACGCAGGCAGAAGGGAGCCGGTTTGAGTACCAGTATTCACTGTTCAGCGGCCACTATTCAGTGGTGGAATGGTACGTGAATGAGGCGCGGGGCGTGGAACAAGGTTTCACCCTCGCCGTGCGCCCGGAGGGTGAGGGGCTGCTCGTCCTTGAAGGAGCCACAAACCTGGTGGTGGTGGATGACGATAAGGCCGTCTTGCTGGACGGCGAGGAGATCGTCCTCACCTACAGCGGCCTGAAAGCGTGGGATGCCCGCGGCCGGGAACTGGACGCCCGTCTGGAAGGCACGGAAGAGGGCCTGCGGATTCTTGTCGCGGACGCAGACGCGGTGTACCCGATCACGGTGGACCCGCTCATTAAAACCCCAGACTGGACGCGAAATGGCAGCCAGGCGGGCGCACAGTTTAGCTACGCAGTCAGCACGGCCGGGGATGTGAACGGCGACGGGTACAGCGATGTAATCATCGGCGCGCCGTTCTATGACAACGGGCAGACCGACGAAGGGGCCGCTTTTGTTTATTACGGCGGCCCGAACGGGTTAAGTGCAACCCCGGCCTGGACGGCAGAGGGGAACCAGCCGGGTGCCTACTTTGGCCAGGCGGTGGCCACGGCCGGGGATGTAAACGGCGATGGCTACAGCGATGTGATTGTGGGGGCAGATGGGTATGATGCCGGGAGCAATGATGTGGGGCAGGCTCAAGTCTATTATGGCCGGGTAGATGGCTTGAGCACCAGCCCGGCCTGGACGGTGACCGGGACCCAGTCCGGCGCAGCTTTTGCCACGGCCGTGAATACCGCCGGCGATGTCAACAACGACGGCTGCTCAGATGTGGTTGTCGGCGCCTATTTGCATGTGAGCGTTGGCCAGCAGGGCAGTTCCAATGGAGGCCTCGTGGCGGTTTATGACAGCCAATGCGCCACGGGCGGGGGGTTAAGCACCAGCCCCAGTTGGACACGGACCGGCGAAGAACAAGAAGCCTGGTTCGGCTTTGCTGTAGCCCCGGCCGGGGACGTGAACGGCGATGGGCTGAGTGACCTGATCATTGGCGCGCCGCGGCACGGCCTGGACAACCAAAGCACTGGCGGGGAAGGCTGGGTTAGCGAAGCCGATAAAGGGAAGGTCTACGTCTTTTACAGCAATGGCAGCGGGTTAAACAATGCCCCAGACTGGACGCTGCAGGGGGACCAGGCAGAGGCCCAGTTGGGCTACGCGGTCAGCACCGCCGGAGACGTGGATGGCGACGGGAAAGCAGACATCCTCGCCGGGGCGCCCTTCTATGACAATGGACAGACAGACGAGGGGCGCGTCTACCTGTATAAAGGCAACTTTGAAATACTCTGGACTTTAGAGAGCGATCAGGCAAATGCCCATTTTGGGTATTCGGTCAGCACCGCCGGCGATGTGAACGGCGACGGCTATGCCGATATTCTGGTCGGCGCGCCGGCATACAGCGTCGGGCAAACCGGCGAAGGGCAGGTTTTTGTCTATCATGGCCCCGTATTGGGGGGCCCAGCCTGGACGGCCGAAGGCAACCAGACAAATGCCGCTTTCGGGCAGGCCATCAGCCCGGCCGGGGATGTAAACGGCGACGGCCTGGCCGACATCCTGGTGGGGATGCCACATTACTTCACCGGGCAAGCAAACGCCGGGCGGGCCGCCGCCTTCTACGGAGACGCCGGGACGCTGCAGACTATGGCCGGCTGGACGGCCGAAGGCAACAAAATCTTTACTGCTTTCGGGCAGGCAGTGAATACGGCGGGCGATGTGAACGGTGACGGCTTTGCCGACCTTGTCATCGGCGCGCCGGAGTGGGATAACGGGCAGACCAATGAAGGCCGCGCCCTGGTATATCACGGCGGGCCAGGCGGCTGGAACAGCACCGCCAACTGGATGATGGAGGGCAACCAGGGCTACGCCAAATATGGCACCTCGGTCAGCACCGCCGGGGATGTCAATGGCGACGGCTACAGCGACCTGGCCGTGGGCGCGCCCTATTACGACGACATCGGAGTCCAGAATGAAGGCCGGGTGTTTGTCTATCACGGCACTGCGAACGGCTTGAACACGCTGCCCGCCTGGGTTGGGGAGGGCAACCAGGCCAACGCTCTGTACGGTTACAGCGTCAGCACGGCCGGGGATGTGAACGGCGACGGCTTTGCCGACCTGATCGTCGGCGCGCCTGATTATGATGGCCCGTTCACCGATGGCGGCGCAGCCTTTGTCTACTTCGGCTCTGCTGCCGGCCTGAGCGCCTCGGCAGACCTGGTCTTGTACAGCGACGCGGCCCAGGCAGATTTTGGAACGGCCGTCAGCACGGCCGGGGATGTGAACGGTGATGGCTACAGTGACATCCTCGTCGGCGCACCCACTTATGACATGCCAGACCCCAACTGGTATAAAAACGAAGGGGCGGCCTTCGCCTATTACGGCGCGGCGGCCGGACCGGGGACGGTCTATGATTGGGCTGCGGACGGGCTGCAAGCCAATGCGGCCTTTGGCCAGGCGGTGGCCAGCGCCGGGGATGTGAACGGTGATGGCTTTGCCGACGTCGTCGTCGGCGCACCGCTGCGGGACAGTGGGCAAACAGACGAGGGGATGGCCTTTGTCTACTACGGCAGCGCAGCGGGTTTGAGCACAACCGCCGGCTGGAGCACCGAAAGCAACCAGGCCGGCGCACAGCTGGGCTGGTCCCTGGGCACACCGGGTGACCTGAACGGCGACGGTTACAGCGACCTGGCCCTGGGCGCGCCCCTGTTTGACGGGGAGACGGCCAACGACAACGATGGCAAAGCCTGGGTCTTCTATGGCGCGGCGGCCGGGCTGCCCGCGGCGGCAGATTGGGCCGTGCCGGGCGACCAGAACCAGGGCCGGTTTGGCCAGGCTGTCTCCGTGGCCGGCGATGCAAACGGCGACGGGTACGCAGACCTGGCCGTGGGCGCGCCCAGATACGACAGCGGCCAGACCGACGAAGGCAAGCTCTTCGTCTACTATGGCAATGGCGGGTTGGGGACGTCCCTACGGCCGCGCCAACTGCACGAAGACGGGACCCCACTGGCCCTCTTGGGGCGGCTGTACCGCGCCGAACCGGCCGGGGGCAACGTCGAGTTCCGGCTGTTTGGGTACACCCCATTTGGCTGCGGCCGTGTCCGGCTGGAATGGGAGCTCCAGCCTTTGGGCGTGCCGCTGGCTGGCACGGCCGTAGAGGCACAACCCGCCTGGACAGACACCTGCACCGAGAACCCTGACCTCTTCCAGACCGTGACCAACCTGGCGGCCGAATACACCGCCCACCATTGGCGGGTGCGGGTGGGCTATCACCCGGCCGACTTCCCCTTCCAGCAGCACAGCCGTTGGCTGACCAACCCGTGGAACGGCTGGCATGAAGCGGACTTCCGCACCAACGAAACAACTGCGCCAGAATCGGATCACAGCTTCTTGGCGACGATGGGGGAAGAGGGCTGGTACGTCTCCCCGGTGGAGATCACCCTGACGGCCACCGACCCCCTGCCGGGCAGCGGCGTGGCTTACATCCAGTACACCCTGGCCCGCTGTGCCGAAGCAACTGACTGGCAAACGTACACCGGCCCCTTTACCTACGCCCAGGACGGGGCGCACAACCTGTGTTACCGGGCTGTGGACAATGTCGGCAACGTGGAAACGGCCGAGTACGACGTCCCGTTTCACCTTGACGCCACCCCGCCGGCCACGGCCGTCACCATTGCCGGGCTGGACGAGAACGGCTGGACGCGCCTTTCCCCGGCAGCCGTGACGCTGAGCGCGGCGGACCTGGCTTCCGGCGTCCGCGGCCTGAGCTACCGGGTAGACCCCGAATCGGGCAGCGGCGAGTGGACGGTGGTAGAAAACGTGGCCGAGGTCACCTTCACCGTGACTGGAGACGGCTACCACGTCATCGAATTTAAGGCACAAGACAATGCCGGGAACTGGGAATCGTTGCAGACCAAAGCCTTCCATATCGACAGCACCGCGCCGCTGATTTCTGCGCCCAACCCGGCCCCCTTTGCCCTGATAAACGATACCCAGCCCGCGCTCTCCGTTCAGATCAACAACACGGTTAACGGCACCACACTGAACGTGACCATGTACCTGGACGGCAGCCAGGTGCCCGTTTACGGCGACAACCCAAACGACGGGCCAGAGACATTCACCCACAACCCGCCAGCCCCGCTCGCCGACGGAACGCACACCGTCTATGTGCTGGCCGTGGATGCGGCCGGCAACCGGACAGAGACGGTGTGGCAGTTTACCATCGACGCTTACACCTGGCTCGGCTTCCAGACGCCGTTTGAGGGGACGGTTGTCAACCGCGGGGCGGTGACCCTGACGCTGGAAACCGAACCTGGCCAGGTGATCACTGTTACCCTGGCAGACACCACGCCGAACGGCTCTGGCACGGTGCGGACGTACACCACCACCAACGGCGTGCTGGCTGCCCCGGCCTGGCCGCTGCGCCTGGGGGCCAACACCCTCAGCGCCACCGCCGCCGACCCCGCCGGGAACACGGCCGTGGCCACCCTGGGAGTGACATACACCCACAATGTCCACACCGCGCAGGTCTACGCAGTGCCAGATGTGTTTGCCCCTTCCCCCAACCAGGTGGATGGGACGACGCCCCCACCGCGCACCCTGGCGTTTGTCGCCCGTGCGGCGGCGCATGAAGATGGCTGGGAGATCACCGGGTGGCGGCTTGAGATCAAACAGGGGGAAACGGCCGTGCGCACGTTCACCCACCAGGACGTCAAGACCCTGGTTTCAACCGGCTCGACCCGCCCCGCAGAATGGACGGTCTTATGGGATGGGCGCAATGACCAGGGCGCCTTGCTGCCCGATGGCCCCTATACCTATGGCCTGGAAGTGTATTGGCAGCGCAGCCTGGGTGGGCTGACGGAGTTCACCACCGCTGCCCCCGGCACGCTGGTGATGGACAGCACGGCCCCTGCACCGCCTTCCCTTACGAGCAGCCCTGTGCATCTTGGCAAAGGCTTTGTCTGGTTCCGGTATGCCGCTGCCGTCTGGGGGACGGTGAGTGACCCGGACGTGACATACGTCACCCTGCATTACAAAAGCGGCCTGGACAGCCAACCGTCTGAAGCGTCCGTGTCTGTGCGCGTGCAGCCAGACGGGCGCTGGTTGGCCAACCTGCCCCTGACCGAAGGCCAGATTGTGTGGGTGTATGCCGTTGCCGTGGACGCCGCAGGCAATGAGAGTGCCTATACCCCCAACCCCATCAAGGTGGGTTTGAGCGGGGACACCCTCTTTGCCGCCCCCTATGCGGGGGTGGCGCCGATGGTGATCGGCCTGAACACAGACGTCACCCTGACGGCCACCATCAACACGACGGGCGCGCCCCTGGCCTGGCTCCAGGCCCAGGTGCCCGTCGCCCCCTACCAGGTGGGCCTGAACCCGACCGGGATCATCGGGCTGGGGACCGAAGTCTACACAGGGACCTGGCACACCCCCAGCGGGGGGAAGTTCCAGGGGACGGTGGCCGTACTCTTCCAGGCGGAAGACACCGCCGCCCCACCCCTCTATGAAGAAGTGCTGGTCACGCCCTACCTGGACCTGCTGCCGCCGTGGATCGCCATCCACCAGCCGGTCAACCAGCAGGTGCAGGGCGGAACGACACTGACGGTCACCGGCGTGGCCGAACCCTACAGCACCATCACCGTTGCGGCGCTGCCCTTAAGCGGACAACTCCCCTCCGGGGAGACACCAGCGCCCGTGCTGGACGGCGTGACCACCAGCGACGGGGCCGGTTACTGGCAGCTTACCCTCTACCCGTACAACGGTGGGCGCTTCACCGTCACCGCGCAGGCCACCGACCGCGCCGGGAACGTGGGGCCGGCCGCCACCGCCCTGGTGACGGTAGACACGACCGGGCCCACTGTGGAAGATTACTGGGCGACGCCGTTTTACATTAACCCACAGTTCCCCCACAACACGGTGACGCTGTCGGCCCTCATCAAAGACAACCTGACCGGGGTGGTCAGCGCCACGGCCGTCATCCACGACCTGCCCCAGATCGGGAACACGGTTGAAGGCCAATACACCCGCGACGCCACCGACTTTGACCTGTTCGAACAGCTCGTCCAGGTGGACGATGGCGCCGCCGAAGGGTTAAAACAGGTGACGATCACCGCCTGGGACTGGGCGGAGAATGAATCTCAAGTGACCGTGCCCGGCTTCATTGTAGACAGGACCCCGCCGCGCGCCCTGGGCCTGGTCCTGGACAAAGTAGGCGAAAACTTATACGTCCCGGATAACCAGACCGTCTGGCATGGCCCGGCCTCGGTGGGGAATGTGCTGGAAGTCTCGGTGACGGTCAATGATCAAAACCCCGCCCTGATACATCCTGACGAAGTGGCCGGGGTAGACTTTGTCACCTTCCCGAACGTGTTTGGCAGCGGGACGGTGGTGGCCCCGGCCAACGGTGCGGTGGCCAATACCCTCGTCACCCGGCCGTTTACGGCGACAGGCACCCTGGCAGCCGGCGGCCGTTCGCTGACCGCCATCGACCGCGCCGGGAATGTGTCCCCACGCAGCGGCGACGCCCCTGTGAACTTCACCGTCTATTGGGACGCCGCTGTGCCGCAGTTTAGCAACTTTGCGCTGACGCTCTTGGGAACGGCCCATGTGTACAAAGCCAACGCCACCACCCTCTATTACGCCGAAAGCGCCACGGGCACCGTGCAGGTGGAGGTCACCGCCACAGACAGTAACGTGGGGATGCGGCATGTCACCTTCCCTGCCTTCTTTGGCGCCAGCCCGGAGAACGTAACCAGCGCCGATGGTTACTACACCCGCACGTACTCCATTGAGAGCGTCAGCGGGCATGGGCTGATGCCTTTGACGGCTTATGATCGGGTTGGCAATCTGCAAACGTACAATTTCTACGTTTACCAGGACTTCGCCCCACCCACCATGTCCGGCATCAACGCCCCCGGTTCCACAAACAGCAGCACCTTTAATGTATCCTGGAGCGGCACGGATACCGGCTCTGGGCTCCAGCATTACATCGTTCAGTTCCAAAAAGAAGGGGACACAACCTGGACAACCTGGCTGGCGGCGACCACACAAACCCAGGCGCAGTTTAACAGCAATACACAGGGCACAGGCGACGGCGCCTACACCTTCCGTGCCCGGGGTGTGGACAACGTAGACAATCAAAGCCCGTGGGTAACATCTGCGCCGGTAGTGGTGGACACCATGCCGCCGGTGGTGACCGTGAATGCCCCGGCCCAGGCCGGCCTGCGCTTTACCGTGTCCTGGAGCGGCACCGATGCTTCAGGCATTACGGCCTATGACGTGCGGTACAGAGATGGCAACGGCAGTTGGCAGCCCTGGCCCGGCTACACCAACACCAGTGCCACCAGCGGGCAGTTTGTGGGGCAGGCTGACCACACCTACCGCTTCCAGGTACGCGCCAGGGACGGCTTAGGCAACCAGAGCAGTTACCAGCCGGTGCCTGCGCCCGTTGTCCAGATCGAAACCATCACCAAATATTACCACTTTGGCAGCCAGCGGGCCGCCATGCGCCTGGGAGACGGCCCACAAGGTGCCGTTTACTACCTGCACGGCGACCATCTGGGGTCCACCTCCCTGACCACCAACGCCAGTGGGGGCCTTGTGAGCCAGGCACGGTATACGCCCTTTGGCGACGTGAGTTGGGAGAGCGGGATGGCAAAGACGGACTTTGGGTACACCGGGCAGCGGGCCGAGCGCGGGTTTGGGTTGATGGATTACAATGCACGGTTTTATTCGCCATCGCTCGGCCGTTTCATTAGCCCAGATGCGGTTGTACCTGGCCCTTGGAACCCCATGTCCTATGACCGATACATGTACGTCCAAAACAACCCATGCCGATACACTGATCCTACAGGCCACTCAAAATGTGAAGGGGGCGAACCGGATGTTGATTTACCAACTCCTGAAGAAGGAATGATGTGGAAGTATGCAGGCAAAGTGAGAGTTTCAAACTACATTATTGCCTTAGAGTCGGATTATTCCGGGCGAAAAGTTCCTATTCAGATCAGAGATCGGAAAACTGGAGAATACCAAACATATTATGTCACAGAAGCCCTGCTTACAGACTTGGGCGGCATATTTATGCAAGGCACAGCAAAAGCTAATAATGGGCAATATTTTCACCCTGTTTACCCTATTACAGCAGTAAATTACTATGTAAATGGTACCGAAGTTACTTGGCTTAACCGAAGGATTGAGGGACACAATATTGTGGGTTGGGTGCCAAAGGAGTATTGGGAGGCCTATAATAACACAGGAAGCGCAAAGCTAAAACAGCGATATCTGGAAAAAATGCTTGCAAAGATTGCTCCCTGGAGTGCTGCGTCTTTCGGAGGGTTTGAAGATATAACATATGAATGGGGAGTAGGTGTAGATGATCTAAGACCCTATGGAACAGTAGGGGCAGATCTAAATACCTATCCCAGAAACTCAAGCATTTACCTTGATGGGATCGGTTTGCTCGAGGTGACAGACACGGGCGGGTTTGCAAATTCTGACTTTTTTGATTTGTACATCGGTGAGGGGTATGCGGCTGTTTCCAATTGGTACGAAAAGACCGGTGGAAATACTCACTGTGTAGATGTATGGAAACAGGTTCCCATTCATCCGTATTCAGGCATAAATGATCCCCAATAAGCAAAGCGATGCCCCTTCAAGATTTAGGGATGAGGAAATTTTAAGGTTTGTAGGCACCAACTCACCGCAAACTTTGGGATTCTGTCCTGAAATTCTGCACTGGCAAAGGCCAAGGGTTTGTGTACCTGAATGGCACTCATAAACTGGGCTATGCCGTTATGACGTTCAATGGTCGAGGTACTGGAGGCATGGTAACCCAACGGGGCCAAAGCCTGTTCAATAGCGTGTAGTTGGGTGAAGAGAGGCAAGTTAGAGGAAGGTAGGGGGCTGGCCGTAGGCCGACGGCCAGCCCGTTTCGAGGCAGCAGCACACGCCGCCCAAAGCAATAGGGTCCATTTTCACAGCTTTGATGATGACTTAATCTGTTTGAGTTTGTAACTGCTCAACGGCCTGTTGAAAAACAGAAAATGGTTGGGCACCTGATAAAAGGTATCCGTTAATGAAAAAAGCAGGTGTGCCCCGTACACCCAATTGCAGGCCTTCATCAACCTCTGCATTCACAGCATCATAATACTTCCCACTGTCTAAACAAGTATTAAATTTAGCTGGGGGTAGACCCGCTTCAGCAGCCAATTCCTTTAACACAGGTATATGCTCTGGGACGGGGGGTTCTGCCCACCTGGCTTGATTGGCAAAAAGGAGATCGTGCATTACCCAATACATACCATCCCCACCTAGCTCACGGGCACAGCGAGCTGCCTCATGCGCTTTTTGGGCTTGAGGGTGAATGGCGTGAAGCGGAAAATCTTTAAACACATACCGCACCTGTCCTGCATCAATATAAGCCTGTAATTGGGGCATGGTTTGTTCAAAATGACGCAAGCAGAAAGGACATTGATAATCGGAATATTCTACAATTGTAATAGGCGCATTAGGGTCCCCTTTTGCCGGTTCGTCATCGAGAGGTATTTCTTTGGGCAACAAAGCTTGAGCGGTGGCCGTAGCTTGAGCTTTGCCATCTCTGGGCCCGGCTTGTTCATACGCACTTGCTAATTGACCGGATTCTGCCAGACCAATTGCATATTCGAAGACATTATATGGCTGAGCACCTGTCACAGGATAACCGTTAATGAAAAAGGCAGGTGTACCTGTTACGCTCAATTGTGCTCCTTCATTTACACCTGCCTGAACAACATCGGCATAGGTGTTGTTTTCTAAACAAGCGCTGATGTCTGGTAACCCCATTTCTGCAAATACCTCTAGAATGACGGCATCCATTTCAGCTATTGAATCAACTCGGAAGAATTCTGCATCGGCGAAAAAACGATCATGTGCCTGCCAATATCCTTCAGTGCCTGTGACATCACTAACACACAAAGCAGCCTCATGCAGACGATAAGCAAGGGGGTGCAAACTGGCAATTGGAAAATCTTTAAAAACGTAATAAACCCGGCCTGTATCGATATAGTTGGTTATAAGCAGAGGCATCGTTTCTTGATTGTGACGGCGGCAAAACGGACATTGGTAATCTGAATATTCAACAATCGTGACGGGTGCATTTGGGTCTCCCAATGCCGTTATCGCACGGGCAGGAATTGTGGCAGGAGTGGGTGCTACAGCGGGTGGGGGAGGTGGTTGGGTAGGGGCAGCCGCAATTGCTTCACCTCTTTCGACTTGATTAATAGCCAATTGAAACGTTTCAAAGGGTTGAGCCCCAACTAATAAATTGCCATTGATAAAAAAGGTCGGCGTACCGTTGACACCCAAAGATTGACCTTCTCGAATATAATTTTGTACCTCATCAGCGTAACGGCCGTCTGCCAAACAAGCTTCAATCTCATTGACATCAAAGCCAAGGTCATCAAACCGAGCCAAAATCGCCTCATCCATTGCCGCTTCGCTGTTTTTCTGAAAGGTCTCAGCTTCATTAAAAAACAGACCATGACTTTGCCAATAAGCAGAGTCACCGTTGATTTCTCCGGCGCAAAGAGCTGATTCATGCAGCCGGTAGGCCAGAGGATGGAGTGAAGCAATGGGGAAATCTTTGAAAACGTAGTAGACGCGGCCGGTATCAATAAATTCTGTTTTCAACAGTGGCATGGTTTGTAAGAAATGGCGTCGACAAAAAGGGCATTGGTAATCCGAATATTCAACAATGACCACAGGCGCATTCGGATCACCCAGAGAAGTCAGGGGACGGGGGACTGTATTGTCAGGATACGACCCTGTTACCGGCTCTGAATCTGACTCTTGAGCAACAACGGCCGTTGATTCATTTTCACTTTCTGCTTCATTCTGAATTGAAACAAGAGGTTCATAGTCAACCTTGTCTGAAGTAAAAGAAGATGGCGCTTCAACTTGTTGATCTGCATTGGGTGCTTCCAGTTTTTCCGTCGATGCCGGGCCACAAGCAACCATACTCATCATTATTGCAAAAAGAAAAATTATCAACCGCCTATTCACTGTTTTCTCCAATTTAGGGTGAAGTCGCCTTGAGTGCGGTACATACATTAAACTTACATTAGTTTGGAATAGCCAAAAGCATATCAGATGCTTTCTACATAGGACAGGGCTGTTTAGCGCGGTCTGTATACGCCATTTGGCGGGCTGGGCAGACGGCCGTGCTTGTCCGCTTTTTACATGCGGAACGATTCCCCCTTACCAAAAGCATGATCGCCTCCTCATCAAAATCGAGGCGAAGCTCGGCATAAGCCGCCTGGGCACAAAGAGCCTATAACCTCACTTATTAAAGCCACGTACAATGGGCATTATTTATCTTTTACCTCTACATTTTTACTCGTTTCAATCGCAGCGAGTTGCCAACCACACTGATACTTGAAAAGGCCATAGCACCTGCTGCCAGGATTGGACTCAGTTGGCGTAAGAAATCAGGTGCCCAGGCAAATGGAGCCAGGACACCGGCCGCAACAGGGAGCAGAATAGTGTTATAACCAAAGGCCCAAACCAGATTTTCATGGATGTTGCGCATGGTCGCTTTGGATAATTTGATTGCTTGCGGCACACTGCGTAAGTCGCCGCGCATCAGCGTCACATCGGCCGCTTCCATAGCAACATCGGTGCCAGTGCCAATCGCCATACCGACATCTGCCTGGGCCAGGGCAGGGGCGTCATTGATGCCATCACCCACCATGCCCACAACGTACCCTTCATCCTGTAATTGGGCCACATAGCTGGCTTTGTCACCCGGCAAGACTTCGGCAAAAACGCGGTCAATGCCGGCCTCGGTTGCAATTGCTTCGGCCGTGGCCTGGTTGTCACCGGTCATCATCACAACGATTAAACCCAATGTGTGCATTTTTTCAACAGCTTCTTTGGAGCCTTCTTTTATGGTGTCGGCAACACCAATGATGGCACTCGCTTGGCCGTCTACGGCAAGCCACATCGCTGTTTTGGCTTCACTTTGTAGTTGTTCTGCCTTAGAAAGTAATCCATTGAGTTCCACATCTTCTCGTTCCATCAAGCGCAAGTTGCCCAGCAATATTTTATGCCCATCCACGACCGCCGAGATGCCATGACCGGCAATCGCTTCAAAAGCCGTTGGTTCGCTTAACGCCAGTCCTTTTTCTTGAGCGGCAACAACGATGGATTCTCCCAGGGGATGCTCTGACCCACGTTCAGCTGAAGCCGCCAGATACAGAAGATGATTTTGAAGCATAGGGCCGGATATTGGCGGTTGCCCATTTCCGGCGATGGCTAGTTGTAGAACTCTAGCTTGCTCACTAACTAAAATATCGGTAACGGCTGGTTCCCCCTTGGTGATAGTGCCTGTTTTGTCAAGAACAACGGCTGTTAACTTGTGTGCCTGCTCTAAAGCCTCACTGTTTTTAAAGAGAACGCCGTATTCGGCCCCTTTGCCAACCCCTACCATGATAGAAGTCGGGGTGGCCAGGCCCATAGCGCAGGGGCAGGCTATCACCAGCACGGCCGTTAAACGGAGCATGGCGGCGACAAAATCACCACTGGCTGCATACCAGATAAAAAAGGTCGCCACAGCAAAAACAATGACAGCCGGCACGAAATAAGCGGCTACACGGTCTACCTGTCGCTGGATGGGTGCCTTGCTGCCTTGCGCCTGTTCCACCATCTTGATAATCTGCGCCAGCGCCGTTTCTTTACCGACTTTTGTCGCTTCAAACTTGAGCAGACCTTGTTTGTTAATCGTGGCCCCGATCACGTCATCGCCAGCTACTTTCTCGACGGGCAGACTTTCACCGGTGATCATGCTTTCGTCGACTGCAGAATGCCCATCTATCACCCGACCATCTACCGGGATCTTCTCACCCGGCCGAACGACAACCATATCACCCATGACAACCTCAGCAATGGGGATGTCCACTTCTTGACCGTTACGTACCACGCGAGCTGATTTAGCCTGCAAGCCCATCAGCTTCTTGATGGCTTCACTGGTTTGCGCTTTGGCCTGCACTTCCAGCAGTTTACCCAGGACAATCAGGGTGATAATTACGGCTGAGGTTTCAAAGTAAACGTGCATATCCAGCACCGTTGAACCAAGCGTCAGAGCAATGGTGACGGCGACACTGTAGAAATAAGCGACCGAGGAGCCCATCGCCACCAACACATCCATATTAGCGCTGCGGTTACGCAAGCTTTTGTAAGCGCCCGTATAGTAGTCCCAACCAACATAAAATTGTACCGGCGTGGCCAAGGCCCAAAAGAGCCAGTTGACCCAGGGCTCGTGCAACCAGGCGCCCATCACACCCAGATCCCGTAACATGCTCAAGATAAATAATGGCATGGAGAAGATAAGGCCGACAATAAACCGGTTTTGTTGGTGTCTAATCTCCGCCTGACGGGCAGCCGCTTCGGCATCTTCGAGTTCATCATCTGCCTCGGTTTCCACCACGTCATAACCAGCCTGGCGCACAGCGGCGATCAGGTCCGGCCGGGTTACAGTACCAGGCGCATAAGTGACAGTTGCTTTTTCACTGGCAAAGTTGACTGAGGCATCTAAGACACCCTCTACTTTGTTGAGTTTGCGTTCGATGGTGTTGGCACAGTTGGCACAAGTCATCCCCAACAGGGCCAGTTCCGTGATGGCTGTTGGGATTTCATAGCCGGCTCTTTTCACCCGATTGATGACAGCGGTCGTCACAGTTTTGGTGTTTGAAACGGCCGGATCGTAACTGATAGTCACCCGCTCACTGGCAAAGTTAACGACGGCGTCAGTGACACCCTCGACTTTTTTCGAATGTCGTTCGACCGATGCCACACAATTGGCGCAGGTCATCCCCATAACAGGGAGTGTGATTTGTTGTTCGGACATGATGTCCTTCCTCTTCTAGTGCAATTTTGCTCCTGGACGACAATAACTTATTGAGGATACTCGGAGCAAAACAGTTGATGTTAAAACAAGATGCACAGCGCGTAATCCATTCACGCACCGTGCATCACGTTTTACATCCGAAATAATTAAATGTCTCTGTTCCTAATCGATTTAAATTAAGCCTTCCGGCGGATAGTTGATTTCCTGCAAGGTGGCCTGGATTTGTTCCCAGCTAGCTGGCACATCCCACTCCACAGTGACTTGTTTGGTGTCTTGAACAGCTTTGACGCTAGATACACCGATAATTTCACCCACTTCCATTTCCACCGTGTGAACACAGTGTCCACAGCTGATATTAGGTACGGTAAATGTTTTACTTTGCATAGAACGATCTCCTCAAAAATTAGATTTTAGTTTACTAGATACATCAAAGACACTGACAACTTCTTGCAGCATTTTTTCCCGTTCACAGGGATCTTCATCGTGCACGGCCGTGACCATGCAGGCCCGCATATGGTTGTCTAGGATGATGGCGCTCACTTTATGCAGCGCGGCCTGGACTGCCTGAATCTGCCGGATCATATCAATGCAATAGGTGTCTTCTTGGGCCATCCGTTCGATACCTTTAATATGGCCGGCGGCGCTGGCTAATCGTTGGATAACTACTTTTTGTGTTGTCTCATCCATCTTTTAATTCCCACCCCCCTTGGGGGGGGGTATGGTTGCAGTTTACCTGAAACACTTAATCTGTAAATACGCCATTTGGCCTGTTCTAAGAACAGCTTATTAACGTGACAGACAAATAGGTGATATCACCTAGATGTAGATCGGTAGGATTGCGCTTCTTTCCATGAGTTTCTGGTTGTATTCTGAAGGCATCAGGCAAACAAGGAAAAAAGACGTGGTCAACAACTGTTGAATCATCTCGGTTTATAAAAATCTATATTGATGACTTTCAAAAATTGCGCGGTGACGGCGTGATTAGTTATGCCCTGCTCGATGTAGCGGCGGATAAGAATGTTAATGAAGTGGCGGCGGAGATTAACGGCCGTAATGACCGCGTCCTTGCTTTACCCACTGCCGAATTTTCCTCCGAAGAGCGACAAATCATCAAAGACATGAGCGTCGAAATTCTGAACATCATGAATCTTTCCGGCTTTCTCATTGGGCTGGCTGTAACGGCGCTGACACTCTATACCAGTACCCTGCGCAAGCGGCAGGAATATGGTGTCTTGAAGGCGATTGGTGCTAAAAACCGCCACCTGTACGCTGTTGTTGCTGTGCAAGCTGCGTTGAGCTTGCTTTTAGGCTTTGTCGTCGCAATCACGCTGGTCTGGGTGTTAGGTCAGCTTGTCCCCTTCATTGTGCCCGGAATGGGGCTGGCGCTGACACAAGTAGGTGTCAGCCGCGTTCTGGCAACTTCTTTGCTGATTGGCACTGTTTCGGCACTGGTTCCCGCATGGCAGTTGGCCCGGCTCGACCCAGCGCAGGTTTTTAGAGGTTAAAAATGATCGAACCGATTATGCAAGTTGAAAATGTGACCCGTCGTTTTGGCAGCAACGTTACAGAAGTGGTTGCTGTGCATGATGTTTCGCTAAGGATACTGCCCGGTGAGGTTGTGTTGATTATGGGGCCATCGGGTAGTGGCAAGACAACGCTGCTGTCGATGTTAGGGGGATTATTACGGCCGTCAAACGGCCGTATTCAGATTGGCAAAGATGATCTCACCCAACTGGATGAAAGCCGCTTGCCTGATGTGCGCTTGCGTCACATCGGCTTCATCTTTCAGGATTTTAACCTGTTGTCTGCCCTTTCCTGTCTGGATAACGTCGCACTGGTGGGGCAGTTGAATGGCATGACGCGTAAAGAAGCACGACTGCGTGCTCAGGATTTGCTGGAGCAGTTAGGCTTGGCCCATCGTCTGCGCTTCTTGCCAGAAAAGTTGTCGGGCGGCGAAAAACAGCGCGTTGCCGGGATGAGTCCCTGACCAAACCAGAACGGTTCCTGCCGGCGATGGGTGAAAGGGAAAGAACGGTGGGACATGGAATTCATGGGACAGCCATGCCAATGAACAGATAACTCAGCAGGTGAAGCAGGCTGAAATGGGCATCTCCGAAGCCAACACGTAAAGCGTAGTGCAGGCCGGGGGTTCTGGGATTTGTGGAATTAAGTATAAATATTTTGCCACGACCGTAAGTTTGAGCTTAGCTTCTATCTGGTCAAAGGGAATGGAGAGATCAGTCGTTTGTTTTTTCGAAAAAACATAACACACTCCTTTACCACATATTATAATGGAGGTACCTGTGAAAAAGTACCTCCATTTCTTTTTACCTCTACGGAAGACCATTGGCGAGCGCCATTTGTCTTGTAGGGATATACGCAATTTAGCGTATGCTTTGATCCCCGCTTCTTGCCTGGACTTTAATGCGCGTCATCCATCTCGACGAAATCGCCGTGCCAGTGGTGGAGGAAAACATCTCCTGTGTACGCGTTGACACTAAGCATCCCAATGACCTCGCCATCACGCTCAATGTGCAATGTGTAATAGCCGGGAAAAGTGTCCGCCTGATCAGCAACGGTCGTATCGGGTAAAACGCTGTCCAAGTAGGTTTGGGCAAGATCGGGTGCCTCTTCAACGGTGACGTTTATTTTCGTGTCCACAGTGCTGCCCCAACTGCCCATCACGTCACCGTGCTGGTCATTCATCATGCCACTACCCATACCGCCCATCATCATGTTCATCATGCCAGAACCATCCATCATGCCGTATTCGGTGTTCCACATCATGTTGGGGCCAGGTTCAGGAAAGACGTTGCCTGTGGCAGGGTCGACCAAAACCTCGAATGCGCCTTGTTTTGCATCAGTGTCAAGAATTTGAGCATAGGCATGGTTGGAGAAGATCATAATTTCGCCCAGCGTGAGGTTGTCTTGGTTAAGCGTGGACAGGTAGTTGTTAACGGCCGTTTCTGTTTCTTCAATTGTTAATGGTTCCGCATCACTCAAACCACCGAACCCGGTCATCATACCCATCATGCCCGCGCCATATTGACTGCTACCCATCATATTATTATATTGACCATTCATCATGCCCGGACCACCCATCATATCTCCATCATGTTGACCATTCATCATGCCATAGCCGGGCTGTGCCGTATTGTTTGTGTTCCTCATCATCCAACCGAGCTGCCCATTTGCGCTCGCTACCTGTGTCTGACCAAACCAAACACCGGCCCCGAACAGCAGAATGCTTAAAATGATTAATGCGATTATTGAAAATATTCTTTGGTTCATTATCTTGCTCCTCATTGTTCTAAATCGTGGCGCATGGCTTCATACTCTTCTGTGCTAATCTCGCCACGTGCATATCGTTTCTTTAAGATGGTGACGGCTGTTTTTGCTGCGTCACCCGTTTGTGTTTGTCTGTTTTGTGGGAATAGGTTGCTGAAAAGCCAGACGGCAGCGGCGATGATTACAATCCAGAAAATTGCCATCATCAAAAAGCCAAGCCAACCCAATCCCATACCAAATCCTGTCATCATATGTCACGCTCCTACAGTCAGATTTCAGCATCTGACCGCTTGTTTTTAATGGATAACTTGATGATAGGAACTTTCTGTGTCGGGGATTTAACGAAAATATGACAATTCTGTAACAAATAAGTTAGTCAGCCGGTAATACAATTGCGAAGGTGCTGCCCCGATTTAAACCTGGACTGGCGGCGGTGAGACGGCCGTGGTGGGCTTCTACAATATGTTTGCTGATCGTTAAACCAATGCCCGAACCGCCGCCAGTGCGTGAGCGAGATTTATCTACCCTATAAAATCGTTCAAAGATATGGGGTAGGGATACTGAGGGAATGCCAATGCCATCATCCTGAACTGAAATGATAATTTGTCGCGCCTCGACCTGAGCCGTGACCGTGACCTTACCCCCTGACGGCGTGTACTGTAACGCATTCCCTAACAAGTTCAACATCACCTGAGTCATGCGTTCTTGATCAACGTAGATCAGCGGCAAGTTGCCTGGTAATTCAGCATGCAATCGGACATCTTTATCTTCGTATTGCAGTACCAGTCGAGTAACGGCCGTCTCCACAAAAGCATTTGGCTGCACCCAGGATTGTTCCAGTGTTAATTCACCGGCTTCCGCCTTAGATAATTCTTCAAGGTCCTGCACCAGCCGCTGCAGACGGCTCACTTCCCGCTGAGCATCCAGAAAGGTTCCCGTTTCAGCGGGCAAGACCCCGTCTACCAGACCTTCCAGGAGGCTTTTCAGACTGCTGAGAGGGGTTCTTAATTCGTGGGCAACGTCTCCAATGAGTCGGCGGCGGCGCTCTTCTGTCTGGCTCAACGTATGCGCCATTTGGTTGAAGGATTGAGCCAGATCAGCCAGTTCATCTTCGCCAACCACCTCAACCCGTTCATCATAGTTTCCGGCTGCGATGTGTTGGCTGGCCGTTTGCATCTCTTGGATGGGTTTGACGATGCGACGGGTAACAAAGGTGCTGACAAAGACGGCTGTGACAAATGCCAGAGAGGCAGCTACAAATAAAATTTCATTAATGGCTGCCTGAAAGCCTTCGGTCAGGTCGGCCATCATCCCACCCATGCTACCACCCATCATTGTTTCCATACTTGCCATATGACGATTAAAAGCCGTGGGTGTAACAAATTCGGCAGCAATTGCTAAAGAAATAACACCAACCAGAATGATTATGAAATAGGAAAAGAAAAGCTTCCAACCCAAATGTTGTCGAAGGGTTTTCACGTCATCTCGTCCTCAAAACGATAACCAGCTCCCCAAGCAGTCGTGATAAGGGTAGGGTGAGCCGGATCACCCTCAATTTTTTTGCGCAAGCGGCCGATATGCACATCAACCACCCGCTCATCACCATAGTAATCGTAACCCCACACTTGTTCAATCAACTGCTCCCGGCTCAAGGCACGGCCGTGATGGCGCATAAGCGTTAGCAAAAGGTCAAACTCAATGGGAGTCAGGTCCAACGGTTGATTATCTCTCCAGGCCAACCGCGCTCCCTCATCCAAACGCATGTGAGCGGAAACCAGCTCTTTTGGAGTACTGCCGCTACCCAACCGGCGTAGGGTAGCTTTGATACGGGCTACTAGTTCACGTGGGCTAAATGGTTTGGTCATGTAATCATCTGCACCCAGACCCAGCCCAATGACCTTGTCAGCTTCATCCGCCTTCGCTGTCAACATAATCACAAATACGTCAGAGGATTGGCGCAGTTGGCGCAGTACTTCCAGGCCGTCAATCTCTGGCAGCATGATGTCTAGAATTACGAGATCGGGTTGAAACTCACGAAAAATGCGCAAGGCGGAACGGCCGTTGGTTGCCGTTTGCACACTGTATCCTTCGTGTTCCAGGTAAGCGCGCACTGTGTTCAGTAAGGTCAATTCATCATCGACAAACAGAATTTTGTAAGTCATGGTGATGCTATTGTACACTGTTTGACTTTGGAAAAACTGCGCCAACGGAGGCAATGCGAAAAATTCTAGTTCTACCGCACCAGCCACAAGCCGTACACCGCCCTGCAAAAAGCGATCCTCTTCGCCGCCTATCAAATCGGCCGTGACGGTGCCGCCGCAGGTTTTCTAACTGAAGCCGCATTGGAGAAGTTGAAGGTAGAAAGTGAAAAGTAACCTGTCCCTTGACGGTGGTCTGGTGACATGTTATCATGATAAATACCTACTGGTTGGTATGTATTGGGCCGACAGGGAGTGGTGAGATGAGCTTTTTTAATCACGCTATCGAAACCATGCCGCGTGAGCATCTGCCAGCCCATCAACTAAAAAAGCTGCAGCAGATGCTCATCCATCTTTACGGCCGTAACCGTTTTTACACCACTAAACTTACGGCCGTAGGCGCTGCCCCCTCTGACATTCAAGCCGTCACAGATCTTTACCAACTGCCTTTTACCACCAAAACCGAACTGGTGCAGGCCCAGGCCGAAGCCCCCCCCTTGGGCACAAACGCTACCTTTCCAGAAGCCACCTATACCCGCTTTCACCAGACCAGCGGCACCACCGGGCCGCCGCTGCACGTGTTAGATACGGCCGAAAGTTGGGAATGGTGGGGTGACTGTTGGGGGTATGTGCTGGCCGGTGCCGGCGTTACCGCAGATGACCGCTTGTTTTTACCCTTTTCCTTTGGCCCGTTTATCGGTTTTTGGGCGGCCGTCTTGGGCGCAAAGCGGATCGGCGCGCTGTTGGTGTCTGGTGGCGGCTTCTCCTCTTTGCAGCGGCTGCACCTGATGCGTGATTTACAGGTGACGGTGATGTGTTGTACACCCACCTATGCCTTACGGCTGGCCGAAGTGGCCCGCGAAAACAACTTTAACCTCCACGATATCCCTCTACGGATTGCCGTTCATGCCGGTGAGCCAGGGGCCAACGTCCCGACCACCAAAAAACGCATCCAGGAACAGTGGCATGCCCGGTGTTTTGACCATGCCGGCGCCTCTGAAGTGGGCGCACACAGCTTTGAGTGTGAAGCCCAGCCGGCCGGCATTCACGTCATTGAAAGCGAGTTTATGGTAGAGGTCATAGACCCCGCCGGCGGGCAGCATGTGCCGGAAGGGGAAACCGGCGAACTGGTGATCACCAACCTGGGGCGTCTTGGTTTCCCGGTGATCCGTTACCGTACAGGGGACCTGGTGCGGTTTACCACGGAAAGATGCCCTTGTGGGCGCACGTTTGGCCGCTTTCATGGCGGCATCCTGGGCCGGGCTGATGATATGGTGGTGGTGCGAGGGGTTAATGTATACCCCAGCGCCGTAGAGAACCTGGTGCGGCAGTTCACGGCCGTGGATGAGTTTCGAGTCCATATCAACAAACAGCAGGAAATGGCGCACTTAAACATCGAGGTCGAGGTGGTTGACGGCGCCGATACCCAGGCCACCTGCCAGCAGATGCAGCAAACGTTTCAAAATGTGTTGGGCCTGCGGCCGTCGGTCACGGCCGTGCCCCGCCACACGCTGCCCCGGTTTGAACTCAAAGCCAGACGGTTTTTCTACTTGTTTGACGATTAGAACATTGCTTTAGAACATTGCTTATGAAACAACTTATCACCCTGCACATTAACGGCGAAACACACGAAGTGTGGACGGCCGTGCATAAAACCTTGCTGGAACTGCTGCGTGAAGATTTGCACCTGACCGGCACCAAACACGGCTGTGAATTGGGGGAGTGTGGCGCCTGTACGGTGCTGGTGGCCGGGCAGCCCGTTCTGGCTTGCCTTACCCTGCCGGTGGCCGTTCAGGGTCAGGACATTGTGACGGTAGAAGGGTTGGCGGTCAACGGCCGTGCCCACCCTCTACAAGCCGCGTTTGCTGAATTGGGCGCCTCACAATGTGGCTACTGCTCACCCGGTATGTTGGTGTCGGCCAAAGCGCTGCTGGATACCACTCCCCACCCCACCCGCCAGGAAATTCGGGAGGCGCTGGCCGGGAACCTCTGCCGCTGCACCGGCTATTTAAAGATTTTTGAGGCCGTGGAACTGGCCGCCGGGAGATCAGGATGATTCACTAGTACCAGTTTTCAGTCATCAGTGACCACTGTTCAGTAGGGCCTACCACCAGTAAACGTCCACTGAACACTGGTTACTGACTTCTGGTGACTGGTACCAGGTTGTATTGACATTCTAATTGTGGAGAAGCCATGTCTGAAACCGATGCCCCACGAGGGCTAAGCAAAGATGGCGAATTGAACGTCATTGGCAAATCACATCTAAAAGTAGAGGGGCTGCGCAAAGCAAAAGGGGAAACGATATACGCCGACGACCTCTTCTTGCCACGGATGGCGTACGCCAAAATCTTACGCAGTCCCCACCCCCATGCCCGGATCGTTTACCTGGACGCCACGCCGGCCCTGGCACGGCCGGGGGTGCTGGCGGTGATCACCGGCAAAGATTTACCCATCAAATATGGCATTTTGCCTGTGAGCCAGGACGAAGAGGCGCTGTGTGTGGACAAGGTGCGCCTGGTGGGTGACCCGGTAGCCGCCGTAGCTGCCCTGGATGAAGAAACGGCCGTGGCCGCCCTGCAAGACATTATCGTCGAATATGAACCATTGCCCGGCTTCATGTCCATCGAAGAATCACTGGCCCTGGATGACGACACCTACCAGATTCACGAGTACGCCGAAAAGGGCAACATCCACAAACACGTCTCCCTGGAATTTGGTGATATGGCCGCCGGTTTTGCCGCCGCCGACCACATCCGCGAAGATATTTTTTACTACGAGGGCAACACCCACCTGGCGCTGGAACAACATGCGGCGGTGGCGGCCTTTGACGGCCGTCATCTGACCCTGTGGTCATCCACCCAAACCCCCCACTACGTCCACCGCGCCCTGGAAAAGGTGCTGCAAATGCCCCGCGGCCGTATTCGGGTTATCGCCACGCCCAACGGCGGCGGTTTTGGCGGCAAGACCGACCCCTTTCCCCACGAAATGATCGTCTGCAAGTTGGCGCTGCTTACCGGCCGGCCGGTAAAATGCACCCTCACCCGTGAGGAAGTGTTTTATGCCCATCGCGGCCGTCACCCGGTGTTGATGTGGGTAAAAACCGGCGTCAAAAAGGACGGGGCTATCACCGCCATGCACTTCCGTTCCTACTTGGACGGCGGTGCCTATGGCAGTTACGGTGTGGCCAGCACTTATTACACCGGCGCACTGCAAACGGTTACCTACCCTATTGCCAACTACAAATTTGAGGCCATTCGTGTCTTTACCAACAAACCCCCTTGCGGTCCCAAACGTGGTCATGGTACACCGCAGCCCCGTTTTGCCGTTGAGGTGCAGTTAGACAAATTGGCAGAAGAGTTAGGCCTGAACCCGGCTGACCTGCGCCTGAACCACATCCATCCCCCGCACACGTTGACGGCCAACCATCTGACGGTGACCACCATCGGCTTGAAGGAATGCATTGAAAAGGTGGTAGCCGCCTCAGCCTTCAGGCACAAATTTGGCAGCCTGCCGGCCGGCAAAGGCATTGGCCTGGGCTGCGGTTCCTATTTGAGCGGCGCGGGGCTGCCTATTTATTGGAACAAGATGCCGCACTCCGGCGTGCAGATCAAGATCGACCGCGGTGGTGGGGTGACGGTGTTTTGCGGCAGCACAGACATAGGGCAGGGGTCTGATTCGGTGCTGGCCTATGTGGCTGCCGAAGAGCTGGGCGTGGCCCTGGATGATATTACCGTGGTGGCCGGGGACACGGCGCTGACGCCGGTGGACCTGGGCAGTTACTCCAGCCGGGTAACGCTGATGACCGGCAACGCCACCATCGCCGCGGCCCGGCCGTTGTATGCCAAGCTGATCACGGCCGTGTCTGAAAAACTGAATATCCCACTGGAGCTGCTGACGATCCGTGACGGCATTGTTTATGGGCAAGAGGTGGAACACTTGATGACCTTTGCCGAAGCGGCCGAACTGGCAGAGATTAAATATGGCACGCTGGGCAGTGTGGGCAGCTATACCCCACCCCGGCGCGGCGGCAAATTTAAGGGGGCCGGCGTAGGGCCATCGCCCAATTACAGCTACTCCGCCTGCGTGGCCGAAGTCACGGTGGACCCGGAAACGGGCCTCTACACGGTAGACAAACTATGGCTGGCACACGATATTGGCCGGGCGCTGAACCCCATGCTGGTCATTGGCCAGGTAGAAGGCAGCGCTTACATGGGGCTGGGTGAAGTCATGATGGAAGAACAAACCTTCCGCGGCGGCCTGCACAAAATCCCGTCCCTGCTGGACTACAAGAGCCTGACAGCACTGGACATGCCAGAAGTGGAGACATTTCTTATTGAAACCCATGATCCGGAAGGGCCGTATGGGGCCAAAGAAGCCGGCCAGGGGCCGCTGCTGCCGGTGATGCCAGCCGTGGCGAATGCCATTTACAATGCCGTTGGTGTGCGCATTGACGAAGTGCCCATCCACCCGGAAAAGGTGTTGGCCGCCCTGGAACGCAAGGCGCGGGGCGTAGACCCCCGTGTTGGCCCGACAACAGTCCCGCAGGTGGAGTTTCCAGAGCCCATGGTGCAGCCACGGCCGTAAATTTTGCCGCTTTTTTAATTTGATGGAGCGTTAAGTGTTAAGACTACCCATATTTGACTACGCAGCCCCCCAGACGCTGGCCGAGGCGGTGGCGCTTAAGAAGGCCCACGGCCATGACGCCATGTACGTAGCCGGCGGCACCGACCTCTACCCCAAAATGAAGCGGCGGCAAATGGAGCCCCAACTGCTGATCGGCCTGAGTGACATTGCCGAGCTGCGCGCCTGCAGCCATAACAACGGTTTGGCGCTTGGCGCCGGGCTAACCTTAACAGAGATCGCCAATCACCCGGCCGTCAAAGAGCAGTATCCGGCGCTGGCCACAGCGGCCGGCCTTGTCTCTTCGCCGCCGCTGCGGAATGCGGGCACCATTGGCGGCAACCTGTGTGTAGACACCCGCTGTACCTACTACGACCAGACATTTGAATGGCGGCAGGCGCTGGGCTTTTGCCTGAAAAAAGATGGTGACATTTGCTGGGTGGCCAAAAGCAGCCCCCGCTGCCTGGCTGTTTCTTCCTCAGACACGGCCCCGGTCATGGTGGCCCTGGGGGCACAGGTGCGGTTGGTGGGCCCTGACGGCGAGCGCACCATCCCCGTGGAAGCGATGTACCAGGATGACGGCCAGTATTATCTGACCAAATCAGATGATGAACTGCTGGTTTCCATTTATTTGCCGCCGCGCCCCGGTTGGCGCATGACCTACCTGAAGCTGCGGCGGCGCGGTTCCATTGACTTCCCTATTCTGGCCGTGGCTGCAGCCCTGCATTTGGATGAGAACGGCGTTTGCCGGGAGGGGCGGGTCGTATTGGGGGCTGTGGCCTCGCAGCCGGTGGTGCTGGACAAAACGGTCAATGATATGCTCATTGGCCAGAAGCTGACGGCCGGGCTGATTGAACAATTTGCGCAAAAGGCGTACCGGCCGGCCAAACCACTGGATAATACGGACATGTCTTTGAGCTACCGCAAAAAGCTGGCCAGGGTTTTTCTGGCCAGGGCATTGATGGCGGTAACGGCCGTGTAGTGTTTAAGCCAGTTGTCCCGAATGACCACTTCCAACAGGCCTTCACGACGGAATTGATACTTCTGGTTTGGCACGCTGCCAGGGCCAGGCACCTACGGTAAGATTACGCCGTTGGAAAAAGAACAACGCCAGCACAAACGCTGCCAATCCAATACTTATCAACACCACCATATCGCTGGTTTGTTGGCCTTCAATCACAGCCTTGCCGCTTGCATCCAGGTAGGTAATTAGTAAAAATAGGGGGTATTCCCTTACGTATTTCCCAACAGCCCTTGTTGGGCTGCCAGGCGAGCTGCATGATGGCGATTCATGGCGTGTAATTTACTGAGGATATTCCGCACATGGCTCTTGGTGGTGTGCAAGCTGATCGAAAGCTGCTCGGCGATCTCCTGGTTGGAAGCATTGGTAGCTATCAGGTCTAGAACTTCCAGTTCACGCGGTGTCAGCGCTGGGTCTTCGGTGGTAGATGAGGGCGTGCCTGGCTGGCCGGCCAGCCGGGCATACTCTTCTAGCAGGCTGGCAGCCAGTCTGGGTGGTAACGTGGCTTCACCGCCCAATGCACCCCGAACCCCCTGTAAAAAGGTGGTAGAGCTGGTGTCTTTTAACAAGTAACCGTTGGCCCCTGCTTTGATGGCGGCAAATAGTTTTTCATCTTTATCATGCACCGTAAGGATCACGATGCGAACTTCAGTCAGGGCCTGACGGATCAGGCGCGTGGCTTCCAGACCATCACAGATGGGCATGTTGATGTCCATCACAATTAAGTCTGGCTGCAGATCACGGGCCAGCTTTAACGCTTCCAGGCCATCGCCAGCCTGTCCCACAACGGCCAGATCAGGTTGGGCATTCACCAACCCGGCCAGGCCTTCCCGGAACAGTTCATGGTCATCTACTAACAAGATGCGGGCGCTGTTCATAAGCTGGCTTCTCTGGCTCCCCGGACCGGGAAGGTCGCGGTAATGCGTGTTCCTTCTCCGGGCGACGAATGGACAGAAAACCGGCCGCCACTGCGTTCGGCACGCGTTTGCATGATGCTCAGCCCCAGATGATTTTGGCCATTGACCTGAGCCGGGACAAACCCGATACCATCATCGGCCACCACAAATTGAACCACGCCATTTTCGTTGGTGACTGAAATGTGAACACAGGAGGCCTGGGCATGGCGCTGGATATTTACTAAAGACTCATGAAGGATATGCAAAGCCTGTTTTTGAGTAACAGGCGGTAAATTGATAAAGGCTGAATGACACATGGACAACTCAATGAGCAGCCCGGTTTGTTCCCGGAAATCGTTCAGGCAGGTCTGCAGGTTTTGGACAAACTCTCCGTCGTTCGGAGGGGGTTCTTGCAAGCCGGTAAGGGCCATACGCAGCTGGGCATACGCGCTTTTGAGATTCGCCTGCATTCCCTCTAATCGGTTAAGGACTGCCTCCTGCCGATCGGCAGCGATATCCCTGGCGATCATGCCTGCGCTCAGGTTAATGGCGCCCAACGTCTGTGCCAGGTTGTCATGTAATTCGGCCGACAGCCGCTGCCGTTCGGCCAGGGAAGCGTTCTCTTCAGCCTGTTGTTTACCGGTAGCGATCAGCCGGGCATTTTCCAGAGCGATAGCAGCAGCATTTGCCAACAGGGTAAGGGCCTGGGATTCATCCATGTCAAACGTGCACTGGGGGTGCACCACACACAATGCGCCCAGAGAACGGCCGCCCACTTGCAGCGGAGCGGCAATACAGGGCACATCAGAAAATTGATGGAGAAACCCACAATCGCTGCAATAACTGTCTGCCATGACCGTCTTGTGCTGCTGGATGACGGGTAAGGCCAGACCATGTTGGCTGGATTGACGTAAGCCGTTGTACCCCACGGCCGTGCCGCTGCTGGCCGTGAGTTCCAGAGTACGGCCGTTATCAACCAACACACACACAGATGCCGCCTGCCCGTGCATCAACTCACGGGCACGATGAGCCACAGATTGCAGCAGTTCGGCTGGTTCAAAGTGGCGCACAATTTCCTGGCTAAACTCAAAAGCGACTGTTAACTCTTTGGTGCGCTGGGCTACCTGCTGCTCCAAAGCATGTCGATGGGCAGCGATTTCAGTCCGCATACGCCCCATCGTGTGCGCCAACTGGCCCAATTCATTATCAGGCAGCACAGGCGTGGGTTGGCTCAGGTGGCCCGCGCCAATGGCCTCGGCCACCTTACTGAGCATCACCAACGGCCGTATGATATGACGCTGAATGATGGCATACCCCCAGGCCAGCAGCAGGAAGGCAGTTAGTAGAAAAAACAACTGCACCTGATGTAAACGGGTAACTTTAGTCCGGGCCTGAGCCTCATAAGCAGTGACGACACCATCCAGTTGGGTGAGCAGCAGGGCCGCGTCAGCCTCTAAAGCAGCATGATCAACCGGGGGGTACAGGCGAGATTGGAAGGCCGGCCATATGGTGGCAACCTCATCCAGTTGGGCCCGGATGGTGGGGTCGGTAGTGGGCGGCAAGACAATGCGCCGGTTGCTGGCATTCAGCACTTCGCCACCATTAGAAAGGGCAGTTAATGTCTGGGTAAACCGGTCTAACGTCTGCTTTAATTCAATGCTATCTGGCTGTGTCAGCGCCAATCGGACCATTTGCTGCGTAAGCATACGCTGGCGACCGGCCAGGTTGATAATGGTGGCATCTGCCTGCTGCGACTGTATCAACCAGAAAGTCACAGCTACAGAGCTGACCACCAGCATCAAAAACCCAAGGAAAACTGCCCCTAATTGAGAACGAATAGAGCGGTGTTTCATTGCACTATCATAACATAAAACCGTGCAAAGCTCTTAGTAGCCATCTAAAAACAACTTCCCGGTTTGGGGATAATAAGGCTACTTGCAGCGCGTCTGCAAATGAGTTACTGAATTGGCAGACGCGCCCTTAGTGGCCAAGTGTTTCATAACGGCGGACCGTGTTAAAAATGCCGGTGGGTGTGGTCACGCCGCCCACTTCCGTGATAAGGGTAAAGGTATGGGCATCATAAACGCGCACCACCTCACCCTGCCAATCGCTGATATAGACAAACTGGCCGTCCTCGGTCAGTTCCGGGTGTAAGGTCATAAGGCCGTCGGTGATAACATGGGTGACGGTAAAGGTTTCTTTGTCTATGGCGTAAATCTGGTTAGGCGGCTGGCCGAACATCGTATCGGCCCAGATGTAGGGGTTTTGCTCATGTGTTCGGATGAAAAGGCCAGGGCCGCTGGTAGGGATTTGGGCAGCAATCTGGTTATCCGCCAGGTTCCAGATGGTCACCAGGCCTTCGCCGGCATGAACAGTAGCGCCATAAGCTGTGCCGTTGGCCTCCCAGACTGCCCCGGAGCCAGGATGGGGCGTATCACCTGTTTGGATTTGGGTCACAAGCGTCCAATTGGCCACGTCAATAACGGCTATCCAATCATCTTCCTGAGAAGCCAGGTAAAAACGGCCGTTATCCGGGCTTAGAAAACCATCATGCAAGATATGGCCTACATTTTCCAGTTTTGTTATGGGGAAATCGGGCTGGCTGTAATCGATGCGCCACACCTGCCCTGCTTCCTTAAGTGCGATGATGAAGTAAGGGCCAACCAGGGTCGGCGCTACATCACTGGTGATGGCGACACGTGATTGCACCCACTGCCCCTCTGGGTTATAGCCTTCAGTGGCCACCACTTTAAGCGGCTGTAGCGTGTGGGCATCCAGAATTACGGCCGTGTGCGGCGCATAATTCCCGGCGATTAAGTAATTGCCGTCATCGGAAATGGCCAACCCACGTGAGTCCAGGCCAGCGCGTACTTTGGTGACGGCCTGCAAAGTGTACAGGTCAATTTTAAACAGCCAACCGTCCCGGCCAATGTTATAGACCCAGCGGTCGGTGGTGGGGTCAAAGGCGTACCCATGCGCCCGGTAACTGGCGCCAATATGACCGAGCAGAGTGTGGGTGTCACCATCAATGACGGCAATGCTCTGCGCTTCCCGTTCGGTGACCAGCATCAGGTTATCCAGGTTGCCACTATGGGTAGCGGTGATGGGCAGCGTGCCTTCGTCTATGAGGACGGTGTGACTGGCCGCAATCTCATCCAGACCCCAGGTGACGCCAGCGCCGGTTGGTTCACTGCGGATAAGACCCACAAGCAGCCATATTTCGGCATCGCTCAGACCCAAATTGCCCCAACCAGGCATAATGGTTCCCGGACGGCCGTTCTTAATTGCATCAAAGTAAAAAGCATCATTTTCGGTTAAGCGCCCGGGCACCAATGCCGGACCAATGCCCCCCTGCCGTTCCGAGCCATGACAGCCGCCGCAGGAATCTTGATAGGCGGCGGTAACGGTGCGGCCGTCAAACCAATCTGCGGCCCCATTTTCAGAAACTATCAACGCCCCTTCCAGGGGTGGCGTCCCCTCTGGGGGCGGGTTTGACATAGCGGTATATGGGTAGATGCCGGCAGTATCAGCCGGCCAGCTAAACAGCGCGCCCGGCGGCAGTTCTGGTGATGTAAAGGCAGCGTTCTCGCCCACCAGCGTATACGCAACGTTGTCCCCATTTTTCCAGGTGACGGCCGTACCCGTTCTTACGGCCAGCACATGGGGCGTAAACGCTTCATCATCAATGAGAACGTCATAATTAGCGGCCAGGGAAACAAATGGCAGGTAGGTGATGTTGGCACCCGCCAGGGCATTTCTTACCGCCGGTGCCCGTGAAATTGCGAAGGTCAAAGTTAGCGTTAACAGCAGCCCCCAAACAATGGCTTTCTTTATCATTCCTGGTATGCCTCCCAATAGACAAGATAATAGGTGATGGATGGGGAACAGTTTGCCAGGGAAAATCCGTGGTGTCTTTGCAACGTTGCAAAGACACCACGCCGATCACAGAGATGCCAAGTGGGGCAGCTTCATTTCGGGCCTGGCTATTTTGCCGTGGCTGGCCCCCCCGCCAGCCATGGCATAATAGCTCTCCCCCACGCACGGGCCCGCGCACGGGCGGCATAACACCCGCCCATTCTGCCGTATCTCCCGTTCGTTGATAATCTCTTCGCCGCAGCCATGGCAGGTTACACGTACCCCGGCACGGCTGACAAGCTGCGCCGCGGAGACGGTTAGCCCCACTGACTGGTGGCCAAACAGCAGGTCATCGGGCATCCGCTGGTAACCTAGTAAATACCCTTCCCACCGGTGGCGAGCTTCTGGGGCAAAGGTAGGGGCGATCTGACGGGCATCGGGCTTAGGGAAAAGGCGCACGGCCGTTTCTGTCTGGGTATCTACAAACGTTGCCGCCACCTTACCGTAATCAGCCACACGCAGGGTGCGCCGCCCTACCCAACAGTTTGTGGCCACCGAAACGCCATCGGCAAAACAACCATCTGTTTCCACAATGGTCAGCAGCCGCTTCTTTTCCTGGGGTAAATCCAGGCCCAGCAAACGCCCTGCCAGCAGTCCCATGCGCACCCCCAACACCTGGCGAGGACACAGGTGGCGGTGCAGCCCGGCAGATTGTTCTAAGAGCTGAGTCAGGTGTTCGGTCATGGGTTATCGGCTGCCGGCACGGCCGTGACCATCCGGGTGCTCTCTGGCTGGCGGCGAGCGGCCTGTTTACCGGCAATGGGTAATGGCCGGGTCAACAACCACAAAGCGATCAGCGCACAAAACAGCTGCGAGCTTAACTGCGGGGCATAACCGGCGGCTGTGAACAACAAAAGGGCATAAGCTACCAGCGGCTGGCGCTGCCAGGCTGCCAGCACCGTGACACCGGCCAGCCATAATGCCACCGCGTAAACCGGCCAGGGCAGGAACAATGTCAGCCCGGTTGACCAGATGGTGAGAATGCCGGTCATGGCCGGGTCACGCTGAAAGCTCAGGGTAAAGAGCAGTGCCGGTACGGCCGCCAACAACCAGAGGCGCCAGTTACCACCACGACCGTACCCCCACCACCAAACGACCACACTGGCCACGACCAGCAGTTCCCCCAGGTTAAACAGGGTGCCCATGAACGGTGGCGGCCCTGGCCATTTTCCTAAAACATACACGGTGGGCAGCAGTTGGTACAACACGCCGATCAGTAAGGCCAGCGCCGGGAGCAGCCAGGCCATTCCCTGGGAACGCCCTTGGGGGGCGCGTCCCCGGGTTATGCTCATCAGCACCAGGGCACTGGCCGCCAGCAGCTGGTAAGCCAGCGCCAACCACACCGGCGGCACAATCACCAGAAACAGCAAGCTCAAACCGGCAAGGCTCACCAGCGTCAATGGCAGCCAGACCGTTCGCCGCGCCTGCCACCCAATCCAGACCAGCAGCATGAATGACAGCAGGGCTACAAACGTCGCCATTACCTGTGCGATCTGGTTTACGGCCGTGTAGGCCACAATGACCTCTGGCGACTTGGGTATGTGAATGGCCGCCCGCGTTACGGTGCGGCCCAGCAGCCATTCCGCTATCGCCGCTACCGCCAGCCACTTAAAAAACAGTTGCTGTTTTTCCATCATCCTATCGCTCCGTTACTTAGTAAGCGGCCAACCATTAAACATATAATCAGGTGGCCGCTTACTTAGGGTTCGTTCAAAACAACGCTGGACTTTTGCCAGGTAATCAGTCATCAGTGTCCAGTCATCAGTTCAGAAGAACACTCAACTGATCACTGACAACTGATCACTTTAAAACACCAAGTTAATTGTAAACAAGCCCTTATTTGCGGGCGGTCACTTATTGTCCGGCAGCTTAGACAAAAGCCAGATGCCCACACCTATGACCAGGACCAACCCAAACAGGGCAAACATGGGCACAAAGATATAAGGCAGCCCTTCCAGCGCATTTCCTGATGAACCGCTGCTGCTGCCCTCCGTAGTACCGGGAGCGGCGGGGGCAGCGGGGGCGGCGTTACTACTGACAGCGCCGGCGCTGCCCAGCTGCAGCGACACCCATTGCGACGTGGACTTTTGCCCGTTGCGCTCTTCATTGGCGCCATCCCAGGCGGCAAAGGCCAGGGAGTAAACCTGCCCGGTTGTAAAATGGGCATCATCTCCTTCCGGCGAAACCAGGTCACGCTTCAAAACCACCCGCCACTTGCCGTCGGCATAATCACCATATCCCTGCACATTCTGCATGTCGGCCGGCTGTGATGTAAGCGAGCCGAAGCTGCCGGCGATCAAGTCTTCCACTGGCGAAGCATAGGTGGGGCTGGCAAACAGATTGCCGGCGGCCAGGGCTGGAATGTAATTGTCATCTTCATAGGAATCAACCGGGGCAGCCGCGCCGGCTTCAGCATCAGCAAAGGGGTACATGTCTACATACATGTTGGGGTAAGTTGTGTCTACATCTTGGGGGGCGGCCATGGCGGCCTGCCAATCGGCTTTCCAATGCCAGATGTTGACGTTGCCACCTTGCTGCCCCATGCAAAAGAAGGGCTGCCCTTCCACCAGGGGGAATTGGATGGCCACGGCGTCGCTAAAATCTTGTACACGCACGGCCGTGTCATCCAGGGTCTCATCTTCCCATTCCACCAGGAAAGCAATCTGTTCATCATTGTAGAGGGCGCGGGCCGAAACAGCTTTGACATTGGCCTGGGCAAACATCGGTTTGGCCACAATTTGGGCGCTGAGGGGAATGGACACGGCCGTGGCTTCATCCCATACAGCTGCCTGCACGTCCTCTAAGGGCAGTGCCCCGCTCACCTGGGCGGCCACAATTGTCACCCCCTGGCTGCTAGCCAGCGGAATCTTCAAGAAGGTAAACACACCGGCCAGCGCCAGCAAAACAATCAAGAAAAGTCGAGATCGTGTGATCATCATAGCGAACTCCCTTTTTGCAGTCATCGGTCAATAGTCCATCATATGCTGAACATCAGGCACTGATGACTAACGAATGGTATCGGCCCGTATAAACCCCTGCTCGCCCATACCGGCTACCTGACAACTGGCGCAGGAGAAGTCCGGGTCAAAGGGGGTGTGCGACACAGCAGCCAATTCTGGTTGGTCCAGCATGATGCCCAGACGGTGCGCGTCAGCTTGCACAAACGCAGCCGTGAATTGGGCCAGCGCCACATAGAGCGAATCAGGCGCATTGTGGGCCACACTTTGAGCAAAGAGCCCCACCCAACGGCCCAGGTGGTCTTGCAGAAACTTCCCCTGGGCCTCTACACAAATTTCCACGTGTTCGGAGATGCCGGTTTCCAGGGCATAGGCCTCCTTCAGCGCTAAAATGTGCATAAATTCCAGTTCCACGGCCACGTGATCTGGCCGTTCACGCACGGCGCCGCCCAAGCTAAAGCCAAAGGCACGGTAAAACCCGGCAATGTCGGCCATCTCCTGGCTCTGGCGGTATTCGTGCGGCAAACCGTACTCTGTCTCGTAACATAGTGACCCGGCGGTACCAAAAGTCAGCCGATGTGCTGCTTGTAGATCTGGCAGGCTGGTTTTGGCAATCGGCAACCCATCACTGCCCATTGGCAGTCCGTCGCTGCCCATCAAGGGAGCGGCGATGGGGGCCACCATGCCTACGTCTTCAGTCCAGTTGTCATGCGGGTACACAAAGGCTTCAGCCAAAAAGCCATACACCAACAGCCGGCAGATAGCATTTTTTTTGTTCATACTTTTATCTCCCATTATGGGCAGAGCCCATACACTTAGATGGAGTTTAACCGTTCTGACGGCCGTTCATGCAGCGGCTCTACCACACTCAAACGGGCAACTTCATTCCCTTTAGCGTCAAAACCGATGATAGTGTCATCATACATTTGCCAGGGCTGCCCATGACGTTCACCTTCGCGTACCAACGGCCCTTCTTCAATCTCAAACTTAAAGACCATCTTTTGGGTGGCGCGAAACAGCTGCATCAGCGCCAGCAGGGTACGTGAGGGGGCACTGTACAGGGCAATGGCTTCGTCTACCCCCGGACCAAACATTTGCCGCAGGTACGGCCGTGGGGCCCAACGCGGCGGGATGTAATAGATGTTCGGCTCCGTGCCAAATTGGGGATAAAGCGGCAGGGCTACTTTTTCTATGCGCACCATGTAGTAAAGCGGGTTTTGTGGGTCTTCAACCCATGCGCCATCAGGGCCAATATCTACCAGGCCATTCAGCCGAATTTTGCCGGGACAAACGGCCATGCAGCGGGTTTCCATGGGCACACCGTCACTCAAGGGGTCGTTACCTTCTACACGAGGGTAACAGGCCACACACTTTTCGCTGGTGTGTGTGGTGCCCCGGTACATGGACTTTTTGTAGGGACACTGCTCCACACATTTACGGTAGCCACGGCAGCGGCCCTGGTCAATGAGCACAATGCCGTCTTCCTGCCGTTTGTAGATCGCTTTGCGGGGGCAGGCGGCGGCGCAGGCGGGGTAGGTACAATGGTTGCAAATGCGCTGCAAATAAAAGAACCAGGTTTGGTGCACGGGCAAGGCTGCCCCTTCTTCACTAAGGCCTAACTTGCCGCCTTTGTATTTGGTGGCGGTGTCTTCATAAAAGTTAGGGGCGCTCCACTCATTATCGGGTGGCAGGTAACCTAACGCCTGGTTACCATTTTGCACGGCCGTGGCTCCTTCAGTAATGGTCATGCCTTCATAGACGCCATAAGGCGATTGATCCCCGGTCTGAGTTGGGTCCCATACGGCCGTGCGCCCTGCCTGTTGGTGCGCTTCATCCAACTGCTGCAAAATTTTCACATCCCAATATTTGGGGTAACTGCCATATGGTTTGCTCTCTACATTGTTCCACCACATATATTCCTGCCCTTTGGAAAAGGTCCAGGTGGCTTTACACGCCCCGGTGCAGGTCTGGCAGCCAATACAACGGTTGATATTAAAAACGGCCGCAAACTGCTTGTCTGGGTGGGCTTCTTCGTACACATACTCCATGGGCCGGCCAAGTTGCCAATTGTAGACTTCTGCCATGTTGGTCACTCCTTCTCAAAGCGCCATGTTGCGCATATATCCTGTATTAACGTCTGCACATATGCTGCCCCTTTTTGCTGGTAAATGCGGTACGTGGCCAGGTAAAAGGGATTGGTAAACAGGGTCATTAATCGTTTTTCGTTCCATCCGAGCAGGACAAACTCTTCTACCAGGGCTTGGGCCATGGCTTCTGTCTGCCCCTCTTCGCCAGGGATGACCATGCCTACCAGTTCGTAGGGGTCTTGTTCGTGCGGCGGCAGGGGGACGCCACTGTCCAAGGGCTGCTGGACCATAGGCAAGGGAATGCTATCCATGACCGCTCTCTCCTGCGGGCAAGGTTGCCAGTGTAGCCACCACCTGCTCCCATTTGTGAATGAGGATGGGCATACAGGCGGAACAGACAGACAACGGCCGTTGCCGGTAAGACCAGAGTACGATCGGAATTTCATCCTCCGTCCGGTTGCAATGAAAACAGGTGTTTATCATTTTGGAATCTGCCATCTTTTAACCTTCTTCCTTGCCAGAAACGGTGGTCACATTCCCGGCCATGTACTTTTCCATAAAATCGTTTTCATGGCCGGGGGTGAAGCCGGAATTAACGGGTTCCCATTTACCCTGCCCGTTCAGGCCACCATCTTCCGCCTTTTCCACCTTCACCAGCGTCTCTTTGGGCACCGTGTTCAGGGCGTGGTTGTCTGCCTCGCCGCCAAACATAAAGCCAGTAAACACTTTTTGCTTGTGGAACAGTGTGTCTGTCTGGTGCATGGGCATAGACCAGTCACGGGTGAGTGATTGTTGTGAACCATAGCGCAGGTTGGCCTGATAGCCGGTGCCTTCTGACTTCGCCAGTCCATCGGGGCGGGTTTCGTGGGCGCGTACCGATTTTTCTGTGGCCATAAACGGACCGTGCTTCAGCATGATGATGTGGTATGGGTAAGCCGGGTTATATTTAACACGCAGCATCAGGCGAGAGACCTTGTAGAAGGGGTCGTCTACCTGCCAGCCGCGATACGGCCGATCCGCCGGATTGGCGTCTACATAGACATAGTCACCATCTTCGATGCCCAGGTCTACGGCCGCTTGTGGGTTCATGTGCAGTTGGTGGTCACCCACACCCGGCAGCCGCTTATCTTCCCGGTATGGGTCGCCGAAGTTGCTGTCCAGGATGATCGTCCAGTCCACGGTGCTCCAGGAGGAGTGCACACGATGGCGTGTTTTGGGCGTCAGGCAGTAGAAGTGGAACCCTTGTTCCCACAGCGGGTTTGTGGTGTTTTTCACCTGCGCCCATGGTTTGGCAATATTGCGCACGGTGCGTTCATCCCATCCCATCTCATCTTCGGGGATGCCGTAATCATCTGGGCGTACAAAACGGCTGCTGGTGACGATGACATTGGGCAGGTACAGGGTTGCTTCAGGCCCTTCGCGGTGGGTGATCATATTTTCACCGTATTCGATGGCTTCGGGGATGTCACAGTAAGCGGCCAGCCGGCCGCAGTCAGTGAAAAATGGCTCCGAATCATTCACCTGTTCCCAGAAAGGAATACGCGGGTAGGTGCGGAAGAGCATCAATGCGGCTCCTGGTTCGCCATACTTGCCGGCCATGATGTCATCGTAGGTGTAACCACGGGTAGGTACAGACATGTCCAGCAGCCGTTGAATGTACACTTCTGGCCGTCCTTCCAGCACAAATTTCCAATAATCACGAAAACGTTGGTCGCCCAGTTCATCCCCAATAGCTGCAGCCAGTTCACCCAGAATCAGCGCGTCATCTTTGGTGTCGTAGATTGGGGGGATGCCCCCTTTCCAGATTTGTAGGAACGGGTTAGAGCAGGAGGCGGTAATTTCGGGCATCGTAAATTCGGCCCAGGAGTTGGCCGCCAGGCCAAAGTCTGCATATTCCACGCTGGACGTCATTTCAATGTCTACGGCGATGATCAGGTCAATAAGGGGGTTGACATTTTTGATCATGTCGTAATGGTGTTTGGCGTTATTAAGCAGGTTAACGTTGGAGTGGAACAGCACTTTACTGGGTGTGGGCATGTGGCTGTTTCCGGTAAAGTTTTTACGGCCGTATCGCGGCGTTTCCACAATCAGCGGCCGGTCACCATGATTCCAATAAGCTGGTTCCTCATCTTTGGCGTAGCTGTGAGCATGCACATCTTTACCGTCCAGGTTTTCATCCAGGTCAGGATGAAACGGGTCTTCGGCAATCCACCCCTTAAAGCCAGGGCCGGTCCAGGGGGAACCCTGGAAGAGGGCTGCCTTGTAATTGCCGGCCCAGGTGTAACAACCCGCTCCCGGCTTGCCAATGTCGCCTGTCAGCATCAGCGGCAGGAATTGGGAACGGTTGGCCAGGGTGGCGTGGAACCAATGGTTGATCCCCTCACCAATATGGATGGCCACGGGACTCATGGTGACAATATCTTCAGCCATCTCTTCAATGAGCTGTTTGGGCGCCAGGGTGATCTCGGCCACGGTGTCCAGGTCATACTCCTGTAAATGCTCTTCGTACATGGCCCATAAGGTCATCACCTCGATCTCTTCTTCCGTTTCCAGCAGCGTCACCTTGCCTGACCACGAAAGCTGTGGGTTGATGCCTTTGCCGGCCATCGCCGTGCCTACATCATCACGGGTGAGGGGTACCAGTTCCCCTTTGTCCTCATCAAAGACGACGTAATCACCCAGTTGGTCATACTGCTCCTGGCTCAGACCATGCAGTTGGAAGCTGGGGCCCTCTGCAGAAAGGCCGGGTTCGTAGTCAGGGAAGATTTCGTGTGGGTGCAGCCGCTTGAGGGTGTCTAACCGCACCACCAGGGGAAAATCTGTAAACTGCTTCACAAATGGGGCGTTATACCGGTTGTTGTCCATGATCCATTTGGTGACGCCCAGGAAAAGAGCCGTATCGGTTGACGGCCGTATGGGAATCCACGTGTCCGCTTTGGTGGCCGGGGGTGAATACTCCGGGGTGATGGTAATGATTTTGCCGCCGCGCTCCATGGTCTCAATGAAAAAGTGAGACTCAGCCATCTTGTTTTCCACCAGATTCTTGCCACACTGAATATGCAGCCGGGTGTTTCGCAGATCATTAAAGTCACAGTCAGATGTTTGCAGACCGGTGGTAAAGGGGTGGCCAGGAGCCTGATCACCATGCCAGGTATAATTAGACCAGCGTCGCCCACCAAGCGCTGTTTCTTCATCTGTGTCCCGTATATGTGTGTCTAACAACGCCAACATATTGGCAAAACGGTACATGCCATATTTGCCAATGACACCCAACAACCCCATGCCACCGCGACATTTGAAGGTACGTGTACCGGCGCCCTTCATCTCTGCAATCATCTCTTCAGGATAACCATCGGCGCGCAGGCGTTCAGCCCCTTCCTCGCCGGCGTAATGTGTGGCAATGGCGATCATACCACGGGCAATATACCTGTAGGCTTCCTCCCAGGAGACGGCGATCATCACATCATCACCACGGGCGGTGAATTTGTATTTGTCTCGATTGGCGGCATCCAGATAGGGGTAGCCATCATCGGCCCACTGCTTCCACCCCTGGCGCATGATGGGTCCCTTGAGCCGGTGTGGGCCATAGACGCGGCGGTGAAAGGATTGCCCCTTTTTACAACCACGCGGGTTCCAATGAGCGGTGGCTGTGTTGCCATAGAGGTCACTGTAACTGCCCACATCATAATTTGTTTCTGACCGCAAGATAACGCCGTTACGCACAAAAGCACGCAGGCGGCAGGCGTGGGTATCGTTGGGCGAGCAAACGTAGGTAAAGGAGGAGTCATACCGGTATTGGTTGCGGTAAATCTCTTCCCAATCCCGACCAGGGTAGGCAGCCAGTGGGTTAGCCACATTAATGGGCTCTAACAGCTGCAGGTGCATATACTTGCCCAACAAGACACCACCGGCGGCACTGCTGCTTAATTTGAGAAAGTTTCGGCGAGACAGATTCATAGGTACACTCCATAAAGGGGATTGGAAAAAGGGACATAAAGCGGATGATTGCCCCGGAATCTCCAATCACCCATCGCTAATCGCTGACAGATTTTGCTAACTCATCAATCGCCGCCAACAAATCATCACGGCGGGCGTTCACCCGGCGGCTGGTGATGATTTGGACGTAATCACGATTCAGATCAGCACTGATAATGGGAATGTTCGGATACAGGGAAAGGAGCGGGCCAAAATGGGCCTGGATTTGGTCACCAACATCGGCGACGATGATGACATGTGGCCGGGTTTGGGCCACGGCCGTGAAGGCAGCCACTCTTGATGTCACCGACCCCACCACCGCTACACCAGCCGCACCGGCCAGCATATGCGCCAGTGTTTCGGTGAAAAGGGAGTCACCAATAATAAAAACCCGACAGACCTTTTCCATAATACTAGAATGGTAGTCGGCATTGGCCGGCCTGCCTATCCGTCACGGCAGGCACAAAGGATGAAAAAAGAGTGATTTCAGGGCTGATGGATTAAACGGGGGAGTAGTCCCTACTTGATTACCCGGATCGAGTCTGGTTTAATGACCTTCGTGCCCACACGGGAGACAGTAGGCACATCCATGAGCATATTGGTGTAAGAGGCATTGGCCAGGGGGCAGTAACACTCTTTGGCGTAAATGCTGCGGCGCACTTCCTTAATCTTTTCACCAAACCAGATTTCTTTGAAATCATAGTTATGGTCACGCAGATTACCCAGATTGTCGGCGCGCACACAGCACGGCCACACAGTACCATCGGCATAAATCTGGGCGCTGGCCCACCCGGCATAGCAGCCAATCACCTGATCCTGCTCATCCAGTATGCGCTTAACCAGCTTGTAATACTCTACACGGAACGCTTCCGTGATCTTGGCCACCCCTTTGTAGGATTTACTGTTGACGTAAGCGATCAACTGGTCAATGGCCTGGGCATACTGCTCTGAGCTGGGGGTAATGGGCAGGCCGACCGTGTCCAGTTCTACACGCGGCTCGGCAATCTCCGTAATAAACTGGTCTGCGCCTGACTGGTCTGCATAAGCGATCAGCTCATCCAGGTGACCTACGCTAAAGACAGAAACAACAGAGTGAATGCCCACCACAAAGTTGGGGAACTCCTGGCGCAGGGCCAGGTATTGGGTTAGACGCTCTTCAAACTTCTCAAAATTGCCGGCCACCCCGCGAATAAAATCATGCTTCTCCCCTACCCCATCCAACGAAAGATTGATGATGAGCTGGCTGTCCGGGCAGGCCTCCAGGATGGCCCGCACGCGCTCCGGCCCGCTGCTCAGGATACCGTTGGTAGGGATGTTAATGATACCGGGGCGGCAATGACGGTAAGCCAGCTTTGCCAGTTCCACGATCTTGGGGAACATCAAGGGTTCGCCGCCACTAATGGTAAACCAGTAGGGCGCAGTACCCAGGGAGGCCAGCACCTTGTCCCATTCGTCAAGTGTCAGTTCGTTTTCGCGCTTCATCCAAATGTTACAGGTAAGGCAGCGGGAGTTACACTTGGGTGAAGGGGAAAGGGTAATATTAAGCGGCAGCATCTTTGGCCAGCCAAAACGGCGGTACGTTTGGAACAAGGGAATGCGTGCAAGAACGCCGGGCATGGAATTCATAGGGTGGTTATTATGGTGCGGTGGGCGACCGTTGGTGGTCTACCCCATCACCATGGAGCTCCTTGGTTGTGGTGGCAATTTCCCAGACGGTATGGTTTTTGGCACCGGTTTTGTAGTCACGGTAGCCAAGGTAACGGCCGACTATCTCCAACCCCACCACGGCCCATGTCCATACAAATTTTCGGGGCTGCCATTCTATGGTTTTGAGCAAAAGTGAGATGATTTTATGGCCAGACATGGTGCTGACCTTATAACCGAGCAGCCTTTGTAAATCCAGGTGGCCGGCATAAATGCGGCGGCGCTGGCGGATAAAATCATCAACCGTTTCCGGCCCTTTGTTGCTGACGATGGCCTCCGGGCAGTACTGTACCCGGTAGCCCTGGCCGCGCACAATGGGTTCAATACTGGCTTCATCTACGGCCGTGTGGTACGGAATCCGCGTAAACACCCGCCGAAAGCCCACCATTTCACCCCCCTTAAAGCCGCCGGAGATGTTCAATTCATGATGCAGCCGCCACTGCATCTGCACAGCAAACCCCATAAAGGTGGCCGGGTCATTCACCGGTACGGGGTGGCAGCCGGTCATGCCCACTTCGGCATCAGCAAAAGGGGCCATCAACTGCTCAACGGCATCTGGCGCTGGCAGCAGATCGGCACTGCACAGAACGAGCAGTGCCTCTTGCGCCTCATGGATAAAGAGGTTCATGGCTGACGCCTTGCCTTCACGCTTTTCCTGAACGAGCAGGCGAATACGGCCGTCACGGGCCGCAAACTGCCGTACAATCGCCTCTGTCCGGTCAGTACAGCCGCTGGCCACTACCAAAATTTCCGTAATCTGCACGGCACACAACTGCTGATCCAGAATACGCTGCAGCAGGCTGCCAATATTGGCCTCTTCGTTATAAGCTGTAATACCTATAGCACACTTTAATGTCTTCATCGGGTGGCAAGTATACCCGTTCGCTGTGAGCCGGGCACACTACTTGCACTACCAAACCCACGGCCGTAGATGCCTGACGGTATCAGACACGCTATACTTTTGGAAAAGTTTGCAGTGGGTGATCATGAAAGGAGATGCTATGTCAGGCAAAAAAATTCGGCTTACCGCCTATGCCACCTGCGCCGGTTGAGCGTCTAAATTAGGGCCAGGGGACCTGGCTCAGGCGCTGGCGCCGCTGCGGCAAATCTTTCCCCCAGAAGAGTATCCAGACCTGCTGGTGGGCCTGGCCAAAGCCGATGATGCCGCCGTATACCGGCTTAATGATCAACAAGCTATCATCACCACCACAGATTTTTTCCCGCCGGTGGTAGATGACCCCTATGATTTTGGGGCGATTGCTGCTGCCAACGCCCTGTCTGACGTTTACGCCATGGGTGGTCAGGTGTTGTTTGCCATTAACCTGGTGGCTTTTCCTGACGATATGGATAAAGGTATCTTGCGTGAGATACTGCGTGGCGGCGCAGAAAAGGTAGCCGAGGCTGGCGGCGTCATTGCCGGTGGGCACAGTGTCACAGACAAGGAACCCAAGTATGGCCTGGCCGTGACCGGCCTGGTTGACCCGGCGCGGGTGAAAACCAAAGGGGGCGCCCAGCCTGGCGATATACTGCTGTTGACCAAACCGTTGGGTGTGGGCGTGGTGACAACGGCCCTTAAGCAGGGCATTGCCAGAGACGAAGACGTGGCCACGGCCGTGGCCAGCATGAAAACTCTCAACAAACAGGCTGCTTCTGCCGCTCAACAGGCTAACGCCCACGCCCTGACAGACATTACCGGTTTTGGCCTGCTGGGCCATGCCCATGAAATGGCCCACCTGGGCAGTGTCGGGTTCCGTTTTTACCTGGACCGTTTGCCCTGGCTGCCGGGCGCTCTGGCCTATGGGCAGGCGGGGGCGTTCCCTGGCGGCATGGCCCGTAACATGGCCTATTTCCAGGAATGGGTAACGTTTGATGAAGGGGCGCCCCTGCTGATGCAAGACCTGTTGTGGACGCCAGAAACCTCTGGCGGGCTGCTGGTGGCCGTGCCCCCGACGGCCTGTGAGACTTTTATCAAGGAGTGCCCTACGGCCGTGGTTGTGGGTGAGGTAATGGCAGGGAACGGCAACATTGTCGTCGGCCATGCTCCATAATTTGGCTGCAGTTCACAAATGATGAACAGAGAAGATACACACCAGAAGCGGCTGACGGCCGTGCGTCAGAAATTGGACAAATGGCAGGTAGACGCTGTTCTCATTGCCAGCCCCGCTAACCGTCGCTGGCTGAGCGGCTTCACCGGCTCCAATGGCATGCTCTTGCTGACCCCTGATAAAGCCTTTATCGCCACTGACTTTCGCTATTACGAACGCGCAAAAACCGAAGCGCCCCATTTTGAACTGTACCAACACGAACGTACCCGTCAGGATGACCGTACCTTCTTTAAGTTGGCCGGCGTTAAACGCATAGGCATAGAAAAAAAGCACGTCACGCTGGCGCAGGCTGCCGACTGGCGGCAGGCACGGGCGGGTGTGCAATGGATACCATTGGCAGAGACCGTTGAACCATTGCGCACCATAAAAACCCAGGCAGAAATTGACCTTATGCGCCGCGCCGCCGCCATGACCGACCAGGCTATGGCGCAATTCCCGGAAATGGCCCGGCCGGGCATGACCGAAAAGCAGTTGGCCTGGGAATTGGATAAACTAATGCGCCAGGCTGGCGCCGATGGCCCGGCTTTTCCTATCATTGTGGCTGCCGGACCCCACAGCGCCTTACCCCACCATACGGTGAGTGATCGCCAGCTGCTGGCAGGTGACATCATCATTGTGGATATGGGGGCTGCGCTGGATGGTTACCATAGTGATTTGACACGCACTTTCCACCTGGGGAACGAACCCCCGGCAAAATTCTGGGAAGTGTACAACCTGGTACACCAGGCCCAGCAAAACGTCTTCACCCATTTACGCCCTGGTATGACCCTGCGCGCCGCCGACGCCCTGGCCCGCGATATCATCCATAATGCCGGGCATGCGGCACACTTCGGGCATGGTTTAGGGCATGGCGTAGGGCTGGAGATTCACGAAGACCCCTTCCTGTCACCACGTGCGCCAGAAGAAAGTATCGTTGAGACGGGTAATAATATTACTATTGAGCCGGGCATTTATATGCCTGGCTGGGGCGGTGTCCGTCTGGAGGAATTTGCCCAGGTGACAGAGGATGGCCTGGAACCTATGAGCCAATGTCCATTTCAACCGCTTATACCTCTTTAGATCAAGGCACCTGTGTCAAAAGATAACCAGGAATGTAACCATGAAAAAAATAACAAGAACAGACCAACAGTGGCGCGAGCAGCTTACAAACCAGCAATATCGTGTTTTACGCGAAAGTGGGACTGAAAGGGCTTTTACTGGAAAGTATGTTGACACCGAAGAAGATGGCACTTACGTTTGTGCTGGATGCAGAAACGAGTTGTTTTCGTCAGAGACGAAATATCATTCAGGCTCCGGGTGGCCAAGTTTCTGGGATGTAGCCAGCCGGGGCAATGTAGAACTTCGCGAAGATAATAGTCATGGCATGAGGCGCGTGGAGGTAATCTGTGCTAAATGTCATGGGCATCTGGGCCACGTTTTTGATGATGGCCCGCAAAACAAAACAGGGCTCCGTTATTGCATTAACTCGGCCGCACTTGACTTTGAGCCCAAATAAACTAAAACGTGAGCAAATTGGCGTAAATCTGGTTAAACTGGGGCACGATGACGCGCCAATCATAGTGGGCGGCAAACTGCTGGGCGGCACGGCTCAGGTGGGTGCGCTCTTGAGGATTCTCAAGTAAGCGCACCACGGCCGTGCCCATCGCTTGGGCCGAATCTGCCACGATGAGTTCTTGGCCATGGGTTACTGGAAACCCCTCCGCCCCCACTTGTGTGCTGACAACAGCCTTACCCGCCGCAAAAGCTTCGATAAGTTTGAGGCGGGTGCCACTGCCTACACGAAGCGGCATGATGAATACTTGCGCGCCAAAGAGATACGGCCGTATATCTGCCACCCACCCCGTGATGGTGATGCCCGCTACCTGCCGCAGCCGGTTTAAACGCGGGTGCGGCTTTTGACCCACAATGGCCCAGGTAGCCGAAGGCCGGGCAGCTTTGATCATAGGCCAGACCGCATCGGCAAACCATAAAACGGCATCCACGTTGGGCCGGTAATCCATCTTGCCGCTAAATACCAGGTCATACACGTTCTCTGACGGCCCGTCAGGCGGAGGAGCATAAGCACTGGTGTCAATGCAGTTGGGGATAACGGTCACCGGCGTCTGGAAACCCAGGGCTTGCAGATGCTTTTTGTCAGTTTCAGACACGGCCGTGACCCAATCTGCCTGCTCCCCAGCCCAGCATTCATACGACCGCAGCCGCCCCACCTGTACTCCCGAATAGGCCGCCGCCAACCAGCGCCGCGGCTGACGCCAGTCTGTGTACATATTGCGCCGCTGCAGTTCCGTTTCCGCGTTGTGGTCGTCAAAAACAATGTTGATCTTGTTCTGCCCACTCTTGTTGGCTATGCGAACTACGTCGATGGTATGGGCCAGCTCGATGCCCTCGATTTGCACAATATCAACATCACTTTCAGTTAAAAGCTGGCGTAAACGGCTGGTAAACACGGGGCTGGCCAGACGGTGGGCCATATCAGGCAGGCGGGTGGTTACCAACTGGCGCAGGCGAGTGCCGGCAGACCGCGACGGCACGGGCACCGTTTCGATGCGCTGGCATTTGTCCGCCAACGGCGCAATCTGGGTGGGCACGGCCGTCTGGTTATCCTCTAAAAAGCTTAAAAGCGTTATCTCATGCTGCGCCGCCAACCCCTGAATGATATGGTAGTTGCGCAGGCTGGTTCCCTGCTGTGGTGGATATGGCAGTTGAGGGGTTAGTATCAGGATTTTAGCCATAGGCCGTCATCCCCCCTCCAGGACCAGCCGGTACAAATGCCGGGTGGCCGCGGCCGCTTTACCCCAGGAGAAGGTTTGCGCCTGGGCATGCCCTTTGCGAATCATATCTTCACGCAGCTGGTCATCAGTGAGGACATCATATAGGGCGGTGGTCCATTCCTCTTCATCCAGTACATCGAGTGTTAACCCGGCCCTACCAGCAATTTCTGGCAGCGAACCCCTATTACTGACTATCACCGGGCAGCCGCAGTGCAGCGCTTCCAGGGCGGGCAGCCCAAAACCCTCATAATGTGATGGTGTCACCAGTACGCCGGCGGCGTGGTAAAGGTGCGCCAGTTGGTGGTCATTTACCTGCTCTAGGTGGCGCACCTGATCTTGCAAACGCAGTTCAGCCAGGGTGTGAAATATTTCTTCGTAAAGCCAGCCCTTGCGGCCAATCAGCAAAAGGGGAACATCGACCCTGTGCTGCGTACGCAGCGCCTGGTAAGCACGCAGCAGGAAGGGGATGTTTTTACGAGGCTCCAATGTGCCTACAAACAGGATAAAACCTCGTGGCAGACGATAGTGGCTGAGCGTTTGCGCCACGGCCGTCTCCGTCACCGGTTCAGCGTACAGTGGGTTGGCAGCCAGGTGGACAGTGGTTACTTTATCTGGGGGTACGTGCAGATGCTGAATCAAATCATGCCGGGTGGCATGGCTGTCTGCGGAAATATGGTCGGCCGTCTGCACCGCCCAGGCGATCTGGTCTGCATAATAACGCATGCTCTCGCGGGTGAGAAATTCCGGGTAGTAGATAAAGTTCAGGTCATGCACGGTGATAACACGCTGCTTGGCTCCCCATTGAGGGGGGATAAAGTCTGGGCTGTGCAGCACGTCCAGGCGATGAGGCAGCAGTTCGGCACCCAACGCCCACCGCTCCAACCGATGATGGCAAGGGGTCAGCAGGTTACGGCGCGCAAAGTTAGCCGCTGTAGGGGTATAGTCACGGCCGTCTGGCCGCATATGAAACACAGAATACTGATTCGCCCCATCCTGGGCGGCCAATGCTGGCAGCAAGTGCAAAATGTATTGGCTGATCCCTCCCATCTGGTAGAAGGGCAGCCGGGCGTCTATGCCAATATGCATGGCGCGGATTTTACAGTAAACAGTAATCAGTAAACAGTTTTCAGTATCCAACTGATTACTGATTACTGAATACCGAACACTGAATAGTGGTCAACAAGCCAGCGCGGGCTATAATGCAGCTACGGTCTTTCATGTCACGGCCGTTGAGGAGAACAATATGACAAACAATGGCAATAACCCGGTCCAACAACAAGTACTCAGTGACTTACAAAACCGAATTGAGTGGTTGGATGAAGAACGGCGCAAATCAAACCGCCGCATGAATGAGTTGGAGCAAAAAATCGAACTCAAGGATCGTGAGCTGGACAGCCGTGAACAACGCATCCAGGAACTGGAACGGCAGGTTGCCAGCGTCACAGCACAGTTATCACGCATTCCGCAGGTAGATTTGCAGCTCTCCCAATTTAAAGATGAAATTGTGCAGATGATTGAGCAGTATGACCGGCGGCGTATCCAATCAGAAGCAGAAATGGACAGGCTGCGACGTGTAGAGCAAGAAGGCAGTGTGCGCGAACTGGCCGAAATCCGCAAAGGCATGGAACCCATTCGTAAATTACAAACAGAGATGGACATGCGTATGGCTGAGGAGTCACGGCTGGCCAACCTTATTGGCATGCAGAAAACGGAAATCGGCGACCTGCGTGGCCGGTTGGAAAAGTCAGACAGCAACTTTGCTTTTCTAGGGGAAAAGGAAAAGCACAACGCCCGCAGCATTGCCGACCTGCAAACCACCATTGTAGAAATCAACAAGCGATGGGAAGGCATTTACGGCCGTTTGGACACCCTCAACAGCGCCCTCATCCGTCTGGAAAACAGTATGAGCAGCATCACGGAAAAACAAGAAGCCATCCAACATAGCACCAAAAACTGGATGGAGCAGATCCAACTGGGGGAATACGAACGCAACCAAAAACTGGAAAACTGGCGCCGTAATTTGGAAGAACAGGCAAGTTCTATGGAAAGATTCAACAAAGAATGGATTCGTTTTTCTGACCAGTACAAAGAAGCCAAGATGGCCGTAGACACCTTAACACAATGGCAGGAGCAGATTGATAAGCAGCAGCGTGAATCAGCCGAGCTCATCCGGGTGGAAACCAACCGTATGCAAAGCCGCTGGGACGATTTTCGCCAGGAAAACGACAAGCGCTGGAAAAACGAAGAGGTTGACCGCGAACAGCGTTGGGCAACCGTTAACCGGCACGAACGGGAAATGCGTGAGCAACTTACCGTGCTAGAAGAGACGTATAACAAATTAAAAGAAGAAAAAGACCTGCTGTGGCGGGTACAAACTGCCCAGGCAGACGCCCTCAAGCAGTGGCCCCGTATCTGGCTGGAAGAAGTGGAAAAAGCCATTGAACAGAACCCCAACCGTCGCCGCCAACCGGCCCTGGTTCCCGTGCAAGAAGAATTTGATTAGCCTGTAATCGGTGAATGGCACGCAGCAGCCATTCACCGGTTGCCTCTCACCGATCACCAAAATGTACGTCATTGGCACCGCCGGACATGTAGACCACGGTAAATCTACCCTGGTAGAAGCCCTCACCGGCATTGACCCAGACCGTCTGGCTGAAGAAAAGGCCCGCGAAATGACCATTGATCTGGGCTTTGCCTGGCTGTCACTGGGTGATCCCCCTCACACTGAAGAAGTAGGGGTCATCGATGTGCCTGGCCACCGTGACTTTATTGAAAACATGCTGGCGGGTGTGGGCGGTATTGATATAGCTTTGTTTGTTATTGCCGCTGATGAAGGAGTGATGCCCCAAACCAGAGAACATCTGGCCATTTTAGACTTGCTGGCAGTGCGTGATGGGGTGGTAGCCCTGACAAAGGTTGACCTGATCGCCGATGACCCGGAGTGGTTGGAAATGGTAACATTGGATATAGCCGACGCCTTGGGTGGCACGGTGCTGGCAAACGCGCCTATACTGCCGGTTTCCGCCAAAACAAGCCAGGGGTTAGCCACTTTGCGGGCGGCGCTGTGGGAACGGTTGACTGCCTCACCACCACAAGCAGATAACGGCCGTGCCCGCCTGCCCATTGATCGCATTTTTACGCTTTCCGGTTTTGGCACGGTGGTGACAGGCACACTGGCAGACGGCCGTTTCCAGGTTGGTGATGCCGTGGAAATCCAACCTTCGGGGTTAAAAGGGCGCATTCGTGGGCTGCAAACGCATAAAACCAAACTAGATGTGGCTCATCCCGGCAGCCGGGTGGCCATGAACCTGACCGGCATCGACCGGGAGGCACTGAAACGTGGTGACGTGGTGGCCGCCGCCGGTGTGCTGCGGCCCACGATCTTGTTTGACGCCTCTTACCGCCACCTGCCAGAGGCCGATGCCCCTCTGAAGCATAACATGGAGGTAAAGCTGTTTGTGGGCGCCAGTGAGGTCGTGGCCCGCACAAGGGTATTAGGCAGCGAACAGATCGAACCAGGGCAGACGGGCTGGCTGCAACTGGCAGCCACAGCACCAGTCGCTGTGCTGCGTGGTGACCGTTTTATTGTGCGTCGGCCATCACCCGGCGCTACGTTGGGCGGTGGCATTGTGTTGGACCCCCACCCTGGCCGCCGCCACCGCCGTTTTCGGCCAGACACCCTGACCCGTTTGCAGACACTGACCCAGGGCACACCAGAAGAAGTGCTGTTGCAGGCGTTACAACGCATAGAACCAGCCAACAAAAACCAGGTATTACAGGCAGCCGGGATAGATAAAGAAACGGCCGCGGCCGCCTGGCTCACCCTACACCACACGGGGCAAATCATTGAGCTTGACCAGCAGTTTATATCTCGCCCCGGCTACCAGCACTATGTAGATAATCTGCTGGCGATGGTGACCGACCATCATCGTACCTATCCATTACGCCTGGGGATGCCGCGTGAGGAGTTGCGCAGCCGATTGAAGTTAAAGGCGACGGTGTTTAATCCCCTCATGAACCGGTGTGCCGCCGCAGGCTTGCTGGTAGAAGAAAGGGCCCTGCTGCGCCGGCCTGATCATGCACTCCGTTTTACGCCAGCGCAGCAGGGCCGTATTGATGGACTCATGCACCAGATGGTGGCAGCCGGCGTCAATTCACCCAGCGTGAAAGAGTGTAAAACGGCCGTCGGTGAAGATGTCTATTTTGCCCTGGTAGACCTGCGGCAGCTGCACCCAATCAGCAGCGACGTGGTGTATGCTCCGGCTGATTACGAACGGCTGGTAGCTGGGATCAGAGAATATTTGGCCGCCCACGGCCGTATGAACGTCGCCCAGGTACGCGACCTGTTTAACACCAGCCGCAAATATGCCGTCGCCCTGCTGGAACACCTGGATGAAGTCAAAATGACACGGCGGGTGGGGGATGACCGCGTCTTAACTTCATAAACTATGACCAGTTTTCAGTCATCAGCAACCAGTTATCAGCAGGGCCTGCCTAACGCCAGTAAATATCCATGGAAAACTGGTTACTGACTTCTGATTATGTTAAAAGGAGACAACATGGAATATCGTCAACTAGGGAACTCTGGGGTGCGTGTATCAGTCATCGGCATGGGCACCAACCAATTTGGCCGGAAAGTGGCACAGACGGCCGTGAATGCCATCATAGACGCCGCGGTCGACCAGGGCATTAACTTTATTGACACGGCCGATGTCTATACCGAAAGTGACTCAGAGAAAACGTTGGGCCATGCCCTTAAAGGGCGCTGGGACAAATTTGTGGTGGCCACAAAGGTTTACTTTAAGACAGGGGAAGGACCCAACGACTACGGCGCGTCTCGCTACCACATTATGAACGGCGTAGAAGCCAGCCTGCGCCGCCTGCAAACCGACCATATTGACCTGTACCAGATGCATCGTTGGGATGACACCACCCCCATTGAAGAAACAATGCGCGCTCTGGATGACCTGGTGCGCAGCGGCAAGGTACGCTACGTGGGGGCATCGGCTTACGCCGCCTGGCAGCTGGCCAAGGCCAACCTGCTGGCAGACATGCGTGGCTGGGCAGCGTTTGTCACCATCCAGTCACATTACCATATGTTAGAACGAGAGGTAGAAAAAGAGGTTATCCCTTATTGCCAGGCGCACAACGTTGGGTTTATCCCCTACTTTCCGCTGGCAGGCGGCTTTCTTACGGGCAAATACAAACGAGGCCAGGGCGCACCGGCCGATTCTCGTGGCGAGAGCAGCGCCTACGTACAACGGTATATGACAGATGGGAACTACACCAAAGTAGAAAAGCTGGCCGCCTGGGCCGAAGAACGAGAACACACCATGGGTGGACTGGCCCATGCCTGGCTGCTGGCACAGCCACAGGTCTGTTCGGTTATCTCTGGGCTGACAAAATTAGAGCATTTACAGCAAAATGTTAAAGCGGCTGGCTGGAACCTGACGGCCGAAGAAGTCAGCCAAGTCAACGTCATTCTTGAAGGTGTAAACACGTAATACTTTCTACGGCGCCGGCGCCTTTTCCTTCAAACCACAAGTGATACACTCCGTTTTGCCTTCGCTGACCTGAACAATAACGCCGTCGCAGGAGCCATCCACGCCCGTTACCGGCTTGTACCAGCTGCGCCATTCACAATCTGGGTAACGTGAGCAGCCATAAAAGATACGGCCGCGTTTGGTGCGCCGTTCCACAATCTCACCCCCATGTGGACAGTCAGCGACGACAATGACAATTTGCTCCGTGTGGCGGCATTTAGGAAAGGTGCTGCAGCCGATAAAACGGCCGTAGCGCCCTTCCCGGTAGACCAGCGGCTGGCCGCAAAGAGGGCAATCACGTCCCACAAGCTCTTGTTCTCGCTGCACGTCGATCTTGGGAATGGATTCATCGGCAATTTCTAGTTTTTCCACAAACTGGCCATAAAAGCTGGAAATGACCGGTACCCAGGGAGTGCCTTCGGCAATTTTGTCCAGTTCATCCTCTAATCTGGCGGTAAAATCCACCGAGACGATGTCCGGAAAATATTCCACCAGTAAATCGTTCACTATCTGGCCAGTTTCGGTGGGCACCAGCCGCCGATCTTCACGGTCTACGTAACCCCGCTGCTGAATGGTGGAGATGATACTGGCATATGTACTGGGACGGCCGATCCCGTTTTCTTCCAGGTCTTTAACCAGGGTAGCTTCACTGTAACGGGGTGGCGGCTGGGTGAAGTGCTGTTCTGGCAGCAGCCGCAGCAAATCTATATTTTCATGTTGTTTCAAGTCTGAGGGCACTTTGTTTTCGCCGTCATCGGGGCGGTCTTCTGGCCGGGTCTCTTCGTAGAGAGCCAGAAAACCAGCAAATTCCAGGGTAGAACCCGTGGCGCGGAAGAGATACGGCCGTTTCTCAGCCACCACTTTCTGTTCCCCGGCCCATATGTCTGCAGACACCGTATCATAACGTGCAGGCGACATCTGGCTGGCCACAAATCGGTCCCAAATGAGCATATACAACCGGTACTGATCACGGGAAAGATGCTCTTTGATCCGTTTTGGTTCACGCATGACGGCTGTTGGCCGCACCGCTTCGTGTGCCTCTTGGGCAGCTTTGGCCTTGGTTTTATACTCCGGCGGCTTGACCGGCACGTATTGCGGGCCAAATCGCTTACCAATGTACGTCCGGGCTTCCGCCTGTGCTTCTTTAGAAACAGTCACGCTGTCCGTACGCATGTAAGTGATTAAGCCGACGGAGCCATCACTGCCTTCCAGGTCAATGCCTTCATAGAGCTGCTGCGCAATGCGCATCGTTTTGTCAGTATTAAAGCTTAAGCGGCGCGAAGCCTCTTGCTGCAAGGTGCTGGTGGTAAAAGGAGCGGCCGGTCGGCGGGTACGTTTGCCCAGACGCACCTCCCCCATCACCCAATGAGCTTTTTCCAGGGCCTCTAAATGGGGCAGAACGTCCGCTTCCTGTTTGAGGACAGGGTCTTCGCCTTTGAGTTTGAGGAGTTTGGCCTTAAAGGACGGCCGTTCCTTTTCCTCAGCATATTTCTCTTGACTCAAGAGGGCGTCCAATGTCCAATACTCTTCAACCACAAACTGCTGGATTTCCCGTTCCCGGTCCACCACCAGACGCACAGCCACCGACTGCACCCGGCCGGCAGACAGACGGCCATGAATTTTGCGCCACAACAACGGGCTGAGCTTATACCCCACCAACCGGTCTAAGATACGCCGCGCCTGCTGTGCATCCACCCGGTCCATATCAATATCACGGGGATGTTCAAATGCTTTTTCAATAGCCGGCTTGGTGATTTCATTAAACTCCACCCGTCGGGTGCGGGCCGGGTCCATCTCGGCCGATTCCAATACATGCCAGGCAATGGCCTCCCCCTCCCGGTCAGGATCAGTGGCTAAGTAGATTTCCTTCGCCTTGGCTGCGGCTTCCTTTAATTCCTTGACTACATCTCGCTTGTTATTGGGCACACGGTAATCTGGGGAGAAGTTGTTGTCTACATCGACGCTCAGGCGAGATTTAAGCAAATCTCGCACGTGGCCCACGCTGGACTTGACCACGTACCCTTTGCCCAAATAGCGGCCAATCGTGCGCGCTTTGGCCGGAGATTCTACCACCACCAGTTTGCCGATGCGGCGTGGGCTGGCAGCAGCCACGGCCGTGGACTTTGCCTTACTCTCTTTCTTTGACTTGCCCTTGCTGCTCGTCTTTTTGCCTTTCTTGCTGGCCGACGCTTTTTTACGCGAGCGGGTGATGACTTCTGGCTTTGGCAACTGATCATGTGCCGGGACGCGCATAGCTTTATAGACAACACCACCACAATGTTCACAGGTGCCGCGTACCCCCGGCGCGCCATTAGCCGCCCACTCTGCCTGCGGCTCTAGAATCTGACGCTTTTCTTTACACTTAAAACAATATCCAATGATCGCTTCACTCATAACTGCAAAAAAATCGGAGATTGCGCCAGGCGCGATCTCTAATTTCTAGTCTCTAATCCTCTAGCTAAATTCTTCTAATTCTGTCCCATCCAGGCCGTCCACCATCTGCTTCACCAGCGGAATCTGGTCTTTATGCACCACCAGAATGGCATCTTCCGTGTTTACCACAATCAAGCCATCAACGCCAACAACAGCCAATAATTTTTCTTGTTCATAGTTGTATACCAAAGAATCTGCTACTTCTACCAGCTTCACCAGCCCTTTGGTCACATTCGCTTTGGGGCTTGGGTTGATGGCTTCTTTTAAGGCATACAATGTACCAGGATCACTCCAGCCCATTTCACTGTGCAGCACCAATGCCTCCTCGGGCGCTATGTGCTGCAAAACAGCATCGTCAAAGCTCATGACCTCAAGCTGCGGGTAGACGGTATGCAGTGTTTGCTGATACGCTTCTTGGCCAATGGTGGCCTCTATCTGTGCCAGTTTTTGCCACAACTGCGGCTGGTGCTGTTGATACTGCGACTGCACAAAGCCAACGGTGGTCACAAAATAGCCTGTGTTCCACACATGGGTACCCTCGGCAAACATACGGCGGCAGGCTGCCAATGCCGGCCGGTAAGTTAACGACTGAAAACCGTAATAAGGCTGTCCGTCCAGGCGTCCCTTTTCTGTGCCCAGGCCAATCCAACCCAGATTTTCATTGGCAAAACGCGGCGTCTCGCCAATAAACAGGAGTTTGGCTTTCTTTTGGATCAGCAGCTTCTCGGCCGTTTGCATGACGGTCAGGAAGTTATCCACCTGATCCATGTAATTATCGCTCCACAAAATAGCTACCGGCTCTGAGAGGTGGTCTGCAGAGTCGGCGGCATGGGCCAGGTGGCCCATAGCCAGACCCACGGCAGCCGCCAGGTCACGCCGGGTCGGCTCACCGATGATGTGGTTGGGTGGAATTTCCGGCAGTTGGCGGCGCACAATGTCTACGTAATTTTCATTGGTGGAGATAAAAATATTATCCCGGCCATAGGCCGCACTGACACGGGCTACAGCCAGCTGCACGGTAGATTTTTCACCGATGATTGGTTCGAATTGTTTTGGGGATTTTTGGCGGCTAATAGGCCACAAACGGCGGCCAGAGCCACCCGCAAAGATGACAATTTTCATATCGTTCGGGTAGATTAGAGCGTGGCAAACGCGCCGTCTCTAATCAGCTCATTCTGATTGTTGATTTAGGTCATATACCGGTTCTGGTTCCCGGCAGAGAATGTAGTTCATACCGCCTACAGGCTGCACCATACCTTTTAATTCCATAATGGTGAGTGTGCTGTTGACGAGGGCAGCGGGCAAACCGCTGGCCCGACTGAGTTCATCCACATGAATAGGTTGGGTGGAAAGGTGCGCAAACAAGGCAATTTCTTCGGCCGTCTCCGGCAGGGCCATTTGCACGGCCGTATGCTCAGCCACCATAAACACGTTTAACTCTTCTAGGATATCTTCAACGCGGGTAACCAGCCGGGCGCCTTCCTGAATGAGCCGGTTTGGACCTTTGCTGGCTGGGCTGTTAATATTCCCTGGTACAGCAAAAACGTCCCGGTTTTGTTCGGCGGCAAAGTTCGCCGTAATCAACGCGCCGCTGCGTTCACCAGCTTCCACAACGAGCACACCCAATGACAGCCCGCTGATGATCCGGTTACGTGGTGGAAAGTTTTTAGCCTCTGGCTGCATGCCCAGGCCATATTCGGAAATCACGGCGCCGTTTGCGGCCACAATGTGCTGTGCCAGTTGGCGGTGTTCGGCCGGGTAGATGCAATCCAACCCGGATCCTAAAACAGCGATAGTACGGCCACCCAGGTCTACGGCCGTTTTATGGGCCACGGCGTCAATGCCCCGCGCCAACCCGCTGACAATGGTAATGTTATGCCGCACCAACCCGGCCACCAGGTCATGGGTAACCTGACGGCCGTAAGCCGTCAATCTTCTGGTGCCTACCACAGCCACGGCCCACTGGTCTGTGTCCCGTAGTTCACCTTGCACATACAATAACGGGGGCGAACCAGGCACTTCACGCAAATAAGCCGGGTAGTCAGGCGAATCCCAAGTCAACAATGTTATACCGGCGGCCTGCACTTGGGTCAGAGCGGCATCCAGGTCAAGCTCGACGCGTGTTTGCTGGAATGTGCGTATGGCCCGTTTATCAAGGCCTATGTGCAAAAGTTGGTGTTCAGTCGCCTGCCACGCGGCCGCCAGCGAGCCAAAAGAATCCAGCAAAGCCTGGATTTTAGCCGGGCCAATGCCTTTAACCAGGTTAAACCCCAACCAGTACTTTAAATCCGACATTTAACGAGCATATCATCAAGTGGCAAGGATGCAAGTATATCGGCAAATGTGTGACTATCCCCTGAACACCCGGTCACATAAACGTGAACCACGTTAAAACCTTCCCACTTCATTCCGGCAGCAACCCTGGCAGCAGGTGTACAGTCATACGGCCGTTGTCCAGATCAATGCCCAGGATAACTTCATCAATGTCCGGTAATAACACGTCGCCCCGGCTGCCAGAGACGCGAAAGACATTGTTGGCCCCTGTTTCAATAATTTCCACCAAGTTACCCAGCGGCTCACCACCATCTGTCAGCACCTCTATGCCTATCAGCTGAAACAGGAAATATTCCCCTTCTGCCAGAGGTATAGCCTCTGATTCTGGCACTTGCAACCAGGCCCCGCGCAGCACTTCAACCGCATCACGGTCATCATAGCCCGCCAGTTTAAGCAAGACCAGGTTGTTGTGTAAACGGGCAGATTCCACAACAATGGGCTGGGGATTCGTTTTCCCCACAAAAACCTTTTCCAACCAGGTAAAACGTTCGGGCACGTCAGTGTGCGGGATCACACGCACCTCACCTGTCACGCCATGTGGTTTTGTAATTTGACCAATAACCAAAAAAGAAGGCTCAGTGGCCGTATCCACCGAGCCTTGAACTGTTTGAGAAGAATGGCGTTTGTTCGGTTGCTCCGTCAACTGTCCACACTCGCTGTTATTCAACAACTTCTACAGAAACCTGCTTGCCTTCTTTAGCAGCAGCAACCTGGATCAAAGCGCGGATAGCATTGATGACACGGCCGTTTTTACCGATCACCCGCCCCATATCTGAACCGGCCACCGAAAGCTGCAAAACCAGCTCCCGGCCATGCCCAGTTTCGTCCACCTGCACGGCATCCGGGCTGTCTACCAGGCTCCTGACAATATATTCCAGCAGCGCTTTACTACCAGCTTCGTCGGCCGTCATAAGCGTCACTCACTTTCTTCCGCAGCCGTTTCTGCTTCATCTGTAGTCGCTTCTACCTCTTCAGCGGCTTCTGTCTCGGCTGGCACATCGGCCACTGCTTCAACTTCAACGACCTCTGCGGCATCTGCATTATCATCAGCGGCCGTTTCTTCAGCCACTTCTTCAACCGCTTCCGCGGCCACCGCTTCTGTGGCCACCGCTTCAGTGTCGGCAGTTGTCTCGGCAACGGCCGCTTCTACCGGGGCCGCTTCTGAGACGACCGTCTCTTCTACCGCTGCGACGGCAGGTGCCTCGGCCACCTTGGGCTGGGCAGCCGGCGGCTGGCTGGCCGCTTCCGCTGGGCCGCTAAACTCCGCCACCAGGGATTCCAACGTTTCGCCGGCATGAAAACGTGCCAGGCGCGCCAATGTCCCCTGTTTTTCTAACAGAATACGTACAGCGTCGGTGGGTTGGGCACCTACAGTCAGCCAGTAAAGGGCACGCTCTTCTTTGATGCGGTAATCGGCCGGATTCGGCAGTGGGTTGTAATAACCAATGCGTTCCACCACACGGCCGTCACGCCGTGAATCTTTGTCTGCTACCACTACCCGATAACTGGCCTGCTTCTTCTTTCCCGTGCGAGCTAAACGAATTTTAAGCATTGTCTTTTCTAATCTCCAACTTGTATTTCGTCATGAAGTAACTGGGCGGACCACGCCCTTACGATCACAACCCCGGAAACCGGCCGCCCAACAAATTTGCCAGGCCCCGGCCTCGATTTTTACCCAACTGTTTCATCAACGTTTGCATGTCACGAAACTGCTTCAATAAAACGTTGACATCCTGTACTGTTGTGCCCGACCCGGCGGCAATGCGCCGTTTACGGCTGGCCTTGATCACTTTAGGATTCCGGCGTTCCCGCGGCGTCATGGACTGGATGATGGCTTCAATGCGCTTCAAATCCTGTTCTGCATGGCTCAGATCCACGTCTTTTGCCATTTTATTCATGCCGGGCATCATCTCCAGCAACTGTCCTATCGGCCCCAATTTACGTACTTGCTGCATTTGCTTCAAGAAATCTTCCAGGTTAAAGTCACCCTTCATCAGCCGTTCACCGGCTTTGGCTGCTTCTTCCTGGTCCATCTCTGTTTGTGCTTTTTCAATGAGCGTCAGGACGTCACCCATGCCCAAAATACGGCTGGCCAACCTGTCAGGATGGAAAGGTTCGATGGCATTCAGCTTCTCACCGGTTCCCAGGAACTTTATGGGCACACCGGTGACTTCACGCATGGAAATAGAAGCACCACCACGCGCGTCACCATCTACTTTGGTCATGATGAGGCCGGTTATCTGCACTGCCTGGTTAAAGTCATTCGCCACCCGCACCGCTTCCTGGCCGGTCATGGCGTCAGCTACCAGCAATATTTCCACCGGGGCAACCGCCTGTTTGATGGTCCGAATTTCATCCATCATCATTTCGTCAATGTTCAGGCGGCCGGCCGTATCCAGGATAACCGTTGTCAGCCCTTCGTTTTTGGCACGCGTGACACCGTTGGCGCACACCTTGACGGGGCTGGCTTGTGGTCCTTCATCGTAGACCGGAATATCAAGTTGACGGCCGAGCGTTTGTAGTTGGTTGATGGCGGCAGGACGGTAAACATCAGCCCCTACCAGCAACGGCCGTCGCCCTTGTTTGCGTAAATAACTCGCCAGCTTACCGGCCATGGTTGTTTTACCCGCGCCTTGCAAACCCACCAGCATAATGACGGCCGGTGATTGCATACCCAGGTTCAAACGCCCCGGTTCGCCCAGCGTGGCAATCAGCTCTTCGTGCACAATTTTAACAACCTGCTGCCCTGGCGTAAGGCTGCGCATGACATCTTGCCCCACAGCCCGTTCACGCACACGTTCTACAAAGCTTTTGACCACTTTGTAATTAACGTCTGCTTCTAACAGAGCCAGGCGCACTTCACGCATAGCCGCGTCTACATCCGCCTCGCTTAACTTACCGCGGCGTTGCAAGCCATCAAAAACTGTTTGCAGGCGACTGCCTAATGATTCAAACATCTCTTTACACAGTAGTAGTGCCAGGTACGCCGCCAAAGAGTTTGGATCCTCCCCGGCGTACCTGGCACTGCTGCAACTGTAAGGCAAAAACGCAGAAGCTGTTAAATGAAAAGATGCTGTCTTATGCGTTTTTGCATGTGTAAACTCTGAACATGCACACCATGCATCTTCCCGTAGTCTACCAAACTTTAAAATGCATTATGTTGCCTTACAAGACGCATGATTCTAACCCAGGCAACCATAGCCGTCAAGCAAAAGCAGGTTCGTTTTCTTGACTTTTCACCTCATGGGGGGCAGAATTGCGGGCTGGTTTCCAGAAAACAAACCTTACGGCAGGGTTAGAGATAAGCACACCCATATGTTAAGAGAAGCACATGCGCCTATTCTGGGAAATTCTCAAACGATCATTTCAGCGGCACCTCACTTACCGGGCAGCAGCCATCGCCGGGCTGGTGACCAACTTCTTCTTTGGCATCTTGCGTGTGTCAGTGTTATTAGCCATTTTGGGGTCACAAACAAGCATCGAAGGCTACGGCCGTGCCGACTTGTTCACCTACATGGCCCTGACACAGATGATGATCGCCTACCTCAGCCTCTTTGGCTGGTATGACTTGATGAACGCAGTGTACACGGGTGAAGTGGCCAATGACCTGCTGAAGCCCATAGGCTTTTTCAGCTTTTGGCTGGCCCAAGACGGTGGTCGCGCCGCCGTGGCCTTTGTTTTGCGCGGCGTCACGATTATGGCACTCTACAGTCTCTTTTTTGAGATGGCACACCCTGGGGATGTGGGGCATTGGGCGGCCGTTTGCCTGGCGCTTGTGCTGGCCTGGTTGGTGAGCTTTACTTTCCGCTTTTTGCTTAACCTGGCCGCTTTTTGGACGCCCAACGCCCGCGGCATCGGCCGTTTTGGCTACACTATCGCCGGTTTTTTTTCCGGGTTTCTCATGCCCCTGGCCTTTTTCCCAGCCTGGGTGCAGACCCTCGCCGCCCTGACGCCGTTTCCGGCCATGTTAAATGTGGTAGTAGAAGTGTACCTGGGCCACTTGACCGGCCAGGCATTGGCCCAGGCATTACTGTGGCAAACCGCCTGGGCGGTTGGCCTGTACGTGACCGGGCAGATGGTGCTGCGCTCCGCCGTGAAGCGCCTGGTCATTTTGGGAGGCTAAACCCTACAAGTTATGCACCATACCCTCACCATCTACGGCCGTTTGCTCGGTGTGCAAATACGCAGTCAGATGCAATACCGTGCCTCTTTCCTGATGGATCTAGGCAGCACCGGGCTGATTGTGGCCCTGGAATTTGGTTCTATTGCCCTTGTCTTGCAGCGTTTTGGCAGCCTTCAGGGCTGGACGTTGGCTGAAGTAGCCTTCCTTTATGGCCTTTCTGAAATCGCCTTTGGGTTGATGGACCTGATCTTTGCCGGGTTTGACCCGCCTTACTTTGGCCAGCACGTGCGGCGCGGCACCTTTGACCAGCTTTTGCTGCGCCCCATCAACATTACCGCCCAGGTCATGGGGCTGGACCTGACGTTAAGACGGCTGGGCAAGATCATTTTTGGGCTGGGCATTTTTACATTTGCCCTGCAACAAAACCCTATCGTCTGGACACCAGAGAAGCTGCTCTACCTGCCGGTAGTCATTCTGAGCGTTTTTCTCTTTTTTGGCGGGCTTTTCATCATAGGCGCCACCATCACTTTCTGGACTGTAGAGTCCATCGAAGTGATGAACATTCTTACGTATGGCAGCAGTTTTACGATCTCCTACCCCATGAGCATTTACCCCCACTGGATTCAACGCTTTTTCACCTTTATCGTGCCTGCCATTTTCCTGACCTACTTTCCGGCGCTCTACTTTTTAGACAGGCCCGAACTGGCCAAGGTTCCGGCCATTGCCCCTTTTCTGGCGCCGCTGGTGGGCATAGGCATGATGGGGGTGGCCCTACGCTTCTGGCGCTTTGGCATTCAACATTATCAAAGCACCGGCTCATAGGCCGGTAAATGGATGAGTAAGCATTGGCTATGAGCATCATTACCGTCAAAAATCTACAAAAGCACTTTAAGGTCAGCCAGCATCATCGTGGTGTATGGGGCGCGCTGCGCAATTTGACCACACGCACCTTTACCACGGTCAAAGCGGTGGATGGCATCAGCTTCACGGTAGCGCCTGGCGAGTTGGTAGGTTACCTGGGCCCCAATGGTGCGGGCAAGTCCACCACCATTAAGATGTTAACGGGGTTGTTGGTGCCTACGGGCGGCCAGCTCATGGCCAACGGCCGTGTGCCCTGGCAGCAGCGCCAGGCCTATGTGCAGCACATTGGGGCGGTCTTCGGCCAGCGCACCACGCTGTGGTGGGACTTGCCCGTCATCGAATCATTGGCGCTGCTAAAACACATTTACCGGGTGGAAGACGGCCGTTTCCAAAACAACCTGGCCGAATTTACCACCTTGCTGGAAATGGAACCCTTCCTGCACACGCCTGTGCGTTCTCTGTCACTGGGCCAGCGCATGCGGGCCGACATTTGCGCCGCCCTGCTGCACGACCCTGACCTGCTTTTTCTAGACGAGCCAACCATTGGTCTGGATGTGGTGGCCAAAGAACGCATCCGCGAATTCATCCAGCACATTAATGCTGACCGGGGCACCACCATTCTACTCACCACCCATGACATGGCGGATGTAGAGCGGCTTTGTTCGCGAGTGATGATCATTGATCACGGGCGTCTTCTTTATGACGGTGATCTACAAAACTTACAAGACCGCTTTGGCGGCAAGCGCGAACTCATTGTAGACTTTGCTGAGGCATACACGGCCGTACCCCTGGCCGGCGCAGAACTTATCCATTACCATGACCTGCGGGCCAAATACCAGTTTGACCGCCAGAGCATCAGCGCCTCAGAATTAATCGGCCGGTTGTCGGCCCACTATCGGGTGCGTGATCTGGCCGTGCGCGAACCAGACATCGAAGCCACCATCCGCCGCATTTATGAAAACGGGCTGTTAGACACCGCTCAGAAGTAACTTTGGACTCTTACCTTGTAATCGGTGATCAGTGTCCAGTAATCAGTCTGGAAGGACACCCCACTGAATACTGACAACTGAATACTGACAACTGAATACAGACCACCTTAAAATGCCCTGGGACATCAGGCCGGTTCTAGCTGCGCCCGCAGGTGAATGAGTTGGTCACGTAGGCGGGCAGCTTTCTCAAACTCCAGAGCCTGGGCGGCGGCCTGCATAGCACGTTCCAATTCATCTATTTCGGCCAGGATATCGCCGGGTTGGTAATGAGGTACTGGTTCGGCCACGGCCGTGGCTACCACCCGTTCTTTAGACGGCAGCATCTCCCCTTGGGCCTTAACAATGGTACGCGGTGTGATGCCATGTTGGGTATTGTAAGTTTGCTGCACGTCACGGCGGCGGTTGGTCTCCTCAATTGCCCGCCGCATCGAGTCCGTTGTCCTGTCTGCATACATGATCACCTGCCCACATTCATGCCGCGCCGCCCGGCCAATGGTCTGGATAAGCGCTGTCTCTGAACGCAGAAACCCTTCCTTGTCGGCATCCAGAATGGCCACCAAAGACACTTCCGGCAGGTCTAACCCTTCACGCAGCAGGTTAATGCCCACCACCGCATCATAAACACCGGCACGCAGGTCTTGTAAAATCTCCACGCGCTCAAAGGTGTCTACTTCGCTGTGCAGATAATGGACATTTAACCCCATCTCTTGCAAATAATTGGCCAGGTCTTCAGCCATACGTTTGGTGAGCGTGGTAATGAGGGCCCGCTCACCCCGATAAATGCGCTGCTTTACCTCAAAGAGCAGGTCATCCACCTGCCCCTTCACCGGCCGTACCTCTACCTGCGGGTCCAGCAAACCGGTGGGCCGGATGATTTGCTGCACGGTGCATTCACTATGGGCCTGCTCATAAGGCCCCGGCGTGGCCGACGTATAAATGAGTTGAAAAACCCGGTCTTCCCATTCGGCAAAGGTTAGGGGGCGGTTGTCCAGGGCGCTGGGCAGGCGGAAGCCGTAATCCACCAGTGTCTGTTTGCGTTGGCGGTCACCGTTGTACATGGCCCGAATCTGGGGCAGGGTCATGTGGCTTTCATCAATGACCATCAGGTAATCATCTGGGAAGTAATCCAGCAGGGTCCAGGGAGGCAGCCCCGGCTCACGTTGAGAGAAGTGGCGGGTGTAGTTTTCACTGCCGGAGCAGTAGCCCACTTCACGCAGCATTTCCATATCATAACGGGTGCGCTGTTCCAACCGCTGTGCTTCTAGCAGTTTGTTCTGACGGGTGAGTTCATCAAGCGCTTGCTCCAGCTCGGTTTCAATGCTGGCCACGGCCGTCTCTATCTCATCATCAGCGGTGACAAAATGTTTGGCGGGGTGAATAAGCAGGCTGTCCCTGTCAGCCAGCAGTTCACCGGTCAGTGGATCAATCTCGGTAATACGTTCCACCTCATCACCCCAAAACTGGACACGATAAGCAGATTCGGTGTAAGACGGCCGTATCTCCAACACATCTCCACGTACCCGAAACGAGCCGAGTTTAAAATCTACATCATTACGTTCGTAGCGAATGCCAATAAGATGACGCAGCATCTTGTTGCGCTGTTTCACCTGCCCTACCCCAAACTCCACCCGTGCCTGGTTGTATTTTACGGGGTCGCCTAACGAGTAAATAGCGCTAACGCTGGCCACCACAATGACATCACGCCGGGTAGCCAACGACTGGGTGGCTGCCAACCGCATCATCTCTATCTCTGCGTTGATCTCTGTCGTCTTTTCAATGTAAGTGTCTGTGCGGGGAATGTACGCCTCCGGCTGATAATAGTCATAGTAGCTCACAAAGTAACTAACCGCGTTATGAGGAAAGAATTGTTTAAACTCACTATAGAGTTGGGCCGCCAGCGTCTTATTATGGGCAAAAACAATGGTAGGGCGCTGCACCTGCTGGATGACATTGGCGATGGTAAAGGTCTTACCAGTGCCGGTTGCACCCAAAAGCACCTGCTGGCGCAAATGATCATGCAGCCCCCTCACCAACCCGCTGATGGCCTGAGGTTGGTCTCCGGTGGGGTCATAATCAGATAGCAGTTGAAATTGATTCATCATGTCATTCACTCCCGGCAAAGTCCTTGTGTTATGCTGATGTTGTTATTTAAAAACAAATTGTTGACATCTTGTGTCAGGTTGCGTATCTGAAAATAGTTTCGCCGTGAAATGGGTATCAGGTATAATTGCAGCCTCTAAGGAGAACACTTTATGGAATTGACCTGGTATGGATTAAGCTGTTTTAGACTTACCGAGCGTAAATACACCACTGTTGTAACCGATCCCTACAACGGCCATTTGGGGTTGCCCGCTCTCAGATTAAAAGCAGACGTGGTCACCGTAAGCCATGATGCCAGGGGGCATAATTTTGTAGAAGGTGTCAGCGGCGTGGTGCATCAATTGTCTGGCCCTGGTGAGTATGAAATTGGCGGCGTTTTTATTACCGGCATTCGCACAATCAACGATGCCAAAACGAATCAAAATGTTATTTACGTTATTGATTATGACGGGCTGACTGTAGCCCACCTGGGCGATATGCAATCTGTGCCCTCACAAACACAAATTGAAGCTCTAGAACTGGTGAATGTGCTGCTGGTGCCGGTGGGCGGTGGCAACAGCCTGAATGCGGCGCAGGCCGCCGAACTGGTTTCAATGATAGAACCAAACATTGTGATTCCCATGCATTACCGTATGCCCGGCCTCAAACTGGAACTTGATGATGTTGACCGTTTTCTCAAGGAAATGGGTGTTACAGACGTTCGCCAGGAAGATAGTTTAAAAATCTCCCTGACGAATCTGCCAGAAGAGACGGAACCCGTCTTACTGACACCAAGGATCTGACAAGTCATGCCCGCAAAATTATTGATGCGCTGGGATATTCGGCCGGAAACAGAGTCGGAGTATTTTGAGTTTCTGGTGCATGAGTTTATTCCTGGCTTGAATAAACTAGGCATCATGGATATTCAGGTCTGGTATACACAGTATGGCGAGTGTGAGCAAAAGTTAGCCAGCGGCATCACACCTACGGCCGAACAAATGCGAACGGCCGTACACAGTGACGAATGGGAGGGGTTGATCAGCCGGTTACAACAATACGTGGAGCGCTTTCAAAAGAAGGTCATCGCGGCCACGGGTGGTTTTCAATTGTAACGGCCGTGGGCCCCTAAAACAGAAAAGCCTGGATACCCAGGCTCTTAACTTTATTTTCCGCTGATCAGGGAATTATGTAGCTGGGGCAGCTGCTTTTTCTGGGGCAGGGCTGCTCTTTACCGTTTCGGTACTACCGGTATCCTTACTATTGGTTGTGCTTTCCGGTTTTTTATCACTGTCCGTTGCTTCGGTTTTACTACTCCCGTTTGCCGCTTTAGAGGAACCATTACGATTATCAGTCACGTAAAAGCCGCTGCCTTTGAAGACAACGCCAACCGAATTAACAACCTTACGAAGTTCCGGTTTGCCACAGTCCGGGCAATTGATGAGTGGATCTTCGCTCATCCTCTGCCGCTTCTCAAACTCATAATCACAGGCTCTACATCTATACATGTACGTTGGCATAATTCACCCTATCAATTATTCTCAAGCTCATTTGACGCAGTTATTTTAACGGCCATCATCCTGTTTGACAATGTGACCAACGGTATGCTACAAATCATGTGTTAAATTTTGGTAAGAATTGCGGAGGAACTATGTCTATTCAAGAAACACAAGCTCATATCAAGTCTGCTGTCTGGCAAGCGATTGCGCAATCTAACCTCGATCTGAGCGCACTCGACCAAAAAACGTTAGAGGCTCTGGTAGAGCTTATCATCCAGGCCACCCTTATTGATGTAGACAGCTCATTGACAGAGTCGCGGGTTAAGGCCGCCACCAAGGCCGCAGATGCAGCAGAGGAGGATGACGAAAAAATTCTTTGGGAAGGGCAGCCTTTTCTTTCCCCCTTTACACACTACACCTTAACCGATGAACGCCTCAAAGTTCGGTCTGGTTTTTTGGGCAAAGATGTAGAAATTGTAGAGCTGGTGCGCATCCAGGACCTGGATTATGACCAATCTATTCGGGAACGGCTGCTTAATCTGGGCGATGTCATTGTGCACAGTCATGACGCCACCAGACCCAAAATTATCCTTGACAATGTGAAAGACCCGGAGCAGGTTTACGAAACCCTGCGGCGCGCCGTGAAAGAGGCACGCAAACGCCATAACTTTGCCTACCGGGAAGAGATGTAACCACACCACTTCCTGACTGTCAACGGGGCATGGATCATTGTTCGGCCAGAGTGTACAGGCCGGAAAGGTTACGCAAGATCACTTTTTTGCGGCCAATGTCAATGAACTCATCACCCTTAAATTCGTTAAGGGTTTGGGTGATGGTTTCCCGGTAGGTACCCAGCATCTCGCTGAAATCCTGGTGAGTGTATCCGGTAACAATGCGCCTGCCGCCCTGTTCTTTGTCCAACCGTAACAACAGAGCCGCCAACCGCGAGGGAATGCTCTTAAAGGCAATGTCTTCCAGACGGGATTCCAACTGCGTCAGCCTATCACCCATGGCTTCGACAAAGCGGAAGGCGACAGCCGGTTTTTCGCGCACCAGGCGCTCCACATCGGAGCGGCTCATCACACACAACACACACTCTTCAGCCGCCTCCGCAAAGGTGTTGTGCATACCGTGACCCACCAATGACATCTCACCAAAAATAGAGCCAGGTCCTAAGGTAGCCACCACCAGTTTTTTGCCATTAGGGGCAATACGGTACAGTTGAACACGTCCTTTTTTAAGCAAAAACAGTGTTTCGCCGCTGTCTTCAGGCATATAAAAAATCTTGCCTTTCTGGCAGGTAGACATCGTAAGCTGGCGATCCATTTCAGCCAGTTCGCTGGGGGTCAGGTCACGGAAAACCTGAATATGGGCAAGGTATTTAACTTTACTGCCGGGCATTTGCTGGAGCATGGGCATCATGACTTCCTTTTAGGCTGCTGAAGTTGAGGCTTTCTTATGCTGACGCAATGGGCACGGCCGTTCTTACATGCAGCCCATTATTTACATTTCGTGATGAATTAACAACCTGTTGTATAGTTCATCACGAGTGGGGTTGCCCAAATACAGTATACGGCCGTCTAACACATAGGTGGGGACTGCAAACACATTTTCTGGCATGGGCGTCACGGCCGTATTTAAGACCTCTACAATAACCTTTGGGAACTTGGGGGCAATATCCGCCACAATCCGCTGTGTCTCTTCACACGTCCAACAATCATCCGATATATATACCTGTAATGTGATCATGCGCGGCATGGTAACATGGGCGAAGCCCTTCTTCCGTAAGCGTTCTTCCGTAAACAGGGTCCCGTGTCGAAAATGGGCATGACAAACGTCAAGGCAAAATAAACCCTACCAGAGCACCGCCGGCCGGCAAGTTTTCAGCCCAGATACGGCCGTCATGCGCTTCTACAATACCCTGGGCAATGGCCAGGCCCAAGCCCGCCCCGCCCGTCTGGCGGCTGCGCGCCTGCTCACCACGGTAAAATTGGTCAAATACACGCGCCATATCGGCCGGGTTAAAACCTGGTCCGGTATCTTGCACCGTCACCTGCACACCAGACGTTACCCGTACGGCCGTAACCTGCACCTGGCCGCCCGCTGGTGTATAACGCAGTGCATTGCCAATTAAATTGGCCAAAACCCGGCCCACTTTGGGCGCGCTCAGCAAAACCGGGTCCACATTTGCCGCCACATCACCGCTAAGCTCAATCTGACGCTGTTGGGCCAACAACTGAAAGCTTTCCAGGGCATCTGAGAGCAGATCTCCCAGGGAATAAGGTGATTTCTCCAACACCAATCCCCCGGCATCTAACTGTGCCAGTTCAAACAAATCATCAATCAGACTGTTTAGGGCAATGATATCGGCGCGAATGGTCCGGTAGTAACGCTGTGTTGTCTCCGGGTCGGTGATCACACCATCATACAGGGCCTCAATCATAGCCCGAATGCTGGTGAGTGGTGTGCGTAGATCATGGGACGTCCAGGCTACCAGATCACGCCGCATATTTTCTACCTCTGACCGTTCTTTGGCGGCCTGTTGTAACTGCTGCGCCATGTAGTTAAAGGTGCGGCCCACCTGGGCTACTTCATCACGGCCGTGTACCTGTACCCGCGCCTTCAGATTACCCGCGGCGATCTCCTCGGCCGTCAGGGCCAACTGGTTCAGGCCATCTGTTACACTGGCGGCTACAAAAATGCCAAAGGTGGTGGCAATAATGGCCGAAAATAACAACAAGACCCCGCTCAGGATAAGGTCATGTTCGCTGTTAAAAAACATCTGCCGGGACATGATCCACACGTTAAACAAGATGACAAACGCTGCCCAAGCATAGGTCAGCATTAACGTCAGGCTGAGCGAAGGCGAGCGTGTCAGACCACGACGATATAGCAGATACCCCAATACCAATGACAGCAGCGACGTGCCTGTCAGCCAGGTTACCAGAATGGTAATGTCCTGCAAAGGCGCCTGCATCAACGCCCGCATCAACAGAACCACCACGCCCAGCGCAGCCACAATGCCCACCACAAACAAACGCCAGGGCGTACGGCTTAGCCGGCCAAGATAGGGAGGTTGAGAAAGAGAATTAACCATAAGATTAGAGAATGGGCAGCCAGCGAGCAGCCAGCTACCTAGCCACCTCCTTATTGGCCTGGATCAAATTTATACCCTACTCCCCACACTGTCAGCAGCCATATGGGGTTGCTGGGGTCTGTTTCTATTTTTTCGCGCAGGCGGCGAATGTGGACGGTGACGGTGCTGGGGTCTACATACTCAGAGAAGCCCCAGACGTTTTCCAGCAGTTGGTCACGTTTAAACACCTGCCGGGGATGGGCGGCCATAAAGTAAAGCAGGTTAAATTCCGTAGCCGTCAATTCAATGGTGATCCCCTGCACCGTCACCAACCGAGTGATGGGGTCGATGGTGAGGCCGGTAAACTGAAACGGCCGGTCACCCTGCCCGGCGCCAGTGGCCCCATGTGTCCGGCGCAGCACGGCTTTGACCCGCGATACCAGCTCGGCCGGGGAAAATGGTTTGGTCACATAATCATCAGCACCCAGCTCTAAACCATAGATACGGTCAACCTCCTGCTGCCGGGCAGTCAGCATAATGACCGGCACATTTGAGGTGGGATCATCACGCAGGCGGCGCATAATTTCCAGGCCGTCTACTTCCGGCAGCATCAGGTCTAATACCACCAGTGCCGGCAGCTGCTGCCGAATCGCCGTAATAGCCTCACGGCCGTCACGGGCTACCCGCACTTTAAACCCTTCTCGCTGTAAATACAAACTCACGACCTCCACCACCGAAGCCTCATCATCTACTACCAAAACATCGCCATAGTGGGCCAATGGTTGATTGTTTGCCATGTTTACTCCTACACTGCCGTGCCCGGTTGTTTGTCTTATGCCACCGGGGAATTAAATGTATACCGGAGAAATCTTACAACCTGGTTACAAAAGCCGGTGTACCTGGTGTAGTAAGGTTCTTGTAAGGAACCGGCGGTTACAGGTAGCCGCCGGTTACGTATAACCGCCAGTTACGTGTTTGGTAAACCACACAAAGTGCAATTTGGGGCCTAACCCTGCACTTATCTTATGAAAGGACAGACTAAATGCCAAAACCGGACTTATCTTCACTCACCACCTGTTCACAAAACGGCCAGGGGTCTTCACCGCGCTGCCATGCTGCCAGAGCCGCGCTTTGGGCATAAACGCCATGATAGCGGGCCGGCAGTTGGGCCGCGATGTGAATCATCAGGTAATGTGTAAAGGCGGGTAGGTCTCTGGCACGGGCACGCCGGCCCAGGTCTGGCAGGTGAAATGGTGGGCCAATGTGCACATGGATGGTGGTACGTTTCAGCCGCTTAACGTTGGCAAACAGCACGTCTGTGTGTTCCAGTCCAACGGGCAAGATGGGCACACCCGTGCGCTCTGCCAGGTAAGCGGCGCCGTCTTTGGCGGCAGCCATTTGCCCATTCTTGCTGCGCGTGCCTTCAGGGGCTACGCCAAAGGCCATGCCCTGGGCAATAGCGTCTAAGGCCTGGCGCATCTGGTGGCGGTCTACTTCATTGCGGGCAATATAAATGGCCCCCAGCCAACTCATTAATGGGCCGAAAAGGGGATGTTTTTTCCATTTTTCTACGGCAAAGAAGCGCCACTTTTGCCGTGGAAAGGCCAACAGCAAGACAGGAGTGTCTACCGTGCTGGTGTGGTTAAGCACCACCAGGTAGGGGCCATGAGGTGGTATGTGTTCACGGCCGTGAACCTCAATCCGGGCCAATAATATCAGGCGGCAAACGGTCATTGCCGCTTTCATAAGCTGGTAGCGCCATAACATCACGGGGGGGATTGTCAGTTATCCCTGGCCAATTGTCAATTGATCATCGGCCGGCCTACCGTTACACTCCTGGCATGAAACCATTTTTTCGCTGGCTGGCTGAATGGGGCTTGTTGTTTGTCCTGTTGGTGCTGGCTATGGGGGCCGCCACCCAGAGCCGCAACGCCCCCCTGCTCATCTTGTTAACGGCCGTGGCCGTCATCGCCATTAACTTTAGCCTGCCGGCTGCCCTAAGCAGCGCCGGTCTAATGCCCGTGGTAGCCGTGAGCAGCCTGCTGGCCGCCGGATTACCCACGGCCGTTACCATTCTGTTGACCAGTACCTTGTTGGCGGAACTCAGCCGCCCTGTGTGGCACTCATTATGGCAATTTGCCCCGGGCGAACGGCCGTTGGCCCGGCAGCGGCTGACCGCCACCCTCATTCACCTGGCGGCGCTGCTAAGCGGTGCTGCTGTCTATGCGCAATATAAAGGAACCGCTCCTCTGGCTGCCGAAGGCCTGGCAAACGTTAACAGTTTCCTGGCGCTCATGACCAGCTTTGGTTTGGTCTACAGTGGGCTGATGCTGTTGTGGTGGGCGGCCCAATCACGGCCGTTGTCCCTTTTCTTCCGCAGAGCGGCCCTGCCGGTGGTCGCCGCGGGCTTGCTGGCCCTGCCGTTTGCCCTGCTCGGTGGCGTCACCTATGCCCTGGGCGGGCTGCCACCGTTTGTGGTCTTCTGCCTGGGTGTGGCTGTTTTTAGCATCATTGTCTGGCTTTCCTGGCAGCGGCGGCACCACCTGGAACAGCAGCTGCAGCAGTTTGCCATCCTCAATCGTAGCGGCGATTCCCTACGCGAAACGTTAGAGCTGCCCCAGGTACTTAACCGCGCCCACCAACTGGTGACGGAACTGGTGGCCGTTGACGACTTTGTGATCTTCTTAAAGGAAGAAGACGCATGGCGACCATATACAGTAAGCAGTAAGCAGTATACAGACAATGGTGGCCAGGCAGGTGATCACCCATCATTGGCCCGCCCGCTGGACGACTTCAGCCAATGGGTGGCGGCTCACGGCCGTAGTCTGCATATTACCCCGGCCAATGTGCACTTTGCCCGGCAGCACCAATTAATCCCGCCGCAGCCCTGGCCCACCGTCTGGTTGGGCCTGCCCATGCTGCTGGGGCATGAGGTATTGGGGGTGATGGTTCTACAGCGTTTTAGCGAGGCACGGCCGTTCAGCCCGTGGCACCAGGAACTCCTACGCGCCGTGGCCACCCAGGCAGGCATTGCCGTTCACAACGCCCGGCTGCACGGGGAGATGGTGCGCCTGTATAACCTGACAGATGAAGCCCTGGCTCAACGCGTGCGCCAGCTGCAAGCGCTGCTCAATGGTATGGCTGAAGGCGTGGTGATGGTCAGCCCCGCCGGACAGGTGATGCTGGTTAACCCCAGCGCCGCCCATCTGTTGAGTGAAAATGCGCCCCAGCCAGAGAGCCCCTTGCCCACGGCCGTTGCCCCGGCCCTGGGCTACACACCAGAAGCTCTGGCACAACGCCTGGCCACATTGGCTGATGGGGACCAGGCTCCACAAGGACGGGTGCGGTACAGCAGCGCCCAGCGCACCCTGGAGCGCCAGGAGAGCCTGGTTTTTGACCGCGGCCAGCAGTTGATTGGCTGGCTGCTCATTTTCCGTGATGTAACCGAGGAAACCGAACTGGCGGCACAGCGGGAAGACCTGACACGTATGATCGTCCATGACTTGCGCAACCCCCTGACAACCATTGCCACCACCATGCAAATGGCGCAGGACCATCTGCCACCAGACGGGGCCATTACTGGCCTGCTGCAAGACGCCCATATGGGCAGCCTGGATTTGTTGGACATGGTAGATTCGCTGATGGACATCAACCGTATGGAAGCTGGCCAATCGATTGTAGACGCTGACGCCATGCGCCTGCCGCCGCTCATGCAAAAAGTAGCCAGCCGTCTACGGCCGTTGTTGGCGCACAAACAGATCTCCCTGGAGATTACGGCCCCGCCAGACCTGCCATCGATTTGGGCTGACGGAGAGCTGGTCCGGCGGGTGCTGGTGAACCTGTTGGACAACGCGCTTAAATTCACGCCGACACACGGCCGTATTGCCTGCACTATGCAGCCCGAACCACCTGCAGACGGGTATGAACCTGGCATACGCTGCATTATTCAGGACAGCGGCCCTGGCATTCCGCCACATTTACGCGAGGGGGCGTTTGACCGCTACATGCGCACAAACCCTGGTGGTGCCCAAATTCGCGGCGCTGGCCTGGGCCTTACTTTTTGCAAGATGGCCGTTGAAGCCCAACACGGCCGTATTTGGGTAGAAGATGATCCCGGCGGCGGCTCGCAGTTCGTTTTTACCCTGCCCGGCCTACCCATAACCTTAAGTGGTGACATTCCATGAGAAGTTTATCTTAGGAAGAACTTCGTTCGTTATCGACTACAGACCATAAACTTTCTGCAGTTGAAAATGTCTCTGCCGTTAAGCTGCTGTCAGGAAGAGTGATACCAAACTCATCTTCAATTTCAAGTAAAAGTGCAACGGAAGCCATCGAGTCTAATCCAAATTCCTTCAACCTTAGATCTGGAATGATTTCTTCATCTGCAGATAAATACTTAAGATGCCGTCGCAAAATAGTAGTGTATGCTTCATTCAACATTATAGAAAGATCCTTAGAGGGTCATTTGGTATGGTCGTTGCCATATCCCAATCTTTGTGCACCGGACAACCACCCAGACACCTGAACCAGCCAGGGCATGCCAGCATTGGCAAGAGCAATCACAGATGAAGTTTATCAGAAAGGCCACAAGGTCTCGGGCGATGTTACCGATAGCTTAAAGCATAGCTCAAGGTATTTTTGCCGGGCTTTGATAAGCGCTCCTATCAGCATTTAAGGGGAATTTCACTAGCTGTTGAACAGTTACTAATAACGCCCTGCCCCCACATACAATCACCAATGCAAAGAAAAGTCCATAAGTTATGTTTAAAGCCACCAAAACACCATATACAGCCGCCGTAGCTAACCCAAACAAAATCTGACCTCTAGTATCATAAGGGGTTGTGCCTGGATCCGTGATCATATAATTTGTAAATAGAATGAATGATAACCCTGTAACCGGCAAAATTGCAGCAATAAAAGATTGGTCCAGAAAAACTGAGCGGAAAAGTCCTTGAGCCAAAAAGCCTAAAAACCAGGCTAAGATCAGGGGCGATCTTCCTGTCAAAAAATAATTGAGGGCAAAACCGGCCACAAGCATCATTTGTGGTATTAACCAATCAAAAACCCCTTGAAAGTTTGCAGTATACTGATACGGAGGAGCCCAGCTTACCCAAGAAAAAAGAAGTAATGTAACAGCAATACCAAAATTACTGGGGTTAAACACATGCCGACTTTGGCCATTATATTTGATCCGAATGATGTACTTACTGCAAATAGCCACCGTCACCGCAAAAATTGTTGGCCACAATGATTTATTACCATACAACAACAGTGCACAAGCTAAACTAGCAATATAAGCAGGTAGCAAGAAGTCCAAAAGATTATAATAAGATCCTGTAAACCTTGGTTTCTTCCCTTGGGCCCATCCATCTAAAACCTCTAACAAAAGATTGAGACTACAAGCAACAATGACAGCAGCTATCGGCGTTATATAAGATTGCTCAAATCCAAGCCACACATGACCCAGAACGGTTAATACAGTAATAGATGTTGCAAAACTACGTAGGGCTCGTACTCGTCGAGCCTCTAGTGAAAGACTCATGGAATTTCACTCCTCTTTTTATATAATAGATATATCAATTACTTGCTTCACTATCGAGCAAAACGGTATGCCAGCCAGGTTTTAGTGTAAAAATTTGCTGATGAATGCCATCTTTATCTCTCCAACTGACAGTGACAGAAACTTGGTCAACTGCGTCATCAAGACCGAACATGATTTCAGGTGCACTCTTACCAGAATGCCCGTTTGCTGGATATAGTTGCCTGGTAAAAGTTTGTCCAGCCGGAGTTGATACAACCACATGTGCACCAATCGCAGCCCGGCTTACAGTCTGTGATTGATCAGTTATCAATAAAGTTAGCCCTAAATAGTTTTGAACGGCACTCTCATTACGTGAAAATGTTGATGGAGCCCACTGATTAGCTATTGCAAAATCTGGCCGACCATCATGTTCAATATCAGCGATAGCAATTCCTCGACTGACGCCAGAATTATCAAGGTTTAAAGCAGATGCGATATCCACAAACCGTTCGTGACTACCCTGCACATAAAATTGATTTTGTTGCATGCCTGACAAGTCCGCTTCAGCGCCCAAATTGGGCCACATTCTAGGATCTCGTAGAAGCTGATCGTTTAACATCAGTAATTCTTGAAATTGCGGCCAACGATTGACATTTCCCCTAATGAAACCATTTGTAATTAATATCTCTGGGGTACCATCCATATCAAAATCTTCAGCTTTGACATCAAAAGACCACCCACTGCGTGACAATCCTAATTCTTCACTGCGATTAGTATATGGGGCATAGCCCTCACTTAAACTACTAAACTCATCGGACTTACTGATGAATACAAAATTGCTTTCATGTAATCCAAAAGGTGTTGTGTTATTTGTTACCAATATATCTGGTAAACCATCATCATTTAATTCAGCAAATTCTACTCCCCCACCCTTGAATGAATCATTACCCAATACGGTAGATTTTGCTTCAACTAAATTTCGATCCCCATGGAGTTGTATAAATTGGATTTGACCAGGAGTGGATTGATTGTAAAACAAAACATCTGGACCAAAGTCATTTGCAAAATAAATTTCTGGTAAATGATCTTCATTTAGATCTTGCACTCCAATAGCTAACGTCCAGGCATAAGCAGTATCATCGGGGAATACGTTTAGTTCTTCAGAAAATATTGGCAGCAATACGCCCTCTTCCCCTGGCAATGTTTCAACAAAACGCAAGATGCGATTCTTCCCACCATTGCGAGACAACGACATAGACTCAGGCATACGCAAATAAGGGTCTTGTTCTAATGTATGGTCCAGCAAACGGGCATCATCTGGATAATAATTGCCGACAATAATATCTAAATGTCCATCTCCATCAAGATCGGCAATATTTAGAGTGCTTGAGTTCCAAACCTGGTTAGGAGATACGATATCAAAAGCCAAAAAGCTGGTAGATTCAAGGATTCCACCATTTGGTTTTTGAAGGTAAGCTGCCGGTGGACGTCCCCAATAATATACGACTAAATCTAACCACCCATCTTCATTCAGGTCAACTGGAACGCATCCCATGGGGGCAGTGATCACAGAACTATACGGAATACTATTGGGGATAAGTTCAAAAGATGAATAATTCTGATGCTCCACAGGTACAATTCTCACTGAATCATCCCTGGGATCAACTAAACAAACATCATCTGGCAAGCCATTTCCATCTATATCACCAAATCCTACACTCGCTCCAAACGCAGATACCCAAGAATTAATGTGCTTTAACGCTGGCGTTACCTCTCGTATAGAACGTGATCTCAGATTCGTATCATTAAGATACGTTGTTGTAAAATGAAACCGATCTTTGAATTCCTGAGTTTCAGCAGCACTCATAACTGATTGCTTTGTAAAAAGCCAAGCAATCAGTATAAATGCAATACCCAAAATAACGACCAGCAAATTTTTTAACCTATCAAAAACTTTAGAAGAACTGTTTTCTCGATTTGACACGACTCAGTTACCCTACCCTAGTGATTTGCCAAATAAACATACTCTTGGCCTATATAAATACACAAATACTATATCTCTGAAATTAATGCGGCTGTCAAGAACAAACAATACACCTACTATTGATGCAGGCGGCAAGCAGTTCAACTCACAAATATTTAAGCTAATTATTAGCTGCTATTGTTTTGGTAAAAGCTTTGAAGTGAACTCTTGATTAACTGGGCAAAGACATCTGAATTCCCTGTAAATACCCTCTTATACAGTGGGAGTCTGGCAACAGCTAATTTCAAAAAGAACAAATCTTTATATCGTTATATAAAGAACCTTATCCACTCATGTATGTGCCAGCCATTTGCCATCATTTGCCTGATTTATCAATGGTTATCGTTTTCATCAACTTGTCTCCCAATGTCTGGCCCTTCCGATCCCAAAGTGGAAAAAGGTAACCAATACCAAAAGTAAGAATATCAACCATATGAGCAAATTCCCGAACAATTGCATTCCAGACACCAATTGGTTGATTCGTTTCATCAGAGAGAAGACTGCAACCAATGGCATTACGACCAATTGATTGACCAGTTCTTCCCATTCGAACACAACGATTTGCAAATCCAAAAATCATTCCACCCGTATACAACGTGGCCGCAACGCCCAACAAAATTCCTTCGTTTATTGTTCCTTTGCCTAAAGAGCCAATAAAATAGCCCAAAAATATAGTCGCCCAAACAAAAGATGAATCGATCAAATAGGCAGCCGCACGTTTGAACCATGAAGAATATACGATTTTGTTTTCAGTTTCCGAAGATGATATGGTTTCAATATTTTCTAGACTCATTGTTTGATTCGCTATTAATTCTGTATCCACTTAAATTAACCTCCTGGACAATACCACTTACAACATTTAATAACAGAAGCTCAGGCATCTGCGAAGCAATAAACAAGATTTTTTTATTGATATACTACAGTTTGCTGTTTTATCAATATTGTGGGAACACACATACTCAAGATTAGGAACAGACAACATAAACCAAGAAAGTAACTAATAAAGGATGGACTATCTACATGATTCACAAAAGTATTGTGATAAAAACAAGATGTCTATCAAATAGATTTTGATTAAGTAAATAAGGTGTTGTCAAATGGTATATATACCTGCCAAGTTTAAGGCAAAATGAGCAAAGGTAAATAGCAAACTTTAGCAATCAGAGGTTATCCTTAACAAACTAATCAATAATGATGTTGTATTTTGATTGCTAACTGCAAAGAACTTCACAACTTTTTTGATTAAGTTGATTATTGGAAATTGGCCAGCTTCTAATAGTAGCTGCAATTTCAGGCACACTTTACTACCCACTTAGAAGAAAGTCAAGTAACAATTTTACTATCTTGCTGCCTATCTAATACCCTCAATAATTTGGCCATTAAAAGCGGCTATGCTAAGCTCGAAAAAGAGCTATGATCCCAATTTGAAGCGAAAGTTGTTCAAAGATCCTGTATGAGAAAGAAGAACATGATTTTGGTAAATTTCTTGTCTAAACAATAGGGACCGCTTTTGTTTGGTATCTTGTGCAAATTGTAAAACCTAAAAGGAGTATCCGGTGACAACACTTCTACATAACATTCTAGATGAAAAGGCAACTATAACTCCCAAGCAAACTTTTATTCGGAAAAGGGACACTTGCTTTACTTATGAGCAAATACGCTCTCTAAGCTTAATATATGCTCGTTGGATGATATCAATGGGGATCCGACGGGGTGATCGTATTGTGATTGCAGCACCGCATGAAATCGAAACAGTAGCCGCCATTTTTGCAATCTCGCGTATTGGTGCAATGTATGTGATTATTAATGATCAAACTCCTTTGCAGCCTTTGAAAGAGCTGATTGAAGACTGTGAACCAAGCTTAATTTTGTTTCATAACGAGCCTTTTATTATTCCGTCTGGTGTATCAGTCCAAAGTGTATCGTTCGCTGGTATATCTGATACGCCAGAAATGCAGTTGCCAGATGATCACCCATGCATTTCAATTGATCCAGTCAGCCTGATCTATACATCAGGGAGTACATCAACACCCAAAGCTATCATCTCAACACACCATCAAATTTTGTTTGCAGCCGGGGCAATCTTGTCTCAATTAAAATACCGACCAGAAGACACAATTTTTTGCTGCTTACCATTGTTTTTTGACTACGGTCTTTATCAGATTTACCTTACTTGCCTGGCTGGTGCCGAGTTAGTTTTAGGTGATGCGATAGATGCCGGACCATTACTGCTTAATCAGTTAAATAGATACAAAATCACGGTTTTTCCTCTCATGCCCTCGCTGGCAACTACGCTTATTTCATTGGTCTTACGAAGTGGAAAACCACCGTCACAACTTCGCATGGTAACAAATACAGGAGCTGCGATATCCCCTCAAATGGCCGATCAATTGCGCGCATTAATACCCGGACTTGATGTAATGCTTATGTTTGGCCTAACGGAATGTAAACGTGTCTCAATCATGCACGCAAATGGGGATTTACAAAAACCACAATCGGTTGGGCGTCCATTGCCAGACACCGAAGTTTTTATTGTGGACCAAGATGGGAAACGATTGCCTCCAGGGGAGAATGGGGAGTTAGTTGTTCGTGGACAACATGTAATGGTTGGCTATTGGCGCGCGCCGGAACTAACTGCAAAAAGATTTCGACGCGACGAATTTGGTCAGCCATTGTTATATACAGGCGATTTTTGTCGTCTGGATGAAGATGGATATCTCTATTTTGTTGGTAGGGAAGATGATATTTACAAAGAGCGTGGCTATCGAGTTAGTTCTATCGAAGTGGAGATGGCCGCATTAAGCATTCCGAAGGTTGAATTAGCAGCTCTTCTTAAGCCAACTGAGGATCATGGGTCTTTATTGATTGTGAGTGGGACCATTTCGCCAACTGACGTGTTAAAAGCGTTGTCTAGTCGTTTAGTTGACTACAAAGTTCCAAGCGAATGTAAAGTATTAGATGTATTACCCTTGAACGCAAACGGCAAGTTGGACAAAAAGGCTTTAAAAAAAATGTTTAATCGCTAAAACCAAAGCATTTTTCAGCAAAAAGTTTAGTTTTCATTTTTGAAGGCATGCTCGCACCTTTTGACAGGTGCGAGCATGCCTTTAATTTTAATCAAGATGCTTTCTGCGAAACATAGCTAAAATGGTTTGTGAATTTTGTTATGTTGAAAGATCATCTTCAATAAGGGAAATGGCGTTAACAGGACAAACCATAATCGCTTCAAGAACTTTTTCGCGTAATTCTATCGAAGGGTTTTCTTGAAGTAAGATAACGACACCATCATCATCTTGATCGAACACTTCTGCTGCTACAAGTACACAATTTCCGGAACAGCAACATTTATCTAAGTCTACTTCTACATGCATCATGGGTACCATCATAAAACCACAAAACAAGAACCTTGTAGAACAAACAAGCATCTTGTTTTGTGCATCGTTAAGTGAAAGAGCAGGGATCAGCTCATTCTCTTTCAGAATAAGACTGCACTTCTACAAATCACCGAACTACTACCAAGCCTTTTCTCTCGCAACTTTTTACCAACTAACAGGTAATTCTTCAACCCCGTATAATCCAATTGTATGGGTTCTAAACTGAATTTCTTCAAAAGGAACGACCAATTGTAAGTTTGGGAACTTTTGAAATAATTTTGAGAAAACAACTTCAAGTTCAATTCTTGCCAGGGCTTGGCCAAGACAATGATGCGGACCATAACTAAACGATAAGTGCATACGTGAATTATTTCTGTGTATGTCAAAATCGTGTGCATGTGCAAAAATGGCATGGTCCCTATTTGCTGTTGCCAAGTCCGCAATGACACCTTCTCCAGCTCGGATTAACAGATCACCAATTTGGACGTCTTCTAGCGCTACGCGATGAATTCCTAATTGGGCTACCGTATGATATCGTAATAACTCTTCAACGGCTTTTGGGTAAAGGGATGGATTTGATTTGAGTTCTGCAAGTTGCTCAGGATTTTGCAAGAGCGTCAACGTGCCTAGGGCAATCATTGTTGCTGTTGTTTCGTGGCCACCAGCCAGCAGCAACATGATAATCATGACTAATTCCGAGAATTCAAGGTTTTTAGAATTTAGTTGTTCATCAACCAAACGACTGATTAGATCATCTTCAAGTTTGTTTTGTCTTTTTATTACAAGCTGGCTTAGATACTGAAAGATTTCTCTTGCTGCGCCTTGCACTTCTTCCGGAGAGCTTTTGGTATTTATCATTTTGATGGTACGCTCTTCAAAAAAGTGATGATCTTCATATGGCACGCCAAGAACAGTGCAAATAGTTGTTGAAGGTACAGCAAGGGCAAGGGATTCTACCAGATTAACAGGTGGCCCCGCCTTTGCCATCTTAGTGAGTAAGTCATCTACAACTTTTTCAATTAAGGGGCGCTTCTCTTGGGCTTTTCTGACCGTAAACTCTTTGTTGAGCATGCGGCGTATGCGAGCATGCGCCTCTCCATCGGCACGCATAAACGTCCCTCTCAGTGGAGAGTTTGTGGTTTGGGCACGTAATATTGGATAGCCAGGAGAGTCCATATCCGCACTAAACCTAGGATCATCTAAGATGGCCCGAACATCTTCTTGCTGGGTTATCAACCAGGCTTGTTGTCCGCTGGGTAGATCTACTTTATAGATTGGCTGTTCAGAAGCTAATTCTGCATAGACAGATGGGGGGTCAAAAGGGCAGGTACGAGCACTTGGAAATTCTGCTAATGGCTCATCATTTATTTGGTTTATCATTATCGTAATCCTTCTTTGTTCATACTGATAAATCCGGCTATTGTGTGTTATTTCCGGCTCGAGCGCATGCCTTTATATAACTTGATGCCTTCTGTTTCAACGAACTTTTTATATTCTTCTGTTTCCATGCCATATAAGGCAATTTTCCCTTCTTCATTGTAGTGAGCGCCCCACCCATATTTTTTGGTTAATGATGAAGCTCTTAGACATGGTTGTCCTTTTGCTAAAAACTCCGCTCGCATCTGCTCCCCGTTTTCACGGAGTTCTTCTTGAGAGATGCTTTTCTGTCTTACAAAAACCTCAAAAACCAAATCGTCATGCGTGTAAGTGTAAGGATTATTCGTTAGCAACTCATATTCAATTAAATGTTTAGGTGCTTTTTGGCCCTTTGCTTCAGGGATAACACTATGTGACACAGGGCAATCGTCTGCTACTTGAATAAAAGTGGTTGTATAAGACATGTTAACCTCCATTAGATGAGTTTTTTAAAAGCCGACCAGGATAGTCGTATTATGTGAGAGTGAAAATTGTTTTGGTGTCGTTTCTTTACTGCTCACAGCTGGTATCTAAAGATACTGTTACGCCATCTTATTTCATTTGCTGTTTGATTTTAATGAATGAGTGTGTCAGAAGACAAATGATTTTTGTCCAGCCATGTGTGGACGGCTGATTCAAATTCTTCAGGTTCTGAAATAAACGGGAAATGAGCGCTGTTTTCTAAAAAGAGTAGTTCAGAGTTTGAGATCCCAGAAGCAAAATCTTCATGGGCAGCGGAACCTGAAAGAAAATCATGGTTCCCTGCAAGTATTAAGGTGGGGACAGAGATCTCACTCATTCGTTCACTGACATCATAGGTTGGCAGTAATTCACCTCCTCGATTAAATGCATCAGCATTATAATGTATTCGCTTATGTATGTCCTCAGCTACCTCTTCGCCGACATTACTTCCATATAGAAGTGGCGTGGCAGCAAACCAGCGTTCTCCTAACTGATCATTATCTTTAGCTAATGATGTAAATAGTTTGCCCATTGCTACAAATGCGTTCAGGTTTATAGTATCAGGGACTTCTGGCATGTAAGACATATTGGGACTTGTATCACTAATAATAAGACCTTCTAGGTTTTCTGGGTAGCGGAGCGCATAAAGAACAGCAATATTTGCCCCAAAAGAATGACCATACACAATGATTTTTTCATAACCTAATGCTTTACGCAAGGCTTCAGCATCTTCAACAAAGGTATCCAATGTTACCCTAGACCAATCGTCTACCGTACTGGAGCGGCCGTTACCACGGTGATCATAATACACAATTTGAGCAAAGTCTGCCCAACTATCTAGAAATGGCCGAAAATATTCGTGATCTAAGCCCAGCCCACCGTGCATAATCAAGATGGGTGTACCTGATCCCATTTTTTCATAATAGATTTCTGTACCGTTTACTTCGACCATGCCTCTTTCCTCTGCTGTACGAGTGGCGACCACAGTATTATTTGCTGTTGCCGAGCTGGTTGTTGAACTAGAAAGGATTACTAATCGACCAATGACTATTACCACGAGTACAATGGCGATAATAAAAAACTGTTTAAAGAAGTTTCGATTCAGTATATTTTTCATCTGTTAACCTTTTTCCTTACACTATCTTTGCAGTTTGAATTCTAGTGACTGGCACTTCTAAATAACACCAGATTATTTTTATATCCAAACTTAAAGGGGTGCAACTCAGCCAAAACGGCCGTGTTACCATTGGCTTCTGTTTAAACTTCTTTGCGATCCTATTGTGCGTGGTATGCAGACAAGTGTCTGTTTTTTGTTAATAGTACGATTCCAGAAATCATTTCATTCTGTTTCTAATTGCTTTTTCACTTTCGCAAACCCCTTGACAAAGGTATCATCAATTCCTATCCTAGTGCAGGTTTGATCTTTAATTTCGGAACAACAACTGGCCTTTTGCTTAAAATTAGTAAAAAACAAAATGGTGCTTTGCTCTAGTATACTCCGGTGAAAAACATATCAAGCGATGACTGGCTTGCATTAGCAATAACTTGAGCAAATGAATCTACACAATCTGGTTGAGTTTTGCATAGGCTTGCAAAGCTATAGTCTATATTTTTCTGCGGCCATGTACCTATGGCCGTGTTTTGAGCCTCATTGCAATCAATTTAACTGAATTCCGTTTTGCTAAAAAATCTAATCGAAAAGCAAGCAGCGAATTTCTGTAACACATCATTGATTGTTACATTAAGTTCATTCACATATAATTAAGACAGTTGTTTATCTATCCTTGCAATACCTTCACCAACATACTGAAATGATGAAGTAGTCGTGATTGTATAAGATATGTTTTTAACCACCACAAAAAAAACATGTATCAGACAATCACGTGTGCTCGATGTTTTTGCACTTTGACAATGTGTGTCCTTATTTGGAGAATACTGGCGAACTCAGCCAAGGCATATGATGGATGCCCATCTACCATGCACATAAAATAATATTAGTTACCTGTAGAGGCACAACTTGCATCAGTAGTTTTCATCTTAAAGAAATCTACAATTAAAGTAAAGATTTGTTTGTGATGCCTGCTAAACCATAAGCTTTGTGGCGCATATGTGTTTGTGCCTAATGCTAAAGTCAATCAATGGGTTTGTATAGCAGCCCGTATTAAAAAGGAGAGAACATAAATGAGTCAATCTAACCAGTATATATTAGGCAAAGAAACAAAAAAAAGATTGAGTGGGCTAGAAAATTCTTTAGACACTGCGACCATAACCTACTTAAGCAAAATTGGTGTGGCTGAAGGGTGGACTTGCTTAGAAGTCGGTGCCGGTGGGGGCTCCATTACAGAATGGTTGTGCCAATGTGTAGGGCCAACAGGGCATGTGGTAGCCACGGATATTGGAACACACCTACTTGAAGTATTGGATTATGAAAATCTAGAAGTACGGCAACACAATATCGTTGCTGACGATTTAGAAGTTGAAAAATTTGACTTAGTCCATATACGATACGTGTTAGGTCATTTACCAGAAAGAGAACTCGTGTTAGAAAAATTAACAAAGGCTTTGAAGCCTAATGGCTGGATCCTGGTTGAAGATGGTGACAATATGACCCATCAAGCCGAACAAAAGGTAAGCCCTCCACATACTGTGGAATTGTATACAAAGGTTTTTGGAGCATTGAAGCAGGCCATGGAAGCTTCGGGGTTGGCTTTTAACTTAGGCGGAAATCTTTATGGGCATTTAGTCAATCTTGGTTATAAAAATATTAACACAATGGGTGCCTTTGAATTAGTACGTGGCGGCACTAAAGCATCGGAATTTTATAAAATGTCTACAGGCAAACTGAAAGACCTCGTTGTTGGTATGAAGCTGTCTACTTCAGAAGAGTATGATAGTTTTGTTGCATTATTTGATAATCCCGATTTTGCCCTGTGGAGTTATGCAACAATGTCTGCCTGGGGACAAAAGCCAGAAAATTAATCTATATATCCTATCTCTAATAGGTCTACGCAAGTCATTCACAACTTCCGATTTGTTTCTGTCAAAACAATGTTGTGAATGACATCACACAAATTAATTCAATTGGAGAAAAAAATGACAAAGAAATATACAGGTACGATTGAATCTAAAAGCTGGGATGAAAGTTCTTTTATTGAGGTTGAAAATGGGCCTCAAATTAAAAATGCAAACGGAATTGACCTATATCATGGCGATCTTGAGGCAGAAGCAAAATGGAGCGGCGTGGTTGTTTACAAAGCCAATGGCACTGGAAGCTTCACAAGTATGCAAAACATTACAGGTAAGGTTGACGGCCGTTCAGGTAGTTTTGTGCTGCAAGTTAACGGGTCTACAGATGAAACCGGCATGACAAAAGGTGTATTATCCATAGTTCCCGGCTCTCAAACTGGTGATTTAACAAACCTTAAAGGCAATGGGAACTTTCAATTCCAATATGGAGGAGAGAGTTCTTATACATTGGATTGCACATTTGAGTGATGATTCAGTATGAACTTGGGGAAAGGTTTGGAACTCCGTTATATGTTTATGATCTGGCCGAAATTCGACAATCATACCTTGACCTGCAAGAACTTCTCCCCAAACCTAGTAAATTATACTACTCGCTAAAAGCCAATCCGCATCCCAATGTTGCTGGAGAATTAGCAACATTGGGATGCAGCGCAGAAGTTAGTTCAGTAGGAGAAATATCAGCTGCCCTGGCTGCCGGCTATGCAGCAGCTGATATTTTAATGACAGGTCCTGGCAAAAGTGAGGCAGATATTGTGTTTGCCTTACATCAAGGCGTAACGCGTTTTTCAGTAGATTCACCCACAGACCTGGCTAGAGTGGGAACAATTGCTCAAAACCATACAACAGATGTGTTTTGTCTTTTACGCCTCAATGCAGATGAACCCGTGCCCGGTATGGGACTCTCAATGACCGGCACGGCGTCGGCTTTTGGCGCAGATGCCTCTTGGGTATTGTCTAATCCGGAACTGTTTAGAGAAAGTGGTACTGCTACGGTTGTTGGTCTCCATCTTTATATGGGTACTAACATTTCAGATAGTTTTACATTACTTAAACAGTTTGAGACAAGCATTGCCCTTGCGGCCCAGGTTAGAGAGGCACTTAATATCCCTTTAGATGAAATAGATTTAGGCGGTGGGTTTGGTATGCCGTATGCTAGACAGGGCGTTCGTCCTTTATTTTCAGACATTGTTTCTGCTCTGATTGATTGCCTGGATAGCCAATTAGCGGGTTGGCGCACTCAATCGCCACAACTATCGTTTGAATCTGGTCGTTATCTGGTGGGATCTTGTGGCACGCTTGTTTGCCGGGTACTTGATGTAAAATCATCTAAAGGGCAAAATTTTGTGGTGCTTGATGGTGGTATTAATTGTTTGGGAGGGATGTCTGGGTTAAGACGGGTTCCCCGTATCGTGCCAGATATACAAGCAACATTTCAACAAAACGAATTGATAGATAAATGCTCTGTGGTTGGTCCTCTTTGCACACCGCTTGATATTTGGAGCCAGGGTGTTCAATTACCTCAGCTTGTTCCAGGTGATCTGGTTACCATACCAAATGTTGGGGCCTATGGGCTAACTGCTAGTTTGTTAGCCTTTTTAGGACACAAACCCGCTAAAGAAATTGTGATTGATGAAGAAAATATTATATCCGTATCACAATTGTCGTTAAATCGACAAACCTATCACCATGATGATTAATTATCAAAAAGGGCAAGATAATGACTCAGGTTTCATACGTCATTCCAGGCAATGTTACGTTGTTTTGCCTCATGTAATTTGGTGTCTCTAAAGGTCAAGGCAAAGCCTTTTATGGATTACGAAACCAAAGGAAACCTAGCCATTATTCCTTTTGCCACAAAACAGGCTTGGGAAGAATGGCTTGAACTAAATCATCGATCTTCTGCTGGGCTTTGGCTTAAAATCGCCAAAAAAAACGCAAATACACCGTCGATCACGTATGCAGAGGCACTTGATGTGGCTATCTGTTATGGTTGGATCGATGGCCAAAAGGCTGCGTATGATGAACAGTTTTGGCTGCAACGGTTTACGCCTCGACGGCCTCGAAGTAAATGGTCTAAACGTAACAAAGAAAAAGCACACTTGTTTATTAGCCAAGGTCTTATGAAACCGGCAGGCTTAGAAGAAGTGAATGCCGCTCAGGCAGATGGACGTTGGGATGCCGCGTATGATTCGCAGACCAACGCAACCATACCAGAGGATCTTCAGAAAAAGCTGGATGAAAATCCTGAGGCAAAGGACTTGTTTAATGGCTTGAGCAGCAAGCAGAGGTATTCAATTCTTTATCATATACAAGATGCAAAACGCCCTGAAACGCGGGCCGCCAGAATAGAAAAATATATAGCTGAGTTGAATTTCGGAACGCAAACAGACCTCTAGTATCAGTTTTCAGTAATCAGTATATCGTTTTCGGTGCCAGCCTACCTCTGGAAATAGTCTACTGAAAACTGATGACGGGCTTCTGATTACTAGTACTAGTCTGTTTGGCTGATAGAACGTATACGTTTTTGTGTTTTAGACCAAGCTTCTTTATTTTTGACCAGGGACCCATTTAAGCCCCATGTTTGCAAGCTCTCTATGACAAACCAAACAATAATGATCACGGTTAATATTGAAAAAACAGAAAGAATTATCTTTAATGAGGTTATAGAAACAACCTCGATCTGAAATTGTTGCGAGTACACTTGCTCTGAAGGATCTTGAACAACAATTTTTATTTGATAGGTTCCCTCTTCTTTTAAAGCTAGATCTGTTTCGTAAAAAGAAGGGTTGGCCCCATCACTCCCCTGAACGGCATTCGCAGAGACAACATCCCCCTGGCCGCTCAGGGGGATGGCCTCAATCAATATAGTTGCGTTGTCAAGTGGTTCAGCGTTAGCGGCATCTATTACCAAAACAGTATAATGAATGGAGCCAGCGCGCATAATCCCTGGGTAAGCCCAGATTGTCATTTCGTAGGGGCCAACAGGTACCTGAGAAAGCTGAACAATCGCATCTTCCGTATGAGCCATTGTCAGCTCTGTTGGCATGATTAACAGCGAAAAAAGCTGCAGTATCATGCACCAGCGAAGAAGCCGAATTTTTTTATACACCATTTTATTAAAGCTGGTTTATTTATGGTGAGGTGAACGACGACGTGAGCATGTACAAGCAATAGGGGCTTCACTTTTAGGTGGGTACAAGTGATAATACATGGCAATTATCATCGGCAGAAATACAGCTGCATTATAGAACAAGTGTAATTCAACGCGAGGGACCCAGATTTGAAGCAAGCTCGATGGTACTGTCGCCCCAAACCAGGTTGTACCTAAAATTGCTTGAGCTTGTAGCAATGAGTGTTCAATAAAGTGCCAGGTTTGAACCCCTAAAGAGATAAGCCACCATGTGCGTGACCGGCCAGCAAAACCGGGCGCCAGAAGAAATAAACCGGCCAACATAAAGGCAGCATATCCCCAATGTAACAACTCTGTTTTTAACAGCCAGGGTAAAATCAGACCAAAGATACCACCTGCATCTGGCCGGGGCCATCCTAAAAGGAAGACCTGGTATGCTTGTACAATATGCTCCGCCCAGTGAAACAACACAACTACCATATACAAATTCAAAAGACGTTCATGAGCAGGTCCATTCATGACATCTATTAAAATCTTTAAGGCTCCGCGTATGGTTTGTGTATTCTCTAGTTCTTTAACAGAATTTGTAGCAAGACTCATTCATTTCCTCCGGGTTGGTATATCACATTAACATACATTATTATATGTACGCTAGGCAGTGGCATCAATTGGGTATCACCCTCTTTTTTTTACGGGTAATCCCTCAAGACTGAGGGAAAACCCTCAGAAAATGCGACAGCACGGTGTTTCATTCTTCCAAAATGATCAGACGATGCCGCACAGCAACACGGATGAGGTCTACGATGTTGCGAGCGTTTAATTTGGTCATTAAACTATTGCGGTGCCGTTCTACAGTTTTTACACTTATATTCATTTGATTAGCAATTTCTGCATTGGTATAAGCTTTACTTACCAGTTGTAATATTTCGTGTTCTCGAGATGTTAGTTGCCCTGTTGGGTCAGTTGTTGCATGTTCCTGACTAGATAAAACATCTGCCAGGGCTGTTTCTGAAATTAAAGGGCTGAGGTATGTTGCTCCCCGATAAGCTGCTCGAATAGTAAGCAGCAGCTCTTCTTTAAAAGAACCTTTGGCTAAATAACCTTTGGCCCCATTTTGCAGCGCCTGCCTTACAAATATTTCGTCTGTATACATAGATAAAATGACAACTTGTGTGCCAGAAGATGATGTTGTATTGCGAATCTTCTCTAGAACCTGAATACCATTAAGTCCAGGCATGGCAATATCCATTACCAACACATCTGGTTTTAGCGCGCATACCAAATCGAATGCTTCTTGGCCATTTACCGCCTCTCCTATAACCTGAATATCTTCGGTTTTTTCCAACAGGGCACGGATGCCTTCACGTACCAAATTGTGATCATCGGCAATAACTACATATATCATAAATTCACTCTAAGGGTAAATGAGCCACAACTTGTGTCCCTTGTCTTATCGTTGATTGTATTTCCAGGTGACCGCCCTGAAGTTCTACACGTTCTTGCATACCTAGCAGCCCTAAACCTGCTGCCTGATTACCAGACATATATATATTTTTGTTGAAGCCTATGCCATTATCTTGAATGGATAAATGGACAGCAGCCTTGTCACACCACAATATAACTTTTACTTGACTGGCTTTGGCATGTTTAGCTACGTTTGTGAGTGCTTCTTGTAAAAAGCGATAAAGACAAATATTTTTCCCGTCAGCTAGTTTTGGCAGCCATACTCCTTCATAGGTGATCGTTAAATGGGTTCTCCGAGCAAAATTCTTACAAAAATCTTCTAGTGTCAGGTTTAAGCCCACCGTGTCTAACGCTGGGGGTCGCAAGTCTCGGGCTAACAATCGAATGCGATCTCGTGTGGCATCTGTAAGAGCAATAGCCTCATCCAGATTTTGACGTAATTTCTGGGCTTTGGGTGACACCTCATCCAAAATCAACTCTAAGCCAATCTTTAAAGCAGTAAGAGCTTGCCCTGCTTCGTCATGTAATTCTCGGGAGATGCGCTGGCGCTCTTCTTCCTGAGTTATCACGATTTGTTTCGCTAGCTTTTGAATGGCTTCCTCAGCACGCTTACGGGCAGTAATATCATGGGCATAGATACGAATACGAAAAGTGTTGCCATGTTGGGTATAACAAATCTTTTGCTCCAATACAGCCACACCCATGTCAATTTCTCGTTCTTTATAATCCTGACTACTCTTGGCAAAGGAGGCAATAATTGGTTTTAAGCCCTTTAACACCGGATGATTTGAACTTAATTGGATAAGGTCTGGGTAACGTAATTTTGCTTCTGGATTAACATAGGTCACATCACCATGCATGTTGGTCTCAATGACCATATTAGGATTTTGCTCTGGAAATGTAGCTAGCCAATGCAGCTTTTCTTCAAGGTTCTTGTTGTCAGAAATCTGATGCTCTAAAACAGCAATACGATGCTGTAAATTGGCAAGTTCTTTTTCGCATTCGGTCAACATAGGTGTTATGCTACTTTTGTTATACAGATCTGAGGATCCGATAAAAATTCACAAATCAGGTTTGCGATTAAGTGTGGTCTTTCATACATGCTGTAATGCGTTGCGCCAGAGATCTCTTTATATTTAACAAAAGGGATTTTTTCAACGGCCGTTTTCAGGCCACGCAACGAAACAATTTGGTCATATTCAGCCCCTAAACAAAGAACTGGAACTTGCACGTTACGGGCGTTGGGTATTTCGTTATGAGACCAAAAATCTACGAGCTGTTTTGCGTAACGTGTCAAAGTTTCTGGGTTAATAAAAGGTTGTCTGACCTCCTCTAATAATTCGAGATGGGGCAAGCTCATGATCTTTTGTGCCAAAAGATTCTGATCCTTTTCTTCGTAAAGCTCAGAATTGTCCTGCGAAACATCAGGCAAAAATATTTGCATCAACCTGCTTGCCATATGAGGTTGGCGTACCAGGGCATTACATAGTACATCAAGATTGTTCTCATAAGATGAATTATATTCTTTTGGCCATTCAGCGTGCCTGAATGCTCCATGCAATAATATGAGCGATTTTACAGAATCAGGATGTCGATGATAATATGAAACAGCCAGCTTTCCCCCAGTGCACCAACCTAAAATATGGTAGCTTTTTAGGTTCTCTGTTCTCATGATGTCTTCGACAATATCGAGCTGATCACTTAAAGTAAGTATAGGATCGTGGGCACCGGTCCCAGGCATATTCCAAACAATGACCCGATGTTGCCCCATGAGTTTTTCGATAAGTTTAAACCAAAATTGGGTACCCATGCCAAATGCATTGAAGATCACAATCGGCGTAAGCTCATTATTATTTCCGACTGAAGCATAACTAAGAGACAAAGATTTAGAGTGTATATTTTTCCATTTGAGCGTGTTCAAAAGAAGAGTTTGTCTATTTGTCTCTGCTTGGGAATAATCCCGTTTGTTCTGATGATAAGTTTGGAGAAAAGATGTTTGTGCTGCATCATCAAAAACAAAATCGACTTCTTTTACGGGAAGGTCCGGTGCTCCTGCAGCCACATATGCATCTACTTTTAATGAAGGAAAGAAACCCGCAATTTTTGCTTCAAAATATCGATCAATTGCGTTAAGTTCTGAATGTTTTTGGGCCAGAGATAGAGCCAATCCCCATGAATGATTTATCATTTTGCACAATTGTCTGATAGAGATTGTAACAGGTGAAAAAATATGGTAGCCACGACCAGAAACATTGTGCTGTGCGGCAACATCTAACATTGTTTGTGTTGTGAGCTCAACAGGAAGAATATTAAAAGCGATGTCATCGGGTAGGGAACAAGATAGTGGATAATGCTGGAAATATTTGCTTGCTTTGTCTTCAATTTCCTGCTTTGTGGCAAGCAGCGTCTCTAACAAAAATGCGAACCCGGTCTGCGCAAAAACTGGATGATACAAAGTTTCAACAAATACATCGGGGATGTAAAATTTAGTGAGCTTAATACCATGATTATGACAGTAATGCGTAAATTTAGCGTCTAATTCTGAGTAAGCAGGCATCCCGTTGCTGGTTTCTAGAGCAGAGAACGAGTCGGTTTCGGGTTTAAATGATTGATGTTTAGCCAGGTATAATGAGCTTGCGTAAATGATTTCTGTGGAACTTGTAAAGGCTGCCTGAGAAAAGATGCGTTGTGCTAATAATGAATCTGTTTGAAGGGTATTAACAGCGAAGGCATCCTGACGTGGTGAGGAAATAAACCAAAACAGGTCTAGCTGATTTTGCACCAAGTCGTTATCTGTCGCCAGCGCCAGATCCTGGGTGTCAGAGGCATTTACAGTATAAGTCACACGGGTTTGAGCCATTAAATTGGCTTCATCAGCCGTCCTGGTTGTATCAATTTTTCTGATTGCTCCTGAAACGAGAGCTTGACATTCCGTTTGAGAAATAGGATCGGATGTATCTAAAATTAAGTTGATATGACAGTTTGAAATTGCCAGATAGTGAGCAGTCAGGAAAATGATGATTGAACTATGGGAACCAGCAATAAGTATGAAGTTAGACGTTTGTTTCACGAAGATGTTCTCTCCTTTTAGGTCTCTCATCGAGTGTGTGGGCGTTAAACCTGGAAACTTAAAGTGACGGCAAGTCTGTTGCCGATCGCCCAACGCGACCATTCTTCGTTAAATAATCATGGTCAGGGTTTCTTTTTATAATCGTCAGGTTGGCAAAAGCCTGCAGCAAGCAACACAATTCTAGCAGGCAGCCAGCCGTTATATATTCTGTTGATCAATTGCCGGTTTGTTACAAAACTTTGTACAAACCGGCAATTCTCTTCAGATATCCACGATACCTTTAAGTTGAATCCAAACTAAAACTAATCTCCCCAATATTGCGGCCTTAGGGCACTGTCTTGCACACTTCCTTGAATAAGGATCTTGTCCCAGGATCCGCCACCTTTTTCTGGTGGAATCCAATCTTGCAAGTATGATGCCCTAGGCGCGTTTGGATCTACCCTGGCATCTAATCCCATTAATTGATAATACACATCTAGAGATTTCATATGGATTAACCAATGAACACGGTCCATCGGCCCAAACTGTTCTTCATATAAAAATGCAGAAGCCAAGCCATTCATGTTTAAATTGACGTTTTCAGCAACCGTTCGGGCAAAAATGCGCGCTTCTGTTCGAAATTCATAACTAAAATCAGAGACGCGATGCATAACAATGCCGGCAGTAGCTGAGTTCATTGACTTCGCTTCTTCCACGGTTGTTTGGTGGTCAGCAGATTGCACAAGAAACCTTGGAATCATTTCTCCAGGTGCCAGTGGGTTTGTTTCTGGGTCTTGAGCCATCTTTTCTGTTATCGTACCTTGTGACCCCCAACGATGCGGCAATAAGACAGTTTCTTGAATACTCCCATCAACAAACATCTTGTTAATGGCGTCCTGATCAGCAGATAGGCCGCAGAAAAGATCATTGTGATAGAGGGAACCATTGGTGTGTATTAGCTCTTCATACTCAACAAAAGAATTAAAATGAAAAAGCCAATGTATACGATCTCGCTTGCCAGCCACTTCTTCATACACAAATACGGTTACCAGCTTTCCGTGTGTTGTGTTAAGATATTCTGTTATTCGACGAGAAGCGATACGTGCTTCTTGCCAAAATTTACCTTTTACCAATGCGGTCCTGTGGATCATTAATCCGGCTGTCACAGAATCTAGTTTTGCCAGAGCACCTTTGGGGAGCTGCAGCCTGGCACTTGGCACCAGCATATCAGTAACATTTGTCATTATTAGTACTCCTTTTAGTTGATAGATTAGAATTATCAGTATTTGTCAAAATACTTTTTGCGAATAACATAACAATTGAAGTTTTTGCTCGAATAGTTTTGCAGCACCATTCATAAGGTAATCTGCGATCATATCCACATGGCGGTTGTGCCAATCTTCTAAATGTGTTCCTTTTACGGATTGATTAAACGCTCCCATGGCCGGGCCGCAATGAACCTGGAAATTAACCTGGTCATTCTTGTCTCCTTCAAGAGCAATACGGGTTGTATGAATGAAGTACCATTTAAACACTAAAGCCATTTTGTGTTTGGGGTTGCGTAAAGCTTTTTCGATCTCGTGTGTTTGATTGCTTCGCACGTAATAATCTTTTGTTTCTTGCCAGACCTGATCAAATGATTTCTTGAAATATTGCTCTTCGACTGCGCGACGGGTACGCACATCAATTTGCTCAAGCGATTCATACGTTCTATACAAATGGAACAATTTGTTTGCGCGTGCTGGGAATAAGGTGCCTTTGCGCACAACTTGAACTTGTGCACCCAATTCGAACATATCTCCAGCAGGCGCATAAGTTGTATCTTGTACATTTAGCTGGGCTAACATATCTTTCACGGCGGGGGAGTTAGCTGCTTCCGGAGAACATTGGTTGACCGAGCCAGTCAAAATGAAATCAGCGCCAAGCATGAACACGGCCGCTGCGGCTTCTGGAGTGCCAATACCACCAGAGGCCCCTACGCGAATGCGTTTGGCGTAAGCGTAGGATTCCATCATTTGATCTCGTAGGCGGATTATTGTGGGGATCAACGTCAGTGCCACGCCCGCATCGGTATGCCCGCCTGAGTCAGCCTCAACACAGATATCGTCGCTAATGGGTAAGAGGCGAGCTATCTTTGCCTCTTGTTCAGTCAACTGATTGTTTTGTACAAGTTGATGGAGCAGATGCTCTGGCGCTGGCTGCATAAAGGCTTGGGCAACTTCAGGGCGAGATACTTTTGCTATTACGTGGCGGGCAGCCACGGGATTGCCTTTGGCATCGATATAGGCATCTTTGAAGCGAAAGTGAATAAGCGGTGCCGTGATTTGCATGAAAGCAGCTGCTTCAATAAAGCGGATATCATATTGTAAGTAAAGATCAATCAGTGCTTGTTCACGTGCAGGGTCGTCGAGGGTGTGCAAAAAATTTAAACCATAAGCCCCTTCACGACCCAGATTCTTTTGAATTGTTTTGATCTCATCTTCGATTCTTTCTAGAGAAAGACCACCAGTGCCAAAAAAACCCATTAAGCCGGCCTGGGCCATACGTATGACAAGCGCTGAGGATGAAATTCCTTTGTACATTGAACCCGCTAGATAAGCATACCGTACGCGATAATCTTGACAGAAAGTTGGGCAACCAAGATCTTTAGCTGTGACTGATATCAGTTGCTGGTTGTTTGCATGATAGACTTCTCTTGTTGGTGTGTGCGGCTGTCCGTTTTGTGGTTTGTCAAAATTATCTCTTGCTGCTTGCCACATCTTGGTTAGGATACGGCCCGGTTTAATCTCTTCTAATTCATTTACGCCTTGCTTAAGCAAAAATTGCATGCTCTCATACCACCGAACCGGACTATAAATCTGTTTACTTAATAGTTCATAGATTTGGTCAGCGGTGGTATATGGCAGTGCTGTAACATTAGATATAACAGTTCTTTGTGGCGCACTAAAAGTGAATTGCCGAATAAAATCGGAGTACTCATCAGATACACTGCGCATATAACGAGAATGAAAAGCTGCGCTAACATTTAGAGGGATGCACCGTATACCATTTTTTCGATCTAGCGCCTTTGTTATTTTTTTAAGTTCATCGGTGGGGCCAGAAAGTGCAATTTGTGATGCTGTGTTGTAGTTAGCAACATCAACATGTACCAGGTTGTTTTGCGTCAGATAGTCTATCAGTTTTTCAGACTCAATTCCCAGGACAGCTATCATGCTCCCCCCATTGACCTGTCCCATTAATTCGCCTCTTTTTTTTACTAACCGTAATCCAGTTTCAAAATCAAAGCATCCAGCAGCGAATAAGGCATTAAATTCACCAAGGCTGTGACCAGCCAGGAATTGCGGTGGTGGCACATTTTGGATCTCTACCAAATAGTTTAAGGCACTGATAATAAAAAGTGCTGGCTGCGCGTATTGTGTTAATCCCAAATTGTTGTCAGGATCATGCAGACAGAGTTCCTGAATTGAATAACCCAAAATTTGGTTAGCTTTATCACATAAAGTTGGAAATTGTTCGAACAAACCCTCTCCCATTCCTTTATGCTGGGAGCCTTGGCCCGAAAAAACCCATGCTTTCATACTACTTAGTTCCCTTTGTCATGGATAGTGGCTGTTTCCCACGGAAATTGACCATATTTTGCATATTGATACAGTGAATTTTGTACATGAGGTGATGCCATTAGACGACTGAGCTCAATTACGGCTTCTTTTTCTACAGATAGCGGGATCGGATGCAGCTTTGCAAAAAAGGATTTTAGATCGCTGAGCGTTGTTTCATGAACCTTTGTTTGTCTGAATAAAATCTTTCGGACTTGTAGCTCAAGGTTATCTGATATGTCATCAATCAAATGGATTTGAGCAGCTTGTTTGGCATTTAAAGGAAGCGTGCTTAAGGTCATGGTATAAGATTTTTGAAACCCAATTCTTCGCATTAGGAAAGGTAGAACACAACAAGGGAGTAGGCCCCATAAGGCTTCGGGAAGACTAAACTCAGAACGTTCGGTTGCAAATGCAAAATCGCTGGCGGCTACTAATCCAATACCTCCACCTGACACACGGCCGTCTACCTTGGCAATAACGACCTTTGGCATTTCAGTCAATCTTCGTAACAATTGGAAAAATGGCTCACCCATGTATTGTGATGAAATATCTGAAATATTTATCTCATGCCCGGCTTCTTCCAGGTCCATACCAGTACAATAAATACCATTTGCACCTTCTATAGTAACAACCTTGCACTCAGAATCTTGTTCCGCCAAATTTAGAGCTTGATGCAATTCAGAAATCATTAGATTTGTGATGCTGTTTTGGTGATTTGGCCGATTTAATGTGATCTTAAAAATTGCTCGAGAATTTTCAACAAGTATCGTTTGATAAATCATTGTTTATACTTCCACCTGCATAGTTAACCAATGCATCTATGACAAAATAAATTATGAACATCATAAAATGAATGATAAGATAATCATGATTCGTCTAATTCTTAACCAAATGAATCAATATACGATCGCCAGGGCTCTTCTTAAATCATGTTGAATCGACGCCAAAACATCTTGTTTACCAATGTCTAAATAAAAATGGTCCCCTTCGAAGACACGCAAACTGAACTCTCCACTTGTGACATCACGCCAGGCATACATTTCTTTAGGGTTAACCTCTGGATCATTATTACCTACAAAAGCAGAAATCGAGACAGGCAGAGGGGATAGATCAGACAAGGCATATGTCTCGTTTAATTCAAAGTCTGCACGTATAGAGGGGAGAAGCGCTTCCATTAAACTTTGATCCTTTAAAACTTCATAAGGTGTTCCATTTAATCGATTTAAGTTTGCTAAGAGGTCATTTGAGGGAAGATTGTAAATTTGTCTTTGCTTAGGCGGCATGTGCGGTGCGCGTCTGGCAGAGGCAAACAACCAAAGTGGGTTTTGGTTATGATTGCAAAATTCCCTGGTTACCTCATAAGCAATGGCTGCCCCAAGACTATGCCCAAACAAAGCAAAAGGCCTATCGACATACGCCACCAACTCACAAAAAAGTTGTTCCACAAGACGCTCCATCTTTGTAAATGGCTGCTCCTTGTGCCTTGCGCCCCGTCCTGGTAACGTAATGGCCTTTACTTGAATCTCTGGCAGTAACAGCTTTTCCCAAGTCCGAAAAAAGGCACTATTACCGCCCGCGTGAGCAAAGCAAAAGAGAATCATCTCTGCGTGAGACCTTTCCTTATCTTGAGTTATGAGATAATTGTTCAATATTCACCATCCACAATTAATGATATGATTCCAATACAATACAACTGTTAAACCCACCAAATCCAAAACTATTAGACAAAGCAAACTTGATCTCAGTTTGTATTGCTTTTGAACCCACAAAACGGCATTCGGCATCTATTGGATTGTTAAGTTTTATGTTAGGATGAACAAACCCTTTGTTCATCTGAATTGTTGTTGCGATCGCTTCGATAACGCCGGCTGACGTTAAGCAGTGCCCTGTTAGTCCTTTTGTAGAGTTTACATAAGGTTTAGAGTAGAACTCCCCAAGCACTTGCCGTAACGCAGCCAGTTCTGTTTTATCTCCCAGTGGCGATGCTGTGCCGTGTGCATTGATGTAGGAAATCTGCCTGGGGGAAATCCCCGAAGATTGGATGGCCGTCATCATGGCATGGGCTTCCCCGTTAACCGATGGGTCTGTGTAACAGTTGGCATCAAGCTTAAGTCCATAACCACTCAGTTTAGCCAGCATTTCAGCATGACGCTTGTTGGCAGAGCGCTCAGATTCTAATAAGATACAACCAGCGCCTTGTCCATAAATAAACCCTCGATGAGACATATCAAATGGTTGCCCACTTTCCCCTATACCCTGGTCAGACGCTTCTCTAGCCATTGCCCCAACATTTAAAAAGCTCTGAATGTCTATTGGGGTTAAATCGGTTAATGCGCCTACAACAAAACAAGCATCAACTGCACCCAGCTCAATTAATCGGCTTCCATTGATAATACCCACATTGCCACTGGCTGAAGCACCCCCAACTGTGAATCCTTCCCCTTCTACACCCAAGATGTGGCTCAAGATTCCCACATGGTCTGTATCTAGAAGGTGCAAAGCTGATCGGGGAGAAAGATAAGCCGGGTTTTTTTGATAGGTAGCCTGAAGAGATTGTCTGTATTGGTTCGTTAGATTATTGCCAGCAACAACAAGCCCCAACCGCTCAGCAGGAACGTTCCCCTGGTGAATTTCTGAAGACGCCCATGCTTCAAGGGCGGCAACTAACGCCACTTGTGTAGGAAATGAAGCACGATTGGCAATTCGTAATACTGATGCATATAGGTCTGCAGATTCTTCTTTTAGATATGCAAGCGCGTCTTTCAGAGAAAAGTCAGTAATTGCAGCCATAAACGGAGGAGCATCAGTTCCATTGCCAGGCTTAATTCCAGATAGTCCCTGGTGAAGTGCGTCTGAAAATGATGGTATATTCTTACCAACCGCACACACAATGCCCAGGCCTGTTATAACAACATTGGCTGCTTTGTGAGACACTATTATTTTCCTACATATTTGTACAGTATGGAAACAATGGTTTGAATATCTATGCCTTGTTGAAATTCATAGACGGGTATGGTGGTGTTAAGTGCTTCCATAGACATGGTTATAACATCAGCTCTATCAATGCTGTTTAAACCCAGATCCACAAGACTTTTTTGGGGGACTACCAAATCTTCATTTAAGTCCGGGATAATTTCTAGAATCTTCTGCTTAACAACTTCAAATACATAATTTTCACTGATTGTTTGTTCATTTTGCATGATTCTTTTCCTGTTTATCGTAACGATGAAATTTATAAAACAAACTTACTCTAGCCATCTATATTGCCGATGGTAGTTTTGAATGGTTTTTAAAGCAAGTAACTTACCTGGTCTAGGACTAGTGCTTGCGAGTATAGAAGCGTATTGATCAACTGGTATGGTTCGCTCTTTTTCTGGAACAAGGCAGCGTTTGTTTTCGAATAATAGTTGATCATATTCTTCAAATGTTAGGCGCTTGCGATTGTGTAGCGTTTGGTTAATTTGCATTTCAGCCAAAACTTGACGCGATTGATTGTCAATATAGCCGCTGAAAAATTCTGAAGAGCATCCTGACCCATATGCATATAGGCCAACCCGCATCACTGAATCGGGTTCTGAATGGTCTATTAGGCTGCCTAGAGCCAGGTAGAGCGAGCCAGAAAACATGTTTCCCACAAGGCCAGGATAAACAAGAGAGGGTGCAACACGTTTTGAAAAGTCATTCTCAATTTCGTGTGATGATGCTTTGGTAAACTCCCTCATCGCCTTGCGGTGTCCCGCTTTCACCATGCCGGCGAACGGTGTATGCATGGCCAGATAATCAAATGTTGTTACAAAGTCTACTTCTTCAACTCTGGATTGATAATGTCGAAAGCTATTTGTAAGGCAACTAAGGTAGGCTATTAAAGATTGGTCAATATCTACAATATCAAGTTGGGGAGTAGGTCGGGCTGTATCCATTGTCTCAAAGCTGTAACTACCAAATGCGCCTAAATCGAAGGTGAACACACGTGGATTATCACTAATGAGTATGGCAACTCCCCCTGTCCCGGTGGTTGGTTCAGCATATTCAGCTTCGGCATCAACCAAGGACATATCAGTAGCAATAATTAAGGCCTTAGCTTTCGGCGAGATATTGGAAGCAACGTAACTAAGTGCCAATTGCACGGCTGCTGTGGCTGAATAACAAGCCTGTTTCATTTCGATTAGCCGGCAGTGAGGACTAAGGTCCAGGTATTTATGCACATATGAAGCAATAGACTTACTAAGATCAATGCCTGATTCGCTTGAGGTAATTAATATTTCGATGCTTGACTTTTCTTCTTCGTTTAATCTATCGACAATGGGTTTTGCGGCGTTAACGGCATTAGTAACGGGATCTTCAAACGGCAATGACACGGCCCTTTCTTTCATCATTAGGTTCCCGAATCTTTCCGCATCCAATCCTCGACCGGTAAATATATCTTGTACTTGAATACAAGCACTGCCACCATAAATATTAAGCGCTTCAATGCCAATTTGTTTTTTGTTAATGATGGGTACCATTGTTATATCCTGCTGTGATTTGATGGGCCTGAGGCTGTGACTGTTTTGCCAAGAACTGACTTAACTCTTGGTTCACCTCGTCAGCATGTGTTATTGATGGAAAATGACCCGCAGCATCGATTTCTGCCAGCTGAGCGTTAGGTATCATACCGTGAAGCAAATGCACTGTTTTTACCGGTATGACCGTATCACATCCACCGTGAACAATCAGTGTTGGTGTAGAAATCTGGGGTAATTTAGATAGAAAGTCTGGCTGCTCAGAAAACAAATCCAGATAACTTAAACCTGTTTGTGGATCCATGCTTTCACAACGCAACAACGTCAACTTATATTGTTCGATTTCTTGCATGAATTTTTCAGATTGTGGATGCTGCCTCATGCTTTGAAACTCGCTTTCGATGATGTCTTCTAATTTATTGACTTGCCCACTACGATTGGCATATTTGTAAGAGCCACAAATAATGCTGAGAGAAGCTGTGTACTGGGGATAGGTTAAAGCAAAATGTTGGGCAAGGAGACTACCAAATGAAGCTCCGGCTACGTGAATTGGCCAATTGACATCAATTTCTTCTAACACTTGTTTGTATAAGCGGGTAATACCATCTAGGGAGATATCGGAAGCTGCTGTTGTTTCACCGACACCGGGATGGTGAATGACCACAACTTGATAGTGCGCAGCCAGGCTTTTGAACTGATCGACAAAGATGCCAGCTCCTATATTAAAAGGATGCATTAGTAACAGTGTAGGGCCCTGACCGTGAATAAAGAACTCAATATCCCCAGCATCTGTTTTTAGCAACCTCCTCTCAACAGTTGGCACATGCTCTGTTACAACTTGCCAGTTCTCATTTGTAGGATGATAACCCTCGCTGAGCGATTCTTGAATGTCTTCTGGGATTTGATTTACTGGATAGTAAATTGCCTGGGCTGCCTCGACCTGGCTCGTTATCGGGCTGGCTGTGAGTAAATCTGTTACCTCTGAAGGGTTCGCAAAAAGTGCCAGCAAATTGGCGGCAACCTGATCTACCTTATGTGAGGCGTAACCTATGGGGATTGCCAGGCGAATGCATTGTTGTAATAGTAAGTCATTGGCTTGAGCTAGATGTTGTCCACCACGAATTCCGGTGTTTTTATACAGCCAGGCTAAGCATGCCTGTACCGGATGTTTAAAACCAGCAAACTGGGGCATCTCAGCGACATTAAGCAAGATACAGTGCCCAGAAGCCGGACCTATGACGGGAATGTTGGCGGCGGCTAACTTTTGCCATAAATTTTTAACATTCCGCATACGTTCTTGCACTAAAGCCATGATATTCTTTTTGTCGTTTAAAGCCAGAGCGAGCATTTTGCGATCAACCAAGTTTAAATCTTCGCCATGCATGGCGGCATGCTCTTTTATGCGTGTGGCTATGTCGGCGTTGTTGGTGGCAACGAGGCCGCCATAGTTCAAACCAAAATCCTTAGATAAACTAAATGTAACACAATCAGCGAGCATTAAGATTTTGTGGACAATTTCCCATATGTCAGAACCAGATTCAGAGGGTTCATGGGCTGCAATAAAAAAGGCATTCTCGACAATGCGCGTGGCATCAAGAACTAGCGGGATTCCTTGGGCGGTTGTAAAGTTTTTGATTTGTCGCAGATTACTCAGCGATAGTGGATACCCGCCATGGGCATTATTACTTACCTCAATACATACAAAAGAGACGGGGGTGGGCTCTTCAAAGAAAACCTCCTCTAATCTGGAAATATCGAGATTTGTCTTAAAGAGGTTATCTTCTGGATGCCGCTTGTGACCAGATGGATCGATATTAACCGCCTTAAACCCGTTATTAGCCAAATTAAAGTGCCATGTGGGAAACAGGCCATTATGTAATACCCGACCTCTTTTACCTGGCCAATTTTGGCATAGCAGCGCTTCTGCTGCCCGCCCAGATCGCTTGGTGGTCACAAACTTAAATGGAAGCCAGGGAATATCTTGCAGTTTGTTAACGGCTTGTTCTTCTGGAACTCTTTTCATGCGTTCGCTAATTTGTTGGAGAATAACCTCGTCTTCTCGTTCGGCCCAAGAATCTGTGAGCAAGTCGAACTCAATTAAGCGAGACGGCATTAAGGTGGGGTTGTATCCATGAGACGATAAATTTTTATTCCGTTGACTTGAATAAAAGGTTGATTTTGATTTGGCCTGGGGCTCTGCTCGCCTGTTGTCTGCATGCACTTGTTGTGTTGTTGACGACAAAGCACCTGACTGAAATTCTTCCTGGTCGGTAAGGGTTGGATTGGCAATCATTAGGATTACGTCAGTTATTTCAGTGCGTTCAGAGCTGGCTGGTTGGCAAAGATAGATAGGGAAATTAGTGGGCCTAAACTTGTTCTTGAACTGAAAATTGCCATCTGTGAAGATTTGGGCAGACCACAGTTCTTCTAGCGCTTGTTCTGCTTCTGGTGCCGCATTGGGTGATTCGCAAATTTTTACCCCAAAACTGGCTCCGAAACTGAATATTTTGCACCCTTCTTTTTGAAGTGTTTCTATGATCTGCACGATGGCGTAGTCCAGGCCGCCCAATGGCATGGTGTCTGGATAGAATTCAACATCTAACAGATAGCCATTCTCTGAGGGAATACGTGTCACAACAATGGCGTTTATTAGCGCTTCTTCAAAGTAGGTAAGAAAGATACGATGATGTTCTTGCAGCCGGCCAAAACGAATATCTTCTTTAACTGTAGAGACATAGGGGTTAACCATCTTTTTATGATTTGCCCAAAGATCTACCAAATCCGATATTTTTTGGTCCATTGATTGGTCAGAACCAGATTTGTATTCAACAGTATAACAACTACCTGATTTTTTGATTCGATCTACGAGGTAACGCAACCGGCGCATTTTACGGCCGTTTAACGTAAACTCATCTATATCTTCTAAGCGTTGAACTGCACCAAATGGGGTGGCTGTGAATTCTAGACCAGCAACGTTCTCTAATCTGTCTAATGAGAGCAGATTGGGGACAAGCCTGTTTTCTTTGGCGTAGTTAACCCATTCCTGGACCAAATGCATATAGTCTGCTTCAGCCCCGACGTAACTCCAGGCTAACAGGACATTTCCCTGCATTGAGAAATTAAAGTAACATTGTTTAGATGTGCTAAGAAATATTAGTGATGCAATATCACGCCCGGCAAGACCGCTTTCTTTTCCGAATTGGGCATTCAGCCGTTCTACCTGCTGATAGATCTCAGGCCATTGCGGTAGTTGTTTTTTAGGTAAGATATAGGGGCCGGTTTCTGTTTGTGTAAAGATATGACTTTGGCCAGTCTTCTTCTTGGCTATGTTGTGACCAAAGTTATTGCCAACCTGGGCTGTATGCAAACCTTCTGCTGCCGGTGGGGTAAGCTGCTCGACTAGCGATAAAGCAGGTTCATCGTATTGACTTGAAAGATATACGGTTAAGTCTGCCAGGGTAGGGTGATCAAACAACAAGGTTTTTCGGAGTGGCCCCAACCCTTTTTCTAACACACTAATGACTCGCAGCATGTCAAAGGATGTAAAGCCATTTTCTTCAAAGCTTAGCTTAGGGTCGATAGGCTGCTCTATGGCTGTTGAAATGACAGCCTGGAGCACTTCTTTTGTATCAGGTCTGTCTGCTTTTAACGCTTCGTGGTTAGAGGGTGTGTCTGAAGATTCTGCTTTAACCTCCTCGGTTGGTACAGACTGATTATGTTCAGGCATTGAAGATTTAACAAATTCGACAAGTTTCTCTATGGTATCATGTTCATAAACTTCCGCTGTTTTTAAATCAAGGTTATAAAGCGTATTTATCTTACGAGATAACTCCATACGAAAGATAGAGTCGAGACCTAATTCTGCAAACGGCCGTGCCCCTTCCAGTTCTACAGGCGGAGTGCCTAATATTTCTGACAACCAAATGCGGAGGACTTTGTCGATTCCTGGCGCATCTGGTGTTGATGGCGGAGAAACATCTGTCGGTTGGCTTTGGTAGGTATGATGATCATCTTCGACATATAGTTTGGTTTGTGCATGCAGCCCCACAGCATCGCTTTGTGTGTCCTTAAAACCATTGGCTTGCTCCGCTCTTAAGGAGCCAAGATTAACAAGTTTTACTTTTGTGTTTCTTTGCTGCGTTTGACGTTGAATTTGTACATCGGTGCCGCCTGGTTGTGACAGCGGTTGTGAGATGCCTGCCCGTTTAAACCAATACTTTGTTTGGGCAAATGGGAAACCAGGCAAAGAGACACGCAGCGGTTTATCATGATGCCAAAATTGGGTCCAATTGACAGGTTCATCATTGAGCCAGGTTTGGGCAATTGAGATGGGGAACGCTCCTACAGTATCAGTTGTCTCCATGCTAAACAGCCTGTTTTCAGAATTCATGTTTTGCCAGGCAGCCTGCAGCGATTGGCACAAAAGGGTGTGTTGGGACGCAACGATTACCAGCCTTTCTGGAAACACTTTGCGACCCACTTGAAGAGTGTAGGCAATTCGCGCCAAGTTAATGTCCGGGTTGTCTTCTAAAAACTGCCTAAAAAGCTCCACATAAGCTTTAAGCGTCTCGAAACTGGGCGCAGAGAAAGGGAATAGAGGCATACTTAATGGGTTTGTCTTTGTTCTTTCAGGTAGGGGCCAGTTATCTATGATTACATGGGCATTGGAACCGCCAAAGCCAAAGGAACTAACGCCGGCTCGTTGTACAAACTGCCCATTTTCGTCGACCAGACCAGGCCACGGTTGTGTGGTTTTATTGATGTAGAAGGGTGTTTCAGACAATTGAATATACGGATTTACCTCATCAAAGTGCAAATTTGCTGGCAGCCTTTTATTTTTCATACTCAGCAATACTTTGAGAACCCCAGCAATACCAGCGGCTGATTCTAAATGTCCGATATTTGTTTTGACTGAACCAAGGGCTATGGTCGGTTTAACCGGTATAGGTGACTTACTGTCTTTGTATAGCTGGGCAAAGGCCTTCTTTAACCCTTCAATTTCTACAGGATCGCCAAGCTTTGTGCCTGTGCCATGGGTTTCAATATATGACACTGTGTTGGGATCAATGTTTGCTTCTGCATAGGCTGTGCGAATAACCTCTGCCTGCGCTAGCGGGTTAGGTGCTGTTAAAGAGGTGGAGTGCCCACAGTGATTCACCGCACTACCTCTAATAACACCATAAATTTGATCGCCATCCTCTAATGCCTGGGTTAATGGCTTGAGCAAAATGGCACCAGCCCCTTCGCCACGGACATACCCGTTGGCCATTTTGTCGAAAGTTTTACATTTGCCATCGGGGCTTAACATGCCTGCTTGATGAAAGGCTATAAAAAGTCCTGGACTAAGCGTTAAATTAACTCCGCCTGCGATGGCGGTAGCGCACTCGCCGCTGGTGATCGCTTTTACGGCACGGTGAATGGCCACAAGCGCACTGGAGCAAGCTGTATCAACCGCTTCACTGGGGCCGTGCAGGTCAAACAGGTGAGATATGCGATTAGCTAACACAGAGTGTGAGATGCCGGTAGCAATATGGGCTTCAATTGGCACCTGATGATGTATCAGGAGATCACCATAATCAAAACTGGATACACCCACAAAGAGCCCCATATGTGAACCGGCCAGTTCAGATGGTTGGTAACCAGCATCTTCGAAAAGACGCCAGATTGTTTGCAAGAAAATGCGCTGCTGTGGATCCATGAGTATGGCTTCACGGGGTGAGATGCCAAATAAAGCAGCATCAAATTCGTCTACACCTTCTAAAAAGCCCCCACGAATGTGCTGCATGTCTTCATGCGCCAACAAGTCAACACGATCAGACGGGATATGATCAACCAGGTCACGGCCGTTGACTAAATGATTCCAAAAATCGTCCACGCTGTTAGATTTTGGCAGCCTGCCTGCCATGCCAATAATGGCAATGAGCGGTTTTTGAATGTGTGCCGGTGAATGAAGCACAGGCGTGTACATGGGTACCGGAATTTCTTCATCAGGCAGCCCTTGTTCGGGTAAAAGTGCGTCCACTTGCCTGTGATGCTGATGAACAAGCGATTCTTTGTGGTTGGTTTCTAAATAGCTGGCCACGTCCATTAAGGTAGGGCATTCAAATAAAACCGTTGGTAGCAAATTAAGCTGATATTTCTCATTAATTTGATTAATAAGTTCCGTTAAAGCGATAGAATCGAATCCTAACTCCATTAAGTTTGCCTGCATGTCAATTTCTTGTTCATCTACAAGCAGGAATGTGCCGGCAAACAAGCGAAGTTGTTGTTCCACTTGAGGCAAAAGAGTATCTGTTTGCCTGTTTGTTTGGCGCGGATCAAGATTGATAGATGTCTCAACGGGCGCGGCTATTTCGGCTTCAACAAGAGCCTCTTTGGTGTGCTGTGGTGGAGGGCTTTCAAATGTGAGTAATGATGTATATGGACTTTGCAGTGCGTAACAGAACGTCTGAATCCCGGTCTGGGTTTGCATGGGAATCATATTCCAATTACGCGCAAAGAGCTTTAATGTGGCCTCGTCAACCTGCATCCCCCCATCTTGCCAAAGAGGCCATCCGATTGAAATTGATTTTCCAGAACGCAGGTTGTGGGCACGCCATGTTTCACGCAAAGAAGCAAAGTCATTCAGAAATGCATTTGCATAAGCATAATCCACCTGGCCGATATTTCCCATTTCGGCCGACAATGAAGAAAACAAGACAAAAAAGTCAAGCGGCATCTCTTTTGTGAGGTCATCTAAGTAGAGTGTGCCAAATATTTTAGGGCTGAACACATCTTCTATCTGGGCCCTGGTTTTCTTGATCGCCCGCGCATCACGCGTGATACCAGCAGCATGAATGACGCCATTAAGTACACTATACTGTTGGGCAATATTATGTATCAGTCTAGATACATCCTCATAATTTGCTAAATCGGCTTGATAATATTCAACGCTGGAACCAGACTGATTTAAGGCTTCGATCTGTTTTTGACGAACCTCATCCAATGCGGAACGGCCTACTAAGATAAGGTTTAGTGGAGCCTGGCTAACAAAAAATTCAGCAAATTTAAGCCCTAAAGCACCGGCTCCCCCCGTGATCAGATAGGTACCGTCTGCCCGCAGGGGCAAAGGCGCGTGGGGGGAAAGGGTTGGTTGAAATTCAACCAACGCTTTGCTTTGACGAACGCCTTGTTTGTACCTTACTTCGGCAACTTTTTGCTGGCGAAACAATAATTCATCGACTAACCTGGCCGCTAATGTGGGTGGTTCCTCAGCAGCGTCAAACTGGGCACAAACGCCAGAAAAACCAGTGTGTTCCAGAGCAAGTGTCTTAAAAACGGCCGTGATCGAACTGTACAAAGGCTGCGGTGAAATGCCTGGCGCCTGATGCGCATAAAGCACGTGCAGCGGGGCACCAGAATTATGATTGTATAGGGTTGTGATAAGCTGAAATACCGAGTAAAACCCCGTGTTAATTTGAGCGTGAATTTGATAGGGGTTCCTGGCCATAGTTACATTAAAAGCATCATCTGAGCAAGCATGTAATAGAGCGTCGGGCATCATTTCTAATTGCGCCAGTTTTGCAATCAATCTCCGACAATGTTCTGGATTATCAATTGACAATTCATACGTGATGCTGTTGTGTTGAATAAAGTCAGAACCCGGTATGGCAAAAATAACAGGGACCGCAAACTGCAATAACTGTTCCCTGAGGTTTTTACGTAAGGTCTCATCGCTGGTGACGAGCAGCAGGGACCTAGGGATCGAACGTGTACTTTGATGGGCAGCATCATTCCAGACGGGATGTAGATAATGACAATTTGGTGAAATGATAGTTGCCTGGGGCTTCTGCAGGTTTGTTTCAATACTTAACGCCGGCGACGGAGCAGGAGCGAGCTTTAGCTCTTCAATGGTAGCAAATAGATGCCCTTGTTCATCCACAAGCCAAATATCAAATGTTCTATAGTTTTGATCATTTGAAGAGGATTCACGGACATAAGCCCAGCATCGGTTTTCTAACGCCCGGTAATGTGCAGCTGTAGTAAAGCCAACAGGAATGTAAGAATCCGTAGGCTGGCATAGGCAAGAAATGGTTTGCATAGCCCCATCAACCAAAACAGGGTGCAAAACATTGCCGGTAAGGCTGGCACTATCAGAGGTGGGCAGTTCTAAATATGATAAAACTTCATCATCACCCCTATACAGGTCTTTAACTACGCGGAAAGACGCTCCGTATTCGACACCACCCTTTTTCAGGTCATCGTAAAATGTTGCCGGACTAAGTTTATACGAGCACCGCTGACGCGCTGCCCCAATGTCCCAATAGGGAACCTGCAGCGCATCTGCGGGCACGATGGTGCCTTGGGCGTAAATGGGTTTGTCTTCTGGAAAGCGACCCACCCGAAAATTTAAGGTATCGTTAACCCGGGCCAGATCGATGCATATGTTAGGTGAATCCGTTTCAAGATTTAATGGCGTCGGCCACCTTACATTATGCAAATAAAATGACTGTCCGAGATTGGCGTCTGTACACGCGGTTACGGCTAGTTCAAGCAACACGGCGCCGGCCACCCAGCGCTCACCATTAATACGGTGATCTGCCAGGGCCGCTTTTTCATCTGAAACTGAACGCTCAACATAGAGCTGCTGCCATTTTGGCGGCGTGTGTGCTGCGTTTTCTATTTCTAACCCTTCATTTTGCGGCGGCTTTGCCTTCTCTTCTTGTGTAGATATCCAATAAGATTTCCGTTCAAATGGGTAAGTTGGCAGCGATACCCGACGTGGCTTAGACGCGGGCCACAGTTTTGACCACTGAATGGAATTACCCTGTACCCAAATGGAAGCCAATTTTTCTAAATCTTGTTTTTGCATTAACGCATCCATAAAGATGGCCCCATCCTCGTCGTTAAACAAGAAGGCAGCGTTGTTTTCCTTTTCAGAACTGCTGACAAAAACTTGGGGGGCGTTTTCTCCACGTAAAAAGCGTTTTAATTTTTGCACCAACTCTTCATGACTGCTGGCGACAACAGCCAGACGTTCGGCCATCTCTTGTCTTCTAACTTGGGTGGTGTATGCCATATGGGGTAATGGTGTGTTTTGACCCAATCTTTCTGTCAGGAACGCCACAAACTTTTCTGCGTAGGCCTGAAGTTGTTTGTGTGTATGGGCGGATAAAAGAAAGAGCTGTTTTTCCGGAAGCCCATGGGTGGTGTGCCCTGTTTTCTGATCATCGTTTGGGGCTTCTTCCGAGTTGGGAGCAAGGTATTCTTCTATGATAAGGTGCACGTTTGCTCCCCCGGCCCCAAACGAACTGATGCCAGCTCTGCGCGGCAATATCTTGACATCATCGGGCGCAAGTTCTAATTTTGGCGGAGCCCAATCTTGTAAAACAACTGGAACATAAAACGGGGAGTCATTGAAGTCAATTTTAGGATTAATAACTGCCAAATTAATATTGGGCACAATCTTGCCATGCTTAAGTTGTAAAAGCACTTTGGTCAGGCCAGCGATACCAGCGGCACCTTCCAAATGACCTATATTCGATTTAACTGAACCCAGGGCACAACAAAAACGTGCTGTGTCTTGTTGTTTGAATGCTTTGGTAAGGGCTGCAATTTCGATGGGATCGCCTAATTTTGTGCCCGTACCATGCGTCTCTAAATAGGTGATTGTGTGCGGATCAATGTTAGCCCGTTGTTGTGCTCTGCTGATTAAGTCCGCTTGTGCATTGGGGTTTGGAACCGTGTAACCGGCTGTTTTCCCCCCGGCATTGATCATGCCCGTTTTGATAATCCCCCATATGTCATCTCCGTCATGGATGGCCTGTTGTAGTGGTTTCAGCAAGACGGCCCCGACACCTTCTCCGGGAACAAAGCCATCTGCCTGGGCATCAAATGTTTTAACTTTGTCGTCTTTGGCCAGCATGTTTAGGCTGCAAAGAGATACAAAATGAGATGGATGTAGTATTAAGTTAACACCACCGGCGATGGCCATCTTGCATTCACCACGGCGTAAACTTTCACAGGCTAAGTACACGGCCGTTAGCGAAGATGAGCAAGCTGTATCTATGGCCATGCTGGGGCCTTGAAAATCAAAGAAATAAGAAACCCGATTGGCCACAGACCAGTAAGCGGAATTGCCTCCCGCTAGTTGGCCCTCCGCCCATGCGGTGGCCGCAATTTGCCCATATGTACCATACATCATGCCTGCAAACACCCCAGTAGAAGGTTCTCTGGTATCTTTGTTTACATAACCAGCTTCTTCCAAAAGGTTCCAGGCCGTTTCTAAAAACAACCTTTCCTGAGGATCCATATTGACTGCGTCTCGGGGCAAGATACCAAAAAAGCCCGGGTCAAATTGGTCTACATCTTCTAAGAACCCACCCCATCGGCTATACGTTTTCTGGCTTTTTCCTGGATTTGCATCAAAGTATTGGCGCCAATCCCATCGATTGGCAGGAATTTCGGTGATCCCGCTATACCCTTTGGCCAAATTTTGCCAAAATGAATCGATATCAGGGGAACCAGGATAACGCCCACTTACACCTATAACGGCGATGTCTTCTGGCACTGCGGCTGGCTGCCCGGGGTTTGGCTGTGTTTGCTCAGAAACTTGTCGAATGGAAGCGGCAGCCGGTACCGAGATTTGTTCACTGCTGGGCGCTGGTGCATGGGCTACGGGCTTTAATGTGGCTCTGAGCTCGCCTGCCTTCTCTGACATGAAGTAGGCAGCTAATTTTTCGATCGTTAAATATTCAAAGAGAAGGGTGGCCGGTAATGGTCCCAGGTCTTGTTCAAAACGATTAATGATGTTGAGGCTGATCAGTGAATCTACCCCAAAATTCTCAAATGTTAGATGGTCATCGAGGTTTTCTGGGCGATGTTTAAGGATTTCAGCAAATATGCCTTTAATGTAATTTTTACAGGGGATTTGCATATCTACTGGTACGGCCGTGGTCGGGGTAGATTGTTTTGTGGTTATCAAAAGACACTGCTCTTGCTGCTCAACAGGGGTATTTGGAAACCCTAAGATCTTCGTGTTTGCAAAGTTTGCTTCCTCCAAGGCTGTGCGCCATTGTTGGGGGCTCAAAAGCGGGGCATCTAATAGACGGCATTCTGCATCTTGAAAACGCCACCAACCGGGAGTCAAACCGAAAGTCAGGGTTAAAAAGTCAGAAGCAGCCGTTACTTCGTTGATAAGCAATACCCCTTGGGGATGCAGCAGTTGGCCAACATGCTGCAACGTCCTTTTAATCTCACGGGTGGCGTGAAGCACGTTGGTCGCAAAAATGATATCAAAGCTTTCTGGAGCAAACCCCTGGCTTTGTGGGTCTGTTTCAATATCTAATTTTTTGAATTGGATAAAAGGATACTCTTTTGCAAAAGTTTGTTCGCCATGATGCAAGAAAGCCTGAGATATATCTGTATAAACATAATTGATGGGGGCATCTAACGCCCGACACTGCTGAAGCACCTGTTTTGAACTGGCCCCGGTTCCCGCTCCAATTTCCAATATACGAACAGGCTCATTTGCCTGAGGCCTGTTTTGGATAAACGCTGCCATATTGTCAGCCAGCAGCGTGTTGTAAAAATCGGTCACTGTCTGGCCCTGATAAACGGCTTCTACCAGAGACAAAGACCCATGCGGAAAAAGCACTTCTGTGGGTGTCTTCTGCCCTGTTAATACAGCAGGCAGCGCTTCCACACATCGTCGTAATAAACTAACATGGGCTGCCATATTGTTTTTTACCAGCGCTGATTCCATACTTTCTAAGCTTTGTCCCGGCATGTGCGGAGACTTTTCCTGCACCATCATATGATCCTGATTCAAATCCACAACATGCTGCCGTTGCAAAATCCGCAATATGGCCAGAAACAAGCGCGTTTGGGCCTCGACGATGCCCAGTTGGGCCATATGGTTCTTAATGGATAGCGGTGTACCTGTGTAAGCCAAGATGTTGGCGGAGAAAAGTGTTTCTCTTAACAGTCCTTGGCTGTATTGCTCCAGGGTGTTAAAGGATTTGTTTGCTTCTACGATGGCGTTATCTGGTGTCAGCGAGATACCAAATTGAGCTAAACCAGATGCATTTGCTTTAACAACAAGCGCCTGGGGAATGTTTTCTGCGAGTATATAATTGATGGCTTCGATGCCTTCGCCAGGTTCAATTGAGCCAATTCCGATCTGCGCCAAGCGGTTTCGATAATCTTCACTGGCAACAATCCCCACGCTACCCCAATATCCCCAGTTCACAACACTAACGGGGAATGAACTGACGCGACGCAAATGGTAAACGTAGGCATCCTCAAACGTGCTTGCGGCCGCATAGTTGCCTTGTCCTGGATTATTCACAAATGAAGCCGCTGATGAAAAGAACATCATAAAATCAAGCGGCTCATGTTGCAAGACCGTATGGAAAACAATGGAACCTGTTGTTTTGGGAGCAAGGACATTATCTAATGAGGCTTCATCCAGGTTGGCTAATATTTTATCTTCTAAAACAAGGGCGGCATGAAAGGCGCCTTGAATGGACCCAAACTGATGATGTGCTTGATTGACAACTTGTTTCATGCCATCTAAATCACTCACATCGGCTTGAATATAAAGTGCCTTACCGCCAAGGGACTCGATTTCACCTATTTTTTGCGACAGCCCTATAGGATTAGCGCGCCGTCCTACCCAAATGAGTTGTGCCTGGTAATGGGCAGCTAAGTAACAACTGAGCGCATAACCGATACCACCTACACCTCCTACAATGAGGTAAACCCCCTGGTGTCTATAGGGAACAGGTTTAGTTGATTGTCCAGGGGGCAGTGTGTTGAATGCCCGGGTAAAACAACGGCCGTTGCGCAATGCCACAAGCTGGTCTTCTGTTGCTTCCCGAACAATATCGCCTGCAATCTCGACGGCCTTCGCTCCCTCCAAATCAATATCGATGCATTTCACAGACCAGCGTGAATACTCAGCCGCAATCGTTCTAGCCAGGCCATGAAGGCTGGCGTTCTGTGGGTATATTGTCTGCTCTGGATAGGTTGCTACAGATTTATCACTAATAATCTTGAAGTCGAGTGCATGATGCACTTGTTCTGTAGCCAACAAAGCTTTTGTCAGGCGGAACAATATGTGTATGTTGTGCTTAACGTCATATAGATTCAGGTGGCCAGGGCCTGCTAAAAAGTAAACCGTATCATATGGCGCCTGCAAGGCAGAAAAATCTCTTGTCTGGTTGTCTACTAAGATGCTGACGACATTATCTGATGCGTGCTCTGCCCCAACAGCTTCTGCCAGTTCTAAAGCAGAAGCTGTATAGAGAATGGCAATGTGTTTTTGTGTGCCAGAATAAAGGGGAACTGGCCTGTTTTTCAGCGCTTCACGCCATGTTGGCGTAAAGACCATCGCCTCCAGAGCAGCCGAATTAGATTTGTTTTGAAGCGAACGTAAAGACACCCCATTTCCTTGAACACAAACCTGTCCTTCTTCATCAATAATGTGCAGAGAAAATTGGCTGTCACTCTCTTTCGTGACATAGGAGAATGCCGGTACACTTAATGGCTGCCATATCGTTAAGCTGTCTATGGCAAACGGTACCAAAATATCGTTTGTTACATCTGAAAAAAGAACGGCCGCAGTTTGCATAGCACCATCCAACAATGAAGGATGGTACGCGAAGTTCCCCTTTAACGCTGCCTGGGCAGCAGACAGATCCAACCTTCCCAGGACTTCAGTTTGGTTAAAATAAACTTCAGACAAAACTTGAAAAGACGGCCCATAGTGCAGACCCGCTTTCATAAAGTTGGCGTAGATTTTTTCCTTTGCCATCGCAGAGGAGCATCGCTTTTTGATGCTAACAGGGTCAACACCTGCTGAGGGAATCTTATTGGCCGGGGAGGTTCCAGAACTTAACGATATCAGATTGCCAGAAGCATAAATTTGAGCATCTTTATCTCTTAATTCAAAAGATAAACGTTGATCTTGCTGTTTGGTGACAAAATAGGCGTGACAAGGGGAAGCCACAGAGAATGGTTTAAGCCATCGGATGGACGTTAATTGAATTGGGAAGCCAAAACCAAACTGCTTGGCCGCATCCACGGCCATGTCAATGCTTACGACACCGGGTAAAAGCGGTCTGTCATGAACATGGTGATCAGCCACGAACCAGTTTTCAGAAGAAAGTTGCATCGTAAAGGTTGTTTCTGACACTTCATCATCAAATGATGAGATATCTAACAAACTTACCGGCCTAGAGGGCCTATCCTCTGGGTTAATTTGTGCTGCCGGGGGCCGTTGTGCCGGTTCGACCCAATGTCTATCTCTGGCAAAAGGATACGTTGGTAGCGGGATGCGTTGACAGGACTGAGCCGAATACAGGGTAGCCCAATCAATCTCGTGCCCGGCCGCATAGGCTTTTGCCAGCTGTGTTAATAAATCTAACGGAACAGAGCCTGGTGATTTTTCTACATGCTGCATCAATTGCTGAATCTCTGCTTGTGAAGATAAAGGCTCAAAGGCATCTACCTGAGACGCCAGAAGGGAAAAGCATTGTCCACTTTTTTCAGATCGGGCAAAAGCTTTTAGACTTTGGTATAGCTCTTGTGTGTTATTCACAATGAAGGCGGCCCGAACTGCCAGGTGCTGCCGGCCAACACTCAGTGTAAACGCAATGTCTTGCAGCTTTTTTTCTGGTGAGAGCATATCCGCTAACGCTTCTGCTCTTTTATATAATGCCTCTTCTGTTCGTCCTGACAGGGGTATCAAGGCGGATGCATCTTGTGGCTGTGGTTCCCCATAAGATCGTTTTTGAGGGAACTCTTCTACGACAAGATGACAATTGGTGCCGCTAAAGCCAAAGCTGCTAACGGTGGCAATTCGGGTGCTGTTGGGTGCTGCCAACCGCCATTCTTGTAGCTGGTCAACAATGTAAAATGGACTGTCATCAAGGTCTATTTTGGGGTTTAGCTTTGTAAACCCTGTTAACGGAGGCAGTTGGCGATGTTGTAGTGAAAGAAGAACCTTTAACAGGCCGGCAACGCCCGCGGCCATAGTCGTGTGACCAATATTGGCTTTTACCGAGCCTATCCCACAGTATGATTTTCTATGGGTTCCTTTCTGAAAAACTTGTTTTAGCGCTTTTACTTCAATAGGATCACCAAGTGATGTCCCTGTTCCGTGTGCCTCTATATAGCTAATTTCATCTGGCGAAATACCCGCCCGCACATAGACAGCCTCAAGCAAAGCTGCCTGTGAGGCAGCACTAGGCGCTGTGATCCCATTTGTTTTGCCATCACCGTTGATGCCGCTGGCTCTAATGACGCCATAAATATAATCGCCGTCAGCCAGCGCTTTGTTCAGGCATTTTAGGACAACAACACCTGCTCCTTCACCAAGGACAATGCCATCAGAGAAGGCGTCAAAGGGAAGGGATTGGCCCGTGGGTGACAGCATGCCTACTTTGCTGCTGCGAATTTGCAGTTGTGGTGTAAGCATCAAAGCCACCCCACCGGCGATAGCCATTTCACATTCTCCACGACGGACGCTTTCACAAGCCAGGTGAACGGCAACAAGCGATGACGAACAAGCGGTATCAATGGCCATCGTCGGGCCGCTCAGATTCAAAAAATAGGCAATACGCGCTGCCAAGATCGAGGAAGAATTACCCAAAAATGTTTGTCCCGTGTCCGGATACCCTTCGTTGGCCAATAATTGCGGGTAATCTCCCGCGCCACATCCTACAAAAACCCCCCACGGCCGTTTCTCATTTGCGTTTGTGGCATAGCCCGCATTTTCCAACCCTTTCCATGCTTCCTCAAGAAAAATTCTTTGTTGAGGATCCATGGCTTCGGCATCTAATGGGGACAGATGAAAAAATGCGGGATCAAATTTGTCCACATCATGCAATAAGGCTGCCCATTTGCTGTGGCTCTTATTAGGGGCATTTTTATCAGGGTCGAAAAATTGGCTAACAGTCCATCGATCTGCAGGTGCTTCGCCAATTGAGCAACGGCCGTTCTTTAAATTCTCCCAGAAAGTAGGCATATCGGGTGCATCTGGAAAACGCCCTGACATCCCTATCACTGCAATGCGATCACATCTTTCTACGTCTTGCAGGTTCGTATCTAATGTATGGCCTTGCTGAGTGCTAAATGTAGCTGATGCACCTGGCTTACGATTTTTTTCTTCGCGCGGAACTGTTACATGAGACGTTGTCCCATTAATTTCACTGGGTTTAGTCGTGGCCGCCAAATCGATTTTTTGTTGTTTTGGTGGTACCGTGTCCGGCACATGCCTACTCTTTGGCAGTGCACGTAAATTCACACGATCTTTCTTCGGTAAAGGACTTTGTTCTTCATTCTGGCGCGCATGGCTTTTTTCTTCAGACTCAAATAATGTCTGTTCATCTTCGTTCTTTATTGTTTGGGGACTATCAATTTTAGGCTTTGTAGTTAATTCTATGGCACTTTTATGCAATGAAAGCGCCTGAGAATGCATTTGCAAAACTAAGGCCACCAATTCCGTTATGGTAGGATGATCATACACAGCAACTGAGTCCAAATTCAGGTTAAATTTCTCATTAAGCGTGCGCACTATCTCTACGGCACCGATAGAGTCGATACCCATTTCGCTAAAGCTCAACATGTCATTAATTTCATGCGGCTCCATGTAAAGCAAATTGCATAAAATGGTTTTTATAAAGTCTAAAACCTCATCCGACTTAAGCGCTTCAGATTGCAAGCCATTTGTTGGTAAAGAAGATGACTCAGGTCTTTTATCTGAGCTTTTAGCAGGCACAAACTTAGAAACTGATTTTAGACTCACTTTGTTGCTGTCTTTAAGCGGCTGCTCGGCATCGAGCTTTAATGATACGGGCTTGGTTAATTGCTCATCTTTTTGCGAAGATATGGTATCTGTTGCACTTGCTGTTTTTTGAACTGGTTCAACGGAGTTAATTTTAGAGAAATGGCTGCGAATACGTTCCAATGACTCGCTGCCTAGCACCCGTTCATGCATATTCACTTCACGTTCAATATAGGCGGGAAGCTTTTTGAGTATGTCTCCAGCTAATTCAGATTTAAGTGTTTTTATCCCTGTGGCGGGTAAGTCACAAATATGCCGGGCAAAATCTACGGCCGTTGTTAACACATTGGGTTGAGATTGGAAAGCAATTTGCACATGACGCCGTTCTAGCTCACTACCTTTATAGGGCTTCCCGGTAAAAAGCATTTCCAGGGCTAAAGATGAGCCAAAACGATGCTCTAAAATAAAGGTGGCGCCCATACCAGGCGTGAAACCATACTTCAGGAAATTAGCGCTATATGTAGACTCCCGTGACATAACAACAATATCAGCATATAAGCCAAAGGCCAGCCCCCCACCAAATGCATCTCCTTGAATAGCCGCAATAACAGGTCTGTCACATTTTAATAATCCCTCATACACAAAGGGCACATCGGTAAACGACCCCTTTTTGTTTGCCAGGTCTTCAAGCGCCTGTGGACTGCCTCCCATGCAAAAGACATCATCAGTACCCGTTAGCACCACGGCTTTAATCTCAGGGTTATGGGCGATCTGGCTAAACACGGCTTGCAAACCATGTAACACCCCATCTGTAAACATATTGTGATGAGCTTGATCTCGTAAAATAACCAGAGCAATCCCAGGTTCTAGCACCCGAAGCTCAACTTCCTCACCAGAATAAGGCAAAACCGGTTGTGCTTCTTGGTTTGATACCGGTACAGGTGATGGCTTGTTATCATACGATTCTGTAGGCCTTCCATGACGTTCAGTAGATACAGATAAACCTTTGTACTTTTTCCACTGGCCAAGCCAGTAACGTTCTTCTTGGAAGGGGTACGTTGGCAAGGAGATTCGACGGGGCAGATGAGCTTCCCCCTTTTGTTGCAGGTAGCATAATTGCCAGGGTACTTCTGCGCCATTTACCCAATGCCTACCCAATTCATACAGCTTGTTTTTATGAAACAGATCAACATACTGTTCTTCAGATAAAGAGGGTAGGTCATCGGAAGATTGCTGGAACCATATCCCGTTTTGGCTCGGAGAATGCCCTTGTACGTACCGTTCTAACTCTTGTTTTAGCGTTGCAAATTCATTAAAAACGATGGCTAACCTTGTTGGCAAAGCCGTTCGTCCAACTTGCATGGTGTAGCACAAGCTTTCCGCATCCACCGCTCCTGAACAATTGGCACTTGACTTCTCATAATATGAAATATAAGCATTAACGCTCGTATCCAGACTTAAGTGAAAGTCCTCACGATTGCTCAGGTTTTTCTTAAGAATCGTTTGATGCAGCTGCATTAAACCATAATGATTGACACCTAGATCTGCAAAAGTCTCATCTAGATTCAACAAATCGGGAGCAATATCGAGCATCTGCGCTACTTCAGAGATGATATAGTTTCTGAGCAAGGGCGCGTTTGGTGTGCCCTTACTGCCTAAAGTCACCTCGTTAGTCGTTTCAAAGAAGGCCAGAAATGACTGCGCATAAGCTTGCAGCCTGTCTGTGTTTTTTGCAGATAACACAAATAAATAAGGGGCATTGCCTTGAGTTGGTTTAACTGTTGTTTGTCTATGTTTAAGATCATAGCTTTCTAAAACAACATGAGCGTTGGTTCCTCCGGCACCAAATGCGCTTATGCCAGCGTAATATGATCCTTTATGTGGGGGAAGCTGCCAAGGAGTCAGGTCTTTCTGAACATAGAAGGGTAAATTATCAAAGTCTATATGAGGATTAGGCGTTTTTGCATGAAGTGAAGGAACCAATTGCTTGTGCTTCATTTGAAGCAGCACTTTTGTCACCCCGGCAATGCCGGCCGCACTTTCCAGGTGCCCAATATTTGATTTAATAGAACCAATCGGACATTTATAGTCCTTTGGTAAATCAACTTCATGAAAGACTTTTCTAAGACCTTCTACTTCTATGGGATCTCCCAATGAAGTCCCGGTGCCATGTGTTTCAATGTAATCAATGGTTTCTGGTGTAATATTTGATTTTTGCAATGCCCGGCTTATCAGTTTTGCCTGAGCAGAGGGATCTGGTACTGTGAACCCACTGGTCTTTCCGTTGTGATTCAGAGAGGATCCTTTGATGATCGCGTAAATGTGATCACCATCTTGTTGTGCAGCACTGAGGGGTTTAAGCAGCAAAGCGCCCACGCCCTCTCCGGGGACATATCCACTCCCATCTTTGCCAAAGCTACGACAACGCCCATCGGTTGAAAGAAATTGGTTGTAGGCTAGCTGTAAGTATTTTTGAGGGTGGGTCATTACATTAACCCCCCCTGCTAGCGCCAGTGTACACTCTCCACGGCGAATACTCTCAGCGGCACTATGAATAGCTACCAACGATGAGGAACAGGCCGTGTCAATTGATAGACTTGGGCCGTGTAAATCAAGAACGTATGAAACTCGATTTGCCACAGATGAATGCATTGCATTCGGGGCTATTTCGTTTTCTCCGCCAACTAGCTGGTAATGATTCCACATAACGCCGGCAAAGACACCAATTATTTCATCGGATAGGCTCGTGGGCTCATAACCAGCATCTTCTAAAGTCTTCCAGCAGATTTGCAGAAACAAACGTTCCTGTGGATCCATTCTTTCTGCTTCGCGGCGCGATATGCCAAAAAAGGCAGCATCAAAACAATCGTAGTTGTCCAGAAACCCACCCCACTTACTGTAAGTTTTCCCCTCTTGTCCTTTCTCTGGATCGAAGTACTGATCATGATCCCAACGTGTCGAGGGGATTTCTGAAATACAATCTATCCCTGCCGATAAAACTTGCCATAAATCATCAAGCGTTTTGGCTTGTGGGTATTGCCCTGCCAACCCGATAATCGCGATATCATCATTCAACGATCCAGAATCGGCGGCGGCGGCCTGCTGCGGGCGACGGCTGATGTATGGCGGATTCACTTGGTTGATACTCGGTTTTTGAGGATCAGCTATGGTTAATGCTGCCGCAGTCTCGTCGGATAACAACTGCGATTTGATGAGCATATGCTCTATTTTTTTTCTTTCCCCATAAAAAACGATGGGGTTAGCTTCTGATGATGCAATGCTTTGCCACAGCAGAGATAGGCCTTCTTTACTGGGCATGGGATATAGCCCGGTTGTTGCCTGAGCCTGCTGTAAATCCTTAGATGAAATACGCATGCCGCCTTCCCTCCAATAGGGCCAGGCAACACAAATGATCTTGTTTGATTTAGCTGCGATTAAAGCGCGTTGTTGGGCAAATTGATTTAAGAACGCGTTTGCATAAGCGTAATCGCATTGTCCTGGGGTAGCCAGTATTGAAGAAATTGAAGAAAAGAGCACAAAAAAGTCAAGCTCATCATCTTGACTTGCCCAGTCAAGATTGACAGTTCCAATGACCTTTGGATTAATCACCGATTCCATCTCTGTGTATTCTTTGCGGAAGAATACCGCATCTTTGATGGCACCTGCGCAGTGGAATATCCCGTTAATATTGCCGAAACGTGCGTGTATTTGCTCAAAAGCAAAATTCACATCGGCTGCATTCGTAATGTCTGCTTGGATATGAATTACTTTTGCACCAATGCTGTTCCACTTATCAATTTGCATTTGCCATTGCGGGGTAATAGGACGGCGTCCTAATAAAGCAATACATGCTTGGTACTTTTCGGCCAGTTCCTCTGCAATTAATTCACCAATGCCACCCAGGCCGGCCAATACATAAACACCATTTTTTCTTGGCACGTAATGCCGTGCTTCTGACTCTTTTATTTCACTAAGTTGTTTGATATATCGAATATTGTTTATATAGCAGATCTCTTGTGAATTTAAAGGGATGGCGGCATTGTGGGATAGAGAGGCTTCATGTATCAAAATACGCGCTACAGACTCAGCCGGCAATGTGACATCAACCCTAATGCTCTTACAACTAATGATGGGTGTTTCATTGCTGATCGTTTTTGCTAACGCACCTATGGCTGCATGCTGCGGGGAGATTGTACTTTTACTATCTTCATACAAGAAATAAATATTTAACGGCCGTTGTGGTTTGCGCCGAATGAGCTCAGTGGCCAATGCCCAAATGGCGTAGAAATCATCTGTTAAGTAAGACCCTGGTGGCGATTCAGGTGAAGCAAAGACTATAAAAGACGTATTCTGTAAATCTTCCTCGCTAAACTGGTCAAGCAAAGAAGCTGTTTGTTCACTAATTTTTGCATCTAGCAGGTAAAAGTCTTGACTAATTTTTTGGAATTTGTCACTATGCTGTACGTGTGCAAGTGTGTTAGATACAGACGATAATTGATCGTTAAATCTCAACAAAAAACTCTCATCTTTACTGAAGCGATTCGCATGAAAGACAATAAAATTGCCTAAATCATTCAAATCTGCCCCATTTTGATCTGTGTCTAATGGGATCCAATTTGTTTGGTAACGTATGGGCCCCAACTCATCAGACCATGTACTTTGGTCAAAAGATAAATCCTCTATTGGTGCTTCTTTAATATACGATTGATTGTCTAAAACGTAATTTTGACTGAGATAATCTACCAGGTTTTCGATGGTACTGTATTCAAAAAGTAATGTAGGGTAAAGTGTTGCGCCAATAATGTCTTCTAACTGACGAGCAATATCTAACATAGCCGTGGAGTTAAGCCCTAAATCATAAAACCCCGCTTTAGATGAAACTTGCTCAGGCTGAACTTCTAGAATGTTTCCTATGAGTATCTGCAGATATTTTGCCAGTGAAGCTGTTTTCTCTAAAGTGTTTAGGCTTGGTTTTTTACCAGGCAAATGGTCTTTCTCTGAAGAAGTTGAGGCAGCTGTGTTTTGTTGTGGCTGCGAGGGGGTGGAAGGTATGGGATGGTTGGCGTCACTTTTTGCCAGTTTGCCAGTGATAAGTTCAGGAAACCGAATGCGTTTACAAGTTAAGTTTTTAAAGCGGGCAACAAAATCCCCTTGCGCATCATACATTAAATAGCTGTTACGCATGATGTCATGCGAATCGGTAAGTACTTCTTGCTGGGGAACATAAATATAACATTTTCCTTGATGGGGGCGGGGAGCATAAAACTCTTCAATAAAAACAGGAATAAACGACTCACCCAAGGTATCAATCTGACCAAAAGCCACGATGGTTGATGCATCCAGTTTAGCAGGATGAAGGTAAAATTGTTCTTCAAGATGTGCTGACGCTTCATCTAACGCTAGTTCAGCAAGCAGGTATCCTTTTCCCTTATACAGCCGACCAAAACATTTCATTGGAGAACCGTGGCGTATTTGTTCACCTCGGGCTTTTTCATAAAGAGTTTCCATATCCTGCTGAAAGTCCGCCGCCCCCTTTAATGCTTCAGGGTCGATAGACAAGGCAGCAGAAACGGGGGCATCATGCAAAACCAGTTCGCCAGTAAAGTTCCTGTGCCATTCAGGCAATGTTTCTCCATTAAGAATTATCTGACTTTCGGCGCTAACCAGATGAATACCGTTTTGTTCGCCGGCAATAGTGACACGCACTCTACGATTCTGCGTTTCGTCTGTAACAATTGGTTCTGTAAACAGAATATTTTGCAAAGTTGCCGTCTCACAAATGATCTCTTTTGCACGAAGTATGCGATAGACAATATCCAAAAACGTTGCACCAGGCATGATAGATGTACTATGCACACGATGATTTTGCATAATAAAATCTTTGTGTTCCATAATAAAAGTACAAACGACAAGTGCTTTTACGACAGGCATAGACATAGACTCCTGATACTCTTTAAGAGGTAATTTCATATACACATTCATTATGATTCATTAAAGTGAAGGTCTAGAATTGAAGCAACGAACTGTTCGTTTGCACGTTTAGCTCCATTACTGGGTAGTTCATCAGGCTGGACTGGGTTCGTTAAACTATCTAACCAAAGCCGTTTCCTAACAAAAGTTGGTACCGGCAATGGCGTTCTTTGTTTGGGATATGCCGCACGCAATTTAGGATCTAGTTCACTGGCGATCAGATGAGCATTTGTTCCTCCCAGCCCAAATGAACTTAATCCAGCGATGCGTAAACCTGACCCCGGCGACCAAGGTTTGAGCGTGGTGGCCGGGTAAAATGGTGATTGTTTAAAATCAAATCTTGGATTAGGCGCTTCACAAAACAACGTTGAAGGAATTTGACCATGTTCAAGGGCTAGCGCAACTTTTATGAACCCGGCAATACCGGCTGCGCTAAGCAGATGACCTAAATTGGATTTGACGCTTCCGATAGCACAATAACCACTGTTGCCCGTAGACTCGCGGTATACTTCTGTTAATGCCCGCAGTTCTATGGGATCACCTATCATGGTTCCTGTTCCATGTGCCTCAATCATTTCTATATCTTCGGCGGCGTAACCGCTTAGTTGCAACGCCTTTCTTATGACCCTGGCCTGAGCATGAGGATTTGGCGTGGTTAATCCCATTGTTCTACCATCATTACCAACGGCAACGGCATCGATCACGCAATGTATCTGATCGCCATCCTGCAGGGCTTGCTCCAATGGCTTGAGAAGTATCACACCACAGCCTTCTCCGGGAACCATTCCATTGGCGCGTTCATCAAATGCGTAACACTTCCCAGATGGTGATAGTGCTTGCATCGCACTAAATTCCAGGTAAGGTTTTTCGTTTAACAAAATATCTACCCCACCTGCAATGGCTATTTCTGACTCTCCCTCAAGCAGGCTTCTAATGGCCAGCTGGATGCTTACCACAGAAGAGGAACAAGCAGTATCTACTACCATATTGGGGCCGGTAAAGTTAAACTGATGGGCAATATAGGCAGCAATAAAATTCTGATCAGAGCCGAAGGTCACATTTCCAGGCCGGATGCCAATGCGTTTGCCATAATCTGATATTCTTGTACCAATAAACACACCCACATCATGCCCCCAAAGCTCTTTTTCGTTGTAGCCGGCATCAGCCAGACAGGCAAGCGTGTTTTCCAAGGTAAGGCGCGTAGCCGGATCAAGGCAGGTTGCTTCTTCGTCGGTCATGCTGAATCGTTGAGGATCAAAGTATTCAATATGTTCCAAGAAGCCACCCCATTTGCTAATGCTTTTCCCTACCTGATAAGTCGATTGGTACAGTTTTTTGTGATCCCAACGGCTGGGGGGCACTTCAGTGATTGCACATTGACCATTTTTTAAGTTTGCCCAAAATGCGGATACGTTTTCTGCTCCCGGAAAACGGCAAGCCATACCAATAACAGCAATTTGCTTTCCCTTAAGATCTTTTGTGTTATTTAGGTTAGCAGTATTAAATGTATTTGGTGTGGCCAGGTTGTCTTGCAAACGGAAGTTAACCGGTTCACTTACAATTTTTTCACTCTTTTGGCTTAAATATTCTCTCTGAATATGTGTGGTTAACTGATGGAGGGTGGGGTTGTTAAAAAGCAAAGATGGTTCAAGAGACCGCTCCAGGTATGCCTCGATCTTTCGCAGCAGATCACCTAACATGACTGATTCAACGCCTAAATCTCCAAACAAAGCTTGGGGATCAAGATATTTTTCTTGAATGCCCAACGTGTCAACAAAAATATCGGTCAACCACTGCATAGAATGGTCAGCTATGACAGGCTCGCTTGCATAAATTTGCTCGTCGTGCGGGTGATTGCCATTTTTGTTGAGGGAAGAAATGCTTTCTGTACCTCTGTTAGCAACCAATGTCGATTGTTTTGTGCTGTTAAAAAGTGTTTCAGGGGAGGCAAACCCGTAAGCAACGGGGTATGGGATCAAACAACCTGTATTATCAGATGACAATGTATCTTCTAAGATTTTCAACCCCATCTCATTGCTTATGCTACCTAAGCCCATTTGATTGTACAGTTCAGATTCACCCTTGTTCATCCCAAAATTGGTCCAGCTCGGCCAAGCGATCGACTTAAAATAGTGCTTGCCCCCACGATTTTGATAATTTGCAAAAAAGTTCATGAAGGCATTGGCAGCAGCGTAATCACTTATGCCGGCTCCCAATTGGGGGATAACAGATGCAATAGAAGAAAACAGAACAAAAAATGAGAGATTATCAGATGCCAGCAACTGGGTTAGCATCATTAGACCCTGAACTTTTGGCTCAAAGACATCGTTTATTTGTGTCAGATCTTTATTAATGAAGGCGGTGTGTGTGTTAGATATATACCCAGCACAATGAATGACACCAGCTATTTCCCCTAAAGACACGCGGGCTTGCTCCAAAAATGTGGCCAGTTTGAAGTGATCAGTTAGTTTTCCTGAGTAGATCAAAATTTGAACGCCACGACTTTCCAGCTCTTTTATGTGACTGATTGCATCAGTTTCGTATGTTGGCAAATTGGGCTTGTCCCATTGATTACGCGACGGCAGGGCTCTTGTATTCATTAATAGGAGCTTGCGCGCGCCGTTGTCTGCTAAGTAACGAGCAACCAAAGCGCCAATGCCACGCAGGCCTCCCGTAACGATGTAAACTTTATTTGGGTCGAAGCTTTGTGGTGCGTTCCGGGATATGGTTTCTACAATTTGTGGGCAATAACGGAGCCCTTCTCTGTAACATATTTCGGTGTATTCGTCAGTTATGCACCATTCACTGATAAGTTGCTCAACGACTGATTTAAACTGCGCAACTGGCAGATCTGTATCAACCATTTTGCTAACAACGGTTGGGTATTCAGAAGTAAGGGTGCGCATAAATCCGGCAATCGGGGCCCCAACTAGAGAGGGAGTGGGGCCGGCAACTTCATGTAGGCCTTGTGTCACATGCAATGATGTTAGACCAGTGTATCTGAATTCTTTGATGATTGATTGCAAAATAATCAATCTTTCTGCCCAAAAGAGTGTGTGCTCGCTGTGCGCATATAGATCGCACAAATCGATCCAACCGGAAACCCGGTTTTTTGCTTCTGCCAGAAGCATGCCTATTGCTTCTTCAGCGCTGTTGATGTCATGGTAACTAGGGATTCCGTCAAATTTGTTGGCCCCTTCTCGTAAGAGAAGGATGTGGTTAGGTCCAAACTGGTTGACGAGTTCTTTAGCAACGGGCTCGGAGCCTTCATGAAATAAGCAAACCAGGGCACCGGTGGGACTAAATAAGCTTTGTGCTTGGGCATGGATCAGCGCCCATTCTTTTTTAAGAAGCACAAAATGGTTAGGGCCAGGGGTGGCTGCCTGTGTGTCTGTCATCAACGCTTTAGATGGGCTGTTGTTGGGTGACAAGCTCTTAAGAATTTGCTGGTGGTTTTGCATTTGTGGCAACCAGTGATGGTTCTTTATAAAAGGATATGAAGGCAATTCGACGAAATTGGGGTTGCGATCAGGGTGCAATGGTTCCCAGTTTATTTGTTTTCCGTTTACCCATTGTTGGCCTATTTCCATTAATGCAGCCTCAGACAAAAGCAAAGAATCAGGTAGTTCTACTGCTGATGGCCGATTATGTTTGGCAACCCTGCCTCTTAAACCTTTTGTGAATGTGCCATTACTAAAGCTTCTTAGTGTTTCATGCAGTTCTTGTAGATCAAAGCAGACAAAAGCTAACCTCTCTTGTAGAGATTCCCGACCTTTTTGCAGGGTGTAGGCAACATCTTCCAAATAAAATTGAGAGATGGAAGATGTGTTTTTTGCAGAACTTGCCTGGTTTAAGGTGTTGATGTGGATGGCGAGTTTGGCAGCCAGGGCTTTCAGCCTTTCTTCATTCATGGCAGACAACACCATGAGTTGGGGACGTTGTGCAAATACTATTTGGGGTGTATGTATGGAGCTCACCGGTTCAAAGCTTTCAAGAATAATATGGGCATTGGCACCACCGGCCCCAAATGAACTGATGCCCGCACGTTTGGGAAGGTCTGCCGCATTTTCAGCCGACATAGCGGGAGAAGGCCATTCGGTAACGGTTTGGGGGAAGAAAAAAGGTGTTTGTTGGAGATCGATGTTTGGGTTTATTTCTTGGGAATGCAGCGTTGGAACAAGGCAATTGTGTTTCATTTGCAACACTACTTTTGTTAGACCGGCAATGCCTGCAGCCCCTTCCAAATGACCTATATTTGATTTTATTGAGCCAACAGCACAGGGTATCGTTCGCTTTTTGTTGGCAAAAACTCTTTTTAAGCCTTCGATTTCAACGGGATCGCCAAGTTCTGTTCCCGTGCCATGTGCCTCTATGTAAGTAACTGTTTCCGGGCTAATTCCAGCTCGCAGAATCGCCTGGTTTAGGAGCTCTGCTTGCGAAGCGGGGTTGGGCACTGTGTATCCGTTTGTGCGTCCTCCATGATTAACGGCCGTGCTCTTGATAACGGCGTGTATTTGGTCTCCGTCTGCCACTGCGGCCTGCAGAGGCTTTAGCAAAATGGCGCCCACACCTTCACCGGGAACAAAGCCATCACCGCCCGCACCAAAACTGCGGCATCGATGCGTCTTGGATGTCATATGCAATCTTTGTTGTTCGATGAATTTGTTTGGATGCAAAGACAGATTAACCCCGCCGGCTATGGCTGCCTTGCATTCGCCGCGTTTTAAGCTTTCTACGGCTAAATGAATAGCGGTAAGGGAAGATGAACACATGGTATCTACGGTTAAACTTGGCCCGTGAAGATCGAAGAAGTAAGAAACCCGATTTGCAATATCAGCAATAGATGACCCGGCACTAACCAGCTGCCCATGGACAAATTGTTCGACGCCAAAAAATGGATAATCGTTGTACATGGATCCCACAAAAACACCCACGTTTGAGTCATAACTGTTTTTTAGGGTCTCTTGTGTACAGTTGGCATTTTCCAAAGTTTCCCAAACAACTTCTAAAAATAACCGTTCTTGTGGATCCATAAAATCGGCGTCACGGGGGGCAATGTTAAAAAACAACGAATCAAAACAATCAACATCTTTTAAGAAAGACCCCCACATATCGTCCGTAGGCCAGCCTGCCTGCTGCCGGGATTCTGGCCAGGGAGTAATGCAATCACGGCCGTCCTTTAACACTTGCCAAAACTCTTTAAGGTTTGTAGCTTGTGGATAACGCCCGGCAATACCCACAATGGCAATATCATCGTCTGGTATACGCGCGTGACGGGTAATGGATGTGCTTTTTTGTATCGCGTGAGCCACGGCAGCACCAGAGGGCAGTTTGAGTGTCTCAGTTCGCGAGGGAACATCACTTAAATTCAAGGTTTGGGTCAGGTAATCATCAATGTTGGGAATATGCTGATGCAGATATTCAGCTATTTGGGCTAAATTGGCGTATTCGAAGAATATGGTTTTAGGGATTGATGTGTTCTTAAAATCTTTCTCAAGCTGCGAATTTAAGCTAGCTACTAAAAATGAGTTTAGCCCATAGTTTTCTAAATGCTGCCAGGCATCAAGTTTGTCAATGGGGATGCCAGATATATTGGCATAGATACGCTTTAGATAGTCCTCAACTTGAGTTTGATCTGTCACCGCGGGAGGTTCTTTTTTTAATAGCACAGACTCTTCTGTACCATAGGCAATAGGATCAGCCCAGTAGGCTTCTTTAGCAAAAGGGTATGTGGGCAGCTCTATGCGATACGCTTCATCGGACCAAAAGATTTCCCATTTAATATGCTGACCGGCTAACCATAGGGCCACAGCCTCTTGAGGGGTGGCTGGCTCAGGGGCGGCAGCCAATTGACGGGCACTGGTCTGTCCCAGATATAGCCCCGATGCTGGCTTGCCTTGAATGAACTGCGAGAGTAAGCGCAGCAGGCTTTCTACATCATGGCAGATGATGGCTAACCGCTGCGTAAGGTGTGTGCGTCCTGTTTGCAGTGTATAGGCTATGTCTGCTAACCGAACCGGGATGTTGTGCCCCAAAAGGGAGGTTATATGATCAAACAGATTCCTGGCGATAATGCCTAACTGTTCCTTGCTTTCGGCGGACAAAATAATGACCTGCGGTTCCGGCGATACATGAATGTCAGAATTCATTTGCTCATCTTTGTTAGGCAGTGATCTGACAACAACATGGGCATACGAGCCGGTTGCTCCTACGGCATTAATTAAGGCTCGCAGCGGCTTTTCTGCCGATGGAGGTGCCCAATCTGTTAACTGCTGCACAAATTTTAGGGGTAGTTTGTCCCAAGGCAGAAGGGAGCTGCGCTGTTCAGATAGCAGTGTAGGGGGGATCTGACGGTGTTTTAGTTGCAGAAGCACCTTGGTTAGTTGTGAAAGACCGGCTGCCGCTTCTTGATGCCCGATATTTGGTTTTAGGGTCCCTACTAACAACGGTACCGTTCGTTCAGTTGCTGCAAAAACTGCCGATAGGGCTTCGATTTCGGCTACATCTGACAAACTTGCTCCGGAAACGGCCGTCTCCACGTAAGAAATATCTGAAGGACGGTGATTGCCAGCAGCCAATGTCTGTTGTAAAGAGTCGATGATAGCGGCCGTGTTAGGCACACCAAAGCGGTTGCCGGAACCCGCATGGGATATCCAGGTGTTTTCAATAATTCCGTGAACAATATCATGATTGGCGGTTGCCGAAGCCAACGGCCGTAATAAAATTGCGCCGACACCTTCACCAACTGCCCAACCAGACGAATTGCCATCAAAGGCACCGGCCGGCTTTTTGTTAGAGATCAGGTTTAAACCCGACAAAAGCCGCATGTGATGAGGGTGAGCGACCAGGTTTACTGTGCCTACCAATGCCAGATCACACTCTTTACGTTTTAACGATTCTGATGCCAGATGAACGGCCGTAAGCGCAGACGAACAAGATGTATCTACAGCAATACTAGGCCCTTGGAAATGAAAGAAATGAGAGATGCGATTGGCTATATCAGATGCGCTAGAGGTGATTTGCGTGCTGCCTGCATGCGCCGCTATATCTGCCCCGACTTGTTGGTAGTCATACCACATAACACCTACAAATACACCAACCCTATAGTTTTTGCGCTGGAGTAAATCTGGTGAATATCCTGCATTTTCTAAACAAGCCCACACATTTTGCAGCAACAACCTTAATTGAGGATCTAATGTTTTAGCTTCTTGCGGTGAAATGTGAAAAAGCAGACTGTCAAAATGTTCGATATTGGAAAGAAAACCGCCCGAAACTTCTGCACCATGATGATTTGTGTTAGTAAACCATTGTTGTAAATCGGATTGCCGCTTGCTGGGGATGGGTCCGATCGAGGAAATACCGGACCGCAAATTGCGCCATAGATCATGAGGCGTGTCCGCGCCTGGATATTGCCCGGCCAGGCCAACAATAGCAATGTCATTTACAGATTGCCGCGTATGATGCTGCCCATTAACAACAATCTCAGGCGTTGGCCCAATCTTTTGTGGCTCAGGCACGCGTCCACCTATAAAAGAATGCAAAAAAACATGACCGTCGTTTAGCTTCAATTGGGTTCGTAGATGCTCAAATGTAATATGACCAACCGGACACAACCCTATACCGCAGCCCGCCTGCCCCATCATCAACGTTTGCCCAATATAGCCTGCTTCTAACAAAAGGAATTGTTTGCTATATTCCTCATAAAGGGGTTCAATGCCATCTAATTGCCCCACCAGATAAATTTCAAATCCAGCCTGGTCAAAGATAGGCCGGTTATAGTAAAAATGGTTGGCCCGGTTAACATATGATTGGCGGCTAATTTGTTGAAGGCAATGTTCATTCGGCCGATAATAATATAAGCCTTCCGGAATCCCTTCTACTGCATCATGTTTAATATTTAGATAAACCTGAACCGCATAGGTATCACCGGCCGATGGATAAAGATACTTAGGTTTCCCATCGAACTCCTTTTTCTGCAACAGGCTCAAAAAGCGGCAGAAGGCATTATGAGGAATTTGCGCATTTAAAAAGTTGCGATGTGTCGCTCGCCAATCATAATATTCATTAAAAATATCTATAGATTGCAAAGGCAGCAATGATTCTTCTGGTGATAGGCTGCGTAAATTTTTGTTAGATTTTTTAAACCGTTGTTGATCTTCAAAAGAGAAAAAGTCGATGGAATCGAGAGGCTGCTTTTTAGCCTGATCTTTTGAATCAAGCTGAACTGTATCGTTCACCGATTCAGTTTGCAGTGGGTGATCAATGGATACTGGCAAAGAGCCAGACAAATAGCGGGCAATAGCAATGACTGTAGGTTCTGCCAGTACAGCAGAGACAGCAATTCTTACGTTGTATTTTTCATAGAGTGCGTTTGAAACCTGAACAACAGTAAAGGACGTCACGCCTTGATCCCACAGATCCTCGTCTAGTTTGATCTGCTCGATTTCCAGAAAGTCTGAGAATAACCGCCCTATTTCGTCACTGAGAGCATCTATCATAGATGCCTCCGCTTTTAATTCTGCAGCTTGATTTTGCAGTGGCCAGGGCAAGGCATCACGATCTAATTTGCCGTTAGCTGTTGAAGGGAAGAAATCAACATAGCTAACAAAGTTTGGCACCATATAATCTGGCAGTGTTTTAGCCACAAACGTTCTGATGTCTTTCACTTCTGGCACGCTGGTGGAAGCCGGAATGGCATAAGCAACAATTTTTTTGTCGTTAAAGCGATCTGTTTGAACTAAAACAACCGCATCTTTTATAGCTGGATGTTCGCGTAGGCGGTGTTCAATTTCGCCAAGTTCAACACGATAGCCCCGGACTTTAACTTGATTGTCGGCCCGGCCTACAAAAGAAAGATTGCCATCAGGCAAATAAAAAGCACGATCTCCCGTTTTGTACATTTTTCCCCCAGGCTTTTGTGAGAAAGGGTCTGGGATAAAACAAACGCTTGTTAACTCAGGTTGCCCAAAATACCCTGTGCTTAGACATTCGCCCGCAATGAATAAGTCTCCCTCTACCCCCATTGGGCATGGGTGTAAGGATGCGTCGAGAACATAGTAACGGGCATTGTCTATTGGCTTTCCGTACGGAATGCTATGCCAGGTGGGGTCGATGTCTTCTACACAGAAATAGTTTGACCAAACCGTTGCTTCTGTGGCGCCGCCCAAATTGATAATTTTTGCATTTTGGAAGACTTGGCGCAGTTCATCTGGTAAAGATAAGGGCGTAAAATCTCCACTGAGGAAAGCCAATCGTAAACTGCTTGTTCCAGGTTTTCCGGCTGCGGTTGGCAATATTGGGCTTAACTGACTTAGTGTGATGGGGGCTGAATTCCAAAAAGTAATAGGCTCTTGGACTAAAATATCTAATAAGGTTTCTGGGTCTTTACGTTCGGTTTCATTTGTAATATAAAAACTTGCGCCACAGCCAAGCAAGCCAAAGATATCAAATACGGAAAGGTCAAAAGCTAAGGAAGTTACACACAACCCTACGTCAGTCTCATTAAAATTGAACATTCGGTAACACCAATTCAGCAAATTTGAAACAGACTGGTGGGCAATGGCCACCCCTTTGGGCGCACCCGTACTGCCGGAAGTAAAAATTATATAGGCCAAACTGGTGGGAACAGCGAGTGGTGTCGGATTAACTGAGGCTTTTTTCTCTAGATCACCTCTGTAATTGTCTAAATCGCGGTCAATTTCAATGGTCTCAACATCATCAAATGGTTCCCATTGAGGCGAGTCTGACGTTGTTAGAAGAAGAGAGCAATTGGCCTGTTTCAGTATGAGCTGGACTCTTTCCCTGGGCCAAGATGTATCAATAGGTAGATAAGCACCACCGGCTTTTAAAGCCCCCAAAACGGCCGCAATCATTTTGGGGCATCTTCGTGTGCCAATGCCTACAACTGTTTCTAGACCAACCCCGATGCTCTTTAAATACCAGGCTATGTAATTGGCATCCCGATTAAGTTGAGCGTAACTTGTACTCCCTTCCGCAGAACGAATAGCAACCGCATTAGGATGTTTTGCGGCATACGCTTCAAATAACGTATAAACAAGATGATCTCTAGGGAAATCAACCGTGGTATCGTTCCACTCGTACACCATCTTTTGATAGTCTGCGGCACTAAGTTGTTTGCTGTCTTGTTCACGGCCGTTGTTCGAATGCTTAGATCGTGACAGCAGATCTATTTGAGATTCTGGCCTTGCTAGTTTGTGTAAGTTTACTGTCTGCCAATCAACCTCTTCTGTCACGATGAGATGTAAAGCTCGTTTGAATTCATCAAACATCTGTTGCAGCATAGACACTGGAATATCCTGCTCCACAACATCCCAACAGAAAAACAGCTCACTGTTATCACGAATAGCAATACAGTCCAGCGAAACATCGGGGGTGCAGCTTAGCCACTGCCCAGGTTTTACAAAAGATGGGAGCGGATTATCCGTGACATCAATGATCGTGGTGTAAACAACCGGGAAATCAAAAGCTCCCCTGCTTCTTTCTTGCATAACCCGATTTCGCAGCTCATTTAAACCACTGACAGCATCTGCCACCATATCTTCATCAATCACTTGTTGATATAGCGCCGCCTTTTCAACCAGAGACATGCTTTTGTGTGTTTCTTGCAACCAACTTAATTCTGTAAACTCACCCGGTCTATAGATTTCTTTGTCCTCTCGCCATCTTACAACCGTAAAGGCAAAATCGCCCTCAAACCAGCGTGATAGCACCTCGCTAAAAACCGCAGATAACACAGAGTCGGGAGAAACCTGGTGCTTTTGAGCTTTTTGTTGTAGAAGCTCCCAATTGATCCGGATGCCTTCAAGTCGAATTCGTTTTCGTTCAGATTCTGATTTTTGCAGCTTCGGTCCCGCAGGTATATGCGCAAAACGACGTTTCCAATGTTCGCGCCATTCGGCATATTCAGGTAAGGATTGTAATGCGCGTTGTTTGTCTAAATAAGCAGCAACCGATGTCACCGTTTTGGGTGTTGCGCTGGGGTCCATGTAAAAGCGGAATAACTCACGGCACAAGAAATGAATACTTGGCGCATCAAAAACAGCCAGGTCAAATGAACAATGCACAGTTGCTTGAAGCCCTGCCTGGCAGGTTACCCTGACATCAAACGAAGGCCATAAGCCCAAACTGAACGCCTGACTGCTCATTTCCTCACGAATCAAGGAAATGGTCGAGAGTGGTTCTTGTGCATGCGTGAGATCAATGAATGGGATATGCCATTTTGGCAGCGTGTTGGGTATAAAAGCAAGTTTGCCCTCATGCGTTAGATAGGAACGCATGGCAGCGTATGCATTAATCAGATGCAAGAGTGCGGTTTCTAGTTTTGCATGATCAAACTCCTCCATGTCAAAACTTTCATACATTTGACATCCATTCCAAGTCCCAACAGCGTTTAACGTACGTGCTACATAATAAGCCTGTTGTAAAGCATTTAAAGGGTAAAGCTGATGTGACTCATATCCGGCGCAAAGGGTTTCTAAAGCGTTTTGAAAACGAATGAATAAGGTTTCAATCACACCTTTTGGATAAAGATTTAAGGCCACATCCCAGCGAAAGTGTAAGTCATCGGCCTGCTCCCATACTTGACAGTCTAAAAAAATATCGGATGTTTGGCTGACGGCATAAGATATATTGGCGGCAAATCCGCCATCTTGCCTCCCGTTCGGCCCTGTTCCGATCATGCTCGTGAACACGACTGGAAGCTGTGTCAGTTTGTGTGATTTGTCACGATTTCTTATTTCGCGGACTGCGGTAACACCAGAAACAGTGGCATGTTCCAACCCTTGCCAAAGCTTTTCGTGCACCCGTTGGCAAAAGACATCTATGCTATCTTCTGGCTTTCGTTCTACTATGATGATTGCAGAAGAGGTAAATGGGCCAACAATATGATCGACTTCGGCCGGCAGCCTAAGTCTGTCATTTGTCGTTAAAATCAGAGAGAACGGGTTTCTTTCTTGGTGATAAGCCAATACGTTGGCAAAAAGAGTCAATAACAGCGAGGTTGAAGAGACATCAAGCCTGTTTGCTTGTTGCTTTAGCATCCCCCATTGTGATGCTGTTAACATGCCGGTCAAAGGGGTACGTTTAAAGTGACGGTTTGTATTGTCTTCGCCTGAAGGAAGGTATACAGGAAGGAGTGGGCCATCTGGCATCCCCTTAAGTGTCTGGAGCCAATACTTGATATCATTTTGATATGCTTCGCCACCACGCTGAGATTGTAAAGATATTAGAATGTCTCGTGCGGTTAACGTGGAGGCGGTTAATTGCACATTCGGTTCATTGTAACAATTTGCCCATTGTTCCAATAAAAGAGCCTGTCCGTGACCGTCTGTAATGATGGAATCTATGCTAAAATGAACAATACTGGTGCCAGATTCAACAAAAGAAACTTCAATGTTAAACAATGGCCATTGCCCTATGGGGTAAATGTGTTGTGATATCCGGTGGCGAATAGATTTTATATGATCATCTCGTTCACCGGGCGTTTTGTTTGTATGGTTATGCGTAATTAATTGCCAGTCTGGCGCTTGTTCTTGAACGATTTGGCGTCCGCTGGGTAGTATTTTTGTACGCAGCATATCATGATGGTCAACCAGCTTTTGCCACGCCTGACGTAGGCGGTTTATGTCTATATCAGTTACCTCAAACTCAATGTACTGATGACATCCGGCTAAATCAAGTGTCAATCCGGCCTGTTTACCCATTAGATAAGATTCTTGAATGGGCGTTAAGGGGAAGGGTTCAGAATGGGCATTGGGGTTTGTTTGAATAGAGAGTCTTCCAGGATTAACCAGTGCCGTTGTTGCTTTCTCAAAAATTCGTCTAGCTAATTCCGGCAAACCAGCATTGGCCATTTTCTCGATGGGTATGTCAACCTGATATTTGCTTTCAATATCAAGCCACAATCTGGCTGCCTTCATAGAATCCAACCCGTTTTGGCGCAAAGTTAAATCGGGTGAAATTCCCTCGGGTATTATCTGCTCTAACAACTCTTGCACATATTGCTCGATTTCTGATATGGTCAGATTGGTTTGAGGAATTTCTGATCGAGGTTTTTCGGGTTTCATTTACGCCCATCCTTAAGCTTTGGTTCCTGAGTTCCTTCAGATGGCAAAGTGAATAGAAATCTAACTTTTAATAGATCGAAGGTGTACTTCAAAGCTTTCATCAACAACAAAGACACAAATTAATAACAAAAACACACAAATAATTCTAAGTCTCAGGATATTATGGAGTTTGCCTCTCTAATGTATTGCATCACATGGTCAAGCAACTGTTACACAATAAGCACTATTTTTGTTAAGCACCCTACAAACTCCTATCAGGTCCATTATTTTAAAAGCAACTTCAGTAGATTTACGCAAGGTTTGATGATTTTAAGGCCATATGAGGTAGCGCGATCTTAAAAACGGCTAAACCTTTACGGGGATCCCAAAATACAAAACTACAGTGGGCTCACCGATCCATACCGAGTACAGGCCGCCTACTGGTACAAAGTGTCAGGCCTAAAACAATTGTCATGCCCACTTATACTTCCGATGGAAATTATTTATTTGATCTAAAACTAACAGGTCTTGTCCAACAAAGAGAGAATCATAAATATTTTGGTATGCAGATGTGTCAAATACTTTTTCTTGAACGCCACTCATTCTGTCAGTACTCATGTCGCTAAGAATCTCATACTCTTCCATTGTTAGGGAATATCGTTCATCCAGCTTTTTTCGGATTTCAAATTGAGCAAGTTTCTCTTGAGCATTATCTGGGATCACACCACTATAGAATTCTGATGAGCAGCCCGAACCATAAGAGAATAAACCAACTCTTTTTGGTGCTTCAAAATAATTATGGTCAATTAACGAACACAAGGCTAAATACAAAGCTGCAGAATAAACATTACCGATTCGTGTGCAGTAAACAAGAGAATCTAACATACGTTTCTCAAAATCTTGTTCAATTTGTTCAGATGATAGTTGTTTATGTTTTCGCAACAGCTTACGATGTGCCCCTTTAACCATTCCGGCAAATGGCGTATGGAAAACCAAATAGTCAAAGGTGTCAAGAATATCGACTGATGAAACGCGTTCTTCATACATAGAAAAACATTGCTCTAAACATTCCAGATATGAAAGTAACGATAAGTCTGAATCTCCAATTTCCATGTCGCTACGAGGACGTAATGTATCCATTACTTCATGGCTATAATATCCAGAGGCACCTTCATCTACTTCGAATAGAGCAGGAGAATCACTAATAAGCATAGCCACTGCACCAGCTCCTTGTGACGGTTCCCAATAAGTCATACGATCTGGAACACTGGCTGCATCAGAGGCAATTACTAAGGCTTTGACACCGTTTATGACACTTGCGGAAACAAAATTTAGAGCACATTGCAGGGCTGCTGTTCCTCCATAACAAGCATGTTTTGTTTCAAAAGAGCGGCATCTTCGGCTTAAGCCTAAATAGTCATGTATGTAAGTGCTGATTGGTTTAGCAAAATCCAACCCACTCTCAGTGCCAACAACAAGCAGTTCGATTTGACCGCGCTGTTCATCCGTTAATTGGGAGATAATTGGCTTTGCTGCATTCACAGCATTGGAAACAGGATCTTCGCATGGGAGATTTACTGACTTTTGTGCCATCATTAAATTCGCAAAGCGCTTTACATCCAACCCTCTTGCTTCGAAAAGACGTTTTACGTCTAAGCAGGTACGCCCTGCATAAACGTTTATTGCTTCAATACCAACAGACATAGATCCTCTTTGTGACATCCGATAAAAATCAGTCAATGTGTTTATGCTAAATCAGTACATTGCCATGTGAAAGCGAAAAAGCATTTTGAGATAGAATGAAACAATTTCTGTGCTTTCACCCAGTAATTCACATAGTTTGACTCATTTTTAATCAAAACAATCTTTGTGAACTACGTAATAAAGGGAGTTGACCTTTTTGGGGCATTCTTACACATGCGGAAATGATGTTATCTAGTGATTTGCCTTTATAAAACAAAGACAAATGAGCCAGTATTAACTATTCAACCGTCCATTCCCACGGTGTTATATCTGGAAAAGGTCTTTGGGGGAGTTCTACCTCTGGATAGGAAAATTTCATTGAGAACTGAGAGCCTGCTTCTATGTGCTTAGTAAAGTCTTTGAGGAAGTTGTTATCTTTGGGGAAATCAAGATCTTTGATTGTTTCCACCATTAGATCAACAAAACGTTGCCGTTGTTCATTGCTTATATGCAGATGCTCATGCGCAAACAATAATCCCTCGATAGCGCCTAATTCGTCGCTGTATCTAGCTGGACCACCAAACATTTCTATGAAAAAAATTGTAAGGTTTTCAACGTGTTTCCCCTTTGCTTCTGCAAACATAGTACCAAGCATAGGATCTTGTAATGCTCGTTTGTGAAATTCCTCAATAAGTTGTTGGATTTTTGCTTCGCCCCCGATACGTTCATACATCGTTTCCATTTTAAAAATTCCTTCCTTGCTTTTAATAAATTGTCGAAGCAACCTGCAAGTGCTAACTATGTTTGTCTTTACGAATCGAACTGAAACCCTGCATTGTTCTATAATCATAAAATAACAATCCGATACATTCTAGACACACGTACCGGATTGCATTTTGATTCCTGCACTCACTTCACTATAAATCTATTGTTTGTGTTGAAGTTATTTTGCCGCAAAGATTCACTTTTTCGATAGACTGTTAAAGTTGCCAGGCAATGCTTACAACGGTTCATGTGAAATGAGATACATTTGTAAGCAAGTCGATGGGCTTTACGAATTCTCTTGTATTATTTTGTTACCATGTAACGGGAAGTTCCAAGGGACCCCGAGCAAGATGCCCTGTTTTCCATGGGATGTCTTCTGCCGGAATAGCAAAAGCTAAGTTTGGAAACCGCTCAATAAGGGATTTGATCGCAATCTGTAATTCAACGCGGGCTAGTTGGGCACCAGGGCAATGATGTGGCCCATGACTAAATGACATATGTACATGCACATTTTCTCTTGTAAAGTCTAACTCTTCTGGGTTTGGGAATACACTTTCATCGTCATTGGCCGAAAAGAGAACAGGCATTACTGTTTCACCTTTCTTGACAAGAAAATCACCCAATTTTACATCTTCAGTTGCGACTCTGGCAAAGCCTGCCGTGGCTGTAACAGGAGCAATGCGCAGCAATTCTTCGATAGCATGTGGCATCAGATCTGGATTTGCGCGCAGCATCTGTAGTTTGTCTGGGTTTGATAATAGGACATAGGTAAAACTGGCTATTTGATTTGCAGTAGTTTCATACCCAGCAACAATAATAGCAAAAGCTAAGTTAAGCATTTCTCTTTCTGTCAGCCGCTCATCTACATCATGGGCATTTACCAATACACTCAACATGTCTTCTGTGGGTTTTTCTCGTCTTTGAGCGATCATTCCAGAAAGGTAGCCCATTAATTCCATATGCTTTTGCATCATTTCTTCTTGAGAAACTCCGGCAGCGGCCGTAGAGAGGAAAATGCCTGCCCATTCTTTGAACTTGGGTGTATCGCTCGGGGGAACCCCTAATAATTGACACATGACCTCTACGGGCATAGGCTGAGAGAAATTCTCGACAAGGTCGATTGGGCCGCCCTGGTCTTCCATTTTATCAAGTAATCTGTCGACGATTTTTTGTATTTGCGGCCTTACCTCTTCTGCTCGTTTTGTGGTCAGCCCTGAAGCCAAAACCCGCCGCAATCTAGTATGTTCTGGGGGATCCATGGCTGTCAGTTCATCGGGCTGAGGAATATAAGGATGTACACGTGGTTCGTCTTCGCCAATTGCTTGGGCGCGACTGAATCGAGGATCTATTAATACAGTTTTGATGTCCTCATAACGAGTGGCAATCCACGTCTCATTTCCAAAAGGAGGCTGTATACAGCCTAAGCCATCTTGCTTACGCAACTCTTTATACTTTGGATGCACACTTAACCGATCATAATCCCCAAAAGGGTATGTTAGAGGTGTTTCTTCAGTCATAAAAACTCCTTTTCATATTGAAATACCTTTACTAAAAATGATATAAGAAGAGCAGTTGGGTAAGATAACGATTTTTCAACCACCATGAAGAAAAATCATCATACCATCACAAATGAGCCAAAAATACGACCCTAATGGAGAATAGAACTTACCAGAATGTGCTTCTTTCTGATCTTGATCTTGGCTTCAGAAAAAGCCTCACCTCTGGAACCAGGGCATGCACACCCCCCAAATTATAATAAAAACAACTCATATGGCAATACGGCAATTCTCAATTGGGGGAATTTGCCGGGCCATATGTGAACGCAGGGCCGCCAAACTGTATCGCTGGCTGGCGGCTTTGGCACCGTATGAATACTCAGCGTGGCGATGGGTCAACCAGGTGCCTGCCGCTGGCCTTGGGTGACGGGGAGACGTAAAACAGAAGGCCAACTGCCTGCGATCAAGGCACAACCTCTTCCATTTTTTCGGGCACGCTTTCCGTTTGTGTGCTGGCCAATATGTGGGATTGTGTGTCATAGCGGCCACGTAACTCGTCTATAACGGTGCCCTCCCACAAAGGGCACCCATAAAAGTGGCCGGCACGGGCGATCATGTGCGCCGATACAGGCGCGGTGAGCATCACAAAGGCAATGGTAGCCAGGGCTCGGCTGGTAATGCTCAACTCACCAAAGTAAACGGCCGTGCCTACCAGCATAAACCCTACCCCTAAGGTTGCCGCCTTCGTCGTAGCCGACATGCGTAAAAGCAGGTCAGGCAAACGTAAAGCACCGATACCAGCCACTAACGTAAAAAACGTACCAATGATGATAAAAAAAATAGCGATGGTTTCTTGTAAATTCATCTTTTCTGCTCAATATAATAGGCAAAAGCAATCGTCCCCAAGAAGGAGACCAACGCCAGTACCATAGCCACGTCTAAGATCACCGGCTGCTGAGTCACCATAGCATAAGCAGCGATCAGGCTGATGCCAATGGTTCCCAGCAAGTCTAGGGCAACGACGCGATCTGGTAGACTCGGCCCCCGCACCAGCCGGATAAACGTCAACATGACAGCGACACTCAAAACCGGTATGACCGCGATCAAGGTTAAAGTTTCGACCGTCATCGCATCACCTTTAGTAAACGACGTTCAAAACCTTCCTTGATCTCGCGCCGGAATGCCTCAATATCTTTCACATACACGGTATGCACATACATGACACGCCGATCAGAGGACACATCCAGGCTCAATGAGCCTGGTGTCAGTGTGATCATGTTCGCTAGGAATGCTATCTCGGCGTCGGTGCGTGCGTCCAGCGGAATAGCCACAATCGCTGGCCGCAACGGCAGCCGCGGCGACAACACACGGTAAACTATCCGTAAGCCAGCTCTGAGCATGGCCCCCAGGAAGAAGATAAAAAATCCAATCACATAGGGCACTTTAGCGAAGTAATGTTTGGTGTCCATAGTGCTTTGTAACAGCCACAACAGTAAATAGCTCAGGAGAAACCCGGTTAGAAAATTCTGAGGTGTAAACTGGCCGGTGAGCGCCACCCAGGCCAGGGCCAGCAGAACGTTTCGTAATAACATTATGGTACGCCTCCCAACACAGCTTCAATATAGCTGGTTGAATCTAAAAGATGTTCAGCCGCATGGAGTGAGAGCGCAAAGATCGGTTCCGCCATCAGTCCGATCAGCAAGGTGCAGGCGGCCAAGCCCGCAGCGGGTACCAGGCGCAGCAACCATTCACCAGTAGAAATAACCGTCAACGCTTTATCGCTGGGCTGCTGCTTCCAAAAAACCTCGGCCCATAGTTTAGTCATGGAGAAGAGTGTAAGCAGGCTCACAACCAACGAGGTAACCACGATAGCATATTGTTCTAACTCAAGCCCGGCCTGCACCAATGTCAGTTTAGCCCAGAACCCAGAAAGAGGCGGCAGCCCAGCCAGTGACATAGCTGGAATCAGAAATAACACGGCCGTTATTGGATGTGTCTGATACAAACCACCGAGCTTTTTTAGCTGGTAAGTGCCATGAAGTTGACGCACAATGCCGCTAATCAGAAACAGGTTGGTTTTGACGATAATATGGTGGACAATGTAAAAAATAGTCCCGGCCAGGGCCAACGGTGAAAACAGTCCCAGACCCATAATCATATACCCTATCTGGCTGACAATGTGGAAGGAAAGAATGCGCCGGAATTCGTTTTGTGAGGCTGCTCCTAAAACACCGGTCACCATGGTGAGTCCGGCCAGCCCCAGAATTAGGGTGTGAGTATAGCCAATATCCTGTACAAAGAGCAGCGTAAAGATACGCACAATGGCATACACCCCAACCTTTGTCAATAAACCGGCAAAAATCGCAGAAACGGCCGTTGGTGGTGTATGGTAGGCTGCCGGCAGCCAGGAGAATAAGGGAAAGATCGCCGCCTTGATGCCAAAAGCAACCAGAAACATCATGGCCAGTGCCGTAATCAGCCCTTGCCAGGGCAATTGCCTGAGCTGAATTGATAAATCGGCCATATTTAACGTACCCGTAATACCATACAGAATACCAAGTGCCGCCAAAAACATGGCCGATGCCATCAGATTCAGCGTGACATATTTGATCGCCCCCTCCATTTGGGCGCGTTCCCCACCTAGAGCCAGCAGTACAAAAGAGGCAATGAGCATGACCTCAAACCAAACATATAAGTTAAACATATCTCCTGTTAAGAAAGCGCCACAGACGCCCATGAGGAGTATATAGTACAGAGGATGATAACCGTAAGCTTCTCGCCCGGCATCTATATCTGCCAGCGAGTAGACGCCTACAGCCAGCCCCATCATGCCGGTCAGTGTCACCATAATAGCGCTAAAGGGATCAGCCACCAGCGTAATGCCAAAAGGGGCCGGCCAGTTTCCTATCTGGATCGCCTGAGTGCCCTGAGTTAATACAACCGATAATAGATTACCGCCGGCCGCCAACAGCCCTGCTGCACCAAACAAGCTTAACAGGCGTTGCCACCGCCGTTTGTTCCAGCCCAGCAAAGCCAGGATGGCAGTCAAAAACGGCACAAGAAGCGGCGCCAGAATAGGAATCTGAGTATTTGTCATGTTTGCCGGTCTGTTGTGGTGATACTGTCAATATCATCTGTACCCACAATCTGATACACATGCTTGATCAGGACCACAGTAAAGGCCAGCGTGCCAAAACTAATGACGATAGCCGTCAAAATGAGTGCCTGGGGTAATGGATCGGCAAAGGGCAAGGTGGGCACCAGAGCTTGGGCGGGAACAAGCGCCGGCTCACGAGTAAGGCCACCAACGGTAAAAATAAGCAGATTAGACGCATGCCCAAGCAGTGCCAGCCCAATGATCAGCTTAACAATGCTGCGCCGCATCATCATGTAAATGCCGGCGGCGTATAGACCGCCAATTACAAAAGCAAGCACAATTTGCATGATGTTTCTCTCTTTCCCCATTCCATATCAGATGATAGAGGGCACATCCATCAACACCATAGATGAATGTGCTTGAAGTGGCCTTAACGACAGCCAAACGGGCTGCTGTTTCCGGGCGGTCACTAAGGGCGCGTCTGCAAATGAGTTACTGAATTGGCAGACGCGCTGTAAGTAGCCTTATTATCCCAAAACCGGGAAGTTATGTTTAGACGGCTACTAAGGCGCTGGCTCGTCTTCGGCCAGAGAAAAGATAATGAGCAGTGTAACGCCAATAACCGTCAGGTAGACGCCTATGTCAAACAAGAGCGGTGTACCCAATTTACCAATGGCTGGAAATTCACGAGCCGTCCACAACCCAGTCATAAAGGGTTGCCCGGTCAAGATAGGCGCCAGCAATCCACCAGCAACGGCCGTTAACAAACCCATACCCATTAAAAGCTGCGGCTGCACTTTAATCAACTGCTGGGTCTCGGCCACATTGGTAGCAATAGCGTAGAGTGTAAAGGCAACTGCCGCTACCAGTCCACCAATAAAGCCGCCCCCTGGTTCATCATGTCCACGCAGCAAAACAAAGATGGAAAAAAGCAGCAATAAGGGCAATAAATAACGTGTGGCCGTTGTTAGAATCAGAGACTTCATCATCTTTACGAATCATCCCCTTCTGAAGGTTCTTTTGGCTGCAAATGAATGAGTGCGTACACACCAATAGCCGCTACCGCCAACACTGTAATTTCTACCATCGTATCCAGCCCGCGGAAATCTACCAGAATAACGTTGACGATATTGCGCCCTTTGGCCAGCGACACACTGTTTTCGGCAAAAAAATCGGTCAGGTGTGATTCTTCAGGCACGGCCGTTGCTGCCAGCACCAATAGGGTCATCAGCGCCCCCACGGTCAGTGAAATGACCACATCACGAGTACGTTCTGCTTTACCTGTGAAAGAAGTAAAGCGCGGGAGCCGGTAAAGCACCAGTACAAACAAGATAACCGTCAGTGTTTCCACAGAAAACTGAGTCATGGCCAGGTCAGGTGCGCCAAAATAAACATAGACAAGCGCCACACCGTAGCCAACAGCGCCCAAGGCAATGACGGCCGTTAGCCGGGAAGTGGCCCTTACAGCCATATAAGCAGCCACCAGAATGATGCCGGCAACAACGGCTTCATGAAAGCGTACGTCCCATGCCAGCACAGGCCAGCCAAAGCCGCCACGCCCCACCAGGGTATAACCAACCAGACCCAACGTTGTCACGACTACCAACAGTAAGTAGTGACGCAAATAGCCATTTTGCAGCAGCCGTGTCAGACGGACCGCCAGCTCCAGCAAACCTTGCAAACCCCAGTGATACCATTGCTGTGGGCCAACGCTGGCCACAAATTGGTCAATACGCCTGGCCGGCGCTTGCAACGGCCGGTAGACCAGATAAACGACCCCACCAACAGTGACGGTGATGATACTCAAAATCAACATAGGATTAACGCCATGCCATAAGGCCAGCTTTACTTGAATGGGGTAGGCCGCAACGCTGCCGGCGGCGGCGGCAATAAAAGGCGAGGCTACTACATTAGGAAACAACCCCACCAGCAGCGCCAGGGCGCCCAACAACAAGGGACCCAGCCACATGCTAAGGGGCGCTTCTTGCCCCAAACCAATCGCCCCAGGCACTTCTGGCTGGTGTACACTGCCCGCCAGGTTATGGGAATCATCTGCTGATTGTGGGCCCCAAAACGGCCGTAACAACATCACACCGGCCGCAACGACTAGAAATATGTTCGTCAGCAAAGCCATCGCCGTAAAACCGTAAGCCCATATCGGAGCCTCCAAAGTGGCCTCATAGACCAATTCCTTGCTAATAAAACCTACCATTGGCGGTAAACCGGCCATCGAAAAGGCACCCAGGCATACGACCACAAGCGTTACCGGCATATGGCGGCTTAAGCCGCCCAGTTGGTTTATATCACGGGTGCCGGTTTCATGTTCAATGGCCCCAGCCGCCATAAACAAAGCACCCTTATACAGCGCATGCGCCAGCAAAAAAACCATCGCTGCCTTAAAAGCAACAGCATTTCCCAACCCCAGCAACATGGTCAGCAGACCCAAGGCGCTGATTGTGGAATAGGCCAGAATCTGCTTGAGATCACTCTTTTGCCACGCCAGCCATCCGCCAAGCAGTGCCGTAAGGGCCCCAACAATGCTCAGACTGTACAGCCAGGTGTCACTTCCGCCCAAGATCGGTTGCAGCCGGGCCAGCAAATAGACACCAGCCTTAACCATGGTGGCCGAGTGGAGGTAGGCACTGACCGGCGTGGGGGCGGCCATAGCATTGGGCAGCCAAAAATGGAAGGGAAATTGCGCCGACTTGGTAAACGCCCCCAGCAAGACCAAAATTAATGCGGACAAATATAATGGATGCGCCTGAATAGTTTCGGCCTGAAACAGCAATGCCGATAGCTCCCAACGGCCGCTGATAATACCCAGCAAGACCAGACCGGCCAGTAGGGCCAGCCCGCCAGTGCCGGTAACCAGCAGCGCTTGCAACGCCGACTGGCGTGATATTTCTTTGTTGTGTTTGAAGCCAATGAGCATATAGGAGGAGATGCTGGTCAGTTCCCAGAAGATGAAGAGGGTGATGAGGTTGTCAGCCAGTACAACCCCCAACATGGCGCCCATAAAAAGGATGATAAGGGTGTAAAAACGGCCAATTTGCTCATCCCCAGCCAGATACCCACCAGCGTAAATGACAATGAGTGTCCCAATGCCGCTGATCAACAAGGCCATCAGGAGCCCTAATCCGTCAATATAAAAGGAAAAATTCACGTTCAGGCTGGGAACCCAGGCAACACCAGTCCGGATAATTTCCCCGGAGGAGACACGGCCGATCAAGCTGACAAAGTAAAGGGTAAAACCCAACGGTAGCAAGGCCAGCAGCCATCCCGTAAATCCACGCGTCACTTTCTGAAGCCAGGGGGCAACTACCGAACAACCAAGAATGGACAACACAGCAACGTACATGAACTCTCCTTGCTTCCTTGATTTGTGTACAAACAGCCTATCCAATCCTGGAAAGCGTGTTTGATTCGAGCACAAAAGACAATATCTCGCTTAAGAGCAGATCATTGACAATACGGCCGTCACGGTCCACAACGGGGATATCTATCAAATTATATTTAACCATTTTTTCCAGCGCCGTCGCCAGCGAGTCTTCCAGCGTAACGGCCGTTTGCCCCTGTTCGGGCACAGCAAGATCACGTACCCGTTCGGCCTTTACCAGGCGGCGTACCTGGCCTATGGACAGAAAATGTTCCCTTGTTGAGAACCCAAACCGCAGGCGGGCCCAGTTTAACAAGTCATGATGATTTAAGATAGCCACTAACCGATTGTCATCATTCACCAGAAAGATACCACGCAGCATGTGGTCGGTGGTAAATTTATTAATAACAGCATCCAGTGGCGTGTCCTGATGCATCACAAGGGAACGCAGATGCGACGTTTTACACAGTTGTGCCACAGTTATTGTTTTCATAAGAACCTCGACAATGTGCAATAGTTAGCTGCAAAGCAAGAACGATTAAAGTAGGTACGCAACCTAAACTAGGTGGCACTTACCCACACCACTCACTGGCTTGGGGTCACACAAAGATTTTACAACAGCTGGTATCTTTGATCAAAGATACCCCCAGAAGCGGATCAGGCCTCTAAAATAGTATCCAACATTTGTTGATGAATAAAACCGTTGCTCGCTACTAAGTTCATCTGCTTATTGAGCTTCACTCTACTGTTATTAAAATGGCTCGTTCGGCCGCCAGCTTCTTCTACGATCAATCGTGATGCTGCAACATCCCACGAACTTAACTTGCACTCCCAATATCCTTCTAACCGACTTGAGGCGACATAACAGACAGCCAGGGCGGCTGACCCAAGGCGAAGAACACCTTGGGCCTTTTTTACAAAAACTTCTATTTCTGCAATGTTATTGTGTGGATTTGTGTGGCGGTCATAGGGGAACCCGGTAGCCAATAAACTATGAATCAGCTTTTGAGTATGTGAAACGGCAAGTTTTTGTATATTGTTATTTCTATCTTTCAAGAAGGCACCTTGATTAGTAACGGCCGTGAAACACTCGTCTCGTGTTGGATCAAACACCACCCCCACTAATGGCTTTTCTCTTTTATATAAAGCAATAGAGATAGAAAATATCGGGATTCCGTGAATAAAATTATTGGTTCCATCAAGAGGGTCAATGATCCACTGATAAAGCCCCTTGCCAACATGAGAGCTCCCCTCTTCTCCCAAGATGGCATGGTCAGGAAACCGCGATAAAATTCGGCTTACAATTAGCGACTCAACAATCCTATCATATTGAGTTACTGAATCAACGGATGAACTCTTCTGTTCTACTTCTTTATGTTGGTAAAATCCCTCCATTAAAACAAGCCCTGCTTCATAAATAATCGCTTGTGCAAAGGCTGCAATATCATTTAAATCCATACCATACCCCGCGGGGAGACTACACAAATGATCAACCCTTATGGATGCAACACTAGTTTATCTTGATAATTATTTTCAATATCTTCTAACTCCCAAAGCATTGCATGATACTCATCATTTAACCAAGGATCAATCAAATCATCATAATGTGGATGGTATGGATGACCTGATTGCCCTGGCGCATAAATTGAAACAGATTGATCTAATTGATTTAGATCAATGATCTGGCGATAAGCTGGAATCGAAAGCACCTCATATGAGCCTCTGATATAGAATGCTGTGCTATTGACAGTATCATTACTTCCATTTGCAGCAAAGGGACCTCGATTAAATATACTTTCCACTAATCCAATCCCACTAAGTCCAAGGGACTGATTTACAAAAGTAGCCGTATGTAAATCTCCCCAACGCCAATTACTCATTTCTTCTCCTAAGCTAGCACTCAACTCATCAATTGCAGCCTGTAAAGCCTGTAATAAAATCACGTCCCGCGTTTCAATTTCAGGTGTATGAATATTGTCAAACCAGGGTGAATTCGCGTTTGGAAGTTCTCTGTCGAACACATTCGTAGAGGTGTTTGGCGCATAGTTCATAAGAGAAGTACCCAACTCATCTTCAAAAGTTAAACTTACTATATGACCTCGCATGGCCTGCATTAAGGCTGCTCCCGAACTATCTCGAACCATCAGACCATCCCAATTATCTAATAATTGCAGACCCTCTTTCAAAATCGGATCGTTGCTCTCAAGTTCTGTTAGGTAAGGTAGGACAAGCGCCACCCAACTTGAGTTAGTATCTGCCTGCATTAATTGCATGTCAGCCATTGAGATTACTGGATCTTCCTCGATCATGGTTACGATCCGATCTGCCCGATAACCGGGATCCCAGTCTATCGTAATAAAATAGGGGTAGCTCGAATCAATAATTGCATTATTTGCCGTTACGATATATCCGTCACTTGGATTAAGTGCAGAAGGCATCTCATCAAAAGGTATATATCCCATCCATTCATACTCTCCCGTCCAGCCATACACTGGCATAGATCCGTTTCCTTGTGTACGAATCGGTATCTTGCCTGCTGCTTGATAGCCGATATTGCCTTCCACATCCGCATAAACAAAGTTTTGGCCTGGTAAATCCCAATAAGACAGCGCCTCTTGGAATGTTTCCCAATTCTGCGCCCGATTTAATAGCAGCACGCTCTTAATCAAAGTTCCTGCCTCAAATCCTACCCAATCTAACGAAAGTGGTTGCCAACCGTAAGTCCACTCATCTTCTGTACCACCGACAATATCGTTAATAATAGGACCATGTTGTGTAAGGCGTATAATCATCCTTAATGGATCCTCTTGGTCAGCGATATATACCTCTTCCCGCACCAATTCCATATCCAGCCATCCACCTTTGTATTCATATTGGTTGCGGTTTTGTGGATTTATGCGTTCAATGTATAAATCTTGGACATCAGGCCCCATATTTGTGACTCCCCAGGCAATAGCTCGGTTACGACCGATTACAATTCCTGGGGCACCTGGTAAGGAAGCACCAGCCACATGATAAGGACAATCCTCTGATAAAGTTTCACAATATAATCCCACTTCATACCAAATTGACGGTGCTTGAATATTTAAGTGAACATCATTCGCCAGCAGGGGAGAGCCGGTATCAGTCCGGTCACCTGAAATAACCCAGTTATTGCTACCAACTCCTTCCCCATCCCCAAAGTTATAGCCCTGAACTTTTTCAGCAAGAATCGGAGTGAAAGATGCTTCTGACAAAGTATTTGGAATAATTAATGGATGCTGATCAGGATACAGCGGCATGAAATCTGCTAACCCTTTTTCCCCTAATTGAGAATAAATACGCGCACGCAATAATTCATGCCCCATATTTCCCCCTAAATCCCATGCCATCATTTTTGACCAGGCAATTGTATCTACGGGTGTCCATGTTTCGGGTGTAAAATCATTACCTATTAGACTAAGCAGCTGAAATTCAAGCCCAAGAGAATTTGAATGATCGTTGATATACGCATTGACACCCTCAGAATACGCTTCGAGTACTTGACGGGTCTCCTCATCCACGGATTCCCAATCTCGTTCTGCGGCTCGATTTAAACCAACGGTTCTAATGAATTTATCAGAGTCAAGGGTGGCCTCGCCTAATACTTCTGATAACCGTCCAGTTGCCAGACGGCGCTGAAACTCCATTTGCCAGAAACGATCCTGGGCTTGAACATAACCTTGAGCAAAAAACAAGTCGTGAATATTTGATGCATAGATATAAGGCACCCCCCAACTATCGCGGTATATAGAGACCTCATCTAATAATTCTCCTACCCGTTTGTTTCCCTCCGTTTGAGGCCATGATTTCCTGACGGTATAACCACCCGTACTTATTATTAGTAAACCAGCCATTAAACCTAAACCGATAATGACTAAAATTAAACGCTTCCCTTTTGACATAAACCGTCTCCCTAATTCTCTTGCACCTCAACTGTGTATCAAGCTATTCTGCTGTCCCACGAGTCAAAACCTCAAGTTCTGTTGAAATTTTGTTTGCCAAAATCCCTACATATGGTTTTGTCATCATTGTGTAATGATCCCCAGGCACTTCATACACTCTAACTTTTTCAGAAACATGTTCAGACCAGCCCAAAGTGAGGTCATGTGCTTGTTCCCCCTCTTTGTCTTGAGCACGATAAATAATCGTAGCACCACTATAGTAGCCTGGTTGATATTTGACTAAGGCTTGTAAATTTGCTTTGCAATTACGAATAAGGCCATAAACTTCCTGTGCCAAGTGTGAGTTCCCATCTTTTATAAGTTCAAGTGTATTAACTTCCCCTTCATTCACCTTAATGTCACGCGCTATATCTATGAGTTCTTCAGGGCTCAAACCAAAACGAAATTGTGAGCTGAGCATAAGGTCAGTAAATAAAGCACTTTCGTCTATATCGATAAGTTGCTGACGATTAAAATAAAAAGAAGCCTGGCTATCCATTAAGACTAATTGACCAACTTGGTCTCCTGCCGCCTTTAACTGACATGCCATTTCAAAAGCGATGACACCACCAAAAGACCAACCACCGAGGATATAAGGACCTTGGTCTTGGAAATGCTTTAACGCTTTAATATAGTTTGCAGCTATCACTTCAATACGGAAATCGGTTATTTGATCTGTGGTCTGTTCAGGCAAGCGAAATCCATAAACTGGCTGATCAGAATCCAGATGAGAGGCAAGTTCAATGTAGGGAAACAAATTTCCACTAAGCGCATGCATACAATAAAAAGGCAATCGATTCCCACTAGGCTTAATAGCAACTAAAGGAAGCTCAATCTTACGTTTAGGGTCTTCCTGGAGAAAGGTAACCATTCGGCGAAGCGTTGGCTCATAATAAAATGTCGATAAAGGTATGTTGATGCCAAATTCTTGTTGAACCCTACTTAATAAACGAGCAGCAAGGAGCGAATGTCCTCCTATTTCAAAGAAGTTGTCATCATACCCAATAGGAGATCTGTTTAGAACATCTTCCCAGCTACGGGATAATTGCCATGCCAGAATATCACCAATGGGCAGTGTTGATGTTTTAGTTTGTGGTCTTGCTCTAATGGTTTGCGCCAACATTTGGCGGTCAACCTTTCCGCTGATAGTGAGTGGCAATTTATCTAACGTGATAAATGAAGTTGGAACCATATAATTGGGTAGTTTATTTTTGGCAAATGATTGAAGTTCAACAGTATCGACCGTTTCCTTAGGTGTCCCAACGACATAAGCAACTAACCTTTGGTCATCGCTACTTTCCTCATTCAATACAACAACGCATCTAGCTATACGTGAATGCTCCTGTAAAACCGATTCAACTTCGCCCAACTCGATTCTAAACCCTCTCAGCTTGATTTGATCATCGACTCGCCCCTCAAAAACAAGGGTACCATCAGGGGAATAACGGACAATATCTCCGGTTTTATATAATCGCTGGTTCTGAGGTTCCATAAGCTGATTATCTTTTTGATTAATAGCAAACGGATTAGGTATAAACTTCTCTGCCGTTAACGCTGGGCGATTGATGTAACCATGGGCCAAACCATCACCACTAATATACAATTCACCGGGAACCCCAATTGGGACTAGTTGTTGATGCGTGTCTAAAACAAACACCTGTACATTAGGTATGGGACGGCCAATGGTTAATTGTTTTAGTTTTTCAGTGTATTCTGCTCCAGATGTCCACACAGTCGCTTCTGTCGGCCCATAAAGATTAAAGAATGACCGATTTTTGTTCCACTTTGAGGCAAGTTCAATCGAACAAGCCTCTCCGGCTACGTTTAAGATTCGTAAAGCAGGCAACTGTCCAGCCGGCAATAGGGCCAAAACAGAAGGCACAAGCGTCACAATCGTGATTTCTAACTCGGCTAGTGATTGAAATAAGTGAGGACCCGGCAGCAAACCTTCAGGCTGCCTCATACAAAGAGTGGCTCCATTTGCTAATGCCATCACAATTTCAAAAATTGCAGCATCAAAACTAATTGAGGAAAACTGAAGAATCCGATCATTAGTTTGTATATCAAAAAACATTGATTGGGCAAAAGCAAGATTACACAACCCTTGGTGATGGAGTAAAACACCCTTTGGTTTACCAGTTGTTCCAGATGTGTAAATAACATAGGCCAGATTTTCAGGCTCGATACGATTATTAGGAGCACTAATAGATTCCAGGGCAATCATTGGCCAATCCGCATCTAAGTTTACGACAAATTGATCCCCAGATAACATCGGCTTTATAATGGAATTTAGATGATAATGTGTAAGAAGAATAGGGGCATTTGTGTCAGCGAGTATAAAGGTTAGTCTTTCTTTGGGGTAGGCGAGATCCAAAGGTAGATATGCGCCACCGGCTTTAAGTATGCTCATTAGCCCAATGACCATATCAATTGAACGGTCCAGAGCTAACCCAACGATTGTATTAGGACCGACACCATTGTTTTGAAGATAATGAGCCAATTGATTACTACGTCGATTCACTTCTCCATACGTGATTTGTTGGTCTTCAAAAACAAGCGCAATTGCATCTGGTCGTTTTACTGCCTGATTTTCAAACAATTGGTAGAAAAATATAGTGGGCGCGTAAGGGGATGCTGTCTGATTCCAGTCAACCAGCATTTTTTGTCTTATCTTTGATGAGATCAATTGTAAACTATCAATTTCCTCGTCTAGATTTGTTACTATAGCGGTCAATAAAATCTGAAAATTCTCAGCCATGTGGGAAATAGTAGTTTTGCTAAAAAGAAAGCTGTTGTATTCAAATTTTGCCCTAACTCTTTTATCCTCCATAGATAAAATTAATGTGATATCAAACTTCGCAGCCACTTCAGGTGGATCCACAGTTTCGATTTGCAAGCCAGGCAGTTGTTTTTGAAGCTGCGGGGTATTCTGCATAACAAACATCACTTGAAAAAGTGGTGTATGACTTGAACTCCGTTTGGGCTGTAAAACCTCAACCAATTCGTTAAAAGGAAACTCTTGATGAGCGAAAGCCTCCTGAGTAATGTGTCGTACTTGATGTAATAGTTGTCGAAAGGTGCGTGTTTTTAACACGTTACTTCTTAAAACCAGCGTGTTTACAAAGAAACCAATCAATTTCTCGGTTTCTATACGAGTACGGCCTGCACTAGGAACACCTATAACAATATCAGACTGCCGACTGTATCGGTAAATAAGTACTTTGAAAGCAGCAAGAAAAAACATAAAAGCTGTTACTTCTTCACTGTGGCAGAACGTTTGTATATGTTGTAATAATGTTCCAGAAATATCAAAGGTGTGAGAATGAGATTGAAATGATTGCAGTGGTGTCCGTGGTTTATCTGTAGGAAGTTCTAGCAGGGTAGGTGCATCAGTTAATTGGTTTTTCCAATAGTCTAAATAATTCTTTCGGATATTCCCCTGCAGCCATTGCCGTTGCCAAACTGCGTAGTCAGAATATTGAATAGGCAACTTAGGCAACGGTGATGGTTTGCCTTCTTTGTAGGCTGTATAAAGTGCAGATATTTCATCAAAAAGAATGTTAACAGACCACCCATCTACGATAATATGATGCATTGTTAAGAGAAAATCATGGGTAAGGTCATCATGTTGAATTAGTTGAAGATTCCACAATTGACCTTTAGATAAATCAAACGCTCTCTGTACCTCTAGATTCGCTATTCGGCTTGTCTCAACTTCTCTCATTGCAGGTGGCAGCCGACTTAGGTCTACGCGCAAAGCAACTATATGTCTTGATGGTTCAATTACTTGAATAGGTTTTCCATCTACAAAAGGAAAGGTAGTTCTTAATACCTCATGACGCCGTACGATCTCGCAGAAAGCCTTTTCTAAGCAAGCTACATCCAGTTTCCCTTTTAATCTTACTTTGATAGGCACATTATAGGCATGACTACCAGGTTCAAGTTGAGATAAAAACCAAAGTCTTTGTTGAGCAAACGAAAGCGGAATATTAGCTTTTAAGTTTACTGGTTCAATCTTTGAAATAGTTTGTGACGTTGTTTGAGATTGACGCAGGAAAGCCAATATCTCTGCTTTGTTTTCCTTTATCTTTGCCTGGAGTTCTGGCGTCATGACACCTTTTGGTGCATCGCTATACAATTGATTATCTTCAAGCCAGATTCTGATATCAAGTAGGCGAAGGTGATTTAGGAATTTAGTGATTGACATAACGCAACTTTGTGCAATCAGAGCCAACACGGCTCAAAAATGCGGAAATGACTGTCTTTAGAAAGCAACAGAGGCAATTAAATAGCCCTTTCAAAACACGGAGAACAGGCTATATACATCGCAACCCATCAACTAATAGATGTTATCGTGATTGACAAAGCCATCATATAAACGAAATGTGGCTTGGACTAGCCGATCAGCTATCAATAATATATTTATATTTTAAATATTTCTCGGTCTATTTGTTCTTTAGACGACGGCCTTTCTACACTTTCTAAAGACCACTGAATTGCTTGGATGGCTTCAGCAATACCCTGAATCGTAGGCTGGAGAAAAAGCTCACGCACAGGCATTTCTATTTGGCAATTTTGCCGTATTCTTGATATAAGTTGTATTGCCAGAAGGGAGTTGCCCCCCAACTCAAAAAAATTATCATGTACGCTGATTTGCTCCACTAGCAAGAGATCTCGCCAAATATTCTCAAGCGTTACTTCAAGTGGTGTTTGGGGCGATACATGGTCGTTCACTAACCGAAAAGGCTTTAGAACGGGTGTTGGTAAGGCTTGATAATCAATCTTTCCATTCTGTGTGAAAGGAAATTTTTCCAAGATAATAAAAGCAGAAGGAATCATATAATCGGGCAATTTCCCGCTAAGGAAATTGTGGAAATGGATGCCCTCGCCATCCTTTGTACCCTTTTTGAGGATCAGATAAGCAATTAATCGTTTTCGTTCAGATTTTGTTCCTTGGCAGACTACGACAGCCTGATAAACTTTTTTATGTTTGGTTAACGTCGCCTCAATTTCTCCCATCTCAATTCGAAAGCCTCGAATTTTGACTTGATTGTCGATGCGCGTCAGGAATTCGAGGTTGCCGTCAGGCAGATAACGGGCAAGATCACCAGTCTTATATAGCCGATGTCCAGGCTGACTACTGAAAGGGTTTGGGACAAACCGTTCTGCTGTCAAAGCTGGTTTGTTTAGATAACCCTGGGCAAGACCATCACCACCGATATATAGTTCACCCTGACCCCCAATTGGAACCAATTGGCCATTCGCGTCAAGCAAATGGCATTGTGTATTGGCAACGGGACAGCCAATAGGAATAGTTTGTCTTTCTTCGGTCACCCCTTTGACCTGATACCAGGTTGTGAAAGTTGTGCTCTCTGTCGGACCATAAACATGTAATAACTGTTCAGGAGGATTATTGTTAGCAACGACTTTAACCCACTTGGGCTCAACTTTTTCACCACCAAATAAAAGGCAACGCAACGAACTGAAGATATCAGGAGCCTGGCTAGCTAACTGATTAAATAAGGCGGTAGTGACAAACATGACAGTGACATCTTGCTGAAGCAGTTGAGCAGCAAATAACCGAGGGGACAGGACAACATCTTTATTTATTCCAATAAGTTGAGCCCCATTTAATAAGGCGCCCCACATCTCAAAAAAAACAGCATCAAAAGCAGCATTAGCAACTTGGGCAATTCTGTCAGATGGGGATATTTTTATATAGTTTGTGTTACATACGAGTCGGTTAATCGCTTGGTGTGTAATAGAAATGCCTTTAGGGGCTCCCGTTGACCCTGATGTGTACATGACACACGCTTGTTCTTGTGCGGACGTCAAGTTGGTTAGATTCAGTTTGCTCTTTTGGTGAATATCCGCCCAATCTGTATCTAAGCAGAAAACTTTAGCTGTGTGTTCAGGCAAGACAGGCAATAACTTGTTGTGGGTCAATAAAACGGGCACATTTGCATCTGAAAGCATATAAGCTAAACGTTCTTGTGGATTAGCCGGATCTAGAGGCATATAGGTTCCCCCGGCTTTAAGTATACCAAGAATACCTATGACCATATCTAAAGAACATTCAGTACAAAGCCCCACAATCTCTGTTGGTTGTATTAATGGTCTTAAAAAGTGTGCTAATTGGTTAGCACGATCATTTAGCTCCTGATATGTAAGCTGTTCATCTTCATATACTACCGCAGTTTTATTGGGCGTTTGTGACACTTGTTCTTCAAACTGTTCATGAACACACTTGTCTTGGGGATAAGGTCTTTGAACATCATTCCATTTCTGTACAACTTGATAGTATTGGCCAGGGGTCATTATTGTGAGATGCGCCAGGCGCTTTCCAGGATTAGTCACAGCATCTTGTACCAGGGTCTGGAAGTGTTCTGTCATCTGGGTAATAAAAGCTTCAGTGAACAAATCTGTATTGTATTCAAATACCCCGCCTAACTCTTCTGAACTCTCTACAATATTCGCTGTCAGATCGAATTGAGACGTCGCTTTCCCAATTTCAAGCATACTCATCGTTAGACCAGGCATCTTAATTGGCTCTATACTATCGTTTTGAAAAGCAAACACTATTTGGAAAACTGGATGATAGCTCAGACTTCGGGCTGGTCGCAGCTCTTCAACCAACTTTTCAAACGGGAAATCCTGATATGTCTGGGCACCCAAGAGGACTTCCTTCACTTGCTTTAGGTAATCTCGAAAAGTAGGATTTCCAGACAAGTCAGTGCGGATAACTAAGGAATTAGAAAAGAACCCAACAACGTCCTCAAATTCACTTCGTGTACGACCTGCGATTGGTGTACCAATGATGATATCTGTCTGCCCAGAATAACGTTGGAGCACTATGCTGAAAGCAGCCAACAAGGTCGTGAATAATGTTACCTTTTCTTTACGACTAAATATTTTTAGGCTTTCGAAAATGAATGCTGGAAACACAAAAGATTGTTTAGCCCCACGAAATGCTTGGATCTCTGGTCGCGGACGATATGTAGGGAGTTTGTGAACGGGAAGTCTGCCATCAAGTTGGCCCTTCCAATAGGTTATAAACTCATCCAATAAATCTCCCTGAAGTCTCTCTCTTTGCCAGAGTGCAAAATCCGTATACTGCATAGGCATTTGGGTGAAGGGAGAAGCGCGGTTGGCAACAAAGGCTTTATAAAGCGATGATATCTCTTTGATGAGTATATCTCTAGAAACCGCATCATAGATTATATGATGCGCAAGAAAAAGCAATATGTGGTTTGTTTGACTTAATTGGAGTAAGCGAACACGTAATAATGGCCCTTGAACTAAATCGAACGTTTGATGCGCTTCTTGGATGGCAAGCTGCTCCACGAAGGCTTTTTGTTCTGAGTTTGATATTGCACAGAGATCTATTGTCGGCAAAGTTAACGTTAAGGATGGCGCAACAATTTGAACTGGCTGCTCCGCCCTGAGGGCAAAGGTTGTACGCAAGGCAGCATGACGCCGAATAGTTTCATTAATACTCTTTTCTAATACAATTTTATTTAAAGCACCTTCAAAGTGAATAGCAATAGAAACATTGTATGCTGGACTTTCTGGATCTAACTGATGTAGGAGCCAAAGGCTCTCCTGGGTAAATGAAAGTGGTACAGGTTCACCCAGGAGAGATCGAGAAACAATGATGGGTTCTTGGGCATGCCTTTCTTTCTGTAATGCTTTTAATAAGAGTGCACGTTTAGTAGGGGATAGTGCTTGCAGACGCTTTGACTGATCTGATTTCTCCATAGTATCTGGTCCTTGAGTTTTAGTTTATCAATAGCAAAGACAATATAGAAAGGCCTTTAAAAGGCCCTGACTGTATATTCTAAAGTAGCGACTGCGATCAACTAACTTATATGAAGCTTCTCATTTTCACGTGTTAGAATCCTTTCCACGTCAGATTCATCAAGATGCTCGATAGCGTCTAACAATTCGTCAACTTTGTCTAGATCTGCTTGTGACAACAGTGCCTCTTCTATTAGATTGGCCATCCCGGCAACGGTGGGTGCTGTGAACAAATCTCTAATACTCAAACTGACCGCAAACTGTAATCGAACTCGAGCTATAAGCCGGGTAGCCATGAGAGAGTGCCCCCCTAAACTAAAAAAATCATCATGAATACTAACCCTCTCTACTCTGAGAATATCCACCCAAATTTGCGCCAGTTCTTTTTCAATTGGTGTACGAGGTGGTACAAATTGGCTTCTCTGTTTTGGTTGAGATTGGATTGTCTTCATCAACCTCTGGCGATCGACTTTTTTGTTAGCTGTCAGGGGTAAGGAATCCAAGGTTACTATATCTGTTGGAAGCATATAATTAGGAAGGTTCTCTTTTAAGAAAGACAGAATTGAATTGCTAATATTTGATGTGACGATCTTTTTACTCATTTCCTTGAGGTTATTGAGCTGATAAAGCCCGGTCATGACTGTATCAAACTCAATACCAAAATCAATTAGACAAGCAATTTCATCAACGCCAATTTCTTTTAAACGCCTAACCATATGAATACAGGTTTCAGTGTCACCAATCAGGGCAGCCGACTGGGTATATCGCTCAAAAGCATAAGCAACGAGATCGTTTAGCTCATTTTCTTTATTAAAGTCTATTTGCATATCCAAGCTTTTAACAAGCGTTTCAATTAAACCAACATGAGACTTCATATAATGACAGAATGGTTCACGAGCTTTCTCCACCGCATCAGGTCCAATAAACGTGTGTAACATCATTGTTACATGACCGGTTTCAGGGTCATGGCCATTTTGGTGTAATGACTGACGATACAGGGCTATATTTTCAGCCGCATCTTCTATTGATTGACTTAGGAGGGCAGTCAACACATTAACTCCCATTTCGCCCGCTTTTTTGAACATACTGGGGTGATCTGTGCAGGTTAACCAAACCGGCAACTCAGGCTGGATTGGTCTGGGAAAGATCTTAACGGCCGTTTGATTGTTCACACCATCGCGCACGGTAATTGCTTCACCACGCCACAACGCTTTTACCTTTTGGAGGCTATCAAGCATTATCTCCCGTTTGTTTTCGAAATTCTCTGGGAAAAAAGCAAAATCGTTAGGGACCCAGCCTGAGGCGAATGCCAAACCGACCCGCCCTTGTGACAAATTATCAACAACGGCCCATTCTTCAGCAACACGTATAGGATGATGAAGCGGTAATACAACACTACCAGCACGCAACTGAACCTCTTTGGTTACCATGGCAAGGGCAGCATTTAAGGTAGCTGGATTAGGATAAAGCCCCGCCACATGGTGAAAATGCCGTTCTGGTGTCCACACAGCTGTAAAATTGTGACGATCAGCAAACTTTGCACCTTCGATATAAAGCTTGTATTTATCATCAGCTATGCCAGTATCATCAGCAGCAAAGTAAAATAGGCTAAATGCCATTTCTTTGCTCAGGTCATTTGACGTTTGAGACCAATCAGGCACAATACAAGCAACCAAATGTTTATCTGATAATGTTTGCTCTGCGCCATCTGCCACCACCACAGCTGCACTCACTACTGGGTGCTGCTCTAAAACAGTTTCGATTTCTTCCAATTCGATTCGATGACCACGAATCTTTACTTGGTGGTCATTGCGTCCTTTGAACTGGATACGGCCGTCTTGTTGATAACATGCGATGTCTCCTGTTTTATAAAGATGTCTTCCAAACGCCTGATTAAAGGGATTGGGTATAAAGGTTTCAGCAGTCAAGCCAGCCCGGTTTAGGTAGCCACGCGCAAGTCCATCACCAGCAATATAAAGATCCCCAAATACGCCGATAGGTACTGGCTGCAAGTGGGCATCCAGTATATACAGTTGGGTGTTGGCCAACGGCCGTCCAATGCTTATAGATGCCTCCTCTAAGGAAACTTTGTCAATTGTAGACCATATTGTTGTTTCCGTAGGACCATATACATTCCACAAAGAGGCACCTTTTGTCACCAATTCATTCGCCAATTCTCGGGACAAAGAATCGCCACCACAAAGCATCTTTAATTGATAATTCCCCGGCCATTCTGCTAATAATAAAAGTCGCCAAGTCGCTGGAGTAGCTTGCATTATTGTTGTTTGGGTAGTCGCCAACATTTCCGCTAACTGAATGCCATCAGCGGATATTTCTGCTGTGGCAATGGCTAAACGCATCCCTGCTATAAGCGGTAGAAACAACTCTAACCCGGCAATGTCAAATGATAACCTGGTAATGGCTAAAAGAATGTCATCATTTGTTAATGGGACTTTCTCTTCTATTGCCCGGAGTAAATTAATAACAGATCGATGTGAAATCTGAACACCTTTTGGTTGTCCGGTGGACCCAGACGTGTACATAATGTAGGCTAAATTATCGGCTGTTATCAATTTTGTGGGGTTCTGGTTCGATTGTTGGGCAATCGTTGTCCAATCTGTATCCAGGCAAAGGACACGAATTTGAGGGGTAGTGACGTTTTTCCGTAAATTTTCTTGAGATAATAAGTTTTTTATGCCAGCATCTTCTAACATAAAAGCAAGTCGATTTGGAGGTAATGAGGGATCTAAAGGCACATAAACCCCACCAGCCTTAAGAACACCCAACAAACTGATCATCATCTCTAAAGAACGATCTATATAGATACCTACCGGCACTTCTGGTCCAACACCAAATGTTCGTAAATAACTGGCGAGGCAGTTTGCCCGCTGATTTAGATCAGCAAACGTTAAACAATGCTCGAAACCTGATTCTGCGTTTATTGTTGGTATGGTAACAGCTACCGCGTTTGGTGTTTTGAGTACTTGTGCTTCTACCAGATCTGTTAAACACGCCGATTCCGATCTTTGCGTCATTGTCTGGTTCCAGGCAACCAACAACTGATGCTCTTCTAACTCTGTCAAAAATGGTAGGTTTAATAACGGCCTATCAAGATTAAGAGCTACGCTTTCCAACAGCATTTGAAATCGGTCAGACATCTTAACGATGGTGCTTGTATCAAACAAATCTGTATTGTATTCCCAGACGCCTTCCAAACCATCATCAGTCTCACTCAAATAAAGGCTTAAATCAAATTGTGCCGTATTGTTATCAACCTCCAGCGGCTCTACCGTTAAGCCAGAAAACTCCAGGGTTGACATAGGTGCATTTTGAAGCGTAAAAAAGACCTGGAATAATGGGCTACGGCTCAAATCTCGCTCTAATTGTAGTTCCTCTACCAGCCTGGCGAATGGCAGGTCCTGGTTCTCATAAGCGTTAACTGTCGTTACACGGATCTGTTTTACTAATTGTCGGAAACTCATCTTACCTGAAAGCATTGTTCGTAATACAAGTGTGTTTACAAAAAAGCCTATCAATTTTTCTGCTTCAGGTTGTGTGCGACCGGCGATTGGTGTACCGACCACGATGTCAGATTGAAGCGTATATCGATATAACAATGTCTTAAATACCGCAAGCAGAACCATAAAGGGAGTTGCGCCCTCTTCATGAATGAATGCACTCAAATGTCTAAGCGAATGTTGTGAAATCTTGAATGCATGAATGGCTCCTGAAAAAGTCTGGACAGCCGGCCTGGCTCTATCAAATGGCAAATTTAATGCAGACACATCAGTCAGTTGCTTTTTCCAATATGTACGCTGTCTGTCTAATGCACCTTTTTCTAGCCATTGGCGACGTTGCCAACGAGCAAAATCAGCATACTGAACAGGAAGCTCTGGCAAAGGTGAGGGGGCATCATGTAAGTAAGCTTCATACAAAACCGTAAGTTCTTTTATGAGAATCCCAATCGACCAACCATCGCCGATAATGTGATGCATGACAAACAAGGCTATGTGTTCTGATTGTGTTAATCGTAACAGAGAAATACGCAGCAGAGGGCCTTCGACCAGATCAAAGGGACGGCCGATCTCTTCGCTTATTAGCTTTTTCACTTTAGACGCCTGCTCAGTGTCAGACAGCATGCCAAGGTCTATAACGGGGAAGGTTTGGCTGACAGCAGTTTTAATGATTTGTGTTGGACGGCCGTCTATTGAATCAAAGGTCGTCCGCAATATTTCGTGTCGCCTGATCATTTCAGTCAGGCCACGCTGCAAAACATCAATTTTCAGAACCCCTCTAAGACGTAACACAGCGGGCAAATTATAAGCAGCTACGCCAGGATCCAGCTGATCAAGGAACCATAGCCTTTCCTGAGCTAATGATAATGAGATCCCAGTTTCCTGCTCAACTTGTTGGAGAGGCAGGGACGGCAATGATTGCCGATTCAGGCAGGCTTCATCTATCCACTCGGCAAGCTCTGCAATCGTTGGGCTTTCAAAAAATTTACGGAAAGGCAACTCTACTTCAAACATAGTGTGGACACGCGAAATAATTTGAGTAGCTGATAGAGAATGCCCTCCTAATTGAAAGAAGTTATCGTAAAGACCGATCCTTTTTATGTCCAACACCTCGGTCCAAATTGCTGCTAAAGTTACCTCCGTCGGCGTTTGAGGCGGTGCAAATGAAACGGGCAGCGCAGCTCTATCCAGGTTTGGTATAGGCAGCATTCGACGGTTCACCTTTCCATTTGGTGAAATTGGCAACTCATCCATAATGACAAAAGATGAGGGGATCATGTAGGCAGGTAACTTTTCCTGCAGGTAATCACGCAGTTCTGCTTCTAAATATCTACGACCGCTCATTTCTTGTTATCCCTTTTCGTTTTTTGATACTAATCTCACCTTACTACCCAATTCCTTTTGTCTGCATTAATTTAGTGCGCGCACTTGGGGGTGTAACAACCCCATCGCAACGATGATTGCCGTTATAATGCCACCCACAATAAACACTGGTGCGGAACCAAAAGAAGCAATAGCTATGCCGCCAACAAATAATCCCACCGGATTCAACAAGTAAGAACCAAAGTAATCGACGCTGGAGACTCTTCCTAAAAGCTCACTGGGGACACACTCTTGTAATATATTTGTCCATACTAAGCCCAGGTGAGCATTTAAAACCCCTAGAACAAAGGCAATGATCAAGGCGCCTGTCACCCCAATTGGAAAGCCAAGTAGCATAACGCAAATACCAATGGGTACCCACCAGCTAAATAGTTTCAGGCCACGTCGGCGAAAATGAGCGTAACGCCCTAACCAAATGGCACCGACAACGGCGCCAATAGACATGATAGAATAGAAAGAACCCAAAACGCCAACACCAGCCTGTAAATGCTCGTCAATCAAAAAAGGCAGGCCAACATCCATAGCCCCTGCATATGTAATATTGGAAAGGCTGGCAATCAATATCGGAACCCATAACCAGGGAGACTCAGCTACCGTCTTTAAGCCCTCCCGCAAATCGCTCATTATATTTTTTGCAGGTTTACTCGTCTGCTGCCGTTCAGAATGAGGATCCAGCTTTAAAAGGGGTATCAAGCAGATGCCGGACACAAAAAAAGTTAAGCCATCTAGCGCAAATGCAAATGGATTACCTCTTGTGGCAATAATAATGGCGCCAAGCGCTGGCCCCACAATACCGCTTAATTCCACGCTTAAACTAAAAAGCGAATTCGCGCTTGGCAAATCCTCCTGTGGTGTAAGTTCTGGTAATACCGCCCGAAATGCTGGACCAAAAAAAGCACTTACCGTACCAAATAACATACCGAAGATATATAAATGCCACACTTCTAATAATTTATAATATGCGAGAAGGCTCATTAAAGTTAATAATAGAAACCGCCCGATATCTGAAATGACCATCAAACGAATACGAGGAAATCGATCAACAGCAACACCACCTAAAAGGGTAAACACTAGTAAAGGAACTGTCTCTGCAATGAGAACGGTCCCCATAGCCACTGCCGAGCCTGTAATTTCTAGAACCCACCAGGCCAGGGCAATATTAAACAAGGCATTTCCAAAGACAGAAGTGGTTTGTCCTATCCAAAGCAAGGTAAAAGGACGGTTCCGTAGTGCTCTAAATGTTTTCATAGTGTATTTCTATAGTCCTCTAACTTCCAGTTTGTTAAATAGCAAAATGAATCAGAGAAGGTTGCTTAGAATGCCAATAATCCGTCAGATCAAATTTATAACCAGCGAGCCAAAGTTGACCTAATGAACGAAGTAAGTGCTTGGTTGCTGATTGCTTATCCTGATAATGGGGCATTGATGTAAGCATAAGTGGGGGGCTGGCTGGTTCAATTTGTAGCTTAGTGAGAGATGTAAGCGTTCGACCTGGGCCAACTTCCAACAAGATTTGCCCAGGCTTATGTAAGAGTTGACTAATACCATCTTTAAAACGAACTGTCTCTCGCAAATGTCGCGTCCAGTAATAGGGACTTGTTGCCTCTGTTTCCTTGATCCAAGTACCCGTAACATTAGAAATAAAAGGGATCCGGGGAGAATGAAATGATAGTTTTTCTACAAATTGAGTAAATGTTTCCAAGATTGGTTCAACCATTGAGGAGTGAGCTGCGACATCAATGAGAATTTGCCGATGTGTAACCCCATGCTCAGTCAATAGCGACTTCATATGGTGAATCATTTCTGGTGAACCAGCAACGACACACTGCTCCGGCCCGTTAACAGCAGCTATAGATAGTTGTGGCGGGCATATCTTTTTTAGCTCTTCTTCCGATAGTTGAACACTCAACATGTTTCCTGGTAGTAGTTGATCAAATAATTGGCCACGCAAGACAACAAGAGCTAAAGCATCTTCTAGCGAAAAAACTCCAGCCAGGCAAGCAGCGACATATTCACCTAAACTATGGCCAATCAAAGCTGAGGGTTGAATCCCCATAGTCATCCATTGTTTTGCCAATGCATATTCAACAGCAAATAGGGCAGGCAAAGCCACCGAGGGCTGCTTTATTTGCTTTAAAACTATGTCATCATGATTTTCTTTAGCTGGGTACAAGAATGTTCGAAAATCATACCCGAGAAGCGGTGTAAGGACTTGCCCACAACGATTGATTTGCTCACGAAATTCTGTTTTAGAACAATACAATTCATAACCCATGCCCACGTATTGGGCTCCCCCTCCTGGATGCATAAACACAATAGACCTTTCTTGTGTTGGTCCATTCAGGTGTTGTGTCAATACCTGATGACTGTTCGATTGGCTAAGCAAGCTGATGGCTTCCGTCCGATTCTTGCAAATTAGTATCCGTCGATGTGCCATCGCTTCATCAAATTTCCAAAGGCTATAGGCCACATCAGTAAGATTTAAATCAGGGTATTGTTTTAAGAAGTATGCAAGGTTGGAAGTCTTTGCCTCTAGAGCAGGTGACGTTTCAGCAGACAGCATAAGTAATTCATAGGATGTGGTGTTTACATCCCAACTAATTTGAGAATTGTGCACTGGTTGGGTAGGCTGTGAAGATATCGTTATGCGGGCCAAATCAGAAGATACTGCATTGTCCGCTTTACTGTTCTGTATTGCATACACATGATGCATTACTACCTCTTCCATTAAAGGGATCGGTTCGGTGATAGCCCGAAAATCGTTTTGTTTGAGTAGCCGCTCAATTCGATCAATCCCATTAACATCATAAACTTCTATGGTTAATTGTTTGATTTTTTTCCAGTCATCTTCGTTGATTCCTTCCAAGATATGCAGTTCACTTTTAGGCGCGCTTATTTTAAGCAAATCAATTTGAGCGATTTTATTTTCATGGATAACCTGAGAAAGTGTCTTTAACAGACTTTCCTTGTGTTCTATCGTTTTCAATTGGCCGTCAAGCAATGAATCAACATAACTCGGAAAAGAGCTAATATGTGAGACGTGATTTTGCAAGCGGTATAACGAGATCGCTTTAAGCATTTTTTTGTCTTCTTTTTCATTGGGAGAAAAAGAGGATAGTTCAGAAGCATCAGGGTAAAATGCAAAAGGAGCCAACCTTGTTTCCTTTGATACACCAATGTTGAAAGCTTGCATTTTAATATCATGCAGATCCATGTTTCTATTCAGAATTTCAAAGAGGGTGGGAGATGGTTCAAAAGCAAATAACCTCATGCTACGACATTGCTGATTGGCAAAATAGGCAAAAAGACCGATATGGGCACCAATATCGACAACACAGTCCCCATCTTTTAGCTTAATCCCGTGTCTTAAATAGGCCGATTGTTTAAAGATTTTTTCATACAGTTGGTAGGTCTCTACCTTATTTTGATACATAACCTTAACATTTTCAGATAACTCATAAAGTGGAAAATCACGCCACTTGTAAGCTTCATGAGGAACAACATAGGCTATTAATTTTGCCTCTCTACCTGCACTTTCCTGCGACACTACAACAGTTTTCTGAACAGCCGGGTGTTGTTGTAAGATGGCCTCAATTTCGCCCAACTCAATTCTGAATCCACGTACCTTAACCTGGGTGTCTTCACGACCCAGGAATTGAACATTTCCATCAGACAAGTAACTGGCCAAGTCACCGGTACTATAGAGCCTTGCTCCTGGTTCTGTACTAAAAGGGTGAGGGATGAACTTTTCAGAGGTTAACCCGGGACGGCCGTAATACCCTCGCGCCAAACCGTTTCCACCAATGTAAAGAGTCGCAGAAATGGAAATGGGCACTGGACGTAAATAGGAATCCAAAATATAGATCGTAACGTTGGGGAACGGACGACCAATTGGCACTAAATAACCATCTTTTAATTCCGATGTTGTCTGTTCAAAATAAGCATTATCAATTGTTGTCTCTGATAGACCAAAAGAGTGAATAACCTGGGTGTTGGGACCACAATATTGCTTAAGGAATTGATGTTCATGGACATACCAACGATCTGAACCCACAACCAGTGTTTGTAAATTTTCTAAGGGCTGTTTCGTTTCCTTTAGAAACTCCACCAAATTTCTTAATACAGCGGGTACAAACTCAACAAAATCAACACCTTGCTGAACTAAGGTCTGGTAAAGCTTTTTAGCGTTAAGGACTATTTCTTTTGAGCAAAGAATTAATCTCCCGCCAGAGCAAAGAGCGCGTATCCAATCTGCCTGAAAAACAGCAAAAGCAAAGTTAGCAATCTGACAATGGTTCGTTACTCGCAACCGAAGCTCATAAGCTTTTTCCCAAGCGTAGTAAGTGCTTACCAAATTACTATGGGTCGTCAACACACCCTTTGGCTTACCAGAAGAGCCAGAGGTAAAAATGATGTAGGCAAGGTTCTCTGGGGAACATAGATTTGTCAAGTTTTGGGTACTGCTCTGGGAGATAATGTCCCATTCGCTGTCCAGGCAAATCAGGTCAGCTACCTGAGACGCTATCTGCTGGGCAAATTTCTTTTGGGTAATGACAAAAGGGGACTGGATGATTTGCAATATCGTTACCAATCGTTCTTTTGGATATGTACTATCTAACGGTACATAAGCACCGCCGGCTTTCAGTACTCCTAAAATAGCCACCATCATATCTAACGAATGCTCAAGGAAAATAGTAACAGCTACCTCTGGTCCTATTTGATATAAACGCAGATGATGCGCCAGTTGGTTTGCCCTCTTATTAAGTTCTTCGTATGTTAAACATTCAGATTCAATCGTAACAGCAATTGCGTTTGGGGTTAGGTGTGCCTGTGCTTCAAATAATTGATGAATGCATAAAGCCTTTGAATATTCTATAGATGTATCGTTCCACGTCACCAACACTTGCTGATGCTCTTCTTCAGTCATAAATGGGTTTTTTATCATTAAAGCCGTATCCTCTTCTCGCTTTAAGGGCCATACTTTATTGGTCAGGCAAAACGACTACAAGAACAAGAATTTTTTGTTCAACGTCTGGAAAATGCCAACCGGCCAGTGGCTCCACCCCCTTGGCTCATGGTACTGTGGGCAACTCCATTTCTGGTAGTAACTTTCCAATATCAGAACGATACCGCATGCCTTTAAAATGGACTTTGTCTATATTTGCATAGGCATTAGCAACAGCTTCTTGGCGATTATTGCCAAACCCAACAATATGAATAGGACGACCACCGTCTGTTACCAGTCCTTTTTTGGGATGTACTGATGCCTGTCCAATAAAAACTTTGCAACAACTTCTATCTACTTGGTCCAGCCCTGTTATCTTGTAATGTTTTCCGTAACGGCCGTAAGGCCATCCTTTATACCACCCTTTGTTCTTGCCCCTCGTAACCTGGCGAGTTTTGCCTTGGGTAGCCACAATATTACAAAAATATAAGTCATTGATAATTAACGAGTGATTGTCTAATGTTCCATCCAAAATAGATGTACAAATTGAGACAAAATCACTTTCAATTTTCGGTAATATACTTTCAGCCTCAGGATCACCCATCCTGGCATTAATCTCTAATACATACACCTGATCATTAACAAGCATACAGCCTACATAAATGGCGCCATTAAAGCTCAAGTTTTCTCCCCTTATGCACCCCATCAGTGGCTCTAAAACCTGTTCTACAATCTGGTCCATCGAGAATACACCTTCTAAGGGATGTGGAGAAAGAGACCCCATCCCGCCACATATAACACCTAGATCGCCATCATCAGATTTAGGGTAATCAAGGGCGGTAGGTAGTAACAGGAAATTTTTACCATCTACTAGTGCAAAGAGTAATAGTTCTGTGCCAAATAACCTTTTTTCAACGACAACTTGATTACCAGCTTCACCAAAGTCTTTTTTGAGCATAATTCTATCTATTGCTTGTAAGGCGTCATCAACTGTATCGCAAACAAAAGAACCATTGCCATCGCACAAGCCGTCAGCCTTCACTACCACCTGATATCCTACTTGTCTAACATAATCCATTGCTTTATTGGGATCCGCAAACACAGCAAAATCAGCAACGGGGATATTATATTTAACGCATAATTTTTTGCCATATGCTTTGCTGGCTTCCAAACGAGCAGCCTGCTTATCAGGTCCAATAACAGGAATCTGATGCTCTCGAAAGCAATCTACAACACCATTAGCTAAGGCGCCTGCGTTTGTCACTAAAGCAAAATCAACGGCTTCTTTTTGGGCAAACTCAACCATAGCCTGTGGTTCAGATAGTTTCAACCATGGTAAAGAGATAATTCGTTCACTAGTTATGGCTGTGCAGCCAGGTGCATAATATACGATTGCCTGCTGATTTGTTCTCGTTAATAAATCTGCAAATGCGTGTCCACGACCAGAATGATCAACAAGTAGGATCTTTACCATTAACAATGCCCTCCAATCAAAATTAACAATTTACAAATAACTCGACATCACATAACGCATCGGTACTGTAGCCATTCCCTTTCTCAAAACCATGGATCTCTATGATGCCTAGATGTTTCTCACAATGATCTACAATTCTGCGCCAAACAACGCCCATCCATAGATTACAGTGTCTGGTAAGTAACATATCCTGTAAAGTGTAAGGCGTACCATCCATACGAACCACACGGACATCATAAAAACCACGATACGCTTGATCTCCGATCATTAATGGCTGTTGCCCCATGTCAGGACCAGGGGCACGTATGGAATAACGAACCCCTCCTTGTATGTGCCCTCCGTGTCGTTGATCAGACCACTCTGCAATATCCGGTAGAACGGGCGGATAAAAATAATGCCTATTTTCAGGCACCTCATCTCTTTCAAAATTTCCGGCAATAAAATGCCAACGATTGTATTGCATACGAGCTTGAACAGCTGAATATACATCTGTATATAAACGTTCCCCTAGTTCACTTTCTAGACCAGCTCTTGAAACAATGCATGTGAAAAAGTCTTTTGGCTGTAAGCGCAGCATATTTTGCAGAACAAGCCCATGCTTTTCAGCCAATAAAATCGATGGGTTGCGAATTGAACTAGACATGCCGTAATCAGATTGAGTAGCAATTACAGCTGCGGTGACAACCTCCTGAATGATAACTTCTATCGGTGATTTGGCTGGATTATCAGCCGTGTTTTTGACTTGGGTTTGTCCTAAAACACAAATGTCCACAAGATCGGCAAATACCTTTTCATACCCACTCTCATAATCAAATGGTTTATCAAGCCAGGTTTCATAAAGTCTAATTATGCGCTCTGGAATCATCTTTGCAGACGGGGATAATTCTGACTTGCCTACGACTTTTTCCGTTTTGAAATAAGTTAAACCATTTATTTCACGATAACGAACCCAGGATTGCCCAATCGATTTTTTGGAAGCTTGTCCGATTGACTCAGCTAGATCAAACAAGTTCAGACAAGTGGTGGCATCTATCGTCTCTCCCTCCCCATACTGTTCCCCTAATGATTGTAGCCGTGCCAATAGTGCTCGTGCTGTCAACAACTTGCCATTGAATTCTTCAAAGCGAACGGAACGCCCTGATAAAAACAAGGCGTACAAACTGGCAATACCAAGCCTTTGCGTTGCAGTCCAATCTTGAACAGATTTCCCCCTAAGTTGAGTGATGATGCCGGGACCAGAACGGCGTCTATTAATGAGTGTTGTACATTTCTCCATCACACTCCACAATTCATCATCGAAGTAAATATACACAGCTTCTACATGACGAACAGCATCATCTACAACATCAAGCACCCACGTTAATTGACCAGCATGCTCGATTTTGCTGAGCAACACATCGATCTCGGAGCGAAGTTGTTTTTCACGGACAATCTCAGACTGAACTGATTTTTCCAATTGCTCATAAGTGGAGCGGGGAAGACAGATAAAACCTACTTCCTGGCTTTCTATACCTTCAGGATAAAGTGGGAGAGAACTGGTTACCTCTCGGAAATGCAGCCGACCTAATTTATTATAAAATATCCTAATGACGCAACCAGAAAACTCCGTTGACGGTGACTCCCGATGTATAAGACCATTAAACTCTTGAGCACATTCAAAAATCTTCTGCTCCAGATCATTTAATGATTCGAGACCAACATGAAGAGGCAACCTGTAATCATATGTAAGAAGTTTACTAAGGCCCTCAACGATGGGGCGTTCAAATATACTATCGTCTTGAACCAAACTACTGAGAATGAATTCAAAACTACTCTCTAACCTGGAACGCTCATCATGTTGGGGCGTATCGACACTCGCTTTCTTATAAGAGAGCGTATCGTCTTCTTTCTTTTTCATGGGTAAACTATGTCTCCTAAATTAACAATACTAAAAACAGCCGGGGTTAATCGATGAATAAGATTAAATGGGCTAACTCAACGGTCATGGCTGGTGCACTTGTTCATACTTTTTACCCACTGACTTAAAAACCAGAGCGCATTATCTATGGGATGGCCTCTAAATCAACTGTTATTAGAAATTCTTTCAACGCGTTGAGAAACAAATCCTGTTCCTCTATGTGAGGCATATGGGCGCTTTTCTCAAAGATTTCCATCCGAGAATTTTTGATTCCTCGTTGAAGTGTTTCGGCACAGGCAGGGGTAAGCTCATCGTAACGACCCGCCGTAATAAGCGTAGGGCAAGTAATCTCACTAAGTCTTTCGCGCCGATCCCAATCTTTCAGGTTACCAGTGATCAAAAACTCATTTGGCCCTTGCATCGTTTCGTACACCAAACTTTCAGATAGTCCTCGTACATTATCAATGAAGAGCTGCGGCCACGGGTCTAAACGGCAAAGATGACGCTTATAAAACGCAAGAACGACTTCTTTATAAGCAGGATTTTGCAAATCACCTTTTGATTCATGCTCAACCATTGTCTGATATATTTCGGACGGCATCGCTTTTCTCAAGCGCTCGACTTCGGCTGCATATTCTGGCAAACTGGCAGAAGTACTGGCTAGGGTTAGACTTGCCACACCGTGTGGCTGTGTTAGCATATACTCAATTGCCAGCCACCCCCCCCAAGAGTGACCGAACAGGTGAATATGTGTTAACCCTAACAAATGACGAATCATTTTGATCTCCTCTACGAATCGTTCCATTTGCCATAGATCAGGATCGGCCGGCTCTTCAGAGCGTCCACAACCCAACTGATCATAAAACACAACCATGCGATCTTGTGCAATATGTTTTAATGGAGTCAGGTAACGATGTCCTGCACCTGGTCCACCATGTAAAATCAACAATGGTGTTGTTGTCTGCTGTGTGCCATATGCTTCATACCAAAGCCAACCACCCAGCACCGGCAAATACCCTTCTTGTGCTTTATCCATTATGTCAACCATCATCTTATTTTCCCGTAATGATTTGTTAAATTGGAGTATCGGGGTTGGCAACGATATTCTGCAAAAACACCTCGAAACGTTTGGCCATTTGGATTATCGTTTCTGGCTTAAACAATTTACTATTGTATTCAAAAAGTGCATACATACCGTTTTCACCTTGGTCTGTGATTTCCAAAGTTAAATCAAATCTTGATATTTTTCTATCTACAGAAACTGACTTAAACACCAGGTCTTGAAAAACCACATTCTGCAAAGGATCTACGAAGAAATCAAAAGCCACTTGCACCAAAGGCAGCCGTTGGAAGGTACGAGTTGGCTGTATAACATCCAGAATCTGTTCAAATGTTAAATCTTGGTGCTCAGAGGCTTCCAAGACAACTTGACTAACACGCCTCATCAACTGGCGAAAGGTTGGGTGACCTGAATGCTCAATTCGCAAAATAAGTGTATTGACAAATAAACCAATCAGATTTCTAATTTCTACTCGATGTCGGTGGGCACTAAAAGCGCCAATAACAATATCATCATCGCCTGAATAAAGACGTAATAAAGATGAAAAGGCAGCCAAGAGTATTACAAAAGGAGATACATCTTCTTGTCGACTAAGGGCTTTTAACTCATTTGACAAACTAAGAGGTAACGCAAGATGGTAGTTTTGACCCTGAAAGTCCATGGTTTCTGGTCGCGGATAGTCTGTAAGTAGATCAAGCTGGGGCATATCACTAAGCTGCTTTCTCCAATAATCTTTCAACTTTTCGTAGACGGGACCTTTTAAACGTTGATTTTGCCAGTAAGCGAAGTCGACATATTGAATTGGCAGCGGTGGTAATGGGGAAGGCTTTCCATTAGAAAACGCTTGATACAATGTTGCCAACTCTTGAAAAAACACTCCCATAGACCAGCCATCAAAAATGATATGGTGAGCGGTCAGTATGATCACGTGATTGTGAGAACCATAAATCACGGAACAACGGAAAAGTGGTCCCTGTACAAGATCAAACGGAAACCTTGATTGTTCTTGCGAAATCTCCAGAACTTTCCTTTCGTACTCGGAAGCAGGCAGGGCTGATAAGTCAAACTTCTCTGGCTCCAAAGTTAATCTTGGCGCAATGATCTGCACAATTTTATCTTCTACCATGGTCAAGGTCGTACGCAAGATTTCATGGCGGGTCACAATCTCATTAATACATCGTATAAATATGTCTATAGCCAATGGGCCGGTAACTTCTAAAGAAACGGAAATATTGTTAACAGGATTACCGGGATCTAACTGCTCCAGATACCATAAATGTTGTTGCGCAGAGGAAGTTATTAAATCCTGATCACGAGGAATTGGTATCAATAAATCAGCATCCGCATAGTCTATGCTTGATTCAGTCAATTGCAAATCATCAGCATTTTCGTGGAAAAGATCAGCCTCTAGGAAACCTGCTTCCTTAGATTGACTTTCAATCCAATCAGCTAAGGAAGCAATGGTTGGGTACTCGAAAATTTCTGAAATTGTTAGCTCAACCTTTACGAAATGACGTATACTTCGTAATAAGCGAATAGCCATCAAGGAATCCCCACCTAAATCAAAGAAGTTATCGTGACTACTTATTTCTTTATAGCCTAATACATTTACCCAGACTTCGGCGATTTTACATTCTAAGGCTGTACGATCATCTTTTCCCTCGCCGGATAACTTATACTGAATAGATTCAACCACCTCTTTTTCCGCCACGAAAGAGGTATGTGTTATGGATTCGGTTAAAATTGATTTTGCAAAACGAACCGGCAACATCGGCAAGAGTGCATGTATTTGATCGAAGTTAAAATCTTCAATAAAGGCAAATTTAACCTTCTTTTTCATAAAAGCTTCAAATAACTCTGCAAGATCCTCGGCACTAATAGGTAGAAGTACTTGCTCACTGACGGTTGCTGGTGTAACTCTATGTCTTTGAATTCCGGGAAGGTTTAAAACACGCACATTCTGACGCTTTCTATGCATCCATGCCCCATATACATCTAAGAATATGTTTGAACAAACATCATCAGCTTCTGACACACCGCCAAAAATTGAAGATATAGAGGACAAAATAATGAAAAAGGCCAATTTTTCTGTACGGGTCACCTGATCCAAAACAACTGCGCCACGTATTCGGTTTTTTACCGAATCTTCAAACTCGGGCTGATTTAACTCTATTAATTTTTTTCGCCTTACCTCCATTGTGGCATTAATTACCCCATCTAACTGGCCGTGTTGTCTATGAATATCCTTTATGATTTGGTCCATCACTTGGGCATCACCTATATCTGCAGAATAGTAGATAACTTCTGAGCCTAAATCTTCTATTTCTTTGATCCCAACTAAACGGGTGAAAGTTTTATCCTCTGGGTGACCAGTAGCCATGACAGTTTGCCACTCACTTCGGGGAGGCAGCTTGCTTCTATTAATAAGAATCAGCTTTATGGAAGCTTGTGATGCCAGGTACTTGCCGATACCAAGTCCAATATGGCCGGCACCACCGGCGATCAAATAGACACCCCCATCTTTTACTAACGGCCGTTCCTCATCTTCAACTTGATCCAGTTTCAGCCGTTCAATTTGTTGAATGAAACGCCTATTGTGGCGGTATGCAACCACCTGCTCACGTATCTTAACTTTCTGACTCATTTCCGCCAGTAATTGATCTACCATTTGACCTGGCAATTGATCAGTCGTAACGATATCGACACAATAGCATTTTGCCCAATAAAATTCTTGAGGAATTACTTTGCTCAAGCCCCATAGGGGCGCTTTTTCAGGCGATATAGTTATATCTTCGGCAACAACTTCGGTAACATCGTTAGAAACGATCCAAACTTCTAAAAATTGTTTCGATTGAAACGCAATCAAGGACTTCATCAATGCGAATAAGCTAAGGAACCCTTTCTCTTGCCGGAAGATAAAATCCTCGGCATTCTGTTCATTTTTGTCAGAAACTGTAAAGGTCCAGAGATGAATAATACCGGCAAGGGGCGTTAAGTCTTGTTGACTCAACGTTTGTAACAATTGTTGCCAATCCTTCTGAGATGTAGGAGCAATTTGATAACATTGATCACCTTCTCGTTTGAGCTTTGCACCAGGATAAACCAATATAGGTTTACACCCTGATTGTGTCAACTTTGCTGCTAAGACATCACCAACGCCTAGCTCATCCATCAACAAGAGCCATGTTCCCTTCATTACCTTGGCATCCAAATCAGTTGACTGGTGTTGTTTTTCCTGCCAACTCAATGTATAGAGCCAGTCTGTTTTCTTTCGTTTTCGCTTGGACTTTTCAACCAGATCGTTCCCCTGGTCACGGCCGTTTTCACCAGACACTGTTGCATTTAAATCTATCTTCAGTTGGGTTCGGGCTGACAACCGATTTTTTTCAAATGGGATCCAGCACCGCTTGTTTTCAAATGCATAGGTTGGTAAAGGTACTTTGCTCCGGACTTGACCGGTAAAATGAGGCTCCCACTGAAAATGCGGTTCACTAACAAACAAATTAGCTAGTTCAGCAGGCGCCAGATCCCCATTGACAAAAGAAGATGCATCAAGGTCTTCACCCACATCCTGAACAAAACCCATATAGACACCGTTTATCAAAGTCTCATTGATTTCACCAGAGGAAAAAGCAGATTCTATCAATACCAGCTTGGCATGAAGATCGGCAACGCTGCTTGCTAAAACAGCTAGCCGATGGGCATGTAGATCACGCCCGGTATTTGCTGTGTAAACGATGTCTTCAAACCGGTAGTTGTGAAGTGCCGTGGTAGCAAGAAAATCACTATATTTTTTCACTAACTGATAAAGGCTTTGTTGACTGGCTGCCGATAATGTAAAAACGGCAACCAATTCTTCTGCTGCCTCATCAGCAGTCTGGAGATTGGGCATGATGTACTCTTCTAAAAGTAAATGGCAATTGGTTCCTGAAATGCCAAAAGAACTAACCCCAGCACGTCTCGGTCCACTTGAAGAGTCCCACACTGTCAGCTTGTCGTTCACAAACAAAGGGGAATGATTAAAATCGATGAGCGGATTTGGCCTCTTAAAATGCAATGAAGGAGGGATCTGATGATATTTGAGGGCCAAAATAGTCTTGATCAAACCAGCAATTCCGGCTGCTGATGAGAGATGTCCCAAGTTGGTTTTTACGGAACCCACAGCACAAAAGTTTTCCTTAGCCGTAAACCTTCGAAAAGCGGTGGTGAGCCCTTGGACCTCAATAGGATCCCCAAGTTTTGTTGCCGTCCCGTGAGCTTCAATATAAGTGATGGTTTCCGGGTCTATCTTTGCCCTCTTCCAGGCTTGTACAATAACTTTTGCCTGAGCATCAGGATTCGGGGCCGTAATCCCATTGGATCTCCCATCACTATTGACTGCGCTACCCTTGATCACAGCGTAAATATGATCGCGGTCCTTGATCGCTTTTGCAAGTGGTTTAAGCAAGATAATACCAACACCCTCACCACTCCCTGTGCCACTGGCAGTTTCGTCAAACGCCCTTGTACGCCCATCTGGCGATGAAATACCAATTTGCTGATCGCTGTCATAACCTTCAGCAAAAGGGAATACCATTAAACGAACACCGCCAGCAAGTGCCAGGTCACAATCCCCATTAACGATCCCCTGGCAAGCATGATGAACAGCAACAAGGGATGAAGAACACGTTGTCTCAACAACCTGGCTAGGGCCTGAAAAGTTGAACAAGTAAGCGATTCTACCAGCAATCATTGCTGGCAAAGTTGCATGAACAGCAGATGGTTCATCAGCCGGAATGAGCCATTCATATTCCGATTCTGAATATCCCATATATACACCTGTTCTGGAGCCATTTAGGTTTGCCCGGCTATAACCAGCATTCTCAATACATTCAAGCGCAACTTCTAATGCAAAGCGTTGTTGGGGATCAATAAGCTGTGCCTCGCCAGGTGAAATTTTAAACAATGTGTAATCAAAGCGATCAATTTGATCTAAAAAAGCTGCTTGATGGTAACTTGGTTCCGGAATTTTTAGCAGGTTGGTTAACGGTGCAATATCTTGTCGCCTGGTTTCTGAAAGGTGTCCAATCATATCAACACCATCTTTTAAATCCTGCCAAAATCCCGCCAGGTCATTATTGGGTGGAAAGCGGCAAGCCATGCCAATTACGGCAATGTCGGCTGTCTCTATAGCATGATTTTTGTTTAGAATAAAAGCCAGCATATCTGCGGCTTCATCCTTCGAAATCTGGCCAGCTTTGAGTTGCTTCAAGACCAATTGTCGCAATTCCTTCATTTTTACCTCGTCTAAAAGATGGGAACAATTAAATATCCATTAAGCTGTCAAGGGCAGCGTCAGCATCAGTCAAGTCAATTTGCCCGCTTTCAAAATCATCCAGAATGTTATAAATGCGCTGATCCAAATCATCTGTTATCGTTTCAACTTCATATTGCCCGGGTCGCTGATGAATACGTTTAGCAAGCATTTTAATCGTGTGACAAGAGAACAGGTCTGCAACAGACACATCAACATCATACTGGGCATGAATCCGGTTATATAGAGACAAAATGGAGAGCGAGTTTCCTCCCAAATCGAAGAAACTATCAGTAATACTGATCTGCGAAACCACAAGAATATCTTGCCAAATCTGAATCAATCCTGCCTCGACCTCATTTTGAGGTGGAAAATATTCCTCCCTTTCAGCATTGTTATCGTCAAAAACAACAAGAGCACGGCGATCGACTTTCCCATTGGGTGTCATTGGAATCACGTCGATCACGCGAATCGTTTGAGGCACCATGAAATGTGGTAGATTTTCATATAAATATTGACGGACAATCGCGGTTTTTGTCTCTTCAGACAGAGTTATGTACCCTACAAGATAGTTCTGCTTCAGTTTGTTTTCAGGAGCAACGACTACGGCTTCTTTAACTGCTGGATGCAGCCGCAGGCAGCTTTCGATCTCTCCTACTTCAATACGGTACCCTCCAATTTTCACTTGAGAGTCAAGCCGACCTAAGAATTCTAGTGATCCATCAGACAGCCACCGAGCATGATCACCACTCTTATAAACATATTCGCCCGGTAGAAATGGGTTGGAGACAAATTTACTCTCACTTAGTTGTGGTCGTTTATGGTAACCCTGGGCGACGCCTCTACCGCCAATATACAGTTCACCAGGAACCCCTATGGGTTGTAGGTTCCCGTATGCATTCAACACGTAAACAGCAACATTCGGCAAAGGTCTGCCAATGGGGACGTTTTGAGAAACCGTACCCGGAAGTTGACTAGCCGTTTTAACTTCATAGTAAGTTGAGTCAATTGTTGCTTCAGTGACACCATAACTGTTGATGATTCTCATCTGATCCCCGAAGCGATTTAAAAGACGGCCGTAATCATCAAGATTAAGAGAATCAGACCCAATGACCAACAGTTCCATGTTTTCAATGGGTAAATCTTGTTGGTATACGTAATCCATTAAGGGAATAATCAATGATGGTGTTGATTCCAAAAAGTTAATATGTTGTTGATAAATTAAACGGTATAGTTCCGGCAGCTCAACTAATTTCGAGGCGGGACATATAATCATACAGCCACCGCTTGTTAGTGTACGCACAAAATCACCCGTGAATACATCAAAAGCAGCACTTGCTATTTGCAACAACCGCAAATCTATTTGGTCAAAACGGTACGCTTGTTGCCAGCCAAAACTGGCATTTACCAGACTATCATGGGAAACCATGACCCCTTTTGGGTTTCCCGATGTGCCGGAAGTATAAATGACATAGGCACAATCATCAGCATCGTTTACATAAGTAAGGTTCTCAGCTGGTAACATCGTGATATTTTCATCCAGGATGTCAATCACTTTCGACAGTTCCTCACCAGCAAATATATCGGAAGCGATAACCTGTTGATCCGTTATGATTCGTTCCGAATCAGAGTCTTCTAAAATAAAACGAATCCGCTTTTCAGGGTAATTGGGATCAATAGGTATATATGTACCCCCTGCCTTTAGCACAGCTAACGTAGCGACTATTAACTCTAAAGATCGATTGAGAAGTAATGATATTTTTGTGCCCCGCCCAAGGCCGGTCTGACGAAGATGATATGCCATTTGATTTGCCCGTTGATTAAGTGCACTATACGTCAGGCATGTTTCATTAAAAACAACTACCACCTTATCTGCAAACGTTTCGGCCTGTTCCTCTATTAGCCCATGAATAAGCAGATCATTTGGATAATGAATTTGCTGATGATTAAAGTCTGATAAGATTTGTCTTTGTTCAGCTTCAGTTAATAAATTGATATCACCCAAACAACGTGTAGGTTCTTTGATGATTTCTTTGCAGATTTGTTCAAAATGACCAGCCATCCTTTGAATCTTGCCATAAGAAAACAGTTGTGTGCTAAACTGGAAATTCAAATGAATCTCCCCATCTTTATCCAGAGCATCTAACAACAAATCTAATTTTGCAACAGTTGATTCAAATGCATATGGCCTGATTTTGAGGAGACTGCTTTCAATCCAAATATCTTCATGACGCCACAGATCAAACGTCGTTTCCACTAAGGGGTTTCGGCTTGTATCACGTTGACGAACAATGCGTTCAACCAACATTTCAAACGGGTAATCCTGGTTATCAAAGGCTTCCACCAATTTGTTCTTAATGTCTAACAAGTACACATCAAACGGCTTTGCATTTTCAGGGAGGCAGCGGATAGCCAAGGTATTGACAAACATGCCTATTGTGTTAGCCAAGTCTGCATGGGTGCGGCCGTTTACGGGGCTGCCAATGACACAATCTTCTTGACCGGTATATCTGGCCAACAAGACACTATATATTGTGAATAAGAGAGTGTACAAAGTCACATTATAAGTTGCAGCCATCTGCTTTAAATTAGCGGTAAGTGATCGATCTAGAACGGCGTTGGCCGCCCCACCCTCTGATCCTACGATTGACGGCCGTCGATAATCTGTTGGCAAATCTAAAGTGGGCACGGCCGTTGCAAACTGATCCAACCAATAAGCTTCCTGTGACTGTAAAGCACCGGAGGCTATCATCTTGTTATGCCAAACCGCAAAGTCCTTGTATTGAATCGCTACATCATCTAGTTCACGTCCTTCATACAAGGCCATGAACTCTCGAATTAAGGTCCCCAAAGAAATGCCATCACCAATAATGTGATGCATATTGAAGAGAAAGATAAACTTCTCAGTATCTAATTTTATAAGCCCTACCTTAAAAAGGGGGGGCTGTTCCAGATTAAAAGGTGTAAAAAAACCTTGAGCAATGTTAGCTATCTCATCTTCAACCGCTTCATAATAACTGATCGTTAAATCAATTCTTTCATGGATTCTTTGGCAAGAACCATGGTTATCAAGAAAGAAGGATGTACGCAGAGCCTCATGCCTGTCAACCAATAACTGAAAGGTGGCTTCAACCTTGTCTTTTTCAACACTGCCCTCTGCATAGAAAGCGTCAAAAAGATTGTAGGCCATGCCCCCAGCATCAATCAGCTGCAAAATAAAAATGCGTTTTTGGGCACTGGAGGTAGGATAATAATCTTGTTTTTCTACTTTAGGAATAGAAGAAAATTGTTGTCGTTTCGCCTGAGCAATATAGGCTCCTAAATCCCGAATGGTGGGGGAAGCAAACATTTCTCGCAAAGGTATTTTTACATCAAATTCCCGATGAATGGCGGCAACAAGGGAAGCTGCCTTTAATGAGTGTCCGCCCAATTCAAAAAAATCGTCATCAATATCAGGCTCCTCTATTTTCAGGAGATTACGCCATAGAGAAGTCAACTTCTCTTCCAACGCAGTTTTAGGGAAGCGTGATACATGGTTCGCTTGAATCTCTAGGGCAGGCAGCTGCTGTCTATCAATTTTGCCGCTTTTATTTAATGGCAGCCTATCAAGTTGTATAAATGCACGCGGAATAAAGGGAAGGGGAAGATGTTCCCTGAGATATTGATAGATATGTTTCGACTCTACGGTACAACTCGCCGCTACAACAACATAGGCAACCAGATATTTATCACCTGAAGGATCTTCTTGCAGTATAACAACAGCCTCTTGAATAGCCGGATGTTGGCACAACACAACTTCAATTTCACCTGGTTCAATACGCTGGCCCAATATCTTTACCTGGCGGTCAACCCTTCCCAAGAATTCAAGGTCCCCATTCCTTCCATACCGTACCAGATCACCGGACTTATATAGACGTGCACCGGGTGTGTCTGAAAATGGATCAGGGATAAATTTATCTGCTGTTAAATGGGGTTGGCCATGGTAACCCCGGGCCAGACACACACCGCCAAGGTACAACTCGCCAGGCACACCTATGGGCACAGGCTGTAATTTACCATCTAGAATATGGATTTGTACATTGGATATTGGCCGACCTATCGACGGCAAGGTAGACCACTCATGTGTTGATCGAGGTAATGTATAGGTTGTGACTAGATGTGTTTCCGAAGGTCCATAGTGATTATGCAACGTACATCCTTCCAAGTTTGCAAATAAATCAGCAATGGCTGGATGGAGTATTAACCGTTCTCCTGTAGCAATAACATCTTGAAGATGGTTTAGCAACTCTAAGTGTTTGTCACCATTATCAGCTAATTGCTGTAGAAGCATAATGGGCAGGGTAAGCTTTTCAACAGCGTGTTCACCTAGATAGCAAATCAGTTTCACCACATCTACACGATCGATATCGTTAATGATGCAAAGCGTGCCTCCTGAAGCACAAACAGAGAATATTTCGTGAAAGCTGACATCAAAACCTAAAGAAGCAAATTGAAGCGTCCGTACACCCGTTGACAGCTCTTTAACGTGCCAGGCCAACAGATTCACAAGGGGCCGATGAGGTAAGGCAACACCTTTGGGTACACCTGTGGAGCCCGAAGTATGTATGATATACGCCAGGTTATCTGGCATAGTCATATTGTCCAGATTGTTTTTGGCTTGTTGGCAAATTTCACTCCAATCCCTATCTAAATAAATGGTTTTTATGCTCTCTGTTATGGGAAGGGTTTGAAAGCAAGTCTGGCTTATGAGGATGTGTGCCTTGATACTATGTGTAAGCAGCTCAAGTCGTTCTTGAGGATGCGTGGGATCTACAGGTACATAAGCTCCACCAGCTTTGAGAATGCCTAACACACCAATAACCATTTCAATAGACCGATTAGTGCAAATGAGTACAGGATCATCCGCCCCTACCCCTTGTATTCGCAAATGCATGGCTAATTGATTCGCACGGCCGTTTAACTCTTGGTAAGTAATTTGGCTACCTTCACAAACAACAGCGATTCTGTCTGGGGTTAAATCTGTTTGTGTTTCCACAAGTTGATGTAAACATACATTGTCCGGATAGTGGACTTTTGTGTTGTTCCAGGCTTGCAACAACTTGCGTTCTATTTCATCCGTAAGTGTCTGTTCAGAAAGCGGCCAATCTGGTTCATCAGCAATGCTTTTTAAGAGCGTGTGGAAATGTGCCAGCATCTGTGTAATGGTGCTGTCATAAAACAAGCTGTTGTTATATATCAATTCCCCTTCTAATCCATCGTCAGTTCGAAAAAAGGTGAGCGCCAGATCATACTGCACGCGCTTGCTGTCAATCTCCAGCATGCTGAAGACCAGATCAGGCAGCGTCACGACAGACTTTGGCATATCCAAAAGATTAAAAAAGGCGCTAAAAAACGGGTTATTAGAGCTAAGATCACGTGGTGGTTTTATGGCTTGTACTAACTTCTCAAAAGGCACATTTTGATGAGTATATCCTTGCAAGGTCAAGGCCCGGACCCGCCTCAACAACTGTCTAAACGTTAAATCACCGCTAAGATTTGCCCGTAAGACTAAGAAATCGGCAAAAAGCCCAACCATTCCCTCCAGTTGAGTATGGCTGCGTTTAGCCACAGACGTACCAATAATAATGTCTTCTTGAGACGTATAGCGGTAAAGCAATGTATAAAATGCGGCCAACAAGGTCATAAAAAGGGTAGCGCCCTCTTGTTGACCTATTAATTCAAGGCGCTCTCTGAGGGATTGTGACACTCTAAAGGTCATTAAAGAACCTTCAGGTTCTTTGCTTTTCAGTTTGGGGTGGTCAGTGGGCAATGCTAATTTAGGCAACTCGCCACCTAATTGTTCTTCCCAATAGGCCAAATCAGACGCTAAAGTCCAATCTGTCAACCATTCTCGCTGCCAGCAAGCAAAATCGATATATTGAATGGACAGATCAGGAAGCGGCGACGGCCGTCCGGCCGAAAAAGCTTTATAGAGCGTTGTTAATTCTTGGAAGATTATGCCTGCGGACCAATTATCATAAACAAGGTGATGAACAGTCACAAACAGAATGTACGCTTGCTTCTCCAGGTGCAAAAGAGCCACCCGAAAGGGAGTGGTAGTCAGGTCAAAAGGGCGTTTGGCTTCTTCTGTTAAAAGCTGGTTAACATACTCCCTTTGTTTTTTATCCGGCATTATTTGCAGATCGATGATTGGCAATCGATTTTTTAGGGGTGGGGTAATCATTTGTTGCGGCGGATCGGCTTCAGCCGGAAAGATTGCCCGTAGAATTTCATGCCGTTTTACAACCTCATGTAAACTGGCCTCTAAAGCCTGTATATTAAGCTTGCCAGTCAACCTAATAGCAGAGGGCATGTTATAAAATGCTGAATCTGAGTCCAATTGCTGTCTTAACCATACACCTTGTTGGGTAAACGATAGTGGGAATGGTTGGTTCCGCATGACAGGGACAATGGGTGGCGGGTGATTGGGGTCATCATTTGTATTCTGCGAACCTAAGAGTGCAAGGATATCTTCCTTAAACTCCGTTAATTGTGTGCGCAGGTCTGGTGTTAAAACACCCTTTGGTGCATTGTATCGAAGTTGATTATGGTCAACCCATAGTCGTATATCAAGGCTCTTAAGGTAATTGATGAAGGCTACAATATCCATGGAATATCCTGTCAGCTAAAAAGTTGCGCGGAGCATTTAAAAAGCGTTGACCAGATTCGGTCTAAAGTGTCAAAGTTTGTTTAATAAACGTGGCAACAGTCTGATAGGTCTCAGGCATACGCATCAGGTTATTGATTTTTTGCGTATTAACCCAAACAATTCTTGGTGTTATATCTGTCGGTAATAAAGAAACATCTAAAGGTTTTTTGGCCAATGCCGCCACTTGACGGGGAGACATAAGTCCCTGCCCGCAAACATTAAAAATCTCATTAGCCATTTTATTCTGTATAAGGTGCCAAACGGTATGCGCCACAGTATCGGTAGACATGAATTGGTACTGTGAATCAGGATGAATGTATAACGGCCGTTCGTGTAAAATATCGTACACTGGGTTCTTCCTTAAGCCTGTGCCAACCATGCCTGCAAGTCGTACAATAAGCCAGCTAGAGGCATGTTTTTGTATCAAAAATTCAGCCATTCTTTTGTGAAGCCCGTAAGCCGATGATTGTAGCGGGTCAAACATCATCCCCTCATGATTATTGGCAGGATCAGCCAAGTTTGGATAAACATCAACACTCGAAAGTAATACATAAAAAGCTGGTTTAAAATCATCTAATGTCTGTAAAGTCAATGATACACTTTGGTCAAAATCGACCAAAGGATCTTGATTGGCTAAATACTTTTTTGAATTCCCCGCAGCATTGATCAAAATGTCGCAATTTTTACCCACAAAATGTTTGTAATCATCCCGACAAATCGCAACATAGGAAATCTGTTGTTTGTCAAAATAACGGACAAATGCAGACCCAACAAATCCCTCTGCCCCAATAAGAAAAATCATGATGCACTTTTGCTCCTATTAGGCTGCACCGGTACGTCTAATCTGGCTGTCTCATAATTTTCTACAAACCAGGCGAGTGTTTTTTGTAAGCCTATAGATAATGATGTACGACTATGGAATCCCAGCCATTGATGCAAACGGGTAACATCAAAACCTTTATGCATCTGACCATCGGGTTTGGTTTTATCCCACTGGATTTGCCCTTTATAGTCAGTTATTGCCACGATGCGCTCTACTAGCTCACGAATTGTCACCTGTTTTCCCGTAGAAATGTTGATAATATCTGGGGCGCTATAAGTCTCAGCAGCTATTACAATAGCTTCACATACATCACCAACATAGACAAAATCTCGCACGGGCTTTCCAGTTCCCCAGACGGTAACCTCTTCCGCGCCATTGACCTGAGCCTCATAAATTTTACGGAGAAGGGCCGGGATAACATGAGCATTTTGCAAATCAAAGTTATCAAATGGGCCATACATATTACCGGGCACCAACACAATTGCATCAAAACCATGTTGAGTTCGATAGGCTTCAGCCATTGTCACATTCATCTTTTTCGCCAAAGAATAAGGGGCACTTTCTGGTTGAGGGTATCCATTCCAAAGCGCTTCTTCTACAATAGGACTTGGTGCGCTTGCAGGGTAACTGCATCCGCCAATTAGGGTGATATATTTCTCAACACCTCCCAAATAAGCTTCATGCATCATCAACGTATTCATCAACAAGTTTTGATAGCAAAAATCAGCTGGATATTGTTTATTAGCCATAATACCCCCGCTCAATCCTGCCAGGTGAAAAACAATATCAGGCGCGGCTTCCTTTATCAATATGCGAACTTGTTGTTGTTCTAGAAGATCACATTCTGTATGAGAAGGCGCACATAATTGACATCCTGTAGCCCTTAAGAGCGGAAGCAAATTTTGTCCAACGAAACCCGAGGCGCCAGTTACTAATACCCGCTTATTTTGCCAAAACTCTTTTTTACACATTCGCCATCTTTCTCACTTAAGCTGTTTAATTTGCCTCACGATAAAACCATAATTGGCTGCCTGTATTCTCTATATAAAAAGGGACTTGTTTTAACTCAGAAAGTTGGTGTCGAATTTCAGAATGAGCGTCTGGTTTAGCAAACAGCAACAGAAAACCGCCACCGCCAGCTCCAAGCAACTTACCGCCTATGGCACCCGCACGTCGAGCACGCATATACCAGGTATCTATTTTGGGGCTACTGATTTTGCTAGATAAGTTTCGTTTTATCACCCACCCAGCATGCAAAAGTTCACCAAAACATGCCATTGGTTGATCACTAAAAAACAAATCTAATCCCTGGTTAACAAGATCACTTAATTGATTTAAATCTTGTGAAAGAAATCCTTTTTTTGTATGTTCCAGTTGTTCGCCAACAACCTCCTGCGCCAAGCGAGATATGCCGGTATAAAAGAGCATTAAATGTGACTGAAATTCTGACAAACGTTCTGGCCGTAAGGGAACAGGCGAAATGTTAATGTGCCCGTGCCGACTACATTGTACATGGGTAAACCCCCCATAAGCACATATATATTGATCTTGTACCCCCACCTGCTCACCAATCAATTCTTGCTCAACATAGACAGCTTCTGCAGCCAGCTGTTGAGCATCCACCAACTCACCCTTAAGTGTATGCAGTGCATAAAGCAAGCCCACAGTGAATGAGGATGAAGATCCCAAGCCTGTACGCGCTGGCAAATCTCCCACATAGTTGATTTCAACACCGCTATCCAGATTAAGAAAATTCAAACACGCCCTCACAGCTGGATGTTGGATTTGATCTACGCTTGATACCAATTCTGTACGTGAATAACTAACACGGATTGAATATTCAAATAAATCGACAAGCCGTTTGACCGTAACATAAGAATATTTGTTAATAGTTGTGCCAAGCGTTTGCCCACCATGTTGACGAAAATGTTCTGGATAATCGGTTCCTCCACCAAGGAAACTAACTCGTAGCGGCGTTCTCGTTATGATCAATTTTCCCCTCCTGCCTACATACAATGTTTTCTACAATTGCACACAAAATATGTCCCACTGCAATATGTGTTTCCTGAATATGTTGTACACGGGTGCTTGGCACACAAACAACAATATCGGCAGTATCTGCCAATGTGCCCCCCGTGGCCCCTGTTAAAGCTACCGTGTGAATGCCAAGTTCCCGAGCTCGCGAAATAGCTCGTACCACATTGACAGAGTTTCCACTGGTACTTATACCAATTAACACATCACCGGGTTGGCCTAATGCTTCTACCTGACGAGCAAACACCGCATCAAAACCAAAGTCGTTTGCCGCAGCAGTAATGATGGAACTATCTGTCGTCAAGGCCATTGCGGCCAAAGCCGGACGCAAAACATCCTGAGAAAGTAAATTAACAAACTCTGCGGCAATATGTTGACTATCGGCTGCACTACCACCATTGCCACAAAGCAAAGTTTTCCCCCCTTGCTTCAGACAATTTGCAATTAACCCGGCAGCAGCATCTATTTCATTAACGCATAGTTCGGCGGTCAGTCGGATAACTTCTGCACTGGACAACAAATGTCCACAAATCACGTCACGCCATTGGGCATCAACTGCTTTCAGATTGCACTTATCCATAGATGATTCCATTGTCAACGGGACATTACTCTGGCCAATCAGCCAAAATAGAGTGTGCCAATTTGTAAGCAGATGGGGTGCCAATATCAATGAACGGCTTATCAACTATGATACCATGCAACCCCTTGCCTATTAATTGGGTAAAAATCTCTTGTTCAATAGATATGTTTTTTGCTGATGGGATCATGTCTAAAACGGTTTGATCAAGTACATAGACTCCAGCATTTATCAAACCAGATCCCAAATGATTCTTTTCCTGGAATGCGGTAATGGCTCCTTCATCATTCATGCAAACAGACCCAAACCGGCTACTATTAGTAACTTCAACTAATGCCATTGTCACGTTTGCGCCTCTGGTAATATGGCACTGAACCATAGCAGCCATATCGGCACGTACAAATGAATCGCCATTTAATACCAAAAAGTGATTGGAGTTTATTAACCCCTGCGCCTGTTTTATAGCGCCAGCTGTTCCTAACGGCTCTAGCTCCTTGGAGTAACGAATTTGAATGCCCCACTTATCGCCGTTTTGACAATAGGCTTCGATTTGTTGAGCACCATATCCAGTACATAACACAACATCTAATACATTTTGACGACACAAATTTTGCAGCAAATAATGAATAAATGGATGTTTACCTACTTGGGCTAAACTTTTAGGAAGGTCTTTCACAACTGAGTACAAACGAGACCCAAAACCGCCGACCAGTATAAGTGCCGTAATAGATGTCATATTAATGTGCTGTTTTATCATGTTACTTTTGTTTGCTTGTTATACATTTCGAAACGGCCGTCGCCCCATCATGCGATATCCTTTAAGTAATTCCTGAATGCCTTCATCAAGAGAGCGCTTTGCCTCAAAACCAGCCTCCCGTAACCTTTGGTTAGACACGATATAGTTACGTTTATCTGGATCACTGCCTATTGGCGCAAAATGTATATAAAGTTCCGGCACGTGTTCTTTAATTTTTATAGCTAATTCTGCTTTTGATAAGTTTGCTTTATCTAACCCAACATTGTATGGCCTGCTAGACATATGGGCGGCGTTTTGCAGACAGTAGATAAAACAATCGGCAACATCACGAATGTGCAGATAGTTGCGCTTAAAATCTTTCTCAAAAATAACTATGTAACCATCGGTAACAGCCATATAAACAAAGTGATTCACTAATAGATCCAGACGCATTCGTGGTGACATACCAAAAACGGTCGCCAACCGTAGAACAATAACATTGGCACTTTGCAATAACATTTGTTCGGCTTGCACCTTCGTTTGCCCATAGAGGGAAATCGGTTCGAGTGGCGTGTCCTCAGTACAATAAACCTCACCTGACTGCGTGCCATAACCGCTATTCGTTGTAGGAAAAATGATCAACTGCTCCGGACGGCGAAGGTCGTTAATCAATCGAATTGCATCCAGGTTGACAGTTTGTGCCAGATACGGATCTTGCTCACACACTGGCGCCCCCACAACAGCAGCCAAAGGGATAATAGCATCCACCCCTTTGATTAGCCGTTTTATAAGACTTTTATCCCGAACATCACCAAATACAAAATCAAAATGGGGGTGTGTACACAAATGGAAAAGAGTAGATTGCTCGTAGATAAGCTTATCCATGGCTAATACTTGATAGCCATTATTTAACAAATGCTCACACAATATCGATCCAATATATCCAGCAGCACCAGTAACAAATATTTTCATTACTTATCCCTCTTGGTTATTGCTCCCGGCCAATGATCCAATTGCCTAACACCAAACCGTCTAGGCGCAAACGAAGGAATGCACAAAGTGCGTCGACTGGTGTTTCTACAATTGGCTCGCCTGGACCATTAAAACTAGTATTGATTAAAACTGGCACTTCTGTAAGGTGTTCAAATGCTTTCAATAGTTTATAAACCTTTTTGTTCGTTTCCGGCGAAACCGTTTGTACTCTAGCCGTACCATCTATATGGGTGGCCGAAGGGATCATAGCTCTATACGGTTCTTGTACCTCAGGTGCAAGCAACATAAATGGAGATAGTTGTGTCATTTTAAAGAAGCGTAAGGCTGCTTCATTTGTGGTAATTGGTGATACTGGCCGAAACTGTTCACGCCCTTTGATATTATTCAGGTGAAATCTCATGTTAGGGTTCCGGGGGTCAGCCAAGATACTACGATGCCCCAACGCCCGCGGTCCAAACTCACTTCCTTCTTGAAACCACCCTATCACAAGACCTTTGGAAAGCAGCTGAGCTGTTACAGTTTCAATGAAATCAGGATTGTCAAAAATAATGGGCTGCGGCACTAATTCCCAGGAGTTGCCATACGTTTGAGTTAACTTCTGTACCTGGACACCTTGTTCATCTTCAGCTTCAAAGTACCAACGAAGTTTCTTATGATATTCAAATGGAATCTCTAAATGATAACGTTTCTCGACGGCGTCATAGATCATCCTTTCCCGTTTCAAAGGTTCTTCATCGGTCTGATAACTCACAAACATGGGTACTGGGCTGTTTCCATGTTGGTACCAGGTCACCCTCAACAGGTTGTTTGTATAGGCTTGCAAGAGTTGCTGGATTTCATCCTCAGCATAGGCACGTCCTAAATAAACATGAGAGAGTTGTTTTAGAGGGAGTGACGGCCGTTGTTGTAACTTATAATAACCAAAATAAGCACACCCAACGGCAATACCCGCATCACCTGCCGCTGGCATGATATGTATTGCTTCAAACGGCGTTTCATGCAATATTTTCTGATTCGCAACACAATTTAACCCGACCCCGCCCGCTATGCATAAATTACGCTCCTTCGTCTGCGCATGCAGCCAATTGGCGCTGTGAATCAGGGCTTTTTCCAGCTCACTTTGAACCTTATAGGCAATATCCTTGTAAAGAGCAATTGCATCTTCATTCTGCCACCCCCGCCCATAACTCCATTTTTGCGGGAGGGCGTCAACCCAAGTTGTTGAAATAGTGAAAGAACCGTCGCCGTTTGGAATAACAATATCAATATCAGCCAGTCTATCTGCCGCTCCATAAGGAGCAAGCCCCATAACTTTACCTGGATGAGCCCAGTGACCAAAGATATATTGGCTGGTCAGATCATACATATGGCCCAAACTGGGAAAGCGATAATAATAGGGAGGGGTGTTCATCTTTTCACTCCACTCACCCCAGTTTTTTTGCAAGACTTGCACTTCAAAAGGTTCTTTTATTAAGTAATAAGACTCTGACTCTTCATAATGATCAGGTATAATCCTGGATCCTTTTAAATGGCTTTCCACATCCTTATACTGATTCCCGCTGCCATCCGTGATCAGAACAGCGGCAGATTCAAAACCGGAACCGGCAAATACGCTATACGCATGGGCAATATGATGTGATATAAAAGTGATTTCACCCCAACTGCGCAACCTGTTAACTGTGGCCGCATCAGCACTGTTACACACTACAAGAGACAAGTCTTCCCATTGAATGTTTGCTGCGGACAGGCAGTAGTTAATACATTGCCAAATATTATTGAAATTAATTTCACCATGTTTAACACGATTTAATCGTTCTACTTCAATTGCAACAACAATCTCACCATTATGAAGCAGGCATGCTGATCCATCATGATGTGCATTAACACCAAGAATGTACATCATTCCCCCTTGTCTCGATTTTGTACAAAAGTAGTTGAATTAGTAAAGGTAGAGTCTAGGCAAAAACCAAGAGAAGAGCTTATCACAGCTCGTTTGTTAACCATCATCAAAAACTCCTTGTAATCTATAGGGAGAAACTAATAGACACATTTCATTTAGTCATAGCTCTTATCGCCAACTGCTCCAGCTCCATAACCCCAGCAGCAGAGTTCGCATCGGCTATGATCTGTTGCCCCATACGTGCTGCCTGAGTACGAAATCGAGGCTCATTGACAACATTTTGAATAGCTTCCTTGATTCCCGTAATAGTAGCTGTTGGTGATAATCGTACACCAACACCATAAGAGGCAACACGTGTTGCGTTACCATACTGTTCACGTCCCATAGGCATACAGATTAATGGAACCCCATAAGCCAAAGACTGCATAACAGTCATATGACCAGCATGCGTCACAACAGCAGAAGCTTTTGGAAACAGCTTCTTTCGCCATACACCAGTTTGTGGGATAACATTTTCTGGAAAATCAAATTTTTTGCCAGCAAGATTTGAGCCTAATGTTACCACCCCTCGCACTGCCCACCCAGCAAGAGCATCAATTACCCGTTGTACTATTTCATGTTGTTCCAACATCGTACCGCTGAAAGCAATAATCACCAATGGATCTGGGTGATCAAGCGGCCATGGTAATGGCTGTTCTTCCTGTTTCCATCCTGGTACGTCAATAGTAGGCCCGATATACCGTACATTGGCCAAAGGTCGTACCTCATGATCAAAAACCGGGCTGCTCATCACTAGAATCCGCTCAAGGCCCTTGAAATAAGTTAATAAATTCTTAATGGGTGGAAGCCCCAGCTGCTCACGTGCTGCCTGCAATGCTGGTAACCCATAGATATCAAGATGTTGAAGCATGAAGCGAGCAAATTGATCACTAAACCAGCCAATAGAACCATATGGGGGCGGGCTGCTGTACGGCAAAGTGTACATTGCCCACCAAATCATGGAAAAAGGAATGTTTGCTTTCTCAGCCGCCAAACAGCCGCCTAACACCAGTTCACTGACTACGACAACATCTACAGGGTGTTTCTCAATGGCCGCCAAGACATCCTTAGCATAAGCTAGTGCAGGCTTACAAACAAAGGCATCAGAAGCCAGTTCAATAGCTTGAGTTGGTGTTTCCGCTTTATGATCTTCAAAGTTTGTTGTTGAAGGTGACTTATCATACCGATGAGGCGCATAATGGTAAGGTATAAACTGGCACCTGGCTGCTTTTACTTCTGCTTCATTACAGGGGTCGCTAATAGCCCAAACATCGTGACCCCGTTGTACAAGTTGATGAGCCAAGCCAAGCAGACCAGGCACTGTCCCTCCTCCCTCTATCAAGACAAATAGGAATCGGAAAGATTGGGTGATAGGCGGCAATTTATCAAACGATGGTGCCAGCACAATATGTGTGGTGCTAGGAGGCTCGCTGAAGCCTGCCTGATCATGAAAATATTGAATGATTTCAACTTTACGTTTAATCAACTCCGCGCGCAGACTATCCGTCAATGCCCCCTTGGGTGCATTGTAACGAAGTTGGTTATCATCAACCTCAATCTGAATGTCTAAACTTTGCAGTGAATAAAGGAAATCCACAATATTCATATGACACCAACATCACGTTCATCGTCATCTGGATAATTTGCCTGGGTTCTTTGACTAGCTTTTATATAGTTAGCTAAACTAGCAATAGTTGGGTTTTCAAACAATACCCTCACCGGAATTTCCAAATCGTACCTATCCTTTAATCGGGAAATTATCTGCAGTGCTAACAATGAATGCCCCCCTAACTCTATGAGACTATCATGAATACCTACCCCCTCGATCCCTAACAAATTTTCCCAGATACTGGTAATACTTTTCTCAATATCGTCTCCAGGGGGCACGTACACGCTTTTCAAAGTCGGGCGAGAATGAACTCCATTTATTGAAGGCAACGTTTCTTTCAGTAAATCACCCCAGTTATCCTTTGAAAGATTTCTAAATTGATTGAACAGAGAAACCATATCTTGGGCAGAAACAATCACTTGCCTCAATTCAGCGGACAAAATGCGTTTAAATGCTTCGGCCCCCTCACTGGAAGATAAACCATGCTCACCAGCAAATTGGCGGATGACTTCCTTATCAAATGGAATCTCAGTCATTGCTGCCAGGCCCAATTCCTGCCAAGCTGGCCAATCAATCGAAATTGTGGGAGTGCCAAATTTATGGGTGTAATAATAAGCAAAGGCATCCATAAAGTTAAATGAGGCACTATGATCTAATTGACCTATTCTAGGGAAAAAGGAATGAGCTGATGAACAAAGTACAAGAAACTCTAAAGGGCTATTTTCAAACAAGTTCTCAATTACACGTAACCCTTTTACCTTTGGCGCAAGGATGCGACCTGCCTCCTCGCGCTGTTTTAAGGTGATCAGACTCCCTTGATATATACCCGCACTATGGATAAGACCATGAATGCTTCCTAATTCTTGCTCAACATACTGCTTAACCTCCCTCATTTGTTGTTGATCTGTAATATCGGCATTCATCATGAGGACATTAGCCCCCAATTCTTCCAAAAGCTGTACTTTTTTTATCTTGTTACTGATAATATCTTGTTCATCATGCTCTGCTAACCAAACTGACCAGCTTTCTCTTTCTGGCAAACCAGATCGGTTAATAAGAACCAGGTTCACAGATGACACTGTCTCAGCTAAACTCTGTGCTAAGGCAAGGCCAATGCTTCCCAATCCGCCAACAATCATATATGTGCCACCATCCCGCAGCAGAGATATAGGCATGTTGCCTTGTTGTGGTATTTTTATGGCTTCAAACGCTTGACACCAACGTTGTTCTCCACGATACGCAACCCATCCTTCAAGCGAGGCGGCTTTGATTTCAGCTATTGTGTTGTTGCTTATGTGACCTTCTAAAGGGCGGCCTGATTGGCCAGTGGGAATAAAATCTATAACCTGACATTGAATATTGGTATATTCTACTGAAATACTTTGACAGGCTCCTAGCAGTGTAGCTTTTTCCGGAAAGACAAGTTCTTCTCCGGTTATTTGAAAAATTTCGTCAGAGATAATCTTTAAATGGATTGAGTGAGAGGCAAAGGACTTATCTAACGCTTGTACAAGGTAAAGAATACTGTAGAAGGTTATATCCTGCATCTTTTCTGATGCATAAGGTACATTATCTATGTCAGTGCTTATACTCCAGGCATGAACAATGATATTTGGCACTCTGTTTGAAGCGTGTAATGCTTCAAACATTGCTTCATAATCTTCAAGTTGCGAAGGATGAATCGTAAATTCATTCTCCGAGATTTTTAAGTAGCCATTTCCTTCCTTTACGGTTACGACTTCACATTCTTGTCCCAGACGTTTACCAATAGTAGTACATGATTTAGAATTGTTACTAAAAATGAGACAGCATGTAGACTCATCCACAATCTTATCATAATTAAGGAATTGGCTAGGTGGGGTTTGACGCCAAACAGGTAAATAGAACAAATCAGCGATATCAGGCTTCTCTTTCTGAGAAATCGAATGAGGATAGGCAGTGATTTGTTTATCCGGATCGACCCAGTAACGTTGTCGATCAAAAGCATAGGTAGGTAATGGCACCCGTTGTCGTTGTTCATGTGCATAAAACCCTTTCCAATTAACAGGTATGCCAGTCAACCACAATTCACCAAGAGTATTTAACAAAAAATACTCATCTGGTTGTTTTTCGTGAACAGACGGTAATGTTGCCAATACTTTTTGCCCAGCTACCATCCTATAATCTGGATGGAGTTTGATAAATGCGCTTAGACTTTGTCCTGGACCAACTTCTACAAAACAATGGGCTTTTTCATGCAAAAACTGTGCCAGACCATCACCGAAACGTACTGTTTGGCACATATGGCGCGTCCAATAGTCTGGGTTGGTAACCTCATCTGGTGTAATCCAGTCTCCAGTCACATTTGAAATGTACGGTATGCGTGTTGGATTTATAGTCACCTCAGCCATGATTTGCCGGAACTGTTCGCTGGCAGGCTCCATCATGTTTGAATGGAAAGCATGGCTCGTGGAAAGCCATCGGCAAGAGATACCTAGCTCAGTCATTTGCTCTTCAAATTGTTCAAGCCTTCTGCTTACACCACTTAGAACACAATTCGATGGGCCATTTACAATGGCCAAAGAAAGATCATCACTTAAAAACGGGTGGATTTCTTCCTCTGTTAACGTTACAGCTAACATCTTCCCTGAAGGGAGTTGGTTTATTAACTGCGCCCTTTTGGCTACGATAGTTAAAGCATCTTCCCAAGAGAAAACCCCTCCCAAACATGCTGCTACATATTCTCCTAAACTATGACCAATCATTGCGTCGGGCTGAAGCCCCCACTCCAGCAGCAATTGTGCCAAAGCATATTCCACAGCAAAAACAATTGGTTGTATAAAGGCCGTTTGCTTTAACTCAATAGGGAGTTCATTTAAGCTGTTGGACTTTTGACCTAACATAGCTCTGAAATCGATAGTAGTTGGATTCTCAGCAGCATCCTGGCTTCGTATCCCTCTATAAAGTAGCTCTCGGAAGTCCATATCTAATATGGGCAAAAGAAATTCTGCACTTCGATCAATCCACCCACGGAACGTTGGCTCACTCTGATATAGCCCAAGAGACATATCAACATAATGATCCCCAACACCAGGAAACAGAAACACGAGTGAAGGTCGTGAGGCATAATTCAAGTGGGTTGTAAAGACTCGAGTGGGGATTCTCATCTTAAGAGACTTCTGAGCATCCTGTTGATGACGACAAACCAGAATGCAGCGATAATCAAAATCTTTTCGCCCTAGATGCAACGTATAGGCAACGTCTGCCAAAGACTGAGCAGGGTGTTCTTTGAGATGGGCTGCCAATTTTTGAACAGCTGCCTCTAGAGCTAAATCAGTTTTTGCAGATAACGTTAATAACTGCCAGGGACGAGAGGAAACAAGGGAAGGCAGTGATGGGGCTTCTTCTAATATGACATGAGCATTAGTACCACCAATGCCAAAAGCGCTCACACCGGCACGACGAGGAACACCATTACTTTCCCAGGCTTGAAGGTCTGTGTTGATGTAAAAGGGGCTTTGTGTCAGCTCTATTTCAGGGTTAAGCTGCTCAAAATTCAGAGAGGGAGGGATCTGTTTGTTTTTTAAAGCCAATACTGTTTTGATAAAACCAGCTACACCTGCCGCATTATCCAAGTGCCCTATATTTGATTTTATTGAACCCAGCGCACAAAATTGCTTTTTTGTGGTCTTTGGTTGAAAGGCTTGGGTCAAAGCGGCTACTTCGATGGAATCTCCTAGAGGTGTACCCGTACCATGGGCCTCTATATAACTAATGGTTTCAACATCTACGTCCGCAATGGCTTGGGCAGCTACAATAACAGCTTCTTGACCTCGTAGACCAGGCGCTGTATATCCAACTTTTAGAGCGCCATCATTGTTAACGGCCGATCCTTTAATGATTGCATGAATATGGTCTCGATCGGCAATGGCATCTGTCAGGCGTTTTAGCACGACGACACCGACACCGTCACCTGTAATCATGCCACTGGCGTTGGCGTCAAAGGGGCGACAATGCCCATCGGTAGATAATAATCCTGCCTGTCCTAAATATCCCAGGTTTTGAGGTACACGTATTGAGATACCACCGGCTAGAGCCATATCACATTCATAATTCAATAGGCTTTGGCAAGCTAAATGAATGGCCACTAAAGAGGTAGAGCAGGCACTTTGCACATTGATGCTGGGACCCCTTAAATCAAAAAGATGGGAAACCCGCGTTGGTAATGAATCTTTCTCATTCCCAATTCCAATTTGCCAGCTATCAAGGGCACTATGTGCCTGTTGGTTCTCTAACAAGTTCGAAATCAAATAGGTACTTAACGTTGTCCCTGCAAAAACCCCTATTAGATCCTCATAAAGTTCGGCATTATAGCCAGCGTGTTCTAATGCGTGCCAGGCACATTCCAAGAACAGACGATGTTGAGGGTCAATGATCTGAGCCTCACGCGGCAAAAAGCCAAAAAAGGCGGCATCAAAATATTCTACATCACTCAGAACTGGCCGAGCTTTGACGTAATTTGGCATTTTAAGCAATGTGGGGTTCTCACCGGAAGCCAACAGATCTTCTTCAGAGAAGAAGGAGATTGCTTCAACACCACTTTTTAACATTTCCCAAAGTTCATCTATGGTATCAGCACCTGGAAAACGGCCGTCCATACCAATGACCGCGATTTCCAGACCATTAACAATTGTATTCTCACTTACTGAATTATTATCTGCTGTCATTTTTCACCCTTGTGTTTAATACGGCTGCGACGTTTATTAATGGCAGCTTTTGCTTTTTGGGCCCGTTCCATCGCCCGTATATGTTGTATTGGCTCCCTTTGAGGCTGGCTCAGATAGGCGGCCAGCTCTTTTATGGTTGGATACTCAAACATTTTGACGATAGGGAACGGCCGCGCTAGTGCCTCTTGAAGTCGTAAATGCACAGTGGCGATTGTCAAAGAATTGGGAGTTAGATTAAAAAAAGGTTCCTCAATATCAACCTCTACAAGCTCCAAGACATCTTGCCATATGCGAGCTACGTGTCTCTCTAAGTCTGTCTGGGCCCGATGATTAATAGATAGTGGTTTGTCAACCGTCGCTTCTATAGTGTTGTTCTCAAGGGGTTTGCTTAAACCCAACGCTTGACGAAGTACATCTTCGAAATCTCTCAAAGGCATCTCAGGAAACCGGGCCAGGTAAGTCAAAATAATTTCTATATGTTGTAACAACTGGTTAATTCTGATCTCAGAAAATTTTTGTGGATGATACTGTAAGCGTAATTGCAATTGGTTGGCAGCAAATATGGTTAATGTCAAATCATAACTTGCCGTTTCACTAACCGTCACCCCTTTTAATTTAAGATCAGATACAAGTGATAAAACATTCTCATTCAGGGGGTAATTCTGAAAAACAATAAGTGTATTAAATAGTTTTTTAGTCGCAGGCACCGCACTGCAAGCCTGAACATGAGGTAAATAACTATGCTCGTAATCCCGTATGGAAAGGGATGCAGTCTGCAAATTTGTTAAAAATCCCCCTACTTTCACGCTATCCTTAAACTGAACCCGCATAGGCAAATTGTTAATGAACAAACCTAACATTTTTTCAATTCCCTGAATGTCCGTTGGTCGTCCAGAAACAACTGTACCAAACACCACATCAGGCTGATTTGAATGTAACCATAATAGAATGGCCCAGGCTGCCTGAATCAAAGTGTTAAGGGTCACACGTTGAAGGTGTGCAAAATTAACGAGGGCCTCGGCTTGCTCACCATTTAGAGACAAAGCTTTTTCGGCCGTATCCTGAACGGCAGAAACATTGGTTTCAAAATCCACCGGTAGTGGCGTCGGTACTTTAAAGTCATGCAGCATTGCCAGCCAGAATTCCTGAGCTTTTTGGGCATCCTGTTGATTTAACCACTTGATATACTCTTTATAAGGCCGGTTTTTCGCTGCGGTAAATTGCGTATTTTGACAAAAGCTTTGGTAAATTTGGAAGAGACTCTCCAACAACATTGGAAAACTCCATCCGTCTGAAATGATATGATGTAAGCTTAACAAGCAAGAAAATGATTGTGCCCCTAATTTAAAGACACTTATGCGAATAAGCGGTCCAGATGCGAGGTTAAAAGGGTGATGCCGATCAACAGTTTGAAACTGTTTCAGTTTTTGCGCTTGTATGTCTTCAGGCAAGTGTGATAAATCTTCCCAATGAACCGCTGACAAATTTTCTTTTACCACAATTTGAACAGGCTGTGAAAAGGTTTGCCAATCAAACACAGTACGGAGAACATCGTGTTGCGTTCCCAAGTATTCCCATGCCTTTTCAAAAAACTTTCGATGCAAAGCACCTTCCAGCAAAAAGCTAAATTGTTCAAATGAAACAAAAGAATCGGGCGCAATGAGCGCATGAAGCAGCATCCCTTGTTGCATCGGCGACAAGGGATACATGTCCAAAACATGCTTTCCACTGAGTTGGGGAAAGCTTTGTTCCCAATGATCTAATTCATGCTGGTTAACCTGGAGTAAAGAAAAGTCAGATGGTGTGAAACCTTTGTTATTTGGCGAGGAACAGTGAACAACGACTGCTTCTAGTTCCTCTTTAAATAATGAGGCCAATTTTTCGATTGTTGCCGTGTCATACCAACGGCCGTTGAAATTTAGATCAAATCGAAGCTCCTCTTGAAACACCATTCCCGTCACCTCAATAATATCTTCATTGTGGGGTAGTTCAGGCACAGGTTTACCGGTTAATGCCACAATCTGAAAAAGATCTCCTAAATCTTTATTGACTTGTCCCAAGTAGTTAAACAGAATAACCGGCTGATGATAAGTAGAAAATATTTTTTGAATCTCTTCACCCGAAGACAAATACTTTAGAATGCCAAACCCAAGTCCCTTTGCTGGTATGTGGCGGAGGCTTTCTTTTATATACTTTATTTGTTGGCCGATCTCGATAAATTGATTCATCTCAAAAACAACTGGGAATGACGTCGTAAACCAACCAACAGTACTGGCAAACAACCCGTCTTCTTCCAACCCATCCCGACCATGGCCTTCTAAAGTGAGACTGATGGTCGTTTGACTTGTCAACGTACAAAGCGCTCGCGTAAGGGCGGTAAGAAGCAGATCATTGATGGTCGTCCGGTACGCGCGGTTTGCATCCGCTAACAGGGCTTTTGTGATGTTTGCCGGAATATTGACAGTTGTTGTCGCCACTTTATCAGCGCTATTTTGGTCAATGCGCACAGGGAAGTTAAAGGAATTCTTTTGTCCGGCAGCACGCCAATAATCAACTGTACGGATAACACTTTCTGAGTGTGCATACTCAGACAATCTTTTGGCCCAATATAAAAATGGGGGTGGTTTTGTGGTGGCATTGAGTGAATTGTTTTGTGAAGCCAACATATAATTTGCCACGATATCAGCCACAATGATTCGCCAAGATACACCATCAATTACCAGATGATGACAAACTAAAAATAGAATTGTAACGTCCTTCTCTAGTTGGAATATGCCAACTTTAAATATGGGGCCATGGGTAATATCTATACTGGTCAAGAGGCGATTCTGCGCAACTTCCAGGGCAGTCTCTAACTTGGTTGAAGGCACAGAGGTCAGGTCTATGATCTCCATGGCCACTTCTTCACCTTGTTTGAGTACCTTTTGCTGCCAATCTGGCCCTTTTTTTACATAACGCATACGCAATGCGTCATGCCGATCGATTAGGGTTTGAAATACAATTTTTAATATGCCTACATCAAGAGGTGTATCGCTGCGAAGTGTTATCGCTTGACAAAAATCATTAAAGTCCCGCCATTCCTGCTCAAAAAACCACTTTTGAATGGGTGTTAAGCTGGTTTCCTCCTCAATAAAAATGTCCATTTGAGGCAGTGTGTCTTTAGTGGGGATGACGACAGCGGCTAGTTCAGCAACCGTTTGGTACTGGAAAATTTTCTGCGGGGTTATTTTCCATCCCTCTCGTTCCAATTGGGAAACAATTTGAATACTGATAATGGAATCACCCCCAAGATCGAAGAAGTTGTCGTTTATACCTACTTTTTCTAGATTCAGGACGTTTTGCCAAATAGAGGCAATGGTCTTTTCCAGATCATTACGAGGCGCAACATACCCCATTTCTGTAGTGAGGGCCAGTTTTGACGGGTCTGGCAAGGCGCTTTCATCCACCTTGCCGTTAATGGTCAATGGTAACGCACTTACAATAACAACCGTTGTCGGAACCATAAAAGCTGGCACTCTCTTACGTAAAAAAGTTTGCAACTCTGCCTCCAACAGCGGGTGTTGTAATATCTTTGAAACCTCTTTATTACCATAGTACGCCCAAGGTCTAGAAGGAGCAGCTACATCAGGGCGAATTGGCACGGCAATGGCAGTTGTTATAGTCTCTGTCATTGGGTGGCGGTAACACATTACATCAAAGCACTCGGCTCTCCCTGAAGCGGCCCAACAGATTTCAATATGGTAAGGGAGTTTATGACGCAATGCCCATACAGCTTCCGGATCAACGGCTTCTTTAATCGCAGCCAACTGTCCCATTGACTCGTTAAAAACCTGTTGAAGATTTGTTGAATCGGGTTTATTCTGAATACTTTTTAAGGTTTGCACCATATGAGCTTCAGTCACAAGACGGCCGTTAGGAACATCTCTGATACCCAAAAACTCAGGAGCATTTTCAGCAAGCAACCGTTGAATAGATGGAAGTGATAGGGCTTCGGTTGACCAATCAAGCCATATTGGGTTTTCGGCAATGCCTTTTACAGTCGTACCCAAATGTTCAGAACCTATAAAAAGGGTGACATCATATTTGAATTTTGTTATCTCATTAGAACTTGCTCCTCCTTTTAGTTCTATCTGGACATGGCTAATCTGGGGTAAATGGTTTTTTAGCGCCACAAAAAATATAGGATCAAGAAACAGGTCTTTATGTTTGACCATTTGGCTGTTAATGCGTTGGCGCATTTGAGAAACAGTTATACCAACTGATGCTTTCTGTAATTGCAAAGAAGTATGGAAATATTCTGATAATTTGAGATTAAATATACCCCCAAGAAAAACGCTGCCACCAGAACGTACACAACGAACTGCTCCCTCTAAAACCCGAACTAAATAATCAACATCAGGGAAATGTTGCACAACTTCATTAAGCACAACACAGTCAAAGGATCCTTCTTCTACACCTTGAAAGTCAGCAGCTTCCCGCTGCCAAAGATCGACCTTGCCCTGAAAACGATGAGATTGGTGAACATGTTGCCGCAGACGCTGCAATACAACAGAGGAAATGTCAGTTCCACAGTAATATGAACATGAGGGCGCAATACGAGATAATAGCAGACCAGTACCACACCCTATTTCTAGAACGCTGTCTGGCTGTAATGCCAGGATACGCTGGGTTGTGCTCTCAACACTCTCCAAAATCTCCTCTTCTGGTAAAGGTTGATGAGTGTAACTGCTTGTCCAAACCTGTAAATTAATCTGAGCATCCACGCTCGAATAAAGCTCTTCATGGTTATAAAATTCATCATATAAAGTTTTGAATTCTGTGATGTAATGGGCGCTTATATCTTCATGAATCTTTTTATCTTGGAACGTAGGTACAACATAAGCCATAATTTGCTTACCCCCAGTACCTGTCGTACGCACACGTACCAAGTTATCTCGGACATGAGGGTGTTGACTTAGGACAGCTTCAATCTCATCTAATTCGATTCTAAACCCATGCAGCTTAATTTGATTGTCATGACGCCCTAAAAACTCAATATTCCCATCCAGCAAATATCTGGCCAAGTCACCAGTTCTGTAAAGGCGAGAGCCCCTTTTTTTTGTAAACGGATCAGGAACAAAGCGTTCGGCCGTTACTGCAGCCCGGTTTAAATAGCCACCTCCAACCCCTCTACCGCCTATAAACAGTTCCCCTGTAACTCCAATAGGCACGGGTTGTAAAAATGGATCAAGAATGTAAAGTTGTACATTCGGAATGGGGCGGCCAATAGGCACCTGATTTCGCATTTTGCCATTGTTACAGTTGTAAACGCTACTCCACACTGTACCTTCAGTTGGTCCATATTCATTGTAAAGGAACGTATCAGGCAGATAATCCAAATGATAATTTACAAGATCAACCGGACAAATATCCCCGGCCACGATCACACAACGAAGATGTTTTAACTCCGCCAAAGACGCCTCCATTAATAGCGCCCGGTAGAGTGAGGGCACTAACAATGTATGTGTGATAGCCTGATTCTTGATAACTGATGAAAGGGCCAAAATGTTTTGTTGAACTTGAGTAGGAGTTAATACCAACCGACCACCCTGGCTTAAAGTCCAAAAAATACCGGCAATAGAACTGTCAAAGGCAAAAGATGATAACAGAAGGTAACTGGAAACAGGGTCATCGTAGGCAGCCAATCGGGCCATAGTGGAATGGACTAGATTATCATGGCAAATGAAAACGCCTTTAGGCTGCCCAGTTGAACCGGACGTATAGATTATGTAAGCAAGATTTTGACCCACAACATTATGAGCAGGATTATGAGGGCTTTCCTTAGAAATCATCTCCCATTCCAAGCCCAAACAAATCCGTTGTACACCTTCTGTTGGCAAGCCAATCTCCATGTCTTGTTGCGTCACAAGGATAGAAATCCCAGTATCAGCCAGCATAAACTGCAGCCGCTTCTGAGGGTATATAGGATCTAACGGCACATATGCGCCGCCGGCTTTCAAAATTGCTAATATGCCTATTATCATTTCCACTGACTGTGGCATGTAGAGTCCCACTAAAACGTCTGGCCCAACGCCTCGCCCCCGTAAATAATGCGCAAGGGAGTTTGCCCGTCGATTAAGCTCCGCGTAAGTTAAAGATGCCTCTTCATACGTTACGGCTATTGCATTTGGCTGCCGCTCTACCTGTCTTTCAAATAAGGTATGAATACAAGCAGCCTGGGCATATTCCATTTCTGTGTTGTTCCATGCTGAAATTAATTGAGCCCGCTCAGATACAGTTAACAAGGGCAGTTCGGTCACCCGCTGCTTCGGATTCGCCACTATGCTCTTAAGCAACGTTTGAAAATGGCCAAACATGCGCTGAATTGTGGTTGCATCAAAAAGATCCGTATTATAATCAATGGTTATGCCTAATCCATCGGTTAACATGCCCATCTGTACAACAATGTCAAACTGAGCTGTCTGTTTTGGTAAAGGTATTAGTTCCAAAGCCAGGCCACCCATTTCTAATTGGACACCTGTTTTACCTAATGTAAAAGAATTTAACTTAGCATCCTGGTCATTTGGCGCTTGTTGCCAGATAAACATCACTTGAAAAACAGGAAGCAGGTTGGCATCCCTTTCCGGTCTTAGCTGTTTGGTAAGCAATGCAAATGGGTAATCTTGATAATTAAACGCAGATAAGGTTGATTGTCGTACTTGGACTAATAACTGGACAAATGAAGGCTGATCTGAGAAATCGGCTCGGGTGGTGATTGGGTTGACAAAATAGCCTATTAACGAATTAAAAACAGCCCTATTACGTCCTGAGGTAGCCAATCCAACTAAAATATCTTCCTGACCTGAATAACGCGAAAGCAACACTTGAAACGCAGTTAACAATGTCATGGAAAGCGTTGTTTCGTTGTGGTGACTAAGACTTTTTAATTCTTGTGTTAGCGGTCCGGGTATTTCATAAAAGACAGCCGCCCCGTTAAAAGATTGCTCGGCAGGTCGGGGACGATCAGTGGGCAAATTCAACAGAGGCAAATCCTCGGCTAATCTTTTGCTCCAATAAGCTAGAGATTGTTCTCCACTAGCACCAGATAGAACCTCTTGTTGCCAGGTAATGAAGTCACTGTATTGAACTGTCAGCGGGGGAAGTACGGTTGTTAAATCATCTTGATCAGCATGGTAGAGTACGCCTAGTTCCTCAACAAGAATCGCTAAAGACCAAAAATCAGCTATGATGTGATGGACAACCAAGAGAAGAATATGTTCTTGTGAGGAACGCGCCAACAACCCTACCCGTAGTAGAATATCCTTTTCTAAATCAAACGGCTGATTTGCTGAAGCTTCCAAGTAGGCCTGTATCTGCTCTTCAGGCCAGGCACTGGCGTCTTCAACTTGAAAGGGTACCTGCCTGTATTTATAAATGATTTGAATTGGTTGATTATGAGGTGCAGAAAATGCTGTACGCAGCGCATCATGCCGGTCAACTATCTGTTGAAAAGCTTTTTTTAGTCGCAGTATTTCTAGATTGCCGCAAATGCGAACCGCAACAGCAATATTATAAATGGCTTTGTCTGGAATCGATTGATGTAAAAACCAAATCCCTTGTTGACCATATGAAAGAGAAGATGTGGCCTTTTCTTGAGAAGGTGTAAGGGTTGTTAGGTGAGAGGCGTCGTTATAAGAAAATTGGTCAAGGACCTTTGTTGTTAGTTGGGCAATGTTATTGGCTTCAAGGAAATTGACCATTGGCAAGACAATACCAAAATCACTTTCTAGCCAATGTTGTAGTTCAACGGCCATTAAAGAATCCAAACCCCATCTGCTAACAGGTTGGTTCACGTCAATCTGTTCAACATTGATATTTAAGAGCGCGGCTAATTTTTGCTGCAGACACACCCTGATAACCTGATGACGTTGTTCAAACGTAAGTTGCCATAAGGTATCTAAAGTTGGATACTGCGATGTTGACTTCTCACCTACGTCTGTTTTTGTTTTATCGCTTTCAAGAATGCTAATTTCTATTGCATCTAAGTTATCTTCCAAAAATCGAGAGTGACACACATGACGTTGGATTTTTCCACTAGAGGTTCTGGGTATTCGTCTCGGTTTCACGAGGACAACTGCGTATGTTAGTAACCCATGCTCTTCAGCTATCGCTTGTCGGATTGCTCCGGCTACTTCTTGCAAATCATATTTGTGAAAATGGCGATCGACCTCTTGTACAACCACCAGTTGCTCCTCGCCAGCAACTGTCACAGAGAAAGCAGCACCGCTCCCCGAAAGAAGGAGTGCATGGCTTTTTTCAGCAGTTAATTCGATATCTTGTGGATAATGGTTCCGCCCTCGAATGATGATCAATTCCTTGAGGCGACCAGTGACAAACAACTCACCATTCTGCAGGAAACCCAAATCGCCCGTGCGCATAAAGGGTCTTTCCTTGGTACCTGCTAAATAAGCCTGAAAAGTCCGGGCTGTTTCCTCTTTTTCTTTTTGGTTCCAATATCCTGGGGCGACGCTTGCGCCGGCCACCCAAATTTCACCCACTTGATCAGGCAGACAAGGGGTGTGTGAAACCGGATCAACAATCAGAATCTCTTGCTGTAAAAGAGATTGTCCACTACCAACAAGCTGCCGTACGTTATCCTCTGTAAGAGGACTTGCCACTGGAACTACCTGATTCTGCTCCAAGGCATCAGCTTGAAAAGAGCGTACAATAGGTTGAGCCGACTTTTGCCCACCAGTTACAATTAAAGTAGCCTCAGCTAACCCATAACAGGGATAAAAAGATTCTAGCCTAAAGCCATAGGGTTCGAATCGTGTACTGAACCTTTTAAGTGTTGATGCCCGAACAGGTTCAGCACCATTAAAAGCAATCTGCCAGCTACTCAAGTCAAGTGGCTCTTCAAGCGAGTCAAGTGCGGCAAGCGGGATTTTGTTTAAGCACAGCTCATAGGCAAAATTAGGACCACCGCTTGTATGGGCTTTATAATGAGAAATCGCCTCCAGCCAGCTTAACGGCCGTTGTAAAAAAGCCAGTGGGGACATAAGAACACAGTAAGATCCAAGATATAAAGGATGGAGAATATTTCCAATCAGTCCCATATCATGATAAGCGGGCAACCAGCTTACAGAGGTAAAGTTTGGCTCATGGTTAAAGGCTGCCTGGATCATCTTTTGATTGTGCCAAAGATTGCCATGAGTCACCATGACCCCCTTCGGTGTAGCTGTAGAACCCGATGTATATTGGAGAAAAGCTATCGTTGCGGGATCAATGGAAGAATACGTCCACGTTTCCGCCAAACCTTCGGACAAATCATCGGTCTTTACCCACTGCAGGGCTGCCAATTCGGGAGTATAATCCAAACGGGAAACCAAACGATCAAACATTTGACTTGTAGTAAAGGCATATTTAGCTTGTGAATCCTTCACAATTGCCTGAAGTCTAGGCGTGGCACGTTTGAGACGAGGTGGGTAAATCGGAACAGCAATCACACCAGCATACAAACAACCCAAGAAAGCGGAAATGTATTCTGTTCCCGGTGGATAAAGCAAAAGCGCACGTTCACCAGCTGCTGAGTACCTTTGAAGCTGACCGGCAATCATACGTGCTTTTCGATCTAACTCCTCATAGGTCAGATCGCTTCCTTGGGTCTCTCCATCTTGCAAAAAAGTGTATGCAATTCTCTTTGGTTGGCGCTCTGCTCTGTGACAAAGTACGGCTACTAAATTGCCTGATGCAATAGCCGGATCTGCAAGAAATGTTTTCATCAAATGAGTCCCGTTGGATCTAGGTTGGCAGAACAATTTAATGCATGAAACGGCCGCCATCCACAATGATCTTTTGACCATTTATGTAGCGAGCCTCATGCGAGACAAGAAAACAAACCACATCAGCAATTTCTTCAGGTGTACCAATACGGCCAAGTGGTATTGCGGTTTCTTTTTGGTGAACGTTTTCAGAAATGTGTAAATTGTAACGGTGTTCAGTTTCCTGGGTTCGAATAAAACCAGGAATCAGGCAATTAACGCGTATTTTGGGGGCCAGCTCTAAAGCCAGACATTTTGTCATGACGATAACACCAGCTTTTGAAGCACAGTAATTAAGACCGTTTCGTCGACCTCGGATACCCGTACAAGCAGAAACGTTTAAAATTATTCCTCCCGTTTCTTGCTGAAGCATATAAGAAGAAGCACTTTGGGAACATAAAAACACCCCCTTCATATTTGTATCCACAACTTGGTCCCACTCAGATTCACTCATCTCTAACAGGCTTCTGTCAATATTAAGTCCTGCATTATTGATTAACACATCAAGAGAATTGAAGCGCGCTATGATTTGTTGCACCATCGCTGTCACATCTTGTTTATTGGCTACATCAGCCTTAAGAATAGTGACGTGTGGTGTGACTTCTTGACATAAGCGTAACGCTTCCTGAGCAGAAGTTTCATCCGATTTATAGTTTAGGATTAGATTAAACCCCAGCTGGCCCAATTTCAAAGCAATTACTCGGCCTATACCTCTTGTACCACCTGTAATAAGAACGGTTCTTGTGTACGACATTAGATTATTGCCTTCCACTTGACTCCCACAACCTATCGAGTTGCTGTTTAAGAACGACTGGATCCTGTGAATCGGGCTTAATAATGGCATCAGGGGTGATAAGTGTTTGTGAAAAAGCATCTCCTCTACCAGTTGATAACAACATGATTCGCTCTCCTGGGCGGAACTGACCTTCATTACTAAGACGGATCAATCCGGCAAATCCAATCAAAACCGATTTTTCCAGGTCTGACCTATACTCTATGCCCCGCTCTTTAAGCACTTCAACAAAATACGAACTTACCTCGTTTACTTCCTCTGGCCCAACATCTGTAATAATTCCATTGCCTTCTTGAAGCGTTGCAAAAAGATCGGGATAATTATTTACAGGATTTGTAGAGTTCAATGTAGGTTCAAATAAATCCTCCGGAAGCTGACCAACCCATCCTTCAGGCATACTTGTTAAGCCCGCATGGTAAGCCCTATACATAGCATTCGTTTCCCGCGACTGAACGCAAATAATGCGGGGTATATCTGTTGACTTTTCCAAACCAAATTTGACGAGGTTTTTATGGCCCCTTAAAAAACCAATGGGCCCCATACCGCTGGCAATAGTTTGTACAAAGTAGTCGCAATCAGGCATTTCCTGAAATTGCTCATAGGCAATTGTGGCATAACATTCGGTACGCTCATGAAGTGGCGCGATAATATTCAGGCCATTTGCTTGTGCAAATTTTTTAGCGTAGGGTCCTACTTTAGGATATTCATCATCTACCAAAATAATAAAATTATTTTTATTCTTCTTTATGGTAAAGGTATTTTTATATTGGCAATACTTTGGCATAAAAAAGTAACTTGTCAATCCTAGCTCGGCAGCATAATGGGTATATGCACGACCCGTATTCCCCGTGGAGTAAAAAACGACATTGTCTAAATCTAGTTCATTACACCGGCTAAAAATAATAGAGGCTTCTCGATCCTTAAATGTTCCTGTAGGGTTTTTATGGCTATCCATCTTTAGAAATACCGTTGCCCCGTTAACAAACTTGCTCAGTTCTGGCAGTTCGATTACCTCACTATTTCCTACGTTCAAGGAAACAATATTACCAGGATCTGCCAGGGGAATTAACGCAAAGTTTTTCCACAGATCATTCCTATCTTCATGACGGCCGTTATAGGTCCCCTCAAATACATATTCCAATTCCCCATTACATGAGGAGCATTTAAACATTAATTTCTGGAAGTCAAATGTATTTTGGCAATCTTTACACAACAATAGAGTGCTTATACCCTTAGATAGTTCAGATGATTCAAAAGTGTTAGGATTTTTCATTTGTTTACACCATTTTATGTAGACATAAGAACGCTTACTACCGATTCAAGCTTTGAACAATATATTATAATCCTGGCATAGCTTCATGACTCCTTTATAAAGAACAGTGTGTAAGCACGCTCCATTAACCATCGGTTATCTACTATAGATGCTAGCTCCATCCAGGGCATCAAATTCATGCCAAAGAGTACTCGGGCAGATGCGTGGTCATAGTACACATTTTATCTTTATCTATTAATCACTGATGAATTGTCAGATTGAGGCATATTTCGGATTAAGTACAAACTGCTTTCCTGGTTTAAGCAATCTTAATAAGGATTGATTTGGATCGCTTGATTTCATTACAATGCTGGAAATCATTATCCCTGAAGCACCTTCTTTCATAATTTGCTTAACTTCCTGATACGAAGCAATCCCCCCCCCAAATAATAAACGTGGCGAGTCAATTTCTGCCGCAGATTGTTTGACAAGATCTAAGAGATTTAGCGATGAAACGACGTCACTATCTAATGGTTCAATTGCAATATAATCCGGTTCGTATTTAATAAAGTTCTTCGCCTCGATGACGTTTGACGCACATAATACAACCATCAACCCGGCTGCTCTGGACAAACGAACAGCCTCTTCTATACTATCTTCGGGTATTCTCTTTTCGTTATGATTTATTAAAGTTCCGACCGCACCAACCGCTTTAACCGCAAAAGGGTTAACCCCCCCTGTAAATGCTCCGTAACCAATAGGATCAACATGTTGAGCAAAAACTTTAAGACTTGTGTTGTGAACAACCTGATACAAGTCTAGAGTCTGAATAGTCAAAATTATCTCGAAATCAGAAATTGACAAACTAGCTTCTTCTAATTCTTTAGCCAGGGCAAGAGCCTTCCGCCCACTCCCTTCTTCGACAGTTTTAAAGTTTACAAGTATCAAGGGCTTCTGATGGCAGTCGGGATTATGCAAGTCATTCACTTCTATTAACTCCAATTACTTTATACGCTGTTAGTACACTGTCTAGTTAATTTTCAACTTGTCATTCTGAACCACAGGCGAAGAATCCCGCCTGATCCCTCTGGGATGCTTCACTTCAGCTCACCCTATATTGACACAATGGGCCTGAGTGATAGTCAAAGATCATAAACTGAAGGGGTCAACATAACATATTGACAAGAATGATAACCATTAAAATGGCATTGCCCACGCATGCCCTAAAATCATAGTGTATATGCTTGTTTTGTTAGTCGATAACTGTCCGCCACAGACTTTTGTTCAAACCTTTTGCGTAAAGCAACTATATAACAAGCTCCATCACTCTTAAAAAGAGGGGCAATTTTGTCATTACAACCAACCTGCGATCAATTAACCTTTTTATGGTAAATCAATGTGCATTCGTCTTAGGATCACTCGTTTAGATGCCAAAGCCATTTAGTGGCCATCATATTGAGGCGCATGATAAGCAGCCCCCCTAAGTTGCTTCGCACTTTCAGTGCGAAGGTGGCGCTGTGGGATGACGTGAAATCTAAGTAGAAAGAACATCCCGCCTAACATATATTTGAGAAGAAGCCATGGCATCGATAGATAAATGAAGCAACTTAATCATACGCCTAATAGGATACAATTAAAAACCTATTATGCAACTTTCTCCAAAATTTGGGCACCTAAATACGTTGGTAATAAATCTGGCATGCGACCATCAATGGCTATACCGTCACGCACATAACCGTTTTCTTTCCATGGCTCCCATAAACCCACCCGCTCTCCTCCATTTGCCCAAAATGCAGCCGTATGGTTAAATCCGGCCCATGGATGATTTGGTGGTCTTATCAGCTTATCAGACTAGGCCGATGTTAGATGCCTGGGCTCAGGGGCAAACACAGGTGGAAAGCTCGGCTGATTTAGGTCGCCACTCGGCCTTGTTTACTCTCGCCGCTGCAGGCATCCATCTGCCCGATGGCCAGATGCTGACCTGGGACGCTGTAGAGGAGATCACCGCTCACGACACCGCTTGTTACCGCATCCAGAACAACCAGTTGCAAAAGATCAAATTCTTCTCCCAAACGACCAACCGCGCCTACAGCCTTATGCCTACCGAGAGAGCGCCCACGATGCTGGTGGCCGGTTTTCCCATGCATCGCATCAAAGGCACCAACCCCGTCCAGGATACCCAGAGCAAGATGAAGGCCGCCAGGCCAGTAAACGGCCAGGTATTAGATACGACGATGGGGCTGGGATACACAGCCATCGCAGCGGCACAAACGGCCGTTCACGTGACGACCATCGAACTAGACCCCACCGTCACCGAAGTCTGCTGCTGCAACCCATGGTCACAAGAGCTGTTCACCACTCCCAATATCACCCGGCTCATTGGCGATGCCTATGAAGTCGTGCAGACGTTTGCCAGCGGCTCTTTCAACTGCATCCTGCACGATCCCCCCACTTTCAGCCTGGCTGGTGATCTGTATGCGGCCGATTTTTACCGGTCGCTGTACCGGATCCTGACTGGCAAAGGTCGATTGTTTCACTACATTGGCAATCCAGACAGCAAATCTGGCGCCAATGTCACCCGTGGTGTGGTACGTCGTTTGCAGACCGCCGGCTTTAAACGTGTTATCCCCAAGCCCGTTGCCTTTGGCGTGCTGGCATTAAAATAGGCGGTTTTTTCATTCGTCCTCTTTTCATCATCAATGACAGTTTATGAGCGTGGTGCTGTCGCTGTAGGTTGGGAGAAAAAGGCCTTATACTCATCCAACATCGCTAACTGAGTCTCCAGGTAAGGGGTCACCTGCCAATACTCCTTCATTGTCTTGTAAGCCTCCATATATTGGCTTTGGTTGGGATTATTGTTGGTTTTTATGGCCCTTATCATGAGGTTTTTGGGGGTATGTTCCGCCGATATAAACTCTACTATGTCTGTGTGATAACCCATGATACGTAAAAGCTGCGCACGAAACGTATCTGTAAGCATATCACCAAAACGCTCCCTGAGAATACCATGATCGAACATGGGCTCAAAAAGCGGCACGGCAGCATTCTTCTGAAGTTGCACTTGTAAGTCATGATGACAGCAAGGAACGCAAAAAATATAGTGGCTGCCTGAACTGATGCCTTTGGCTAAGGCTGCATCGGTAGCAATGTCACAGGCGTGTAATGCCAGCACAATGTCTGGTGGCTGCTTTGGAGAATACGCTTCAATAGGCATATCATGAAACTGGACCTCATGCCACGCCAGCGTTTTATGGGCCGTATCATTGTGCAGTTTTATGAGGTCCGTCTTAATGTCTACCCCATCCAAACGTGTGGGCAGTCCCTTTATCTCAAACAGGTAATGATAGATGGCAAACGTAAGTGTGGCGTTTCCACAGCCAAAGTCAACAACACGGATGGGGGTATGCAATGTGTTAAACGCAACAGTTTCACTAATTAGTTTGAGGAATTGATTAACCTGCCGAAACTTCCTGCGCATATCAGCCCTGACTTTGCCCTGGTTGGTCATCACATTGGTCGCTTGCAGGAAGGGTGTGGGCTCGTTATCTGGTAATAAATATTTTTTTTGCCGATCGTGCTGTAATGATAATGGCACGCTCTTGGATTCCGATGATGTGTTCTTGTGGACAATGACCTTCCCTTTTTTTGTGACCTCTATCTGTAAACGGCCGTTGGTTGTCTCTACCTGCCAATGTCTAAACGGAAGGTCCAATAAGTCATCTAACTCTTGGGCCAGCTTTTGTCCTGCGTAATTTTTTGCAATGTGCTTAACGTCATCAAAGTATGAGACTTGAACATGCCGGCCCCTTTTTAACATCACCGGCCGCAATTCAACACGCTGCCAGGGCACTTCATGCCCCCGCTGCCTGGCCTTAAATGTTGCATGCACAAATAGGGCATCATCCAGAATGCGCTCTTTTAGAAGGTTTTTATAATCATCCATAGGTCTGTAGGCTTGTGAAATAGAAGCTTTTTATCAAAATCAATCAGCACCAATTATTTTATAACAGAAAACAAAATTAGGTAAACCGCACAAAGTTTTCACACATCCAGCACCACAGTTTTGTGTGGTTTCCTCAGGGAATTGGCTATGTCTGAATGGCTGCGGCCGATTACCTGACAGCTATCTTACAGGGCCGACAGCAACCAATCATTGTTCCTGGCATCATCAGGACGGCCGTCCCATGACAATGGGACTCGCCTCTGTGTAAAGTCTTTTTACATTTTATTTTGGTAATCGGCAACAATACTACTCTTGGGTCTATCAAAGTTTGGAGGATACGATGAACGAAAAACAAACAGTTTTGGATTGGGGCTTTGGATTGAAGTGGATATGGGGTTGTGCGCTGGGAACGGCCGTGCCCCAAAACAGCCCTACCTCCTTCTTCCTGCTGGTATTATTCCTAACGCACGACGCCTCAGGAAAAACCTGATGAAAAAAACATTCTTTATTCTTTTTCTTTTGACGGCCGTTTCCTGCACACTCATCTCCGAGCCACCGGAACCTCTGCCCACGGTCAGTCCGCAGCAGCACATCATCTTTCACAATGGCTCGGATGACAGACTTCTGGTTACTGGTGCTAGTGTTCTGTAAAGTTGATTGATGAAACCTCCGGGAGGATTAAGATAGGGTGTTCCGCGCTGGTGGAACCCTCCCGGAGGATTTGCACTATAATGTGGAGATGAACCCCATGTCCGCCGAAACGAAACCAGAGGGGTACGGTCGCAACGGCCGTTCTGCCTTTCACAACATGATGTGAGACGCAAACTATGACGGAACCTATCTCGATTCTTATTGCAGATGATCACACCCTGTTTCGCGATGGCTTAAAAGCGCTGTTTGACTCTGTGGCGGACACAACTGTCATAAGCGAAGCCACAACTGGGGCAGAAGCGATCCAACAAGCGGAAAAACACCAACCCGATGTCATCTTGATGGACATACAAATGCCCGATCTGAATGGTATCGAAGCCACCCGCCAGATCGTGCAAACCAGCCCTCACATCGGCGTTATCATCGTCACGATGTTTGAGGATGATGAGTCACTATTTGCAGCCATGCGCGCTGGGGCACGAGGCTATGTACTCAAGGGCGCTGATCAGGATGAAATGCTGCGCACCATTCGTGCCAGAGACGCAGGATTGGGTTAAGAAGTAAGGGTGACCCTACTTTGGGGCCAGCTTTTGTCCTGCGTGTTTTTTACAGGGACGATCCCTTCATTTAAGGCAACCTATAATCAAATGCATAAAGATGCTTGCCATCTTCAATGGTGATACTCATCTCCCCTGCCAGTTTTGCCAACTCCCCTGTGCCGGAGTCAGGCACCACCTCAAGCACCAGGCGGTTTGCGCCACCGCTGACAACCCCAAAATGCTGCAGTACAAAGGTGCCATGTTTGCCGTGCAAGGTGCCGTTGACTTGTTCAATGGCCACATACCCGGCAGACCCTTTGACATTTGTCATGGCGCTCAACATCTCGCCCTGGCTGCTGGCCACCAGGTCACCAGTAAAGGTTTTGTCAATAGACAGGCGGCCCAGGCTAATACCCTCGCTACCTTTGGCAAAAGATTCCAACGGCCGTAAATCAACATTAAATTCACCTGTGGCTATCATAGTGTCTCCTGTTTCTAATAAGTCTACAGCTTGTAGTACCAGTAATCAGAAGTCCGTCATTAGTTCTCAGTAGACTATTTCCAGAGATAGGCCAGCCCTGAAAACTGGACATTGATGACTGAAAACTGATACTAGAGGCTCCCTGCCATTTACCAGCCTTCACGAACTTTGTGGAATTATACCATCGACTGCCATTGTCGTGGCTTATAAGTTTTCAGCAGGGGTGACCCTTGTGCCTGCCCCTGTCCCAAAGGTTTGATGTGGACAGTAGTGACCTTACCTTCGGCAAAACGGGACGTTGTTTTTTACGGTCACTAAAAGATCAAGAGCTTGTGGGGCATTACCAGTGGCCGAACGGCCGTCGCCTAACTGCTGGCTTTTTCAAACGCGGCAGCGTTCAAAACCTTCTTAACCGGTGCACCTTGACCGGCAGACCAAATTGGCCGATCATAAGGTCATGACAACCCTTGGCCCCCCTTCCTTCTTCCCTCCACCCGGCGACCAGGACGCCGGCATCCGTGACAACATGGATGACCTGCGGCGCCAGCTTACCACCCGCCTGGCGCTGTTGGCTCTGGCCGTGGCCCAACTGAGCATCCTCTTTTATGACCCACCGGTGCGCTTTCCTCTGGACATCCTCTTCTTTTGGGCTTCGCTGACCGGGTTGTGCGGGCTGGCCCTGCGGCTCAACGACGGCCGTCCCACCCTGGCGCGCCATCTCCTGGCCGGGGGGCTGCTGCTGGCGCTGCTGCTGGCCATGCGCTTTTTCCCCGCCCCCTGGCTGCCCTTTGCCGGTGGTGTGCTGATCTTCACCAATGGCATGTTGGTGAGCGGCAGCGAACTGGTGACAGCCACCGCGGTTTTTGCCACGGCCGTCATCCTGCACCACACCGGACTGCGCAGCTACCCGCTGGCCGGCCTCTTTACCGTAGTGTCGCTGGCCCTGGTAGGTGCCTGGCTGGCCGTACGCAACCTCACCACCTCCCTGGCATGGGTGTGGCAGATGAACCAGCGTGCCGAGGAATTATTAAACGCCACCCGCACGCAGCAGGCCGAACTGCGCCGTACCGTCAAATCTTTGCAAATTCTGAATGACATCCACGCCCGCACCGAGCGGGAACTGCTCATCGTCCACCAGCAGCTGCGGGCCTCACAGCAGTTAAAAGAGCAGTTTGCAGCCAACATCAGCCACGAACTGCGCACCCCGCTGAGCATCATCCTGGGGTTTAGCGAAGTCATGGTACTGTCGCCGGAAGTGTACGGAGAGCATACATGGCCGCCCAAGCTCATGCGCGACGTTTACCAGATCTACCGCAACAGCCGCCACCTGCTGGACATGATCGATGACATTTTGGATTTGTCACGCTTTGAACTGGTGGGCTTTACGCTGCAAAAAGAGGCTACGCCGCTGGCGCCGCTGCTGCATGACGCGGCTAACATTGTGGCCGACCTATTTGACGCTTCCCCAGATGTCACCTTTCAGGTGATACTGCCGCCAGACCTGCCCATCCTGGCCGTGGACCAGACGCGCATTCGTCAGGTGCTGCTGAACCTGTTAAATAACGCCCGCCGCTATACCCAAAAGGGCACCGTCACGCTCACGGCCGTGGCCGATACGGAATGGGTAACCGTGCAGGTACAGGACACCGGCGTGGGCATCAACGCCGCCGATTTGGAAAACATCTTCACCGAGTTTTACCAGGCAGATTATTCGCTCAGCCGCCAGCACGGCGGCGCCGGCCTGGGGCTGGCCATCTGCCAGCGTTTTGTAGCCGCCCATGACGGCCGTATCTGGGCCGAAAGCGAACCGGGCGTTGGCTCTACTTTCTTCTTTAGCCTGCCGCTGCCAGCACACAAACCAGCGTCCAAACCCTACCAGACGCCGCTGCCCGCCACCTCCAAAGCGACACGGCCGTGTGTGCTGCTCATAGAGCCAGACCCGCTGGTGGTCAGCCTGGTGCAGCGCCATCTGCCTGATTTTGACATTGTACCTACCACCGCTGCCGCCCTGGCCGCCCAAGTAAACGCCTATCATCCCCTGGCCGCCATTTACAACCGGCCACCGGGGCCGGCCGGCCCCAACCGCCTGCCCCCGACCACCCACATACCCATCATTGAATGTGCCCTGCCCAGCCAAAGCTGGATGGCGCAAACGCTGGGGGCCGTCGCCTGCCTGACCAAGCCGATCAACTTTGCCCAATTACAACGAGAAATAGCCTCCTTGGGGTCGGTGCAAGATGTGCTGGTCATTGATGACAGCCCCGGTATCTGCCAGCTGGTGGAACGGGGACTGAGCATGATGGACGGGCAAATTCAGGTGCGCCTGGCGTATGACGGCCGTGCCGGCCTGCAAGCCATGCACACCTCTGTCCCTGACCTTGTCATCCTGGATTTGGTGATGCCGGAACTGGGCGGCCTGGGGGTTATCGAAGCCATGCATGCCCAGCCGGCCCTGGCCGCCGTGCCCGTTATCTTGCTGACAGCCACATCCTACGTTGAAGACAGCCTGGCCCAACATGGTGCCCAGGTGACGATCACCCAGGTCGATCCCTGGCTGCCAGGGGAAACCCTGCGTTGCCTGGACGCCATCTTAAAAAGTTTAAAACCCCAAGTGGGAACCCATCATGGGTAAATACACTGTAACGCAAAATTTGCCTTGGGTAGGGGCGACCCTTGTGGTCGCCCTGAGCGGGGGCAGGCACAAGACCTACGCCTGCCAAAAGTCATAAAACTTCTGAAACAGCGTAGTAAATTGTTTTCTATGAATGAGACACCAAACATGCCGCCAGATGAATTTATTGAACAGGTGAAACAGGCCCTGGAGCACCTGTATGACTTTGCTGCTTTGCAGCGCTCACCCCTGGCGTCACAATGGGCAGGTGGGCCTGGCGGCCAGCCTTTAAGCCACCAACTGCGGCGAGCCTTGATCACGGCCGTGGAAACCCTGAGCCCAGATAGCCGCGCCGCCCATGACACACCAGATGCCCGCATCTACAACTTGCTGCACCTGCGTTACATTGAAGGCATTACCGTGCAAGAGGCGGCCAACCGGCTGGGCCTTTCCACCCGGCAGGCGCATCGTTCGCTGCGCCGTGGCGAAGAAAGTGTGGCCGCCATTCTCTGGCACCGCCGTCCCTCACCGCCGCCAGACAGTTCACCTGCCCTGGCCACTGGCGATCCCCCCTCCAGTTCCTCTGCCCAGCAGCTCTCCTCTGTGCAGGCAGAGATAGCCCAGTTGGGCACCCATTTACAGCCGGTAGACATACGCCCCTTGCTGGCCGAAGCCCACACGGCCGTCAGCCCCCTGGCCCATGCATTAGACCTGACGTTTGCCCTGGACATGCCCGCCGAAGCGGTGATCATTTCCGTGGACACGGCCGTGACCCGGCAAATTTTTGTCAGTCTCTTCAGCCGTGTCTTAAAGGTGGCGCAGAAAGACAGCCTGCACATACGCCTGGCCGCCCGCGAAGCGCAGGTCCGCGAAGCGCAGGTCCGCGAAGCGCAGGCCACCCTGACCATCAGCTATGTGCCCCAGGGAGGGGAAGCCGCAGATATGATTGATGACGTGCTGACCCGGCTCATTCAGCGGTTGGGGTGGGTGGTACGGGTAGAGGAAGGGCGTGACGGCCGTTGTGCCCTGACCTTAAACCTGACTGGCCGCGGCGCGCTCATCCTGGTAGTTGATGATAATGAAGGGTTAGTAGAACTGCTGGATCGTTACCTCAGCGGCCATGACTGCCGTGTGGTCACCACCGCCAGCGGCGCAGAAGGGCTGCAATTGGCCCAGGAACTTAGGCCGGACGCCCTGATTTTAGACGTGATGATGCCCGGCAAAAGTGGTTGGGAAATCTTGCAAATTTTGCGCAGCCAGCCACACACGGCCACCATCCCCATCATCATCTGCTCTGTCTTTAATGACCCTGACCTGGCCTATGCTCTGGGCGCTTCGCGCTTTCTGGCCAAACCTATCAGCCGCGACCACATTTTAGACGCCCTGCGCGAATTAAAAGTGGTGCAGACGTAACCTTTCACTGGTACCATGCATTTATCAGGCAAAAGGAGCAAATAATGATCCCGACTCAGACATTAGATGGTTTAATTGTCCAGATAGGCTGTTTCTAACCACCCTCAAGTAGTTCCTGACGGTAAGATTGCACCCGTTCCGGCGTAATGCCAAAGTGGCGCAGCGTATCTATGGCCACACTCTGTTCCATACTGGCCATGGCCAGTAACAGATGCCCCGTACTTAAGCGATCATGGCCAGCCCGGCCCGCCTCTTTGACAGCCTTTTCCAACAGCTCTTTGGTTGTGGGCGCCAATTCTGGCTGCACAGGTGCAGCCTGTTCATCCACATGCGCCAGCCGGTCTTCCATGGCTCGCGTTGGTTCCAATTCCAGTCCTAAGCGGTACAACAGCTGTCCGGCGGCACTTTCCTGGACACGAATCAAACCAATGAGCACATGTTTTGTGCCCAACGCTTGATGATGCAAGCGCACGGCTTCTTCGTGTGCATACAACAACGCCCGCCGTGCCTGATCGGTGAACCTGGCTGACCCCGTGTCTCTTCCCGCTTTTGCTTCCATACACCCTCCACACAATGGGTAACATGATCACTGATTGAGCCGATGAGGCCATTATAACCGATCCTTGGGCCAACATGTCACACAGTTGTCAGCCTGATGGCACAAACCCCATTGTCCCTGCCTGGGTTTCTCGCTACAGTATAGTTGTCGTACCCTATGTCTCGAGGGCGATGCGCGTTCGCCAACGCCTGAGCAAAGTGCTTATTTGCGGGCGCGCCCTTATTCACCCCTTTTAACTTAGTGAGGAGAAACGCAATGCAAGTTCAAAAGTTGAGATTCCCCCTGATCGTATTGATGCTCTTGTTCGGCCTGCTGCTGGCAGCCTGCGGTGGCGATGCCACCACTGAATCAGCCACGACCGAAACCACCGAAACGACTGAAACCACCGAAACGACCACAGACACCAGCACAGAAACGGTCGATGAAGGCGGCATGCAGGCGGTGGAGGTCTTTTCCTGGTGGACGGGCGGCGGCGAAGCAGCCGGCCTTGAAGCCATGATCGTCGTTTTCCAGGAGAAGTACCCAGACATAGAATTTATTAACGCGGCCGTGGCCGGCGGTGCTGGCACCAACGCCCGGGCCGTGTTGGCCACTCGTCTGCAAGCCAATGACCCGCCCGACAGCTGGCAAGGGCACGCCGGGCAAGAGCTGATTGGCACCTATGTGGCCGCTGACCAGTTGGAACCGCTGAACTTTCTTTACGAACAAGAAGGCTGGCTGGATGTCATGCCGGAAACGTTGATCCCACTCATGTCCCAAGACGGCAACATCTACTCCGTGCCCGTCAATATCCATCGCGCCAACGTGCTGTTCGCCAACCCTAAAGTGCTGGCAGAGTATGGTGTAGAGATGCCGGGAACGCTGGACGAATGGTTTGCCACCATGGACGCCTTGCAAGAAGCGGGCATGGAAGCCCCTCTGGCCCTGGGTGAACAATGGACGGCGCTGCATCTGTTTGAGACAATTCTGCTGGCCTCTTTAGGCCCAGATGGCTATGAAGCCCTCTGGAACGGCACCAGTGATTGGAGCAGCCCGGAAGTGGCCCAGGCATTGGCAGATTTTGCCCAGGTGCTGACCTATGTTAACAGCGACGCCTCCGCATTGAGCTGGCAAGACGCCGGGCAGTTGGTGGTAGACGGTGATGCCGCCTTTAATGTCATGGGTGATTGGCAGGAAGGGTTCTTCCGTGAACTGAGCCTGGTGCCCAACGAAGATTACGTCTGGGCGGCCGTGCCTGACACCGCTGGCAACTTCCAGTTCCTTTCTGACAGCTTTGTGTTACCCAAAGGTGCGCCCCATCGCGAAGCGGCCATTGACTGGCTGTTGGTGGCCGGGTCTAAGGAAGGTCAGGATGCCTTTAACCCCATCAAAGGTTCCATCCCCGCCCGCAGTGACGCCGACCGCAGCCTGTACGGCGTGTACCTGCAATCGGCGATGGATGATTGGGCCAGCAACCGTGTGGTGGGCAGCCTGACACATGGTGTGGTGGCCAATGATAGTTGGAAAGCAGAGATTGACACCGCCCTGGGTTTATTCCTGGGCACCGGTGACCTGGCTGCCTTCCAGACGGCCCTGGTGGCGGCCTGTGCCACCTCTGGACCCTGCCAATAGTATTATGTTGTAGACCAGGTTGACCAACCTGGTCTACAATTCTTCCATTATGACCTGGAAAAAACTCGACAGAGACACCCTCACGGCCGTCCTGCTCATCTCCCCCTCTATCCTGGCATTGGCGATCTTTGTCTATGGCTTCATCTTCTGGACGCTGCGCGTCTCAACCAGCCAGTGGATAGGGCTCAATGCCAACTTTCGCTGGGCCGGCCTGAGCAATTACCTGGGCCTAGCCCAAGACCCGCGCTTTCACATTGACGTGCGGAACACCGTCATTTTCACCCTGTTGTTTGTGATAGGCTGCCTGCTGTTGGGGCTGATTCTGGCCTTGCTGCTGGACCAGGGGCTGCATGGCGAATCATTCTTCCGCAGTTTGTTTTTGTTCCCCATGGCGATCTCGTTTATTGTTACCGGTGTGGTCTGGCGCTGGTTAATGAACCCGGCCGGTGGCTCGCGTATCAGCGGCTTAAATTTATTATTTGATTCGCTGGGGCTAGATTTCCTGATCAACCAATGGCACACAACGCCCTATTGGGGTATTGCGGCGATTGCCGTCCCGGCCATCTGGCAGATGTCTGGCTTTACCATGGCCCTCTATCTGGGGGGGCTGCGGGCCATTCCAGAGTCGCTGCGCGAGGCAGCACGGGTAGATGGGGCGTCTGAGTACCAGATTTACCGGCGCATTATTTTGCCTCTGCTGCGTCCGGTGACGTTGAGCGCCATGATCATATTGGGGCACATTTCCTTGAAGGTGTTTGACCTGATTGTAGCTGTTGCCGGGAAGCAGGTGGCGCTGGACGTGCCGGCCGTCTACATGTGGACCACAACGTTTGACGGGTTGTTTTACGGCCGTGGCGCAGCCATTGGCATCATCTTGTTGATCACCGTGGCCGCATTGGTGATCCCCTACCTTTATTACACCCTGCGCCAGGAGGCAGAATTATGAGGCTGCACGGCCATCGCCTGCCCACACGGGCCCTTATGTACACTCTGCTGTTGTTTTTCTCTTTGTTCTACCTCATTCCTATGTATGTCATGCTGGTCACAGGGTTTAAGAGTTTTGACGAAGTCAGCCTGAAAACTATGTGGAACCTGCCTACGGGGCTGGCCTTTGAAAATTTCCGGGCTGCGTATGAGAAGCTGTCACCCCACCTGTACAACAGCCTGCGGTTGGTTATCCCCAGCGCTATGATTTCGGCCATGGTGGGCTCTGTGAATGGCTATGTCTTAACCAAGTGGCGGTTTCCTGGGGTGGGTGTTCTCTTTCCGCTCATTTTGTTTGGTATGTTTATTCCGTATCAAAGTGTTCTTATCCCCCTGGTACAGTTCATGAGTTGGATAAACCTGGCGGGCACCATTCCCGGCCTGGCACTGACCCACATCATTTACGGCATTCCTATTACCACGTTAATTTTCCGGGGGTATTACGCTGGCATCCCTACAGAAATGGTAGAAGCAGCACGCATTGATGGCGCCAGCCTGATACAAACATATATCAACATCTTCCTGCCGCTCTCTATTCCGGCGTTTGTGGTGGTGCTGATCTGGCAGTTTACAGCTTCGTGGAATGACTTCCTCTTTGCCGTGGTCCTCACTAACTCTGCCAACTGGCCGATCATGGTGGCCTTAAACAACATGGCTGGCAGCCAGATTATTGCCTGGAACGAACAAATGGCCGGCTCTTTCCTGGCAGCCTTGCCCACACTCATTGTATACACCGTGCTGGGCCGTTATTTTTTGCGGGGGTTAATGTCTGGGGCGCTAAAAGGGTGAGATGAACAGGATACGCTGGGGGATTTTAGGCACGGGCAATATTGCCCGCCAATTTGCCAAAGGGCTGGCTCTTCTGCCAGATGCGGACCTGGTGGCCGTGGGATCGCGGGAGCAGGCCACGGCCGTGGCCTTTGCCAACCATTACCACATCCCCCATGCCCACGCCAGCTACGAAGCGCTGGCAAAAGATGCCCACGTAGACGTGGTCTACGTAGCCACACCACATGTCTTCCACCTGGCCAACAGCCTGCTGTGCCTGGAACATGGCAAAGCGGTGCTGTGTGAAAAGCCTTTTACCATCAACAAACGCCAGGCGGAAGCGGTCTTTAACCGGGCACGACAGAAAAACCTGTTTGTAATGGAGGCCATGTGGACGATCTTTTTCCCCGCGATGGCCGCGGTGCGCCAGCTTATACAGGGTGGCACGCTGGGGGACGTGCGCCTGGTAACGGCCGATTTTGGCTACCGGGCTGCCCTTGACCCACACGGCCGTCACTTTAACCCGGCGTTGGGTGGCGGCGCGCTGCTAGATGTGGGCATCTATCCATTGGCGCTGGCACAGATGATCTATGGTCCCCCAGCGCGCATCAGCAGCATGGCGCACCTGGGGGAGACCGGCGTAGATGAACAGGCGGCGATCACTCTGGGGTATGAAGGGGGTAAAATGGCGGTGCTGCACACGGCCGTGCGCACAGAAACGCCACACGAAGCCGTCATCATGGGCACAGACGGCCGTATTAGAATTCACGCTCCCTGGTGGCAGCCCTCCCAGTTTACGCTCACCCGGCCGGGCCAGGCAGACCAGGTCATGAACATACCTTATGCCGGGAATGGCTATCAATACGAGGCCACGGCCGTGATGGCGTGCCTGCGTGACGCCAAAACACAGCATGACCTGATGCCCTGGTCTACGACATTGTCGCTGCAAGAAACCATGGACACTGTTCGGGCACAGTGGGGGCTGCACTATCCAGGGGAAACGTAAACCATAACCACCGGACAAACCCGACAATCTGCCATCTAGCCCAGGGGCTATCTCTGAGCATCAGATGACGGATCACCGGCCATTGCCAGCAGCTGCATGGTATGCAGCACCGGCAGGCCGGGGGGCAGGTGAGTTTGCAGCTGCGTGATGCAGCCAATATTGCCAGAAACAACCCTATCGGCACCGGTTTGGATAATGTGTTCCGCTTTGCGCCGCCCTAAAGCGGCGGCAATATCTGGTTGGTCCAGGTTATAGGTTCCTGCAGAGCCACAACAAAGGCCACCATCGTCAAGCTCCAGCAGTGTCAGGTTGGGCACGGCCGTCAACAACCGTCGCGGCGGAGCCATCACCCCCTGGGCATGGCGCAAATGGCAGGCATCCTGGTACACCACCTTAAGTGGTGCGGCAAACCCTGGTGGCGGCTGAAAACCCAGGTCATCCAGGAACACGGTAACATCTTTGACCCGGTGGGCAAAGGCCACGGCCGGGCCGGCTGCGGCCGTACCCTGAAACAGCAAGCCATACTCCTTCATGCCTGATCCACAGCCGGCGGCATTGGTCACCACGGCATCCACATCCTCTGGGAATACCTGCAGGTTATGGCCAGCCAACTGCCGCGCCTTCTCCAGCTCACCGATGTGCATAAGAAGGGCGCCGCAGCAATGCTGCTGCCGGGGGATGACCGTCTCCACGCCGTTGGCCGCCAGCACATGCAGGGTAGCCAGATTAATATCTGGGGCCAGTACCTGCTGTACACAGCCTGCCAGCAGGGCTACACGCGCCCGGCGTGGTCCTTGAGACGGGAAAACAACAGGTAAGGGCACGGCTGTGGGCAGCTTTGCAGGCAGCAAACTGAGCATGCTCTGAAACTGTTCTGGCAGGGCACGCTGCAAGAGCTTGCCAATGTTGCCGGTGCGCACGGCCGTGCGAAAACGCGCAGGGTAGGGCAGTGTTTCTATGATCAAGGTACGCGCTGCGGCGTCCAGCCACGGCCGTGACCGCGCCGCCTCCACCCATCCCCGATACCCCATCAACAGGTCTCCATAAGGCACCCCAGAGGGGCAGGCTGGTACGCAGCCCAGGCAGCCCAGGCAGCGGTCAATATAAGGTTGGGCCTCAGCGGCCGGAATGGCCTGCTCCAGCACATGTTTCATCAGGTAAATACGGCCCCGCGGCGAATCCATCTCCTCCCCCAACAACTGGTATGTGGGGCAGGCCGCCAGGCAAAAGCCACAATGCACGCATGACTGAACGGCATCTGCCATGACCTGCCCGTGTGGACCACATTGAGCCGGGTCAATTTTGTGCTGCATGGTTACCTATCATCCAGAAACCTTCCTGCCGGGTCCAGGGCACGTTTAACCCGCTGTGCCAGAGATACCCCCTGGCGCTGACCATAATAGGCACGGCCGTCACCCCCCCACAGGGCCAGGCCCACCAGTGCCAACTCTGTTAATACCTTATCCAGCGCCGGGCCATCTTGCACTGAGAACCAGGCCACGTTACCACCGGCGGTATAACGGCGCTGTGGCGACAGGCGGGCCACGGCCGTGTCCAGGCGCATCACCTGTTGGGGGGCTACCGGAACCTTGACCAAAATCGCTGACTGTTCGGCCCAGGCCAGGGCATTGTTTTGCTGCCAAAGCAGATCGTCTTCAGCGATGGTTTCATAAGACAATGGCGCGGCCTGGGTTTGCAAAAAATGCCAGAGGCGTTCCACGCGCGGCGGCAGCGCTTCTGGCAGGCCGCCCAGGCGAACAAGCATCTGGCAGCGGCCGTCGGTGGTTACCACCATATCCAGGGCATCCATGTCAAACGGCCGGGGGGCCAGGGCAAAGATGGCCTGGAGCGCCGCCGCCAGGCTGGCAAACGTCACCACCAGGGTGGTGTATGCTGGCGGTTGGGGGAACACCTTAAAGCTGAGTTCTACCAACAGCCCATACCGCCCCAGGCTGCCGACCATAAACTTGGGCAGGTCAAAACCGGCGGCGTTTTTGACCACCTTACCACCGGCACGGATAAGACGGCCGTGGCCATCTACAAACCTGACGCCTAAAATAAAGTCCCGCACACCGCCATAACGGTAACGGCCAGAGCCGCAGCTGTTGGCGGCCACGGTGCCGCCGAGTGTGGCCCCGGCGGTGGTCAGCAGGGGATCAAAGGGCAGGTACTGGCCGTTTTGGGCTAATGCCTGTTGAATGGCGGCCACGGCCGTGCCGGCATACGCTGTAAAAGTATACTCCCCCGGTTCATAGTCAATAATGCCGGACAACCCACCCATTTCTACGGTAACGGCGTCAGCCGTGGCCCTGGACAATGCCGGCTTAGACCCACCGCCACGCGGCAGCACAGACTGACTACCAGTACGGACCATGTCTAGTAGTTCGGTTACGGCCGTGGGGTGTACCATCAGATCTTTTTCCTCGTGTTTGCCTATTATGACCCCGTAGACAAGCCCTGGCAACCTTTGGTACTATGGATGAGGGTTATTACATGCCCTAGAAAGGAAACGATTATGGCGCAGAAAAGCCAGGCAAAAAAATCAAAATCAAAACCTCAGGCACAGACCACCCCACCGGAGACAGCTGGCCGGGAAAACAAGGGAGCGGAGGAGACCAATCATCAAGCGGAAAGCCTCCTGGGTCAGATCCCTGATGTTTCTCTTCAGGCTCAGGCAAATGCCTTGTATGACCCTCGCCTCCATACCCGGCAGCGCCAGGGCAAAGCGATTCAGATCGGAAAGCGCTACGGTAACATTCACTTACAACGGGTCATCCAAAAAGGCGTCCACCTCAACGTTACAAAAAAAAGCGCGGTGCCTTTGGTGCAGCGGGAAACGGCCGAAGAAATAAAAGCGCGATTCATGAACTGGGGCGGCTTAAATCTGCAAGAAGAAGCTCTGGCCTCTCATTTGTTGGGGCTGGTAAGAGCCGGCAATTATGCCCTGGTAACCCAGGTTATCACTGTACTAGATTGGGTAGATCGGGACGACGTAGCGGGTGAAATGATGCCCAGCCTTACTAACGAAGAGTTGATTCACATTGCACGCAATGACAGTGGGCGAGAGATGCTCCAGCGCATGAAAGCAGAGCTGCAAGATTGGTGGGGATGGATAACTCGGGAGGAACGGCATCAGGGAGAGCTGCTGGCCGCCGTTCTAGATGAACCAGGCGCCCGCGCCTTGTGGAACCGGCAGGAAATTGGCCGGATCAAAACGGCGGCTGGGTCTGATTTAGAAGCCCTGGCTCAAATTTTTGAGAGCAGCCTGGTGATTGATGACGGCACGGTGACCAGCCGTCTTCAGGCGGTGTTAGCCGCCACAGAGCATCTGCTCATCCCTGGGCTGCAAACAGGCATTGACTTTCAAGATACCGGTTTTGCTGGGGATCAGGAGCCTGGGGGGCAAGGCTTTCGTGATCCACACCCGTCAAGCCGCAACCAGGTGGGGCACTTTTTGACGGCCGTGGGGCTGCAGTTCTCACCCGCTGTCGTCTCGCGGCAGATCCCCATCTTTGGCACTATCCGGCAAATGGTCCAGGCACCGGCCAATATGGATGATCAGGAGGTGGCTTTACGCCTGACTATCGGCCATGAAAAAGCGCCAGACCCAGATGGCACCATGGCCGCTATAAGCATTGCGCTGCGGGGTGTCGGGGAATCTTTGCGTCCTGGCCCAGAAGGGGAAACAGAAGATGAACGCGACGAGCGGGTGGGCCGGGCCATAGCCGATGAAACCAGAAGGCAGATAGAAGCTATTATTCAGGCATTTCGCACGCAGTTTCAAGCGACGACAGATGACGATATTCGGGCCTGGAATGAAGCCATCACCGCCCTGGGAACCGGTAATGAACTGAACCTGGCGGCGGCGGAAGCGCCCTTAAGCCGCATTGCCATCAACAATGCCAACCGAGGGAACAGCATTCAGGATATGCGTCTGAGCCTGGTGGGCTGGCGGTTGGGCCAGCTGATCGGCAGCGGCGCGTTTGGTGAAGACCGCACGGCCGTAGCCTCCTGGATCCGCGCCAATTTAGGCCCTCGTTAACCGGTCTCATTCGCCAGAACTGGCGGGGGCGTTCCCCCTACAGGGGGCGTTCCCCCTACGGGGGGCGTTCCCCCTACGGAGGGCGTTCCCCCTACGGCCGTACCCCGGCCAGCCATGCCGCTATAAAGTCAGTTACGGCCGTGGCCAGGTCTGGCCGGGCGGCATCATACCAGTTGATGGCCGGGTCATCACGGCGGAACCAGGCCGCCTGGTGGCGGGCAAAGCGGTGTGTCTCAAACTTGATGCGCTCAACCGCCTGGTCCAACGTCATTTCTCCGGCCAGGTAAGCCCACAACTGCTGGTAACCCAAACTGCTCATGGCCGGCAGGTCACGGCCGTAACCAGCCGCACGCAGCCCGTTTAATTCCGCCAACAACCCTGCGGCCATCATCTGATCCACGCGGGCGTCAATGCGAGCGTACAATGCTTGCCGCGTACGGTATAAACCCACCTGACAGACAGCATAAGGTGGTGGTGTTTTACGCTGCAATACGGAGATGGGACGGCCAGCCACCAGGGTGACTTCCAGGGCGCGAATGACGCGGCGCACATTACGGGGATCAATGTGGGCCGCAGCGGCCGGGTCTAGAGCATGCAGCCAGCGAACCACCTCCTCACTGCCCAACGCGGCCAGCGCCGCCCGCAGCGCTGGTTGGGGAGCTACTTCCGGTATGCCCCACCCTTCAACTATCGCCCGTACATATTGGCCCGTGCCGCCCACCAAAATGGGCAAACGACCGTAACTGTGTACCTGCTGAATCGTCTCATACGCCAGCCGCTGATACGCCCCTAGAGAGAGGGTTTGCTCAGGTGTACAAATATCAATAAGGTGATGGGGAACGGCCTGGCGTTCGGCCGGGGTTGGTTTGGCCGTACCAATGTCCATACCGCGATAAAAGAGGCGTGAATCGGCCGAAATAATGTCAGCAGTGAAGCGTTTTGCCAGGGTAAGGGAGAGCGCGGTTTTGCCCACGGCCGTGGGTCCAACTATTACCAGCAGGGGCTGTTTTGCGGTTGTCGGCTGCCGGTCCACCAGTGATTCCATACCTTATCACCCCCTCATCCCCGTCCTATTCACCAGCCCAACACCGCATTGGGAATATGTTCACAACGCACTAACTTGCCTGAGCTGTCCAGTTCTACCGCAACCAGGTCAATACGCCAGTCAGCATCCAGGTCATGTTCGGCCATGTAGTAGGCGGCCAGATGGGTGAGTTTGCGCGCTTTGGCGGGGGTCAGGCCTTCCTCAGGGGCGCCCATGTTCTGACCGCGTCGGGTTTTCACCTCAACAAAGGCTACCCATTCACCGGCCTGGGCAATGAGGTCAATTTCGCCATAACGGCAGCGCCAGTTGCGGGCGATGATATGATAACCCAGGCTTTCCAGGTGAGTAGCCGCCACCAATTCTCCCCAGGCGCCCAGCTTTTTGCGCCCACCGCCCCGATGGGCGCCTTCACTGCCAGTTGTCATGCTGCTTGTGACGGTCACGCGACCGCTGCTCCCTTAACCAAAATTCAGGATCAAGCCAGTTCAACAATGGCTTCTCTCCCTCCGGCTTCTCCCCCTCCTCTGATTTAAAAATACGGCCCAGCTTCGTTTGCACACGCTCTTTATAAAGGTACCGCCGACCGTGCTGGCGTTTGCGCTGCAAATCTGGTCGCGCGACGTGCATCCGTTCATAAAGTTGTTTGGTCAGATCAACCGTACGGCGAATGTCATACCGGTAGCTGTCGGTTCGGGCGGCGGCGCTCATTTGAGCCCGCTGCCTGGCATTCAGGGCCAGCCCCACCATGGCGGCAGCCAACCCCCCATCGGGCCGGCTGGTTAGCAAGCCTGTGCGGCCAGATTCGACGCTGTCAATAATGCCCGGCGAAGCTATGGCCACTACTGGCAATCCGGCGGCCATGGCCTCAATAACGGTAAGTGGATGAACTTCTGTCACAGACGCGGTTACAAAAAGATCGGCGGCGGCCATATAGTTTGGCACCTCAATGCTGGCAACAGCGCCGGTAAAATGCACGTGATCCTCAATGCCCAGCTGGTGTGCCTGCGTTTCCAGGCTCTCACGGCTGGGGCCATCACCCACCAACATCAGGTGCAGGTCTGGCACCACATCGATGGCTACGGCAAATTGATCTAACAAGCAATCTACATTTTTTTCAGAGGCTAACCGGCCGACGTACGTCAGCAACACGGCCGTGTCTGGAATGCCAAAATCGGCCTTACGGCAAGGGTATTGTGGTTGGTGAAAGGGCTGCAGTTCAACCCCGTTTTCAATGGTGACAATTGGCGCCCGTACGCCAAAATCCAGCATAATTTGGCGCACACTTTCAGAAGGGGTAATAACCACATCGGCATAATTACAAAATTCCGGCCACACCTGGCGCAAAATGGCATCGGCGGCCGGCTGTGGCAAGTTTAAGATCGTATTGCCGTAGAGATCGTAGCGGGTGTGGTTGGTGTAAATAACCGGGCAACGGCCGTAACGATGTGCCATCTCCACCCCCATAATAAGATGATGCGAGTGTAAAATATCCATCTGGCGCATAAGCTTCTGGGCCTGGCGGGAGAAGCCCATGGTGAGATAATACCCCCGCTCGCTCACCTGGAACCCTGGTGAGCGGATAATATGCTCGTCGTCACCGGGATCTGGTTCGCCCAATGTAAAGATTGTCACTTCGTGGCCGGCAGCTTCCAGGTGCTGCCGGTATAATTCCACCATACGTGTGACACCGTTCACAACCGGTTTGTAAACAGCAGTTACCATTCCAATGTGCATACTCCTATTCCCTCATTATTATCTTGCAATTGTATCTAATGTTGTATGAATGATAACCCGGCACACAACGTGCGGACATGTGGCGGCCTGAATACGGCCGTGACCGCTAATAATGCACTAATAACCAGCGTCGTAAATGAGAAAGCCCCAGTGTCAAGGCCCATTGGTCAATATTGTCTGGGTGCCCGCCGAAAGAACGCTGCGTCACCGAAACGCCATTGGGTGATGCCAACGTGACTAAAACCTGTACACCACCCTGGGTCATGTTGCTATAAACGACCAACCCCAGCGTATCACCTGATGTTTCTATCAACCGTTCGGCAGCCTTACGGCACCACTGCGTCAGGTTATTTTGTGTCATGGTCTCCAGGTGCAGTTTATCTGCCACTTCGTACCATGTTTGCCAGGGCAGCACATTGATCGCAGAGGGGCTGCCCGTTAACGGCAACAAGGTATCGGCCAGAATCTGGTTGGTATAACATTCCAACAGCGAGAGCTTGATGCCATTAGTCATGAGCGCCTGTAATACCACATCTTCCAGGCGATCACTTTCCGTGCCATAAATATGATCACCCAGTCGTGTTTTGACCACGGCCGTCATGTGCTCTAATTCGCTTTGGGCCTCTGCTTCGCTGCTGGCCTGTACCCACAGGCGAATGTTTGTTTGTCCGGCAAAAGAGTCAAAGGTAATGCGATGTTGAGGATCAATGGCTAAATCAGCCAGTTCTTGCTTAAGGTTACTTTCCATCAATCCCACACTACGCAGCAGGATCCAACGGGCTTTACTCTCCGCGTAAAAACGCTGACGGAGATAAGGCAGCACCTCTGTTTCCAGCAAATAAGCCATCTCGCGCCGGTTCCCCGGCAGGCAAATAAGCGTGCCCTCTGCTTCTTCTAAAAGGATGCCGCACATACGCACTGTGCCATCCCCTAATAGCTTAGCGCCACTCACACCGGGCAGCTCTGGCAGAAGCTCACGACCAGTGATCATAGAGACCGCCTGCCGCGTGAAATCATCTCGCCCTGTACCCAAACCGCCCGTAGCAATGACAACATCAGCCCGTTCTAAAGCCGAACGAAACACATTGGCAATCATTTCCGAGTCATCACCAACGGTAACTTTACAGGTAAGATCAACTTTTACCTCTCGCAAACTACGGGAGACAAAGGCGGAATTTGTGTCCAGAATGTCACTCACCAGCAATTCCGTGCCGACGCTGACAATTTCTACTTTCATCTTCGTTTGCCATTCTGTAGCGGCAATTAGCTCCGCCTGCTACCTGGATGGATTACTGCTAATAGGAGATGACCTGCAAAAGAAATTTTGCAGATGTTCTGCCAGCAGCCCCCGACCAATGAACCCCATGCTGTCTTTCTGATTGTTGTACAGCCAACGCAAAGAACACTAATCGTCTACCTCTTCTGGCTTTTCTTGTGACAACATGAGTTGATATTGCCGTACTGTCAGATCTGTGTTGCGGATCTTAAAGGCCAGGTCCGCCGCCACATTCTTCATTACCTTATAACCCAGATCAGGGTAAGTGTCGCATAGCAACATCAAACGGTCGCGCGGAATTTTAAGCAGCGTGGTATTATCCTGACTAATGCGGGCAGTGGCGGACCGAATTCCCTCATCTACCAACGCCACTTCACCAAATACCTGCCCCTGGCGTAATTCTGTTAATACGACCGGTTCATACTTATCCTGTTCAATATCTACAAAAGAGGGGTTCATCATGATTTCCACACCACCACGCGCAATGACGTAAAGTTCAGTGGTGCTTTCATTTTCCTTGAGCAGGACTTCCCCCTGGTTATAAGCAACCAACTCACAAACGGAAGCAACCAATTCTAGTTGGGTGTTATTGAGGTTATCAAAGATTTCGGTTACCGACAGTATGGCGGCAATACTTTGCTGCATAATCACCCTCTCGCCAGGTAGTCTCAAACTGAGGCGATTTTAACATAAAGAAACGGCCGTCGCAATGAATCACCCTGGGTTATTCATGGTTTGTGCTTCGGTTAGAATAGTGGTCGCCCGCGCAGTATTTGTACCCAAAATTTCTGCCAGTCTGTCTGGCGAGGTGGTCAGTAACCGTGCACGGGTTGTAATACCTGCTTCTTCCAGGCGACGGGCATACGTGGGGCCAATGCCGTTGACTTGCTGCAAGTTACCGTTGTCTGCTGCTTCTACCTGACTGGCTTTGGGGGCTGGCGTCTCATCTACCGCTGCCTGGGCGACCGCTTCCGCCTCAATGACGAGGGTCATTAACGCGTCAAACTCCTGGTAAAACCCTTCGATAACGGTATCGGGGTCGGGTACTAACCCGGCATCTGTGGCCACCCCTACGTGTACCCTACCAGCATAGCTGATGATGCTAATGCCCAGACCTAGCCGACCGGATTGGGGCACCCAAAACATAAGCCCATCTATGCGCGAGCCGGCCATATAGAGCGGCATGGGCGGGCCAGGCACGTTGGTCATCACGGCCGTGAGCTTCTTGCCAAACAACTCTACCAACGTACCGTGAAATTCCTGCGGGGTGACCCCCATGCTGCCCAGGATCACCAGGCCCACCGGTCCTTCTTTGGAACTTTTTAAGCCTTCCATGCGCTTGTGAACTTCATACAGCCGTTCCAACGGATCCGCAATGCCCACCGGCAGATCTAGGAAGAGCAGGCCAAATTTGTTACCCAGGGTCCCCATTTCATCTGGCTGGCGCAGGTTAATGGGCACGGCCGCGCGGAAGGTCAGCCCGTCAACCTCCTGGTTATGGGCAACCAGGTAACGGCGCAGGCCACCAGCCAGGGCTGACACCAGCACATCATTGACTGTGCCGCCGGTAACTTTTTTAATAGCCTTTACGTCTTTTAAGGCCAACGGCCGTGACCAGGCAGCGCGTTTTTGTGTACCCAGTTTTCCTTTAAAGAGCGTCACCGGGTCATTTGACCGCAAAAAAAGACGGCCAGCCGCAGACACATTGTCTCCCCCCCATTGCGCCAGTTCAAAAAACCGTGAAGGGCGGCCCAGGGTGGTCCACCCTTCGGCCAGCACTCGTTCTGTCATGCCGCGGGCCACGCCCAAAACATTAAACGTGCGCTTTCTTAGGGATGTCACAGCGCCGCCTAACAACCCCCGCATACTTTCTGGTTGTGATACTGTTGTATCCTCATTGCCGGCACGTGCATCAGGGTTTAAATCTGTCAGGGAAAGCAGCACAAAAACCAGCGCCATGCCATCGGCAATACAATGATGCAGGCGCACCATCACGGCCGTGCCCTCCCCATAATTCTCGATGACATGCACCATCCACAGCGGCTTGGAAAAGTCTAACGGCGTACTCATCAAATCGCTGACCATGTTTTGTAGCGTACCATAATCACCCGGTACGGGTAACGCCACCCGGTGAATGTGGGCATCCAGGTCAAAGTGGGGATCATACTCCCAGTACGCTGGTGCCAGCGGCATTTTAGGCTGGACCACGCGCATCCGGAAACGATCAAATTGCAGCAAGCGCCGGGCGATAACTTCCCGCAAACGGTCAACGTCTAGCGGCGTTTTAAACGTCAGTATGCCCGAAACCATCATCAGATTGGTGGGGTCTTCCATACGCAGCCAGGCAGCATCCACAGTTGAAAGCGGTTCAATATTAGCCATGTTATACTCTCCAACGCAATATTTCAGGAAACGAATCATCACGTTATTTACCTTCTTTTTCTGTCACTAACATGTCACAACATCAATGACACGCAAGAGTATAACTTAAAATGAGGGCAGCGAAAATGACGCAATCCGTCATACTGCGCCCCTGTTATGGCTTAAGGTGCAGGGTTATCTCGCTGCGGTTATGGAACAGTTGACGTGCCCCGGCGATACGGTAAGCATGTTGCAGAATATCAAAGGTATGTTCAATAAGTGCTGGCTGGGCCTGCGCTGGCAGTTTTACCGTCATCAAGGCGCTGCCGTGGGCATACAGGTAGGGCGCAAACGCCACCATCAGCCGGGCGGAATCTCGGGCGTCCAGTCGCATGTCATTCACAATGAGATCAAAGTGATCTGGCCCCTGCTTCCGGTACATTTCCGCTGTCAGGCGCAGGTGTCGCACACGTTTATCCTGGTGCAGAGAAGGGTGCAAAGCGGCGGGGTCTACGGCCGTCACATATTGCTCCCTCTGACGCAAGATGCGCGTCCAACCGCCGGGCGCCGCCCCCAAATCCAGCGCTATACCCCGCGGCGGCAGCGCTATGCGGAAAAGTTCCAGCGCTTCCAGCAGCTTAAACTCCGCCCGGCTGATCTGCCCTGGTTCACGGGCAAAACGGCGCATCCCCCCCGCCCAATCAGACAGGTTGTAAACAGCCAGAGACACGCCAGCATAGGCAGCCCTTTGCGTGATGACGATGGAGAGAATCTGGCCAGGGGCTCGCACATCTAATGGGGCCGCAGTCATCTGCTGAATGCTTTGGGCTACGGCCGTATTGATATCATACGGCTTGTAAGGTGCATTGGGTAAAACGCGTGTCTGCACGGAAAAAGGCGTTTGCGGGTCGATCCAGGCCGCCAGGTCTACGCCAATGGCTTCCGCCAGCCAGCGCACGTCAAGCGTTTCAGTCAGGGGCAGTGTCAGGTGTACCGGGCACACATGCCGCACAAAGATGGGCGGCTGCTGCTGCCATGCATCGGCTAAAGAGGAAAAGGGCACGGCCGTGCCTGCCCAAATGCCCTCACCCAGCATCTCCATCACCTCTGCCGCCGGCTGGGCCTTTGCCACTTCCGCCAGCGCCAGATCGGCAGAATCAGCGGCGGCCGTCAAGATAAAGGTTGGTGTTTTCACAGCACCGCTTACTGTTCGCCGGGGCGGGTAGCGTCTAGGGTGCGGGTGATCGTATGCACATTGACCCGCTCCGTTTCCGGCGTGGCATAATAAAGCGTAGCCGTCACAGTGTAACTGTCTGACGGCTCCTTATCACGCAGGTGCATTGTCAGCGAGAAGTTGGTGTCTATGGTTTCAATAACGTGCAGCGACCCGGCTTCCTGGCCCTGGGGGTTGGTGATAGTAACCTCAATAGACGGCCGTTTCTGGAATGGCGTAATGTCAAACCCCACCTGCACGCGCCGCCCTTCTTTGTAAAAATACAACCCCAACTGCTTGATCCGTATATCTTCGTCCGGTTGTGGTCCTTCATCAAAAAACTTAATTTCCATACACTTGCTTACCTATCCCCACAGTTTCCCTCATGCTGCCCATGTTTAGGTTATGCCATTTTCCACTGTGGGCTGCATCTTGAGTGGATCAAACGTGGCCAGCCGCTCCAACACCTGCACTAATTCTACCTGCCATTCATGCGTACTCAAGGTACGTGGCATCCAGATAGCTTTGCGGCTGACCCGGGCATTTTCACCCAGGTAACGCTGCAGGCGATAACGATCAATCGTTTCCAGGTTAATAAGGCGAATTTTAATTTGACCGGCTTCAGTGGTCACGGCCGTGACCCCGGCCCGCTCGGCCAGCACCTTCACCCGCAGCTGGTACAACAAATTATGCACCGGGTCCGGTATAGGGCCAAAACGGTCAGCCAACTCGGCCGCCATCTCATCTATCTCTTCCAGCGAAGAGAGATTGGCCATACGCCGGTAGAGCCGCAGCCGCAGCCCGCCATCGGGCACAAAATCGGTGGGTACGTAAGCAGCCAGCGGCACGTCAATGGTTGTCGCCTCTGGCAGCTGCGTGGAGATGATCTCACCCGCCTGGGCAGCCCTGTGCTGCTTCACAGCATTAGACAACAGGCGCGTGTACAGGTCAAAACCTACCGCCGAAACGTGGCCGCTTTGCGCCCCACCCAGCAGTTCACCGGCGCCACGCAGCTCCATATCACGCAGGGCAATGGTGTAACCTGCGCCCAAATCCGTATTTTCGGCGATCACGTTCAGACGGGCACGCGCATCTTCATTGACACTACGCCAGGGGGGGTGAAAGAAGTAAGCATATGCCCGGCGCACCCCACGCCCCACCCGGCCACGCAGCTGATACAACTGCGCCAGGCCGAACATATCTGCCCGGTCAACAATAAGCGTATTGGCGTTGGGAATGTCTAACCCGCTTTCAATGATGGTGGTGCTGATAAGAATGTCCACCTTACCGTCCACAAATGCCAGGAAAACCCGCTCCAACTGCCGTTCGCTCATCTGCCCGTGGGCCACAGCCACAATGGCCTCCGGCGCCAATTTCTGAATTTGCTTACGGATGATGTCTATGCTCATCACCCGATTGTGAACCACAAAAACCTGTCCTCCCCGGTCCAATTCCCGCATGATAGCTCGCTTCATGCGGGCATCATCATACTCACCCACGTAAGTCTGCACCGGCAGTCGTTCAGCCGGGGCTGTGTCTATCACGCTGATGTCACGCGCCCCAGTCAGGCTCATGTACAGCGTGCGCGGAATAGGGGTGGCCGTCATTGTCAGCACGTCCACCTCTGTACGCCACTGCTTCAACTTTTCTTTGTGGGCTACGCCAAAGCGCTGCTCTTCATCAATGATCACCAGCCCCAGGTCTTTGAAAGCGATGTCATCGGAAAGCAGCCGGTGTGTACCAATGATGATATCTATATTGCCCTCACGCAGCTTTTTGACAATGCGTTCCTGCTGAGATTGGGTGCGGAAACGGGAAAGCATTTCCACCTCTACTGGAAAGGGTTTTAACCGGTCACGAAACGTATTGTAATGCTGCTCTGCCAGCACCGTTGTCGGCACCAGAATGGCCACCTGCTTGCCATCCACTACCGCTTTGAAGGCGGCCCGCAGCGCGACTTCCGTCTTGCCATAGCCTACATCACCACAGACCAGCCGGTCCATCGGCTGCGGCCGTTCCATATCTACCTTAACCTCAGCAATGACCCGCAGTTGGTCTTCCGTCTCCCGATACGGGAAGCTGGCTTCCAGCTCCGCCTGCCACTCGGCGTCTTTGGCAAAGGCATGGCCATGAATCAAGGCTCGGGAAGCGTACAGTTCCAACAGTTCACCCGCCAATTCATCGGCTGCTTTTTGAGCCTGGGCTTTGGCCTGATGCCATGATTTTTCGCCCAGGCGATGCACGGTAGGCGGCCGTTCATCAGAACCAATCCATTTGCTCAGGCGGTCGGCATGATGCACGGGCACATATAAGACGTCTCTGTTGGCATATTCCAGCAGCAGATATTCCCGTTCCATACCGCCAATGGTGCGTACCACCAGCCCGGCAAAACGGCCGATGCCATATTCCAGATGGACCACATAATCGCCAGTCTGAATATCGGCAAAGTGGGTTTCGGGAGCGGTAGGCGCAGCTTTGCGCCAGCGGCGAGGCGCCGGTCGTTTCCAGCCAAAGATCTCGGCATCTGTTAATAAAGTCAACAGCACCTGGTTGGTATCTCGCCGCACCAATGTATAACCCTCGATCAGCGCCCCATTCACAAACGTGATGGCGTTGGCCAGCGGCAGGTCCGGCAAATGTTCCATGGGAGGGGGGGGGAGGGGCTCATCAGCGATCCCTGATTCGTAACTGCTGCGGGCCTCTGCCTGCCACAGGTCGGCCAGGCGGGCTGCCTGACGGCTGACGATCACTGTACGTTCCCCTTCTTTTTGGGCGCTTTTGAGCTGGGTGAGCAGAGGGCGCATCTGGCCACCATAGCGGGGGCCAGGTTCAAAGGCTTCGGCCAGGTGCGTAAAAGGCGGAGGGTCTTCTGGCTCTTCACCATCACCCAAAACGAGCGGCTGCCACCAGCGCAGTTCGTCAGCAATTTTGTCGCCAGAGAAGAGTGGGCTGGTGTAGCCAGGGGGCAGCCCTGGCTGCTCATTGGCCACAATATCCGCATGTTCCTGAAGTTCGGCCACGGCCGTGACCCATTCTGGCCAATCATCCACCACAATCAATACGTTTTCTGACAGGTAGTCCAACAAACTGGCCGGTTGGGGGTAAAGCAGTGGCACATAATATTCCAGATTAGGGAATGACATCCCTGACTGTAAATCCTTAATATCATCCTGCCAGGATGGCAGGTTCTTCGTCCCTTCATCGGGTAAAAATTCCGGCGGAATGGTGTCAGCATACTCACGAGCAACGCCCGGCAGGGCCTCCCGGCCAGGCGGAACCACCACACGCACAGCATCGGCGCTGCCATTGACGGCCAGGGTACGCTGGGTTGCCGGGTCAAAGTAACGCATCGTCTCAATCTCGTCACCAAAAAGCTCAATGCGCACCGGGTAAGCTGAAGCCATAGGGAAAATGTCTAGAATACCGCCGCGGCGGCTGAATTGCCCCGTCGTTTCCACCACGGAAGCCACTTCGTAGCCGACATCCAGCCAGGTCTGGGCCAGTTTCTCCAGGTCAATGATCTGCCCTACACGCAAGACGCGGGTGGCAGCCACAAAGTGGCGTTTGGGCAGCGTCTTCTGCAGGAAGGCCCGCGCCGAGGCCACAATAAAGGGGGGGTGTGCCGGTGCAGGTATTTGCGGATGCTGCCCCGCCATCAGGCGCATCAATACGGCAATGCGTTCGGCACGGCAGCGTTCGCTCCAGGGGCCACGATCATTGGGCAGGGGTGTTGGTTCAGGCAGGCGGCGCATCACATCCCCGGTAGGCAGCCACATTTCCAGAGCCTGGATCCAGGCAGCGGCCGATTCGATGCGTCCGGTGAGCAGCACCAACGGGACACGCTGTTCCAGGTAAAGCCGGGCCAATACAGACGGGCGTGCTCCTTTAGGCAGCAGCAATGCCGACACCGGTTTTTGTTCTTTAAGCTCATTAACCAGTTCGTGAAAAGCCGGAAGCTGGTCAAAAATTTCTAAAATTCCGGATACAGACATAAGTTTAAACCGTCATTGATGCGCCATCGAACGGCCGCTGCCACATGCTGGGCCATTGATGGTAGGCTTCATCACGGATTACCGTTGACCAAGCCATTATATTTAGACATGGCCATCTGGACGCCTTCAGCCAAAAAGGTTTCTGTGGCCCGCACCGCCATGGCCAACACTTCTTCCAGCAATGGCTGATCATTCTTGTGAAAATCCTGCAATACATAAGCAGGCACCGGCATGTGCCCTGGCGGCCGCCCAATGCCCAAACGCAGCCGCGGAAAACCTTCGCCCAGGTGGTTGATGATGCTCTTCATGCCGTTATGCCCGCCGCTGCCGCCGCTCTCACGCAGACGAATGGCACCAAAAGGCAGGTCTAGCTCATCATAAATAACCAGAACGTTTTCCACCGGAATTTTATAAAACCGGGCCAACGGACCAACCGCCTCACCACTCAGGTTCATGTAAGTCTGGGGTTTAGCCATAAGCACGGCTTTGCCCACTATACGGCCGTCACCTACAATTGCCTTGTTTTGCACCTTGCTGCTTTGAATGCCGTGAGCGGCGGCCAGCCTGTCGGCGGCCATAAAACCGATATTATGGCGGTTGCCCCGATGTTTTTGGCCGGGGTTACCCAGACCAACGATAAGAAAACGATCTTCGCTCATGCTTGATATGGGGTCATCAGTAACCGGTCATTGGTCGTTGTTATACTGATGATCAGTTACCGCTTATTCCTCAATGTCCCATTCATAGACATTCCACATTTCTGACGGCTGTGTTGCGTCTGGCTTAAAATTGCGCACTGCAGGGCTGGTAACGGCCGTTTTGACATATTGAAACAGCGGTAGGGAAGGCAGTCGCTCTGTAAAGAGCCGCACCGCCTCTTTGTGGTTAGTTTCATAGGCCTCGGTACCGGGCAGCGTGTCCAGGGCAGCCTGGCAAGCAGCATCATACGCCTCGCTGCCCCAGCCGGTGGCATTAACGTTGCCCCACCCGCCAAAACCCAGTTCTTCCGGGCCGGTAATATTAGCAGAGAGGTACAGGCCGCAGGCGGGTTGGTGATCTATACGCCAGGCAAACGTTGCCAGATCAAAACGGCGACCAAAAAGTGGGCTAAAAGGGCCATCATCATACCACGTATCGGCGGGCACATCATATAAATTTACCTGAATCCCACAGTGAGCCAGGTCATCCTTTATCAGCTCATTCACGCGTAAACGCAGGCTGCTTTCACTATTGGCACCCAGGGTAATGCTAAACGTCGTGGTGGCCACAATGGTCTTTTGCAAATCACGCTCCACCCACTCTCGCCAGCCATCGCCATCGGTGTCTTCCAGGCCAAAATCCTGCAGCAGGGCATTGGCCGCTTCCCGGTCATAAGACCAGATCGTGGCCTCTTCAGGGAAAAGGGGATGATCTTGCGGAATGTAAGCATCCATGACCTGGGCCTGACCAGAAAAGAGTTCATCGCTCAGGCGTTGGCGGTTAATGCATTGGGCCACCGCCTGGCGCACGGGCACAAAGTCAAACCAGTCGGGACGGCCGTTAAACACATCATCCCCATAACCCCAGGAATTAACGCCAAAATCCAGATGTTCAAAGACAATATCCGCTGGGAAATAGGCCTGCATGGTGGCAGCTTCCACACCAGTCAGCACATCAGCAATACGCCCCGAGTCTACCAATCCTCTGGTCACCACATCACATTGGCCGGATGTCACCATGTCTGTCCAGGCATCCGCCAACAGGCTGGTTTTAATTACCAGGCGATCAATGACCGGCATCCCTGCTTCCTGGCGATAATAGTATGGGTTGCGGGAAAGAATGATCCGTTCCCCTGGCTGCCACGCCTCTAGCTGAAATGGCCCGCTGGCCAGTGGCCGGCGATTTGTTTCCTCAGCCGTCAGCAGGGCTTCGGCCGTCAGGTCAACCAGTTGATGGCGCGGCAGCGGCGGCCAGACGTTGGTAAAGTAGGTGGAATCCAGGAAGCCGGGCAGCCCCGTCCACCGCACACTTTGGGCGCCAGTGGCTTCATAACGGGCCGTGCGTTCCACCTTCGCCTTATCGCCGGGCGTGACCGGATCAGCGGCTAATTGAAAGCTAAAAACAGAATCATCGGCCGTTACTGGTGTGCCATCTGACCAGACAAGGGGGTGAAAGGCAAACTCTGCCACCATTTGCTGCATTTGCACCGGCGGCTCATCCTCATTCGGAGGCTGATAAATGATAAATTTACCCTCGGCGGTGACAATTTGGGCACCCGGCAGCAGCGGCGTCACCTTACCCGCGGCGTTGACGATCAGGTCTCCCTGGGCTACATTCACCGTCTGGATAACAGCATCGCCGTCATGCAGGCTGGGCAACTTAAGCAGCGCTTGCGGCTGGTAATCATAGCCCAGGGTAGTATAAAGGTTTTCATACAGGGCATGGCGCACGGCCGTGGCCGCCAAAGAATCATCCCCATAAACATATAAACTTGTCGGTTCGCCAGACATACACACCACCAACTCCTTTGCCGGCAGCGGTGTAGGGGTTGGTGGTAACTGTGTAGGTGCCGCGGCAGGTGTTGCTGTTTCGGCCGGCTCTTCTGCCGGGTCTGATGTGGTGGCTCCAGGGGCAGCCGCAGCGCTGGTTACAGCCGAAACCGCGCTGGTTGGGGCTGGCGTGGTGGCGTCATTCTGGCAAGCTGCCAGCAGCAGGATAATAAAAGGAATGATGGGTAAACGTCGCACGATATATTTCCTTAATCAGATGATATTTGTCAGGTAAACCGCATAAAGTTTATGCATCCAGCGCTGCAGACAGAACGATTTTAGGTTTGAATGATTGCTGCCGATTACCTAATGACGGCCCGCCCAAAATTTACGCCATACACGGCGGCCAATCTGGCGCAGCAGCAAATAGGCAGCCAGCAGCCCAAAGAGAGCCACTGTCACTTTAACGCCGCTCCAAAAAGCGCTGGCAAAACGGCCGCTGTCTACAGCTTCCAGTTGGCCGATGACACCACCGCCTGTGGCCACCGTGTCCACCGTCGTCTCACCAGTAAGGCTGGTTGGCGCCGGCGGCGGCGTAGGTGTTGGAAAGGGCGTCAATGACGGCAGGGGCGTAGGCGGGTTAAACACGGCCGTACCTCCTGCCGGTTGTGCCCCATTTTGGCCGGTAGCCGCCGCTGTCACTGTCAGGGCCGTTTCGTCTGGCGTAGGCACAGGTGTTGGCCCGGCGTTGCTGATGGTCAAATCGGTGACAAAATATTCGTCGTAGTTGTAATCCGTTTTAACCACCCGCAAACGAAGCCGATAACGGCCGTCTGGGAAAACAGGCGCACCCACATTCTGCCCCACCGTGGTATCCCAAATCGCCAGCACACCCTCGTTCACCGGTTGGTTGCCCTCGGCAAACACAATCCAGCCGGCGGCCTGGTTGTTCTCATTGCGGAAGGCCAATTCATATCTCAGGTAATTGGGGTCTACGGCCGTGCCTGTGACTGTGACCACCCCGGAGATTATCTCGCCAGAAGTGGGCGTAGAGATGCCGTTTTGTTGGGCCACAGCCAGGCTGCTCTGCCAGGCGCCAAATATGAACAAGAACAAAGAAAAAGCCACTTTCATCTGGTGGAGAGGGTTTCTCGTTGGTAACTTCCTATTTTTTGGTTTAAGATCGAGCAAGTCTATCATGACCTGTACATTCTCAAAGACAAACACGAAAGTCTAACACAAACCAGACACCTTGACGAATCATATGGAGTAATTATGTCCGTAAAAATACGCTTCGCCCGATCCTTTTGGGGGCTCTTGTTTATCTCTCTGGCGCTATGGGGAACCGCTTGTAATGCCATCACGGGCGAACCTGCCAGCGGCGCCATCAATAACCAGGGCAATGCTGAACTTCAAGATTGGCTGAACACAAGAGGAGAAGTTGATGCCATGTCTGACAGCACTGCGGTTTCAGGGGAAACCAATGCCGAAACCGCGGCAGATGCAGAATCATTGGCCGCTAACCCGGCAGCACCCGAAAGCGGCACGGGCGTGTCTGCCCTGAATGCCAACACCGCCAGCCAGGCCGCCGACGCCAGTGGCATTCCTGTGGGGTTTACAGAAGACGGCCACCCTTATAAAGGCAACCCAGACGCGCCCATAGTCATCGAAGAGTTTTCTGACTTCCAATGCCCCTACTGTGCCCGCTGGGCCAGCCAGACGCTCTCCAGCCTGCTGCAAAACCAGATCGCTGCCGGTGAAGCCGTCCTGGTCTATTATGACTTTCCCTTAAGCAGCATTCATCCCCAGGCGGCCGCGGCCGCCAATGCAGCCCGCTGTGCTGGTGAGCAGAGCGCTGCCGCTTACTGGGAAATTCACGACATGCTTTTTAGCCGCGTCGATGAATGGGCCAACAACAACGCCAACACGGTGTTTGTTAGCTTTGGGGAAGAGCTGGGGCTGGATGCAGCTGATTTTCAGGAATGTGTGCAAAGTAATCGGTATGAGCAGGCAGTTCAGGCCGATGTCGCCCTGGGCAACTCACTGGGTGTGCGCAGCACACCCAGCTTCTTCTTAAATGAGCAAATGCTGGTGGGGGCCCACCCTACAGAGACGTTTAACCAGGCTATCACTGCCCTGCTGAACGGCGAAACCATTGCCGCCGCGCAGCCCCAAACCCCACCCCAGCAGCAAATGCCAGAACCTGTCAGGCCTGTGCCGGCGCCCCTTTCGCTGGCAGAAGGGGATGTCGCTTTTGCGATGGGTGACCCTGACGCACCTGCCCAAATTGTAGAGTTTACAGATTATCAATGCCCCTACTGCGGGCAGCATGCCTTGCAAACCCTGCCGCGCATTATGGAAGAGATGGTGGAAAGCGGCCGTGTCTACTACGTCATCAAAGATTTTCCCCTGGACGGCATCCATCCAGAGGCGCGGGCAGCGGCCAAAGCGGCCCGCTGCGCTGGTGCACAGGACGCCTACCTGGACATGCATGATGCAATTTTTAAGGCTCAGGGTGAATGGGGCGGCCAGGGTGTACAAGCCGGCGTGCTATTTGCTCAACTCGCCGCCGAATTGGGCTTGGATGCAGCCGCCTTCGACGTTTGTTATGGCGACACAGCCTATGATGATCTGGTACAGGCCAACGCTGATGAAGCGCAGGCTTTTGGTGTGCAAAGCACTCCTTCATTTTTCTTCAACGGCTACCTGGCATCTGGTGCCATGCCTTACAATGACTTTAATGAGATTGTCACGCTCATTGAAAACGACGAATTAGAAGCACTCATAGAAGCCAATTATCAGGCCGCCCGTGAACAATACCAGGCACAACAACAACAGCAGCAGCAACCACAACCAACCGGCCCCGTGGAAATATCTACCGAAAATGCTTTCGCTATCGGCAGTCCGGACGCACCGGTGACCATCATAGAATACACAGACTTTCAATGCCCGTTCTGCGCCCGCCACTTTACGCAGACCTTTCCGCAGTTAAAAGAAAAATATATAGACACAGGCATTGTGCGCTATGTGTTCAAAGATTTCCCGCTAACATCTATTCATCCTCAAGCGGTTATAGCCGCTGAAGCCGCTCGCTGCGCCGGCGAACAAAACGCCTACCTGGAAATGCATGATACCCTCTTTGCCAACCAGGATGAATGGAACGGCCGTAATGAAGCCGCCACCATTTTTATTCAATACGCCATTGACATAGGCCTGGAACCAACACCTTTCACGGAATGCCTGGAATCCCATACATACGAGGCCGATGTCATGGCCGACTTCACCGAGGGAGCAGGCTTTGGCATCCAGGGCACGCCCACCTTCTTTGTGAATGGTCATATCTTCGTTGGCGCCCAGCCATTTGCCGCCTTTGAGCAAATCATTGCCGCCATGCAAAATCAATAATCATAGGCCATTGGCCATGAAACCTTAACATTTCAATTGCCAATGGCCCATTTCCTGACGTGTTAAAGTTCGCCAAATCGGTTCCCTACCTGCCAGACCCAACACGCAGCCGCCCATTGATTACGGCCCAGCAGAAAGAACAAGGCAGCGCCGACCCCCCTCACGCTGTCCCCTATCATTGTAAACCCTGGGTTGATGGGCAGTCAGTAGGGTGGACGCTGTTTTACGGCTTCCTGACCCCCATTGTCATCACCGGGCAGGCAGACGGCACGATAGGCGTAGATAACCTGGAACAACTGGCCCGGGAGACACAGCAGCCAGACATTGTGTCCCCCTTTGCCGCCGGGCATTTTGGTATTGGCAGCGGCTACACATTACAAACGCCGCCCGGTTTTGTCAGCCTGATCATCCCGGCCACCCAGCCGCCTGTTGGTTTAGAGGCTCTCACGGCCGTCATTGAAACAGACTGGTATCCACGCCAGCTTTTTCTCGTCTTCCATATCCCCCCCGTGGGCAGGCAAATTTTTCTAGACAGAGGCATGGAACTGGCACGGGTGGTGGTGATTCCCCGGCATGAACAATTGGCCGCACGGCCGTTAGACCCCACTGAACTGACCGAAACCGAGCAGCGCCAACAACAGTACCTGGCCGAAGAAAAAAGCACTGACACTCGCTGGACCTCGGCCGCTGGTCACCAGTTTACCCATCTTTATCGTCAATGGTCTAAACGCTACCGGGCAGAAAAATGAACCTTTGACAATTAGCTATGAACCTTTGACAATTACCCCTCATGCACCTCAAGTTACATCGGTTGACCATAAGTCTGGAAAGTGAAAACACGGCCGTAACCACTCAATGGCAGCGTCTGCTTGGTGGTTGGTTGGGCAATACAGCCGCGCAGGTTGATGGCTGCCTATGCCTGGAACTGGTAGACCACCTGCCATCTTTGCCACAAACCCGCCCCCTATTTTATGATGAGCGCTCCCTGCCGGATGACGTCGGCATTCTGACAGTGTACGGCGCGGAAAACGGCCGTGTCTGGCTGCATTACCACGACGGCGCCCTGGTTTCAGTTCCCCTTTCACCGGCAGGCCATGAGGCGCTTATGTATGGGTACATCACAGAAAAGGCGTTGATGTACGGCCGTTTTGAAGACGTGACCTTCACCAGCATTGCCCCTTTGCTGCGGCGGTCTGGTTATTACCTGGTGCATGCCTTTGCCGCCAGCAAAGATGGCCGCGCAGTCCTTATTGTGGGGCCATCTGGCAGCGGCAAGACCACCACCGGGCTGAGCCTGCTGCTGGCGGGCTGGCAGCTGTTGGCCAACGATATTCTGCTTCTAGAGGCCCGTGCTGACGGGATATACGCGCTGCCCACACCGGGCGGGGTAAATGTCCGCCCGCAAACGTTTGAACTGCTGCCCTCGTTACGGCTGCTGCTTCATGACAGCCATACGCCCGGCCAGACAATGGCTGTCACCGGGCAGCAATTAACCAACGGGCTGTGGGCCCAGCCGGTCCCGGTAGGGCTGGTTTTATTCCCACGTATCGAAGCAGCACGGCCGTACAGCCAACTACAGCCGCTCAACCGGGCAGTTGCCCTGGTGCAGCTGTTGGCAGAAAGCGTCGACCGCTGGGATGGAACGATGCTGAATAAACACGTCAATGTATTGCAGGCATTATCACGGCAAACGGCCGTGCATACCTTATTATTGGGGCAGGATGTCCCTGAGCTACCTGTTCTCATTGAGGAGTATCTGGCATGAAAACACGCACCCTTTTCAGCGTCATGGGCGTCAACGTGCAGCTTACCCAACCAGGTGTTATCAGCACGGTGGGCCTATGGCTTATCTTCACATTAGCCTCATGGCGGCTGTTATCACTGACCATCATCGAAGCCATCATCGCCGGAGCAGCCGCAACATTCCTACATTGGTTCTCAGAATTCCTGCACCAGTTGGGGCATGCCCTGGCGGCGCGGCGCGTGGGCTACCCCATGCAGCGTATTCGCATGTGGTATGTGCTGGCCGCCGGGTTATACCCAAAGGATGAGCCGGCGCTGCCGGCTGAAATCCACATCAAACGGGCAGTAGGCGGGCCGGCAGCCAGCCTGGTTCTAAGCGTGATTGGGCTGCTGTTGGTGGGGGCGACACGGCCGTTTGGTGAAATACTTTATGACCTGGCCCTCTTTTTCACCTTGGAGAACTTTTTTATTTTCTTTATTGGGGCACTCATCCCCCTGGGCTTTAACGATGGAAGCACACTGCTTACCTGGTGGCCAAAACGGGGGCAAACGCCCATAAGCGATGACCGGTAAGCAGCATTTACCCGCGGGTGAACCAGAACCAACCAGACTTCCAGCTTTTTTCCCCTACATGTGTGAGACCGATGGCTGACTTTTCCAGCACGAAGCCATCAGCAAACAAGGGACCAATAGCCGCCTCTGCCATACCGCGTGGCCCCTCCCCGCCTGGCGCCCCCTCCCCGCCTGGCGCCCCCTCCCCGCCTGGCGCCCCCTCCGCAAGGGACACTTCCTCTACCAACCGGGCAAACAGTAAATAGGCGGCTCCCGGTTCCAGCAGGCGGTGCAGCTCATCCCGATAGGCACGCTGGGCAGTGCCATCCAGCGCATGCAAGCAGCCAACGTCTACCGCCAGTTGGTAATGACCGGGCAAAAACCCCAGCGCTGTCACGGAGGCCTGGTGAAAGTGTACCCGATCAGCCACACCGGCCTGCCGGGCCCGGTTTTGGGCTTCCGCAACAGCCAGGGGCACAAAGTCAACCCCGTCTACCTGCCACCCATGTTGCGCCAGGAAAATGGCGGTACGGCCGTAGCCGCAGCCCAAATCCAGCGCCCGCCCTGGTGGCAGCCTGGTGGCCAGGGCCACCACTTCCGGCGGTGGCAGGCCGTCATCCCAGGGAATGTCACCGGACGCATAACGCTCCATAAAACGTTGAAATACGGCGTCATCTGTCATGATCTTGGGAGTTATACGGGAAACGGACCATGGGGGCAACAAGATCTTTTGTGGGCCACCAACGCTTATGACAACAGCCACGCCGTCAACCTGAAAGCGACCTGAGCCAGCTTTCCCAACTTTTACCGTACAACCAACCACTGTTTCTGGATATACTACCCACCATGCAAGAACCAGGACGCTTCAACGGCACCATCCAATATATCTATGCGCACTGGCCTCGTTTTGGACTGCTGTATGGTGGCATCATTGTGGCCCTGTTGGTGATGGGTGTGAGCATCGATAGGGGCTGGGTGGGATTTGTGCCCCTGGCCACGGCCGTGCTGCTGGTATTGGCACACTTTTTCCTGGCCTCCCTTTGGGTGGGTTTTCAGCTTTATGATCAGGAAGGCATGTGCCCCCACCATGCCTTATTTGACCTGGGTTTCTTAACGCCTGAAGATGACCTGGTTTACGTCGATCTTGGCCGGCGCCAGCGCCCTATTGACCTGAGCCGCCGCCTGACTACCGGGCATATCACCGTTGTAGACATTTACACGCCCCAGTGGATGCCCAACCGGTCTTTGGTGCGGTGGCGAACCCATTGGCAGCACCCCCTGCCAGACCCACGTATGAGCTGGCGTGACGGGCAGATCGACCTATTACCATTACCCGATGCCAGTGCAACGGCCGTCATCCTTTGTCAGATCACCTCTGAAATCTGGCAGCATGGTGATCGATTGGTATTACTACAGGAAGTGTATCGTATATTAAAACCTGACGGCCGTTTGCTTTTCGCCGAACAATGTCGTACCCAAACCACCTGGCTTACGGAAGGGTTTGCCACCCTGCAAAAACCACCGGCCGCTTACTGGCGCACGCTGCTCACCGGCGCTGGCTTTCGTATTCGTCGCGAGCAAAATGTCAATGGCCTTATCCTGACTATACGTGCCCAGAAACCATCCCCTACCGAAGCCCGGCAGCTGGCATTTGATCTGAAGTATTAAGACCAACGACCCTTGGCATAGATGGGCACCTTTGGCATTTGATCTGAAGTATTAAGACCAACGACCCTTGGCATAGATGGGCACCTTTGGCATTTGATCTGAAGTATTAAGACCAACGACCCTTGGCATAGATGGGCACGCCTTTAGTAGCCCAACACCCGGTCCACCTTATTCAACAGAGGCTCTTCTGCCAGGTAACGGCGTAAATTTTCGGCAAACAGGCTGGTCGCACGTTCATCATACTGCGAGGTAAAGCCGCTGATGTGGGGTGTGAGGATGGCGTTTTCTATGTCCCAGAGCGGGCTGTTTTCCGGTAGGGGCTCTGTTTCATACACATCCAGACCAGCCCCGGCAATCCAACCCTTTTTTAATGCTTTGACCAGATGTTCCTCTTGAATCAGGTCACCACGACCCACATTCACCAAAAAACTGGTCGGCTTCATCGCTTTGAACATCTCTTCGTCCAAATAACGATATGTTTTAGGGGTAAGGGGTAAGGTGACAATGACAAAATCACATTCTGCCAGCATGGAACGGGTAGCCTCAGCCGGATAAATGCGATCAGGCAGTATGCCTTCAGGATCTCCCGTGCCGGGCAAGATATAACCGGTATCTTTGGTATGACGGCCGTCACGTTTGGTCACCAAAACGGTCATACCCATGGCCTTTGCCTGGCGCGCAATTTCCCGGCCCAGACTGCCATACCCTAAAATGCCCATCGTTTTGCCTCGCAGCTCTACGGGCACAAACTTTTGCCAGCGGTTTTTAGGCCACTCCTTACGGGCCTGGTGCTTTAACCACTCTGGCACATGATGGGCCCAGGTCAGAATTTGGGCAAACACATATTGGGCAATGTTTGGCGTATGGATGCCGCTGGCGGTGGTCAACATGAGGTCACGTGACCATACAGGCGACTCTACCAGATGATCGATGCCCGCTGCGTGAAGCTGAACCCAGCGCAGCGCCGGCGACTGCTTTTCCGAAGGAAAAACATGCATGCCATAGATAACTTCAGCCATCGTCACCACGTCATCCGGCCAACGGCCGTTGCGTAGTTCAATCTGATCTACCCTCAACGAAGGGGAAACAGCGCGCAAACGCTCTATTAATTCCGAGGGGAACGGCATTGTCATTAAAATATGTGTCATAAACACCTCTTTTAGGTTGCCACAACGTTATAACCTATCAAGCGGCGGAAGTGTAGCACAACTGGTCTGATTCCGTACACTGACGCGACTCATCATCAGCACGCTACGTATAGAAGTGTTAGTATTCTGTAAACCAAATGCACACACAAATGGGTCATGCCAGGCTCGGCGTGGCAAGTGCAGCATAGAGTTTACCAAGCGTTAGAAGAGGCGAATGGAGGCAAAATGATGCAGAAACAACAATCTATCATTGGCGGGATCATTTTGATCATGGTCGGCGCCCTTATCTTACTGGCCCAAACGATACCAGCGTTTGCCAGTTTTTTAGACATCAGCCGCCAGTGGCCGCTTATTTTTGTGGCGGTGGGTGGCCTTTTTTTGATCGGTGCCTTGTTGGGCACGGCTGAAATGGCCATACCCGGCAGCATTGTCACCGGGCTGGGATTGCTCTTTTATTACCAGAATCTTTCTGGGAACTGGGGCAGTTGGGCTTATGCCTGGGCGCTCATTCCCGGTTTTGTGGGCATTGGCATGGTCATTGCTGGTTCCCTGGACAAAACCCACGGACATATGCGCCAGGAGGGGGGGCGTTTGGTATTAATTAGTGGGGCCTTGTTCCTGGTCTTTGCTACGTTTTTTAATTTCACCGGGGATATTGGCCGTTTTTGGCCGGTACTGCTGATAGGCGGCGGCCTATGGCTGCTTATCAGCAACCGGCAGAGTGGGAAATGACGTTTCCTCAAAACAGGGGCGCAACCTTTTACGACCGTGCCCGTAATGAGTGTTGTTTAACCTTGACAATAAACATAAACCCATTGATATGGAGGTATAACAATGAGCGAAAAGAAACTTACACGCAACCCTGAAGACCAAATGATATTTGGTGTATGCAGTGGTCTGGCAAACTACCTGAACCTGGACCCGGTGATCGTGCGCCTGGTTATTGTGTTGTTGGTCCTCTTTGGTCATGGCGTAGGCATTCTGATCTACTTGCTGCTGGCCATTCTTATGCCCGAACCGGGTGTACCGGTGGCCAAGGCCAACGCCTTTGACGAAGAAGAAATTGTCATCAAATAGCCGTCTACCTGACGCCAGCTAATACCCCGCAAACGGCCGTGTTTTTAAGACACGGCCGTTTCTTTTTGCCCCCTTACCCATCCCCTCAGTATAATCACGGTCCATGGCATCTTTATTCCAAAAATTACGCACTCTGTTTAACGCCCGGCTGCACGACGCCGCAGATAAGGCCCTGGCCAAAAGCGACCTCGCCGTCTATGATGAATACATTCGCCAGGCTGACCGTGAACTGGAAGAGTTCAAAAAATCTCTGGGCCCCATGTATGGCCAGGTAAAAACCTCTAAACAGCGCCGGGAAAACCTGGCAACACAGGCGGCCAAACTGGACCTGGCTATAGACAGTTACCTGAAGACTGGGCTAAAAACCGAAGCCATGGTTTCTCAAAAACAATTTAACTCTACCATGGAACTCATCAAGACCTATGACACCTCACTGGTCCGGCAGGTAAGCGCCCTGGAACAATTGGATGATGTGCGCGTCAAATTGGAAGGCCGTTTAGCCATAGCCAAACAAGAACGGCAGGAGTTGGGCTTTTTGCTGCAGCTGGCAAAGTCCAAAGAAATATCCACGAAAGCCATGAAATCGCTTGACTCCCTCATGGGGTCAGGTGACACGGAAGTGGCCCAGGCCGCCGAAAACGTCCGCCGCCGCCTGGATCATGCCGATGCCGCCTGGGAAGTTCAAGCCAGCAGCCTGGATCGCCAGTTAGATGACGCCATGCACAGCCTGGAAGTGGAAGCCGACCTGGCGGCGCGCATGGAACGATTAGGAATTTAAGAGACGGGAGCTTAAGGATTAAACCACTCTTTAATCCCCGGCTCTCATTGCAATCCCCTCCATGAAAGTCGCCCTTGTACATGATTGGATGAATCAGATAGGCGGCGCCGAGGACGTGCTGGAAACACTGGTTGATCTATACCCGACCGCGCCCGTGTTTACCTCCATGTATGCCCCCAAGAAGATGCCCCCACATTGGGGGCAGTGGGACATTCGCCTGACATTTTTAGACAAAATGCCCCTCATCCACCAGAAACAGCAGCTTTACTTTCCCCTCTACCCGCTGGCCTTTGAGCAACATGATTTTCGGGGGTATGATGTGGTGATCAGCAACAAAAGCGGTTTTTGTCATGGGGTGATCACTGGTGCAGACACCCTACACATTTGTTACTGTCTGACACCTACCCGCTATGTGTGGCGTTACCATCAATATGCCGAACAGGAAAATTTAGGCAGGCTGACACGTGGTATGTTACGGCCGTTTCTCACCTGGCTGCGAATCTGGGACAGGCTGGCCGCTGATCGGGTTGATCACTTCATTGCCATTTCGCAGGCGGTGCGGCGGCGAATCGCCAAGGTGTACCGGCGTGAGGCAGCTATCATCTACCCGCCGGTAGACACCAGCCGGTTTGCACCGGCAAACAAGGTGGAGGATTATTATTTGATTGTAGGGCGGTTGGTCCCTTACCGACGCATTGATCTGCTTATCGACGCGTTTAACAAGATGCAACGGCCGCTGCTCATTGCCGGCAATGGTCGAGACAAAGAACGGCTGCAAAGCCTGGCCGGGCCCACCATACAATTTCTGGGTTACGTGCCGGACGAAGATTTACCCGATTTGTATGCACGCTGCCGGGCGTTTGTCTTTCCCGGCGAGGAAGATTTTGGCATTGCCCCCATTCAGGCTATGGCTGCCGGGCGCCCTGTCATCGCCTATGCCGCCGGCGGCGCTTTAGATACCGTGATCCCTGGCCAAACTGGGTTGTTGTTTGCCGAACAGTCGGTTGACGGTATTATCCAGGCAGTTCAAGCCTCGGATACGTTAAAGGTTAATACGGCCATGATTCGCCAACATGCCACACAGTTTGATACGGCCGTGTTTAACCAACGTATGAAAACATTTGTGGAGGAGAAATTAGCCCAAAAGGATGATCATGCTCTCTAGCAAAAGTCTCTGGTTACGAAGCACAAAAAAAGGCTTGCTTGTTACCATCCTTATGGCTGGGATCGCCTGGTTATTGTTAGGGCCAATTCCTCTACCTTCTACTATTGGTCGAGGGGATTTTATCGCTTATTGGAGCGCAGCCTATTTATTAGCACATTCCCAGAACTTTTCTGATCCCGATTTGCTGTTACAGACAGAGCAAGCGTTAGCTGGTTGGCGTGCAGACTACGTGATAAAGACATGGAATCCACCGTGGCTGTTACCCATCTTGCTCCCTTATACGTTCGTACTTTTTAACAGAGCTGTATGGTTGTGGCTTTTAACAAACATTGGCCTGGTTTTTGTGGCCTCGATAATGACCTGGAAAGCCTGTGCCAGGCAGCCCCATGTTCAGAAATGGGTATGGATAGCGCCAGCTACCAGCATCTTATTTGCACCAGCGCTCAATGCTTTTTATATGGGGCAAATTAATCCCCTGGTGTTCTTTGGCCTGGCCCTTATGTTGTTTGTACATGTAGAACATGCAGCGTTAGCAGGAGCAGCCCTTGCACTGACAATGGTAAAACCCCATCTGGTCTATATTACCGTTCCCATTCTCTTATTGCACAAACTTGTGGACCGTCAATGGCGCTTTCTACTAAGTTTTGGTGGCACGCTTGCGGCCCTCACCAGCATCACCTATTTTTTACGGCCGTCTTTCATAACTGAATATGTGGTCTCCTCGTCAGGGGGGAATTTGCTAGGCTGGGCGACACCTACGCTTGGCGGAATTTTAAGTATGTCCTTGGGGTGGGAATGGGCAAAATTGATGGGTGTGGTTATTCTGCCTCTGTTCATTCTCTGGTGGTGGCGACGTGGAAACAAACTGCGTCTTCCCGGTTTAGTACAAATTACTTTGCTCGCCTCTGTCGTAACTGCCCCTTTTGGCTGGGGGTATGATGTTATTGTGTTGTTGATTCCTCTTCTCCAGGTCATTATTTGGAATGTAGCGGGTCATTTTTCTCGCTATATTAGCTGGCTTTTTATTGTCACCTTGATCGTCACCAATGCGCTAATTTTTTACCAGCGAAGAAACATGGAGAATGAACTACAAGCTTTTTGGGTCCCAATAGCCATTGCAGCTATCTATTTTGTGGCTTATTTGCTGAAGCAGAATGATCATGCCAAATCAGCCATAGCCATCTGATTGAGAATTATGGAATTAAGACATTATTGGCAAGTGTTAAAACGGCGCTGGTGGTTGATCCTCATTCCGACGGTCATTGTCACGTTGGTCAGTGCGGTTACCTACCGCCCTCCGCCGCCTGCCGGGTATAACGTAGGCGTCAACTTCATCGTCAGCCAGACACCAGCCGAAAAGACCAGTAACCTAGACGAAAACCAATATTACAATTGGCTGGATTCTGAGTACATTGCCGGTGGTCTTACCGATTGGGCCAATGCCAGCCGTTTCAAAACGGCCGTATCTGCCCAACTGACTACCCAGGGATTAGACGTGCCACCACCGACGTTTAACATTATCGCCGATAACGTGCGCAGCAAGGTGCAGTTATCCGTGCAACATGGTGACGCTGACACAGCAGCGCAGGTCATAGCGGCTGCCATCACCGTTATGACCGAGCAGAATGCGCAGGCGCTGCCCCAATTAGGCGGGGAAACGGCCGTGATCGTCCTGTTAGATGAAGCCGTTGTGACCCCTCTGCCTTCCGGCCTGCGCCACCAACTAGACATTCCCCTGCGCCTGGCCCTGGCCCTGGTGGCCGGCATTGGGCTGGCGCTGCTCAGTGAATACCTGGACAGCACCATTCGTGACCGTGATGAAGTGGAAAAGTTAGGGTTTCCGCTGCTTGGTGAAATCCCTAAGAGCCGTCATCGGTGACCGGACATCGGTGACCGGAAAAGGAAAACCTGTGGAACTAAGTGATTACCTACGCATTTTGCGCCAACGTGGCTGGATCATCATTTTATTGGCCCTGTTAACGGCCGCCGCCACCTTTGGGTACAGCAAAATGCAAATCCCTATGTACGAATCAAGCCTGAAGCTGCTGGTGCGGCCAGCCCGCACGGACTTTGGCCAATCACAGGCCGCCCGTGAGCTGCTGGGCAATTATGAGCAATGGATGCGCAGCAGCTACCGCGCCCAGGCCGTCATTAATGAGCTGCAACTAGACATGACGGCTGGTCAACTGTTGGGTGATGTCAGTGTCGCTTCTGACCGACTGGGGTTGGTGCTGCAGTTGGTGGTGGAAAACCCAGACTACAACCTGGCCAATGACATTGCCCGCACCTGGGGCAACCTGCTCATCCAATGGCAGAAGGAAGAAAACGATAAAAACCGGCAAGAAGACCGCATTACCATTGAGTTTCAGGATGAACCACAATATTCGCTGGCCAGCCCGCAAACCAGAATAAATACTGCCGCCGGCTTTGTCTTTGGCGCTTTGCTGGGCATTATTCTTATCTTTTTACTGGAATGGATTGAATCTGGTGTGATGCGCCGCAGCGAAGACGTGGAGCGTTACCTGGATATTCCGGTTGTAGGCAGTATCCCGAACCAGTAATTAGTATTCAGTATTCAGTGTGCAGTATTCAGTATTCAGTATTCAGTGTGCAGTCATTAGTAGGCAGTAGGTGTTTCTTATTGATGACTAAACAGTGACTGTTTCAAAAGATTATGGACTTAATTACGCTCACCGACCCTCGTTCCCCCGTAAGTGAAGCTTACCGCACCTTACGCACAAATCTTTCATTTTACAGTCTGGACACCCCGATCCGCTCGTTGGTGGTCACCTCGGCCGCACCAGGTGAAGGCAAAAGTACGACTATTGCCAACCTGGCGGTAACTATGGCCCAAAGTGGCCGGCGCACGATATTGGTAGATTGTGATTTGCGACGGCCGTCCTTGCATGACATCTTTGGCTTGAAAGCCGAACCAGGCTTTACCGACATGGTATTGTCTGACACGATGGACGCACCCTTGCAAGCAACGGCCGTAGACAACCTGTGGCTCTTGGCCACCGGCGCCAAGCCGCCCAACCCGGCTGACCTGCTGGGGGCCAAAAAAGTAGACCAGATCATCGCCCGGCTGCAAGAAGAGGCAGACATTATCCTGTTTGACGCACCGCCAGTAATTGCGGTGACAGATGCGGCCATTTTAGGCACAAAAGTAGATGGTGTCTTATTGGTTATCCAGGCGGGAAGAACCAAACGGGACCATGCCGAGCGCGCCAAAGAAACCCTGGAAAAAGCCCGGGTGCGCATTGTCGGCGCCGCGCTGACCAATGCTCCCAAAGACAGTGCCATGAGCGGCTATTATGGCTGACCTGTGATTGATTGGTAATGTGCCATCGGTAATCCCTGATAACAAAGTACCGATGACTGATAATACATTACAACAAACGCCTCAGACCCTCTACCACATTCTGCTCCAGGTGGAAACGAATAAAACGGCGGTTTGCTTCTACCAGCGCCTGACCATCCCCTAAAGCCTGGGCCATTTTAAGGACGCCAAACGTCATGCTTGATCCCAGCTGACCGGCTTCATCGGGAATTGGTATATCTGTCATAGGGTCGCTGGTGAATTGCACAAAGAGACCATGACCAGCGTCACCCTTGTGTAACTGGCCAGTAGAGTGAAGGAACCGCGGGCCATAGCCGACCGTTGTAGCCACCTTGTAGCGGTCTCTAATAAGGGTGCGCAAGGCTTGCAGAGCTGCATCTGTTTCTGGTGTAGGGGGCACGTAAGCTTGTAAGGATACATAATCGCCAGGGTGTATTTGGGCCAGGAAGTTATGCAAGTTGGCGGCCGTTACGGCCACCGACTGCCCCTGCGGTAATTGCCCTGATTCCTGGTAAGCAGCCACCATCTCCCGGGCCAACACTTTGGCCGCTTCGACGTTGGGCTGGTCAAACGGCTGAATGTTCAGAATGTGCCCGGCCACGGCCGTGGCCATTTCCCATAACATGAACTGCCCACCCAGATCATAGATATCATGCAGTTTAATGTCCACTACCGGGTGCCCGGCCTTTTCCAGGGCTCTCACTTGTGGCAAAGTCTCCGTGTTTTGTGGCAGGTGCAAATAGACAAAAAACCGATCATTGCCATACACCTCTGGCCCACCCAAAGGCTCACCAACCACAGGTAAGATGCCCTTCTCCTCTTTACCAGTACTTTCAGCAATAAGCTGCTCCACCCAATCACCAAAACTTGCCAGTTGTGGTGATGTTACTAATGTTAGTTTGTCTCGCCCTGCCTTGGCCAATTCAGCCATGATTGCACCTAGCTTCGCTGCCTGCGGCGCCCGCGCCGTTTCAGCGGCGCGGGCCAGTAGTTGGGCAATGTCTACACCCACCAGCGCCGCCGGTACCAGACCAAAGTGAGACAATACTGAATACCGGCCACCGATGTTGGGGTCATTCAAAAAGGTGGCACGAAAACCAAAACGCTCAGCCATGTTTTGTAGGCCGCTGCCGGGATCTGTGATAGCCACAAACTGCCGCCCGGCCTCTTTATGCTGCCCGGCATCTTTGACCTCTGGTAAACGAGCCACAAGGTTATAGAAATATTTAAAAGCAGAGATGGTTTCCACGGTGCCACCAGATTTGGTAGCCACAATAAACAGCGTTTTGTCCAGAGGGAACTGGTGGGTATAGGTTAAAACAGTGTCAGGGTCTGTGGTATCTATAATGGCTAATTGCAGACCATCTTCCCCGCCAAAGGTTTTGGCAAAAAGTTCCGGTGCCAGGCTGGAACCACCCATGCCCAGCAGCAGCACGTGAGTAAAGCCATCGCCACGGACGGCGTCAACGAAGGCGTTGATGGGGGCGAGGGTCGGCTGCATTGTTTCCGGCAGGTGCAGCCAGCCCAACCGGTTGGTAATTTCAGCAGGATCAGGCCGCCAGACGGTATGATCCTGCTGCCAGATGCGTTCTATAATGTGGTTTTGTTGCAAGCTGACCAGGGTCTGGTCTACGGCCGTTTTATAAGGGCCAAGTTCAGTTATAAACGTCACGTTATTCATTTGTTTACCTTCCTCTTGGTAATTGGTAAACTCCGGGAACTCCCTAACTAAGGGGGCGCTCAAACATAACTTTAGACTCTTGCCAAGTAATCGGTAATCAGTGGCCAGTATTAGTCTGGAAGAACATCCAACTGAATACTGGCCACTTTAAAACACCAGGTTCATTGTAAACGCGCCCTTAGGGAGACATGGAGTACACTCTTTTCTATAGCTTTGCCATTACCCCTGGTCACTGTCACCGGGTTTGGTGACCGGCTGCTTCACTGGCAAAGTAACGGTAAAGGCCGACCCCTCTCCAGGGGCACTGGCGACGGTAATAAAGCCATGATGCCTTTCTACTACTTTGCGACAAATAGCCAACCCCATCCCGGTACCCTCGTATTGGGTACGGCCGTGTAATTTCTGGAAAGCCCGGAAAATCCGGTCACTATACTGCTCATCAAAGCCGATACCATTGTCCGTTACCGTAATCTGACTATGTGCCGCTGTTTCCCCCACATACTGGCTTGATATCTGGACATGAGGAACAATATCATCCCGGCGAAATTTGAGTGCATTGCTGATTAAATGGCGGAATAATAAATACATTTGTGACATCTCCGCCTCAACAACTGGCATATCTGTCACCACGACATGAGCCTGGGATTCGCCGATCTGCGCTTCAAAACCCAACAACACCGTTTCCACCACCTCGGCCAAATCTAGTTCAGCAAAAGATTGTGTCATGGCCGATACACGAGAAAATGCCAGGTAATCAGCGATAAGCATTTGCATACGCACGGCCGCCTGCTGCAGCCGTTTCAGATAATCCTGCCCTCGTTCATCAATAGCATCACCATACATTGACTGCAAACGATCACTAAACGCCTGGATCTTGCGCAGCGGTTCTTGTAAATCATGGGAAGCAATGAAGGCAAATTCCTGTAATTCCCGATTGTTGATTTCCAGTTCAACCAGAGAAGCTTTAAGCTGCTCTTCTACCAGCAGGCGGCGAGCCTCCACCCGACGATAATCAATAGCAATAGCAATCTGGCCGCACAAGCCTGTGAGCAACAGCTGATCTTCTGTTGTCAATCCATGCAATGTATGGTGCTGTACGTCCAGAACCCCCAATATTTCGTGGCGCAGGGTAATGGGCACCGCTAATTCCGATTTGGTTTTCGGCAATAGGGCATTTGGCAGCCAGCGGGGTTCCTGAGCCACGTTAGGCACCAGCACTGGTTCACCGGTCTGTGCTGCCTGCGCAATCAGGCTCAAATCGCTGGCATACGGAATTTTATGGCCCGCGGCCTTCAAGCGCCGTCCCACATCGCCACTGCCTGCCTGCAAGACTACTTCCTCTTTTTCAAGCATATACAGCTGAACATAATAATAACCAAAACGGCTTTGCACCCGGTCAACAACGCGCCAAAACAACTCATCCAGAGCCGGAGCAGCGGCAATTTCCTGGGCGACCTCTGTGGCAATTTGCACCTGGCGGCCGCGTCGCTCCAATGAAACCTGAATTTCATGCTCCAACCGCTTCCTTTCAGTAATATCTTCGGCAATGCCCAATATAAATTTGGGGTGCCCTTCACTGTCCACAATGGGCACTTTGCGGGTATGAATAAGCCGAACCTCCCCTTCTGCCGTGTGAACGGGGTGTTCAGGGCTTTCAACAGGTTGGCCCGTTGCCAAAATCTGGCGGTCTTTGGCAGTAAAAAATTCAGCCTCTTCTTGCGGAAACAGGTCATAGTCGGTCTTGCCGATAAGCATCTCTGCTTTCATGCCTAGCAGCAGCTCGTTAGCTTTATTGGTACGTACCATGCGCAGATCTTTGGCATCTTTGACAAAGAGAGGGGTAGGCATATTTTCAATGATCGAGTCTAAAAACTGCCGCGACTCTTCTAATTCAGCGCTAAATTTCTCAATCTCTTCAAACCGCCAGGCGTTTTCGAGGGCAATCCCCAGTTGCAAAGCCATAATAGTGAAAATACGCACTTCATCAGGGCCAAAGCGATTTAGCTCATGCGACTGAACATCCAAAACACCCAACAATCTGTCGGCCACAATAATGGGGACTACAAGTTCTGATTGGATGGCCCCTAGCAAAGGATGGGCTAAATAGTCCCGCTCTTCACGCACGTTATTAATGACCACACTCTGGCGTTCACGGGCCGCCCGAGCAACCAGGGAGGGTATCTGGTCTATGGTGAGAACAGGCTTTTCCAAAATGAGTTGGCGCCCAACATCCCCGGCACTGGCCGCCAGGTAAAGTGTACGGCCGTCTTCTGCCAGCAAACACGCGTTGACCACATTTAATTGAAACCGTTCCTGGGTCAAGTTCACCACCGTCTGCAGCAGATCAATACTGTTGAGGACAGTAACCATAGCCATACTAACCTGGGCAACTACCTCTAGTTCGGCCGCACGTTTGGCCAGTGCCTGGTGTGTTAGTTGATCTTGATGAGAGGGAAATGCGTCTTCGTGTGTCATGGAGCAACCTCAGGAAATATTAGGGTAAGATGGTGCGCTAACGCCACCTGCATTCTAAACAAGTTGCCCCAAGTATACAAAGAAATCCTAATAGCCCTAAACATGTCAGCAAACATGCAAGCACGCGTTTGACAAACCTGGATCATTCGCTATACTCGCAGGCGGTTTTACAAACCATCAACACAATTAACAATCTTATCCAGAGCAGTGGAGGGACCGGCCCAATGAAACTGCAGCAACCCCCAAACTATGGGAAGGTGCTAATTCCGGCAGCATTCGCTGAATGATAAGAGGAAACTGGATGACAGGAAGGGCCTCTTGCACAGTCAAGAGGCTTTTTTATTAACTTTTGGAGGTATAAATCAAATGCTCAATTTTATGACAGCACCCAGTTTGCTGTTTACATCTGAATCAGTGACGGAAGGTCACCCTGACAAGATGTGTGACCAGATCAGTGACGCCGTCCTGGACGCCATTCTGGCCCAAGATCCCTATGCGCGGGTGGCCTGCGAAACGGCCGTCAAAACCGGTTTTGTCCTGCTTTTAGGTGAAATTACCACATCTGCCCAGGTCAACTATGACAAACTGGTGCGCCAGGTTGTGAATGATATTGGCTTTGATAGTAGTGATAAAGGCTTCGATGGCAACACATGCGCCGTGCAGGTGGCTATCGCCGCCCAAAGCGCTGATATAGCTCAGGGTGTAGACAAGGCCCTGGAATACCGTCACAACAATGGTTCTGAAGAAGCAGAAATTGATGCCCTGGGTGCCGGCGATCAGGGCATGATGTTTGGCTTTGCCTGCAACGAAACCGACACCCTTATGCCCCTGCCCATTCACCTGGCACATAGGTTGACACGGCGCCTGAGCCAGGTGCGCCGCGATGGCACACTGCCCTGGGTACGCCCCGATGGCAAGGCCCAGGTGACAGTGGAATACAGCTACGGCAAGCCCGCCCGTGTAAGCACGGTATTGGTCAGCACCCAGCACGCCCCGGAAGTAGACAATGACACCGTTCGCCAGGGTGTGATTGACCACGTCATCAGGCCAGTCATCCCCGCTGAACTGGTAGATGATGAATTGCGCATCTTTGTGAACCCCACCGGGCGCTTTGTAGTTGGCGGGCCCATGGGTGACGCCGGCCTGACCGGCCGCAAAATTATTGTGGACACCTACGGCGGCATGGGGCGGCACGGTGGCGGGGCATTCAGCGGTAAAGATTGCACCAAGGTAGACCGCAGTGCAGCCTATGCGGCCAGATGGGTGGCCAAGAACCTGGTAGCCGCTGGGCTGGCCGAACGGTGTGAAGTACAGGTAGCCTATGCCATTGGTGTGGCCCGGCCCTTAAGCATTAATGTAGAAACCTTTGGCACCAGCCAGTTCACCTCTAAGCAATTGGTACAGTTAATAGAAGAAGAATTTGATCTGCGTCCTGGGGCTATCATTCGCGACTTAAATCTGCGGCAGCCCATCTACCGGGCCACGGCCGCTTATGGGCACTTTGGCCGCGACGATATTAATGCCCCCTGGGAAAACACCGACCGCGCCGAGGCACTGCGTCAGGCAGCCCTGCAGTTTGAACCCGTCCTGGTCTAAGGGCTCGTTTACAATGAACTGGTGTTTTAAAGTGATCAGTCATCAGTTGCCAGTGATCAGTTGAGTATTCTTCTGAACTGATGACTGATTACCTGGCAAAAGTCCAAACATGGTTGCAAGACCCGGCCATCTGGCGGGGTCTGCTTATTTTTCTGGGGCTGCGTTTTTTTCTGACGTTATGGGCCATTTTTGTCTTGTTGATACTGCCCCCACCAACCGAGCCAGATGAGGTAGTACGGCCGTATTTAGGCCAACCAAGGCTTACAGAAGGCGCGGTGGGGCTTTTATTAAGTCCCTGGCAGCGTTTTGACGCCCTTCACTACACACGCATCGCTGCCACTGGTTACAGCGACGAGCAAGATTCTGTTTTCCCACCACTTTACCCCTCGCTGGTTCGGCTTATGGCCCTGCCATGGCAGAACAGCCATACAGCAAATATGGCCGCAGCCGTGATAGTGGCCAACCTGGCTTGCCTGGGGTTGTTTATTCTACTGCACAAGGTGGCAGCCAGGGAACTTGGGGCGGAGCACGCCACGCGCACGGTGATTTATTTTGCCCTCTTTCCTACTGCCTTTTTCTTATTTGCACCGTACACTGAATCACTCTTTTTGTTATTGGCCTTAGGATCATTGTGGGCAGCCCGGCGCGGGCGTTGGGGACAGGCCGGAGTGTTGGGTCTGTTGGCTTCGCTTACACGCCTGACGGGCTGGGTGTTGGTGGTGCCTCTGGCGTATGAGTTTTGGCGGCAGCAGCGAGGGCAAGGTCATTGGAAAGTGGCGCCAACTTCTTCACCATTACAAATCATCAGCGAGGGCACTGCCGTGCTGCTGCCCGGTGTTGGCACGTTTTTATTCATCGTCTACCGTTGGGCTGTGGGGCTGCCTTCGTTAGGGCATATTTACGCTGAATACTGGTACCAGCAGACGGGCATCCCCGGTTATGACCTGCTGCGTGCCCTGCAAACGATGTTCTTGGATGGTCCGGCCCGCCGCGCCGGCAGTACAGGTGAGTTCACCCTCTGGTTTGATTTTTTCTGTGCTTTGCTGCTGCTGGCTACCACAGTATTGACCTTTCGGCGGTTAGGCATTACCTGGGGCCTGTACGCGGCCATGATGCTCTTTTTTATGCTGCTGCCCACGTCAACGTTAAAGCCACTGTATTCTTTTTCACGGTACACGCTGGCCTTTTTCCCAGTCTTTATGCTGCTGGCGCAATGGGGGCAAGACAGCCGGGCCAACCGGCTGATTTTCTACTCGTCGGTGATTTTATACCTGTATCTAAGCGGCCAATTTTTTATCTGGGGTTGGGTGGCCTGAACACAGATAATGGTTCATGGTAACTGAGGTGAGGGTAAGATGGACATTGTAATTCGGGAAGAACAACCAGCAGACCGCCCGGCCGTGTACGCTGTAGAGGCGGCCGCCTTTGCGCGGCCAGATGAAGCTAATCTGGTTAAACGATTATGGCAAGCGGACGTGCCCTTAATTTCCCTGGTGGCTGAAGCTGCCGGGCAGGTGGTAGGGCATGCCCTTTTTACACCGGTAACGGTGGTGGGAGAGCACGGCCGTCTCCCGGCTGTGGGCCTGGGCCCCATCGCCATAACACCAGCTTATCAGCGGCAGGGCATCGGCGGCCAGTTGATCCGCGCTGGGTTGGCGGCCAGCCGCGCTGCCGGGTATGCTGTAGCCTTTGTGCTGGGGCACCCTGCGTATTATCCACGTTTTGGGTTTGAGGTTTCACGGCCGTATGGCCTGACCTGCGCTTATGATGTGCCAGATAATGCCTTTATGGTCATGGCCTTGCAACCGGGTGCCCTGGCCGGGATACAGGGAGTGGTTCATTACCGGCCAGAGTTTGACGGCGTCTGACTGGTGTTTTCCGTCCAAGCACGGATTGTTGGCGAAAAACGGCCGTTACCGGTAAAAATACGCTATCCTATGCTAAAGGCAGGTAAACACCATGCTGCGATATTTCATCATTCCCCTGGTTCTGGCGCTTGTAGGCGCACTGCTGTTGATGCAGCTCTTTAAGTCGCTAGATGCCTTGTTAGCCTGGTTGCTCAGCATCACCCTTATTACTTTCCTCACCTACGGCTATGACAAAGCAACCGCCCGCTCTAATCGCCTGCGGATGCCAGAAAGCGCCTTGCTGGCGTTGGCCTTTGTGGGCGGCACCGCAGGCGCTCTGGGCAGTATGGCCGTCTTTCGACACAAAACCCGTAAACACAGTTTTCAGTTGAAGTTTTTGATCGTGCTGGTCATTCAAGTGACCCTCATCATCGGCTATTATTGGCTGCGGGCCCGACTATGATCTGCATTCAACAGCCGCCTAGAGATGTGATAGAATTCCCCCATGCATAAAGAGTTGATGATCATTGGGGGTGGGCTGGCCGGCACAGAGGCCGCCTGGCAGGCGGCGGAGTTGGGCATTCACGTGCGCCTGTTTGAAATGCGCCCTCAACAAAACACACCCGCTCACGTCACCACCCATCTGGCCGAACTGGTGTGCAGCAATTCGTTGGGGTCGGTACTGCCAGACAAAGCGCCTGGTCTGCTCAAGGCAGAACTGCGCGGCCTGGGCTCGCTCATATTACACTGTGCCGCGCACACGGCCGTACCTGCCGGGTCTTCGCTGGCAGTAGACCGTGACCTGTTTGCCCGCATGGTAACAGAACGCATTGAGAGCCATCCCCGCATTACACTGGTGCGCGAGGAGGCCACGGCCGTGCCCACCACACCGGCCATCATTGCCAGTGGGCCCCTCACTTCCGCCGCCCTCACCGCCAGCATCAGCGAGCTGACCGGGCAGCAGTACCTCTATTTCTACGATGCCCTCTCCCCGATCGTCCATGCTGAAAGCATCAACATGGAGATCGCCTTTCGTGATTCCCGCTATGACCGGGGGGACCTGGAAAGTGGCGACTATATTAACTGTCCACTCTCCAAAGCGGCGTATGAGCAGTTTCACGCGGCATTATTGGCGGCAGAAACCATTACCTTACGTGACTTTGAACGGGAAGACCCTCACTTTTTTGAAGGCTGCATGCCCATAGAGCAAATCGCCCGGCGAGGGGAAAAAGCACTGGCCTTTGGCCCCATGCGCCCGGTGGGGTTGGTAGACCCACGCACAGGGAAACGGCCGTATGCTGTGGTGCAGCTGCGGCAAGATAACCTTGTCGGTTCCCTTTACAATATTGTTGGCTTCCAGACCAATCTGCGTTGGGGTGAGCAGCTGCGCGTTTTACGCCTTATCCCCGGTCTGGAACATGCTGAATTCCTGCGTTATGGCATGATGCACCGTAACACTTACATCAACGCACCACAGCTTTTGCACCCCTCGCTGCAATATCGCGGCCGGGCTGACCTTTTTTTCGCCGGGCAAATTACCGGCGTTGAAGGGTATGTGGGCAATGCGGCCACCGGGTTACTGGCCGGCATCAACGCCGCTCGCCTGCTAAATGGGCAACTGCCGGTGATCATGCCGCCGGCAACGATGTTAGGGGCGTTATGCCACTATGTTACACATGCCGAAGCAAAACATTTCCAGCCTATGAAAGCCAATTTTGGCCTGCTGCCTTCCCCTCAACATGACCTGGCCAAATCGGAGCGATATCGTTGGTATAGCGAACGGGCATTAACGGCCATGCGCCGCTTTACACGGACCAACCAAATCCGTTATGATCAGGCAGCAGCAGAAGCAAAACCAACAGAGGAACTAGCACCAGTAATCAGAAGTCAGTAACCAGTTTTCAGTGAACATTTACTGGTGGTAGGTCATACTGAATGCTGGTCACTGATTACTGAAAACTGATATTAGTATCTTTTTAGATGACAGTCACCTTAGAGGTGACTGTCATCTAAACAAAAGGTAGGAGAAACCATTTGGCAGAAGGCCTGAATTTGTGGCTACGCCAACAAGCAGCCATCCTGTGTACCGCCACGCTGCGCCGCGCGCCTAACATGCTGGTGGATGAGGATGATCTGTTCGAGTTTTTGGCCCTGCTGGCCGAAAATGCAACGGCGCTGCCAGAAATGCAGTTGGCAAACGTGCAATCCTGGGCCATCACCAGCATCGGCCATGACGCTCGTGGCGCCTATGATTGGCTGGTGGTGCTGCGCGTCCTCAAACAAGAAGTTGCGGCGCGCATGGAGCGGCAATTTCCGCCGCACGAGGCTCTGCGCTCTATGCGGCAGATGGATGACATCCTCACCTATGCCCTGATTGAAGCCTCGCAATTGGCCACTGATATTCAGCGCGCCGACCTGCTGGAACATATGGTGCAGCTTCGGGAGCGCGAAGATCAGCTAGAAGCAACAAAATCCAAATTTGTAGCTGTGGCTGCGCATGAGCTAAAGACGCCATTAACCATTATTGAAGGGTACACCAACATTCTGCGGGCTGAACTGAAAGAAGAACCACGTCTGGGGGTCTACCTGGATGGGTTAAGCAACGGTTTTCGCCGGATGCGGGAGATCATTAGCGATCTGATTGACGTATCCCTTTTAGATTTGAAGTCGTTTGAGATCAAATACCATGAGGTCAACCTGGAGCGCACAGTGTTGATGGTGGCTGACAGTTTGGACAGATATTTTGCTGAGCGCAATGTGGACCTTGTTATTACGCCATTTGAAACAGAATCACGCACTTATGGTGATGAGGAAAAATTAAAAAAGGCGCTAACAAAGGTTATCATGAATGCGTTGAAGTACACGCCCGACGGCCGTCACGTTACAGTAACGGCCATGCCTGTACGCCACAACGAAACCTCTGACGACATGGGTGGCTTTCTAGACATTCAGGTGGTCGATAGGGGCATCGGCATTGAGGCCGATAACCTGCTGACGATCTTTAATAAATTTGGCAGTGCCGCCGACGTCAGTTTGCATTCCTCCAGCAAGACAAAGTTTAAGGGGGGCGGGCCGGGATTGGGCCTGCCTATTGCTAAAGGGATTATTGAAGCCCACGGCGGGCAAATTTGGGCTGAAAGTCCGGGTTATGACGAAGAAAAGTGCCCCGGCAGCACCTTTCATATTGAGTTACCGCTGTGGCTAAAAGAACCAATGTGGGGGATATAAACCTATGGATGTGATAGTAGAAACGGCCGTACAACGTGTTACCGTCTACCCAGACCGGGCGCGGGTCACGGCCGTGGGTGACTGTGAACTTAAAACAGGCATGCATCGCCTTTTGGTAGATGAGCTGCCCCTGGTGTTAGAGCCGGAATCGGTACGTGTTTCTGGGCAAGGCACAGCACATGTGCAGATTCAAAGCGTAGACGTGACCCGGCATTTTTACGAAGAGAGCCCGGTAGAACGGGCCCGCGAACTGGAACGGGAGATCGAAGGCGTCGAAGATGAACTGCGTGTACTGGCCGATGAAAAAGCACGTTGGGCCGCCCATGGCAAGTATTTGAATGGTCTGCGCGAGGCAACAGTGGAGTTTGCCAAAGGTCTGTCACGAGGGCGTACATCGGTGGCCGACCAGACTGATTTGCTGGCCTTTTTGCAGACCCAAGACGAACAGATGCGTGCGGCCGTGCGTGACCTGGACAAACAGGAGCGCGAATTAAAACGCCGTCTGCAAAAGTTGCAAAACGAACTTAAACAACTACGTGCTGCCCGCCCGCGTGAACGGTTCCGGGCATTGGTAGATATAGAAGTAATAGCCGCTGGCTCCTTGCAGTTAGAAGCGAGCTATGTCGTGCGCGATGCCGGCTGGCAGCCACTTTATGATACACGCTTGCTTAAAACGGAAAATGGGCATGTCATAGATATGACCACCATTGCCCAGGTGACCCAACAAACCGGACAAGATTGGCTGGCAGTGGATTTAAGTGTGTCCACAGCCCGACCAGCACTCAACCAGCGCCTGCCCGAAGTAAAGCCCTGGTATCTGGATGTGTACATACCGATGCCACCGCAACCGGCGCCTATGCCGCGTGGCCGGGCTGTTGCCGCCACCATGGCAGCCGCACCTATGAGTGAAGCTTTAAGTGAAGAAGCCGACACATTTACCACCATGGCTGCACCGGCCATGATGGAAGCGCAGGCAACAACGGCCGTAGCTAATAATGAAGGCATGGCCATGACCTTCCATGTACCACACGCCGCCGACATTCCCAGCGACGGTTCACCCCACAAAACGACCCTGCAGCAATTCCAACTTGACCCCCGGCTTGATTATCTGTGTGCCCCCAAACACACTGATGCCGTCTATCGCCGGGCCGTCGTCAGCAACACCAGCGGCGGTCCCCTGCTGGCCGGGATGATCACTCTCTTTGTAGGTGCAGAGTTCATCGGCCGTACACAACTGGCCTATACCCCGGCTGGCGGTGAAATTGAGCTGTTGTTGGGGGTGGAAGATCGCATCACTGTAGAGCGAGAACTGGCCAAACGTGAAGTAGACAAGAAGATGCTGCGTGACGTGCGCCGCACCCGCTATGGTTACGAAATTGAATGCCAGAACCTTCTGAATGAACCCGCCCATGTGGAGGTTCACGACCATATTCCGGTCGCTCGTAATGAACAAATCAAAGTAAAATTGGACACAGCCAGGCCCACCCCCAGTGAACACTCTGACCTGAATCTGTTGGAATGGCATCTAACGTTAACGCCCGGGGTAAAACAGCAAATCGTCTATGAATTTGTAGTAGAATATCCCCCGGCGCTGCATATCATCGGCCTTTTTGAATAAACGTGATCCGTAAACCATGACCTGCCACCCATACTCAGATGACAGTGTGCCGTCGATGAAGGTAAGGTTACCAGCCATTACGGATTTCTGACTGACGGAGGACATTATTACACATAAAACTTACCCAACCGTAGAACCGCGCGAACGGGCATTTCTGGTGGGGGTGGAATTCAAACGGGGACGGCCGTTGTTAACCGTAAAAGACAGCCTGGAAGAGCTGGTCCGCCTGGCCAACACCGCCGGCATTGACGTGATTGGGCAAACCTACCAACGCCTTGATCGGCCAGACAGTGCCACATATATCGGCGCTGGCAAGGTGGAAGAAGTAAAGACATTGGCCGGCGAACTCGGCGCTAATGTCGTTATCTTTGATGATGAATTGGAACCTCGGCACCAGCGTGAACTGGAAGAGATCTTTGGCGAAGAAGTCAAAGTGATTGATCGTACCGCGCTTATTCTGGACATCTTTGCCCAACACGCTCAGACACGTGAAGGCAAGCTGCAAGTGGAATTGGCCCAGCTTGAGTACCGTGTACCTCGCCTGACCCGTATGTGGACCCACCTGGCCCGGCAGGCGGGCGGGCGTGCCGGTGGCTTGGGGGGCGGTGTAGGTGTCCGTGGCCCTGGTGAAACCCAGCTTGAAGTAGACCGCCGCGAAATTCGCCGCCGCATCAGCTTCATCAAAGAAGAGCTAGAGGCGGTACGCGCCCGGCGTGAACAGCACCGCGCCAAACGGCAGCAAACAGAGCTGACAGTGGTCGCCATAGTTGGCTACACGAACGCTGGCAAGTCTACCCTGCTCAACAAGCTCAGCAACGCCCAGGTGCTGTCGGCTGACATGTTATTTGCCACCCTGGACCCTACTACACGTAAAGTGGTTATGCCCAACGGCCGTGAAGTGCTTTTTACGGATACGGTGGGGTTTATTCAAAAGCTGCCCACCCAAATTGTGGCCGCTTTCCGCGCTACACTGGAAGAAATACGGCAGGCAGACCTGCTGGTACACGTCGTAGACGTGACCCACCCCCATGTCGCGGCCCAGATCGATTCGGTGGAAGATACACTGGCAGAATTGGAAGTAGATCACCTGCCCATGGTCGTTGCCCTGAACAAAATAGATCGCCTGGTAGATGGTGCAGACCTGGAAAACCAGTTGGTGCTGTCAGCGCCGGCGGTACGGGTGTCCGCGCTTACCGGTGAAGGGGTAGATGCCCTGCTGCTGGCCGTTGAAGCCGCCATGGTACGCTTTCTGAAGCCCGTAACCGTGCTGCTGCCCTACCAGCGTGGTGATCTGCTCTCGCTTATGTATGAACGTGGTCAAGTAGATGGTGAAGAGCATGGCGCCGATGGCGTTCGAGTTTATGGACGATTGCCCCAACGCCTGATACCATATTTTGAACCATACCGAGTATAAACCAGGGAAGCTGCCCAAGCTTCCCTGGTTTGCAACAGAATCCAATGAACGAACTGCTTGACAAGCTAAGCCACTTTTTTGGAAAATACCCTGGTTTGCTGCCATTAATTGGCGTGGGGCTAATTAGCTTAAATCTGCTGTTGCAAGTCTTTCAAGGAAGCTGGATCACTGAAAGCAACCTTTTTCTGCACATCGGGTTGATTATCAGTTTGATCGGGCTCCTGCTCGTTCGCCCATTGGGGTAAGCCTGCTGTATCGTATGCCGTATGAATTCTATTTCCCACATTTCGGCCCAAGCTCTTGTACAGGCGGCCCTGGCCACCTTTCATACACATAGTTCCCAGACCTTAGAGCTGGCCATTACGATTCAGCAAATTCCGTCGCCGACGTTTGCCGAAGCGGCGCGGGCCGCTTTTGTACAACAACAGTTCACAGCCGTAGGCTTGCAAGATGTATTTCAAGACGATCTGCACAACGTCTACGGCCGTTACCCGGCCAACCAGCCCACCCACCCCCCTGTTATCATCTCTGCCCACAGCGACACCGTCTTCCCCGCAAACACTGACCTGACCGTGCGGCGTGAAGGCAGCCGCATCTATGGACCGGGCATCGCCGACAACTCTACCGGTGTGGCCGGCGTGATTACCCTGGCACAAACCGTGCACCACTTCAACTTTGACCTGCCAGCGGACCTATGGTTCGTGGCCAACGTAGGGGAAGAAGGGTTAGGCGATTTGCGAGGGATACGGGCTGTGGTGGCAAAGTTTGGCGGCGAGGCCCTTTACATCGTTGTCGAAGGCGGCCTATATGGCCAGATTTCGCATCAGGGCATTGGCGTCAAACGGTTTAAGATCATGGTAGAGACACCGGGCGGCCATTCCTGGGGCAGCTTTGGGACACGCAGCGCCATCCACGAACTGGCCCGCATCATCACCGGCATTGACCGGCTGACCGCGCCCAAGACACCCAAGACCACCTATAATGTGGGGGTTATCGAAGGGGGTACGTCTATCAATTCCATTGCCCAGTCGGCCAGCGGGCTGTTGGATTTGCGGTCAGAATCGCCGGGGGAGTTGGAGAATTTGGTCACGGCCGTAACCCACATCATTGAGAATGCCGCCAAACGCAAAGATACCGCAGTTACCATGACCATGATTGGCAACCGCCCGGCGGGGGGCATTCCCCGGGAAACCCCCCTGGTCCAGGCCGCCGAAGCGGCTCTGCAAACGGTAGGCTGCCAGAACCCGCGCTTTATCGCCAGCAGTACAGACGCTAACATTCCGCTCAGCCAGGGAATGACGGCTGTATGCATTGGCCTGGCCGATTCTCACAACGCCCATCGCCTGGACGAACATTTGGACACCACCAACCTGCCACATGGTTTGAGCCAGCTTTTACTCCTGACATTAGCGGCGTCAGGTTACTAACCACAAACAAAACTGAACCCGAGGAGATCACATGGATTTTCAATTGACAGAAGAACAACGCGAATTTCGGCACATCGTCCATGACTTTGTCGCCAAAGAAGTGAAACCGCTGGCCCGGCACACGGATGAAACAGGGGAATTTAACTGGACGGCCGTGAAAAAGATGGGCCCTATCGGCTTGCTGGGCCTGGAAGTGCCGGAAGCGTATGGTGGTGCGGCCGTCGATGCTATCAGCGCGGCTATTGCTGTGGAGGAGCTGGGGTGGGGCTGCGGCTCTACAGCTCTGGCCATTGCCGCCCATAACGGGTTGGTGCTGGGGCCCATTGTCAAATATGGCAGCGAGGCCCAAAAACAGGCCTGGCTGCCCCCCCTGGCCACCGGTCAGGGCAAGTTGGGCTGTCTGTCATTGACAGAACCAGGGGCTGGGTCAGATTTACAAGGTGGGGTACGAACAACGGCCGTGAAAGAGGGCGACTCCTGGATCATCGACGGTCAGAAAATGTGGATGACCAACGCCTCTATTTCTGACGTTATGGTAGTCCTGGTACGCACAGACCCGGCCGGTGGCAGTAAATCACTCAGCCACATCATTGTGCCCAGCAATACGCCCGGCGTCACCATTGCCCCGGCAGAAAAGAAAATGGGGCTGAAAGGCTCACCCACCCACGCCGTCACCTTTGACGAAGTACGTGTCCCCCTCACCAATCTGCTGGGCCAGGAAGGGCGGGGGCTGCACCAGACACTGGCCACGCTGGACAGCGGCCGTATTGGCATTGGGGCATTGGCCGTAGGTCTGGGCCAGGCGGCTTACGAAGCGGCTCTTAAGTATGCCCATGAACGGGAGACATTTGGCGCCCCCATTGCCCATCACCAGGCCGTGCAGTGGATGTTGGCTGACGCTGCCACCGAGCTGCAGGCCGCCCGCCTGATGGTGTATTGGGCTGCTGCCTTGAAAGGGGAAGGCAAACCCTATACCAAAGAAGCAGCCATGGCCAAGCTGTTTGCCACCGAAGTCAGTGAACGTGTTTGCCGCAACGCCATTCAGGTACATGGTGGCTACGGCTACAGCGCAGAGTTTGAAGTAGAGCGCCTATACCGCGACACTCGCCTGATGACCATTGGTGAGGGTACCAGCGAGATTCAGCGGCTGGTCATTGCCCGCCACATTTTAAATTTATAAAAAACCTACCGGGTTTGAAACGATGACGGTGTAACAGAGGGCCGGATCACCTGTGTTGATGCCCAAAAACACAGGTGATCTGATCCAAAAACACAGCTGCTTTTCTAAAAAACACAGGTGATCTGATCCAAAAACACAGCTGCTTTTTTAAAAAACACAGGTGTTTTTACCCACCTTCTGCGGTGATTTTGGTAGAAGCCTGAAGGGCTTCGCCAAAGATGCCCAGCGCTTCTTGCACTTGGGCCTGGGTGACAATCAGCGGGGGAATCCACCGTATGACGTGGCCGTAGGTGCCGCAGGTGAGCAGCATCAGGCCCCGGGCATGGCAGGCTCTGGCCACGGCGCCCGCTCTTTCACCCCAAGGCTCACCATCGGGCGTGGTAAATTCTGCCGCCACCATCAACCCCAGGCCGCGCACGTCACCAATATCGGGGTGTTCTTCTTGCAGTTTGCGCAGGCCGGTGATGAGCACATCGCCCATCTGTTGGGCATTTTTAATCAGCTTTTCTTGCCGCAGCACTTGAATGGTGGCTACGGCCGCGGCGCAGGCCACGGCATTGCCGCCATAGGTGCCCCCATGAGAGCCGGGGGTCCATTTGGCCATCAGCTCACGACTGGCGGCAATGCCGGACAAAGGCATGCCGGAAGCGATCCCCTTGGCCATGATGAGGATATCGGGTGTCACCCCGCTGTGTTCCACCGCCAGCCATTTGCCGGTGCGGCCAAAACCGGTCTGCACTTCATCGGCCACCAGCAAGATGCCGTGTTCGTCACAAAGGGCGCGCAGCTGGCGCATGAAGCTGTTGGGGGCAGGCACATACCCACCTTCGCCCAGCACGGGCTCAATGACAACAGCGGCTGTTTCTGCGGGGGCAGTCTGCATTTTCAGCAGCCGCTTTAATTCTTTGATGCAAAAGTTTACGGCCGTGGCTTCATCCCAGCCATAAGCATAGGCATAGGGGAAGGGGGCCACGAAGATGCCAGGCACCAACGGCTGATACCCGGCGCGGTAGATGGTTTTGGCCGTTGTCATGGCCATGGTGGCGTGGGTACGGCCGTGGAAAGAGCCTTGAAAGACAACAACATTGGACCGCCCAGTGGCCATACGGGCCAGCTTGACGGCGGCCTCCACGGCCTCGGCGCCGGAATTGGAGAAGAAAAAAGTATCCAGCGACGAGGGCACCACACGGCCCAGCTCGGCGGTTAGTTGCAGCATAGGTTCGTGCAGGACAATGTTGGCCTGGGCATGCAAAATTTTGGCCGCCTGCGCCTGTACGGCCTGCACCACATGGGGGTGGGCATGGCCGGTATTGGCCACCCCAATGCCGCTGGTAAAATCTATATAACGGCGGCCGTTAACATCCACCAGGTAAATGCCTTCACCGTGGTCGGCAATCACCGTGGCGCTGCGGCTCCAGACAGGGGAAATGGAGTCAAGGGAATAGTCACTCATCATCACCTCACAACTACTCCCACTTTTCCGGGGGCTCAGGCATGCCCAGAATGTGATAACCGGCGTCTACATAGATGACCTCACCGGTGACACCACTGCTCAGGTCGCTGCTCAGCCAGACAGCCGTCTGGCCCACTTCCAACTGGTCAACATTGCGCCGCAGCGGGGCACGTTCCTCGGTATAGCGCAGCATCTTGCGGAAACCGGCGATGCCCGCCGCGGACAGGGTCTTAATGGGGCCAGCCGAAATGGCATTAACACGAATATTTTGTGGGCCCAGGTCAGCCGCCAGGTAGCGTGTACTGGCCTCCAGGGCAGACTTAGCCACACCCATAACGTTGTAATGAGGTACAACCTTCTCGGCACCATAGTAAGTCATACACAACACACTGCCACCGTTGGACATGAGGGGCAGCGCCGCGCGGGTGAGGGCCACCAGGCTGTACACACTGACAGCCATGGCCAGGTGAAAACCATCGCGGCTGGTATCTACGTAACGGCCGTCTAAATCCTCTCGTTTGGCATGGGCCACCGAATGCACCAGAATGTCAATGGTGCCAAAGTGGTCACGCGCTTTTTGAAAGGTGGTCTCTATGTGGGCATCATCTTCAATATTGCATTCTTCCACAAATTCTACGCCAATCTCTTCGGCCAACGGCCGTACACGTTTTTCTAAAATATCGAAGCCATAACTAAAACCCAACTGGGCGCCATGGGCATGCAGCGCCTGGGCAATGCCCCAGGCAATAGAATTTTTATTGGCCAGGCCAAAGATCAACGCTTTTTTACCTTCAAGTAATTTCATGAATCCTCCATGTCAATGAACAGCTTTTAATGTCTGGAAACAAAGGGGTGGTCTTTCACCCAATAGCGCCAGGGAGCAGAAAGCCACGGTTCTGGCGTCTGGCCCAGGCCAATGCGCGGACCGGTGCAAAGGTGATGCGGGTCAATATCGGGGGCCGACTCGATCCATATAACCCCATCCGGATCACAAAGGTTTGCCCCATTGTCATTCTTATCAATCGCCAGCGCCTGGGCCAGCTTGGCCGGCCCATTGGTAAGTTCGGCATACGGCCGTGACCGGCGAAATTCGGTCATCAAAGCAACACCATCTACTGGTTCCAAAGCCCGCACCAACACCGCGTTGGGCTGCCCTGGGGCGCCTGTTACCACGTTAAACATCCAATGCATACCATAGGTGAAATAGACGTAAGCGTGCCCGGCCGGCCCAAACATGATTTGGGTACGGGGCGTAGGTTTACCACCGTTGGCCCGGTCACCATGGCAGGCCAGGTCTGGGGCATCACCATCACAATAGGCTTCTGTTTCCACGATAATACCACTGAGGGTACGGCCGTTTATCATCCGTACCAACTTTTTGCCCAACAGGGCCGAAGCCACCACCCGTGCTGGCCGGGCATAAAAACCATATGCCAATTGTCTCATCACTCATCCTCAAGCAGCGGCAGCCATAAAAAGAAGTACAAACCCTCTCCCTTTCGATGGGTCACGTCAACCAAACCACCATAACGCTCTACAATCTTCCTGGCCACGGATAGCCCCAGCCCGGTACCTGGCACATTCCCCCGGCGTGCGGCCTCACCACGAAAAAAGCGCTCGAATAGTCGCGGCAGCTCTGCGTCGGTAACCCCTGGCCCTTCATCAGAAATTTCTACTTCAATAAAATCTTTTCGGGGAGGGGCCGGTACATGCACCACCACGCGCACAATGCCGCCTCGTGGAGAATACTTAATGGCATTATCCAGCAAATTCTCAAGAGCTTTTCGCAGATGCGCCTTTCCCATATGGATGGCCGGGATGCGGGCTTCTGGCAATGTCACGACCAACCGTATGTCTCGCTCCTGTAAGCTGCCAGAAAAGTAGCCTTCCAGGTCTGCCAGTACGGCCGTCAGATCAGTAGATGCGGCTGGATCCGGTGTGAATTCAGCATCTAACCGGGAAATGTCTAGCAAATCTTGAATTAACAAATTTAACCTATCAGCTTCCTGGTGCAGCACACTAAAGTAACGGGGATGATTTTCCGGTTTGCCACGCTGTAACAGAGACACATACGTTTTAATATTTGTTAACGGCGTTCGTAAATCGTGCGTTACATTCGCAATAAATTCTGCCTTTAACCGTTCCACCTCCTTCACCTGGCTGATATCTGATTGCATAATGACATACCCGGTGGTGGTGCCGGCAGTGTCTTGAATGGGTGTTACCATAAGCCGAACGTTATAGGTGGAGCCGTCCTTACGTTGATTAGACAATTCGCCGGACCACCTTTCCAGGCTATCATGAGAGGTCCACAAGCCGTCAAAGACGGCCTGTACGATACGATGTGTACTCAAAAACCGAAAGTTTTTACCCACCATCTCCTGGCGCTTATAACCGCTCATATCCTCCATGGCCCGGTTTACATACAGGATATCGGCATGTGTATTTGTGAGCACAACCCCTTCCCCGGCGCTTTCTAAAATGGCCATTGTTCGGTCCCGTTCAATTTGCAGTTCGGCCGTGCGTTGGGCCACCTGCGATGCCAATAATTCTTTTTGCGCCACCAGAGATTGATAGAGCTTGGTTCGCTCTATGATCGCCGCCACTTTTCCCGCCAACGTCATCAAAAAATTTAAATCCTTTTCTGAAAAGGCATTCAGGTGTGGGCTCTCCACGTTAATGACTCCCATCACCGTATCCTTGAGAGTGATCGGTACCATAATGGCTGACAGCATCCCAACCACAGGTATGCCGACGCCATATAATGGCTCCTTGGTAATGTCGGCTACAATTCTGGGTTCTTTGGTTTGTGCCACCAACCCTATCAGACTTTCGGGGGGCAAAGGTTGATTTAAATAGGTTTGTGGTATGCCATGAAAGGAAGCATGCGGCCACAGTGTACCGGTATGTTCATCGCGCATGATAAAACCGAACACATGTGGATAAAGGCGAATGGTCATCATACGAGCAGTGCGATGCAATAATTCATCTGCGTCAAAGATAGAGGCAGTCGCAATGGCTACCTGATGTAGAATTGCCAATTCATCTGCCTGCTGCACCACCTGATCATGCAGGCGGGCGTTGGCAATGGCCACGGCCGCCTGGTTAGCAAAGGCAGCTGCGGTGGCTGCTGTTTCCGCATTGTATTTGCCAGGCTGTTTGCTTCCCAAACTCAGAATACCAATGAGCTGATCTTTTACCATGAGAACCGCGCCAATCCAGGAACTTATTTCTTCCAGACTGGGCAGAACGCTCCAACCAGGATCATGACGGGTATTGCCAACAAAAGCCCAACCGGGTGGGGTAGGGATACGTTTTAGCCAGGTATCTGCATAAGCTGCCAGAAAGTCGTGCAGTTTGTCAGCATTTTGGAAACCCCGACTGGCCACAACACCTAACCTCCCTGTACGTTTATCTTCCAGATGCAGCGAGACAAAATCGTACTCAATGATTTCTGCCAGGTAATCAAAAATATGGCCATACACCTGGTTGAGGGGAAGGCTGGTGGTAAGCAGTGCACCTACTTTTTGCAGCATTTGGGCCAGTTTTAGCTGGTGATGCTGCCCGGTATAGAGGTTGGCGTTTTCAACAGCGATGGCAGCTTGATGAGCCACACTCTGGCAAAGGGTGATCTCTTCTGGTGTAAAATAGCGCGGAGCGTGCCAGGCATGGATATGTAATACGCCAATAGGCTTATCACGCAAGATCAGGGGCACATATAATAAAGCGCGTAAGCCGCGCTTTTTAAAGTAACGGGCACGTTCATTCAGGAATGAAACCTGCCACAAATCGGCAATGGTGATCGGCTGCCGGTTTTTCATTGCGCGTCGGGTGAAAAGCGTTTCTTCCACAGGGACAGCTTCACCAAAAGGAGCAAGGCTGTACTCTGGTTTGGCACACCATTGGGCATGTGTACGCAGGGTACGGCCGTCTTTGTCTATAATGGACACCGAACAACTGCTGATGTTAGCCAGGTAGCGGCGCACGGCATCCAGGGTACGTGCCAGGACCTCCGGCAGCTCCAGCGTACTGCAAAGGTACCCGGCAATTTCCAACAATGTTTCTGCTTCACGGCGCCGCCTGGACTCGGCTTCATAAAGCCGGGCATTTACCAGGGCAATCGCCGCTTGTTGGGCAATGGCCTGGCAGTGTTCAATGTCCATCTGGGAAAAATCACGACAATAACGACTCTCCCACAGCTCGGCAAAACCAATGATTTTATTTTGGGTTTTTAAGGGGACAATGAGCACCGTCTGGCCGCCAAATTGTTTCATATGGGCCCGGTCCCAGGCTGCTAAGGTGGGATCATCCATTTGTAGGAGAAGAGGATATAGGGTTTCAAATTGCTCCGGATCGCGGGCGACATCATGGTAGAGGTTGTATGAGCAGCCCACCGTTGTTACCCTTTCTTCTTCACAAGCCTCAGCGCTGAAGTATTCTGCCAGAACTGTTGTTGTGCCGGTTTCTGGGTTCCAGTCACAAATGTAAGCGCTGGTCACAGCAAAGATTTGTGTCAGGTGGCGCGCCAGGCGCGCCAGCAAGTCAGCGGAATCAAGGCTGGTAGACACGACCGCGACCGGCTCTGGTAACGGCTCATCAAAACTTGTAGAACGTGGCAAGTTTACACCGTCTGCATCACTCATTCATTCACCTGGGTCCATGTGGTAGACGTATCATAACCACATCGTAACAAATCTGGCAACAATAACAACTCAGGTTAAAATCAGACCATCCCAACTGTTTAGGTCAGAATGAAAGAGATGAAAACACAAAAAAAAATCACGCTATTGTTACTGATGATGATCCCGTCCCTTGGTCTGCTGCTCTACTGGTTTGGTGAGCGCTGGCTCCGGGCACTATTACTCTATCTGTCTACGGCCGTGTGGGCCCAACGTCTGGTTAGCCACACCAGCCTTGCCTGGCGGGTCGCCAGCCGATTTATTGCCGGCGAAACGGTAGATGAAGCCATAGCCACCGCCCGCGCCGTGAATGCTGCCGGTATGTCTGCCACCATCAATTATTTGGGTGAGCATGTACACAGTCCTCAAGAAGCGGCCTATGCCCGCGAGGAAATTATACGCTTGTTGGACTGTATTCACCAAAGCGGCGTTGACGCCAATGTCTCGGTTAAACCCAGCCAACTTGGCCTGAACATAGACCCCCATCTATTGTATGAGAACCTACGCATCGTTGTCAGGCGTGCCCAACAAACCAATAACCGCATCCGCGTAGATATGGAAGAAAGCAGCACGGTGGATACAACATTGGGCATCTACCGGAGATTACGTGATGAAGATGGTTTTGGGCATCACGTGGGCAGCGTTATCCAGGCCTATTTGTACCGCAGTGAGGCAGATATAGCCAAACTGGCTGCTGAAGGCGCCTGGGTGCGGCTGTGCAAGGGTGCCTATGCTGAGCCACCAGAGGTTGCTTTCCCCCACAAAGCTGATACCGATGCCAACTTTATCCACCTGGTGCGGTTGATGCTCAGTGATGAGGCCCGGCAAAACGGCATGTACGCCTGCGTGGCGACACATGATGAAGCCATGATTCAAGCAACGATAGCCCATGCGCAAACCCACCAGGTCCCCGCTGAATCATTTGAGTTTCAGATGCTTTATGGCATTCGCCGGGAGATGCAGGAGAAGATTGTGGCCCAAGGGTACCGGATGCGCGTGTATATCCCTTATGGGACAGCCTGGTATGCTTATTTTGTGCGCCGTCTGGCGGAAAGGCCGGCAAATCTGTGGTTTTTTATTGCCAATTTTTTCCGCGCCTAGACACCAGATGCCTAAAACCTTTACCGGTTTAGGGGCATGCCTGCCAGGCAACATAGGCGCATACCCGCGCTGCCAAGGGCGGTCCTAATAATAATAGGCCAATCAGTACGGCTCCTAATGCGCCTACTAAAACGGCCGCAGCCGCTACATCTTTGGCCACCTTGGCCAGGGGATGATAGTCAGGTGCGGCCATATCTACCACGGCTTCCAATGCCGTGTTCATGAATTCTGCCATCCACACGGCCATAAAAGTAAGGATGAGAATGGCCCAATCGTGGCCGGGCAGTCGCAGCCAAAGGCCCAGGCAGACTACCACAACGGTCACCAAAGCGTGAATCCAGGCATTAGGCTGGGTACGCAGTACATGCCACCAGCCGGCAAAGGCATAGTGAAAACTCTTCAACCGCCGATAGAGTGGCGACTGGTTGTGTAATTCTGGCAAAGATTTACTCCGGTGAGGTGATACCAGCTCCCAGTTGGGCCAGGATAGAGTTTTGCGTCCACCACATCACTTTCTTCTGTTCAGGCTCTTCATGATCAAACCCCAACAGGTGTAACGTGCCGTGCACGGCCAGCAGCAGCAGCTCGTCTTTAAGCGGGTGGCCCCCCTGTGCTGCCTGACGCCTGGCCATGGGTATGGATATGGCTATATCACCCAAATAGGGAACCCCTTGATCACCTATAACTGGTTGTTCTGGGGAGAAACTTAAAACGTCTGTGGGCTCATTCATACCACGATACTGCTTATTCAGCTGCTGTAATTGGTCATCATCTGTGAGCAGTAGGGAAATGGCTACGGGAGGTTTAACATTTTCATGGCGCAAGGTCTCATTGACGGCCGTACGCAGCGAAGCCACTACCGAATACACCACTTTTACTTTTTGTATGACATCCACGTTATAGGTATTCATATCTCTCAGCCAGTTTCATCCAGAGCCGTTTCTACTTCAATGACCTCATCATCGACGGTAGTATCAGCGGCAGCCTCACCATCAGCTGTTGTGACCGGTTCACTCTGTGTGCCTACACCATTGAGCCCACTTAATTCCGCTTCTTCTTCAATAATCACAGCCATGGGCGCCGGTGTTGCCGGTTGGGGCTGGACAAGCGGAATACCCATCTCTTCATTGCCCGGATACCGCACACGTACATGAAAGCGTCCTTTTAGCGTCTTAATAAAGGATGCTCGAATCTGGCTAATATCCCCTAAGGTTAAGCCCGAGTCATCCAATTGGCCTTCCGTCAAATCTTCATCGATCAGCCGGTTGACCAACCTTTCAATTTCCTTCTCAGTGTTAGGTTGTAAAGCGCGCGAGGTAGATTCAATGGCGTCGGCCAGCATCACAATGCCGGCTTCCCGCGAGCGCGGCCGGGGTCCAGGGTAACGAAACTTTTCCATATCTACCCGGGCACTGTCTTCTCCGGCCAGGGTGGTGGCCTTGTGGTAAAAGCCTTTGATAATGCGCTGGCCGTGATGCTCAGCAATAAAGTCACGAATACGGTCTGGAAGTTTATATTGACGGGCCAATTCCAGGCCATCGGTAACGTGGCTGAGAATGATACGCGCACTGGTATAGGGATCAAGAGAGTCATGTGGATTAATGCCTTCCTGATTTTCGGCAAAAAATGCCGGCCGGTTCATCTTGCCAATATCATGGTAAAACGCGCCGACACGGATAAGGGTACTGTTGGCCTTAATCTTTTCGCCGGCCTGTTCCGCCAGATTTGCCACCATGATGCTGTGATGGTACGTTCCCGGCGCACGCCGCAGTAATTCTTGCAAAAGTGGGTGATCAAAGCGCGACAATTCTTGTAATTGCAATGTGGTCGTGACGCCAAACACGCTGCCCATGACAAAAAAACCAACCAGCGTCAGTGCTGCTGATAATAAACCATTACCAATAGTATAAGAAAGCAGTTCCAGCATGGGCACAACATCGGTGATGGCCTGATTAAACTGGAAGGCAACCACAACCACGGCGTACCCAATGGCCGCCGCCAGGCCCGCCCGGAAAAAGGCGTTTACGCGCTGTGCGTCACGCAAGGTGAGAATGGCCAACAAACCGCCAGCCGCCGTGTACATGGCTATTTCCAGGGCGCTGGGGGCGTTAAACCCTATCAACCCGGCCAGAATAACCGTAACTGTAATAGAAAGCCGTACATCAAACAAAACACTCAGCAGCAGCGACAGGGCGGCCATAGGGAAGAGGTAAATGGCCAGGTTTGGGCTGGAAAGCATAAACCGGGCAATCAGGGCAAAAACAATAATCAGACCGGTGAGCGCCGTCAGGTAACGGCCGTTACCAGCACGACGGCCGTGGTAAAATTGATGCCAGTAAAGGGTAATTAAAACGCTGCCCAACAGGGCCATGATAAAAACACTGGTCACCACCCGCCAATCTGTTTCTCGCTGCAGCAGCCCTAATTGTGTCAGCTTTTCAACATGCTTTTCGGTGACAATATCACCTGAGCGAATCACCAGTTCGTCTTTGGCAATAGAGATCGGGAACGGTGGCACAGCGGCAGCGGCTTCCTCCCGCTTTTGCTCGGTCACTTCCGGGTCTGGCTCCATATTAGGCACAATAAAACGCGGCGCCAGCGCACTGACCACCCGTTCTTGGGTGGGTGTTAATTGCAGGCTTACTTCCCGTTGGGCTGACTGCTGCACGTCACGTAGTTGATTTTCCCGAATTTCCCGGCGCATCACAACACTAACAATGCGCTGTACCTCTGCGGTTACTTCCGTGAAATCCGCGTCGTTCATGTTGAGCAAATCCAGGGCTATTTGCTCTTCCATGTTCACCCTTTCAATCGCTTGTAAATAAACAATCTTAGCTTCCCTGGAAGCCTGCGTATCGGCGCGAATCACTTCAATAAAGGCAAACGTTTGCGCTACCTGATTCAGTTGAAACCGGCCAATGTCCCCTTCGATCCGTTTGTACTGTTCCAACACAGAGGCTCTGGCCTGCTCTTGGGCTTTGCGCAGGTCTACCGCGCTTTCGTAAGCGATGGCCCGTGGGGCAAAGATGTCTTCAGGCGCGGGTAAACCCACCTGCACACGCACATCATCTGGAGCCAGCAAGTTAAAGGAAAATATAAGTGTCAAGCTGACGGTGAGCACAGCCATAAAAATTCCCAAGATCGAATCTTGGATGACACGTCGCCACCGTGGTTGCTCATCCATAAGGACGTTCACCTGGAAGATCAAGGGCTTTGCAGCAAATCACGAACCACCTCATTTACAATACGGCCGTCAGCCTTTCCTTTTACTTGGGGCATCAACCGGGCCATCACCTGCCCCATCCCTTTTGCATCGGTTACGCCCAGGTCGGTTATCACCCGCCGGGCCACCTTTTCCACTTCTTCCCGGCTCATCATTTGCGGCAGAAACGTTTCGATGATGGCCAGTTGGCGTTGTTCTTCGCCAGCCAGGTCTTCACGACCAGCTTTAGTATAATCCGTAATGCTCTCACGGCGCTGTTTGGCCTGTTTTAGTAACACGGCCGTGACGCCTTCATTATCCAGCGTTACCTGGTTGTCTATTTCTTCCTGTTTAATCGCGGCCTGCAACAGGCGAATAGTGTCCCGTCGTTCCACGTCGCCGCCACGCATCGCTGTTTTTAATTCGGCGGTTAACTGTTCCTTTAAAGTCATCTATTTTTCCTCCACTTTAGATTGTAACATTGGCAGGGGGGGTGTCAACCGCGGTCAATCTGGCAACCAGCAATCACTGGACGGTTAACCTTTTAATGATGCCATGCCATTTACTGCTTACTGAGCACTGAGTACAGACCCAGGTCACCTTCACGGCCGTCGCTGCGAAAGTGATGTGCCCATTTCAGACCGGCATCTGCGGCCAGCGCCACCATTTCCGTTTCGTCAATCAGGCAGGCATAGCGGTAAGCAAAACCACCACGCTGCCAGGTCAGCAGGTAGTCACCTGGCTCTACGTCTTCTGGTGCCAGTTCAACCTCGGCCCAGTCACGAATTTTACGCTGCTGCCGGTCACTGCCAGTAAATTGCCAGGTAGAGAGGAACATAAGGCCCGCCGGTGCCAGATGCGCCCCCATTTCCTGTAACAAACGTACCCGGTTGTCACGGCCAGGGATGTGGTGCAGCGCTGCCAGGCAGGCAATGGCCGTAAACGTCCCCAACCCATCCAGGCAGCCGGGCTGGCTGAGGTCGCGGGCTATAAATGTACCGGTGGCCAGGGTGGCCGCTATGGCCAGCAGGCTCTCGCTAAAATCTACGCCCACGTAAGCGCCAATCGCCTGGTGCTGCTGCAAGAAGTGGCCAAAACGGCCGTTGCCGCAGCCGACATCTAGCAGTAGAGGGCAGGGGTGGGGTAGATAGGCAAGCAGCTTCTCAAACCCCGGGTTGATTTCCTGGCGCGTCTGCGCAAAATCTCCGGCATAGGTGTCATAAAAGCGCCGGTTTAAATTGAGCAGCCTGTGGACAATTTCTAGACGCATGGCCATCAACCTTCCGGAAGCTGTGAACTTCCCGCAGGTTTTACGCGTCTTATCCGTTGGCGATTGGTGACAAACCAGGCACGGCCGTCAGCCGTTTCTACCCATACTGCCGGATGATCATGGCGCACAACAATGCCAGACCACCATGCGTCGTGTAGCAAAATCTCCACAGACGTACCCACCGGAAACAGCTCAAATAAGCGCCGAGCCATGTATTATTCCCCGCTTTCCGCCAGCTTTTTCAGGCGCGCCAGCCGCGCCGGCTTATCTGCCATAAAACGCTCTCCACTTTGCTCAAAAACCAAAACGACGCAGGGTGGACTCTACAGTGTGGACATAACCACCGCCAAAAAGATTGACGTGGACAAGCAGAGGATAGAGGTTGTAAATGTCACGTCGGGTCTCAAAAAAACCGGGGGGTAACGGCCGTATTTCCTGGTACCGGCTAAAAAACGGCTCACCAAACGTGCCAAACAAGGTAGTAAAAGCCAGTTCAACCTCTGGATGGCCGTAGTAGATGGCCGGGTCTACAAAGCCGGTGATGCGGTCACCCGCTGCCAGCACGTTGGTCGTCCATACGTCACCGTGCAGCAGTGACGGCCGGGCCGGTTCCACCAGCCATTCATCCAACCGGGCACATAAATTTTCCAGCCGCCCTAAAAAAGAGACTGGCAAACGCCCCAGCGCGGCTGCATCGGTGGCCATACTCATGAGCCGGTGTTCCCGAAAAAAGTCCACCCAGGTGTTCATCCAGGGATTCGGCTGAGCCAACCCACCAATGAGTGTATCCTGTTCAAAGCCATAAACTGGTACGCTCACCTCATGCAGTGCCGCCAGCAGATCTGCCGCATGTGCCTGCGCCAACGCCGAAAAGCGGCTTTCTCCTGGTAAGTATTCCATGATGAGCAGGTGATCTGCGCTGTAGATGACGGCTGGTACAGGCAGCGGTGAGTGCTGCTTCAGATAGCGCAGCATCATAGCTTCCACCCCTAATTTAGGGGCACGGCCGTCATCAAACTTCACTACCACCGTTTCACCCCCCGCCAGGTGAACGCGGTACACCTGCCCGACGCAGCCGCCGCTAAGGGGGGCAATATCTACGGGGCGCCGGTTAACGGCCGTTTCAACCTCCTGACGTAAATCCAACATACTCAAGGTTCACGCACAACCACATTATCAAAGGCCACCTGCATGAGGGGGTCGCCAAACGTACCGGCATCCAGGGCAATCTGCCCGCTGGCATACGCTGAATCGCTGGCCTGCTGCACCAGGGTATCATTCACATAAACAGAAATAGCCGGGCCAACGGCTTCAATGCGAATGCGATTTGTCACGTTGTGCCCCTGCTGAATAGCCGGGTGTGCCGTCCACTCTTTAATAAAACGAGACCAGGTACCATCGGCATTGCGGCGTTCCAGAATATAGGTGCCATTCCCGGTCAGTTCAAAGCGGTAAAACTGGTTGGGGCTCTGCATGCGAAAGAGCACGCCATAACTGTTGGCCAGATCGCCCTGCAGCGGCCGTGCCTCTACCTCCAATATAAAATCCTGAAATATAGGCTGTGGCAAGGTAGAGAACTGCATAATATTGGGCGCGCTCAAATCCAGCACCAGTTGTTCGTTGATGATGGTCGTGCGTCCCAGTGCATCACCCTCCATTTGCCAGGGGCCAATCTGCCCGGCCACAAATTCATCATGAAACAGCACATCTTCCCCTAACACGCCCACCCCATCCTGGAAACAACCAGCCAGAAACAGCGAGAGAACAAGCGCCAAAAGTGACCGCCGGCCACCCGTCATCGGCCATCGCCTACGGCTGCAAGACACGGAAATCATCAAATTGAACCACGGCCGTACCCGGATCCAGTGTACTGACGCCTACACCCACGTCACCGCGCACAAAGGTGGGGTCAACCACCGTCACCAAGGGCACCCCATTCACCTGCAAGCCCAGCTCGTTACCCACACAACTGGCCCGAATCTCATTGGTCGCCACCCCTTGTTGAATGGCCTCCGATGGAATGTATTCCTGGTTTTCCGTCAGGTATATGATTTGTGGCGTGCCCGTCTGGTATTTGCCGATGGCATAATACCCATCGCCGCTGATCAGGAAAATGTAAAAATTGTTTTCGTCCTGGTAGCGGCAAATGACACCAAGTGCGTTATTATTGGGGCCGCTAACCTGGGTCGCACGTGTGGTGATGATTACGTTATCAAAGTCACGCCCTGGGTTTGTCCACCAGAGTTGCCCCGGCTGGCTGGTGCTGATCGCCAGCACCCCTGCCTCCTGGTCTATCGCTGCCACTGCCCCACTCTGGTTATATTCTCGCCAGCCGCAACGCTGCTGGCCGCTAAAATCATCAAAAAACAGCGCACCGCCGGCATCACAAGCGTCTACATCGGAACTTCCCAATGCACAGCCGGCCAACAAGAGACAACCTATCAGCAACAACCCCATCCTTTTTGTGCAGCCCATAGTTACTCCGACCTTGATTCATGGGCCGGCTCATCCAACCGGCTCTTCAGCGCTTCAATCTCGTCCGCAATAGCCCGCTGCTGGCGCGAGGTATACAAATAAAACACAAAGCACCCGATCCAAAATATGGCGATAATAACACCGACGGTTAACAAGTTCCCAAACACAATCATCTCCTCATTCACAGCCGGCACTGGTTGGCCATCAGCTGCCGACTTAATTTAAGAGAGTTTACCTAAAAAATCTCAATCCAGCACATCGGTTCAAGCATGTGAATCCCACAAAGGTTCAGCCTGCCCACGTCTATGGTTTTCATAACGAGCCATCACAAACAGGGCATCAGACAGACGATTAAGATAAGGGATAACCTGCGACCCAATGGCTTCCTGGCGGCTGAGGGCTACGGCAAGACGCTCGGCACGGCGGCAGACGGTCCGGGCCACATGCAGGTTTGCCGCCCCCACACTGCCCCCCGGTAAAATGAAGTTTTCCAACGGCCCTACCACCTCAGAAAGCTCATCAATTAATGTTTCCAGGCTGGCCACGTGGCGGGGCTCAATATGGGGGATCTGATAATGCTGTTTATCTTCCTCGGTAAAACAGAGATCAGAGCCGAGGTGGAAAAGTTCGTTTTGCACGGCCGTTAATGCTTCCGCCAACCTGGCGGCCAGCCCATGTGCCAGGGCCATACCAATGACGGAATTCAGCTCATCTACCGTGCCATAAGCTTCTACACGCAGCGACTCCTTAGGCACACGGGTGCGGCTGCCCAAGGCTGTGCCGCCATCGTCCCCCTGGCGGGTGTATATTTTTGTTAATCGGGGCATTCTATGTTCCTTTTTTGCTGATCAGGCGGTATCTTGTTACCCTATTTTCGTCTATCGCTGGCCGTTTGCAAAATTCATAGAGCTTAATGGTATACTATTTAATCTCTAGTGAGACGGCTAGAGTTTCAAGCGAAAATCTTAGCTTTGGTCAAACATCCCATGCTCGAGGAGGGCATTTACTATGGGAGCTTCACCTGAAACTGCTGAACATCAACCAGGAAGGATGCAGAAGATTTTGAGCAATGAGTTGTTGTTGGCGACACTCATTACAGTGATGACCATATTCACGGCCGTCGCCGCTTATCAAGCCTCATTGGCAGGGGGCGACTCACTCAAATATTTCTTTATTGCCCAGTCAGAACTAACCGATGCTTCGCTGCTTTATGTGGAACAGGGACAGGAAATCTTTTATGATCAAAGTGTCTATGATCAATACCAGGTGGCCCTACTTAATGACAACAAAGAGATTGCTGATTATTACTTAGACCAGCTATCGGCAGCTGGCGCCGCCGCAGTGGCACGTTCGGCGCAAGACCCGTTTGATCTGACCTATCAGAATGCCCTATTTGCTGACGCCATTGCCACGGTAGCAGAGGCTGAGACGGCTTACGATCTGGCGGTGACATTTAATCTGAAGGGGGACCGCCTGGGGCTCGTGACAACTGTTCTGGCCGTGGGGCTGGCCTTTGCTGCCTGGGGGTCCCTGGCAGCAGCGGAGTCACGGCAACGGCCACTATTTACGCTGTTAAGCCTGATTGCGTTACTGATGGCAATTATAGAGTACCTGCGCATACTGGGGGGAGCGTCATAAATCCGCATAGAGACACCCTTGGTTTGGAAGATATCGTAAGGTGCCCGCAGCGGCTGAAGCCGATGTTATGACTTAGGTAAGGATGCAAATGCCTTACATCCCTTTATAATGGTGACGTGTATATGGCAAACCCCACCAATGCTGAAGAATCCCTGGCAGATTTAAAAACGGCCGTTACCCAGGCCGAAGCACAGCAAGATTACCAGACGGCCGTTTCTCTCTACACCCAGGCTTTAGCCGCCGAAAACCTCTCTCGTGAAGAACAATACATCCTCCTTAGCAGCCGGGCTGAATGCTACCGGAACCTGGGTGATTCCCAATCACAAATAGCAGACTTAACGGCCGTGATCCAACTATCCCAGCTTGAAATTGGTCTTTTGGAAGACCAAAACCGCCAGCGGGAAGCGGAGATCGCCGCCACAAACCGCATTGGTTTACTGCTGGCTGAAGCCCCGGATTTGCGGCATGTCTTTGAAGGTGCCCGGCGTGAAATCATGTCTATTGTCTCGGCCACTGGCATGTCTATCTTCCTGCTCACCGAAAACAATGATATGCTTGACTGGATTTACGGCTATGAACTCGGCCATGAAGTGGACCTTTCCAATATCCCACCACAACCGCTTAACGTTGGTTACAGCGGCCACGTCGTCCGCACCCGGCAAATGCTGTACGTCACCAACGAAAACGACCCTCTGCGGCAAGAAGTCAGCACCATCATCGTAGGCGAAGCGCCCGTTGTCTGGTTAGGGCTGCCGCTGATCGTAGCTAACAAATTGATCGGCGTGCTGGCCGTGGAAAACAAAGTCTCTTTTAACGAGCGCCAAATAGAATTTTTACAATCCATTGCCGCTCCTGTGGCTGTGGCCATTGAAAACGCACGCCTGTTTGAAGAAACAAACCGGGTGTTGGGGGAAAGTCGCCAGCGCATGGCTGAACTGACGGTTATTAACAAGGTAGTCTCGACCGCCGCCGCCACACTGGACCTGCATGAAGTCATGCAAGTAGTCGTACGGGAGCTGGCCAAGGCCCTCAACGTCAGCCAGGTGCGCATTGCCTTGCTGGATGATGAGCGTGAAAATCTGGTCATCGTGGCCGAACAATTCGATGAAACTCAATCCAGCAGCGCACTGGGTGTGCAAATTTCGGTCAAAGATAACCCCTTAACCCAAAAGGTCATAGATTCGCGCCGCTCAATTGTGATTCATGATGCCCAGCACGCCCCGGAAACCCAGCCCATTCATCACTTAATGCGCGTACAAAAAATACAAACGCTGGCGGTACTGCCCATGTTTGCCGGCCACGAAGTTATTGGCACTCTGGGTGTTGATATTTTGGACAAAGGGCGTACCATCAGCCTGGGTCAGCTGCGCCTGGCAGAAACCATTGTGTTTCAAGTGGCTACAACCGCCCAAAATGCCCGGCTGTTTGCCCAGACACAAGCCTTGCTGGAAGAAACACGCCAGCGCGCCGCGGAATTAACAACCATCAACAACATCAGCCAGGCACTGGCCACCCAACTGGAACTAGACGCCTTGCTTGACCTGGTAGGCGAGCAGGTCCGCACCACATTTAACGCAGACCTGGTGTATGTAGCCCTGCATGATCAGCACACCAATACCATTAACTTTTTGTATCAGTATGGGGATAGAATGCCCTCACGGCCGTTTGGCAAAGGCCTAACCGAGCACATTATCACCACGGGCGACCCGCTGTTGATCAACAAGGACATGGCCAAACAACATGTCAAGTTTAAAACCGAACGCATTGGCGTCCATTCGCTGTCTTACCTGGGGGTACCCATCCCCGTGAACAACCAGGCCATTGGTGTCATCAGCGTGCAAAGCACCACCATCGAAGGGCGCTTTAACGGGGATGATTTACACCTGCTCACTACCATTGCCGCCAACGTCGGCGCGGCCATTCATAATGCCCAGCTTTACGAAGAAACACGCCGCCACGCCGATGAAATGGCCGCTCTGGCGGAGATTGGCAATGAAATTGCCACGACCCAGGACCTGGAGCCGGTTTTGGAACAGATCATTGGCCGCATTCAGGAGCTTATGCGTGTCCATGATATTGCCTTGATGCTCTTGGAGCCAGACAATGAAACATTCCGCACTTTTGTGGCCAGAGGCGAATACGTAGATGCCCTCAAAGCCAACCCCATCCGCATGGGCCAGGGCATCACCGGCAGCATTGCCCAAAGCGGCAGCGCCGAGATCGTCAATTACCCCACCAAAGACCCACGGGCTATTCATATTGTCGGCACACCCCAGTCAGATGAGGATGATGAAGGTATCATGGCCACACCACTGGTGATTCGCGGCGAGGTGATGGGCCTCATGATGATGTGGCGCAGACATACCGAGGGGTTGTTTACCCAGGCGGAGCTTCATTTCCTCAGCAGTGTAGCCCGTCAGGTAGCCAATGCCATTGAAAGCGGCCGTCTTTACCTGGAAACACAGCGCCGCGCCAATGAGATGGCTGTTCTGGCCGGCGTTGGCCAGGACATCTCAGCCACGTTGGATTTGCAAACAGTCATGAAGCGCATTGTCGCCTATGCCCGCGATTTATTAGGGGCACACACCAGCACAGTCTATTTGCTGCTGGAAGACGGCCGTACCCTCAGCCCCATTGCCGCCGTGGGCGAAATCTCTGAAGCGGTGATCGCCTTTCCTACCCAGGTTGGCCTGGGGTTTGTGGGACACGTGGTCCAAACCGGGGTCGCCGAAGTGATCCATGATACGGCGCAGGATGCACGTCGCCTTCACATTCAAGGGACCAAACAGACTGAAGCCGGTGAAAAGCTGTTGGCGGCCCCCCTTATGTTCCAACACAAAGCCGTTGGTGCTATGGTCGTCTGGCGTGGTGCCAACGATGAACGCTTTACAGATGTTGAGCTGAACTTCCTGGTGAACCTCTCTCAACAGGCGGCTATTGCCATAGACAACGCCCGCCTCTTTTCTGAGGCCCAACAAGCCCGTGCCGCCGCCGAAGAAGCCAACAAAGCCAAAAGTGCTTTCCTGGCCAACATGAGCCACGAACTACGCACGCCGCTTAATGCCATTATCGGCTTCACCCGGCTGGTACAGCGGCGCGGCGCGCAGTACTTGCCAGAAAAACAGGTAGACAACCTCAGCAAAGTACTGATCAGTGCCGAGCATCTATTGGGGTTGATCAACACTATCCTGGACATCGCCAAAATTGAAGCTGGCCGGATGGACGTACAGTGCCACGTCTTTGACCTGGGGTCGGTTGTGGATGTGTGCTTGCAAACCACTTACCCTTTGCTCAAACCAGGTAAAGTGACCCTGTACAAAGAGCTGGCCCCAGAGATACCGCGCCTGTTTACGGACCAGGAAAAAGTAAAACAGATATTGCTTAATTTGTTAAGCAACGCCGCCAAATTTACCCATGAGGGGCAGATCACCATTCAGGCTCATCATGAAAACAACACCCTGGTTGTGGCTGTCAGTGATACGGGCATTGGCATTCCCCAAAGAGCGTTAGGGCGCATATTTGAGGAGTTCCAGCAAGCAGACAGCAGTACCACCCGCCAGTACGGGGGCACCGGCCTGGGGCTGTCCATCAGCCTGCACCTGGCACAGCTTCTTGGTGGCAGCCTGGCGGCCGAAAGCCAGGTTGGCGTCGGCTCTACCTTCACGCTGCGCCTGCCGCTTCACTACCAGAGCCGCCTGGAAGCAAGCGACAGGGAGTTAACCACCGAAACGGCCGTACCCACCAGCAACAGGCCAATTGTGCTGGCCATCGATGATAACCCTGATGTCATCTATCTGCTGCAAGAAAATCTGGCCGAGGCAGGTTACCAGGTCATTGGGGCATTAAGCGGCGAAGATGGGCTGCGCAAGGCAAGGTCATTACGGCCGTATGCCATTGTGCTGGACATTATGATGCCCTTCAAAGACGGCTGGCAGGTATTACACGAACTAAAAACCGACCCCGCCACCCGTGATATTCCGGTTGTCATGTTAACCATTGTCGATAAGAAGGATTTAGGCTACCGTCTGGGCGCCGCCGATTACCTGGTAAAGCCTTTTGGCAGTGAGGACGTTCTGGCCGTCCTCAACCGGTTGCCACCCAATGGCAGCGACACGGCCGTACGCCTGCTGGTCGTAGATGATGACCCACAAGTGGCTGATATGGTGGCCCAAATGTTGGAAGAACGGTCATACCATATAAACACGGCCGTAGACGGCCTGAGCGCCCTCAAAGCCATTGAACAAAGCCCACCAGACGTTATTCTATTGGACCTGATGATGCCCAACCTGGACGGCTTTGGGGTCATTGAACAATTGCGTCAGCATCCCCAGTACGGGACAATACCAGTCATTGTATTGACGGCTAAAACCTTGACACGGGATGAGGCTGCCAGCCTGCGTCACAGCGTCACCCAGGTCATGCACAAACAGGGGCTAAAAGAAGAACATTTGATCCATGAGTTGCAACAGGCACTGCGACAACTATCAGCTTCGTAGTATCAGTTTTCAGTAATCAGTGTACAGTATTCAGTAGGGCCTACCGCTAGTAAATATCCACTGAAAACTGGTTACTGACTTCTGATTACTGGTACTAGGGCAAAATGGCTAATGTGCCCGCCAGCCATGCCAAGAGGATACCATGAAGAAAATATTAATTGTAGAAGACGTGGAGCTTAATACCGAATTACTGGTGCAACTTCTGGAAGATGACTATGAACTACTGATTGCTACCGATGGGGCCACAGGTGTAGAAGTGACCCAATCTGCCCAACCAGACCTGGTTTTGATGGACATGTCTTTGCCTGTCATGGATGGGTGGGAAGCCACGCGCCACATTAAGGCCAATGCCGCTACCCAAAATATCCCGGTCATTGGCTTGTCTGCCCATGCCATGAGTGGTGATGATGAAAGAGCACGCAATGCCGGCTGTGATGAGTATTTAACCAAGCCGGTAGATTTTGAATCGTTATTTGAGGTTTTAGATCGTTTTTTAGGAAGTGCATAACATTAATTTCCGGACTTTGCAGCATAGAGAGTGGAGGTTGGTCAATCTTTGATCTGGCCAGGCCAAAACCAACAAGCATATGGCTTGTAAGGTACTTATCTCTAATCTGCCATCTTTAGGTCATGTTTCCCACATTTGCCGGCTACCAGATCGAAGAGAAACTATACGAAAGCGATCGTTCTGCCGTCTACCGCGGTCGGGCCAGCCATGATCGGCAGCCGGTGGTTCTAAAAATCTTGCAGCCAGAGCACGCTACGCCTGAAGCTATCGGCCGTTTTCGCCGCGAATTTGAAATCACCCACGCGCTGCGCGGGGATGGCATTATCCGGGCTTTAAGTCTGGAGGAAGATAGCCACCGCCTGGCCATAGTACTGGAGGATTTTGGCGGGCAGGCATTGCCCCAGTATGTCAATGGCACAGGGCTGAACGTTCCCACGTTTCTTTCGCTGGCGGCTAAGATTAGTGACGCCCTGGCAAACATTCACCGGCAAAACCTTATTCACAAAGACATTAACCCCGCTAATATTGTCTGGAACCGGGAGGGGGACGTAGTCAAAATCATTGATTTTGGGCTGGCAACCAACCTACCCCATGAAAACCCGGAAATTTGCAGCCCAAATGTCATCGAGGGCACCCTGGCGTATATCTCGCCAGAACAAACCGGGCGTATGAACCGGGCCGTGGATTATCGCTCTGATTTCTATTCACTGGGCGTGACATTTTACCAGCTATTAACAGGGTTGCTGCCGTTCACGGCCGTTGACCCTCTGGCATTGATCCACGCCCATATTGCCCGCCAACCCATTGCCCCCCATAACTTAACACCCCCCATCCCCCAACCGCTCTCAGACATTGTGATGCGCCTGTTGGCCAAAAACGCTGAAGACCGTTACCAATCGGCTTATGGCCTGAAAGCAGACCTGGAAGCATGCCGGTACCAATGGCAGACCGCAGGCACCCTGCACCCCTTTGCCCTGGGGCAAAAAGATACAAGCTCCCGCTTTCAATTATCACAACAGCTTTACGGCCGTGAAACTGAAATCCAGGCCATATTGCAATCCTTTGACCGGGTAGCGAACGCAGACCAGGGCCAGGGAGAGCTTGTGCTGGTTGCCGGCCCCGCCGGCATTGGCAAGTCTGCCCTGGTGCAAGAGCTGTATAAGCCAGTGACCGCCCGACGCGGTTACTTTGCCGCCGGCAAGTTTGACCAGCTTCATCGGTCCCCTTATGCGGCGCTTATCGCCGCCTTTGACGGCCTGCTCAACCAGATTTTAACCGAAGAGGAAACAGCGCTCATGGTCTGGCGGCAAGCGCTGGTAGACGCCCTGGGGGCAAACGCGCAAGTCTTAGTAGACGTCCTGCCGGCGTTGGCGTTGATTACAGGACCACCAACGGCCGTGCCTGAGCTGCCACCCGCCGAAGCTGAAAACCGTTTTAACCTGACCTTCCAAAACTTTATCCACGTTTTGGCCCAGGCCAGCCACCCCCTGGCACTGTTTTTGGATGATTGGCAGTGGATGGACGGTGCCTCACGCCAGCTCCTGCAAAATTTACTCACCGGCAGCAGCGCCCGGCATCTTTTGCTTATGGGCGCCTACCGCGATAATGAAATGCCCCCCGCTCACCCAGTGCGGTTGACCATTGAAAAAATCATGGCGGCGGGCACGGCCGTGCATACCATCACCCTGGGCCCGCTGGCGGCGGGCCACATCAACCAGTTTATCGCCGATACACTGCACACTGACCTGGCTGCGGCAGCCCCCCTGGCCGAACTGGTGCAGGTCAAAACAGGCGGCAACCCCTTCTTCTTGGGCGAATTCATGAAATCCCTGCACACCGATGGCCTGCTGACATTTGACTACAGCCAGGGCCGTTGGCAATGGGACCTGGCCCGCATTCAGGCCGCCGACATCACCGACAATGTCGTGGCGCTGATGATGGCTAACATTCAAAAATTGGCGCTAAAGACCCAGACGGTGTTGACGTTGGCCGCCTGCATTGGCAGCCGATTTGATCTGCACACATTGGCCCTGGCTCATGGACATGGGGCGCCGGACACGGCCGTCACCCTCTGGCCCGCCATTCTCGCCGGGTTGGTGATTCCCCTGAATGACAGCTACCAACTGCCCGAGTTTGACACGGCCGTCAACCCCACCTACAAATTTGCCCATGATCGCATTCAACAAGCGGCGTATGCCCTCATTCCAGAAACCGACCGGCAAAAGATCCATTGGCACATCGGGCAGCATCTGCGGCAGGCCCAACCGGACGGCAACATCTTTGATATTGTCAACCACCTGAACCTGGGCAGTGCTTTGTTTACCCAACCAGAAAACATCTATGACCTGGCCCAACTCAACCTGCAAAGTGCGCAGGCCGCCCGGGAAGCGGCCGCCTTTGCCACATCGTTGGATTATGCCCTGACCGGCATCAAATTATTAAACCAGGCAGCCGGGCCCTGGCAGCATTATGATCTGGCGCTGGGGCTGTATGTTACGGCCGTGGAAGCGGCCGCCCAGAGTGCCAGTTTCCAACAGATGGAACAACTGGCCCATGAGGCCCTGCTGCAGGCACGCACCTTGCTGGATAAAATGCCTATTTACCGCAATATGCTGCGCGCCTACCACGTGCAAAATCGTATGGCCGAGGCCATTGCCATCGCTTTGCCCCTCTTGCGCCAGTTAGGCGTTGACCTGCCAGCCAGACCCACCCGCCGTCATCTGCTGATCGCCCTGGTGCAAACCCGGCTTATGCTGCGCGGCAAAAGCATGGAGGATTTGCTCAATCTGCCACTCATGACCGACCCAGGCACCATCGCCGCCGTAGAAACAATGACCAGGGCGGGTACGGCCGCTTATTTTGTTTCGCCAGAACTGTTTGCCCTGATGGTGCTGCGGCTGCTGCAGTTATTCTTAAAGTTTGGCAACCATCCGGAGGCTACCCGTGTCTACGCCGCCTATGGCCTTATTTTGGCCGGCTATCTGAATGACATAGAACGCGGTTATACGTTTGGCGAGCTGGGGCTAAACCTGGTCAAAAAGTTAAACGCCAGAGAATTTTATCCTGGCACCGTGCAGCTGTTCAGCCATTACCTGGCCCATTGGCGTGAACACTTACGCCATTCGCTGGCCCCCACCCTTGCTGGCTACCAGATCGCCCTGGAAACCGGGAACCTGGAATTTGCCGGCAACTGCTCTTACACGTACGCCACACACCTTTTCCTGGTAGGGGCACCGCTTGACCAGGTGATCAAGGAAATGACAGAACATGCGGCCATGATGCGGCAGACAAATCAGCTTAAATTATATTACGTGCTGACCATGTTTTTGCAATCGGCCGTTAACTTGCATGAGCCCCATGATACTCCCTGGCAGTTACAAGGGCGCTACTATGACCAGACGGTTAGTGAACCAGGCTACCGCGAAGCCAATGACCAACCAGCTTTATGCACATACCTGGCGCAAAAAGGCACCCTGCTGTATTTGTTCGGCCGTTACCAGGAGGCACGGGATGCTTTTGCTGAAGTGCAAACGCTGTTACATAGTGTGGTAGCTACAGACATTGTGGCCGTTGTGGCCATGTATCATTCGTTGGTGCAGCTGGCGCTTTACCCCCAGGCAGGTGCCAGCCAGCAAAAAAAGATACGGCGCCAGGTGGCCGCCAACCACAAAATGCTGGCGCAATGGGCCAGCCAGGCGCCGATGAACTTCCAGCACAAGGCAGACTTGGTGGCCGCCGAAGAGGCGCGTGTATTAGGGCGCTTTGCCCAGGCGCGGCCGTTGTATGAACAAGCCATTACCCACGCTCATGATCATGAATTTATCCAGGAAGAAGCACTGGCCTATGAATTGGCCGGCTGCTTTTATGAAGATCGGGGCTACGGCCGTCTGGCCCATCACTACCTGCACCACGCCCGCCAGGCGTACCATTTATGGGGCGCGGTGACCAAAGCCCATGACCTGGAAGCCCGCTTCCCCCACCATTTTGCCATCGAGGGCCACCCCATGCAGCGATCTAACACGCTGGCCGCCACGGTCAGTACAACAGGCGTCAGCACCACGGCCGTGCTGGACCTCAGCAGCGTCATCAAAGCATCACAAGCGCTCTCCAGTGAAATTAAAATAAGCAGCCTGCTCAACCGGCTGATGGCCGTGGTCATTGAAAATGCCGGAGCACAGGCTGGTTTTCTGCTGCTGCCCGCAGAAGGTAAATGGCAGATCGCCGCCAGCGGCGGCCAGGCGAATGACCTGGCCATGCTGCCATCATCCGTGCTTAACTATGTTACACGTGCCCGTGAAAGTGTGGTGCTGGATGACGCTGCCCACGAGGGTTCATTTACCCAAGACCCAATCATCCGCCAACGGCAGGCGCGTTCCGTGTTATGCCTGCCACTGTTACATCATGGCCACCTGACCGGCATCTTGTACCTGGAGAACAACCTGGCGCCTGGCGCGTTCACACCAGAGCGGCTGACAGTGCTAAACCTGCTGGCTTCTCAGGCAGCCATCTCATTAGAAAATGCCCAGCTGGTAGAACAGTTAGAGGCACACGGCCGTACCCTGGCTCAGCAAGTGGCACAACGTACTGCAGCGCTGGCACAGGTCAACCAGGAAGCGCAAGCGGCACGTACTGTCGCCGAACAGGCAAACGAAACGAAGAGCGCCTTCCTGTCTAACATGAGCCGGGAACTACGCACACCGCTGCACACCATTATCGGCTTTACCCAGCTGGTGCGGCAAAACGGGCAGGGTCAACTGCCAGAAAAGCAAGTGGAAAATCTGGATAAAGTCCTGGTCAGTGCCGATCATCTGCTCAGCCTGATCAACACCGTCATTGATATTGCTAAAATTGAAACGGGCCACATGGATGTGTTATCCGTTTCGTTTGACCCGGCTGAACTGGTAAGAAGCTGCATGGCCACCGCCCACCCATTGTTAAAAGAAGGCGTAAAGCTGCATCATGATTTCGGCCCCGGCCTGATACCGCCCCTCTATTCTGACCCGGCAAAGATAAAACAGATCATTATTAACTTGCTCAGTAATGCAGCCAAATTTACGCACAAAGGGCAGATTACCGTCAGAATGTTCTGCCATGAGACGCTGCTGACCATTGCTGTCGCTGATACAGGGATTGGTATTTCCGCGGCGGCACTGCCCCGGATTTTTGAAGAGTTTGAACAGGCAGAAAGCACAACCCGGCAGCAGTATGGCGGCACGGGTTTGGGTCTGCCTATCAGCCGGGGCCTAGCGCGCCTGTTGGGTGGAGACCTGACGGCCGTCAGCACCTTAGATGCCGGCTCTACATTTACGTTAACCATACCCATTCACTACCGTCAGCGGTAATCGGGCATCGGTCAACTTTTACCGATGACCAACTACCAATGATTGATAACCCATCACCCATGACGCCACACGGTTACCAGATAGCCAAAAAGGTTTACGAAAGCAGCCACTCAGTGGTTTACCGTGGTTGGTTGGCCGACGGCCGCCCCGTTATCCTTAAGGTGCTGCAACCCGGCCAGGCCACGCCAGAAGGGCTGGGCCATTTTCGCCGTGAGTATGATATTACCCGCCACCTGACGGGGGATGACGTCATCCAGGTATATGCGTTGGAATCTTTTCAGAACACGCTGGTGATGGTGCTAGAAGATTTTGGTGGTCAGTCGCTTACCCAGCTGCTCAACGGCCGTCCCCTGGAGCTGCCTGAATTCTTGAACCTGGCCATCTGCCTCAGCCAGCACATGGCAAACATTCACCAACAAGGGCTCATTCATAAAGACATTAACCCCGCCAACATTATCTGGAACCAAGAAACTGGCGTGATCAAGATCATAGATTTTGGCCTGGCCACCACGCTCACGCATGAAGACCTGGAAACCAGTAATCCCCATCGTTTGGAAGGCACCCTGGCCTACATTTCTCCGGAACAAACCGGGCGTATGAACCGGACCATAGATTATCGTTCTGACCTTTATTCTTTGGGCGCTACCCTTTACCAACTGCTCACCGGCCACCCGCCTTTCATTGGCGAAGACCCCATTGAACTGGTACACGCGCACATCGCCCGCCAACCCCACCCTGTTCATGAACTAAACGGGGCCATTCCCCTGCCAGTGAGCGAGATCGTGCAGCAGCTGTTAGCCAAAAATGCTGAAGACCGCTACCAATCGGCGTTTGGTCTGAAGGTAGATCTGGAAGTTTGCCAGCGCCAATGGCAAGAAACAGAAAGCATTGCCCCTTTCCCCCTGCGTCAGCAAGATGTGGCCACACGTTTTCAACTACCGCAAAAGCTCTACGGCCGTGAAGTCGAAACACATACCCTATTAGATGCCTTCCACCGCATGGCCGACCCACATCAGGGAAATGTAGAACTGATCCTTGTCACCGGCAGTGGCGGCATTGGTAAATCCTCCCTGGTACGCGAAATTCACAAACCGATCACCACCTACCGTGGCTACTTTATTGCCGGCAAGTTTGACCAGCTGCACCGTACCCCTTATGCTGCTCTGATTCACGCCTTCCAGGAACTTATTGACCAGATATTGACTGAAAATGAGCGCCGGGTTGCTGCCTGGAAAGAGAAGCTGTTAGCGGCCCTGGAAGGCAATGCCCAGGTGATCATAGACGTTATTCCAGGGGTGGCATTCATCACCGGCCCGCAGCCCTCTCTGCCGCTCCTACCCCCAGCCGAAGCCGAAAACCGCTTTACCTTGGCGTTTCAAAACTTTATGCGCGTCTTTGCTCAGGCAGACCATCCGGTAGTTTTATTTCTGGATGATTGGCAGTGGATGGATGCTGGATCACGCCAGCTTTTGCAGCACCTCATCACCGCCCCCAATACACGCCATCTGTTAATTATCGGCGCTCACCGTGACGCCGAAGTAGGGGAAACCCACCCCGTCTGGCAAATGGTGCATGCTGTCCGTGACGCGGGCGTTTATGTCAACACCATTGCACTGCCATCACTTACCCTGCCCACCATCAACCAGTTCGTGGCCGACACGCTGCATACAACCACGGCCGAAACACACCTGCTGGCCGAACTGGTGCTGGCCAAAACAGACGGTAACCCCTTTTTTATGGGCGAGTTCATGAAGTCACTGCATGGCGAGGGGTTGATCGTTTTTGAGTATGCTCGTGGCCGCTGGCAGTGGGAGCTGGCCCGCATTCAAACCGCCGATATTACCGATAACGTGGTAGCGCTGATGATGGGTAAAATCCAAAAACTGACGCCGGCTGCCCAAACAGTATTGCACCTGGCGGCCTGTATTGGCAGCCAGTTTGACCTGGCAACCTTGGCCCTGGCTTATGGTCAGCCGCTGCCGCCAACGGCCGTAGACCTGTGGGAAGCTATTGTTGCCGGTCTGGTTATCCCCCTGAACGATGCGTACAAGCTGGCGCTGGTTGACGTGCCAGCCAACGCTGCCTATAAATTTGCCCATGACCGCATTCAACAAGCCGCCTACGCCCTGATAGAGACGCCGCAAAAACAGCACATTCACCGGCAAATTGGGGAACATCTGCTGCGGCGTGTGCCCGCAGAGGCCCGCGAAAGTAAAATCTTTACCATACTTAATCATCTGAATCTGGCCCAGGCGGCCTATACCAGCCAGGCCGAACGAGATAATCTGGCCCAGTTAAACCTGGAAGCAGGGCAAAAGGCGCTCGCTTCGGCGGCATTCCTGCCAGCATTAGATTATTTACAAACCGGCATCAGGCTGGTAGGGGACGAAACGGCTTGGGCACGGCAGTATGATCTGGTGTTGGCGCTGCACACACAGGCAGCTATGGCGGCCTATCTCAGTGGCCATTATGCTCAGATGGACCAATGGGCCACGGCCGTGCTTAAACACGGTCGTGACATTCTGCATCAAGTGCCCGTTTACGAAACCATCATTCGGGCACACACGCACCGCAATCAGCTAAACAAAGCCCTGGATGTGGCCTTGCCCCTGCTGCGGCAGTTGGGCGTGGCATTACCACGCCATCCTACCCGGCGGCATCTGTTAACGGCCGTACTCAAAACGCGCCTCACCCTACGCGGCAAATCTCCAGAGCATCTTCTTAATCTGCCGCCGATGACCAACCCCAAATACCTGGCCACCACCAACATTCTGTCAACGACAGGGGTCACCGCCTATTTTGCGTCACCAGAGCTGTTTGCGCTGATCGTGCTGCACCTGACACAACTTTATGCCACCCATGGTAACACCCCGCTGGCCTGCCGGGCCTACGCTTCCTATGGCCTGATGTTATGCGGCGCTTTAGGGGACATTAACGGCGGCTATCGCTTTGGTGAAACGGCCATTGCCCTGGTGGAAAAGCTGCACGCCGCTGAGGTTAAGGGGGCCACCTTGATGATCGTTAACAACTTCGTGCGCCACTGGAAAGATGAACTGCACGCGACATTACCCGCGCTGCAAGAAGGGTACCAGGCGGCCTTGGCGGCTGGCGATCCGGAGTTTGCCACTTACTGTGCTTACGGGTACGCAACACATGCACTGTACACCGGCAGAAATTTACACCAGCTTATCGCCGAAATGAAGCAGTACAGTCAGGTGATGGCCTACTTCAAAAAGGAAAAAATTCACTACGTGCACCGCCTGTTTATGCAAACGGCCGTTAATTTACACCAGCCTGGGGAGACCCCCTATCACTTGCAGGGAGAGTTTTATGATGAAGATGTGGTTGTAGCTCAATACCAGGCAGCTGATGACCGCAGCGCACTGTGCACCTACCATCTGATCAAAGCGATGCTAAGCTACCACTTTGGGCAGCCCACACTGGCCCTTAGCCATATGTCGGCTGCCGAACCCCTGCTGCCCAGCATTACCGCCTCATACCTTGTCTTGCTATTTGCTATGTATGATTCTCTGATCCGGCTGGCGCTCTGCCCTACGGCTGACCGGGCCGGGCAAAAAGCAACCTTAAAAAAGGTGGCTGCCAATCAAAAGAAGCTGCAAACCTGGGAACAATACGTGCCGGTCAATGTCAGCCACAAGCGGGCACTGGTAGCCGCCGAAGCGGCGCGGGTGCAGGGCCACCACCTGGCAGCCAGCGAACTGTATGACCAGGCTATTCAACTGGCAGCAGCCCACCGTTATCCCCACGAAGAAGCCCTGGCATTGGAGCTGGCCGCCGGGCACCATCAGGCACAGGGCAACGGCCGTCTGGCACACCACTACCTGCAGCAGGCACACGATGCTTATATCGCCTGGGGGGCCAGGGGCAAAGCGCAGCACCTCATCGAATGTTACCCTTTCCTGGCGCTCGCAGAATCTTCCCGACGGCCAGACAGCAGTTCCTTAATGACCACCACGGCCGTCACCTCAACCGCCATAAGCACCACGGCCGTGTTAGACCTGACCAGTATCATCAAAGCATCCCAAACACTTTCCGGTGAAATTGTTTTAGACCGCTTGCAACATCGGTTAATGGCGGTGGTTATTGAAAATGCCGGGGCCCAAGTGGGCTACCTGCTGACAACGCGGGCTGGTGACCAGAATGGCGGCCATGATGCTGACGGCCGCTGGCAGGTGGCCGCGTATGGCGGTGAGGGCGCCGGGCCAGATGTGCCCCTGCCCGCTTCCCTCATCAACTATGTGGCCCGGGTGCAAACGGCCGTGGTATTAAATGACGCTGCAAAAGGCCAGTTTGCTCTAGACCCGGCCATTCGCCGCCGCCAACCAAAATCGGTCTTATGTATGCCGCTGCGGCATCAGGCAAGCCTGGCCGGCATTCTGTACCTGGAAAACAACCTGGCAGCGGGCGCGTTTACGGAAAAGCACCTGGCTGTGCTCAATATGCTGGCCTCTCAGGCAACGATATCCCTTGAGAACGCCCAGTTATACGGCCGTCTGGCGGAATACAATCGCACCCTGGAAGAAAAAGTGACACGGCGCACCGCCGAACTGGCCCAGGCTACTCGCGAAGCCCAGGCTGCCCGCACCGCCGCCGAGAAAGCCAACCAAGCCAAAAGTGCCTTCCTGGCAAACATGAGCCACGAGCTGCGCACCCCACTCAACGCCATTATTGGCTTCACCCGCATTGTTCGCCGCCGCAGCAGTGATGTGCTGCCCGAAAAACAGGTGCATAATCTGGACAAAGCCCTGATCAGTGCTGAACATCTGCTCAGCCTCATTAACACAATTCTGGATATTGCGAAGATCGAAGCGGGCCGTATGGAGGTACAAACCGCCCAATTTAACCTGGCCACGGTGATAGACATTTGCCTGACGGCAGTGCAGCCGCTGACGCGGCCTGGTGTCACCCTGAACCGGAGAATAGACCATGAACTGCCCCTTCTTACGTCAGATCAGGACAAAGTTCGGCAAATTTTGATAAACTTGTTGGGCAATGCCGCCAGATTTACGGCCGTGGGCCATATCGCCATTGACGCTGCCGCCCAAGACGATCATGTAGCTATCGCCGTTCACGATACGGGCATAGGGATAGCCGAAGAGGCGCTGACGCGTATATTTGAAGAATTTGAACAGGCCGAAACAACCACCCGCCAGAAATATGGTGGCACCGGGTTGGGTCTGGCTGTCAGCCGCAGCCTGGCACATCTGTTGGGCGGCCACATCACCGTCACCAGCAAACCGGGCACAGGCTCCACGTTTACGTTGATCATACCCATTCACTACCATAATGCGTAAATCACGACCCCTAATTCGATTAAGCTCACACATGATGGATAACAAACCATGGAAAAATTAGCCAAAATCCTCATCGTTGACGACGAACCATTCAATGTAGATTATCTGGAACAGGAGCTGGAAGACCTGGCTTTCGAGACGGTGGCGGCTACCGATGGCCAGGAAGCGTTGGCCAAGGTGATGACCGAGTCACCTGATGTCATCCTGTTGGACATTATGATGCCCATCATGGACGGGTTTGAGGTGCTTAACCATTTAAAGTCTGACCCTTACACACGTGACATTCCGGTCATTGTCATCAGCGCCGCCAATGATTTGCAGAGCGTGGTCAGGGGTATTGAGATGGGGGCCGAAGATTTTTTACCCAAACCCTTTGACCCTGTTCTGCTGCGGGCCCGGATCAATGCCAGCCTGGAAAAGAAGCAGTGGCATGACCGCGAAAAAATGTATATTCAGCAGATTGAGCGGGAAAAAGCGCGGGCCGATGAACTACTGCGTGTCATCTTGCCAGAAGCGATCATTGACGAACTCAAACGCACCAACCGGGTGCGGCCCCGTCTGTTTGAGAACGTGGCCGTATTATTCACCGACGTGGTCGATTTTACGCCCTATTGTGACACACATCCTTTGGCTGACGTGGTCCGTAATTTACAGGAAATGATTGCCGCCTATGAAACGGCCGCCCTGCAGCACGGCCTGCAAAAAATCAAGACCGACGGCGATTCCTTTATGGCTGTTGCTGGCATGTTTGATAATCTGGAAAATCCCATCCTCAACAGCGTACGCTGCGGCTGGGAAATGATCAGGCTGGCCAACCTGTTGCCTGATCCCTGGCTGGTACGGGTGGGCATTCATGTAGGGCCGGTATTGGGCGCTATTTTAGGCCACCGGCAATATCTGTTTGACGTATGGGGGGACACAGTGAATACAGCCCAGCGCATTGAAAGCCACGGCGCACCAAATGCCGTAAATCTCAGTTATGCAGCCTGGCAGCACGTCATCGGCGATACAGACGGGGAGTCGCTAGGCATGATCGAAGTCAAGGGTAAGGGGGGGATGGAAATTTACCAGGTACGGCCGTTGCGCAGTTAGTACACTGTTCCAGAAGTTTTATGACCTATTGTAAGGGCAGGTCTTGTGCCTGCCTCGCCCCTATCAACGTGTGATTTTTTGTGAAACAGTGTGTTAGGTAAATTGCTCACAGATACGGCTGTGGTAAACTACCGCCTGCTGAAAAGCAATCTCTAAACAAACAGGATTTTTGTGTGATAGAAATCAAGGGCGTCACCAAACAATACTACAACTTCAAAGCCATTGATAATGTTTCCTTCACGATTCCCAGAGGCGAAGTGGTTGGTTTATTGGGGCCCAATGGCGCTGGTAAAACCACCCTATTTAAGCTCATCGCCGGCATCCTAAAGCCGGATAAGGGAAAGATCTACCCCATTGCTGGCGCCTGGCCAGCCGTGGGCTTTAAAACTGACCGGCTGTTGTTTCCCAACCAGCTGCGCATCAGGCAATATCTAGAAGTGGTGGCCCAACTGAGTGAAGTCCCCCGACACCAGGTGAAACAAACTGTTATAGAGGCGTTGGCCCAGGTAGATCTGTTGGACGCGGCCCACAAAAAAATTGGCGCCTGTTCCAAAGGCATGCGCCAGCGCATAGGGCTGGCCCAAATTTTAATTGGTGATCCCGCGCTGCTGTTAATTGATGAACCCTCTAATGGTTTAGACCCCACTGGCCAGATAGAAATGCACCAGCGTATCCAGAAGCTGCATGCAGCAGGTAAAACCATTGTCATGAGTTCCCATCAACTACACGAAGTAACCCAGGTTTGCACCCAGTTAATCATCTTAAATCGGGGCCAAATTCATTATCAGAACAGCATGGTGAATGCCTTGACCATGAGTCCTCATTCTTTAATTCAAACAGATCGTCCTCTGATGAACCCTATCTTGTTAGCCGAGCTGCATGCGTTTCATCCTGACATACAGGTAGAAGGCACAAAAATATTTTTACACGCGGAAGCGATGCGGCTGCGCCGTGATGTTCTGGCAATGGTCCTGCGCGCGGGTTATGACGTACTGCATGTAGAGCAAAAACACACCACGTTAGCAGAAATCTATGCAGAGGCGGTGCGATAATGCAGCGAATTTGGGCGTTAACGGGCTACTTTGTGCGCAGTCTGCTTTGGTCTTTAACGGGTGTGGCCTTGGTTATTGCCACTCTGGTGTACTGGCTGGTGCTCTTTAGCCCCCAACAGCAAACGCCAGAAATAGCGTATTATAGGCTGGTTATTGGCATTTTTGGTGCGGGCATGGGGTTTGTGATCACCGTGACCATGGCCGCGCGGGCTAACCACGCCAATTTGTATCCCTGGGTAGTACGGCTGCCCAGCCGGGTGGAGTATGTCACGGCCGTGCTCCTGGGTGCTTTTATTGTCACCACACTCTTACAGCTGCTGCTGGCCCTGCTGGCACTGACCAATGGGCCAGATATTCCCCTCAGACAACTGCTGGAAATTCCGCCGGTATGGGTTTCTTTAATGATCTTGGCTGAAGTGTTAGGGTTACATGCTTCAGACCTGGTCACGAATGGATGGTCACGTGTCTATATTTTTGGCGTGTTGGCCATTCTGCTCTTCGCCCAGGGCATCCGCAATTCAGCCCTGCGAAGCCTTATCACCAGTTTAAATCGGGTGGCTGTCAGCCAGGGATGGACGTCGGTAAACGACACCCTGGCCAATTATGCGGTTACGCTCAATAGCAATGACCCCAGCGCCGTCAGCCGGCTGTTTGGGCTGGTTTTCTGGCCGTTCCGGGCGATCGCAGACGCTACCGTAAATGGCTACTTTACGGCCGCTCAGGCATTGGCCCCGGCCATACTGCTGTTGTACGCCACGATTTTGTTTATGCTGGCTGCCGATCTGTTTGCCAATAAAGATTTGACGTTCGTGGAGTAGTAAAATGGAATGCTGGCACTGTGAACGGCCGTCCCATGCCAATTGTAAATTTTGTGGGCGCGCCGTTTGTAAAACACATACGCAGGAAAAGCCATATATCATTCATACATACCGCACCACCACAGAAACCTATAAAGCCCTTGTGGTGGCTGGGGCTGTTTGGTGCGGCGTGTGTCACCCACAACAAGACCCGGTGACACTGCAAAACCTGGATTAACCCTACAGGGTACATATGTATGCCCAGAAAGTGCCCTAAAAATGCAAAAATGTAAAGCAATCAACTTGACGGCCGTACTATATTGATAAACAATAGGTAAAAATCTTACGGATGGCCACAAGCAGTATCTGTAGCCCCAAATTTAAGGAGGCAAAAGTGTCAGAAGCTTTAGAACAGGTCGTAGAGCGCGCTGTTAAAGACGCCAGTTACCGCCAGCTATTGTTGAGCAACCCAGATGAAGCCTTAAAAGGCTACCCTATCACCAGCGAAGAACGTCAGATGTTAAAAGGTCTTACTGAAGACACCTTTGACGAATTTGCCGGCGGCCTCGGCGGCCGTACCACCAAAGGGTTTGTACCCGGCATGGGCTGACTTGTAGCGGTCTTTGGCCCTTCAGCGAATTGGGACATGGTTTTTAGAGGGTCCCCCTACATTCTTTTAAAACTCAGGTTGCCTGCCTGGGTTTTTTCTTATTAGGTAATCGGCAACAATAATTCAGAAAGAAATAAAATCGCTTGAGGCGTTGCCGATTACCTAGCTTATTCGGGGCGGCGGTGAGACATTTCGTTGACTTGCTTAAGGCAGGTGTGCCCTAGTGCTTGTAAGCGCGGGGAAGCTTGGGCCAGCATCCATGTGCCCGCTTCTTTTAAACAGGTAACACGGTCTTGATATCGGGAACGTTTATTAGCCGCTGCTACACATTGTTCAAAATAGTCTGCCCGTTTATCACCCGTTTCCAATAAAGCCAACTGCCACAAGATCAAAGGTTTGTAATCAGGGCAGCCAGCGTCGTCACCAGCTTTCAGCCCATTCTCAAAATGCTTTAGGGCCTTTTCCGGCGTGTGGCTGTGCAAATTGAGCAGCCCCAGGAAATAATCGGCAACAGGGCGCCACCAGGCAAACCCTTTTTCATTTATGAGCCGATCTGCTTCTTTAAGCCTGGTTCTAGCCACTGCTAAAGACCCTTTCATCAACTCAACCTGACCCAACCCCAGTAATAAACGTACTTTTTCTTCTCCGTAACTTTCCGGCTGCAGATCAATCAATGCACTGGCCCTTTCAAACTGGTGCCTGGCTTGTTCCCATTCCGCCAGGGCACAATAATATTCAAACCCCCAAAAGAGATGGGTTTCCACCTGTAAACTGGGGTAATTCATGGTGGTTAACAAGCTCATAGCTTCCTGAAAATCTAACAAAGCCAATGAAAACCAACCCATGCCACACCGCGCCGCGCCCCGGTTTGAGAGAGCCGGAACCAGCAGGTTGCGTCCACTATCACGGCCTATAACCACAGCTTCATCGAAGGTGTGAACTGCTTCCTCATAGCGGCCCAACATATATTGCACAAAGCCAATATTATTTAGAGCAATGCCTAAATTAATAGGCGTACTAAACTCGCGTGACAGCGCCACACTCCTTTGCATGGCCTCCAGTGACAATTCCATGTCTTTGCACAGGTAATGGGTATAACTCAGGGCTTCCATGACCAGAGCCAGATGAAAGTTGTTATTCTCATCTACACAAATCTTCTCGGCTTTACGAAGATGGGAAAGAGCCAGATCATAATTCATCTGCGAACTGGCAGCCCAACCGGCCCAGGTATAGGCGCTGGCTAACAGGTCTGCGGGAATGTCCGGGTATGAGGTGTTTATGACCCGGTTCGTCAGCTCAGACACCGTTTCATAATCTCCCTGTCGATACCGAATCTGGGCCATCAAATTGCAGGATTGGGCGATGGAGGTGTTCACTTCGTAGCGCTCAGCCAGAGCCAGGGAGTTTGCAGCGTCCTTAAAAGCCGCGTCCAGGTGCCCTAACCTGATCAGAGAATTGCTGCGGGAAAGGTATATTTCCACGGCCGTGGCCCAATGATCTGCTTCGCCTAGCGCCCGTAAATGCCCTTCTGCTTGCGTGTACAGGTCTACCGCTTCCTGGTTAGCAAAGATGTCACGGGCCGCATCGGCCGCTTTTAAGGCATATTCTAACCCTTTCTCATTGTTGGCTGCCCGGCCGTAATGGTAGGCCAACACCGGAAACAAGGGCTTTAAATTTTCCTCATTCGTCTTAATCAGCCAGTCAGCAACCAGGGTATGAAGCATCTGGCGACGGGCATAGGGCAGGCTCTCATAGGCTACCTCATGGGTCATGGCATGTTGGAAAAGGTAAATCCATTCCGGGTCTGCCTCTATCAGCCGGGTCATCTCTACGGTTGACAGGTTCACCAACATGCCAATGATGAGCTGTGTCGATGGCTCTGCCAGCAGGGCTGCCAGCGGTTCGGCGGCAAACTGGCGGCCAATGACCGAAGCCACCTGCAGCAGCTCTCGCTCCGCTACCGGCAGGCGGTCTAAACGAGCCAAAAGCAAACCGTGAATGGTATCGGGCACCTGCACTTGAGCCAGCAATGATTCGTTTACATACACACGGCCGTTACGCTGTAATACGCCAATCCCTTCCATCATGCGCACGGCTTCTTCCAGAAACAGGGGGTTAACCGGGCTGTCACGGCCGTCACGATCACGCAGGCCCAGGTGTTGTTCCACCGCTGGCGGCAGCTCTGTCACCCCCACCAATTCCGCCAGCAGCTGCCGCGCCGGCTGGGGCGCCAGCTCCGCCACGTTCACCACCGTGCATAGGGGACGGTTCAGGGTCGCCAGGGCCAACTGGGCATCTGGCCGGAATGTGACACACACAAACACAGGCACATTGGCTACATGGGCTGTCAGATCATCTAACAACGCCAGGCTGGCCTGGTCAGCCCAGTGCAGTCCTTCCAAAATCAGCAGCAAGGGCCGCTGCCCTGCCTGTTTCCAAAAGCAGCGCCGCACCAGGGCAAAAAGCCGTGCCTGACGCGCTTCAGCCGTCAGCCCGGCCAGCGCGGCCGCCTGAGGCATGGGCAAGCCCAACACCTCACCCCACAACCCTACATCATCACCGACCTCTGGTAATAATGCCTGCGTGTGGGCCACCACGGCAGCCGCCTGGGCGTGTACATCCATGCCCGGCGTCAACCCCAAGAAGGCCTGCCAGATGCCCCGCCACAGGCTGTACGGCGTTTCTGATGTGTGCGGGTAGCCCACACCCAACAACCCCAAACCACCTGCATCCAACCAATATTGAGCCGCGGCCGCTATCAGGCGTGATTTGCCTACACCGGTAGCACCGGAGAGCGCCAGCACCCCACCCTGCCCTTCTAACGAGCGGTTCATCCCCACCCGCAGCTCGTCTAATTCTACCTGGCGCCCCACCAACGGCCGTTCCCAACGGTTGATAAAGGCATGTAATTGGGGCGTTGTTGTCCGTTCCCCAATGGGGATATGCGGAGTGACGGCCGTTTGTTTGCCCTTTAAGTACACCACGGGCAGCGACTCAAACTCGAACCATTGGCGGGTACGCTCGGCCGTGGCCCGGTCAGTAAAAATCTGGCCATCCTCACAAATTTGCATCAGCCGGGCCGACAAATTCACCACATCCCCCACCACCGTATACTCCTGCCGCGCCGCCGAACCCACCGGGCCGGCAAACACCTTGCCCACCGTCAGCCCAATACGCTGCCGGGCAATAAAAGCTGGCTTTTCACGCTGTAAGGCCAGGGCACAGCGTATAGCCTGGTCGGGGCCATCGGGAGCCACCGGGGCACCAAACATGATGTGCAGTTGATTGCCCTTGTCGCCGGTCAGCACCCGGTTCACCCGGGCATTTTCCTGGCCAAAACGGGCCACCACACGGCACGCCCATTCATAATATTGCTGCAGCTGACGCCCCATCAAGACAGTGTCAATAGCCGACGACTCGTCTTCATCACCTACAAAATCAAACTGTACAAAAAGGCTCGTTACCGGGCGATGTTCGGCCAGGCTCTCGGTGCCACTGGTCAGCAATCGGCGGGCCAGGGCACGATGCACAAAAGCCAGGGCTACGGGCGCCAACCGCTGGCGTCGTGCCGGCTCAACCTCCTGCCAATCGAGAATTGGTGTCGCTGCAGGCAGCACAAATTCAGCCTGATCAAAGGGGGCAAAGTCATGCTCTGCCGGACCATCTGCAGCCGCCGGTAACGCCGCAGCGGTGTCAAAGCCGGCCCTGGCCAACACTTTGCGGCTGGCAATCACCTGGCCAGATTTTGCCTTTTTCTCGGCAGCAGCGGCTTCATCCACGGCCGTGCCTGTCAGCACAAATTCCAGGTTACGCTCCGGGTGACCAACCACCAGCTCCTGGCACAACCCATACCCCACGCCAATCTTGATGGTCAGCTCAAAGAATGGGTCTTTGCCCGGCGGCCGATTTGTAACCACACGGTTAAAGCTTGTCAACATCAACCGCTGCATCATCTGGGCACAAGCCAGGGCGCGCCGTGTAGCCAGGCCATCACTATCTGGGAAATAAACAGACATGGCATCCCCGTAAAAATGGCTGACAGCGCCACCCATCTGGTGAATGACATCAATCATGGCCGTAAACGTCATCAGCAAGACACGGTTCAACTCCTCTGCACCGCGCGGCCCGTCTGAGGCCAATTCTTCAGACATTGTGGTAAAGCCAGAGATGTCAGAAAAGAGCGCCGCGGCAGGCAGCTGCCGCGGTATGCCTGGCTCAGGCAGGCCATCATCCAACACACGGCGAGCCAGGGTTACAGGCAGGTAAGCGGCCAGGCGGCGTACCTGTTCGGGAGTCAGAAAAGCAGAGCTTACTTCAGTCATGAAAAAGGGGAGGTTAGCTGTGGCCAACCTGTCGTGGGGAAATTAGCGATTGGCAGGTTTGCTCAATCTTTAATATCCCATCTCTCATCCTCATTATCATCGTGTGGAAAGTAACGGCCGTTTAAAAAAACCACCAGTGCTTCGCCATCTGGCCCGGGTAGGCTCCCGCCAAATAAGATGTACAGGCTGCCATATTCAAAGGCCGGGCTGTGTTTGGCATGGTCATAGGTAAACGGCCGCATATATTGCCGGTCATAGGCGTGTGTAATGCCTAACAACGAAACCGGCCGGCGGATGATCAGGTGATCCTTAAACAAAAATAAAACTTCCCGGTTCGCTACGTAAAACTGCCACTGCCGCCAGATGATTCGCCCCAGCCGGTAAAGGACAAACAAAAAAACCAGCAACAGCAAGGTGAAAACAAAAGCAAAGCGCGCCCCGGAAAGGGCTATCTGCCAGGTAAACATCAGCCCATAGAGAAGCATACCTATCCAGACCAGCAGCAGTATCGAATAGGTGCCCAGATACACCCGGCTGCGCCGGATCGGCAGCACAATTTTTAGCCGTTCCGTACTTTCTTCAACTGTGATGCCGGGGATGTTTAATGCAATCATGGGGTAATTTTAACCCACATGCCCCCTCTCCGGCACGCTATACACAGATTTCATCCCCTAAACCCCTTCAAAACACGCAGATACGTCATATAATAGTACTGGCTGCCCAGGAAGAAACGACACAATATGTAGGCATAGAGGGATGACAGATCAAAAAATCTTAAGCGTTTTACGAAACATCCTTGTTGAGAGATACAGTACAGATGAACTCCGAAACTGTTGTTTTGATCTGTCTGTTGATTATGACGATCTGCCAGGTGAAGGAAAAGCCAGCAAGGCCAGAGAACTGGTTTCTTTTCTTGATCGTCGAAACCGCCTGGCCGATCTTGTGCATATTGGGCGCCAACAGCGTCCTGACATTGTTTGGCCCTCTCTGAATGCTCCTTCATCTTCACAACCCTCAGTGGCTGAGCTTATTAGTACAACGTGGGGGGCGCGTGGCCCAGTAGCCGAAAATATCTTAGAGTCACCAGAAAATTCTGTGCTTATGCTGGGCACTTCAAACTTTAGAATTGTTTTTGGCGATCTATTTCCCTTTTATGATTGGTTAAATAAGGGTACCGAACGCATTATAGGGCTGCTCTTCTTAAATCCCCACAGTCCTCATGCTGCTGCCAGAGAAAGAAAAGGTGTCTTGCGTTCCGGGAAAGACAAAATAATGTCAGCGATTGAACATGCTTACCAGGAAAACGGAAGCAATCAGCGTTTTGTGCCAGCTATTTATGACGGACCCTACCGTTACTCAGCCAGAGGGGTAGACATTGGCTACGGTAAAAAAACCATGCAATCTACCGTGTATATTATCACGTCATCCCATCAGCGGGGAATGAACGCCGGCTTTTTCATCTCGCTAACACCGGCTGATCACCCTGGAGCTTACTCTTACTATCGCAGCGAGTTGTTGGACATATGGGAGACAGCCCTGGCCAACCCACCAGGGCATGGCATCAGTGTCGTTGTTCGCTGGCCAGATGCAGCATCACTCATGGATGAATTGGAGCAGCGGACACAAGAACTTCGGGTACAAACTGGCATACAAGCAACTGCCCACAAGCTGTTTTTACCACATCAACTTCATTTAACTATTGCTTCGTTATGCCGGACCCAAAAAAAGGTGACCGGCGCCCCTTTACAAATTGGCAGCGAGGATCCGGTTAATGGGTTACCAGCTCATTTTGCAGAATTTATGACTGACGCCATTAAATCATTGGTGGACATCATTGAAGATCACTTCACACTCACGTTTGACACGCTTATGTTAGACAAAAGTAGCAGCATTGTTCTGGCAACTCAGCAGAACTCTGAAACCCCCTCTACCAAGGCTGTCAGTACTTTCCATGATTGTTTAATAGAGCTGGCGGAGCGGTACAACCAACAGTTTCCCCATGAGCGGTGGAACCAACATGTCGTCAACAGCCCGGATTTTCGCTTTAGGCCCAAATACAACAAATTTCCACCCCATATCACCATTGGCAAGATGTTTGATTACAGTCACGGGCTGCCCATGCTGTTAACAGGCGTCCAGCAATCTATCTCCATACCGCCCATATCCTTTACGGCCTCTCGTGCTTCGGCAGTCCATTATGCTTATCGAACTTTCTGGCGATGCATTGGTGAAATGACCATACCATTTAACAAGCCTTATACACCCGATCCCATAGAGGTCGTTCGATCTTTAAGCCTATGATCCATGCTGGTAAACGGATAGAAACAACCAGTGGACAGGACAGCTTAGGCATGCCGGGGCAAGGCTGCCAGGCAGCCAGCGCCAATGCGGCGCAAACGGCCGTCTGGCGCATGCACCAACAGTGCCCCCGCCTCTTGTAAACAAACAAGTTTGTCGGCATACCGTACCCGGTCATACACGGCCGTCACACACCGCTCCAGGTACTCCCAATGACGGGCATCTTCGGCGGGCGTCAACTGCCCCAGTCGCAGCAAGATCAGCGGCAGGTCGTCAGGATTGCCGCCCCGGGTCACGGCCATCAATGCCTGGCGATAAGCCAGTTTTGCCGCTGTCTCATCCGCCACCGCCACGTGCACCATGCCCTGCCAGTAAGCGACTGCTGGCTGCCACCAGGTCAGACCACTGGCCGTTACTTCGCCTTGCGCCGCGGCCAACAAAGAGGCCGCCTGCGACCACTGCCTGGTATGGAGCGCAATTTGCGCCAGTCCCACTCGCAGCCCAATAGATTCTGAGACGGCCGTACCTCCCATTTTACCTAACAGTGCCAGTTGCTCCCGCGCCTGATCCAGCCGGCCCAACGCCGCCGCCCAATCAGCCAGCCCGGTACAATACCTGCTCCACGCCAGGTAGAGTCGCAGCCTGCCTGAGGTATCATCCATCATGCCCAGCAGCGATTCTGCCTGCTTTAAATCAGCCAGCGCCTCTGGGAAACGGCCGTCATAAACCAGCGCCACCGCCCGCAAAATGAGCAAATGGGCCAGCAGGCGAGGGGCAGCTGCGCGTGTTAGTTCGGCCGCCTCTGTTACCGTTTGCACGGCTTCCCGCGCCCGACCCTGCCGCAGCCGCACCTGCGCCAACAACCGCATAGCCTCCGCCGCCGGCAGTGCTAATTCATGTTGCTGGGCCACATCGATGGCCTGCTGGCATAACTCGGCGCCGTGCCGCCATGCCCCTTGCCGGCAGCGCACCCAGCCTAATGCCGCCAACACTGCCGGCAGCAGCCCTATCTGGCGGCTCGTTTTCGCCACCACACGGGCCTGCCGCAGATAAGCTTCTGCTTGAGACAAATGGCTGTGGCCGGCGGCGGCCCAGCCGGCCAGGTATGCGGCGCGGGCTGTTATGGTCGGTGCGGTGTGAGGGGTGGTCTGGGTAAGCGCCTGCTGGGTCAGTGTGGCTGCCTCACGATAGCGGCATTGGGCCACCCCAATTTCGGCCAACAGATTAACGGCCGTCAACCAGGCGGTTTTATCTGCAGACGCGTCACAAAATTCCAGCGCGCTGGCCACGGCTTTGGCCGCCTCTTCCAATTCGCCCATCAAAAAGCAGGCCTGGGCCTGGGCCATAAGAATGGTGACGGCCGTGTCTGCCCGCCCCGTTACCCCCACGGCCTGTAAATGCCGCAGCGCCTGACGATACAGGTCCACAGCCGCACGATTGGCATTCACAGCGGCCGCATCTTGAGCCGCAGCCAGTGCATAACGTAAACCAGCCTCATGTTCGTCTGCCTGCCCATAATGATGGGCTAACAAGGCATAAATCGCCCGATGCTCTGGCTGCCTGGCGGCCAGCTTTTCGGCCACCGCCAGGTGCAGCGCCTGCCGCCGTGCGTAGGGCAGACTGCGGTAAGCCACCTCTTGTAACAATGTGTGCTGGAACATAAAAACCGGCTCCGGCCCGGCCGCGATCGTTTGCACCAGCTCTGCTGCTACCAGCTCATGCAAACGAGCAAGCGCCGCCGCAGCCGTCAGGCCCGGCGCAACGTCCACCAACAAGGTGAGTGCAAACTCACGGCCGATCACGGCCGCTACCTGCAAGAGGGTATATGCTTCTGCCGGCAGCGCATCCAGCCGGGTCTGCAAAAGCGCCGCAATCGTATCTGGAATGGGTAACTGTGCCAGGCGGGCCTCATCTACCCGTACACGGCCGTTCCCCGTTGCCTCAAATTGCAGCACATCTAATGACAGCATCATCTTCAGCGATTCTTCCAGATAAAGTGGGTTCACCTGGTCAGCCTCACGGCCGTGGGCATCACGCAAACCCAACCGCTGCTCTACCAGGGGCGGCAACTCCCCTGTGCCCAGGCGCCGCTGCACCACCGTTCGCGCCTGGGCCGCCGTCCAATCCGTTAGCGGGATATGCAGGCTGGCCGACGCATTTAACAATGGGAGATAAAACGGTGCTACCGGTCGAAAGGTCAACAACAGCAGCAAAGGCAGTTCCCCAGCAGCCGCCGCCACTTCTGACAGCAGCTCCAGGCTGGCTTCATCGGCCCACTGCACATCTTCCAATAAAATGAGCAGCGGCCGTGAGCGGGCGGCCTGCGCCAGGCAGCGCTGTACCAAAGAAAATAACCACAGCTGGCGCACGCCAACGGCTACCACTTGGGCCACCGCCGCTTCCCGTTCCGCAACGGGCAACCCCATAGCCGCTAACCATAATGCAGCTTCATCTGCCCAAGCAGGGGCCAGATCACGAACCCTGGCGGTTACTGCCTCGGCTCGGGCTTGAGAGGCCATATCCGGCGAAAGCCCAAAAAAATCGGCCCAAATGGCCTGCCAGGGGGCAAAGGGGACATCGCTGGTATGCGGCTGACATGTGCCAGAAGCCCCGCGCCCGCCCGCCGCCAGCCATGCACGAACGGCCGTGGCTAACAAAGGGCGTACACCGCCGCCAAATGGGCCTGACAATACGACCACCCCCCCCTGGCCGTGCAGCGCCTGCTGCAGGCGCTGCTGCAGTTGGGCCAGCTCTTCTTCACGACCTGGCGGCGGCCTATGCCACCGGGCAAAACGGGCGGCAAACTGGGTAGGCGTGACCTGCTCCTCCATAACCTGGTAAACAGGCACAGGCTCCGTATGCCCCTTGAGCAAAACCGGCGACAGGCTCTGAAAGTGGAACTGCGCCCAGGCGCGGTTGGCCGCGTGGGCATCTACCAACACGCTGCCCACGGGGCACAACCCGGTGAGGTGAGCAGATAGATTCACAACACGGCCCACGGCCGTGTACTCTCGGCGGTTTTGGGCCCCTACGGCCGTGGCAAAAACCGGCCCCAACGCCAGCCCAATGCGCTGGCCGGTAATAAAGGGGGGCTTTTCATGCTGCAAAGCCAGGGCACACCGAATGGCCTGTTCGGGGGCGTCTGGGGCCACCGGCGCACCAAAGAGGATGTGAAGCTGGTTGCCCTTGTCGCCGGTGAGCAACCGGTTCACCCGGCCGTTGCGCGGCCCAAAACGAGCGACAACAGCTCTGGCCCACTCGTAATAAACCTGCAATTTTTCGCCGGCGTCAGGGGCATTCAGATCGATGCCCTCAAACTGTACAAAAAACGTGGTCACAGAACGATGCTCGGCAATAAACCGGGTTGTCTGATGCTGCAGCCGGTCATACAAAGCGGGGGGCACAAAGGCTGGGGCCACTTCTAGCAGCCGTGCCAGGTCGGTGACATCGTAAGCGTGCCAGTGTAGTTCTTCGCGGGCATGAGGTACAGGAGCCGCCGCCTCTACGGGGCGGAAAGGTTCAGCACCAGGCAGGCCCACCCGGGTTAAAACGGTCTGGCTGGCAATCACCTGGCCCGGGCTCGCTTCTTGTTGGGCGGTGACAGCTTCATCGACGGCCATGCCCGCCAAGACAAACTCCAGGCTCTCACCCAATTGCCCAACGATGGCTTGCAAGCAGCGACCATACCCTACGCCGATCTTAATGCCCAATTCAAAGGCTTCTGGTACATCGATAGGGGGCGACGGTGTCATGTGGGCCAGGCTGGTGTGCATGAGCCGCTGCATAAAGCTGGCACAAGCCAGGGCCCGGGCGGCGGCACGGCCGTCTTCATCGGTAAAATAGACCAGCATGGCGTCACCGTAAAAGTGAGCAACTTCGCCGCCAGCATCATGAATGGTATTGATGAGGCCGGTAAAGGTAATGAGCAGCGCCTGGTTGAGTTCCTCGGCGCCACGCGGGCCGTCTACCGCCAGGGCTTCCGCCATGCGGGTAAAGCCCGAGATATCTGAAAACAAGGTGGCTACATTCAGCCAGACGGCCGTGCCCGGAGACGGCTGTTCGCCTCGTAAAATTTGCCGTGTTACCGTCATGGGCACATAGGCAGCCAAACGCCGTGCGTGTGTGCGTATGGTCTGGCTGCTCTTGCCTTCAAGCCCTAGCCAATCACGTTTGTCCATACTGCCAGCCGGGTAAATAACCGTTGTTGCTATGCCCTGTCTGATTATGCCCAGAAGAGTGAAAAACGCAAAGCTGCTGGCTACCCCAATAAACGTGAGAAAAATTTGCGGATTGTGCCCTGAGGCCGGTCGCCATGAACGATGCCGGTTTGGCCATTGATGATCACGTCATAGACCACACCCTCTACCTTGTAATGGGCTACCCACATCGGCAGGAGGATGAGTTTGAAGGATTCGATGATCAGGCCAGCCGTGTTAAGCCGCAGATCCCGTATCTCGCCGGGCGTAAAGCGGTGGGCATGACGGCGAATGTCCTTCAGCACTCTTTTACGCGCTAACAGTGACGCGTCAGACAGGGGAATCTGGTAACGTTCGGCCGGCCAATCGGCCAGGTAACGGCCGTCATACGCCGTCAGCCCCCCCAGGTCAAATTCAGCAAAACCCTTTGTCAGGGTGTCGGCCAGTTTCTGGTTTGCGGGGGCGAGCACATCATCATAAAACGGTAGATGGTTACCGTTTACCGGCACCCAGTCATCACCCCGTTTCACCAGGCCATGCCATTTAATCTCCCCACCAATGTCAAAGGTCCAGACCGGCAGGTAAATGCCAATAATGGGGGAGACACGCGGCCGTTCGATGGCGTGTTGTTTGAACCAGCGGCGCAGCCCGGCCTGCGCATCGTGCAGCGAGACGGCAAAGGGGACAAGGGCATGGGGAGGCAAGATATCCTGTGACTCGGCGGTTTCTGTAACATAAACGGCATCGCAGTAGGGACAGGTAACAGAGATAGTTTCCGGGGCTAACACAAATTCCACCGCACAGCTATAACATTGAAAAGCCCGCATTTGTACCGGTGATAGATGCCCCCTGGCCGTGGCCATGGCCAGCGTAAATTCCTGTTCAAACGCACCCTGGCCAAACTGGCTTTCTTGTGAGGGACGGCCGTCTTCGGCTAATAGCTGATGATAATGGCAGAATTCACATAACAGGGCACGGCCGTCTGGCGTGTAATTCATGGGCCCGGCGCAGCGTGGGCAGGTAAATTGTTCAACGGCGGCAGCCAGGGGCACTTCATCAATTTCATGGGTCATTTGGTCTGGATTCACAATATCATTGGGGTTCAGACGGCCGTCTAACACCGCCAGGCCACGCCGCGCCGCCCCATGTGAGGGGTTTACGATTAATACCTGCTCCAGGCAATACCGCTTTTCTGCCGGCTCAGGCAGTGTCTGGCTCAGCCACAACCAGGCTCTGGCCCGCTCCTCATCAGCGGCCTCTGTACGCAGCACCCGGCTCAGGCAATAATACGCCTCATCCATATCACCCGCTTTGGCGGCGGCCACACCTTGGGCCAGCAGCATGCGAATACCGGCCCGGCCAAAGGTGTCTACGGTTTGGCTGCCACTCATGCGGTAAGTGGCTAAGTCTCTTAGTTCCAGAAGAGAGCGAGGCGGGGGCGTGACGGCCGTACGGTAGCCACACTGTTCACACTCACGCGCACGGCCGTCGCCCGAAAAGAACAGTTGTCCCCGGCCACATTGAGGGCAGTTGTTGTTACTCATTTTGGCGTAATCCCCTGATGTTTTGTGGCTGTGCCACACCTATTATGGATGACATTGTATGCCGACAATCTTAAGATGTCATGTATACGCAAGTCCCTGCCTCCGGTTTGCAATCTCCCGGCATATGGTACAATGGTAATGCTTCGTTATGTAAGGTAACGTCATTTTGCTCTAAAAAGATAATTATAAGGCGACCTGGTCATGACAGAGGGAATACATCATCGTCATAAAGTGTTGGCTGTTGTCAACCGTAAAGGGGGTGTGGCCAAAACCACCACGGCCATCAACCTGGCACACGGCCTGTCACGCAAGCTCATGCGCCGTGTAGCTTCTGAAGATGTGGCCAAAGTACAAGACCCCAACAGCCTGTTCCATTACCATGATCGCATCTACTATTTGTTGGGTCATGTCTTGTTGATTGACTTCGACCCACAGGGGCACTGTGCCCGCGGCCTGGGCATTGACCCCAGCCAGGCAGATATTGGTGATGTCTTGTTGGAACAACAACACCTGACAGAAGCGGTTATTTCTGCCGACCGTTCCGAGGACGGTTATCCACGCCCCAATTTGTGGTTGTTACCCTCATCTGATAACCTGGAAAACGCCAAAGACATTTTGCGCCTGCAAACCATGTCCCTTTCTACGAAACGGAATTATGGGCTGCTGCGCATTTTGTCTGACCGGTTGGGGCTGGCTATTGAGCGATTTACGTTTATCATTATGGACTGTCCGCCGGCGCTTGACGCTTTCACGCAGGCCGTATACCAGTTTGCGGATGCAGCCATCGTACCGGTAAAGCCGGATTACTTCAGTATGGCCGGCACCGGGCAGCATATCACGAACATTTTTGAAGCGCAGGTTCGGGGGATTGATATTAATATTAACACCATCGTGCCCACCTTTAACGTGGGGCGGCAGGTATTGGATAAACAAATGGTGGACGAGTTAAAAAGCAAGTATGGAAACATCGTCAGCACACCGATCCCACGCAGCCAGGCAGTCGCCGAAGCGCCATCTGTGCAGCAAACGATCTTTGAGTTTGACCCACGTTATTTAAACCCGGCAACGGTAGCGTATCAGGAATTGGTAGACAGAGTGTATTATGCCTAGGAAAACAAAAGCAGAACAGGTGGAAGGCCTCGAATCGAGCAACGATCCCCTGGCCACTATAGAAAACTATGACCCTAAAGAACCATTACAAAAGAGTACGGCCGTGGCCGGGGAAACCGCCATCAGTGTACCCATCTCCCCTTTAGGCCCGCCTGTGCCAGTTTTACCTTCAACCCCACTACCTTTTGCTAACCAGCTGCAACACGCTGAACAGCAAGTACAAAGCTTAAAGCAAGAACTGGCGGCCCGCGAGGCAGCTATTCGGGAACAGGAGCGGCGCATCTACATGCTGGAAACGGCCGTAAACCAGTATCAGGAAGCAACCGAGGAACTGCGAAGAGAACGAGATGTACGTCTGGCCCTGGAGCGGGAACTGGCAGCGCTGGAGGTAGAAGTGCGGCAAACCAGCCAGGCCGTCGGGAATCTGGAACAGGAGCGGACCATTCGGCTGGATTTAGAACGTAAGATGGCTACGCTAGAAGTACGCGCCGAACGCACAGAACAGATAACTGAACAACTTGTAGTTGAAAGAGAAGCACGCATTCGGCTGGAGCGGGAAAAAGCTACCCTGGAAGTACAAATAAGCGGTATGCAAAAGTTAGAAGCGTTGCTCACTGAAGAGCGCCAGGCACGAATGAACGCCCAATCTCGTGCGGCCTCAGCAGAAGCCCAACTGGCTCGCTTGCAAGGCGAGTTAACTCAACAAGAATCAGGCAGCACTTCCTCATTTTTTGGTCGGCGGCGTGGCCGTTAGGTAAGTGGTGTGCCCAACCGGCTACCCCTTACCAGAATACTACCCATCACCCGCAGCATCTTGGCCCAAAATGCGTTAACATGGTGGCTATGCGTTTTTGGAAGAAAAGCCTGCAAGCGCGGCTTGTAACCTCCTTCTTGTTAGTATCTTTAATCACAGTCGCCCTGGTGGGGGTGGTGGCCAGCAACCTGGCGCAGCGAGCGTTGGAACAATCTATCTTTGCCCGGCTGGAAGTGGTAGCCGCTGTTAAGGAACAGGCGTTAAACCGGTGGTTGGAAGATCAGCGGGCTGATGTGGTACTGCTGGCGCGCTCTCCAGAAATCCGCTCTTTAAGCACATTTGTCATTGATGCTCCTGGGGGTGAAGACGCTTCCCAGCAGGCCTATGAAAGTCTGGATCGTATCCTTACTGATGTGCTCACCCGCCGGGCAGATTTACAGGAAATCTTAATCATCTCCCCTGAAAACGGCCGGGTCATCTATGCTACCAATGACCGGCATGAAGGGGACATCATTACCGCCCCCTATTTCACCCAGGGCAAATCAGGCACCTATCTGCAAAGCATCTACCAGGACGCCACGGGGCGCCAATCACGCATGACCATTGCCACTCCGCTGCGGACCATTGAAGGCGATGTCAAAGGGGTACTGGCAGCCCACATAAACCTGGAAGGGTTAGAACGTATTGTTCTGGAACAAGCTGGTCAGGAAGCCTTGGGAGAGATTTACCTGGTAGACAATGAGCGTCACCTGGTGAAGGTCATAGACCCTTACGTGCAGTTACAATATCCCTCTGAGGCAGAAGCCATGGAGTCGGCCGGTATCAAGAGGGTGGTGGCCGGGGAAAACGGCCGTGACCAATACCTTAACTATAATAATACCCCCGTCCTGGGCGTTTACCGCTGGCTGGATGGTTTGCAGCTTGGGCTGTTGGTAGAGCTGCCCGAAGAAGAAGCCTTTGGGCCGGCCCGGCAAATGGGGTATGCCATCACTGGCACAGCGCTGGCCGGCGCTCTTGTTCTGGGCATCTTTATTCTGTGGTTTTCGCGCAGCATCAGCCAGCCAATTGTAGATTTGACCTACACGGCCGTGCGTGTGGCAGAGGGCGACCTGACGGCCACAGCCATGGTCCAAACCGAAGATGAAATTGGCGTTCTGGCCCGTACCTTTAACCAGATGACAGAGCAGTTACGCCGCCTGTATATCAGCCTGGAGGCCCAGGTTAACAGCCGTACCGCTGAGCTGGCTGAACGGGTGCAGCAGCTTGATCTTATCAATCAGGTAGGCCGTCGGGCCATCTCTCACCTGGCACTACAAGCCCTGCTGCCAGAGGTTGTGAAACTTATTCGCCAGAGCTTTGACTTTTACGCCGTAGGCATTTTGCTGGTGGACCGCGAACGGCAAGAAGTGTATCTGTCTGCCGCCGACACGGTTGAAAACCTGCCCATTGAAACCGGTGGGTTTGCCATCAAAATTGAAAGCCCCAGCATCATTACCCAGGTGGTAAAGACAGGTAAACCTCTGGTAGCCAATGACGTTACCCAAAACCCCTATTACCTGTCAGACGAAAGATTGCCGCGTGTAAAGTCAGAACTAGGGCTGCCTCTGAAAGTAGGTGAGGCGGTCATCGGTGTTCTGGAAATCCAACATACAGAATTGCATGCTTTCAGTCCGGAAGATGTGCAGGTGCTGCAAACCCTATCAGACCAGTTGGCGGTAGCTATTCACAATGCTGAACTATTCCAGGCGGTGGAAGCAGCCCGTACTGACGCCGAAGAAGCCAATTGGATGAAGTCACAGTTCCTGGCCAATATGTCTCATGAGCTGCGCACGCCGCTTAATGCCATCATCAACTTCGCCTACCTGATGTCCCTGGGTGTAGACGGCCCGCTGACAAAAGAGCAAGAAGACATGCTTAACCGCATTGGTGATTCTGGCCGTCACCTGCTGGGGTTGATCAATAATATCCTGGACCTGGCCAAGATAGAAGCCGGCCGTATTGATCTATTTTTGGAGAGGGTATACCTGCCGGAGCTCATTCATGGGGTCATGTCTACGGCCGTGGGCCTGGCCCGTGGTAAACCCATTGAACTACGCACTGAAGTGCCCGATGACCTGCCCCTGGTGCAGGCCGATGGCAACCGGGTACGCCAGGTTTTGCTCAACCTTGTCTCTAATGCTGTTAAGTTCACTGACGCCGGGCATATCACCGTGCGTGCCGAAGCCAATGGGTCACAGTGGGTGACCATCAGCGTAACTGACACCGGCATTGGTATGCGCATTGAAGATGTGTCTAAAGCCTTTAGTGAATTTGTACAGCTTGATGGGGATATGGCCCGGCGTGTAGGTGGTACCGGCCTGGGCCTACCCATTACCAAAAAATTTATTGAAATGCACGGTGGGCAAATTTGGGTGGAATCGGCATTAAACGAAGGTTCAATATTCTATTTTACACTGCCCCAGCACGAATCTGGCCCTACACCACCAGACGCGCAACACATCACCAAAGAAATACCGGCCATTATCCAAGAAGAAGGACATTGATATGAATGATCGCTCTTTAGTGGACACGCGCATTCTCATTGTGGAAGACGATGAAAATAACCGCATGGTAACCCGGAAACTGCTGCAAGTAGAAGGTGCATGCCAGGAAAATATTTTTTTGCAAGCCGAAGACCCTATGCCTTTTTTGCAGTCACTTCTACCACGCGGCGTTGACCTCATTCTGCTGGATTTGCAGCTGCCGGGTAAAGATGGCTATGAGATTTTGGCTGAGCTTCGCCAGCATAAAGCATTTGCGCATGTGCCTGTCATTGCCATTACCGCCAATGTCATGCGCGAAGATGTACAGCGCGCTCAGGAGGCAGGCTTTAACGGCTTTTTAGGTAAACCGATCAATGGCCCCCTCTTTGGTGACCAGATTCTGCGTGTGTTAGCGGGGGAAACGGTGTGGGCGCCTACTTAAGTTCGTTCAAAAACAACTTTGGACTTTTGTCAGGTAATCAGTTATCAGTAATCAGTGCCCAGTTATCAGTAATCAGTGCCAGTTATCAGTAATCAGTGCCCAGTTATCAGTAATCAGTGCCAGTTATCAGTTCGGAAAGACACCAATTGAATACAGACAACTGAACAGTGATCACTTTACCAAGGGGGTTGACAACGTGCTTTTTTTGCATTAAAATCCGAACAATGTTCAGTATTCAAACGGTATTCGTATGACAACTTTGTCACCACGCGAGCGACGACATTTGCGCACCAAAGACGCCATTTTAGATGCTGCCCGGCAAATTATCCGCGAACAGGGGGCGGATGGCCTCTCCATTCGGGCCATTGCTGAACGGATTGAGTACAGTCCGGCCGCCTTGTACGAGTACTTTGGCAGCAAGGAAGAAATTATGGCGGCGGTATGCGGACAAGGTCATGAACGGCTGACACAAGCCATGACGGCCGTAGACCCCACACTGCCCGCCCCTGAATACCTGATGGCCATTGGCCAGGCGTATATCGCTTTTGCCATGCAAAATCCGGAACATTACTTGTTAATGTTTACCAACCCGGCTTTTGCCGGTTCGCCGGAAGATATTGGTGCCAGTGACTCTTCCTTCACACTTTTGCTGGCGGCGGTTCAACGTGGCCTTGATGAAGGAGCCTTCAAGGAACGCCCAACGTATGGTTTGATGCAAATGGCCTATACCGCTTGGGCCATTGTGCATGGCATTGCCATGCTGCGGTTGACCTATCTGACAAATTATGATCCATTTGACTTCGACACCGCTGATCGTGAAGCTTTACGCTCGTTTACCAGCGGCTTAAAGAAGTAATTTTTACAATATACCGAACAATGTTCGGAATCTGACACATGTTTTGGAGATAACCTATGACACAACTTCATCCGGGCCGGTTTACGGCCGTAACTGAGGAACCCTTTGTTGTTTTTCTCATCGGCATGAGGATCAACAAACTGCTGGCTGTCCGCAAATGGCTGCCCGTGGCCAGAGCCATGGGACCTATGCTAAAAACGCTCTATGAGCAGCCGGAAAAAGGCTTCTTGGGGGGGCAATACTTCTTAGGGGGGCGCATGATCATGTCGGTGCAATATTGGCGGTCATTTGCAGATTTGGAGGCATTCGCCCGCAATCCTGGTGACCCACACCTGGAATCCTGGAAAAAGTTCAATCAATCTATTGGTGATGATGGTACAGTGGGTATCTGGCATGAGACGTACCTGGTTGAACCAGATCATTATGAATGTGTCTACGGCAACATGCCACGTTTTGGCCTGGGTGCGGTGATGGCCCATGAACCAGCCATTGGCCGCCGTCACACGGCCCGCACCCGGCTTGGTAAACAAGAGCCGATGGCTACCCCTGTTTGAGAAAGGAGAGAGGGACATGACACAGCTTAAGTCAGAACAGGTTTGGCAAAAAGTAGAAAAACAGATGTTTGCCGTATTGGGTATGGTCACAGCCGAGGGACAGGCACGCACCGTGGGCATCGTGTATGTGGTTGACGGCCGTACAATTTACATCAGCTCACAAAAATCGGCCTGGAAAACGCGCCACATCGCCCAAAATCCACATGTTTCGCTGACTGTACCCATTCACAAGCGCATCCCCCTGATGCCCTGGATCAAAATTCCGGCGGCCACCATTACCTTTACCGGCCAGGCCCAAATTTTGGCACCAGGTGACCTTTCGGCCGAGATTTTGCATAAGCTGTATCGGGGGCTAGAAACAGATGCGGGGCTGCTGCAAGATACGGCCGTTATTAAGGTCACGCCCATCGGCGAATTTATTACCTATGGTGTGGGCGTCTCGCTTATGGATATGCGCATACCCGAAAAGGCACGAGGCCGAGCGGCTGTCACCTAGTACCAGTTTTCAGTCATCAGTGACCAGTTTTCAGTGCTGGCCTACCTCCGGAAATAGTCTGCTGAAAACGGATGACGGACTTCCGGTTACTGGTACTAGTGAGAAAGACGTGGCCGGCAACATGGCCCGCCATCGTTTACTCAGGCATACACATCCGGGCGGCGATCTTTGAAGATGGGGATTTTGGCGCGAACGTCGTTGACTCTGGCCAGGTCAATCATAGCCGTCAACAGCATCTCGCCTTCCCCACCTTCAACCACCACTTCCCCCCAGGGATCAATCATGCAAGAGTGCCCAAAAAAGTCGGTCCCCTGGGAATGGCCCACACGGTTACAAGCCACCAGGAACATCTGGTTTTCAATGGCCCGCGCCCGCAGCAGCGTTTGCCAGTGAGCCAGCCGGGGATGCGGCCACTCAGACGGCAAAAAAACAAGCTGGGCTCCAGCCAGGGCATAGGCTCTAAACAATTCCGGAAAGCGCAGGTCATAACAGATCGCCAACCCCATCAGGCCCCATTCGGTTTTAACCAGGGTACGGCCGTCACCAGGCGACAGGTAGCGGTCTTCATCCATCAGGCGGAACAGGTGGGTTTTGCTGTAGCTGCCCAGGGGATGACCGGATTTGTCAAAGTAGACGGCCGTGTTGCCAATGCGCCCGTTACCCAAATCTGACAGGCAGGAGCCTAAAATGCTAATGTGGTGCTCCTTTGCCAGTGCCGCCACCGTCGCAAACATACCGGCATCTGTGGGCGTGGCGTAACGCGCCCCATGTTCCAGGTCATACCCCGTTGACCATAATTCTGGGAAGACAATGATATCAGAACCACGCCGGGCTGCTTCAGCCGTCATCGTTTGCACGGCCGTCAGGTTACTATGAGGTTCTCCCAACTTGACATCAATTTGCCCCAGAGAAATGCTCAGTTTCATCATGCGCCTCCATCTCAGCTGATTCTGTGGCCGGCACTATACTTTTTTTGCCGGATTCAGACAAATCAGGGGCGTCTTCTTCATCGTTAAGCTCTGCCAAAATGGCCAGAATGTCTTCGTTTTCAGGAATATCGCTCATCGAATGCCCATAATGAACATAGCGGGCGATACCATCTTTATCAATGATGACCTGGGCAGGCATCCGGCCAAACTTAAACAGCTTTACTTCTTGGCCATAGAGCTTTAAGACAGCATGGTCAGGATCTGGCAGCCCTATGTAAGGTATTTCTTCCTGCTGCCAATACTCCTGAAATGCCTGAGCATCATCCGGGCCAATGACCACCACTTCCGCCTGTTGGTTTACAAATTCATCATAATCACGGCACAACTGTGCCATGTGCGCGCGGCAGAATGGTCACGCAAAGCCGCGGTTAAAAATCAAAAGCACATGCTTTTGGCCACGATACTCTGAGAGTCTTGTGCTTTTCCCGTGGAAGTCTTCCAGTTCGAAATCAGGGGCAGGTTGATTGATCTTTACTTTTTTAGCCATGATACCTCCTTGGTATGCTCAAAAACGGCGCTCATGATGGTGCCACCTGTGCACCAGCAATATGCGGACAGCCGGCTGAAGCTGCGGGGGTCGGTGAAACCAACTGGTCCAGTGGTTTGCGCCGGTAGCGGACGATGGTTTTAGTGGGCCGGTTGGCCCCCAGGCTGCGCTCGATGCCTGTCTCTTCTGTTACCAGTTCTAGATCGAACTGTTGGTAGAGCAAAGCGGTTATCACCATCATCTCATTATTGGCAAAGTTCATGCCGGTGCATTTATGGACACCACCGCCAAAACCAATAAGCGCAAAGCGATGTTGTTTATCTTCTTCGCGTCCCGGGGCATAACGCAGCGGGTCAAACTTTTCCGGAGCCGTCCACAACGCCGGCAGTTTATGCGCCAATTCCGCTGCTGTTTGCACCAGCCAGCCTTTGGGAATCAGGTAGTCACCTACGGTTACATCTTCTTCCACGGTACGCATGTTCAGGTCCGCCGAAGGGTACAGCCGCTCTACCTCTGTAATAGCCCAACCGATATGTTTTAGCTGGGCCATCACCTGCGGCTCTAAGGGGTGGCCATAAGGCAGGTGGGTGGCAATTTCTGCCTGCACTTGCTGCTGATAGGTGGGGTGCTGCAGCAGCATAATGACCGTCCAGGCTGCCTGCCCGGCCGTGGTTTCATGCCCGGCAAACATCAGCGCCATGACCAGACCCAACAAGAGATCATCTTCGATGACACGGCCGTCTTCATACTGGGCATTCACAAAATCCTGTAAGAAGTCATCATATTGCTGTGGGTGGCGCCGGCGTTCAGCAATAATGGGCTGCAAGATGTCACGCATACGCGCTTTAGCCTTATCACGGCGGCGGAATTTGGGCAGGGGCAAGTTGGGTGGCAACACCTGGTCCAGAGATTTGCCCACGTCCAGATACAATTCCCAGAATTCCCGCCCTACTTTTGCTTGAAAGTCCTGTCCCATCAACGCGTGCCCGGCCACTTCTTGCACCAACCGCCCCACTTCGGCGGTTATTTCCATTTCACCTTCGTCAGCCAGGGAGTCAAGCCATTTTTGGGTTTCACTTTGCATGACTTTAATATAATGCAGCATCTTTTGCCGCCGGAATGCCTGCACAACAAACGGCCGTTGCTGCAAATAGGTCTCATGCGGAGCAATAAACAACACTTCCCCAAACATGGCCCGCAATGACTTATATACCTTGTCTATGCCCAACTTTTTGTCTGTTTCCATATAAAATGTCTTTTGCAAATCAGGCCCCACCAACACAGCCACGTTTTGCTTAAACAGCCGCAAGCTAAACACGGGCCCATGTTCCCGATAGCCACGCTGCAACAGGGTGAACCGGTTTTTCTGAAATTCCAGCGCATGGCCCAGCAGGGGCTTGGCGCCTGATGCAACAGGGGGTGTTAACTTTTCCATGGACGCTCCTTCTTCTTGTCTGTGAGATCCCAAAGACCCCAAAAAATAGTCAGTCTAAAATGCCCAGCGCCGTGGCGGCAATATTTTCCAACAGCGGTCGGCTGGGGTAAATTTTCACCTGCACAGCAATGCCAAACAAGGTACTAAGAAAAAACTGGGCCAGCGCCACCGGGTCTAGCCCTGGCCGGACGTCCCCTCGTTGCTGCCCAGCCCGTAAAAACGCGGCCAATAATGCCGTCACTTCATCAAAATGGCCTTGAAGCTCGGCAGCCACTTCGGGATCACGTGTGCCCATTTCAATGGCAGCATTCACCGTAAACGATCCCCAATGGCAAGGATCTGTTAGCAAGTCATCAATTAACCGGGTGTACCAATGCCGGATCACCTCTTTTGCCGATGAAGATTTGGTCAACTGGGTTTGTATCAGGTCATATTCTATCTGGCGGAAGTGGGCCAGCGCCGCCAGGTAGAGCGCATGTTTATCACCATAAGTTTCATACAGACTGCTGCTGCTAATACCCACATGAGCCAGCATATCTCGTATGGAAGTTGCTTCGTACCCTTGCTGCCAGAAAAGGTGCATTGCACGGTCTAATACATCATCTTGATCAAATGCTTTGAGGCGAGCCATACTGGTAGTGTACTCTATCTGAAACGAACGTTCCAGAATTTGAGGCCCGGCATCAGAAACCGCTAAGGTAGCGTAGAACTTTCTTGCACAACGGCCGTATCTCTGCCACAATCACGCTGTCCTATGCATCATACTGCCTGCAGCGATTCATGGGTTACAGACTGCCCCACATGGAGGGAAGATGACTTATCTGGCAAACCGGGTACAAGGTTTTGGCACCACTATATTTGCAGAGATGACAGCGCTGGCCGTGGCCCATGACGCCGTCAATCTGGGGCAGGGCTTCCCTGACTTTGCCGCGCCCACGTTCCTCAAAGAGGCGGCCCACGCAGCCATAGCAGCAGACCTGAATCAGTATGCCCCCAGTTACGGCCGTCCGGCGCTTAAACAAGCTATCGCCGCTAAAGTTAAACGCCACTACGGTTTGGAGGTAGACCCTAACCACGACATTCTGGTGACCCATGGGGCCACTGAAGCCCTGTGCGCCGCCGTGTTAGGCCTGGTGAACCCTGGTGATGAGGTGATCCTCTTTGAGCCGTTTTATGATTCCTATGTGCCTGATGTGTTGTTGGCTGGCGGTGTCCCCCGTTTTTATACCCTGCGCCAGCCTGATTGGGCTGTTGACCGGGCAGAATTGGCCGCACTATTTAACCACAAAACGAAGCTCATTGTCGTCAACACACCACACAACCCTACCGGCAAAGTATTTACACATGATGAGCTGGGCATGATAGCGGATCTGTGCCAGGAACATGACGTCTTGGCGCTCACAGATGAAGTGTATGAACATATAGTGTTTGACGGCCGTAAGCACCACCTGCTGGCGCAATTTCCAGGCATGGCCCACCGCACGCTCACCATTTCCAGCCTGGGCAAAACGTTTAGCGTCACCGGCTGGAAGATTGGCTGGATCATGGCCCCTCCAGATTTGCTGGCCGCCGCTTTTCGGGCACACCAGTTTATGACCTTTTGTGGGGCTGCGCCATTGCAAGAAGCCGCAGTCACCGCTCTATCTACCCATGATGACTACTACATGGCACTAACCCATGATTACCAACAAAAACGAGACTTCCTTGTCAAGGCATTACAAGACGCCGGCCTGCCGCCGATCACGCCTGCCGGCACCTACTTCGTGATGGTAGATATTAGCGATCTGGGCTTTTCAGATGACGTGGCCTTTTGCCGCTACCTGACCACAGAAATCGGCGTGGCCGCCATCCCCCCCAGCGCCTTCTTCCACCACCCTGCTGACGGCGCGCAGCTGGCGCGCTTTACTTTCTGCAAATCACAGCCAGTGCTGGCAGAGGCAGCCGCACGGCTGCAAAGATTAAGGAGTGCAAAATGAAGCATGATGCCCCGCCTAGTTTAGAAGAATGGCGCCCCCTTTATGAAGTGATGGATCGAGTGAAAGAGGCAGCCCCCTGGGAATGGATGACAGAGACTGATGTCTTTGGCGTCTTAGACCCCGAAACAGGTGAACCAGGGTTTGTCAGCGTGATGGGACAACTGGGTGAACATTATGCCCTTACGCTGTATCTGGGCGCAGAAGGGCTGTACCGCTTTTGGGAAATTCAGAATGCCGGGCCTTACCTGCAGCCAGAAATGATCCTGAACACACCACAAATTCAGGCGTCGTTTGAAAACCGTAACGATGTGCCGGCCAAAGATCGGGACATCATCAAGCAGCTCGGCCGAAAGTACCGTGGCCAGCAGGCATGGCCTCTGTTTCAAAACTTTACGCCAGGCATGGTTCCCTGGCAGCTTACGGCCGCTGAAGCGCGTTTTATGCACCATGCTCTGGAACAGGCATTGGATGTAGCCGCACGTTATAAGGAGGATGCTGGCCTGCTTGACACCGATGATGACACCAAGTACCTGGTACGGGTGCCCCGCCAGAAAAACGGCCGTTGGCAATGGCATGATGAACTGCAAAAAATCCCGCCGCCAGGGCCCAAAGAATATCACCTGCTTATGGACCTGCATGCCCTGGCCATTCTAGAAAAGGCCAGACCCACCACGGCCAGGGTGGATGTCGACTTCTTCTGGACGCCGGCGCCGGTGGGTGAACGAGGGGAACGGCCGTATTACCCCTACACCCTGTTTATGGTTGATCCCCAAAGTGGCATGATACTAGGCGCAGACACCCTGATCGCCGACCCTACACCAGAAGATATGTGGGCATCTGTGCCCAAGAAAGTGGTGCAGTTGTTGGCCCGCACCAAAACCAAGCCCCAAGCTATCCGTGTGTTATCTCCCCCGCTGGCTTCATTTCTAGAACCAGTAGCCCAAAGAATTGGTTGCCAAATTAACCTGGTAGATACATTACCAGAACTGGAAGCAGCTAAAAATATGATGATGGGGTTTTTGATGCGGTGATTTAATCAGTGGGTCAGTGGTCAGTGGGTCAGTGGTCAGTGTTCAGTGGGTCGGTGGCTGATCATCGGGCAGCACATACTGGGCAGCGGCCAGGTGCAGTTCCGCGGCAATCTGGTCACGCAGCCATTCAGGCGCCAATACCCGCACCTGCGCCCCCCAACTGCGAATGAAAGGCTGCATTTCTTGAGGTTGGGCCACATACACTTTAAGTATACAACCCCCGCCACTCAGGTTTTCTAATGTTTGCGTAGGATGCCACTGCCGTTCATGAATGTGGGGGGTTACTTCCGGCGTAAATTTTAAGGCCACTTCACTAATGGTATCCCCGGCCATAATGCGCCAGCCAGAAGCCAGATGTGCCTCCAGGTCAAATGTTTCCGGTATGCTGAATTTGCGGGCGGTAACCACGGCCGTTTCCAGCCTATCTAATTTAAACGTGCGAATATCACTGGCCCAATCATCATAACCAATGACATAAATACCCGAAGGCGTGGGCTCCAGGGCATAGGGCGCCAGCAGACGCTCTCGTAGTTGGCCGCTGCGCGGTGATCGGTAACCAATCTTCACTTTGTAGCCAGTACCCCATCCTTCCGCCAGCGCTTCCAGCACGGCAATTTGCCGCTGCCCTTCGCTGTTGGCGGACACCCGGTCAGCCGCCCGTTTGAGATGGGGTGTAAACGGCCGTGGCAGTGTCATGGCCAATTTGCGTAAGGCCGTCATAGCGTGTGGATTGCGCTCGTCAATGGTGCGGCTGAGCAGCAGCCCGGCCAGCATCAGGGCAATGGCTTCATGGAAAGTCAGGTGCACGGTGCTCAGGTAGCTGGTGCGGTTGATACCAAAACGGCCGTCTTTTTGCCAGACAGGGATACCCTGTTCACATAAAAACTCCACATCCCGATAAACCGTACGCCGGTCAACATCTAGCCTTTCTGCCAGGTCAACAGCCCGCATCCCTTCCGGATGCAGCACCAGCATCTCTTCAATCTGCCGTAGGCGTGAGGTACGGGAAGCTAATCGTGTCATAGGAAATAGGAGAGCTGTCATTTACAAAATAACTATCATATGTCTGCTGCTCTTCATTACAGACCATATGTTCTATTTTTACGCGAAAAACCAGTTATTGTCAAGTCCTTTGCGGATGAGCGCATGAGCCGAGGCGTAAGGCCACCCTTGTTTGTGCCTCCTTCTACTGAGTGTTATAAATACACACATCCCTTTCATTAGAGGTTCTTACATGGCAAATGTAGACACGGTAGAAAAGTTAAAAGCACACTTACGGGCACACGAAACTGAACATTTAAAGTTACTTAAGCAGTTGGTAGCCATCAATAGTTTTACCGCCAACGCCGAGGGCGTTAATCACTTAGTAGAAGCGACGGCCGTGGCCTTTGCCGGTTTGGGGTTTCATGCCGAAACCATGCAAGCGAGAAATCCACTTTACGGTAAACATCTGGTGCTAACCCGGCCCGGCCGCAGTGGGCGTAAAATCGGCCTGGTTTCTCACCTGGATACGGTCTTTCCGCCCGATGAAGAAGCGCGGCATAATTTTCGCTGGCGGCGTGAGGGCAAACGCATTTATGGGCCAGGCACGGTAGACATTAAAGGGGGCACAGTGATGATTTACATGGTGCTGTCTGCGCTCCAGGCCGTCTTGCCCGCTGTGTTTGAGGAGATCACCTGGCTGGTGATGCTTAATGCCTGTGAAGAGGTGGCCGAAGATGATTTTGGCGGGTTATGCCTGGAGCGATTGGGCACAGAGGCGCTGGCCTGCCTGGTGTTTGAAGCCGGTATGATGCGCCGCCATGCCTTTCAGGTAGTGACCGGGCGTAAAGGCATGGCTTCCTACCACGTGGCCGTAGAAGGTAAAGCAGCCCATGCCGGTTCCGCGCATGACCGGGGCGCCAACGCCATTGTACAGATGGCGGAAGTTATCCGCCACATTCACGATCTTACTGATTATGCGAAGGACCTGACATTTAACGTGGGCACCATCGCCGGAGGCACCGTCACCAACCGGGTGCCCCACCTGGCAGTAGCCACGGTCGAGATGCGGGCATTTGACACGGCCGTCTACCAACAAGGCATCACGCATATGCTGGCGCTGAACAACCTGGCCACTGTGGGCAGCGCCAACGGTGATTTCACCTGTCGTGTTACTATCTCCCTTGTCAACCAGACCCAACCCTGGCCGGTCAATGAGGCGACCGAGGGGTTGTTGGCTATCTGGCAGGCAGCCGGGGCCGAGTTGGGCTTTGTGGTTCATCGTGAGGAACGCGGCGGTTTGAGTGACGGCAACCACCTTTGGGCGCATGTGCCTACCCTTGACGGCCTGGGGCCGTCAGGTGGCAACGCCCATTGTTCGGAACGCAGTCCTGACGGCAGCAAGGAGCAAGAGTATGTGTATGCACCCTCTTTTGGGCCCAAAGCCCTGTTAAATGTCATGGCCATCCTGAGGCTAATCGGTGAACGGTAAACGAGTACATGCCACTTATTTTTTGTCGATGGGCAAACGACTTAAGCAGCTTATCCTGGCTGCCTTTGCCATGCTGGGGCTGCTATTAGCAGGTATTGCGAGTGACGTATACCGCTTCAGTTTGCGCGACGAAACCCGCCCGGCTGACGCAGCCATCGTGTTGGGAGCGGCCGTGTATGGTGAACGGCCGTCGCCCGTCTTCCGTGAGCGCATCAACCACGCCGTTCACCTGTACCACCAGGGGACCGTACAGGCCATCATCTTTACCGGCGGCGTGGGGCGGCGTGATAGGCTGGCAGAAGCGGAAGTGGGGCGCAGCTATGCGCTGGCGCAGGGTGTACCGGCAGCGGCTATTCTCATCGAAACCGATTCCACCAACACACGGGAAAATCTGGCAAATGCCCGGGCTGTAGCCCATGAAAATGGGCTGCACAGCTTTCTCATCGTCAGCACTCCTTACCACATGCGCCGCGCCCTCTCCCTGGCCCATGACCTGCACATGGATGCCACCTCTTCTCCCACCCGCACAATCCACTGGATCAGCTGGTTCACCCAATCACGGGCCTTTGCCCGCGAGGTTGTGGCTTATGGGGTATACCTGATCGAATAATGACAAAGAAATTTCCACAGGAGGACAAATCATTACTAATGTCAACGATTGATTTTGAGGAACTGTTAGACGATTGTGTAGCGTTTACGCAGCGGCTGATTCAGACGCCAAGCATGCCGTTTGCTGAAGCGGAGATTGCCGCCGTGGTGGCGGCCGAATGCCGGAAACTTGGGTTTGATGAGGTGTGGTTGGATGAGATAGGAAACGTGAACGGCCGTGTACGAGGCACCGATCCTTCGCTGGGAGCTATTGTCCTCAACACACACCTGGATCATGTAGACCCCGGCGAGCCAACCTTGTGGCGAGTGCCGCCATACAGCGGGCAAATTGTGGACGGCCGGCTGATCGGCCGGGGTGCCTGTGACATCAAAGGACCGCTGGCCGTGCAGGTGTACAGCATGGCCGCCTTGCGGCGGGCCGGCGCCCGCCCCCGCCGCGACGTTGTTTTTACCGGCGTCGTTCAGGAAGAAATTGGCGGTGCCGGGGCCGAACACTGGGTAAAAAACCTTGATTATGCCGTAGACCTGGTCGTGCTGGGTGAACCGTCAGATAACCAGATCGCCCTGGGGCATCGCGGCGTTATCCAGATGTGGCTGACATTTCACGGCCGTTCCGTTCATGCCAGCGTGCCCGACAAAGCGCAAAATCCCAATTATGCCCTGGCCGGCTTCCTACAGCGGCTGCAGACGGCTCAGGGTACATGGCCCAGCCACCCCGTCTTAGGGCCCACCACAGTCGCCCCCACCATCATCGAGGTAGACACCAAAAGCAGCAACGTCACCCCTGCCTGGACGCGGGTGCTGTTGGATTTCCGTACGGCCGTGGAAAGCATCAACAGCCTGCAAACCTTTGTGCACCAACTGGCAGGCGACTGGCCACATGACATCAGCGATGCCTGGTGTGCGCCTCCCACACCCTACCCTGATTCCGATGCACCTATCTTCGGCTTTTACACCCCACCAGATGATGAGAAGGCGGTACGGGCACAGGCCATTTTACAGGCAGCGGTAGCGCACGAAGTACCGTTTACCCGCTACCAGTTTGCCACAGACGGCCGTCACTTTGTGCCCTACAACCTGACCATGATCGGCTACGCCGCCAGTGAAGAAAACCAGGCTCACGTAGTAGATGAAAGCATCAGCATCGCCAAAATGGCCGAAAGCCTGCGTGGTCATGTGGCCTTATTGCAGGCGTTTTAAGCCGACAGCATAAATGTGTAAGGTTGGCGCAGTTTTCCAACTGCGCCAACCTCAGAGCCATGCCTATTTGACAAGCATCGGCAGGTAAACGGCGTAAGGATAGATGGTGAAGGTGGCCGGGTTAGACGGGCCGCCACCGGGGCCGGGGTTGACCACGGTGATCGCTCCGGAACCGCCAAAAGCAACATCAAAACTGTTTAACGTCACCCGCACTTCTGTCTGGCTGATGAACTGGGTGGGCCGGTTTTGGCCGTTCCACTGGGCCTGTACCCCCAGAATAAAGTTCTGCCCGGTGACCCGCACCACTCTGGGGCCGCTGGCTGCACCGCGGGCCACGGTATGGTAGGGGGCCAGGCCGGTGATGGTAGGCACCGGATTTTGGCCGGGCGCCGCCACATCAAACACCACGGCGTTAGAGGCGCCGCCACCAGGGCCAGGATTGACCACCATCACAACTGCCCCACCAGGTGACAGCAAGTCTTGCGCCGTCACGGCCATCTGCACTTCTGTGCTGCTGACAAACGTTGTTGTCCGGTCAACACCATTCCATTGGGCTGTGGCCCCGCTGACAAAGTTGGCGCCAAACACCGTCAGCGTGAAGGCCGGGTCACCGGCCTTGGTGCCGCCAGGCAGTAGATAATCCACGGAAGGAATAGGATTTTGCCCTGGCGCGGTCACGGTGAAGACCAGGCTGTTGAGCGAATCGCCGCCGCCAGGTGTAGGATTAAAGGCACTGATGGTCAGGGAACCGGCGCTGGCTACATCGCCGTTGGTCAGTTTAACCTCAATTTCGCTGGGGCTGATGTAAGTGGTGGGCCGATCAGCCGCATTCACCCGCCCCACCGCACCAGGCACAAAGTTTTGGCCTAACACACGTATGGTAGGGCCGCCGCTGCCCGCCTGAATAGAAGCTGGCAGCAGGCTGTCCAATGTAGGTACAGGGTTGGCCGTATGGAAAACGACCACGGAGTCATCCATGCTGCCAGTCACGTACACGGCCGTGCCGTCAGGGCTGATGCTCATTTCCCAGGCACTATCTAAAGCCGGCAAGCCAAAAAACGGGTAAAGTACCTGCACCTGGGTCAGAACCCCGTTGGCCGGGTTGCGCCCAAACACGGCCAGGGCATCAGAAAGAGACCCGGTAACATAGACATATTGACCATCGGGGCTGACCTTAACGTCTCGGGCGCCATCCAGCCCTTCGGCGCTGACGGCATCAACCCCATCGACAGCTTCGATACCCTCAGCGGGGGGGGCGGCCTGCACCAGGGTATTGGCCACACGTCCCCCATACGTCAGCTTGCCATCAAAGGGGTTACGAATAAACCGCACCACGGCATCATCATAGTAGCCAGTCACGTACAGGTTTTGGCCATCAGGGCTGATGGCACTCCCCCACGCGCCCCCCAGCCCATTGATATACAAGCAGATAATGTAGCAGCCGATCAATTCTCCCTCATAGCGCCGCTGCACAAAGGTAAGAGAGCCGGCCAGTGCGTCACGCGCATAAACCGAAACGTAACCTTCATTTCCGCTGTTGTGCCCACCGGTGATGTAAAGATGCTGCCCGTCCGGGCTGATAATGACATCATAGGGGCGATCCAGATTGACACCATCCACCAGAGTAGTTTCATAGGCCACATTGCCATTACTATCACGGGAAAAAGTGACCAGGGAATTGGAGAGGAAACCAGTGACGTACAGGTAACGGCCGTCAGGGCTCACCGCAATCCCATAGGGATAATCCAGCCCCGTCACCCCACCCTGACCATTGATAAACACATCGGCCAATGTCACGATACCCGAACTGGCATTCCGATTAAACACCAGAAAGGCATCTGTGGCACGGGCCGTGACAAACACCTGAGTGCCGTCTGGGCTGATGGCTACCTTTTGCGGCCCATCCATATCCAGGTTACTGGTGGACATGACAAACGTTAACGCCCCTGTGGCTGCATGACGGCTGAAAACGGTTAGGGAGTCACTATTAAAGCTGGTGACGTAGGCGTGCAGCCCGTCTGGGCTGATAGCCACGTCATAGGCCCCATCTAATGAGTTCAGGCCGCCCTGCCCATTGATATAGCTGAGGCCCGGCCATTCCAGCGGCGCCGGCGGCAGCGGCATGCCCTCACACACCAGGTTATAGCTGACACTTGGACGCAGAGGATCATTGGTGGTCAGGGTGAGCACGGCCGTGCGCACCCCAAAATCAGAGGGTGTACACGTAATAGGTATATTCACGGGGGGTTCGCCATCATTGATCGAACTGTCATAGGCGTTAAAGTTAAAGTCAGAGGGATTTGCGCCCGAAAGATCAGCCGTGGGCACGTTTAATGTAGCGTTGCCCGTTTCAAAAAAGGTCAACGTCCGCCCCGCTGACTGGCCCACGTATACCTGGCCAAAGTCCAACGGGCCGGGCGCACCCGGGTTAGAGCCGTAGCCCGGCGTGGGCGCCGCCTCTACGTGGCACTGCAGGTTATAGGTAACTGAAGGCGTCGCCGGGGCATTGGTATCCAGTGTCAGGGTGGCAGTAAAATCCCCAACAGTACTGCCGGCGCACTCAAGTTCCACGGCTCGGCTGCTGCCGGCGTTTATGTTTTGTGGGAAGGACGTGAGTACGGCAAACTCAGCGGCATTGGCGCCGCCCAAGGTGGGGTTACTCACCTGCAGCGTGGTGTTGCCGACCGAGAGAATGGTGAAGGTGTTGGTAACAGGCACACCAACACTGGTGCTGCCCACCACCACCGGACCCGGCTGCACCGGGTTAGAACCGTAACCAGCCACCAGAGGGTCGGTCTCAAAGGCGCCGATGTCACAGGTAATGCCTTTGGGGCGCGGGTCGCTGCGCTGATCCAGGTTTTCCACATAGCTGTTGGCGCAGACACTGTTGCTGCCGGCATCAATGGCCGGGCTGCCGGCGTTAAGCGCCTGGGTGAACAGCGAAGCCAGCGGACCACCGTTAAAACCGGGTGTATCCAGGTCTGGGTCAGTATCATGCTGATCACTGCTCTGGTTCAGGCCACAGGTATTGGCGCTGTCAATGTTATACCCCTGCGACGTCAGCGCCTCATTGCAGTTGTCCCCAGCGCCGGGAACGCCCAGGCCGTCAATAATGGTGTTGGCCAGGGTGACGGTATGATTACCGGCCGTCTGGTTAAAGATAGCCGCGCCGGCATTGGGGGAAGCATTATAAGAAAGTGTAACGTTGTAGAGAAAAACGTCAGATGCCGGGCCACCCTGTTGGGTGTTGCCATTCCAGATAGCGCCGCCGTCGCCGTCTGGAGCGCCGTTACCGGTGAAGGTGACATTGGCAAAGGTGGCATCACCAGTACGGTCATTGGCCACCGCACCGCCATTACCCCGCGCCGAGACATTGGCCATAAAAGTCACACGGCGAATATCTAACACTTCCCAATTATAAATGGCCCCGCCCATCTCTTCATTGGTCAAATCACCGGCAATGTTACCGTTAAAGGAACTATCGTAAACGTGCAGGTAGCCATCGGAAGCGTTTTGGATGGCGCCGCCAGGGCCTTCAAAGCTCAGGTTGCCGTTAAACACAGACCGGATGATGGTCAGGCCGCCATCAGAATTGTTGCCGAAGTTGTAGATCGCACCGCCGCCGTCGGTGTCATCGGTAGGGGCGTTGTCATCCACAATATTGCCATTAAAGACAGTGTCAGAGATTTCACCATTGTCGGCCCCGGTGTAAATGGCACCACCGCCTTCGGTGGCAATGTTCCCGGCAAAGTTACTGAGCGAGATATTCAGGGACGTGTAACCAGATTTGTAGATGGCCCCGCCTTGACCTTCGGCATCACCCCAGGGGCCGTCTGTACCCAGAGCTTTGTTACCAGAGAAGTTAGAAGCCAGGATGTTGACCTTTCCAGAGGCGCTGATAGCCCCCCCACGGCCGTCGGCCTTGTTGTTCTGAATACTGGAACCAATAATGTTAATTTCATCCTGGCTGCCCAGGCTGAGGATGGCCCCGCCCGCCCCACTGGTATAGCCATTTTGCACGACCAGGTTAAGCAGGGTCAATTTACCACCAGCATTCACATGGAAGATAGAGGAATTCACCTGGTTTTGGCCTGAGCCACCATTGCCGTCTATCACCACCGGGCCCGTGAGGGTGACATCGTCCGTGACCCAGGGCAGCACGGTGGTCAGCGCCGGATTTAAGGTGATGGTGCCACCAGCGGCCGGGCCAGCAAAGATGATAACATGGGGGCCAGCGCCGGTGGCACACTCGTGGTAAGAGGCGGTGCTGCCATTGTTGTCAGAGTCGGTGTTATTGTTAAAGTCGGCAATGGCTTGCAAAGCTTCCCACAAGTCACAATTGTTGTCGTTGGCATTATTGGCCACGGCCGTCGTGTTGACCGTCGTCGTCGAAAGTGCTTTCACCGGGGCTGACCCGGCCAGGGCAAAGCTAATCACCAGGGCTAACAGGCACATGGCTGTCAGCCGCCAGAATAGGCTGCAAAAAAGTAGGGAACGTAAATAGCGATACATACTATCTCCTTTGGCAAAACGTAAAACGTAAAGTGCCGGGAACCACGGCTTACATTTTGCACAAACTGTCATACTTTCAACACCCAGTCATAATACGGCACGGCCGTCCGAAATCCGTCCGAAGGGTATCCATCTCTATGTTGGCCTGGGGGATATTGCTTTTGCGGCCGCTGGCAATGGCGCAGGGCAAACGGCCGTGGCGCTTAATATCAATAAAAGTCTAGTGCCAGTAACCAGAAGTCTGTCATCAGTTTTCAGCAGGCTATTTCCAGAGGTAGGCCAGTACTGAAAACTGTACACGGATTACTGAAAACTGGTACTAGGGGCTTTGGATGCAGTGGGGGTTAGTGGGATAGTGCAAGCAGAAATAACTATTGACAGGATAGACCTTTTTAGTATATAAATAACTGACCGGTCAGTTATTTATTGTTCTGACTGTATCAACCTAAAAGATCAAGTAAGGAGTTAAGGGTTAAGCGTGCGTGATGGCAAGATTGCTCCGCCAACAAAATGTACTGTAAAACCACACAATAAAATGATCATGAAAACTATTCGTATTCCTTCCCTATGGCATGAAGTTCTTGGTACCGAGTCCACTTTGATGGAGTTACTGCTGGTATTCACTGTCAGTCCAATAGCCACTCTGACATTATTTGGCATCACGCATCCCGAGTGGTCCATTCTTGCAAACTGGCAGACTGCGATATTACTCTTACTCGTATTCGATATTTTTGCAGGATTTATTGCTAACCTGACATTCTCCACCAATAAATTCTACAAAGCGTCACCAAAAGCACGATTGGTATTTATCGCACTCCATATTCAGCCTTTGATATTCTCGTTTTTGTTTGGTGATTTTACCTTAATCTGCCTATTGGTTTGGGGGTATACGGCCGTGTCCGCCTTTGTCATCAATGCATTGCAAAGTTACCCTGCTCAAAAACCCGTCGCTGGCAGTTTCCTGGCCATTGGACTCATCGGTTTGCTATTGAGTTCTACTGAACTCCCGCTCATACTGCTCGTTGCCCTAACTTTTTATCAGCTCAAGGTGATTTACAGCTTTGCTGTTGAACACTATGCTTCAAGAGATATATAAAATGGGTGTACAGGTTGATTCACCACAAATGTTTACAATTGTACAGCTTGATGACTCCTGTTTTCCAAGGGCCCTAGATGTACTAACAGATGCATTTCAAGATGATCCTTTGATCAGGCATATGTTTCCTGCGAATACAAAAGAGGAAAGCCAGCCATTTTTTAGCTTTTTACTGGCGAAAAGCATATTGCTCAACGAGTTATTGCTTGGCATAGAGTGCAATGGGGAACTTATTGGAATAGCCAATGTAGAAAGGTCTGTAAGAAATAGGGTTGGCATCTTTCAGATAGGAAAGCTAATCTACCAATCTCTGCGCTTTGCTTTCAGAATTTCCTTTCGGAACTTTATTTTTATAAACAACTACATGAAGCTCACCAGTTCCTTACGGCCAGAGAACCCAAACCATTACCTCATATTTATAAGCATAGCACCAAAACACCAAGGAAAAGGGGTAGGCCGCATGCTGCTAGATCATATTCATTCCCTGGTGGAACAATCGCCACATTCATCTGGTATTGGACTGGATACGGAGAATGCCAAAAATATACCACTTTATGAACGTTTTGGTTATAAACTAATTGGTACAGAATTTATGGAGCCTGTAACAATTTATAGTATGTTCAGACCAAAATAATGAACTTGAAGTAAAAGGGGAAAGCTTTGTCACCACGACCCAACGTAAGCGCCGAACGCATACCTCAAATATTAAATGCGGCCATGCTCGTTTTTGCTGAAAAGGGATTACATCAAGCCACCATGGCGGATGTTGCTCAAGAAGTTGGTTTGAGCAAAGGAACTTTGTACCTGTATTTCACGGACAAAGAGGCATTGGTTTTTTCCGTGCTGCAAGCATCCTTAGATCAAGGTTACGGGAATTTAGAGGGGATTCTAGAAACAGACAGATCCATCAAGGACAGCTTGCTAGATTGGATACAGAAACTTGCCACCCAAATGGAAGATACCGCCGTATATTTGAGCATTGTTTATGAGTTTTATGCATTAGCAGGACGAAAAGAAGCAGTCAGACAATGTTTGCATGACTACTTTGTTAAGTACCGTAAACTGCTGAGCTCAATGATTGAAAAAGGTATAGAAAATGGAGAATTTGGCCGGGTTGACGCCGCACTTGTTGCCACTGCCATTCTCGCTGTTTATGAAGGCGTAAACGTGTTACGGTTTACTGAACCGACCGACGAATCTTGGCCTTTAACTTGCGTAAGAATGAATCAATTGCTACTGGACAGTATTTCCCTCTCATCCAGTTAATCTAAAGTTAGCCGTCATGCCCAACAGCATTGCACACTCATGGTGCTGCGCTTGTGCTCATGTTGTCTCTTCAGATTGATGGGTGAGCCCTTAGGCAATGCCTGACTGAGCCCGACCACGCCGGGATATAGCGTCTACCAGCACGGCGGCCAATAACACCAGGCCAGTTACCACAAACTTGACGCCTGCACTAAGCCCTAACAAGCCCATGCCATTATTGACCCCAGCGATAACCAGAGCGCCCAACAAGGCACTCAGCACCCGGCCACGGCCGCCAAACAGACTAGTACCACCGATCACAGGCGCGGCAATGGAGATCAGCAGCAGATCACCGCCGCCTGCGGCCGTGTCCACGGAACGCAGCCGCGAGGCCAGGACCACCCCTCCCAACCCCGCCATCAGGCTGGAAAGCATAAAAACCGTCACTCGAATGCGGGTGACGTTAATACCGGCCCGGCGCGCCGCTTCCATATTGCCACCAATGGCGTACACATAGCGGCCAAAACGGGTACGTGTGGCCAGGAACGAAAAGAAGGTGAGCAAAATGAGCATAATAACGCCCACCAATGGCACACCGCGGTCCAAATTGCAAACGTAAACCAGCACGGCCGTAACCACCGCCACAGCAGCAATCTGCAATATAATGATCACCAAAGGTGTGGTAGAAACCTGCCGCTTACGCCGCGACACCCAACGCGAGGCCTGACCGATAGCAAAAATGCCCACCACGACAATACCAACTAACCAGCCAAAATTTAGGGGCAGCGTTGTGCCATTCACGACCAGTTCTCGCGGTAAGAAATAGTTGGCAATGCTTATGATCACGCTGTCTTGAATGATCACCGTGCCGCCGGCGCCGATCAAAATCAATACGACACCATTCCACACCAGCAAGCCGGCCAGCGTCACCACAAATGACGGCAGTTGAAAACGGGTAATAATTAAACCCTGCACCATACCAATCAAAGCAACCAATAACATGGCCATTAAAACGGCCGCAAACCAGGGCCACGGCTCCACAAGACCCAGCCGCGTCATCAGCGCTCCTACCCCGGAAATCCCCGCAGGACCCCGCAGCAGCAAGGCTACCATCACCGCCGCCACCGCACTTACGTAACCAATAGACAGATCAATCTCCCCCAGCAGCAGTACAAACACCACGCCAATGGCAATGACCGTAATACCAGCCATTTGCACGATCAGGTTGACAAAATTGCGCGGCGTCAGGAAATTTTCATTCAATGATTGGAAGATAATGGTAATAACTATCAGCCCTAAAATAATAGGCAGCGAGCCGATATCACCGGACCGTAACCGCTTTATGTAAGCACTCACATACTGCCCAAGAGATTGCGACTGAGCTTCTTTTAAAATAGATCTTTCTGATGTGGGTGTTAACTGTGTCTCGCTCATGGTGACACCATTCCTGGTACTAGTTCTAGTTTACCGGCCGTAATCGCGTGGACTACTTCCTGTTGTGTGGTCTCTTTGGTTTTAAATACGTTCACTTGTTGGCCTAAACGCAGCACCGTAATACGGTCAGCCACTTCAAAAATATCGTGTAAATTATGGGAAATAATTACAACGGCCAGCCCCCTCCCTGCCAGGCGGCGTACCAGGTCCAATACCTGCCGCGTCTGGGCTACGCCCAAGGCGGCTGTCGGCTCATCCAAAATCACCAGGCGTGAATTCCACATCACAGCTTTGGCGACAGCAATCGCCTGTCGCTGGCCACCAGAAAGTTCAGCCACTGCCTGCCGCACAGAACGCACTGTGGTTACCGAAAGAGAGTCAAGTGTTTGCAGAGCTGACCGTTCCATACTGGCTTCGTCCAGGCGAAACGGCCGTTGCACCATCTCGCGCCCTAAAAACATATTAGCGACCACATCCAGATTGTCTGCCAAAGCCAGATCCTGATACACTACTTCAATACCCAGATGGGCTGCATCACGGGGACCATGGATATGTACCAGTTTCCCATCAAAATGAACCTCCCCTTCGTCAAACCGATAAATACCAGCAATCCCCTTGATCAAGGTAGATTTGCCCGCGCCGTTATCCCCTACCAAGGCCATAACTTCTCCCTCGCAGGATTCAAAATCCACCTTATTGAGTGCCTGCACGGCACCAAAGTGTTTAGACACGCCTTTTAAGTGCAGTAAGGGTGTGCCATTTTCTGTCATGAATCCTCCTTCTCTTCCACCTGTAGGATACGCCGCCATCTAGTGCGTCTGGGTGCAATTATATATGACCTGGCAAGTTTTCAAAACCTGCCAGGTCTTCATGTCAACTACGGACAATACTGCTCAAACTCACCGACACAAACTTCTTCCCAGGTGCGGAAACCGTCGGCAATCACCGTCTCGGCGATGTTCTCCTTGGTCACCGCTATTGGTGTCAGCTTCATGAACGGGATGTCATTGGTCCCGTTGTTGATAGTGTCGCTGGTCAATGCAGATACATCCTCACCACACAACAAAGAGAGTGCTGCTGCCCCAGCCGCTTCAGCCTCTAGCTTAATCGGTTTGTACACCGTCATCGTCTGCCAGCCAGCCAGGATGTTCTGGATGCCTGCGGCTGTCGCATCCTGCCCACTGAGAGGCAGTGGCTCCAGCCCCTGGCTCT
>WYBM01000014.1 GCA_011525915.1 Ardenticatenaceae bacterium | reverse complement strand
TGACGATGATCCGGTCGCCGTCTACGATGACCGTGGCCCGGCCGTCGGTGGGGATGTGGCGCACCAGGTTGCCGTTGCGGTCATAGATTTCCACAGAGTCGTCATCAATGACGATGATCCGGTCGCCATTCACCAGTACATCTGCCTGATTTTCAGCGGGCAGGTGTTGGATCAGGCCGCCTTCAAGGCTGTAGATCCGCACGGAAATATCATCAATGATAAAGAACCGGTCGCCGTTCAGGTAAACCTGAGCCCGGTTTACCGTGGGAATGGGGGTTATGATGTTGTTTAGCCAGTCATAAATCCGCACAGAATCATCATCAATGACCAGGAGCAGGTTGCTGAGCAGGGTCTCGGCCCGGCCGTTGGTGGGCATGATCATCAGGTTGCTGCCGTTCCAGTCATAAATCTCCACGGAGTCATCATCAATGACCACGAGCATGTCGGCCGGCAGTACGTCAGCCCGGCCGTTTGTGAAGATGGTGCCCAGCAGTTCACCGTCTGCGTTGTAGATACGAACGGAGTCATCATCGATGACCTGAATGCGTTCAAAGGCGACATTGACCTGGGGTGTGCCGGTCACGGCCGTATGCAGCAAGGGATCACCGTCCTGGTTGAAAACCGTTACCGTACCTGCGTTAAATTCGTACTGGTAGGGCAGCGAGGGCGTCGTGGGCGGCGGCGGGTTGGGTGGTTCGGGTTGGGCATCGGGCGGCAGGTATTCCCCCTCACACAAGGGGTTTAACTCTGGCCGGGGCACGACGATCACTTCTACGGTGTAGGCAAACTGGGCATTGGCCGCGCCAAAGACACCGGCTGGTGCCCCCACAGCCAGCGCCTGTGGGCTGGAATCTGTACCCCAGATACCGTCATCGTCGTTAAGTGTGAGCAGCAGGCCCAACGGCCGTTCCAGCGGGTTACAGTTCAGATGGTTGTATAACAAGACGGGGTAAGGGGCAGGGAAAGGGGCAACCGGTGGCGCGCTAACAGCGACGGTGCCAGCAGCTGGGATACGGCCGCTGTTGCCTGCGTGTCCCGGCTGTGCTACCTGCCAGTCCAGCCATAATTCGCCGGCCCCGCCACCATGATCCATATCATCCAACACATTTACGCCCAACAACCAGACCACTTCCTGGAAAGCTGGTGGACCAGGCGGGTCCAGGTGTGCTTGTGTTCCCCCAGTGCGTAAGGTCACAACCACCAATACACACAAACCAATCAACCATTGCCACATTTGCTTTTTCATCTTTTTACCTCCAGGTTATTTAATACATTCGATTTAACACGACGGTGGATTGCAGTTAGAGCCGGGGTTATGGCTCTTTTGATATTAAGAAGAGGCACAAAGGCCGGGTAGGACCGTTATTTGGCTGATGCACCTAATCTCTCCTACCTATAAGACGAACAACGGCCGTCTGACCTTTCCCTCAATTTTCACCAGGCTGTCACGGCCGTACACTCACTATAAAGTTCGTATCGTCGTAAACATAGCTATAATGCATAGTTATGGACGAGCACTCTAATCATGATGTGGCGTGGACGGCCGTACTGGAATTACCCCCTGAATCGCTGGCCCGTCTGGAAAAGGAAGATCTGGCCCGCTGGCGACAATGGCATGCCCAGGCGGTAGCTGCCCTGGCCGCCAGCCTGCACGCTGGCGATATGTCTGGTGAGCCGGCATTCTTAACAGTGCTGGAACGCCTGGGCAACCGGCTGCTGCTGGATGATCCTGAAGGCTTTGCGACGCTGGTAGATTCGGTGGCTGATGTGCCCACAGCTTCATCGGCCGCACGGCAGTTGGTGCGTTACTTTATGGGTGTGGCCCTGGCCCGGCGTGATCAGTACGAAGCGGCGCTGGCGATGTTAGACGAGCTACTGGCAGACCCGGCGTTGGATGACTATATACACGGCCGTGCCCTTAACTCCCGCGCCCTTTACTGCCGGGTCACCGGGCGTTTGCAGGAAGCGATGGCCGGGTACCAGGCCAGCCTCACCCTCTGGCAGCAGCAGGGTAACCGGCTGCGTGAAGGGTTGGCCTGGCTCAATCTGGGTAACATTGCCCATCAACTGCAACAATATGACGAGGGTGAAACCTACCTTAACCAGGCAATGGCCTGCTTTGAAGAAACCGGCTCCTCCCAGTGGTTGGCGGCCGCCCAAAGTGGCTTGGGCCTGATCTACCGTGACCGGGGGGAGTGGTCGGCTGCCATCACGTTTTTTGAAACAGTCGCCGCCCGTCGCCAGGCCGATGACGCCAGAGATTCGTGGGGCCGCATTTTGACAAACATCAGTGAAACGTACCTGATGCAAGGGCGTCTGGATGAAGCGATGCAGGTAGGCATGGCTGCGCTGGCTGCCTTAGAGACCAGGGTGTATAGGGTGGATGCTTATCTGGCGCTGGGGCTGGCACGCCAGGTAGCCGATGACCTGGGTGCGGCCAGGGAAGCGTTTGTCACGGCTTTAGATATTGCTTTATCTATCGGCCGGAAGGATATTTTGGCGGAAGTTCATTATCGTCTGGGGGAGGTGCTGCGTCGTCTGGGGGATGATGCGGCGGCCCTGGCTCAATTTGAAGCTGCTGTGGCCGTGATCGAGTCTGTTCGGGAACCGCTGCGCGACGAGGGTGTTAAAATCAGCCTGTTAGGGCGCTGGCAGCAAGTATATGAAGCCCTGGTACTGCACTGCCTGGCCCTGGCCCGTGTTGCTGATGCTTTCCATTGGGCTGAACGAGCGCGGGCACGGGCATTTTTGGAAGCCGTGGAGGGCCGGCTGGAAGAGAAGGCGGAGGCACCAACCCCCAACCGCACCATGATGATTCCACCAGATACGGCGCTGTTATCATATTTTACGACCGGAGTGCTGGATCGGGCCCTGCCGTGGCTGCGCCAGCTTCCCTCAGACAGCCGGCTGCGCCAGCACCTGCTGCCGCCAGCCCGAACTCTATTATTTTGCCTGACAGCAGATGGTCTGGCGGCACAGGAGTGCCCGTTAAACCCCAATGACCTCTTATGGGATTCACCACGGGAGGATGACCGTCGCCGTTTTTTAGACACGGCCGTACAGCGTTACCTGCATGATGCCCTGCTGCCCACCCCCGCCCCCTCCGCGCACCATGTGATCATTGCCCCTCATGGCCCTTTGCATGAAGTGCCCTTTGCGGCGCTGCTGGCTGCCAACGAACGGCCGTGGCTGCATGAAGGTGGTCCACTGCTGGCATACACGCCCAGTGCTGCTTTCTGGCAGCGCCGTGCCACCCGGTTTGCTGGCAGCACGGCCGGCCAATGTTTGACCGTGGGGTATGATGGCCCCGCCCATCGGCAGCGCTTACGGCATACAGAAACAGAAGCACGCTTTATTGCCGTTCTGACGGGTGGGGAGGCGTGGGTCGGCGCCCGGCCCAAAGCGGGAGCGTTGCCGGAACGAGCAAAGGGGTGCCGGTGGCTGCATGTGGCCTGCCACGGCCGTTTTCATTATGATGCCCCCCTTGATTCCTACCTGGAAACTGGGCCGGATGAGCGGCTGACGGCGCGCCAGGTATTGGCCGCCTGGCAGTTAGAGGTAGACCTGGTAACGCTCAGTGCCTGCCAGACGGGCGTCAGCCGCCTGCTGCGCGGTGATGAACCCATGGGACTGGTGCGTGCTTTTCTGGCTGTCGGAGCCAGGGCGGTGTTGGTCAGTCAGTGGGCTGTGGCTGACATGCCCACTTTTTTGTTGATGCAGCAGTTCTACCACAAGTTGATGGCTGGGGTGGATGCCGCCGCAGCTTTACACGCGGCTCAGGTATGGTTACAGGTGCTGCCCAGACATGAACTGTTGGCCAGGCTGGCAGACCTGCCAGGCAGTGACGTAGAGGATGTACCAGAGGGACCACGGCCGTTTGCCCACCCCCGCTACTGGGCTGCCTTTATTCTGGTGGGTGCATAGTCAGGTTCATCAAGTGAAGTTACAACTGTACCTCAATCACTAACTCACTTAACTCAGCCACAGGAACCTGCTCAAATGCTGCCACTCCCCAGGGGTTGGTGGGCTGCTCGCGGCGTTGGTCAGGCAGTACCAAGATGACCATCATCCCGGCCAGATTTGGCCAGGCCCGGCCAGATGGCGCTACAGTGATCTCCACCAGACAGTTTTGCGGCTGCTGCCCGTCACGGTAGACGGTTAATGTTAGCGGCAAATCAGCACGCAAAGCCTCCCCTGGATCCAGGGAAAAAAGCTGTTCTGCATAACGCTGGGCATCGGCCGGGGCGCGTGTGGGCGCCAACGTCGGGGGTGGTTGCAGCCGTGGTAAAAGGTCGGCTGAAAGGTGCAGCCGTATTCTGTTTTGCAGCCGGGTCACGGCCGTGCGCAAGAGGTCGGTCAGTGGGGGCTGCTGGTCGGGTACGGCTGATAAAAAAGCCAGGTCCGGCAGGCGCGGCTGTTGGAGCTGGGGCAATGTTTCGGCGGCAGCGGCCAGCTCCATACGATAGAGGCGGGCGTAAGCGGCGGCGCACGACAAACAACCGTCCAGGTGGCGGGCTGTTTGGGGGAAGAGGGCCAGGTAGTTACGGCCGTCTAACTGGGCTGTTATGTAGGCCTCAAGCTGAGACAAACACGCTTCACAGGCAGCCTCATCGCCCCTGGCCTGCAGGGCTTCTCTCATTTGCTCATGGGGGGTCATGTCATCAGGCATCTCCAGCCTCTCCTATGTATAAGACGTTTGCCAGCCCGTTTACCTTTCCAGGTGTGCCGAATTTCAGCCAGGCCAGGCATTATGGTGCTGTCTCTAGCAAGGCCAGCAGCGGTTCCCAGGTGCGTAACTTTGCCATATTTTTAGCGCGCGTCACCTGAATGTGGCTGGGCAGCACCGGCTTTCCAACCAGTTTGCTTTCTGCTTCGGCCAGGGGTTCATCGGCCAGCGCTTGCAGATAACGGCCGATCACCACCCGGCGCGAGCGCTCGCTGATGGGGGCACTTTGAAGGACGGCATAAAGGCCAGCCAGGGTGGTTTCTGTGGTCATATGGTCTTCTAGAGAAGGCAGCTTCTCGGCGGTTCCTGCCAGAACGGTTTCCAGTTCATCTTCGGCGGCAAAGGTAAGCCGCGCGCGGCGGCGCAGAGCGTCGATGGCCAGGTGTGAGACCATTTGCCGGGCCCAGGCACGAAAAGCCGATGGTTCGCGGCACTCAGCCAGGCGTCGATGAATGCGGATGAGGGCCAGTTGGGCACAGTCCTGGGCCAGCGCTTCCGCTTCTGGCTGATCATAAACGATGTGCAGCGCCACCTGGCTCAGATAGGCAAATAAGGCGTTGTAAGCGGCAGCCTGCACCTGAGGGTCTGTGTCCTGGCAGGCGGCAAACCAGACGGCGCTGTCATTGTAAATGGTTGGCAGTGGTTTCATGATGCCCTATTATAATGGAGATGGCGCCTTGAAAAAATTATGGGCACGGAGGTGGGCAGATGGCGATGGTGCTGGTCCTGGATTTTGGCGGCACAAAGTTGACGGCAGGGGTGGTAGACACGGCCGTCTACCACAGCGGCAGCTTGACCTGGCGGGCGTATAAACGGGTCTATTCCCCGGCCCATGGTGACGCGCGGTTTGACATGGAGGCAATGGTAGCCCTGGCACACGAACTGCTAGCGGGGGAAAAGGCGACGGCCGTGGGCATTAGTTTTGGGGGCCCAGTGGATGTGGCCACGGGTACGGTACGTTTATCACATCATGTAGCGGGATGGGAGAATGTGCCTTTGCCAGAAATAGTTGCCTCTGAATTCCAGACAGTCGTTCGCATAGACAACGATGCTAACGCCGCTGCCCTTGGTGAGTGGCGGTTTGGTGCCGGGCGGGGCGTGGCCGATCTGCTTTACATAACAGTAAGTACCGGCGTGGGCGGTGGTTGGATTCTGGGGGGACGGCCGTTTCGGGGGTACAACAGCATGGCCGGTGAAATAGGGCATATGGTGGTGGACCCGGCCGGCCCCCATTGTCTGTGCGGCAAACGGGGCTGTGTAGAGCGGCTGGCATCCGGGCCCTATATGGCGGCTGACTGGGCTGAAACCAGTGGACAGCAGGAAGGTGTCACCGGCCAAGATGTGGCCATCATGGCCGCCCAGGGCAACCGGGAGGCGCGCCGTATTTTAGAGCGTGGTGCGTGGGCATTGGGTGTGGGCATTGGCAATGCAGTTAACCTGATGAATCCATCCCAGGTGATTTTAGGGGGGGGTGTTATCAAATCAGGCGTGCATTGGTGGGAGGTTGTGCGCCGCACGGCCCGGGAAACGGCGCTGCCGCAGGCACAGGTTGACATTGTGCCTGCGGCATTAGGCGATGACGCGCCCTTATGGGGCGCCGTGGCCCTGGTTGAAACCACATGAAATCCAGGGCCAGTGGTCAGAAGTTAGTAATCAGTGTTCAGTGGACAGTTACGGGTGTCAGGCCCCACTGAAAACTGGCCACCGATAACTGAAAACTAATGCTAGAACCCGGGCGGTGGGTCAATGGGCCCATTAAACTGGATGATGGAAAAAACGCCGCCTTGGGGATCCTGAACCACACTGAACCGGGCGATTTCTCCGGCCTTACTGGGAGGAACCAGCAAAGTGCCGCCTAATGCTTGTGCCTGGGCGGCCATCTTGTCTACATCTTCAACCAGGAAATAGACGGCCCAGTTGGCCGGAATATCTCCCCATGACTCGTCCATTTGCAACATACCGGCCTGACGACGGCCGTTTTGTAAACACATCACATACCCGCTCTCGTCGGCCGTATACGTCCAGTCAAAGACAGCTTGATAAAAGGTCTTAACCTCATTCACATCCCGTGTTTGCAGTTCATTCCATGACAGGGTATTGGGTTGGTTCACCAATTCGGCGCCGATGTGGCCGCGTGGCTGCCAGATGCCAAACATTGCGCCAGTGGGGTCTTGGGCCATGGCCATGCGCCCTTCTTCCATAACATCCATAGGCGGAAACAAAAGGGTACCGCCGGCTTCTGTTATCTTGGCAGCGACAGCGTCTATGTCACTGTGCTTGACGTAGGATGCCCAGAAAGGGGGTGCGCCCTGGGCCTGCATATCAGGGGGCATAGCGCTGAGGCCAGCCACATTTTTACCTTCTATCTGGAGCATGCTGTATACTCCCCCCATGTCGGTGGGGCGATCATCACTGTTCCAACCAAACAGGGCAGTGTAGAAGGCTTTGGCTCCTTCAGCATCTGTGGTAGTAAGGTCCACCCAACAAAAAACACTATCTGGATAAGTGGTTACGACTTTCATGACATTTCTCCTTGTATCAGCTAAGTTGTACATCAGTTATCAACCCTACTATTTATAGATAGGGGCTGATTGAGAGCATAGTATACCACAAAATAGAACATATGTGCTATTAAAGTGGGACCCATTTTCAGTCGGTCTCTTGTTCTCGCTACCCTTTTCCCCGGAAACGAAGATAATTCTGACAGTAATGGTATGATGCCGCGGTTATCCCCAACCACGGTTAACGGATGACAAATCAGAGGGAAGAGAAGATGAAAAAGCAATGGCATACACGATGGCTCATAATTGTATTGGTGACCTGGATGACGGCCGTATCCCTTCTTCATGCCCAGGAACAATCCTTACCGTATGCCGATGTCACCGAGGCTGCCGGCATTAACAGTCCACGGGATCCCCAAAACAGTGAAAAGGTCAGCGGCCAGGCCTGGGGTGATTATGACCAGAATGGCTGGCTAGACCTGTACCTGACAAACAACACCGGCCCTAACACCCTCTACCACAACAATGGCAACGGTACGTTTGCCGTTTCCCCCTTCAATGATCAGGTGGCTCTGCCAGATGCTGAAAGCGGCGGTGTGATCTTTGCCGATTATGATAATGATGGCTGGCCTGACCTGTATGTGCTGAATTGGGGACCCAACGTCTTGTTTCACAATGAAAGCGGGCAAGGGTTTGTAGATGTCACCGCCAGTGCGGGTGTGGCCGACAACAGCAACAGCAAAACGGCCGCCTGGGGTGACTTTGATGCCGATGGCTGGCTTGATCTCTATGTTGCCAACTGGGCCTGTGATCCTCGCTGCGGCCGTTCCCTGGAAGGCGAAAAAGATCGCCTCTACCACAATAATGGCGATGGTACGTTTACCGACGTAACCGCTTACCTGCCTGGCGGTAAAACACGCGGCGCTGGCTTTGTGGCCTCTTTTGTGGACTTTGACAACGACGGTGACCTGGATATCTACCTGGTTAATGATGAATTCATCAACCCGGTAGGTAACGCCCTCTGGCGCAACGATGGTCCTGGCTGTGATGGTTGGTGTTTTACCGAAATCTCACAGCAGGCCCAGGCTGACACGCGGGTGATGGGCATGGGGCTGGCCACAGGTGACTATGACCGCGATGGCGACCTGGACTTCTATTTTTCCAATGCCGGGCCGATGACGCTGCTGCAAAACCAGGGAGATGGTACCTTTAACAACATGGCTGAACTGGCTGGGGTGCAGTTTCCCAGGGGAATTGGCTGGGGCGCGGTCTTTTTAGATTACAACAATGACGGCTGGCAAGACCTCTATCTGGCGGTGGCAGAGGCCGTGCAGGGGGAAAGCCCGGCCAACCCACTGTTCCATAATAACGGTGACGGCACCTTCACGAACCTGGGGCAGATGTCCGGCGCCGGTCATGAGGGGCGCACCATTGGTGTGGCGGCAGCCGATTATGACCAGGATGGCTATGTTGACCTGGTGATTGGCAACTATGATGAAGGTTATGTCCTTTACCGCAACACCATGGGTGACCGCTACGACGACCATTGGTTGACATTAAAACTGGTGGGTGGGGGCCCGGTAAACCGGGACGCCGTAGGGGCACGGGTGGTTGTGACTGACAGCGACGGCCGTCGCCAGATTCAAGAGCTTAAAAACGGCTCCAGCGTTGGCACCGGTGACCCGCTGGAGCTCACCTTTGGCCTGGGCAAAGCAATAGTCGAGCATGTGCAAATCACCTGGCCGGACGGCACGGTACAGGTCATAGAAAAGCTGCCTCATGACCGGCGGCATATCATACCCTATGGCCAGGAGGTGAAGGGCGACGCGGGCTTTCCCACCACAACCGTAGGGGCTGGGCTGCTGCTCATGGCTGTGTTGATTGTGGCCCTATTATGGGTGCGCCGCCGGAGAAAGGCATGAACGGCCGTGGACCCTATCGCTTAGGGCAACTTGTGTTCGGCTTGGTCAGCATGGCCCAGACATTGGTGTTCGGGTGTTGGTGGCTGGCGGCCACTGCCTTGTTGGTGGCCTGTACCCAGACCCCGGCTGCCGCCCCGCCAGTGCTTCTGGCGGCCACAGCCACGGCCGTGCCCACCCAGACAGTGCGCCCGTTAACCCTTTCACCTGAGCTTACCCCTCCTTTCACCCCTGCACCGCCGCCCACCGCCACGGCCGTGCCCACGGCCACACCGCCGCTGCCGCAGTTAGACAACCCCCGCAACCTGGATATGTTTAAAGCCGCGCAGGCGGCCAGAGGGGAATACCTGCTCTTGAGTACTGCCAATACCGGTATCTGGCGGTATGCGCCGGGCAGTTTCCTGCATCCTATTGCCCTGGAAGTGGCCGCGAACACGGCCTATTTGTTGGATGGTGGTAGGGTGCTGGCATTGAACCTGGCCGCGCCTACCTCGCCGACACTGCTGCTGGCACCGGGTGATAGGGTTGAAGGTGTGCCTGTCATTGAACCGCTGGACCTGACAGCAACTGCTGACGGCCTGTTTGTGTTGGAACGGGCGGGAGATGTCTATCACTATGACCCGGCACAGCAAACGTGGTCGCTGGCCCGGTATAATCGCCCCATTGGTGACACCTCAAGCCATTATTATGTGGCCCTGGCTGACCGGGTGTTGGTGGAGCCAAGTTATAACTTTGCCTTGCACTTTGGTGGGGGACGCGACGACCGCTTCTGGCTGCTCCCGGAAGGGAGTACCCCGGTGGACGTAAGTGTAGTTAACGACCGGACGTATGTGATGGTGCAAAATGCCCTTACTGTCACCATACCGGTGTATGCTGACACCGCCCTGGTGAGCACGTTCCAACCCGATGTTAAGATAGCCCAGGCCCGGCAGATTGTGGCCACAGACACGGCCGTTTACATTTTGGATCGTGACGGTAGACGGCTGCTTGTGCTGGACCCTAAAACGGGCGCCCTACAGCGCGTGGTGCAGCCGCCGCCTGTCAGCGCCTTTTGGAGTGATGGCCAGCGGCTCATTCTGGCCGGGCGAGAACAGCTTTACTTTGTGAATGAGCCCGCGCGTTGGCAAACGATCCCTGGTGGACCGGTATTTGCCGGCACGCCGCCGCATGACCCGGCGGTCTGGGCCGCGTTAGGCCCGTTTAAGGTGCCGGTGCAGGGCTCTCAGTTGGGCGGGCGTGAATTGCAGATGCCAGGCGCGCCGCGTCACTATCGGCTGGGGGTGCATGAAGGGGTGGATTTTTACTGGGGGGCAGGCACACCCGTGTGGGCGGCGGCGGCCGGTGTGGTCATACGGGCCACACATGCGTATGAATTGCCGGATGAGCAGTCGTTTAACCAGCGGCGAGAAGCGTTAAAGGCGCGAGGCTACTCAACGGAAGAAGACCTGGATTTTTACCGGGGCATGCAGGTATGGATTGCACACCCAGATGGTACGGTGGCCCGGTACGCTCATCTGAGTGCTATTCAGGAGGAGATCATGGTGGGTACGGCCGTAGACGCTGGGCAGCTCATCGGCCATATTGGCAACACAGGCTCCCCTGCTGCCGTCAAAGGTCCCACGGAAGATGCTCACCTTCACTTTGAACTTTGGTGGGGCGATCATTACCTGGGGCAGTATCTGCGGCCAGTGGAAGTGCGCGAGTTAGTGTCTGCGCTTTTTTCTCAGCCCTGACAATACTTGTTGTCAGGAATATTCACACCCCAAGGCGGGCCGCCCGCCTCAGGGCCGCCCTAAGGCGGGCATTTGCACAAAAAACGTGCTGCCAGTTTCCGGCCCCTTACTTTCGGCCCATACCTTCCCTTCCTGCAGCTCTACAAGCTGTTTGACAATGGAGAGCCCAAACCCTGTGGCACTTTCACCGCCGGTAGGCTGGGCAGACAAACGGCCGAAGCTGCTGAATAATTGTTTCTGATCATCCAGGGTCAACCCAGGCCCTTCGTCTTTGACGCTTAGGCAAACACGCTCGTTTTCTTGATACACAGACACCCAAATAGGTTTTCCCAATGGTGAGTATTTGATGGCGTTGCTCACCAAATTTTCCAACACCTGCCACAACCGTGCTTTGTCGGCTCTAACAAAACATTCAGTCTCTGCCTCTAACTGCAGTGATTGCCCTTTGTGTTGTGCGGTTCGTTGGTGACTGTCAAGCACCTCTTGTGCTAACACGGCCAGGTCTATTGGCTCCAGGTGCAGCTTTAGCTGGCCGCTTTCGATGCTGGTTGAATCCAGTAACTCTTCAATCAACCTCTGCATCCGCTGGGTGCTGATCTCAATATCTTTGACATAACTAAAAAGTGAATCCTCTTCAGGTAAGAGCGTGAGAATCAGGCCGGCATTGGCGTAGATGGCTCCCAGCGGATTCTTGAGATCATGTGCGGCAATGGAGAGTAGTTTTGTTTTAAAGCGGTTTGCTTCTTCCGCCAGGCGGCGTTGTTCTTCAATTTTTGTCAGAGCTTGTGCCAGTTCAATCGTTTGCAGACGGAACAACTCTGCCCGTGCATGTTCCAGCTCCGCTTCCTTTTTTGATGTTTCTACCTGATGCATAATTTGCAGCTTCCGGGTATGGTCAGCCCGTTCTTCGTCAAAGACTTGCCGCGCAGCCGTGTGAAAAGCCTGGTAGTGTGCCAGCGCGCGGGAAAAATCACCCTGCTGTTCATAAAGTTGTGATAATGTCAGGTTGACCTGGTAGAGAAGCTCTGTGGTGTTGAGTTCCGTGGCCATGGCCAATGCCTGCTGGACACAAGCCATAGCCATGGTGGTAGAACCGTCATGCATGGGCAATGGTGGCAGGTCAGGGTAGGCTGTGTAAAGTTGGCCCAGTTGCAGCAGGCTTTCTGCGTGGCCAAGTTTGTTGCCGATGGCTTGCTCAATTTGCAGGCTCTGATGGTGGTGAGCCAGGGCTGCGGTGGCGTCTCCCATCTCTTTGTAGATGGCTCCCAGGTTGCTCAGCGCTCCCGCTTCCCCATATTGATTGCCAATGACGCGGAAGATAGCCAGGCTTTGGGTATAATGCTTTTGAGCGTTTTGGAAATCCCCTGATGCTTTATAGACATTACCGATATTGTTCAATGAGGTGGCTACCCCAGACTGATCATCAATCTCTTGTTTAATGGCCAGGCTTTTCTGATGGCTGGCCAGGGCATTCTCATAGTCAGCCAGATGAAAATGAACGTTGCCGATATTGTTCCAGGAGGCCGCTTCTGCCTGTTTATGGCCGGCTTCCTGCCGCAGTTTCAGGCTTTGCAGGTAATATTCATACGCACCATGATGGTCTCCTAAACCCGAGTGGATATTGCCCAATGTATTCAGCGCGTCAGATTGCCCTACAAAATCCCCCAGCGACTGAAACAGCGCCTGAGCGGCCAGGGTCAGCGACTGGGCTTGTTCATAGTCACCCATGCGGAAGTGACAATGACCTAAAATGTGCCCGCTTTGGGCCTGCCCTGGCTGGTAGCCAGTCTTTATGGCGGCTGCTTGGGCCTGTTCTGCCAGATAAACTGCCTGGTGAACATCGGCGATACGCAGCTCCCAGGCCTGCTGGTTAAGGTCATCAATCACCGTTGTCTGTGACGGTATATGGATGGGATGTTTGTCTGCACTCATTGTTTGCCTTTTTCAAACCCGACAAAGAGCATAGCACAAAGTGGGGCCGATGTTCAATGAGGCATGCAGATAAGATAGAACGGCCGCTCTGCTTAAGCGCTGCCATTGTGCGGGCAGTTAAAAGCGGTTGGCCCGCCGGTAGACGCTGCAGACAATAAGGTGTTTTTCAGCGAGGTAGGTGTCCATTAGAGAGCAGAGGGTGAAACGGCCGTTGCTGGTATGTGCGCGCCTAACGAGCCAGCGCATGATATTCCCGGTTGGGCATCATGCCGGTGGCCGAAGCCAGGCGGTTGGTGAAGTTGTACATGGCGGCGATTTCAGCGATGTCAAAGATGGCTTCATCAGAAAAACCCAAATGACGTAAATGCTCAATGTCCGCTTCACCGCAGGTGACGGGGGCGTTGGTGATCTTGACAGCGTAATCAAGCATGGCCCGGTTCTTCTCATCCAGACCGGCGCGGCGATAATCCAGAGTGATGCGGTCACCAAGAATGGGGTCTTCCAGGGCGGCACGCAGATCAGCGCCGTGGCTTACCAGGCAATAGAGGCAGTGGTTTTCCGCAGAAACAACCACACTGATCATCTCCCGCTGCGCCGGTGATAGGTCAGAGTCACCCTGCATCAATTCACGAAAATGGTTAAACCAGGGACGGAAGTGGGCGGGCCGCACGGTATAAACCACAAAAACATTGGGCACAAAGCCAATCTTCTCCCGTGCTTTGGCAAACAGCTTCTGCAAATCCTCATCTAAATCTGCTTCGTCAGGGATGGCGAACCAGCAAATACGCGCTTGTTCAATCATTTCAGCCATACTGTTCCTCCAATAATGTGAGTTAAAGGCACTGCTTTATAACGCAAAGTGGCCAGGAAGCCAATGTGGAAAAGTGTTTTTCCATTGCCATCGGCCGGGTATTGGTTCATAATAGAGTTGACCAACAACTCATATATCAACAAACCATTACCAGAAGTTATAAAACCTTATATCCGGGGGGCTGGAGGCGGCAATGGGCAGGCTACAAGTCAGGCTTTTGGGCAAACCACAGGTACAAGGTGTTGATCGCAGCGTGGTCTTACTACCCATGAAGGTGCAGGAGCTGTTTTTTTATCTGCTGCTCAACCGCCGTCGGCCGCACGATAGAGACCATCTAGCTGAACAATTATGGGGGGATGCCATGCCTGCACGTTCGAAAAAGTATTTACGGCAGACGCTTTGGCAGTTGCAAACGGCCGTGGATGATCCCCCCTCCTCGGTGCCTCTGCTGCTGCTGGACAGAAACTGGGTCCACATCAACCTGGAAACAGAGATTTGGTTGGATGTGCATGAGGTGGAACAGGCGTTTACGGCCGTGTGTGACACGCCTGGCCAGTTGTTAAGCTCAGCGCAGGTGCAGGTTGCCCAAAAAGCTGTCGACATGTACCAGGGTGAATTGCTGACGGGATGGTACCAGGATTGGTGTATCATTGAACGCGAACGTTTCCAATCGATAGCCCTGGCTTTGTTGGAAAAGCTGATGGATGCGTGTATTGCCCGGCGTCACTATGAAAATGGTGTGGAGTATGGCATGCGCGTGCTGCATTATGATCGGGCCAGAGAGCGCACCCATCGTTTGTTGATGCGCCTCTATTACCTGGCCGGGAACCGCAGCGCGGCGCTGCGTCAGTTTGACCAGTGTGCTGCCGCCCTGGTTGAAGAGTTAAACGTCAAACCAGCCCAACGTACCCTGACCCTCTATGAGCAGATCCGCGCTGATCAGATTACGGCCGTGGAACCTCGTGAACTACGCCAGGGGCTCATGCCAGACAACCCAGCTATACCCACGTCGCAGGTCGTAGCCGAACTGAAGCAACTGCAATCACACCTGGCTGTTTTAGAGCAGGAAGTGAAAATGCTCATCCAGCGGCTGAATGTGTCGCCCTAATTTACCCAAAGACTACACTGTGGCAAAACGAAAGACGCTGCAGCAGACGCTGGAAAAGACGGTACAACAGACTGACTTCAGGTATAGTGCCAGGCATAAAAAACATAAAACATCAGAGGTGATGGGTGGGTTATCTTCCCTGCTGATGGATGTTTTGTGTTTTACCTGGCCCTGGTTATGGCGCAAGACGAAAAAGGGTTGGCCGAAAATGGTGAGATGTCACGGCCGTTTATCGAGCCCAACACCCATTCATTTGTGGTAAAGATCTGGCTGGAAGAGACACCAGAGGAAACGGCGCACCCGGTCTGGCGCGGGCATATCACACATGTGGCCAGTGGTCAGCGCCGTTACGTGGCCAATCTTAGCGAAATTTTGGTGTTTGTGGTGCCCTATCTGGCCGGGTTGGGCATTCAGACGCCGCTGTTAGAACGCATTTGCCTATGGCTGAATCGGCGGAAGTAACTCCTTTTCCCCATTCGCAGGCGCACATCCTGGCAGAGCTCACCCGCCTGGATGTTTTGCTGCGTGTGCAGGTGTGGCGCGCCCGCCAACTGCAGCCAGAGCCTGACGGTTTGCCTGCTTTTTACATCTCTGATGAGGAAGTGGATAAGCTGCTAGACAAGGCCGTTGGTTTGCCTTTGTGGTTAAGCGTACCCTTAGCGGCAGAGACGGCCGCTGCTGTGCAAGCTGCCCTGGAAGCATTGACGGCCGTCAGCTATCAGCGCCAGACCCTGGCTGCCCAACAAGGCATTCCCCTGCGCCTGGCCAGCCTGGCCACATGCTTTTCCCTGAGCCAGTGGGAGATGGACGCCATACTCATTTGCCTGGCCCCAGAGATTGACGTAGCTTACAGCCGCATTTACGCTTACCTGCAGGATGACATCACCCGTAAACATCCCAGCCTGGATCTGTTGTTTAACCTGCTTTGCCCGGACGCAGCGGCGAAAATAGCTGCCCGTGCCTGTTTAGGGCCAGATGCCCCTTTGCGCCGCTACCACCTGTTGGAACTGTTTAACGAAACGACCACGCCGCAGCCACCCTGGCTGAGCCTTTCGCTGAAGCTGGACGAGCGTATTGTGGATTATTTACTGGAGGCAGATGCCATAGACGTCCGTTTGCGACCCTATGCCCGCCTGGTGCGTACCCCAGCCATGCCAGATCAACCCCTGGACAGGCGGCTGCAGGTGGTGACGCAGGCATACAGCAACCTGGTTTTGTATTTTCACGGTGACAGCGGTGTAGGCCGGGAGGCCACGGCCAGCGCCCTCAGCCATCACCTGGGCCAGCCGTTACTTGTCATGAATGGTGAACGGCTGGCAGCCGTCCCGGCGGAATCATTCCCTTTACTGGTGCGTCTGGCGGTCCGCGAAGCGCGGCTGCAAACGGCCGTACTCTACTGGCAAGGGTTTGATGCCTTGCTGGCTGAAGACAAGCATTATCAGCGGCAGGCTTTGTTGGATGTGCTGGCGGCCCAACCCGGCCTGACTATTCTGGCGGGCACGGCCGTGTGGGAACCGGCGCACCCCCTGCCGCATCCCTTTATTCGTATCCCTTTTACCCTGCCTACCGCGGCCGAACGGTTAACCTGCTGGCAGGAAGCCCTGCCCAGGACCACGCTTGATCTGACCGACCTGGCCCATAAGTTCCGCCTGAGCCCGGCCCAAATTCAGGCCGCGGCCGCCTCGGCCGGGAACCAGGCCCGGTGGCAGCAGCCAGACAACCCCCAACCCACCATGGCCGATCTGCACGCTGCCTGCCGCCTGCACTCTAACCAGAATCTAGCCCAGCTCGCTCAAAAAATAGAGCCACATTACACCTGGGCAGACATTGTGCTGCCGGCGGAACGCCTGGCCCAACTGCGCGAATTGTGTGATCAGGTCACGCACCGCGTGCAGGTGTATGAGGGCTGGGGCTTTGGCCAGAAGCTGGCGCTGGGCAAAGGGCTGCATGTGCTGTTCACCGGCCCGCCGGGCACAGGCAAGACCATGGCGGCGGACATTATCGCCGGGACGTTGGGGTTGGACCTGTATAAAATTGACCTGGCCACCATTGTCAGTAAATTTATTGGCGAGACGGAAAAGAACCTGGCCCGCATTTTTGCTGAGGCGGAGACAAGCAATGCCATCCTCTTTTTTGATGAAGCCGATGCCCTCTTTGGCAAGCGTACAGAGGTACACGATGCCCATGATCGTTACGCTAACCTGGAAATCAGTTACCTGCTGCAGCGTATGGAAGTGTATGAAGGGGTCACTATTTTGGCCACCAATCTGCGCAAAAATATGGATGAGGCGTTTATGCGGCGGATGCATTTTATTATAGAGTTCCCTTTCCCGGACGTAGCTCAGCGCCGCCGCATCTGGCAGCAAATCTGGCCGGTGGCTACACCCCGCGGTGACGATGTTGACCTGGCTTTCCTGGCGGAACGAGTGCAGCTGGCTGGGGGCAACATCCGCAACATTGCCCTGGCCGCCGCCTTCCGGGCTGCCGCCGACGGTGGTGTGGTAACAATGGCCCATTTGCAGCACGCTGCTCAACGGGAATATCATAAAATGGGCAAGCTGGTCACGGCCGAAGCGTTCAAACCCTAAAGGTACAAGATGGCAAACCGAACCCTGGAAACAAGCACACGACCACCTCAGGCAGCCCTCACGGCCGTCACCTCCACCAGCCATCAACCCGCCGCCCCTGGCCTGATGGCCGGGTTGGGCCGGGGGGTGGCAAAGGATACGGCCGTGCTGCAGCGAATGACAGACGGCCGTTTGCCCCGCGCCGGGAATGCCCTGCTGCAACTGCAGCGCAGCCACGGCAACCGCCACGTGCAGCGCGTCGTCGCGCAGGCGCAAAACCGCACCGGCTTACCGGACGATCTCAAAGCTGGTGTCGAAACCCTCTCCGGCCTGTCACTCAATGATGTGCAGGTGCATTACAATTCATCCAGGCCCACAAAGTATGAAGCCCACGCCTATACCCAAGGGTCGGAGATTTATGTTAGCCCTGGGAAAGAAAAGTATGTTCCACACGAAGCGTGGCACGTCATCCAGCAGAAGCAGGGGCGCGTGCGCCCCACCATGCACCTGAAAGGCACGGCCGTTAGCGAGGACACCGTGCTGGAACAGGAAGCTGACACCATGGGCCAAAAAGCGTTGACAGCCGCCCAGACCATCCAGGCGAAGGGCAGGCCGCCGGGTACGGCGCGCCCCTATTCGCCGGTGATCCAGCGTGCCCATGACAGCGCTGAACAAGACGACAGCGATCATGGCACGGACAGCCTTGATCTTAACCGAGGAACCTCCTACATAGATTGGTCAGAGCTTACAAAACAGGCGCTGCAGCGCCGCAGCGATGACACGCTGAAGGCGGTGTTTTATAACCTGGTGATGTATCATTTTGCTAAAGCCGGGCTATATTCCCAACTTCCATCACCAAACGCGAGCGAGGTGGATGTAGCCTATCAACAATGGAAACATGGTGGCGTCTATACCCGCGCCCGTTTCAAGAACCTGATCGGGATCATGGCCAATGAGGGTGATGACAAGACCAGTGACATTATTCAGAGAAAACGCACCGGCAACACCTACAGCGTCAACGGTGGCTACCAGGGAACTTCAAACAGCTTTAACTACGATAATGTCATTTATTATCGTGATAGCGATGGCAATATTAATTTTGGCACGGATCCATCGAGCATTATTGGCAGTTATAATACCACCGAAGCCTCTACCATTGCGTCTGGCAACATTAAGTGGAAAGATCCCATGAAAAGCGGCTCCACTGTCAATCTGGCGAACGATCTCACAGACCCAAAGGCCGGGCTTATGCCTTCGGGCAAAAAAGTGACCTTGAGAACCGCCACCCGGAGCCAACACTTTGCCATCGCGGACGATCTTTACCCCAACAGCCGTGGGGGCACGTGGACCTGGCATCACCTCACGCCGAAATATTATATGATTTTGGTGGATATGCGTGTGCATGCCAAACACGGGCATAATGGCGGTGTCTATCTGTGGTAGCGGCCAGGGATGCCCTAACACACAAGGCATACTCAGGCGGCATGATTGACTTGAGCCAACATTTCTATAACCCTGGCTACGGTTGGTACCAGGTGGAAACAACCCTTCACGGCCAGCGCGTCATCGTTTATGTGTCCGGCCGGGGAGAGAACGATACGGCCGCCTTGAGCCAGCGTGTCAATCAGGATATTGACTGGATCAGCCAGCACTATGATGCAATTTTGGCGTACGGCGTAGAACAACTACTACCTGACAAAAACGCGTACTGGGCGGATGAGCCCGGGAAACTTACCACCTCTGAAGCATTTAAAGCTGCAATGCGCCTGGGTGCCCTTCGCTTTCATGAAGATAGGCGGATCGAAATAACTTTCACCGCTGGCAAGCTCTTCTGGGGGCACTGGATCATCATCTGGCTGGATGAGGATTACCGCATGACAAAGGCTTACCTTGAAGGTTAACCCTTTGGCATCTAAAAAGGAGTTTCATAGTGATTAACCGCACATTAGCCACAGACACCAAAACACAACAGGCAGCGCCCACGGCCGTCACCCTCACCCACCAACCCGCTGCCCCGGCCTTGATGGCCGGCTTGGGCCGGGGGGTGGCCAGGGACACGGCCGTACTGCAGCGGGCCACCAACGGCCGTTTGCCCCGCGCTGGTAATGCCCTGTGGCAACTGCAGCGCAGCCACGGCAACCACCATGTGCAGCGCCTGGTGGTGCAGGCTAAAATGTTGTTAGGTCCGGTTAGTGATCCCTATGAACAGGAAGCTGACCAGGTGGCCCGGCGGATTGCCCAGGGGCAGCCCCATCGGGTGCAAAGACGGGTGGCCGGTGAGGGGGGCACGGCCGTGCCCCTGGAAGTAGAGTCGGCCATCAGTAGTGCCCGGGGGGGCGGACGGCCGTTGCCTGGCGGCCTCCAGCAGCAGATGGGCCAGACGTTTAACACCGACTTCAGCGGTGTGCGTGTACACACGGACGCCCAGGCCGATGGGCTGAACCAATCACTGCAAGCCCGTGCCTTTACCACCGGCCAGCACATCTTCTTCCGCCGTGGTGAATACAGCCCTGGCAGCGCGCAGGGCCGGCAAATTCTGGCGCATGAACTCACCCATGTGGTGCAGCAGAACGGCCTTAGCGGGCAGGTATTGCAAGAATCGGCCGATTCTGTGGTGCAGCGAACCGTCTTGGTGGCTGTGGATAATGTCAACAGTAAGGTGGTGGCTAAGTTTCACCAGGCCTCCATAGATTATGTAAATGCTGCCACCGCTTCTAAGCCAGACCCAAAAGTGATATCTGAGAAGAAGAATGCCTTCGTTCCTCTTATGGCGTTAATGCAGCACATAGATTTTGCTTATGCCAAAGATGGTGGTCCCGTTATTGACTTTAGTAACAAGGGAGGGTTAAACGCCCTAAAGGATGATGAGCATCTATACATTGTGGAACATGGTGGTGTGGGCTCGATTGGAAAAAAAGATGCTCAGGCGGTTGTAAATTTCCTGCACGCCGAATTACCAAAGACCTATAAGGGAACGATCGATATATCTTCTTGCCAGGCAGGAATCGATGAAAAAGCTAAAATAGATTCCTCACTTGTAGCCAAAGTGGCCGAGGGGCTGTCAAAATTAGGTCGTAAGGGGATCACAATAAGAGGAGGTGTGGGCAATACCTTTACCCATAGGCAGTTTGGTGATTATTATGTGGTAGACCCCGCTGATTATGATGTTGCCGTTGGAAAAGGGGATGAATCTATAGTACAGAAAGATCTGTTCCCCTATATCAATCAACTAGCACAAACTTCGTCTGGCAAACTGCCAGAGGTGCACAAGATTAGTGAAAGTGTCGCAAAGGGAACCAAAGCTTACTACAAAGATCTGATTGATAAACTATTGAAGGAGAAGTTGATTAAAACTATTGACCCCTATGTGACGCGTAAAACTTAGCACGCTGTTAAAGAAGTAAGGACGAGCCTTGTGCCTGCCCCCGTTCAGAACATCGTGTTGTTATTGGCGGCTTTCTCCGGCACCCGCTGGAGCACATCCCAATGTTCAACGATCTTGCCCCTGTCATCAAGACGGAAAATATCAATGCCGGCCCAATCACCGTCGCCGGGCCATTGTTGATAGCAGTGTAAGACGACATAGTCCCCTTCGGCAATAACCCGTTTAAAATGAACACGCTTGCCTGGGTATTCCTGGGCCATCCTGGTAAAGTATTGAATGAATGCTTCCTTACCATCGGCGACGGCCGGGTTATGCTGGATGTAGACATCGCCTGTATAGGCCTCAATGGCTTCAGCCGGCTTGCATTGATTAAACATCATATCATAAAAAGCGATCACATTCTGTTTGTTCTGCTTAAGCTGTTCGGTCATACCTCTATACCTCTCCTTACGCTGTGGCTTTTATTTTGGCGGTGGCGGCCGCCACGCCCTTTTGATAATCATTCGCCGCTGCTGCCTGGCAGGCATTTTCGTAATGTTTTAAGGCGCCGTCTATATTCTGTTTCTCTTTTTGGACATCACCCAAGGTTATTTGTAACCTTACCATAGATACGGTCTGGGCCATCTGCACGGCCAGGTCATAGGCTTTCTGGTAATAGCTTATCGCTCGGTCCAGTTCCTGCCTGGCCCGGTACACGTGCCCTATGGTCAAAAGGGCTGAAGGTTGGTACACCTTATACCCAATCTGCTCCCTTAAAGTTAGTGATCTTTCAAAGCCTATAAGGGCTTCCTCCAAATCACCATCTTCTTGATGCTCGGCGGCAATATGACGTGCGGTATAAGATTCTTCAAGTTTATGCCCGCCGGCTTGGGCCAACGCTTGGGCCTTATGGAACTGTTTGAGCCCCTCTGCCCGGTCATCCTCGGTACGGCCGTCTTTGTTTTGATACGTCAGCCCCACATAAAACAGCGACTCAGACATTCCCTGGGTGTCAGCAAGCTGCTGACGCAGCTCAAATGCATGTTGAAAATACGACCTCGGTTCCTCAAAGTTGCCATTGGCAAAGGCTTGCGCGTACAAGATTGACCCCATCAGGTTAAGCACCTTTGCCAAACACGCTCTGTCCGCTGCAGACTCGGCAAGCTTGCGGGCATCCAGAAGCACTGCCCAGGCGGCCTCAAACCCACTCTCTGCCAGCGAACTCTGGTAATAGAGCATTTTACCGCGCTGTCCTTGGAACCTTGCTTTGTCTTCTATGGTCATAGGCTCTATGCTGAGCAGATAGATGTTGGACTCGTATAACTTCGTGGCCATATCCAACTGACCTTGATAGTAGTAAACCTCCGACAGATGGTTTAAGAGATCAACAAGCTCTTTATAAAGCCCCGGCAGGGCCTCGGTTGTGATGGTTGTGGTTTTATTTGACGGGATGATTTCACTGTGAGATTGCATCGGTACACTCCTATAAAGCGACCCTCATTTTGAATGATTGCTGCCAATGACCATACGCTTTGTTTTACCAACGAAATTGATGGGGGCCCCATGTTACCCACGCCATGCCATCGCTGCCATAGTAGGGCACCGTTGCTCTTCCTGGCGGGGCGACGCCATCAATGCGGTGTGTGTCCTCCGCGGTTATCTGAATGGTTAGCGCTTGAAGCGAACTTTGAAGATGTTGTATGGTGCGTGGCCCGATAATGGGGCTGGTGACCCCAGGTTGGTGCCCCACCCAGGCAAGCGCAAATTGATAGGGCGTGCATCTTTTTTCTTTTGACAGCACGTTTACCAGCTCTAAAACCTCAAATGCCGCATCGGATTGATGATGCTGTTGAGCGGCCTGCCAAAATTCAGCAAATCTTGACCCGGTTGGCGGCGGCATATGACGTTGGTATTGACCTGTGAGGAAACCCCCTGCTGTGGGTGACCAGGGTATGATGGCTATGCCGTATGTTTGGGCCATGGGAATGAGCTCGCGTTCGATCCGCCGGTCCAACAAGTTATAAGCGGGCTGTTCGCAAACAAAACGATTGAGGCCATATTCTTTAGAGACCCACAGCGATTCGACAATTTGCCAGGCAGCAAACGAACTACTGCCAATATAGCGTACTTTGCCGGCGCTAATCAGATCATCCAAGGCACGGAGGGTCTCGTCGATGGGGATTTCATTTGAAGGATGATGGAGTTGATATAAATCAATATAGTCTGTTTTAAGGCGTTTGAGCGAGGCTTCGCACTGTTCAATAAGATGACGACGGCTGCTGCCCTGGGCATTGGGGTCATCAGACATTGGAAAATAAGCTTTTGTGGCGACGATGACATGGGTGCGTTTGCTGCTGGCCGCCAGAGCCTTGCCCACAATTTCTTCGCTGCGACCACGCCCAAAACTGAAGTTATTGGGATCATGACCATATACGTTGGCGATATCGATGAAGTTAATGCCCGCATTAAAGGCATGATCAATGATCTCTATGGCATCTGCTTCCTGGGTGCGCCCGCCAAAATTCATGCACCCTAAACAGAGCTGGCTTACCTTGACACCTGTGCGACCAAGATTATTAAACTCCACTTTTGTTTCCCTCCTGATGTATTGTATGGGTAACGGCCGTCGTGGCTGCCAAAGCAAACCGTACCTGACGCTGCCGTATACAGTTGGTAGCTTTTATAAAAGCTGGCCTGCCTAGACGGAATGGGCTCATTTTGTCGTGAAGTCCCCTAACTGTCAAGGTGATACCACCTGCCTTCTGGCCATCTATCCCTTACGAAAAGTAGAGGTCAGCGGACAATGGCGCTATAATGAAGGGCAATCCATTTTGCTCTAGCAAAAACAAAAGCGAACAATGATTTGCACAAGAATACGAACTTCCCGCAAAAACAAACCGTTGTTCGTTTTATCACCCGATTACCCCCTGCGGCTTCTCATTCACTCTTGAAGTTATTGGGTAGCACGAGTGCCATATAGAGGAGTCGCCAACTCAAGTACCCTTGAGGGGATAGATAATATGATGATGATAAAGGTAAAGATTTTGGGGTTAGGCCTCTCCCTTTTTTTACTCTTGAGTGACGTGATAAGGATGACTGCGAGCGGGACACACAACATCATGGTCTGGAACGTCAGGGAGGGGGCCCTTCAGTTCACAAGTACACCCTTCTGGTGGCAAACGTGGTGGTTTTATGTGTTATTCATTATTGGCGTACTGGGTATCTTTGGTCTTATTTACCAGGCCAAAGCCAACCAGTTAAAAGCAGAGAGGGCTGCGGCTGCATTGATACGGCAGAGTGAGGCGAAATACCGGCTGTTGGTGGAGAATCAGACAGACTTAATCGTTAAAGTGGATATGGAGGGACGTTTCCAGTTTGTGAGCCTGTCTTACTGTAAGCTGTTTGGAAAAACGGAGGAAGAGTTGTTAGGAAGCAGCTTTACCCCCCTGGTGCACAAGGATGATCGAGGGTGTACAGCAAAGGCGATGGAGGCTCTTTTCCAGCCGCCGTATACGGCTTATATGGAACAACGAGCCATGACAAAGGATGGCTGGAGATGGTTGGGGTGGATGGATACGGCCGTTTTTGATGAGGCAGGGAATATCACGGCCGTTGTTGGTGTAGGTCGCGATATTACGGAGCGCAAACAGATAGAAAAGGCGCTGCAAGAAAACAGAGTACGCTCAAGCCAGGCCCTTAAGGCTGCCCAAGCCGGTGCCTGGGAGTGGAATATGGCCACCAACCAAACCATCTGGTCTGAAGAGAACTACCTTGTGTTAGGACTATCACCTGACATTGGTGAAACCAACTATGATACCTGGCTGCAACGAGTGCACCCAGACGACCGGGCCGAGGCTGAATATCAGGTTAATAAAGCCGTTGAACAAAAAAGCGACCTAAATATTGAATTTCGGGTTGTCTGGCCTGATGGCACTATCCGGTGGATCAATGATGTGGGTAAAAGTGTGTTTGATGACAAGGGCGAAATGGTTGGCATGTACGGCATTCAGATCGACATCACCGAGCGCAAACAGTTAGAAGCACAGCTGCGGCAGTCACAAAAAATGGAATCCATTGGCCGCCTGGCTGGGGGCATTGCCCACGATTTTAACAACATCCTGGTGCCCATCATCAGCTATGTCGAATTGGGCATGATGAATTTAACACCAGATGACAAGATGTACAGCTACTTGCAGCAGGTGCGTGACGCCGCAGAGCGGGCCGCCGACCTTACACGCCAAATCCTGGCGTTTAGTCGCAGGCAAGTGTTGGAAATAAAGATAGTGGATATTAATGTAATTGTCATAGAGTTTGAAAAGATGGTGCAGCGGTTGATTATGGAAGATATTGAACTGCAAACATTTTTAGACCCTATCCTTTACCCGGTTAAAGCCGATAGAGGGCAAATTGAACAGGTATTGATGAATTTGGTGGTTAATGCGCGTGACGCAATGCCCACAGGGGGGAAACTAACCATTGAAACAGCCAGCATGTATCTGGATGAAGCTTACGTAAAAAGATATGCGGATGATCAGCCATCTGGCCATTACGCTATGTTGGCAGTGAGTGATACTGGCCATGGCATGGATACGGCCACACAACAACAGATATTTGAACCCTTCTTTACCACAAAAATGCAGGGCAAAGGGACGGGCCTGGGCCTGGCAACTGTCTTTGGCATTGTCAAACAACATGGCGGGAATATTTTTGTCCACAGTGAACCTGGCAACGGCACTACCTTTAAGGTTTACCTGCCGCGTGCGGAAGGGACAGTACAAACTTATGAGACGGCCGTCACAGAACCAGCCTCAATTTATGGAACAGAAACCATCTTGGTGGTTGAAGATGAAGAGATGGTGCGCAAACTGGTGTGTGAGACGCTGGCAGCACATGGATACAAGGTTATTGAAGCCCAAAGCCCCCATGATGGCCTTAGACTTGCTTCTGAGTACAAAAAAACGATCCATCTCTTGCTCACCGATGTCATTATGCCGGAAATGAACGGGCAAGAACTTTACCAAAAGGTAGCCTTTGTTCATTCTGATATCAAAGTATTGTATATGTCGGGTTATACGGATGATGTCATTGCCCATCACGGCATATTGAAGGAAGGCACAAGTTTTCTACAAAAACCCTTTACCGTTCACGCTCTGACCCGCAAAGTTAAACAGGTAATATAATAACGATGCCCCAGCCCAAATAGCTTCTTATCAGCATTCATCTAAGCATAAAACCAAGCGACAAAATTGGTTAGGAGAAGAACATGTCACGTGACTATCAAAATCCGGCGACCACGATTCGCCGCCTCGTTGAAGGTTACCAGGTGTCTCAGGCGATCCACGTTGCCGCTACACTTGGTATTGGCGATCTGCTTGCTGGGACAAGCTGTACCAGCGAAGAGCTGGCCTTGGCCACCGGTACTCACCCCCCAGCCTCTACCGCCTGCTGCGTGCGCTCGCCAGTGTGGATGTCTTGCATGAACTTGATGATCAACGCTTTGAGCTTACATCATTAGGTGAGTGCTTACGTTCTGATGTTCCCGACTCCATTGTTGGCTGGGCTGCGTTCATTGGCCGTCCTTACTATTGGCAGGCATGGACGGGGTTGCTGCATAGTGTTTACATCGGGGAGAATGCCTTCCAACATGTTCATGGTACCGATGTCTGGGCATATTGTTCGGTGCGTCTGGAAGAGAGCGAGATCTTTGACCGCAAAGTCAAGAAGCTGGTTTTAGGCAGAAGGGAGCCACACTTGCAGGGCTTGGGGCAGGGCGCGTATGTGCAGGGTAGCATTGACCGGTAAATGGGGATACGGCCGTAAAATCACACGTTTGTCTTGTAGCTCACCGCGGAAGTCAAAGTTGGGTGGGTGTACTTCAGCATCTATATGCACCGGAAACCCTCGCCAGCTGATCTTTAGCGCTGGCACCTGGTACACTTCCACACTGTCCAGATCATACAGTTCTTCTGCCAGTAAAGCGTGCAAATAGCGTAAATACCCTTCTCGATGCCCTTCTCGAATACACACAATATTAAGCAATCCGTCTGTTGGATCCGCATCAGGGGCAAATTTCAGGCGAGGGCCCACGGCCGTGGTGTTTAATACCTCCACCAACAAAAATTCACCCTGTATTTCTTCATCCGGCAAATATAAGGTTGTCTCGCGGGCAAAGCCGTGCTGAAAAATATCCACCAAAGATTGCACACTACGCAGCATACTTTTACCCTGCTCTGGATCATAAGAGGCTAATACCTCTGCAAAAAAGCCGATGCCCGCTCCCTCCAAAAAGTAATCTGCGCCCCACGATGCCTGAAGACGACCAATATCAAAACCACTTGGCCGTGGTGACCGCAGCCGCTGTACGATGTCTAAAGGTTTCCCCTCAATACCCAATGTGCGGCAAACATTATTGGCCGTCCCCATAGGCAGCGGCGTAAAGCACACATCATCTCGCCCTACCAACCGGGTGATAACTGCTCTGGCTGTGCCATCTCCACCAGCCGTAATTACCAACCCTTTGGCATCTGCTAAAATAGGGTCTAAATCTTTAATGTGCTGGGTGGCCTTATAGACCGGTTCATAACCGGCATCGCGCAGACCATCCTGTAAATCCTCGGCCGTAGCCGCCCGCACGCTGCCGGCTTGGGCATTGTAAATGAGTGTTGCTTGCATGGTCTCCTCCATTGTATCACTTGCTTGAAGCATACCCTATTACCTGGACAGCCAGAATGGGTATAATGATACCTACCTTCTCATTAAGAAATTAGAAAATGAATGGAGTAAAAACAGCATGACAATTGAAGCGATAAACCCGGCCACCAATGAACTGGTGGCCCGCTATGAAGAAATGACCCCCTCTGAAGTCCAACAGATCATCAAAGCGGCTGACGTTACTTTCCACCAGTGGCGCCGTACCAGTTTTAGCGAACGGGCCGCTAACATGCGGCTGGCCGCCCAAAACCTGCGCGACAATGCCCATGAATACGGCACACTGATGGCTGTGGAAATGGGCAAACCGCGCAAGGATGGCATGGCTGAAGCAGAAAAGTGTGCCTGGGTTTGTGACTATTATGCCGACAAGGCCGAACAGTTTTTATCCCCTGAATTTATTGACACAGATGCCCGTGAAAGTTTTGTCACGTACCAACCGTTAGGGGTAGTGCTGGCTGTGATGCCCTGGAACTTTCCTTTTTGGCAGGTGTTTCGTTTTGCCGCCCCCGCATTGATGGCCGGGAACACGGCCGTGCTGAAACATGCGGCCAACGTCCCCGGTTGTGCCCTGGCCATTGAACGTATCTTCCAGGACAGCGGCTTTCCAGAGCATGCTTTCCGTACCCTGTTAATTGGCAGCCGTCAGGTTGCCGGTGTCATTGAGAATCCGTTGGTAAAGGCGGTCACCTTAACTGGCAGTACCCATGCCGGTAAGGCAGTTGCCCAAAAAGCAGGTGAGATGCTCAAGAAAACAGTGTTGGAATTGGGGGGTAGTGACCCCTACCTTATTTTAGAAGATGCCAATTTAGATGAAGCGGTTACCACCTGCGTGAACAGCCGCCTCATCAACTCTGGCCAAAGCTGCATTGCTGCCAAACGTTTTGTGGTGGTGGCGTCGCAGGTGGCTGCCTTTACTGACAAGTTTGTGGCCCACATGAAAGCCGCCCGTATGGGTGACCCGCTGGATGAAGCTACCAGGGTAGGCCCGCAGGCCCGCCATGACTTGCGGGATGAATTGCATGAGCAGGTACAGCACAGCGTTGCCAAAGGAGCAACGTGTTTGCTGGGCGGGGAAATTCCAGACAGCGTTGGTGCTTACTACCCACCTACCGTGTTGGCCAACGTCAAACCTGGTATGCCAGCTTATGACGACGAGCTGTTTGGCCCTGTCGCCGCTATCATACCGGTGGCCAATGAAGAGGAGGCGATTCATGTGGCCAATGATTCCGTGTTTGGTTTAGGCGCGGCCGTTTTTACCCAGGATATTGAAAGAGGAAAACGTATTGCGGCCGAGCAGTTGGAGGCAGGCGCGTGTTTTGTTAATTCTTTTGTAAAATCGGACCCTCGTTTGCCTTTTGGCGGCATCAAGGAGAGTGGCTACGGCCGTGAACTGTCCCACTTTGGCATCAAAGAATTTGTCAACATTAAAACTGTTTATGTCAAATAAACTACGCTCGATAAGAGGCTAACAACTACTGCGCCGGAGAATGTCAGCACATTGACTATAGTCTATAAGCCTTTGTTTGGGGAATATCGGCTTGGCCATACTATTGGTGCCAGTAACAGGCTTGTAGGAAAAGGGATACAGTTATGTTCAGAAATATTTTTCACGAATTTAAATCATTTGCGCTGCGTGGCAACGTGGTTGACCTGGCCGTAGGATTTACCGTGGGTGCTGCCTTTAGCACCATTGCCAAATCGTTGGTAGATGACATTATTATGCCCCCTGTAGGTTTGATGGTGGGGCAGGCCGAAGTCTCTGATATGTTCCTATTGCTGAAAGAGGGGTCGGAAAAGGCTGCCCCCTACACCACGTTGGCAGATGCCCAGGCGGCTGGCGCCGTGACCGTAAATTATGGCGTATTTATCAACAATGTCATTGCCTTTTTGGTAGTTGCCTTGGTCATGTTCCTGATCATTCGGGGCATTAATCGGTTGGAAAACGCCATAGAGAACGAGCTTGGCCTTGAAGAAGACAAAAAAACAGAACCCACCACCAGAAAATGCCCCTATTGTATCTCTACAATTCCGCGCCGTGCCCGCCGCTGCCCGCAATGTACGTCAGAATTGGAAGCCCCGAAACCAGTCACGGCCGTGGCGCCAGACCAGGGAGCATAGGCCGTAGAGGCCAAGTGCGCAGGGCCTACCGCCAGTAAATGTCCACTGAAAACTGGTTACTGACTTCTGATGACTGGTACTAGTTTGTCAACAGTATAGACCGAACATTGCGTAAGATTTCCTTGGTACTAATAGGCTTTGTCAGATAAAGATCTGCCCCGTTCACCAGCCCGTGGCGAATATCTTCAATCTGATCACACCCGGTAAGCATAATCACTGGTAAACGGCCGTTCACTTCCAAATGTCGCAGTTTGTAACATACTTCAAACCCATTTAAAGTGGGCATCTCAATATCCAGTAACATGATCTTGGCAGCACCAGACAGCGCCTTGTCTAACGCTTCCTGACCATCGCTGGCCTCTACGACGCTATAACCAGCTTGGGCGAACACACACCGTAATCCCCGGCGCACTACCGGGTCATCATCGGCTATTAATATAGAACTGCTCATGATTTTGACTCCATCATAAGGAACAAGCCGATCTTGGTATTGTCCCTTATATGTGAATCCAAGATTCCTGCCCGGCGGCAACACGTTTATGGGGCGGTTGAGTTTAGAAAGCCAGTATGTGAGCAGGATTGTTTGTAGTGTAGACTATTCAACCACCCAAACCAATCCCCCATCGTTACCATCACGCTTCCACATTAACCATCTGGCACACCTGCCCCTAAAGCAAGCATAGCCGCGCATTTCACATCTGCTGACGCCTGAGGTCGTGTGCAACGGCCGAAGTCGGCAGCAGTTTTTGCCATGAAATGTAAATAATACTTGACACGATGTATATTATCTATTACTATATGTATATCATTTATTACTGCAAGTAGAAAATAACAGACAAAGCGAGAGAACTATGTCCTTTCAAGAAAAAAACGTTACCGTCTCTTTAGTTAACTTCACACTGATTTTGGGATTCTTCCTAATCAGGTTGTTTCACATGATCCAAAATGAGACCTTTAATTCGACCAGTCTATTTCGCCTCTGGGGGATCATCATCGTGCTCGCAGTCATTGTAACGATTGCCGCCACCATCCTCACCCATATTGTCTCCGTCATCATCCAAGCCATAAAAACGGGCGAAGAAAACCCACAGGTTGAAGACCTTGAAGATGAGCGAGACAAGTTAATTGATTTAAGAGGGACAAAGGTTACTTACTTTATCTCCTCAATCGGAGTATTTTTGGCAATGTTAACATTTGCCCTTGGGCAGCCGCCATTGGTGATGTTTACCCTGCTCATCTTCTTTGGAGTCGTGGCGCAGATTATTGGAGATATTTCAAGATTGGTTCTATATCGGAGGGGATTCTAAAATGGGCAAAAGCCGAATCAGCAACAATATTCGGAAACTACGTTTTTACCATAGTGAAATGACACAAAAAGAACTGGCTGACAAAGTAGGCGTGACAAGACAAACCATCGTCGCTATCGAAAATGCAAAATACTCTCCTTCGCTGGAAGTGGCTTTTCGCATCGCCCTGGTCTTTGACTCACCCCTGGAAGAAGTCTTCTCTTACGACCCAAAAGACGATCCTATTTAGCAATGTAGCTTTCTAAACATGAGGCGTTCTCACAATTACATATAAACGAGCAGCCGATAACTGTGTTGCTCTTCTCTCCTCTATAACATCATAAAGTTAAAACAAGGAATAAATAAGGAAGGTTGCCTTTGAGACCATTCCTGGCCTGTTCAAGGTCCCAGGAACAGGCGGGCGACCACAGTTTTGGTAAACCGCAGAAACTATTCGGAATTCCTGAAGAGCGCAAACTGCGGTTTCCTTGAGGAATCGGCAATGCCTCAAGCGATTTTATTTCTGAATGATTGTTGCCGATTACCTTATACACCTGCAAGTTGGAGAATAAAAATGAACTCAGACATAAAAACGATTAATGTTCTTCAGTTAAAAGAGGGCCCCCCGCCCACTCCCAAGAAAAGTAACGGGCTGGCAAAAGCATTTGCGGCAGGGTGGCTTGTGCCTGCCGCACTGATCATGCTCAGCGCCGTTCCGATTATTGCTGGCGCCTTTCGTATAGTCGAGCTGACCGGTGGTGCGGAAATCACGCCGGACAACGCACGATTCTTCGCCTCACCCCTGCCCGTGGTGCTGCACATCCTCAGCGTCAGCCTGTATTCCATCCTGGGGGCGTTCCAGTTCGCCCCCGGCTTCCGCCGTCGAAAGCGCGGCTGGCACCGCACCGTTGGACGGCTCTTGATCCCATGCGGACTTACGGCTGCCCTTTCAGGTCTATGGATGACCCATTTTTATCCCTGGCCGGCCAACGACGGCGAACTGCTTTATGGGTTACGGCTCTTGTTTGGGTCGGCCATGGTCCTGTCCCTTGTCCTCGGCGCCGCCGCGATCCGGCAACGAGATTTCACCCGGCACGGTGCCTGGATGATCCGCGGCTACGCGATTGGCCTGGGTGCGGGCACACAGGTTCTGACCCATTTGCCCTGGTTCCTGTTCCCTACCATTCAAGGAGAGCTGACCAGGGCACTGCTTATGGGGGCAGGCTGGGTGATCAACCTCGCCGTGGCCGAATGGATCATTCACAAGCGGCTGGTTCGCCCCATGCGCAAAGCCTAAGCGGTTTACCTTGTTCAAAAAAGAGAGGCAATAATGAATTTAGACACAAAGACTACCGGCATAGATATGAGAGTTTTATTTTCAACCTTATGGCTATTTTTACTGCTTAATATAATTTTTCGGGATATTCATGAACTTGTTACAGCGGAAGCCTTACAAGAAATAATGACGGGTGTCGTAAATGGTACACCAGTTACTGAAGGTTTATTACTTCTGGGTGCCTTTATAGTGGAGGTTCCGATTGTTATGGTTCTCTTGTCAAGGGTATTGAGGTACAGAGTAAATCGTTGGGCAAACATCATTGCAGGTGCAGCAACGCTTATGATTGTTGTCACTAGTGCGCTCACGGATCTTGATGATGGGTTTTTTATCATCGTAGAAAGTGTAACGCTGTTAGTAATTATCTGGCTTGCGTGGAGATGGCCCAACCCTGAGCTCAGTCTTAATGATGGCATCTAATCAATGAAGAGGCATACTATGAAAGCGATTGTTTATCACCAATATGGTTCACCAGATGTTCTTCGGCTCGAAGAGGTGGAAAAACCTACGCCCAAGGACAATGAAGTGCTGGTAAAAGTCTATGCAACAACAGTAACTGCAGGCGACAGTAGAATGCGAAGTTTCACCGTTCCCCTTTCTTTCTGGCTTTTTGCTCGAATAGCGCTTGGGTTTAGAAAACCTAAAAATGCTGTTTTGGGAATGGAGTTAGCCGGGGAAATTGAAGCAGTAGGCAAAGATGTGAAGCTTTTTAAGAAAGGTGACCACGTTTTTGCTTCTGTTATCGAACACGGATGTGGCGCTTACGCTGAGTATAAATGCCTGCCTGAAGATGGATTATTGGCTATAAAACCGACAAGTATGTCCTATGAGGAAGCCGCCGCTGTGCCCATAGGTGGACGTACAGCTTTGTACTTTTTAAGAGAGGCAAATATCCAGAGCGGACAAAATGTGCTTATCTATGGCGCTTCAGGAAGTGTAGGTACATTTGCTGTGCAGCTTGCCAGGCATTACGGCGCGGAAGTTACCGCAGTATGTAGTAGCTCTAATTTTGCGTTGGTGAAATCTCTAGGAGCCGACAAGGTTATTGATTATACAAAGGAAGATTTTACCAAAAACGGCGAGACTTATGATGTCATTTTCGATACGGTAGGTAAGGGTTCGTTTTCAGACTGTATGAGATCACTCAAAAAAGAAGGGAGCTATCTTCAAGCTGTCTCTGCACCAGCAATAAGTTTGCGAATGCTGTGGACTTCAATAACAAGCAGCAAAAAAACAGTAGGTGGTGGACCACCGCCAAAACCTGAAGACCTTGTCTTCCTTAGCGAGCTTATTGAAGCGGGGAAGATAAAATCGGTTATTGATAGATGCTATCCGATGGCGCAAATTGTTGAGGCACATAAATATGTGGACATAGGACACAAAAAGGGCAACGTTGTTATCCTGGTGGACCGTAACAACAAAACTTAAGTTTTGACCATTGACGACTTATGCCCCACGGCCGTGGCGCACCGTAAGGTTAGGCACGGCCGTGGGCCCGGAGCACGGCTTCCTCAAACCGGCAGACACTCATGGGCGCGGCAGCTAGGTGGTTAGGTTCGGGTTTGTGGTCCCCCTTATGCCTGTTTCTCGTTTTGCCACTCAGCTAGCTGCTGGCTTGCTTTCGCCGCTCTCTTATCATCAATTTGTCTGAAAATCTCTAACGCTTCCTGTAGAAGGGTAACGGCCGTGTTTCGCTGGCCCATCTGATCCAACACGCGCCCTCTACAGAAATACGCGTCGGCTATCTGTGCCCGGTAGTTATACTTCTGAGCAATGGCCAGAACTTGTTCTGTTGTGGCCAGCGCTTCATCTAATAAGTTCAAATCCAGGTAGCTTTCTGCCATGTTGTTAAGCGTAATGGCCTCCCCATGCCAATTTTCAATTTCACGGCTAATCACTAATGACTGTGTGTATAACACGAGCGCCCGTTGCCGTTCGCCGGCAAGTGCATAAGCCCAGCCTAAATTTGCCATAATATCACCCTCAGCACGCAAATACCCCATTTCTTGGACGATAGGCAATGCTTTGTTGCAGAGAGCGATTGCCTCGTCACTGTTTTTTAGCTCCAGATGAATAATAGCCATTGAATTGAGCGAGACTGCTTCACCCAAACGGTTTTTGTCTTCACGGGCAAGCGTCAATGCGTGCTGATGATAGGTCAGCGCCATGTCCAGTTCCCCTGCGCCCATGTAGGCAGAACCCAGGTAAGCAAACGTGATCCGTTCCCGACGCCGATCTCCTATGTTCTGGGCCATAGCGATGGCCTTTTTATGGTACGCAATCGCGTTGCGAAAGTTATTTTGGTGCGCATGGACGAGCCCCAGTTTGGCCAACACGTCACATTCGTTTTGCGGGTCGTTTAATTCACCAAGCGTGTTTAAGGCCTGTGTATAAAATTTCTCGGCCTGCTCAAAGTCCCCTGAGTCAAAGTACGCTAACCCTAAAAGGGTCAAATTTTTGGCCACCAGCACCTGGTCATGCAAATGCCTGGCCGCCGCTAAAGCTGCCTCAGACCAACGGGCTCGTTCACGCGGTCGGAGCCGGAATGTCAACAGCGTACCGCCCGAAACGGGATAGCGGCTGCAGAGAAGAGCGGCCGCTGAGTCCTCCCCAGCAAACGTTTCTGCCCATGCCTGCCCTGCCTGGATATTGTCCCACTCGGAATCAAGCAGTTGTATTCCACGCCACAAGGATTCCCCACCTTGTTGGTAAAGCTCATAGGCTTGATAAAGTACATTCTCAAAGTACCGGGCGTGGCGAACGGCATATGACTTGAGTCCCTGATCGCTCAAATACCTTCCGGGAAAATGGGGTGAACCCGTAAGCTTGAAATGGGCGTAGTCGGCAATGGTTTGGTGTAGGGTATATCGCCCTGGCCCGGCGACTTCTAAGAGACCCTGGTCCCACAGGGTATCAAGCGCGCCTGTAGATTCGGCCGATACGATCAGCGCTGCCGCCTCTGAAAAAGTATTGGGTTTGGGCGGGAAGACAGAGAGGGCACGCAGTGTGCCCTGAGATGCGGGGTCTAAAACTTCATCGCTAATGGAAATAGTCGCCTGTAACGAGATAGGAATATCTTCGGACAGGCTGGGGTGGCGTTCTGTGGGCGCTTGAGGCCAATCTAGCCTCAAGCGTTGTTTTGTTTGCTGCAAACGCTCCAGAGCTGCCTGTAGGCGTCGCGGTTGTTGATTGTACGCCTCTGTTTTGAGGTACTTGCCCATCAGCATAAGCGCCAGGGGCAGCCCACCTACAACGCGCACCAATTCTTGCACCTGGTCTGGTTCGGCCGTCACCACCTGGGGAACAAATTGTGCCAGAAGCGTTTGTCCCCCTGTTTCTGTCAGTTCATTTACCTTGATGACGGCATCGCCAGCAAAGTGCAATGCTACCTCTGGCAAGCGTGTTGTGACAATGTGGGCGCAGTGCGGCCCCCCTAATTTGAAGGTCAGGGCTGCATCCGGTTCCCAAACATCATCCACAATAAGCAACATCTGGCGCATGCCAATAGCATTGTGGATCGCTCTCGTTTTGTCTTCAACAGTTGTCAGTTGGGTAATTTCCTCCGGTGCAATGCCAACCCCCCTGGCCCATACAGTAAGGTGGGTATGGACATTTCCCTGACGGCCTAAAGGTGCCCAAAGAATGCCATCCTGAAAGTGGGCCAATACGTCACGATCATACACCAGAGCCAGGGCAACGGCCGTTTTTCCCACACCGGGCAATCCATGGAGAGCAAATAAGGTGAACCGATCATCGTTCAGAAGCCGCTGTTTCAACTGGTGTAGTAACGCCTCTCGCCCGACGATAGTGTGGGTGGGTGGCGGAGGGGCTAGAAAGGGTACCTTTAGATCCAGATCGCGAGGCTGCTCATGCGTTTCTTCTTCCCACTGGCGTAATAGATTTACTAATTTGTCAAGGGCTTCTGCCTGTGCCCGATGGTACGTGCGGCGTGTTGTGTGAAACTTCTCGGCAATTAGATAATCACGACCCCAACCCTCAATATATTGGTGCTTGAGAATACTATAAGGCCACCATTCACGCTGATGAAAATCAACTTTGCCATCATCAGGTTTTAGCCTTTCTAAGGCACTTCGAATTAAGTCACGCAACGTTCTTCCTCGACCCATATCGTCTTCAGTACGATTCATAGCCTGTCGCTGAATCTTTACCAGCGTGAGCTGAGCCAGGGGGTGCTGCCCTAATTTTTGTGGCCTGTCCCATAACTTCAATGCACTACGAACTGTTTGCCGGTTAAACACTTCATGGGGATCGTAGCTTTTACCACACATTGGGGATCTCCTCTGAACTAACCTCCCGGAGGCTTCCACGGCAAAGGCCACCTAGGATGAAACTCCCGGCAGGTTGGCTTTCAATGAAAGAGTTCCCTCTATTTTATAGGATAATTGGCACTTTTTTGTCACTTTTTTGGCAAAAGTGACTCCATAACCAGCAAATAATGAAAGCAGGCTGTTTAGAACGCTGCCAACCCGGCAGCGTAGCCTTACAAGGGGAGCGTAAAATCATTGGTTTTGTACTGGATAAATTTCTTCTACCTTTTGTACACCTATTACGCGATTCAAGTCATTCTCCCTTGACTCGAATCGCCTTTCCAGGAGGTCATGCCCATGAACGTGATGTAAGTAATTCATGCAAATTTTTATTCATTCCTGCATACATCCGTTTAGCGGATAGCAGGATATAAGGAGAGTCACTATGTTTACGTACCACCCTTTCCGAAAATGGTCTGAGCAAGATGTCCGTGACAGCCGTTCTGAGGCTAACATACCGCACAGATTTCATTTTCCTTCATCTCCTTCACGACTACTTTTAGTAAGTATTGTTTTTTTGTTTGTCGTTTTACGCATTCCGGCAACGGCCGTTGCCAGAAGTGAGATCGTGGCCCAGCCTGAGCTGCGCACTGTGGCCGAATGGGAAAGCTTGTTCCTGAGCCGGTGGAATGCGGAACACGTCTCAGACTTCTTGCCTCGCAGCCAATCGCTTGACAGTTGGCAATATTACAATCTTGGTTATGCCATTGACGCAAACACAGCCATGTATCGGGCCACAGGCAATACCCAGTATCTGGACCGTGCCCTGCTCTATGTAAACAATGTCGTCAATAACGCCCAAATCTCCTCATCCTTGCCTGACAGCCAGTTTCAGGATAGTTATCTGGGTTGGGCCTCGCAGCGTTCAGACACACGGGGGCTTGAAGTACCTCTGTTCGAGAGCTACTGCTGGCGCTATGTTACCCGCATGCTGCGCGTCATGCGGGAAACCCCTGAGCTTTACAATGACCCTGCTTACCGAACCCAGTATGATCACCTGTTGGCATTCACAGAGACGAACATCTTCGAGAAGTGGCATCAACGCGGGGCCAACAGCTACATCTATCGCAGCCGGACACACATGGCTGCCCACTGGGCTTACATAGCCATGGACCTGTCGCAGATGACCACAGATGACACGCGGCGGGCTGCCTACCTGACTGTCTTTGACAACATTAACCACAATTTACCCAACTACCCCTCATCGCTACGCCAACAGCTTGAACCCCATCCGGTAGACCCGGCAGGGTACTTCTGGAGCGCTGTATGGGGTTCTCATGCTTACCCCGGGCAAGACGTGGCACACGGCAATGGGGTATTGGCCTATATTGTCGAGGCGCATGATGCCGGGATGGCGTGGACAGATGCGGATATCGATGCTTTTCTGGCTACATTCAATGTCATTTGGCCGGCAGCCGGCCCGTATGCCCAATATGTGGATGGTTCCGGCAATGGCAACGGTTGGTTTAACGACGGCTGGATAAAGCTGGCCCGTTATGACGCAGATATGCAACAGCGCTTAGAGTCGCATACGGTCGGACGGAACACCCAACTGTATGGGAACGGCGCGCTGAACGCATGGCTGCTGTCTAATCCTCCCTCCCCACCCCCTGATGAGCCAACGCTGCTGCCGGTGCAGAGTGTGGCCGCCAGCAGTGATGATGGCAACGGGCCCCAAAACACGCTGGATGATGACTTAAGTACACGCTGGTCGGCCTGGGGCGACGGGGAGTGGATTCAGTATGACCTGGGCAATGTGGCCACCGTCAGCTACCTGGACGTGGCCTTTTTTGTGGGCGACCAGCGCACAGCCGCCTTTGACGTGCAGGTGTCTGCTGATGGCAGCACCTGGACCACCGTGCTGGCCGGGGCTACCAGCAGTGGTACCACCAACGGTCTGCAAACCTTTGACTTTGCCGATGCCCCCGGCCGTTATGTGCGCATCATTGGTCATGGCAACGCTAATAACCTGTGGAACAGCCTCACCGAAGTAGATATTTATGGATTTTCAACATAGGTATTGTAGTTCAGTGATTGGCAAATGATGATGTTATCTTCAGTAAACCACAAAGAGCACTTGCAAGTCCAAGCAGAAGGAAGAGAAAAGATGAACAGGAAAAATATACTTTTTGGCCTTATCTTGTTGTTACTCGTCGCTGTTATAAGGGGAGTTGTGTCCATTGTTCCTCTTGATATAGCCAATGCTTTGGTCGTTTGGTATGGCGACATGGAAACAGGAGATCTCTCGCAATGGGATAGAGCGCAGATCGTGTCATCGGATCGTATCCGCGCTGTTACCGCACCTGTGCGTGAGGGGAACTATGCCATGCGGGTTGAGGTACGCCAGGGCGACGACCCCATTAACGCCAGTGGGAACCGAAACGAACTGGTGAAGTTTGATGGCGCCAGTGAGGGGACAGAGTTCTACTATGGCTGGAGCACGCTGTGGCCGTCAGATTATCCGATGAACCCTGCCTGGCAGGTCTTTATGCAGTGGCATCACCCCGGCTGCTGTGGTGCGCCTCCCGTGCGTCTGGTGCTGGGTTGCAGTGCTTCTGATTGTGGCCAGCCGTTACCAGACACGATGTTCTTTATTGTGGATGGCCAGAATATTTGGACCAAGACGCCGGTGACCCGAGGCACATGGCATGACTTCATTCTTCATGTCAAGTGGTCGGCCAATCCCAATGTAGGGTTTGTGGAGCTTTGGTACGATGGTGAACTGGTTGTGCCCAGGCGTTATGTACGGACGCTGTACAATTCCGGAGACACCAACTATCTTAAGATGGGGTTGTATCGCAATGAGTCAATTAGCCAGACGGCCGTCATGTACCATGATGGCTTAATTCAAGGCACAACCTTTGCCGACGTAGAGCATTTTGCCAATGGGGGGTCGCCCACGCCAGTACCCACACCCCAGCCTGGCTGCCACACGGCCACGCCCGGCAACTGGCAGAATGAAGCCTTTGCTTCAGCAGAGAATGGTGTGTTTACGGCCGAAGCCGACGTGACGCCGGCCGGGTTAGGCGTGGCCGGGGCTGTCTCCCTGTCAGCCGCACCCGCCAGTAACTGGGGCGACCTGGCGGTGACCATCTTATTCTCTGATCCGGTCAGTGAACCAGGCGTGCCGGCCAACAGCATCGTGGTACGCAATGGCGCTGTGTATGCCGCCGATGCCACCCTGATATATGAAGCTGGTCGCACCTACCATGTGCGGATAGAAGTGGACGTGCCCAACCATACTTACTCCGTCTATGTTACCCCTGAGGGCGGCAGCGAAGTAACACTGGCAACCGATTATGCCTTCCGCAGTACACAGCAGTCGGTGACAGAACTTATCACCTGGACAATTTCCGCCGGAGAAGGGGCGATCACCGCCTGTGCCCTGACGACCGGTGACCCAGGAAGTCAACCAGAACTGTTGACGGTAGCCGCGGTGACAGCCAGCAGCGATGATGGTAATGGGCCTCAAAACACACTGGATGATGATTTAAGTACGCGCTGGTCAGCATTTGGTGATGGGGAGTGGATTCAGTATGACCTGGGGGGGGTGGTGACGGTGAGCTATGTAGATATAGCCTTCTTTGTCGGCGACCAACGCACTGCTACCTTCGATGTACAGTTATCTAACGAGGGCAGCACCTGGACCACCGTCCTGGCCGGGGCAGCCAGCAGTGGTACAACCAATGCGTTGCAAACGTTTGACTTTGCTGACACCAACGGCCGTTATGTACGCATTGTTGGTCATGGTAACGCTAATAACCTGTGGAACAGTTACACCGAAGTAGATATTTACGGCTTTGCCGGAGGTATACCACCCACCCCTACACCACCTCCTACACCAACCCCGGTGCCGGTGTGTCACACGGCCACGCCCGGCAACTGGCGAAGTGAGCCCTTTGCTGCCGCTGAAAGTGGTGTGTTTATGGCCGAAGCCGACGTGACGCTGGCCGCGTTGGGCGCCGCTGGGGCTGTGTCCCTGGCAGCCGCCCCCGGCAGCACCTGGAATGACCTGGCGGTAACCGTCTTGTTCTCTGATCCGGTCAGCGAACCAGGTGTGCCGGCCAACAGCATTCTGGTACGCAATGGCTCTGACAATACGGCCGATGCCACCCTGATATACGAGGCCGGCCGCACTTACCGTGTACGCATGGTTGTTGATGTGCCCAACCATACTTACTCCGTCTACGTGACTCCTGAGGGCGGTAGCGAAGTGACCCTGGCCACCAACTATGCCTTTCGCAGTACGCAGCAGTCGGTGACACAGCTGACTACCTGGGTGGTCTCGTCTGGTATTGAGGCGACCACGGCTTGTGGTTTCACCATCGGGCCGCCGCCCCCAGCGCCAGAGGCACTGACCGTGCAGGCGGTGACGGCCAGCAGTGATGATGGCAATGGCCCCCAAAACACACTGGATGATGATTTTGGCACCCGCTGGTCGGCGTTTGGTGACGGTGAATGGATTCAGTACGACCTGGGGAATGTGGTAACCGTCAGCTACCTGGAGGTGGCTTTCTTTGAAGGTTCTCAGCGTATCACCTACTTTGACGTGCAGGTGTCTGAAGACGGCACCACCTGGACCACCGTCTTTCATGATGCTGCCAGCAGCGGTACGGTAAGTGGCTTGCAGGCCTTTGACTTCGCCGATGCACACGGCCGTTATGTGCGCATTGTCGGCCATGGCAATACCGTCAATGACTGGAACAGCCTCACCGAAGTAGATGTCTACGGGTTTGCTGACGGCACATTACCGCCGCCTTCCCCTGCTCCTGCGTCTGTCGTGTTTGCCGTCATTGGTGATTATGGTGAAGCTGGCGCGGATGAAGAGGCCGTGGCAGACCTGGTCAAAAGTTGGAACCCCAACTTCATCATCACCACCGGTGATAACAACTACCCTGATGGCGAAGCCAGTACAATTGACGTCAACATCGGTCAATACTACCATCCGTTTATCCACCCTTATGTGGGTGGCTATGGAAGCGGGGCAAGCCAGAACCGTTTCTTCCCCTCTTTGGGTAATCATGACTGGCATGTCTATAACGCACAGCCGTACATTGATTACTTTGCCCTGCCGGGGAATGAGTATTACTATGAGTTCTCCTGGGGTTCACTGGTCCACTTTTTTGCCCTGGACTCTCAATATGCTGCTCAAAACGGTGTTGGAACCCAGTCACAATGGTTACAGCCGCGCCTGGAACGCTCCAGGGAACCGTGGAAGATCGTCTATATGCATCATCCTCCGTACTCTTCCGGCAATCACGGATCGTCTCAGTTCATGCAGCTTCCTTATGAGAGTTGGGGGGCAACGGCCGTTATGGCCGGCCATGATCACACCTATGAGCGCATCTTCAAAGGGGCCAACAACTTCCTCTACTTTGTCAATGGGTTGGGGGGGCGCTCTACCTATACCTGTGGCTCCCCTGTTAGCGGCAGCCAGGTTTGCTACGATGACAACTATGGTGCCATGCGTGTCGAGGCGACGGATACCCAGATTACCTTCCAGTTTATCACTATCAATGGGGTTATCGTTGATGAGTACACCCTAACCCATTAAATACCCTGGTTCACCCCGCGGAGGAGGCGTACTTAAACCCTAGTATCAGTTTTCAGTCATCAGTGACCAGTTTTCAGTGCTGGCCTATCTCTGGAAATAGTCTACTGAAAACTGATAACGGACTTCTGATTACTGGTACTAGATGGTTTTGCCCATGACCGGGGCGAGTAGGCTGACCAAGACAGCTTACCGGGCCTTCAGCTAATGTCCATCAGGTAAGAGGGGGGTACCGTTTCCGTTAACCAGACACCATTTTTAGAAAGGTAAAAGATATAGCCATCACGATGCATCGCTCCGCTGTAGACCTTAAGGATCGCGGGACGGCCGTGTCGTTCCCCCACCCGGCGCGCTGTATCCACATCTGCCGAAAGATGGACGTGGTGACGGCGGCCCTTCAGGATGCCCTCCGCTTGAATGCCCGGCAGAAAACGGACGGCGGTGCCGTGGAACAAATAGTCTGGCGGCGCCAGGGGAGCATACCCCAGACGAACGGGAACCGAATGCCCCTGGTTGGCCCGAATGAGGGTGCCGTCGTCACTGAAGGAGAACCGTCCCTTATCGTTGCTGGCTACTATCGCTTGCAGGTCTGCCAGCGTCAGAGCCATGCCGTGCTGGTTACACGCCTGAAGCAAGTCAGCGACAGGCACCCAACCGGCTTCGTCCAGTACAAGACCAACCATGTCTGGGCGATGCCTGAGCACCAGGCTCAAAAATTTACTGGTGTGAACATGCTGTTTCTTCATAGAGACAATGATAGCGCAACGGCTCCCGCTGTAAAGTGGTTAAATAGGCACCACTGCCTGGGGATAACTGGAAGGTGTCGACACCTGTCGGACAGGGGCTAGATCCAAAGCCTTCATCTGATTAAGCGCTGCTAAATAATGGGGCTGACAGGCGAGCCCTGCGCTTGTATGATAAAGTAGTGGTGATTGAGGTAGTCTAAATCTTATGCCGTGGGCACAGGAAGCGCCCGGCACCTGTGGCTCAACGTTATCATCAGCACTATGTCTTTCTTTACATCTGATCGTGAACGGCGCCTTTGGCTCTGGACGCTGGCCGTCGTGGTGGCGATCTACGCCACACTAGGTCTGGCGGCAACACTGGTCGGGGTACTGCGCGACCGCGGCCTGATCGACCGCGGCCTGATCGACCGCGGCCTGATCGACGCCTTCTTTGTCCTCGGCGCGTTCATGGTCGGGGTGACCATCCTAACACAAGGGCTGAAAACGCGGCCTGGCGGCGCTGAGATCGGCGTCGCGCTGGGTATTGTGGCTGCCTACCTCATGGTGTTTGTCCGGATGGCGATCCCGGCGGTGGAGCGCACCCACCTCATCGAGTACGGCGTGGTGGCCGTCTTCATCTATGAAGCGCTCACAGAGCGAGCGAGCCAGGGTCGTCACGTTCCCGTACCTGCCTTGTTGGCTGTCCTGGGGACGGCGCTGGTCGGCGTGCTTGACGAATGTATCCAGGCGTTTTTGCCCAGCCGCGTGTTCGACCCGCAGGACATCCTCTTCAACGTCCTGGCAGCGGTGCTGGCGGTGGCCGCCAGCATGGTTCTGGCATGGGCGCGGCGGCTAGGTGGCTAGTATCAGTTTTCAGTCATCGGTGTATAGTTTTTAGTGCCGGCCTATCTCTGGAAATGGTCTGTCTGCTGAAAACTGATTTTTTCTTCCTTTCAAATCAAAGCAGCTTGTCTAATCAAGCGTTTAAATTCATTTTTTGATATCTGACGCATCTGCCTGGCCTGGTTCAACACAAATAACCGAGATCAATGGCATGCCCAAATCACGTACTTTTTTTAGTAATCCATGCAATGCAGCCTGATCAACCACTGGGCCAGTTAAAAGGGTAACACCGTTATCTTCCAGCCTGATGGTCAGACCTTCAAACCAATCTGTCCATTGACAACCCAGATGGCCTTTGATCCTGATTTGATAAACCATTGGTTGACTGGGATCAGTTTTTTGGTTGCGGTTGTTTGACATGGCCCTGCACCTGTTGTGACCAGTCTTAACAGACTGTGCCCGTTGCTTAATGTACAGGAAGCATAGCTGTAACCCAGTGTTAGCGTATAGACACTTTAGTGTTGGTTAGGGGTGTTGTTTTAAAATATTGAGGGGGAAAAATGGTGAGGAACAGTGACATTTGCACCTACACCAAACCCAACTCGCGGGCACGGGCTACGGCCTCCGTGCGCCTTTGAACTTGTAGTTTGCTAAAAATTCTGCGGTTGTGCCCTTTAACCGTATCTAGGGCAAGGAAAAGTCGTTGGCTAATCTCACGGTTCGAGAGTCCTTGGGCAATAAGTTGAAGTACCTCTAATTCGCGTTGGCTTAAGGGCTCACCAAGGGGCTGGGCAAGAGGACGACCAGATTTGTCTGCGCTCTTCTGTTCCTCGGCTCCAAATGCAGCCAGCAATTTACCATGATAATCCGGCATCATTCCCTGAGCGACTGCTTCGGACAATAAGTGAGCCATGGGCAGCCCTTCGTCAATAAAAAGTCGGATAAAGCCGCCCGGCTCAGCCAACGCCATTGCCTCACCCAGTAGTTGGACAGCCTCGTCCTTTGCGCCATTCGCGTGGTGCGCGAGTGTCTGCAGCACCATCACCTTGAGCCGTTCATCCGCCCAACCCTTTGCCTCTACCTGCTGGCGCCACGGCGCCAGCACCGCCAGAGCTGCAACCGAGTCTCCCTGGGCCAGGTGTACCCGCGCCTGGCTGATAGGAAGTTCGTGCGTCTGCGCCAGATGAGCGGCTGCCGCCAGATTGCCCTGGTGAAGCAGTGTAAGCACTTGGGCGGCGACAACCTCAGGTATGCGATGCACAAAGTTATGCGCGTATACAGATTGACTAGCTTTCGCTAATATAACGGCCGCAGCGGACACATCTCCCTGGATAAGTTTCAGGCGGGCCAAAAACACCTCACTGACAACAACTCTGTCAATACTATATTGAAACTGTTGAGCCAGCAGAAGGCTCTGTTGCCCGTGTTTTTGGGCCGCCTCCAGGTCATTCCATTCATAAAATAATCGGGCCAGGCCAAGATGCGCGATGCAAGCAACCGGCAGCGGTGGATCACCGACCAGTTTCAGGGCACGCTGGTAGGTCTCGGCCGCCAGATAGAGCTGGTTTTCTGCTTCCTGTATGCCTCCCAGGCCAAGGGTAGCCATTATATTGACGATCATATGTCCAATTGCCTGGCTGATAGCGATGGCTTCGGTATAGGCTTGGCTTGCCGCGGCCCGATCTCCCTGAAGCTCATAAGCATACCCCAACGTCCAAATAATAGAAGTACGGACGGGCAAATTGTCTGGGTGCAAATATTCCAGGGCGCGGCGCGACTGGGTCATGATAGTTTCAACCTGGTGTTGCGCGACAGCTAACGTAGCCCGTATGGAAGCAATGTGTCCTATCAGATCACGGGTTTTATCGTCTGGCGCGGCGTCTTGCAGTGCTGATTCGGCAGCTTGTAATTTTTCTTCGACGCCGATTAATTGGCTGATAAACAGTAACGCCGAGGCATACGTTACCCACAACGAGGGTCTGGAATCCAACACGGCCGTGGGCAGTGACGCCAGCCAGTTTAATACAGGAACCGCCGCACCACGAAAGTGCAGAGGCATCCCCCCTCCTTCAAGTAGGCGCTCGGCACGCTCAATGTCATTGGCAGCGGCAGCATGGTGAAACGCTTCAATCTCCAGCCCATTCTCTTCATACCATACACTGGCACGGCCGTGTAAATCGGCCACGCCCCCTCCGTTATCCCCGGAAGATGGGACAGTACTCTGGTGCAGTCGCTGCCGCAGCAAATCAGCAAAGAGATGGTGATAGCGATACCAACGCCGCTCATTGTCCAAGGGGACAAGAAACAAGTTGGCACGCTCGAGATATTCCAGGGTTTCCTGCCCAGAGGCAGCGGGAATGGGGTGTCGATCAGCACTACTGCCCAGGACGGCATCACAGAGGGGACCGTACAGGCGGTCAAGGATGGAGGTGCGCAGCAAAAAAGTCTGGACGCTTTCGGGCTGCTGTTGCAGCACTTCTTCAACCAAATAGTCCAGCACAAAACGGTGGCTACCAGTGAAAGATTGGATGAAGCTGGTGGCGTCTTCATCTCCCTGCACGGAAATCGTCCCTTGCAAGGCAAGGCCTTGCAAGGCAAGGGCGGCCAATTGCAGGCCGGCAACCCAACCTTCGGTGCGGGTTTCCAGGGCGGCAATCTCTTCGGCCGAGAGGTTAAGGCCCATCACCTGGTTGAAAAATGCAGCCGCTTCGGCAGGGGTGAAACGCAAGTCGGTGGCCCGCAATTCGACCAATTGGCTCCTGGCCCGGTACCGGGCCAGGGGTAGAGGGGGATCCTCGCGGGTGGCAATGACCAGGTGCATTTGTGGCGGCAGGTGCTCAAGCAGAAAGATGAGAGCATCATCAACCGATTGAGCATCAATAAGGTGGTAGTCATCAAGGACAAAGGCGAACTTGTCCGGGAGGGTGGTGATATCATTGAGCACGGCCGTTAGAATCGATTCGGTTGGCGGTGGCTGAGGGGACTGGAGCGCCGCCAACACCCCTTCGCCAAGATTGCCGCTAGGGGACTGTCGAGCCGCAATCTTCTGCAAAGCAGCGACAAGGTAAGTCAGAAAGCGGATGGGGTCGTTATCCCCTTCGTCCAACGACAGCCAGGCGACGGGATGCTGGCCATCGGCGACCCATTCGCTGACCAGTGTGGTTTTACCAAAACCGGCAGGGGCCGAGATGAGGGTCAGTTTGCATCCAAAGCCATCATTTTGGTGTAGCCCCTCGTTCAGCCGTTCGATCAGGCGGGGGCGAAGGACGGCGTTAGGCCGAGGAGAAGGGATATAGAGTTTCGTGGCTAAAATGGGCATAGACATAGGTCAATTATACAATATACCCTCGTTCACTTCAGTCCAAAACGCGTTTGCAGGCTACATCGCAAACGCCTCCTAGTGGTTCTCAACAAGCCAGTATAGACGGGCATCACTCATACACGTTTTGATCGCATCCAGGTTTCTTTACGCGTGGGTTTATTCATAAACAGGTAGTAGATCGCCAACAGTCCACTCATGATGACAACAACTATATAGATGATCAGCCCCGGCCGGAATTCAGCTGCTGTTGTCGGCAGCCGTGTGAGGAACGGCACAATTAAGACGACATCATAGGCTAGAAAGCCTATCAACTGGCCGGTGGCATTTAACCAGCTTGGCCGTAACAGAGCATAGGCAAAATAGGCCGCTGCCCCTAAGAACATCCAACCGATAACTACCGACAGTTCTGGTGTTATCGTCCAGGGAATGGCGTTGGGTACTTTCAAGACCAGCCTTATACTCACTATCAGGAGGGCCATAATGAAGGCCAGGAATGCCCACCACACCGGCCTGGGCATTGGAAGTGCATCATCCCCAGGGATTCGAACACTCCACAGGAAAAGGCTCAACCCGAAGACAGCGCCGAATACGCAGGCGATGCTAAATATGGTCATTTGGGGATTGTTACTGCTGGCACCAATCTTGAAGGAGAAGATCGATACGGGCACCAAGATCATAAGGTAATCGAGACCGATCCCTGCCAAGGCCCCCTCGTTTCCGGAGGCTACAACCCAAAGTGTGGCCGCCGCGGCCGCCGCGAAGATTGATGAAACGAAGATGAAGGTAAGCGGGGTTGTGCCTGGGAATGGCCATAAACTGATGGCCGCCGGCACTTGCAAGAAGAAGGCTGCGGCAAAAAAAAGCTGCACAGCACAAACAAAAAACAGGAAGTAGCGCACGACCTTTGTCATTTTAATCTCCTCATGACGACTTTTGCCGCTAGAGCGTGACAGGCGGATGCCTCATGGCAGCGCTTCTTAAAGTGTCTGACCTTCTGTTTTGCTGCCTACGGGCCCACGGCCGTTGTTTTATAACACTGCATTTTATTGACAGTATGATAGTGGATACGGCCGTAGACCTACTTAGGGTGCGTCTATCAATAAGTTACGCAACTGATGGACGCGCTTGAAGTGGCCTTCACTTCCTGAAGTGACCTTCACTTCTTGAAGTGACCTTCACTTCCTGAAGTGACCTTCACTCGGCAAAACGGGGCGTTGTTTTTAGACGGTCACTTAGCAATCATGGGTAACCAAACATCAAAGCCTGAAGCAGGATATAAGAAGCCGGCCGACACTTTGTAGTTTGGACTATCGACGACATCCGTGGCCGGCTGCCCAAAAACAGAAGTGACCCTATAATGTGCAGAATCGGCCAGGCTTCCACCAATCGTCACAAAGCGTTCCATAGTATAATTCGTTGACGACTGTGCGGCCACCGTCCCCATAGAGATCAACAGCAGCACCAGGGCGAAGAGTAAAAGTTTGCGTGGCATCATGATGGTTAACCCCCTAATCAATATCGATAAACATAGGAATGGTGCCCTTTGTTTCATTGATGGGGCCAGCGATTTTACCTACCACGATCCCGTCAACTTCACTGCTTAAAAGCGCCATTTGACCATTCGCCGATAGGGCAATCTTGTCACCAATCACACCGTCAGCCACCCGTGCCAAACTGGTAAGATTGACAGCTGGGGCCAATCCGTCGGTTATGATGACGAGATAACTGTCAGGGGCAATGGTGCCGGTAACAGGCGTAAAGTCAACAGACTCACTGCCATCTTCAAGGACAACACCGCTGGCTAAAACTGCCTCTTTGGCCACACCAATGACGGCATTGCGGTTTGTCGCATCCACTTTAGCCACGGCCAGCATCGGCTGCCCATTTTCGGGTGAAGTTGTAATGCCCACCATCGCCACGAAATCACCCGGCTCGATAGCTGTGGACCCCAGATTGACGACCAGTGCTTGGGCAGCGGCCGAGCGATCGATGATACCAAATGTACTGATCCCATTATTGCCGCCAAAATAGGCGTCGAACCAACCAGAGGCGCCTTGTACATACATGCCGCGATATTGGTCACTGTAAATGCGGGCGCCGTAGCCCGCTTCGCCCGACGAGTCTGTACCACGGGCATAAAGACCCTTACCGCCTTCAAAGTAGCCGCCTTCATTGTAAAAGCCGTAGCTGTTGGAGGTGTCACCACGGCCGTAGACGCCCACACCCTGATTGCTTTGACCATAAACACCCGGAGCCAGGATATTGGGATGCGTCCGATTGCCGTTGCTGTAGCCATAGACACCAATGCCGTTGGTGCTGTAGAAGTAACCCGCATAGCCACGATTGGCACTGCTGCCACCATCAAAGCCATAGACAGCATAGCCGTCTTCCGTTTGCCCATAGATAGCACGGCCGTTTTCGGCAAGCCCATAGATGGCATTGCCCGTTGTCGTTTGCCCTGAAATAGCGCCTCGATTAAAGCCAAACACGTCATTGTTCATTTGTACATCGAGTAAGTAGTTGTTGGGTATCGCATTGGCCGTGCCTTTAACAATGGCCCCGGGGCGCAATGTGTGGGCCATCGGTGCCGGCAGCATCTCTTGACGTGGCGTGAGCAGTTCACCATTGATAGTCTGCGCCAGCCACAACTCTTCACCATTAAAGATGTCCGTTGTAATGCCCAGACGGGTTTCAAAAAGGCCATCATTCACAACGATGTTGCTGGTGCCGCTGTCCCAGAGCAAGGTGCCGCCTGCCTGGGCATTATAAATTTGGAAGCGCATGCTGAATGTGCCGTCGAGCGGCACGTCATTCTCGTCAGTGAGATAGCCTTGATAGGTGATGGCGTCGCCAATGGTTGCGTTAGGGGCAAGGGGGGACTCAGGCGAATTGGCGCCCACCAAAGCAGGCCAATACGCGCCCAAGCCACCAAGCAGCAGCAGCGCAGCGGCAGTGATAAAAATTTGGGCAAGGTGTGTTTTCGATTTCATATGATTTCCTTTACTAGAATTTGGCGAAAATTGGATTGCAGTGAAGGTGGAATGGTTAATAAAAACAGTGGAGGGATAAGGGAAAACGCCAATGTCCAGTTCACGATAAACAACAACGTTTATAAATTGATAACCTAATTGTCTTGCAATTGTAACTGCAATGTCAATGCGGGTGCATAGGCGGGGTCGCGCATCAGGCTTTGTTGTATCGCCTGACGGGCCGCATCGACACTGCCTTGCTGGAAGTAGACAGTGGCCAGACCAAGGTGAAAATCGGCCGAATCAGGCTGCCACCGCACAGCTTGCTCAAACGCACTTTGCGCCGCTGGAAGGTTGCCGGCTTGCAACTGCGCCCAACCCAAGATGCCAAAGGCAAGGCCATCGGTGGCATCGAGATTAACTGCTTGTTGGGCTTGTATCAGCGCCACTTCCCCCTCACCAAACCGCAGTGCCAGATCGGCATATTGTTGATACGTCAGAGCAATCGTCGGCGCCAAAGCAATGGCCTGGTCATAAGCGGCATAGGCCAGCCTTATTTTTCCAGGCGCTTCGGTTTCAATCGCCTGACGCGCATAGACGGCGGCAAGCTGGGTATACAATACAGGATCAGTCGGGCGCAGGGCGATTGCCTCACGCATCGCCCTTTCAGCCTGCTCAAAACTGCTTAATTGAGCGGCAGTCAGGGCCACCGCCACATGATAGGCGGTGCGGTGCGGTTGGTAATTTACGGCCGTTTCATAGTCAGCCAGCGCCGCGGGTAGATCGCCCATGTTCAGCGCTCGTGTACCCCGCCAACTGTGCAGGTCGGCCAGCAGGGGACGTAGGCTGCCCATCCAAACCACCCAGACCACCACAAAGACAGCGGTCGCAATGACCACGTTCCGCAGCCAAAGCGGCGGTGATAATGGGGGCTTTGGGGTGTCGCCCCTGGTTATTGCCGCCGTCACGATTGCCAATAGCAGCCAAAACACAACGGCCGTGGCGGCAACCTCAAACAAAAATAGGTTACCCACAAGCTGGGCACATATCCCTGCCATGCAGGCCACCAACCAATGATGCTCAAGGGGTTTCTCATCTGATAACGAGACAACGGCGTTTTGGGGCGCTGCTAAGCGCTGCCAACCTTGCCACAAAATGAGGGTGACAAGCGCTAAAAAAATGAGCATGGCCACAATGCCATAATTGAGTGACCAATCGAGCAGCCAATTGTGAGCACGGTCAACGATGACACCACGCCCTTGATAGTAGACAAGCTGCGGCGGATAAACCGACGGGAAGTGCAGCTCCAGCGTATCAGCACCGTAGCCAAGCCATAAGCGTGGCCAGAGTAAACGGAGTGATGCTTGCCAAATCGTCCAACGAGCGGCTATTGAGCCGCCATAGACAATGCTACGCGGTAACGCGTACAGCAATGCGCCGGCCAGCACCAAAACCCCGCTTAGCCCACTGAATCTACGAACACGCCGAGACCAGCCAGGCGCATGCTGCCACCACAAAAGCAGGCTGATACCGACAACAGCGGCCATCCACGCGGCCCGCGCGTGCGTCAGAGCAATGACCATAATGTCTAGCCCAAACAAGGCCCCATAGCCCATGCGCCGCCATCTGTCTGCTGCCGACTTAGCCATCGTCAGTGTAAGTGGCAGCAGCAGCGCCAGGTAAGCGCCGGTAAAGTTGGCACGACCAAGCGTCGTGGTGATGAGGCTGCGAGCGTCGGTCAACACCGACAGAGGTTGCCAACCCACTGCTTGTGCCAGACCCAGCAGGCAAATGGGAACGGCCGTTAATATGATGACGAATAACAGTTGCCGACTGCGTTCAGGATCGATTTGTGTGGCGACGCACCCAAAAAGCAAAAAGTAACTCATTTGCGTCAGAACGCCGTGGGCGCGGTCAAGCGTGCCAAAGATGGCGATAGGTTGATTAGTGCTCAGAAAAGTTGAAAGTGTAAGAACAAGGACCAGGGCTATCATGAGATTGCGGATGGATGAGGGGAGCGATCTTGGCTGAATACCAGCCAGCCAGCCAGCCAACCACAACACAGCTAACGCCCAAACCAACGTGCGTAACAGCCAAACCTTTGACGCTTCAAACTGCTGCTCAACCCAAAAATTCACAAATAAAGGTGTCAGCAATGCTATCAGCAGCCACATCGTTTCTTGCCATTTTTGCAGTGGATGACCAGTTGACTTGTATGGTTGCATATCCAATCTCTCTGTCATCAAAGCAGGGGGAACGAAGGAAAAATCATTCAATTGTGAACAGTTTAGTTATAAACTAATAATAACAAAGAATACCTTGCTTATGCAGACTCTATTGGCATTTCTGGGTTACTTTGCAGAACAGGTGTATAAAGAGATGACAAACGGCCAATTACAGGACCAACCACCCAATCTTTCAGGCCAGTGAGCATCATGTAAACCAACTTCTCTGGCCATCAATATCAGCGAGGTATAAAGCCATGATTCATCATATCGAGATCTACGTCAGCGACCTTGAGAAGTCTATAGGCTTCTGGACACCATTCATGGAGAGACTTGGCTTCGAGTCGGAGCGCTGGTCCGGCGGCATGAACTACATTTATGGTGATACCTATCTCTGCTTCCTTCAGGCACCACCCGAACATCTGTCAGCCGGCTACCACCGCAAGAGGGTGGGGCTCAATCATCTCGCGTTCCACGGAAAGTCCCGTGCGCACGTAGACGAGATGGCTGCCTGGGTGAAGACTCAAGGGCACACGCTGCTGTACGAAGATAAGTACCCTTTCGCAAGCGGCCCTGACTACTACGCCATGTATTGCGAGGACCCAGACCGAATCAAAGTCGAGGTCGTGGCACCGCGTGAGGCCTAACACTTGGCTTAGGCGGAGCGCCCACAGATTGGCCCGCGCAAGCCGTCAGCCCTATTTGTCAGCCCTCGCGTGGCGGAGTGACTCGTTCATAATATGCTTGAGCGCCGTTTGTGTCTCGCATTACCTCGCGTAAATGCCCTGAGTGAGCCAGGCTTTGCGCAGTTAAGGGATGATCTGGGCCCAATACTTTTTCATGGATCGTGAAAGCCCGTTCCAAATACAGCTGCGCCCCCTTATAGTCCCCTATCGCCTGCAACAAGAGCCCCAGATTACGCAAACTCTCGGCCGTATCGGGGTGCGCCTCGCCTGACACTTTTTCTCTTATGGTCAGCGCGCGCTCCAGGTACGGCCGTGCCCCGGCATAATCCCCCATCGTTTGCAGTAAAGCCCCCAGATTGTTCAGGCTGCTCGCCGTACGTGGATGCGCTGATCCCAGCACTTTCTCTCTAATCGTCAATCCTCGCTCCAGGTACGGTCGTGCCGCAGCATACTCCCCCATGGCCTCCAGCAAGACCCCCAGATTGTTCAGGCTCGTCGCTGTATCAGGATGCTCCGGCCCCAGCACTTTCTCTCTAATCGCCAGCCCCCGCTCCAGGTACGGCCGTGCTCTGGCATGATCCCCCCTATCATCTAGAAATACCCCTAGATTGCTCAGACCCGTGGCTATTGAGGGGTGTTCTGGCCCCAGCACTTTCTCCTTTATCGCCAGCGCCTGCTCATAATACCCCCGTGCCGCAGCATGCTCCCCCATGGCCTCCAGCAAGACCCCCAGATTGTTCAGGCTTGCCGCCGTGTTCAGATGTTTCTTGCCCAGTACCTTCTCTCTGATTGCCAGTGTCTGCTCCAGGTACGGCCGTGCCCGTGCGTATTCCCCCATCGAAGCCAGCAAGTTCCCTAGATTGCTCAAGCTTGTCGCCGTATCAGGATGTTCCGGCCCTAATGTTTGCTCAAGAATCACCAGTGCCCGTTCATAATACAGCCGTGCCTCACCATACTCCCCCATAGCCCGCAACAAGACCCCCAGAGCGTTCATACTTGCGGCCGTGTCAAGGTGCTGTGGCCCTAGTACTTGTTCTCTTGTGGCCAGGGCCCACGCCAGGTAAGATTTGGCTTCAGTATAGGCCCCAGTCAACCACAAATAGATGCCTAGTTCATTGGCTAGCCCGGCTGCCCTTGCATCCTGCCGAGGCTGGGCTGCATCGGTGGCATAACGTAGGTGAGGCTGCCAAATACGCAAGGGGATGGGATTGCGGAGTTTATGCAGGCGTTCGGCCTCTGCGAGCAGTGTTTCTTCTACATCTGCCTGTGCTGTCTGCTCTGAGGTTACACCTTTTACAAATGCGATCACTAACTGGTGCAGGCGAATCATCCCCACCACCTCTTCGGTGACTAACCCCAAGTTTATCAGTCGTTGGAGCGCAGTGGCCATCAGCACACTTTTTTCGGCTTCTGATGGAGCAGCATAAGACACCGTCGCCTGCAGCAAATCATGGGGTATGGGTTCATTGGGGGCAAAACAAGTGGCCCGCGCCAGGAGGGCATGGGCCAACCTATCCACGGCCTGGCTCAGATCTAGGCGATCATAGCTCATGGCAAAGGTGCGGGCCACATGCAATTCATGCGCTGTAGGGGAATAGTTGGCTCCCCATCCTTGCAAGGATGGGTGGTCTAACAACTTTTGGTCGCGCCAGGTGCGCAGCTCGGCCAGGTAATCTAGGGCTGAAACGACTTCCCGATACGTGTTGAGGAAACTGCCGGCCAGGTGCAGTGCCAGCGGCAAATCACCTAGTTCGTGAGCAATGGCGTTGGCCATATCAGGGGGCAGATCAGGCCGAAATTGGTGTAGTAAGGCGATGCTCTCTTCACGGCTGAATACCTTTAAGGCCAACTGGGCTACGCCCAGAGCCGGGTCCCAACGGCCGCGACGGCTGGTGATGATGAGACGACACCCACCAGTGGGTGGCCGCCATTGGGCCAACAGCGTTTCTTCATGGCAATCATCAAAAATGAGCAGGCGGTTGACGGGTTCCCGCCATGCCCGCTGCACCAGTTTGATTTGTTGGGTCAGGGGCAGGTTGTCGAAGTCGGGCTGCAAGGCCATGCCCTCCAGGCTGCCGCAGCTGGCGATTTGGGCAGCGATAGCTTCGGGGCTAGTAAAATTGAGCCAAAAGACACCGCCGGGGAAGTAACGGCCGTAACGATGGGCAAACTCCACCGCCAACTGCGTCTTACCAATACCACCCAGACCAGTCGTCACGATTGTTTGCCCCACAGCCACCGTGTCTCTGGTTTGAATGGCCTGGGCCAGGGCGCGCAGTTCTGCCTGCCGGCCCACAAAGAGGGGGTTGGGCCGCAAGGGGAGACGGGAAGCAATGGGTAGGGGCCCCGGGTCAGGTATCTCTTGCAGCGGCAGGTCGGCCAGGGTATACGTATGATCGGCCGTTGCGGATGGCCGTTCTTCTAACCAGGCCGCATTCACCTGGTGTTGCTCGGCGGTACTCAAAGCACCATAATGGCCGGCGGCCAACAGCTTGTTTGCTTCGGCCAGGTTGGGGATACCACCACACGCATGCAGCACGTTAATCACACTAAGCAAAACACGCCGGTCATCCTTATGAATCTGGCTCTTATCACGTTCCCAGTCGCTGATGGCGGCTCCGGAGTAGCCTGACCCCCCCAACTGCTGGCCAATTAACTCCCCAAACCGTTCTTGCGTGAGCGAACGTTTACCCCGCTCCGTGTCAACACAGCCGGAGCGATAAACACGTAATAACCGGCCAAAGGTTTCCATGAAAAGTACTCCTCCTTGCTTATTCTTACGATACTGTTTCACAAAAATTACCCTTTGGTAGGGGGGACCCTTATGGTCGCCCTGAGTGGGGCAGGCACAAGGCCTTAAAACTTCTGAAACAGTGTACTTACCGTAACGCTTAAAAAATTTAAGTGATTCCTGATAGATTCCCTATCTTGCTCACCCTAAACTAGTCGTGGTCAATGAATTGGTGTTCTCCAAATAACAAAACCGGCTTGCTTGCCGTCAGTGTACGGCAAGCTTGCCTGAATAATCGGAGGTGATGGATAAAGATAAAGCAGGTCTTCATGGTATAGGTTAGACAGGTATGTTCTTAATGAAATTAACAAACTCCATTTATCGAACATCAGAAATGAAAAGGAAGGAAAATAGTTATGAAAGGTTTCACAAAATACGCTCTGTGCTTAATGATAGTTGCGATGCTGGCCGTCGTTTTAGGAAGCCAGCAGGCTAAAGCCTTCACGGCTGACCAAGCACAAGGTCTGGCTTTTATCCGCTTATATGGGTTAACATGGCGGCCATCACATAACGAGTATGATATTGCTGCCCATAACTGCCAGCAAGGGCAATATTGTTCTGTTACGATTACGGCCATTAACAGGAGCAATTTTGTCGGGGATTCGCTAGAAGTGGACAATGGTGGCGGGAGTGCAGAAATCATTGCAAATACGTGTGACCAACCCATCCGAGCTCGTGGCAGCTGTTATATCACGATACGTGATTTTCTGCCCAGCAATTCTGCTCAAATTTATAGCACAGGCCAAGTAACTATTTTTGGGCATGATACTCCCTACCAGACCTCTTTTTGGGTCTGTTTCGCTGAACAGGGTTCTCAACTCTGCAAAGATTAAACCTTTTTGGAGGGGGTGGGGGCGCCATCATAAGTTGGTTGAGCTTGTGAAGCCCAACCAACTTATGACTTCACTACCTCATGAATTGACGCCCAGGTACTTTGGCCCAGCCCAATAGAATGGATGGGCGTTTTGTTTGATGCTCTCACACTGTGCCGACTGTAAACAAACGGCCGCACCTTCTGCTGAATGGGCCAACAGATTACGGTAGAAGTGGATCATTAAATGGGCTGTGCTGGCATCTTCCAGGGACCATTGACTTAGAATAAGGCCCGATGCCCCAGCTGCCAATAGAGCACATCCCAAACCTATAACATCGCCTCCTTTTGATAACCCGTGCCCTGTTTCACAGGTACTGACAACGATGAGCGGCCTCAATGGAAATCTCATCTCATATCAATCAGCTACTATTAGCCGCTGGTCCGCAAAGCAGTTGACGGGCAAGCCGCTGAGCTGTCTCTGGCCGGCTGGCTTGCAGTGCTAACTCCACGCGCTCCAGATCAAGGGTGAAGAGAGCTCCCCGGGAACCTGATCGTTTTACAATTTTTCTGGCGTGGGTGGGCAGCTTTGAAGCGACCGCAAATGGCCTATTAGTTTATGGATAATTCCCTGGTTCATCTCCAGGTCGCCAGCGCTTCTGCTTCGGGCAATGCCAGCGTTTAGGCTGCCTGTTGGCCGATGGTTGCCAGGTCCAGGGCTTTGTTTGCATTGTGCAGATAGTATTCAATGGCCTGGTTGGTGATTTCGCGGACCACCTCGAGGTTCAGTTGCGGCCGTAACCCGGCCAACCAGGTGTTAAAATCAGTATCACCATGATGATCAATAATATGTTGGGCCAGTTCAGTAGGTGTCATTCAATAATAATCCAAAAATTAAAGTGGTCTTCAAGCGTAGGAGGAGATACTGTTATGTTATGATGCTTCTCTTTGCTCTCAATTCTACACGAATTTTTAAGTATGCAGTGTCTTGCTCTATGATGTGTGTGTTTTACAATTGATCCATGTCCACACCAATTTTAGCCACTAAGCTTCATATCCCCTCGCCTCGGCCTAAAGTTGTCTCGCGCCCCCGCCTGATCGAGCGGCTAAACGAGGGTCTGTACCGTAAACTGACCCTCATCTCTGCCCCCGCCGGTTTTGGTAAAACGACACTGGTTAGCGAATGGCTGGCCGGTTGCTCGCAACCGGCGGCCTGGCTGTCGTTGGACGAAAGGGATAACGACCCTACCCGTTTTCTGGTTTATCTCATCTCTGCTTTGCAGATGGTTGCGGCCCAACAGCCCTCTGTCGGCACCATTGGAGAAGGGGTGTTGACTGTGCTCCAATCCCCCCAGCCGCCGCCAACCGAATCGGTTCTGACACCCCTGCTCAATGAAATCACCACCATCCCGGACCATTTTGTCGTCGTCCTTGACGACTATCACCTTATTGATGCCAAACCTGTTGACAATGCGCTTGCCTTTCTGGTCGAGCACCTGCCACCACAAATGCACATGGTTATGGCCACTCGTGAGGATCCACCTCTTCCCCTGGCCCGGCTACGAGCCCGGAGCCAATTAACCGAACTACGGGCCACTGACTTACGTTTTACCCCCACCGAAGCCGCCACATTTCTCAACCAGGCGATGGGTCTCAACCTCTCGGCGGAAGAGATCGCCGCCCTGGAAACACGCACCGAAGGTTGGATCGCCGGCCTGCAATTGGCTGCCCTTGCCTTGCGAGGCCTTGCCTCGCAAGGCCTTGCCTCGCAAGGGCAGCTTTTAATGCAGGGGCATGAAGACACCACCGACTTCATCAAATCTTTTACGGGCAGTCATCGTTTTGTACTGGACTATCTGGTTGAAGAAGTCCTGCAACAGCAACCTGAAAGCGTTCAAACGTTCTTGCTGCGTACATCTATCCTTGACCGCATGTGCGGCCCCCTTTGTGATGCCGTTTTGCACAAGGGTGCCGGCCAACACGCTGCCTCCTCTGATGCCGGGCAAGCTACCCTGGAATATCTCGAACGTGCCAACCTCTTTATTGTTCCCCTGGATGCCGAGCGGCGTTGGTACCGTTATCACCATCTCTTTGCTGATTTGCTGCGGCAGCGTGTCACCTCGTCCGCAGGAGGTGAAAAGAGGGGCGTAGCTGAATTACACAGACGTGCCAGCCAGTGGTATGAAGACAATGGCCTGGAGATTGAAGCGTTTCACCATGCTGCTGCCGCCAATGATGTTGAGCGGGCCGTGCGCCTGGTTGAAGGAAGGGGCATGCCCTTACACTTTCGTGGCGCAGTGGTCCCTGTACTAAACTGGCTGGCGTCACTGCCAACGTCGTTACTGGATGCCAGGCCTTCTTTGTGGGTGATGTATGCCTCAGCGTTACTGTTTGTCAGCCAACTGACCGACGTCGAACACAAATTACAAGCTGCCGAGGCAGCCCTGCAAAGCGCCGCGCCGGACGACAAAACTCGAGACCTGGTAGGGCATATTGCCGCCATACGGGCCACGTTGGCTGTTACTCAGCACCAGATAGAAACCATCATAGTCCAGTCGCGTCGTGCCCTGGCGTATCTACACCCAGATAACCTGCCCGTCCGTACAGCCACAACCTGGACGCTGGGGTATGCTTACCAGCTCCAGGGGGACCGTGTGGCGGCCGGCCAGGCCTACAGTGAAGCCCTGGCTATCAGTCAGGCAATTGGGCATTTTATCATCACCATTATGACCACACTGGGCCTGGGCAGCTTAGAGGAAGCAGACAACCAGCTTTACCTGGCGGCCCAGACGTACCAGCACGTCCTGGAACTGATGGGTGATCCGCCGCTGTCGGTTGCCTGCGAAGCGTATCTTGGCCTGGCCCGATTATACTACGAATGGAACGACATGGATGCCGCTCAACAGCACGGGCAGCGGAGCATCCAACTGGCACGGCACCTGGAAAACACGGATAGATTTGTTGCCTGTGAGGTGTTTCTGGCCCGCCTGAAACTTGCCCAGGGAGATGTGGCCGGCACGGCGGTTCTTTTAGCACAGGCCGATCAATCTGTGCGCCGGCATAACTTCGTGCTTCAGATACCTCAGGTTGCTGCTGCTCAGGTGCTGATGCTGCTTCGCCAGGGCCAGTTGGTGGCAGCTGCTCAGTTGGCTCAGATGCATGCACTTCCTATCAGCCAGGCGCGGGTGTACCTGGCCCGAGGAGACACGGCCGCAGCGCTGGCGGTGTTGGGACCATGGCGCCAGCAGGTGGAGGCAAAGGGTTGGGCAGATGAACGGCTGAGGACGATGGTGCTGCAGGCAGTGGCTCACCAGGTGCAGGGCGAAAAGGCCACGGCCGTGAAGTTGGTGGGTGATGCATTGGCGCTGGCCGAGCCGGGCGGCTTTATCCGCCTCTTTGTTGACGAAGGGCTGCCAATGGCTGAGCTGTTGTCTGAAGCAGCCGCTCAGGGGATAATGCCGGATTATGTAGGTAAGTTGCTGGCTGTCTTTGAAGCTGAAACACAGAAGGGCACAGCCAAATCTGGTATGCCGCCGGTTCAGCCCTTGGGTGAGCCATTGAGCCAACGCGAATTAGAAGTCCTGCAACTTATTGCTCAGGGACTCTCAAACCGTGAGATTAGCCAGCGGCTCTTCCTGGCCCTGGATACGGTGAAAGGACACAACCGCAGAATTTTCAGTAAACTGCAAGTTCAAAGGCGCACTGAAGCGGTAGCCCGTGCCCGTGAGTTAGGTTTGGTATAGGTGCCAGCGTCACTGTTCCTCACCATGCTGCCGCCGCAATCACTTAAAACAACACCCCCAACCAACACTAAAGTGTCTATACACTAACACTGTGTTGCCGCTATGCTTCCTGTACATTAGTACCTTAACAATCAAATTCTTGTACACATAACAAGAACATTAGGCAAGCTCAAAAGCCAGAGACGGAATAATGACCATCTCTCGTAACTTGAGAGCCATTAATGTCACTTGTCGGCCAAAAT
>WYBM01000013.1 GCA_011525915.1 Ardenticatenaceae bacterium | reverse complement strand
GATTAATTAATTCTTCCGAATGATAACCAACAACACCATTTGAACCGTAAACAAGTATATCACCTTTATCATCTCTTCTTTTTGCTGGAAGGCTTTTTCCATACTCAAAACTGACAATATTCCCTAATTTCGCCCACTCCCAACCTTCAGGCAAAGCATACGGCCGTTCCTCCTCCCCGATCTCCCACAGCTTTGGGCTTTTAATCCCCAGCCGCTTCTTCTCCGCGGTGATGCGCGCCAGCAGGGCGCGGGCCGGTTCATCGGCCGGGTCTTGCGGCACCAGCCGGCCCTGCACCGCCAGTTGCAAGATGGCCGCGTTCAGCCGGGGCACGTCTTCGGCCCGGCTCACCAGCTGCCCAAACTGCGCCAACAGCAGCTCATTCACCATTGGCAACCTCCAGCGCGGCCGCTAATTCCTGCTGCAGCGTTTGGCGCAGGTCGGCAATCTGCATCTGCTTCAGTTGGTATGCTTTTAGCAGTTCACGCGGGTCGCCGTTAGCTTCCTCTGGCCGGTGCGGGTTCTTGATGTCCAGGTTATAATTCCGGCTCACAATCTCCTCAATCCCCACCCGCCAGGCAAACTCCGTCTCCTCGCGCTGCCCCCACCACGCCTTCTCCGGCGCAAATTCCTCAATGCGAATGGGGCGCGTCTTGGAATAATTCTTATACCCCTGCGGCAGTGGGTGTTCGTAATACCACACGTCGGTCGTCGGCTCCCCCTTTGTAAAAAAGAGCAGGTTGGTGTTGATGCCCGTGTAAGGGGCAAACACACCGTTGGGCAGGCGCACAATGGTGTGCAAATTGCACGCGGTCAGCAGCCGCTCTTTGATGCGCGTCTTCACCCCTTCGCCAAAAAGGGAGCCATCGGGCAGGACAATGGCGCCGCGCCCGCCCACCTTTAACAGCTGCATGATCAGCACCAGGAAGAGATCGGCCGTTTCTTTGGTCTGGAAGCCGGTGGGGAAACCCGTCTCCACCCCCGGCTCTTCCATGCCGCCAAAGGGGGGGTTGGTGATGATCACATCCACCCGGTCGCGGTCGGTGATGCCGCGGTAGGGCTGGCGCGTCAGCGCATTATCGCGGGCGATCTGGGGCACGCTCACCCCATGTAAAAACAGGTTGGTCATGGCCAGCACATGGGGCAGCGGTTTCTTTTCCACGCCGCGCATATTGTTTTCGATGGTGGTCAGCTCGGCCGCATCCTTCGCCTGCTGCTTCAGATGCTCCAGGGCGCACACCAGGAAGCCGGCCGTGCCGCAGGCCGGGTCCAGCACCACCTCCCCCACCTGCGGGTTGACCATGTCCACCATAAACTGTGTCACCGCCCGCGGCGTGTAATATTCGCCGGCGTTGCCGGCACTTTGCAGGTCACGCAAAATCTTCTCATACAAATCATTAAACAGGTGGCGCTCCTGCTGGTTGCCAAAGTTGATCTCATCCAGCTTGTTGATCACCTGCCGCAGCAGCGTGCCGGACTTCATGTAATTGTAGGTATCGGCAAACACCTCACCCACGATCAGCCCACGCGGGTCAATGTCTGGCCTGGTGGCCAGCTCCTTCAGCGTGGGAAACAGGCTGTCATTGACAAAGGCCATCAGTTCATCGCCCGTCATGCCTTCGTCATCGGCCGCCCAACTGCGCCAGCGCAGCGGCTCTGGAATGGGCGAGACGTAAGCCTCCTCCCATTCATACAAATCCTCGGCCGCGTCAAACAACTTCAAAAAAATAAGCCACACCAACTGCGAAATACGCTGTGCATCCCCATCCACCCCTGCATCTTGCCGCATAATGTCTTGAATCGATTTAATCGTCGTTGAAATTGTCATCTTATGAAACACCTGGTATCAGTTTTCGGTCATCAGTGGTCAGTTTTCAGTGCTGGCCTATCTCCGGCAATAGTCTGCGGAATCATCGAACCTGGTACAGTTGGCGGCTGAGGTTGCGCATCGCCTGGAACAGCTTTTGCGGCCCACCAAAGGCGGTGGCGATCTCTTGTGGTGATCCCAGCCGTGAAAAGGGCTGCACCATCAGCAGTTTTGGCGCCTGGCTACGGTCGGTGGCCTGATCCAGCGCTTCTATGCCTTCATCGGCATATTTATCCAGCAGGGCCAACAGCACCTGCCGCGCTGTGCCGCTGTACTGCGCCACCAACGCCTGTTTTGTTTTGGTGGCCCGCTCTTTACGCGTCAGCATGGGCAAATCAAAGGCCACATGGCAAATCAGGTCAAAGGGATCATACCCTGTTCCAATCTGCACTTCCAGTTCATCCAGCATAACGCCGTGGGTGATCAGTTCGGTGAGCACGGCCGTTTTCTGTGATGTCGCTCCCCATTTGTTCAAAAACGCCTCCAGGGAACCATACACCTGGCGTACATTCTCACGGCTGAAATCTACAAAAGATTTGGTCACCAGTTTGCCATCTTTATCCACAAACTGCACCCGTTCCGCCAAAATCACCACGGGCACATCATCCACAAAATATTTCGCCTGTTCACGGCCTTCACCGCCATCATCTGAAGCGTCATAAGGCTCGGTGGGTGGCACCGGCGGCTCGTCAGGCTCTGGCTCATACACCTGCACCGGTTCGCCATCAAATTCCGGATCATAAAACAGCCGGGTGGCGTTGCGGAAATCCATGATGGTGAAGTGGGTCTTGCCCAAATCCGGCCGCAGGCGTGTGCCCCGGCCTATGATCTGCTTAAACTCGGTCATTGAGTTGATGACCGTGTCCAGCACAATCAACTGGCAGGTCTGCACGTCTACCCCCGTTGTCAACATTTTGGAGGTGGTAGCAATAACCGGGTAGCGTTCGGCGGGGTCAATGAAGTTATCCAGTTCCAGACGCCCTTCATTGCTGTCGCCGGTGATACGCATGACGTAACGGTAATTTGTGGCCGCTTCGCCACCCATGGCATTTACCAATTCTTGCCGCATCCGCTCTGCATGCGCAATGTCCACACAAAACACAATCGTTTTAGCGTAGGGGTCGGTCAGCAGCAAATACTCCGCCACCCGCTGCGCCACCAGTGCATTACGCTGCTCCAATACCACGCTGCGGTCCCAATCGTGAATACCATACTCCCGGTCTTCAATGACATGACCATACTTATCCGTCTGGCCGGGGAATGGCAGCCAGCCGTCCACATCTTTGTCTACATTGATGCGAATGACTTTGTAGGGGGCCAGGAAACCATCTTCAATCCCCTGCTTCAGCGAGTAGGTATAAACTGGCTCGCCGAAATAATCAATGTTGGAAATGTATTCCGTTTCTTTGGGTGTGGCCGTAAGACCAATTTGAATGGCTGAAGAGAAATACTCCAATACCTCTCGCCAGGCGGAATCTTCAGCCGCGCTGCCCCGGTGGCATTCATCGACCACAATCAGGTCAAAAAAGTCGGCGGAGAACTGCTGGTAAACATTGTGCCACTCCTCAGAACCAGAGACCCCCTGGTAGAGGGCAAAGTACACTTCATACGCTTTATCAATCTGGCGCTTCTGGATTTTGGTCATCTTGTCGCCAAAATGCTTAAAGTCGTTGGTAATCGTCTGGTCAACCAGAATATTGCGGTCAGCCAGAAATAAGACCCGCTTTACCTGCCCGGCCCGCCACAGCCGCCAGATGATCTGGAAGACGGTATAAGTTTTGCCGGTGCCGGTGGCCATCACCAGTAACGCCCGGTTTTGCCCCCTGGCCACGGCGTTGATCGTTCGTTGGATGGCCACCCGCTGGTAGTAGCGGGGCGCCTTGCCCCCTCGCTCAAAGAAATAATCTTCGGTGACGATGGCCGCGCGCGCCGGCGTTAGCTGGTTTTCTTGCGCGTACCGCTGCCACAACGCCTCTGGCGAGGGAAATTGTGCCAGGGGCAATTCCCGCTCAACAACACCGGCCCCACCCAGGCGGTCATGCTCCAGGAAACCATCCCCATTGGAACTGTAGGCAAAAGGCACGTCCAACACCTGGGCATAACGCAAGGCCTGCTGCATGCCGCTGCCCACCTCATGTTTGTTATCTTTGGCTTCGACCACGGCCAGGGGAATATTTTTGTACACCAACAGGTAGTCGGCAAAAGCACGTTCTCCGCGCCTGGCTCTGCCGTTTTGCTGGATGTGGTAACGGCCGTCGGTGAAATAGTATTCCTCGCGCATTTGCCGCCCATGCCAGCCAGCGGCCTGAATAGCCGGCGTAATGTATTGCGTGCGGATTTCTTGCTCGGTGAGATCGCGCTTGTTCATGCCTGGCCTGGATCAACAAATCTTTAAGGGGCCGCCCGAGACAATAGAGGATGGGAACAGCAACGGCCGTGGGGCGCCCCAATTCAGAGATTAAACTGTTATAGAAAGGTGCTGTCCCGGCAACACGGCCACTAAAGGACCAATGGGCTCGCACTGCAAAAAAATAGCATAAAATCTACAACTTTGCTAGAAGGAAAGAAGGAAAGTCGCTAAACTAATTTGCAAATATAGGCTAAAACGATGAAGTAGGTAATTTGTCGGTTGTTCATCAAAGGAGGAAACCAAGCCCTCAATGGGTATCGTCCGCTATTCAAAATGCATAAGCATCGCATTCAGGCCGATAATTGTTTTAGAATCCTCGAACTCGCCACTCAGCAGTCTTCTTCTTACCTCTGAAATTGGAAGTCTCACAATCTGGATACGTTCATCCCATTCAGAGTTCTTTGCACTCCTGTAAAAAAGCGATCTGCATCATCAATCCGAAACAGTACACGAAGGAAGGATTGACCTACATCTTGTGTCAATGTCCAGATTGTAATGGGAAAAGCGCATCCGGGCTGCCACCGTGTTCTGGTTCCTCTCCGGTATTCGCGTTGGTGCGTTTGTCACGCTGCCGATTTCTGCGGTGGATATCCAAGCACGTCAGGTTCGTCAATGGCCGAAGTTGGGTGTCCACACGAAATTTGGCAAGCACAGCACCACCTACATGCTAAACATTCCTGAACTACTCCTCGTAGTCAAAGAATGGGATGTCCTGGTACGGCGGCGATTGCCAGATGGCGGTTACTGGTTTGCTCAGTTATCTACTATTGATGGCGATATTGAACCTCAGTTTCAGAATGTAGGGAATCATCGGGATGTTCGCGCCAGAAAAGATTTGAAGAGATGGTTGAATAAGGTTGGTTTGCCCTATCACTCGCCGCATAAGTTCAGGCATGGGTTTGCCGTGCATGCACTGAAGCTGGCGCAAGATATGGCCGACTACAAGGCGATTAGTATGAATTTGATGCACAAAAACATAAGTATAACAGATGGGATTTATGCCATATTATCTGAACAAGAACCCAATGTGCAACTTTTAGGCCGTTACCAGGTCATCTAAATGAAGAGGCGGACGACCAAGTTGCAGGTTAATAAAGACGCAAACAGTGTGCGACAGTACCTTACGAATCAAGCGGTTCTGATAAT
>WYBM01000012.1 GCA_011525915.1 Ardenticatenaceae bacterium | reverse complement strand
TCACCAGACCCCTTTCCTGCCATCGCTTCCAGGAAACAAGCCCATCTGCCTGTTCTGGCCATTTGCTGTATCGAGCAGTTATGATGTTGTCAAGGTTCTCTTTTATAAGTTTTGTCGGTCAATCAGGGGTGCGTGGTCAAAGACATGAGTATGATTTGAATGGGCTTCTTCTAAGCTGACGTTTCGGGGAATGACCGTTTCAAATACTGAATTCCCGAAATAGTCGCGTAGTTGCTTCTCAACATCTTTGGCGACATTGGTATGATCACCAAACGTACAAAGAACCCCTAGTATGTCTAGTTGAGGATTAAGCTGAGTCTGTCTTACCATATCAATCGTTTCCTGCAATTGAACTAAACCAGTAAGGGCAAAAAAACCAGTAGAGACGGGAATAATCAGCTTGTCACTGGCGACAAACGAGTTGATGGTTAAGAGACCAAGTGATGGGGGATTATCTATGATGATGTAGTCATATTCGTCTTTGGTGCGTTTAAGTGCTCGTTTCAGCCGTTCACTGCGGTTGTCAATCACATTTGCCAACTCTAAATCCGCACTGGAAAGCCGAATATGAGAGGGGACAAGGTACAGGTTATCAAATCGCGTTTGCTGAATGATAGAGGCTATCGGGGAAAACTGAATGAGGACGTTATGAAGCGACTTTTCAAGGGCAATCTCGATTTCAGGGTGAATAAATACGCGCGTGGTATTTGCCTGGGGGTCAGCATCTAAGAGTAGAACTTTGTAACCAGCCAGCGCTAGGCCAGCAGACAGGTTGATAGCTGTAGTGCTTTTGGCAACACCCCCTTTTTGATTGGCAATAGAAATAATCATGGTGTTTTATTGCGCTTTACATATTCCGTTGTGATGAGTCGCAACAAAGCAGAAAGAGTGATGTTCCGTTCCTTGGCGAGCGCCTGCAAATCATGTTTGAGGTCAGCAGGGGTTTGGAACCTTATCCGTAACTCATTGATGGGGTAGTGTTGGTTATTATGGGTCATAACAGGGGCCAAACTGGGGCCTTGTGTCCATTTTAACCATGGTGGTAGCGGCGTTGTCAATACACAAAAGCCAAGAGCATGAAATTGGCCGATAATCAAGAAGCGATAGTAAGAGTAAAGTGCTTCTCTCGCTGCGCCAAATCGCTTATAAGAGGGGAGTAGGATAGTTTTCAGAGAAGTCTCGTAGGAGAGGGGAGACGAGCTTATCTGTTCTCTGAGGAGGTTTAGCGAACAGCGGTTTAAGCAACACCTAGTAATCGTTCAGGCAAGGCTGGCAAGTTTATGGTTTTGTACTTGTATTGTTAATAATTAATCCTTATACTCATCAGTAGAAATAAGAGCTAGTTATAAAGCGGGAAACTTGGTTTGATGACAGACACAATGTTTGAGGTTGGTCAGCGGATTCTTTTTTTTCGGGAAAGAAAGGGATTTACCCAAGAAAATCTGGCGGAAAAAGTTGGGCTTACACAACCAGCCATTTGTCAAATAGAAAGGGGCAAACGGCAGCAGCTAAACCTTAAACAATTAGGGGATATTGCGATGGCATTAGATGTTTCTGTTCCGGATTTGCTTCAGATTGATCCGAATGAAGCACAGCCTGTGTTTTTTGGTCTCTCAACTGCTCTTCGAAATACTCTGAATAAACTATCTCAATTAACACCACAACAACAGGATAAGGTAGGGACTATAATCCAGAACATTCTTGAGCTACCTTAAAAACCAAGTATACTCCTACCCGATAGATTTGAGCTTTTCCTTTCTTAAAGGGGGTTTACAATGGCAAATGTGTTACAAAGACTTAATGAAGTTCATGAAGAAATCCGTCAAGTCTACTTGAATTATGATTATCCTTGGGTGATTGGGTACTCCGGGGGGAAAGACAGCACCACAACATTACAGCTTTGCTGGAACGCATTACGCGAGATTCCTTCTGAAAAGCAAACAAAGCCAATTTACGTTATCTCTACAGACACAAAAGTCGAAACACCAATCATTGTAGACCGCATCACGGAAAATATTCGTCTAATAAATGAAGCGGCCAAAGCTCAAGGCATGAATCTTACCGCGCGGAGGTTATTACCTGTATTGGACGACACATTTTGGGTGAATCTCATTGGGCGTGGATATCCTGCACCAAACAGTGCTTTTCGCTGGTGCACCGAAAGATTAAAGATAAACCCATCCAATCGTTTTATCTTAGACAGGGTAGCTGAATATGGTGAGGTTATCCTCGTCTTGGGTAGTCGGCGCGGCGAAAGTGCTACCCGCGATCAGGTGCTAAACATGCACCGCATAACGGGGATGACATTGGCGCGACATGGACAATTGCCTGGTGCTTGGGTGTATATGCCTATTGAGCAATTTGCAACAGATGATGTGTGGACTTATTTGATGCAAGTGGACTCACCTTGGGGTGGTGACAATTTGCAGTTGGCCTCGCTTTATCAATCAGCGCAGGATGGGGAGTGTCCATTGGTTGTAGATGATAAGACGAGTTCGTGCGGAAATTCCAGGTTTGGCTGCTGGGTCTGTACCGTTGTGAACAAAGATAAGTCGATGGAAGCTATGATTGATTCTGGTGAAGATTGGATGATTCCACTATTAGAATACCGTGACTGGCTTGCCTCAACCCAAGACCCGGCTGTTAAGCCTGAACAGAGAGAGTTTAAGGGGCGAGACGGCCGTATTAAAATCACCGACTCTGGCAAACTACGTTGGCGCACCTTCACCCTGGAGTTTTCCAAGACCATGCTCCATAGGTTACTAGAAACGCAACAAGAGATGCAGCAGAAGCAACCGGATTTTCAGCTAATAGGGTTAGACGAAATACGCGAAATACGCCGTATTTGGCTATTAGAGCGGCAAGATTGGCAAGATTCCTTACCACAGATCTATGCTGATGTGACAGGACAGCATGTTGAGTGGGAACATAATGATAGCGCCATGCCAGGCCAGTTAGAAGCAGAGCTTTTGACGGAGCTAACAGCCATAAATGATGTCCCTACCCGTTTAGTCCAGAAGCTATTGGACGCCGAGTGGCAGCATCAGGGTATGTTTCGGCGTTCTAAAATTCACGACCAAATCGAAAAAGTTTTCCATGAAGATTGGCGTAATTGGGATGAAGTCGAGGCCGAGATGGAAAAGCGGCGCGATGCTACAGAAATAGCATGATTATCCGTTCAGTTAAACTCCACAATTTTGGCATTTATGGCGGTGACAACACCTTCGACCTCATGCCCCAGGAAGGTGAGCGTTACCATCGGCCCATTATTTTGTTTCGGGGCAAGAATGGTGTGGGTAAAAGCACTCTTGTTGAAGCCATTCGTTTGTGTTTACACGGCCGTCTTTCTTTAGGCAGTCGTAGCAAACAACGTGAGTATGAAGTTTATCTAAAGCGGCGCTTACATCGTTCAGCTACTGGCGAAACAGTAAACAACGCTTCTGTTCAACTTGAATTCGATCATGTCACATTAGGTCGTCGGCAACAGTATCGTGTTAATCGTTCTTGGGAAAGCAACGGCCAACGCCTATCAAGCACGGTTCATATCTGGATTGATGATGTGCCTCTCACCGAAGATGAGGAAGGAAAAGAGTATCTTTTGCGCGAACTGGTGCCGCCAGGCGTAGCTGAACTATTTTTCTTTGACGGCGAAAAAATTGCCACCTTGTCGGAAGCAGGTGAATCTAGCGATGCTTTATTATCTGAGACCGTAAAGAATCTGTTGGGATTACATCTTGTTGAACAGCTTGACCGGGACTTAGATATTTATCTGACACGCCAAACAGGTATCCGCGAGTTGAAGCAGTTTCAGGATGAGTTGGAACAATTGCACCAAGACGAAGCCAACTACGAACAAGAGCGGGATGAAATTCGGGAGCAATTAGCTGATTGTCGTAAACATTTGCATACGAAGCGACAAGAGATTGATTTGCTTGAAGCAAGTATTGCCCGTGAGGGTGGTAGCTATGCTGAAAGACAGACTGCATTTGAGGAAGAGCACCAACAACTTGTTGAAGCTATTGTCCAAGTAGAACAAGAGATACAAGAACTGAGCCGAAATGTCTTGCCTTTTTTCGTTGCGCCCAAGTTGCTTATGGCCGTTCGTAACCGCTTAATTCAAGAAGCCGAATATGATCAATGGCAAGCTGCACAAGCTGTTCTGAGTGACATCAAGCAGCGGATTATCCAGGAAGTGGCCACAGAGGATTATTGGGCTGGTGTCACCGATCCCCCTGATGAAAAAGGTCAAGAAAAGCATATCAAAAACATCAGTCAATTGCTACAACCTTATGAGCAAGCCCCCATGCCGGAAACGGAGGTTGTCCATCGTGTTTCATCAGAAAAGCGGGGCGTTTTGTTGAATTGGATTGATGAAGCCCTGAGTACGGCTCCGCAACAATTGGCAGCAGCTTTACGCGAAAGAGAAACTTTACAACAGCAACTAGCCACAATTGACCAGGGGCTAGCACGAGTTCCTATCTCACAAATATTACAGCCTCTACGCCAAAATCGGTTGCAGTTGGAACGGGAGTTTGGCCGTTTAGAGGGAGAACAGGAACGCCTAGGGTCTGAGGACAAACGCCTGAGCTATCATTTAGAACGAATAGCTGGCAGCAAGCGGCGTGTAACGGATCAAATTATTTCTATCAACACTGATGAAGAACGCATCAAGCTAGCTGCTCAAACAAAGAAGCTATTGGATGAGTATCAGCAGCAACTGACCAGACGTAAATTGAACCAACTAGCCACCCAACTGGTTAAACGCTTCAATCAACTCAGCCGGAAGCGTAACTTTATTGACCGGGTGTCAATTGATCCTGATTCATTCCATATTACCCTGTATCAGGCAGGTAAGCCGTTTCCTCGTACCCAACTATCAGCCGGAGAAGATCAAATTTTTGCGATTGCTACCTTGTGGGCTTTGCGTGAAGTCTCGGCCAGGCCTTTACTTGTCATTATTGATACACCCCTTAGTCGTCTGGATGATGAACATCGGCGCACGATGTTGGCTGAATTTATGCCCCAAGTCGCCCAACAGGTAATCGTTTTAGCCACAAACACAGAAATAGACGAGGAAGCTTTCTCTTTCCTACAGCCAGTCGTATCAAGAGCCTATCTATTAAGTGAGCAAACCGATGGATATACAACTGAAGCTAGGCAACAAACTGTTGGTCAGCAGGTCCCGTTGATTGCCCTAGAGGAGATTGTGGTGAATGCAACTGAGTGAAATGCATTTTTCGGAAGAAGCATCGCGCAAACTGAGTCAGCTAAAGAGGCGTACCGGATTGACACCTAATATTTTGGCACGTATTGGTTTCTGTATATCGTTAGAGAATCCTGCTCTGCCCGATCCTGCTGATTATGAAGGAACCGGGTATATTAATATCAAGCGACATGTCTTAACAGGTTATTACGACCCCTTGTTTGTGGCGTTGATGAAAGAACGTTGTCATCAGGATGGTCAGCCAGAAGAAGAGTGGGCAACTCAATTTAAGGCGCATATGAATCGGGGTGTTCTGCTGCTTCATAAGAAGCTGAAATCTTTGGATGATTTGTGGCTTATTTTGCCACCGGCGATGAGAAAATCTGAGGCTGTCGCTGATGAGTGAGCGTATTTATCTGGATTATAACGCCACAACCCCTGTTGATCCCCGGGTTTTGGAAAAGATGCTGCCTTACTTCACAGAGGTCTTTGGCAATGCCGCCAGTAATGACCATGATTTTGGCTTAGAGGCCAAACGAGCCGTAGACAATGCCAGAGCCGAGATTGCTAAAACAATGAACGCCCGCCCCGATGAAATTATTTTCACCAGCGGCGCGACAGAATCAGACAATATCGCTCTTTTAGGGGTGGCTGAGAAGTATGCTCACAAAGGGAACCACATTATTACCTGTGTAACGGAACACAAAGGGATTTTGGATTGTTGCCAGCGATTAGAAGAAATGGGTAAGCAAGTTACTTATTTGCCCGTTGATGAATTTGGTCGTGTCAATCCCGATGATGTGCGCCAGGCGATTACACCACACACCATTTTGATTTCACTCATGGCTGCCAATAATGAAATTGGCACAATTGCACCCTTAGCCGAAATAGGGACAATCGCGGCTGAGAACAAGACTTTGTTTCATACGGATGCCACACAAGCTTTTGGACACATTCCTTTGGATGTTCAGGCGATGAATATTCACATCATGTCCATATCCGCTCATAAGCTGTATGGTCCCAAGGGAATTGGGGCTTTATATCGCCGTCGTAGCAGCCCACGAGTACAGTTGTCACCTGTGATTTATGGTGGTGGGCATGAACGGGGTTTGCGTTCTGGTACATTGAACGTGCCGGGTATTGTTGGTTTTGGTGAAGCGGCGCGTCTGGCACGAAGAGAAATGACAGTGGAATCGGCACGTTTCCATAGCTGGACGGAGCAGATACATGGTCGCCTGCAAATGGCATTAGGTAATGTGCAACTGAATGGGCATCCTACCGAAAGGTTACCCCATAATTTGAATGTCAGCATTCCCGGTCTTAAAGCCCGTGCCCTTATTCCGCAGTTAAAAAACATTGCTATTGCTACTGGCTCTGCCTGTACCTCTGCTAAAGTAGAGCCATCTCATGTCATTGAAGCATTAGGCTTTGGTTCGGAACGTGCTCACAATGCTATTCGTATCAGTGTTGGCCGTTTTACTACAGACGATCAGATTGAAACAGCGACAGAACGAATAATAGAAGTCGTGCGTGAGCTACGAGCAATAAATATCATCACAGCCCCTTGATAAGGGGGTAAAATAGCTTGTTTACTTTCATGGCAATTTTGGACTGAATCGAGAGCGTTGAAATCAGATACGGATCTGCTGAAAGTGTATCAAGAATAGCTAAAGGTGAGTTAAAGTCACGTCATTTTATATTGGAATGGGAAGCATATTAATCACTACTAATCACCTGCAAATCATCTTGCCAGCGTCTCCTAAGTTTCCGATTTTCTGCCATTTGTGTTAGATCGTTTTTTATCATGGTTCTTACATTTGCATTGTCTTGAATGGGAATACCCCAATCTACTTCCCAAAATTGAGAAGGGATTGAATCTAGGACGCGTTGTGTTTGCTGCTCCACTTGTGTTGGATCAAAAATATCAATCAGCCCAAATTCCCAAGCCATTTTAAGTCGATCAACCACAAATTCATTGGTACCATTGATATTTACTTTTCTCATAAACTTGTTGTCCTCTCCCCAAAGCGATGGATATTGTTCCTTTATGGCACGCCAAATACCAAGAAATACCTCAAGCAAAGAATCTTCATCATCCTCAAGAAAGGTAAATAAACCTCGTAAATATCTCAAGGCTTGTTCGATGGCTGTAAGATTTACAAGTCGTACTCCTTCTCGATTGTAAGACCAGTCTAGCAAATCTTTAAAAGGACTAGACTCAAGATCGTTGATGTCACGTAAGATAGGAGAAACATCCTTATACTTTATTCCTGCTTTAAGCAATCTTTCACCCAATTCATCCTCATCCTCTGTATCAAGATCGGCAATTATCGATTTAGCACTTTCAGTGGGTACACGTACAACCTTATTATTAACAACAATGAATTGGAATGCTTGTTCTTTTAAGGGTGAATCTACCAAACTTACAATTACAACAGGAATGTTTTCTTCCTCAAATTCATACATTCCATTGAGACGATGTTGTCCATCAACAATAAGGGCTGGACGTTGATGTTCAGGAGTGTTCTCATTAAATTCAAATTCTAAAACCCCCCATTCCATCTGCCCCTCACAGCCATTAAGCAAATCGATTTCAGATACACAACCTTCTAAATGATCAGTTAAGGGAGTAAAGCTTGTTGTCCCAGGTTCAAAAGCTAATAGGACACTGTTTGGGATAGTATTTATGGACTCCGCACCAAGAAAACGTGTAATTGCTCGTGCCCTTGTTTCACGAAAAGCTCTTTGCGTACCTCCTTGAATATCAGGAACCCTCCTAATGCCTGCCCATGATTGAATATCTTGTGACCGCGCTTGGAACACAAAAAATGGTATGGTTTGATCATCTAAGCGTTGTCGCAACATGTAGCCAAAGAATCTTTTAGTTGGCATATCATCTCCTCTTGGGCAAATGCCTCTCGCAATATGCACTTATGTTTAGAAAATGCCATGTATCAGATGCATCAAGCCTAGAAAACTGTAGTTTCCCATAAAAAGCTGCGTTATTATCACAATTCTCGATAGAGCATGAAAAATTGGATTTGGCAAGAACGGGTACTCTAAAAGACCAGTCAAAGTCAGTATCAAAACTCTCCATTTCTTTATCAGTTACAGCACACATTAATTCATAATGGAAATCGCTATAATCTATATATTTGTCCTTCAGTTTGTTACAGCGAGTACATGATATCTTTAGATTAGTTTCATTGTTGCTTCCGCCAAGAGACTTTGGCCAAATATGCTCGATTTCTGCATTTTGCCTGTAGGGATCATCTTCTGGGTTATACAAAACATCACGTCCACAAATATAACATTTCATTCCACGTTGCTTTGCTTGGCCTATTACACGATTACGTGTACCAGGGGAGATAACTTTGTTCCGCTCCTCAATACATTTAAGTAAAATAGCAAATATGCGCTCCAGCTTTGTTTGGGGGATTTCGGTGTGATCACGCAAATAGCGTCTGAGTTCAACCCAGTATTTTTGTTCGCTACCAGTTGTATCGAAATACTTTCTTTTCAAGTATTCAGCTGATGTCACCAGTCTGCGAACCATGTAGTTCAGTGTGCTATCATAAACCATCTTAGAAAGTTCACCATCTGCTTTAAGAATCTTATCAAAGCTTGAAACAGTAGATGCCTGTTCGTTGGCATCATACGGTATAATTTTTGATAGTTCCTCTCTGAGTAATTGACCTGGACTTAGTAACAAATCCAATGAATCATAGGCAGCCATACTTAACCTCTTGTAAATCCTAATTACTTATCCGTTGATGAGGGATACCAGATTCCATAACGGCCGTCCCCGTTCATCCAACAAATAGCCCTTTACCTCTTGAATACCCGCGTTGGCATACTCCTCAGCAATGACCAGAATATCGCCCAAATGTGTTAACACCTGTACATCACCTGTCTCAGCAATGGCAATGGCCTTGAGAATAGCCATATCATCCTCAGTGAAGACAGACTGGCGAATCTCACTACCTATCTTCAGGGTGCGAACGCGACGACGATTTTGGAAGCCCTGACAAACAGCCAACATAAAAATATCCTTGAAGGTTTCAAAGGGGGTTTCATCGGGCTGTGTGTTTGCCCCACTTTTTAATTGTCGGTAAATTTCACTGGCTGATTCATCAATGTAGACCCTATCCGTGCGTGTGATTGTAGCCTCTGTCATCTCACACCTCTTCAATAGCTGTGCAGCTTGTTATCTTGTCGAAATTCAAGCGATACTCTACGCCAATATATTGATTCAGATTTTGCCGCGCCTGATCACGCAATTCTTCATCGGTAACAAACAAAATCAATTGATCGGCTAGTTTGGGTAGCTGTTCCGTGATACTGTTGCGATGATCAGAAGATAAACGACCAAAAGGCGTATCCATCACCAATGGAGCCTCCTCGCCACTAACCTGTGCCATCGCTGCAATAAAAGAAAGACTCAAAACCTGCCTCTCTCCAGCAGACAATTCTGGTCGTGCTGGTTGTCCATAACGGTCAATGACTCCCAAATTAAAATCTGCATCCAATTGTACATCTTGAAAATGGCTTTCTTTCCAAACTAATTTGCGGAAGGTCTCTTTTGTTCGCGCTTCAATCTGTTCACGCATGTTATCGGCAAACACTTGATACATATCCGTGATAGCATCAGCCGCTTTTTGTGCCAGTTCCAATTTTGTACTTAGTTCGCGTTCGCGCTTTTCCTCTTTCTGTGCCTTAGCAATTTGTTTTTCCAAATCGCCAATGTCCTTACTCATCTTTTCAATCCGTTGCGATAATGCCCCAGCTTCCAGATTATACCCATCAATATCCATCGAGTAATCGTGGCGTTGCTTTTCTAAACGGCTAATCTCTTCTAAAGGGGAGCCTTTCAATTGACGACTGACATCATCGAGCTCTGCCTCTAGATCCCGAATGATTTCGATTAATTCTGAGCGGCGACGCATTTGGGTGTCAATATCAGCCAACTGCTGAGTATTTTTATCCCCAAATGTATGTAATGCAGCACTTGTGTCTAATACGTCGTCTTCTAATGAACCAGGAACTGTACTATCCATCAACCGCAATAAGTGCTGATGTTCTGGCCCATGTTCTGCAAAAGGGCGACCACAAATACAAACCATTTGCTCCAACAAATCCTGGATGAATTGCTGGCGAATGCTACTGGGGATTTCGCCCCGTTCTCGCTTTTCGTTCAAGATAACCAATGCTTGTTTTATAGCTGGCTGAGCTAAAGCTGAATAGGCAGTTGTTGTCTTTTCACGAATGATTTCTACTACGTCAGTCAATTCTACACGACGTTGTTTCAAATCTTTTTCCAGGCGGTCACGCTGTTGTTGCAAGGCTTTGGCATTTTGCGAATCCCGAAGCCGCTGGTTAATATCACTAATTTTGTTCTTGGCTGATTCTATTTGGGCACTGAGTTCACTCTTGCGCTTATGCGCTTTGTCACGCTCTTGACGCAGGTTTTCATCTTTTTCAATCAAGTCACGTAGTTCACCGCCACTGGCTTGTTTCAAATCGCGCCGATAGGTAGCCGCACTCTTTTCTAGATGACGCTGTGCTCTATCTAAAATTTCTAGTTTCAGCACCAGGTAAATGGCATCTTTTACTTGAGCGGCTGCTTCAGGTTTAGCAAAGTTGTCTATCTTCTCCCCATCAAAAAAGAAATATTCACGGGCATTGACGGGCAAGATGGCGTTCATGGTGCCAAGGGGGTTCAAAACGGTTTCAGCACGGCCATCAGGCTTTTGCCGCATCATAGTAAATTGATCGAGTTCATTTAAGGCTAAGTTGCCTGTCAGCAGTTTGCTGCCAGTGAGTGTCCGTTTGGCTGTGAAGCGATGCCCATTATGCAAAAAGGCAATCGTCACAGAAGCCCGCACTTCATCCCCTGGATTAGCACGGCTAATGGCTTCTTTGCTGACCAGTTCACCCACGTTGTCTACAACTTTAATGTTTTCAACGTTACGGCCATATAGGCACCAATTAATTGCCAAAAAGAGGGAAGTTTTACCAGTCCCATTGATACCGTGAATCACAGTCACATTCCGCTCTTTATCTCTGGCAAAGTTGAGCCGTTGTTGGCCATAGTATAGACGAAAATTTTCTAGCTCAATGCGTTCTAACTTCATGAATTACTATCCCCCTTGTTCTCCATTCGCTCGACTTCCTCTCTAGCAATTCGGGTGATAATCTCGTCAATCTCATTCATAATGCCCCGAGGATTCTTCATGGAAATGTATTGCTGTTCCAAGTCCCCGACTTCATAAATCACCCGGCGCACGGCTGGGTCATAATTGTCGAACAAAGTCTTCAAACGGTCTCGTAACATAGATTCCCTCCAATTAGAAATCCATCAAGCCATAGTGGGCAGCGACATCCCAAATCACATCTAGTGCCTGGTGTTTGTTTAGGGCTGGATTGGCAAATTCTTTGAAACGATATAATTCACGCCGGATAATGCTCCGTTCGGCATGAAAAGCAGGCGAATCTTTATCAAGAGCAACTGGTGGTACGGCAATCAGGTCATGAATAATTGAATGTACTTTACCGGGTGCTTTGCGGAGAATGCGGCCACGACGTTGCACAAATTCTCGTGGGTTACTACTGCTGGCTAAGAAATAAGCTGTGCGGGTGCTAGGCACATCTACACCTTCATCCAGACATTTCATGGCTGCCAATGCCTGGAGTATGCCATTAGCAAAATTGGATAATAACCGTTGTCGTTCTGGAGAGCTTTCTTCGGCTGTAAAACGGTCAACCAAAATCCCTTTTTCCCAGCCAACAAGCTGAAGCACTTCATCTATTTGGCCCGGTGCACAGTAAAAAAGGGTATGTTCGATGTGTGCCTCTTTGTCTATCAGTTCAGATAAGACCTGAAGTTTGTTAGCGGCAGTATTCAGCAAATTTGCTCGACGAATAAGCAGCATTTTTAAAGCTTCTTGCTTCTCATCATCTTCGTTATTAATCAACCGAGCAATCTTAACCGAGAGCATCTCATATTCAGCCATTTCATCATCCGTTAATGGGACTAGATGGGGGTAATAATAGTAGGGCGTTAAGCTGACACCGATGGCTTGCTCTAAGGGAAAGGTAAAAACTGTTTCGCCAAAGTATGTGCGTAAAACGGCCGTGCCTAAATCGTCAAACCAACGGTTAGGGGTAGCTGATAAGGCAAGACGGTAGGGAATGTGAGGAGGGTAATTTTGGCGGCTACGTTCTGCACCTAGATGATGTACCTCATCAGCGAGGAGCAGGGATGGTGATTGTAACCGGGCCATACTGGCTTGAAAATCAGGGCTAATGAACGTGCTGTGAGTGGTGATGACAGAGATGAAGTTACGATAACGGCCGTTATATTCAATGATCTCGTGATTCAAATTCTCTAGCCAACTACTCTTGTTTTGATAGGCCAAAATCGGCTTGTAACCAAATGCCGATGCTTCTTCTTGCCACTGATCCACCAGATGCTGATAAGGAACAGCAATAATAACAGCCAAACGCTTCTCCCGTTCATACAATCGGGTAGAAGCAGCCAGTGATGTTATCGTTTTACCGGTGCCGGTTGCCATCTCCAATAAGCCACAACAATCGTGATTAAACCAGGCATCGATGGCTTTCTCCTGATAGTCACGTAGTGTTACGTGAGATGGAATGATGGGCTTCGCTGGTTTGTGGTTTAAGGTTGATTGACGAAGTCGGCGTTGTTTAAACCATTCAGGTTCGGGGTACGGCCGTTCGTCTTTACGTAGTTTGAGGATCTGTTCACGCGCAGCCTCAGGTAATTCAAAAACGCGTACATTTGGGTCGTGATTTTGCCATAATCGTTCAAACCGCTGAATATCAGCCTCTACCAAATTTGAAAAGACCGGCTCCCACGACTGAAAAATCTTGATGGATTCATAATTGCGTGTGCCCTTTATACTCTCATTATAAGAACCGTTAAAGGATACCTGATCGCTATTGGTATCTGTAAAAACACCAAACTTATCATGGAAATCACCACCATCTAATTTGTTAGAAGGCACAGCTAATTTGAAAGTCAAAATGCCGTCGGCAATCATCCAAGCTAAAGCCGACAGTGTGTTTGTTTCCAAAGATTGTTCCAAGTCCTTTACATTCTGAACTAGCACATCACGCAAGTCCGGGTTGGTTCGAGCTTTATCACCGATCCGTAAAGCTTCCCAGTCAGCTTCGCTTAAAATGGGACTGGTTACCCATCTGGCCTGTCCACTATTTGCAGCAAACTCGACCATGCCCTTTGCAGCAATGCGTAACCATCCTGAACTAAAGAAACCTACACCGCGATCATACCTTGAAGCATTGGCTAAGGCAGGGATAAAAAAATCGGCTATTAAGTTGGCCGATGATGTGTCCATCACGTTAGGAAAAGTAAGACTCCTGAGCGGCACGTTTAGTATCCTAACAGTCTCTTCGCCACAATTACTTTTAAGATAGAATGATAAAAATTATACCCTACCTGTAAATATTCACTAATAGAATTGATCTGGTCGATCTAATTGTAAGTGGGAATGGAGTAGTCTTTAGAGAAGTCGCCGTTGGAGAGGAGAGACTGGCTTATTCTCCCTCTGAGAGGACACACGTTCTTTTCTTTTTGCCACTTTATGTTTAACGATTTCTGGACGGCCTACATATTCAAGGGCTTCTGGTGAAAGGTCTTGCAAACGCACTTGATTAACTTTCAAGTGGCGGACATCTGTCATACCAAAAAGCATACCTAAAGCAAGTAGTTCTGGTCCTTCCCGCTGATAGAGGATTTCAGCATGGGTGAGTGAGTAGGCGGACAAATCCTTTAGGCGGCGAAATGAAGCATCCATATCACGCCGACCTTCTTGCAACTCTAGCTCCATGATGCTGTGCATTGTGATGGCGCTGGCCATCGCTAGTTCGTATTGAAATCGCTCCCGTTCTGGCATTAAGAATCATTGTACCACCTGGATTCATATAGAGCGTTTGGTGAATTCGGCCTTGGCTTTATCAAAATCCCGCTGTGAAGATGGTAATTCTTCCCAATAACGCACGGCCTGTTCCACAAGTTCATCAAGCTGTTGCCATTGCTGTTCATCATGGGCAATAGACTTTGTAAAGCGATATTGGAGAGTATTCCCATAAAATGCAAGGTGAAGTTGGTCTTGGTTAGCCAATTGGCTGAGAATCCTGGCTTGGTCTTCTTCGGCCACATTCAAGAAAGACTCAAAGCGGTAAGGGTTTTGAGGTCGGTCAAAAATGGCAAATTCAAGCCGGATTAGTGGGGCAGTGGGCATCTGAATAAGCTGCCACTGATACCAAACCGGTTTGCCAGCGAAGCTTTGAATGTCTGCGTCTGATGCGTGACAGATATGTATAACACCTATGGTGGTTTCTGCGGCTACACAACCTTCTCCAAATTGTTCAAAAACGTTACGAATTTCCGTCGGCAGGTCTGCCAGAGTGGGGAAGTGGCTATGCCATAGTTTTGTTTCGGCGTTCCAACGCAAATTGAGGATAGGTTTCGGTGGGTTTTCCAGAAGGGGTTTCAGAAATGTCTCAATGGCAGACGTTTTTTCATCAGCAGGAAATTGACAAAGGTAGGGGAGACTCTCTGGCTCAACTTGTATTTGGCATGAAATTCCTCGTTCACCACTAGCCGTCATGAATGCTAGTTGATACTCTCCGAAGGTGATTTCTATTTCATTAAGCCACTCTGGGTCAACAGGCTTTGGTCGGTCAACCATAATCAGGCCAACTAGCAGATCTTTACGGCCGTCCTGCATGGTTAAGCCATAACCGACGATGATTCCTTCCGTCTCTGGATGGCGAAGAAAGTAGAGCTCTCCTTTACCGATTTTTTCTTTTTGTAGCTCCCGTTCTCGCATATGGTATTAAGTTGTTAACTTAGACGTTTTTGTAAGCTGACCCGATAAGTGCTGCTTTTCTCTTCTAACTTGAGAAGCACAATGACAAACTCGTTGTGCGGATCATACTCTCTTACCTTGCGCTTTGTGTCTTCATCCCCTTCGTTTTCAATAATCTCTTGAGAGAGATAGCCAAACGGGTTTCCTCCTTCTGGGATCTGCACTGTTGTGTCAATGGCAAGAGCACCTCGCCCAATGTCTTCAAATGCCAACCATGATGATATCCAAAACACATCAAGATTCTCTCGAACCCATGCCAAATCAACCTGACGTTCTTGACGAGCCCAGTCTGGTATGTTGCAGCGTTCCGGCGACATAGATTGTCCATTTAACCATAGCAAGCGGACACGGCCGTTTCAACTTCTTATTCATCGCAGACTACAAGTTTGGGGTTCACTGGCAACAATCCTCAAGTAGAGTAGAAAGCTCACCATATGGCAGAGTGGGTCTCGTATAAGCGGAGCTTTCTACTCCTGAGAATGTGCTTTGGGGAGGAAGCCTATGTTTTCAACATAAATTTTCTTTTTACATAGAGACTGACTTACTGTGAAAGTGTTACTAAATAAGCTGTTGTGAGTTTGGTTCCGCCTCCTTCACCACCAACGACAAGTATTTTGCCATTCTCTAGAACAGCAGATTCTGCCCTCCTTGCAGCATGGGGCATGTCTAGTTTTTGAGTCCAGGTATCTGCTTGCGGATTGTATTCTAAAACGACATCATTGTCTGAGTTGCTTCCAAACAAGTAAATGCGGCCGTTTTGTGCACAAACTGCAGTTGATCGGAAGAGAGCAAAAGGCAGGCTTGCTTTGATGCTCCACGCATTCAAAGTAGGACTGTAAGCTTCCACTATGTCAGTTGAGGATCCATCAGACAACTGACCCCCAATAGAGTAAATTAAACCACCGCATGCAACTACTTGGTTTTCGTTTCGAGCCGTAGGCATGGACGCTTTAGTACTCCAAGTGTTTGTAGAAGGATCGTACATTTCGTTGGTTGTAAGGTGAGTGCCATTGTAACCTCCGATCACATATATCATCTCGCCTACTACGGCAGAGTCCATATGTGCACGGTTTGTTGGCATTGGGGCTAGATAGCTCCATGAATTAGCGGAAGGATCATACACTTCTGCAGTATTTACATACGTTGATTGAACACCGCCAAAGGCATAAATTTTTCCACTAACGGCACTTACCGCTAAATCGTACCTGTCCACATTCATGCTTGCTACACTACTCCATGTATTTGTGTCAGCGTCGTAGCGATGCACAGTTTTTGACTGTTGAGTGTCAATTCCGCCAACAACATACATATCGCCTCCAACAACAGCAGATCCGCCACAGCATTTTGCCACAGGCAAACTTGTAATACTCTGCCAGCCTAATGAGTAGTTTGCACTAAAATTGGGGGTTGCTGTCGGTGTGGGGGATGCGACAGGAGTTGATGTAGGAGTGGGGGTGGGAGTTGCGGGAGGAATACTCGTTTCCGGTGTCCTCACCACATTTGACAATCTAATCTCATCGATGGTGCAGTTGCAAGCATAAATGCCTTCCGCCCCACCGATTTGGAAGGTGGTATCTCCTGCAGCCATTGGAAAATCTAAAACCGTTGTTTCTTGTAGCACATAATCAAGATATAGTTTTCCAGTTCGAGACGAGTCATCATATGTGACCATGATATGGTGCCATTGGCCAGGAACAACCGAATCGAAAGAATCGAGCAGATGGCCACCATAGGAATGGAAAAGCGTAGCCCCGATTCGATCTTCGGCTCTGCTTAGCCCCCATTTGTTAGGGCCTGTGTTTCCCCCACCGGTAAGTTGACCAGCAATTCTTTCGTTACCTGAAGTCGACTCAAACTTCACCCATACTTCAAAGGTCCAGGTACTACCAAAAGTAAGTGGAACAAACGTTACGGCCGTTGATTGATCTAGATTGCCATTAACTTTCAAGGCAGATCCAAAATCATCTCGGGCAACCCATGAGTAGTTGCCACCATACAAATACCCACTCCACCCGCCAACAGAGTCGTGAACACCATTTCCTGACTCATCAAAGTGCCACAAGTGTATTGAATTACTATCAACTTCGTAAGGGGTAGTAGGTAAGATATAGGAACCAGGAGGATCAATTAATTTTATGCTTGATACGTTTCCCCCTACAAAAACAGTTTCTCCGCTTTTAACAAGATATGGGGAACCTTCATAGTCTGAACTATCATAGATAAGCGCGTTGTAGTTACCACTTACTGCTGCGTAGGTATTTGGTCTGTCACTCCAACTGATCTCAAACAAGGATGGGCGAGACTGAGTAAAGCGCAGACAATCAGAACCAGATGTCAGCGTCAATCCTTCACCACCGTCGCAAGGGGCGATCCCAGCGCGAATTGGAGAGAGATAAAATTGCTCTTCATAATACAATGCGTTGTCCCAATTACCGCCATCTGATTGCCGGCGGTATTGGATGCTTATAGTGTGAAAGCCGTCTGACCAACCGTAAGTATCCCAGGTAAAGTAGAGTTCTGTAATTGGGGCAGCATTTTCCTGACAGTTTGTTCCATCAAAACAAAGACGGAAAGCGTTAAAATCGCTAGTTTGTTCAACACGGATATGGAAATCAACTTTTAGTGGAGGATTTTCACCTGCTGAATATTCAGAAAGCCACCAGTAAGGATTGGGTGGGGGAGTGGACTCAGGAGTTGATGTTGTTGGGGGGGGTGTTGTTGGAGGTGGTGCAGAAGATGAACAATCTTCATTATCAAAAACCTCAATAGATGAGATTGTGTCATTCATTCCCGAACCATTAGCCCACAGATCTTGTGACAGATCCCAATAAGATTGTTGAATATCTCGACTTTGACCTCCTCTATCTGTATGCTCGTAAACAGTGGCACAATTCCCTGATGATATATGGATTGATGAAGTTAAGTCGTTGAAGTTTATGTTCGGCAGGTTAAAAAATCCTGGCAATAATTGGACATAAGCACCTTGACAATCCTTATGTTGAAAAACAGTCACAATTTCAAATGAAACGGACCCACAGTCAAACTCAGGTGTTAGTGTTGCTGAAGGATCCTGTGTTGGGATTGGATCATTAAATGTAATACATTGAAGACCAAGATGGGGATTATAGGGTGGGATTGTATAAAAGCACAGTTCAACATCTTTTTGAATCAAATAATAGTTTAAATTAACTGAATTCCCTTGATAATCAACGAGTTGCCACCCACTCGGAATATCTTCTTGCCAGCCACAGAAGTCAGGTGGAACACATATTGAAGAGCCTGTAATATAGTAATAATTCTGTGGTAAAGAGACATCGCGCCAGATTCTCCATTGCTCTCTAGCTCCACCTATCTTATAAGGAAGTGAATTTGCACACCCATCACATTTGCCCCAAATCGCTTCTACTTCCCAATCACTTGGGCTTATTTCGTTTCCTTCCAGATACCAAGTTATCGTGTCGCAGACTACTAACCATACAGTTACTTCAGTATCATTATTGATAGATACGTCAGGATTGTCTGGACACGTTGGAGGGGATTGTGCTATGGCCCGTCTCGTAATTGTTATGCTTATAGTTGTAACTGCGAGCGTCAAACAAAGGGCAAAAAATATCATCTTTATGGATTTCATTTCTTTACTCCTTACTACTACTAACTGTCTTTGAAGATTATTTAGACTATCGATTGACAAAAGTTATAAAATAAGGTTGCGTTGCACTTGGGTTAACCTAATCAAACACTATGGCGAAAAATATACTTTTACTGGCTTGTCTCATCATTTGCCAAGTGACGGTTTTAGCACTGATTATTTTTTACCCGGTTGCATTTGAGAGGTATCATATTGACAGTTATAAAACCATTGATAGGGCCCTTTGGTTTCCAAATTGGGCGGCATGGACAAAACACGTAAAAGTAGACCCTTGGACAACGAGAACAATTTCACCTGAAATTGCTAAACTAAAAGAGACTGAGTATTTTTATTCTTGGTTAAACAAAATAGAAGTCCTACCGGAAGAAATTGGAGAAATGCAATCACTGACTTGGCTCGGACTAGGTTTTAATAACCTGTCAACACTTCCTGCGTCAATCGGAAAATTGCGATATTTGAAAGAAATGCATTTACAACAAAATAAGATAAGTAAACTTCCTGATGAAATTGGGCAACTTGAGAATCTGGCCATATTAAACCTTGAAGATAATCAACTAAAAGAGCTTCCAGAAAGCATTGGTAATTTAAAAAAATTGAAGCTGCTAGATGTTTCAAATAACATGTTGACCTCTCTGCCTTTCAGCATTATTAAACTAGAAAGCCTTGAAACACTAGACCTCTCAGGTAACCCATTCACAGACACACAAATTGAAAAATTCAGAAAAATGATGCCCGATGTGACGATAGTTTTTGAGGAGCAGGAGTAGGTCTTCTGCGCTTGTTTCCCTTCTTGCATCATCAGTGAAACAGTTTTTATATAAGTTTGCCTCTGTTTAACCCCTTTCTCACTTCTTTCACTTCTCAATATCCCACTTACCGTTATACTAAAGATGTATTGCTCGGAATTGTTGGAAAAAGCACTCCGAATTTTCCAAGTAGGAGCGGTGTACAATGGCAGCACCAAAGGAATTTGGGCGGTTGCTTACTGAAGCTATCTATATCATTAAGGCACGCGAAGGTAATAAGAAAATTTCAATCATTCAAGATGAATTAGGATTTTCGCTGGGTAAAGAGGGAAAGTCTTCCATAGAATATTGGCGAAGAGGGTGGATACCGTCCAAAGAGGAAGATGTAGAAACATTGGCAAGAGAGTTTATTCAAAGGGGCGGAGAGACTTTAGGTAAGGAATGGCTCGAAAAGTTTCTCACTTGTGCTGATTACCCATATATTGAAGATCTTTGTAATGAACTGTTTCCAATAGAGCAAACTGTTAAGGCTCCTCAGTCTGATGATGAACAAGTTGCCTCATTAGAGGCTTCTGAAGCCAATCACCCTGAAAACTTAAATCGACTAATCACTTGTAGATGGACAATTGTCGTAGCAATTTTAGGATTTGGAATGCTTCTTTTTTTCATTTTCTATGTGGGATCGGAGTTGAGAGCCCAACCTGATGAAGCAAGGTCTTATTGTGGCGAATCCTCTTTATTAAAAATTCCTGGTGGACAATTCTTAAGACATGAGGGCATTACTTTATTCTCAGGGGAAAATACTCCTGATGGCATACTAAACGATCGTATTCGTTCCCTGGCACCTGCTCCCGAGGGGCTGTTAATTGGCTATGGATATAACGATGATGAAGGCACGCCAACTGGTGGTTTAACATATCTTGTTATCGAAGACGGCCAAAAATTGTGGGCAAATTGTGATGAAGCGGGAGTTACTAATGGTAAGTATATTAGTGCAATTGTAGTAGACCAGAAGAAGCATATCTGGGTAGCCTCCGACGGTGATGGAATTCTCAGATATGCCGATGGAGAATGGGAAGTCTTCAATACAGCCAACAGCAACGTTCCAGACAACCGCGTTTTTGGATTAGTTGTTGATTCAAATGAAATCGTTTGGATAGCAACCTGGCAAGGGGTAGCGCGATTTGATGGGCTAAAATGGACTGTTGTGTATGATAGTGAAAATGAACTTAGAAAAAATCCTGTTTATAACATAGCATTTGATAATGCTGATAATATCTGGATTGGGCATGTTTTTGATGGTATAAGCCAATTTAACGGCTCTAATGGTCAATGGATAACCTACTTAGAAGAGGATGGTGATGTTAGTGGAAATCAAGTACGTGGGATTGTAATCAGTGAGGCATCTGATACTCATCCGGAATCTATCTGGTTTGCAATCGATGATGGTGGTGTGAATAAATTCGAAGAGGGCCACTGGACGAACTTTGGTTTCAAAGATGGACTTCCAAGTGATCATATACGTACCATTGCCAAAGATTTTCACGGTCGGATTTGGGTCGGTACAGATAGGGGAGTTGCCTTCTTTGATGGAACCAGGTGGAATAACTACCACTCTTTTAGTACATTAAGTATCGCTTTTAGCCCTGGGTGTTCAGAAGATAAATCGTGTAAAGATGACCACGTATGGACTGGTACAGAAGCATTTGGCCTAACTCATAGCCGTGTACCGTATCCTACTCAAGCATTAGATGTGACGGAAATTTGCTTTAAATCAGAAGGGAAGCAAACAGTTTGCCCATCACTTGATGAACAAATTGACCCTCATATCATTACAGCAACGTATCCAATTACACTTACACCCCATGAGACATTTTATTTTAATATCGAGGTTTCCCCCCGAGGTGGCTACGAGCTAAAAGCCCCAGGGGATTTCTTATCATTTATTGGGGAAAATGATGATGCACTTTTCGGTAGTCACGCGAATGTGCCAGTTGAGGGTATTGTTAGTCCAGGTCAACGATTCATCTTTAGTACCCATGATAGGATTTTGACAGCACCTAAACTTCCAGTTGGAATAAATGAAGCCACGTTTGTTAGCCCTTGGCGTGTGTGGATGCATACTAGGTATGCTGGGCCTAAGATATACATTGTGTTTACGGTACAACAGCCGTAGATAGTATACACAGGAAATTTCTTTAGAATGGCTGCGCGATACAACCACATCAAAGCAATCTGTTTTTAGTCCTATAACAATCTCGCCAGGCACGAACCTATTTTCACTACCCTAGTCTAGGCTCAAAATAGGGTCGCAAAATGAACATTGTGCGACCAAACGAGTATAATCCCCATTCATCCATAAACCCTGATTTTATCCATTGGTCTGTTCCACGAATTTTGCGAAAGCGTGGATATTCTCCATCTAAGAGGTCAACATGCTTAATAAAGAAATGTCAATGACAAAAGGGACAATAGCTGAACTGCTGGGAGTTTCCGCATTGGACATATCAAGATGGGGACAATTCTTCGCAGATTGGCTAGATGTTTGCCCGACGCGGATGGATAAGGTTCATGACGAGTTTGACATTCAAATATTCACACTCATCAATGAAAAATACAGTCAAATAAGGGAACACTCTTTCAATCAGCAAATCCATGACATAGAACGATATTTGTACCTATTACCGTTAGCAATTGAAATAAGAGAAAAACGGCGTGAAGAAAAAGAACGGCCAGAAATGAAACGCTGGCAAGTGATAGATTCACGCGGAATATGTTTAGAATATGACTATAGCTGGCTGAAACCAATTCAAGAATCTGTGGTGAACATTGTTGATTTTGGGTGCTGGGCAACAGATGGTGGGACATGCTCTGAACCTTATGCATTACTGTGGACGTTGCAAGCCAAAAAAGTGGTGGTGGTTGATAAGAATCTGATTTACATTCAGAATGCAAGGGCAAGGTTGGAGACTGATAGAAAGCAGCACTCCTATTTCAAGGAATATAATGTAGAGTTTCTTGAAGGAGATATGACCTCGCAAATGGCTGATTTACAATCTGATTATTTTGATTTGGCATATTGTAAAAACGTTCTTTACAACATGGGTGATAACAATAAAGCACTTCAAAGTGCAATAAGTGAAATGGTCAGAACTATAAGATCAGGAGGTTTCATAGTTGCAGTTGAGCCAAAATTCAGGGCCGATTTTGGCAAGCCTGAGGATATGAGCATATATTTCGACAATAAGGGATTAGTTAAGGTGCATCTAGAGGATGATCCCCTCTGCTCCTACTGTTATCAAAAATTGTAGCCTAACCTAGGGGTCATAAAAGATGTTCATCTTATTTGTTGAGAAGTTTAAGGTGGCCTACTCTTGGGAAATATCACTTGAATGAGTAACTTCTTTGTTCGGTGACTGATTTCCACTTCACAATCTTCACTAGGACGCATAAAAGCATCACTGTGAACCAATACGTCAATCCCTTGTAACTACTCAGGTGGGGACCTGAAGTGAAAAAGATGCCGATTTGAGACAAACGGACTAATATGGATAAATGAACAGGTCACTAAAGGGCATCACTCGAGAACAACTGCTCCAATTCGATAAGGAAGCACTGGTTGAATTGTTGTTAACGGCTCTGGCTCGAATCGATGAGCTAGAGCAACAGGTGGCCCAGCAAAACGAACGCCTGCAAAAACTGGAAGACCGTCTGGCCAAAAACAGCCACAATAGCGGAAAACCACCCAGCAGTGATGGTGTGAAAAAGCCCAAAACAAGGAGCCTGCGTCGTGCCAGCGGTCGTAGTCAAGGAGGGCAAAAGGGACACCAGGGACACACCCTGGAAATGGTAGCCGACCCTCATTATGAAGAAGTGCAAAGATTGACAACCTGTCCGCACTGTGCCCATGACCTGAGCCAGGAGCCAGTTATCGGTCATGAAAAGCGACAATTGTTCGACCTGCCCCCTATGGAGATAGAAGTGACCGAGTATCAAGCGGAAATCAAACAGTGTCCCCGCTGTCGGCAACAGGCCAAAGCCACCTTTCCTGATACTATCACCGCGCCGGTACAGTATGGGCCAAGGTTGAAAGCGCACGCCGTTTACTTCAATCAATATCAACTCATCCCTTGGGCACGGACCTGTGAAGTCTTCGCTGATTTGTACCGGCATCAACCGGCTGAAGCCTTTGTGCAAGAGGCCCTACAAGGTTGCTATGAGCAAATCCAACCGACGCTGGCAGAGGTCAAAGAAACAATCAAAACAGAAAAAGTCGCCCACTTTGATGAAACGGGCATGCGCGTTTTAGGTAAGCTCCATTGGCTGCATGTGGCCAGCACAGCTAGATTGACCTACTATGGTGTTCATGTCAAACGAGGGCAAGTGGGGATGCGGGACATAGGCATTTTGCCACAGTTCACGGGGCGGGCTATTCATGACCATTACCACTCCTATTTCCAGTTCAGGCACTGCTTACATGGCCTTTGCAACGCCCATCACTTACGTGAATTGCAGTTCATGACTGACCAATATCACCAACCTTGGGCAGCGCAAATGAGCCAGTTGCTGCTAGACATCAAGGCTGCTGTGGCCCGAGCCCCAACAACACATCGTTCCCTATCGCCCTATCAGTGCCGACAGTTTTCTGACACCTACGACGAGATTCTAGCGGCCGGTTTGGCCGCCAATCCCATGCCCGAAAAACCAGCCCAAAAAGGTCGTCCGAAACAGACACCGCCCAAGAATCTGCTCGACCGCTTGCAAAAACACAAGCTACAAGTTTTGGCTTTTATGTATGACTTTCGCGTCCCTTTCACCAACAATTTGGCTGAACGCGATGTCAGAATGGTAAAGGTCAAACAAAAGATTTCTGGTTCTTTTCGCACCTTGAACGGGGCTGAAATCTTTTGTGCGATTCGCAGTTATATTTCAACGGCCCGTAAGCAAGGCATCAATGTGCTGGATGCCCTTGAAGACGCTTTCTCTGGTAATCCCTTCTTGCCTTCAGCTTATCAAGGAACTACCTGAGTAGTTACAATCCCTTTACTTATTGTTCGAGACTATCTAGCGTCACAATGCGCTTACCAAATTTTGAAACAAGACTTTTGGCTTGTGCTTGAACGGATTTAGGGAATCTCCTGCTATATTGCAGGAACTTTGTCTTGTCCATTCTCACCAAAGACCATTCTCTCGTGTCTTTTGCCACTTTCCCTTTACTCATCAGATAGATCTGGTCTAACACAGCTTTTTCTGGCTCCGCTATATATACACCATCTTCAAGTGTATAACCGAAAAAGCAGTTGCTTTTCAGCTTTTTATACTCCACTACCCTACCGCCTATTGTAAGTTTTTTGGTTGGTCTATTGGTTGCAAAGGTGAGTGTATAAGGTATTTGATTCACAATACCAAATCGAGATAGTGCCGACTCAAACGAGAGGTATGAAGGATAGTACAATTCATTGGCAATCCTTGCTATGTCAAGCCTTTGAAACGTTGAGGCGTATACATCCCTTTTGAGCCTGGTAAGTACCCTTTTTTCCACAAGTCTATTGAGGATTACATATAAACTATCTCTTTCCATCTCCAAGATTTTCTCGAAGTCGGCCACAGTAAAATAAGGCTTATTTAAGCCTTGTAGTGTCTCCAACATTTTGATAGTGGTCATTCTGGTAGCCATTGTTCTAGCAGTTTCCTTTCTGATGCGGGTAGAAACTTGTGTAATTCCTGCTTTACTATTTTTGCGTCCCAGTTTCTGAAATTCATTCGAGTTGGTTTGCCTAACTTTTTGGCAATAAACCACAAGTCAAATATATCTCTGATTCGCGGTGGCTTGATGGTCTTTTTTTCTCGGCTAATTTGTTCCAGCGTAGCCACTTGCGCAAGAACAGTTAAATTTGTTACTCGACTGGTCAAAGCAAGCAATTGATAATCCCTTCCCTTCTTCCAATCAACGGGGCGGGTAGATGCCTCAAATTTGATTGAAAATGGTTGAGTCATAAATTCTTCCTTCACCCTAAAAAGAGCAAAATAGGTATATTTTTTCTGTATTGTCTCAATCAAGGTCAAAGGCTCATGTTGCTTGGCTATCGTTTTCAATACGCTATCCACCTGTTCTTTTTCAAGCGCCTTAACCACGGAAAAATCAAGGTCTTCAGAAAAGCGTGGCGACCCATATGCTAAACGCAGAGCTGTACCTCCCTTAAACACAAAAGAACTCCCTACCTCACTCTCAAAGATGGCTTTTAAGAGAATCATTTCATATTCCTCACGAACAATTTGTTCTTGAGAAATACCTATTGATTTTTCTAAATTGGTGACTAGCTCCCTGTACATACTTACTGAAACTTAACAGTTATGTTAAGTTAGTCCGATTGTAGTATATATCGTGTATTATGTCAAGTATTAAGTGTGCTTTGGATGCGATTAGTTTTGGTGTATGGTTTGAAGACGGTTTCCAGACTGATGAATTCATTCGGTCAAGTTTATACACCGATTTTAACCGCACCCGCGTGCTTTAAAAAACAGGGTTTTTCCAAAGTCATGAAGGCAAAGCAAGCTGAGCCAAGCGAACATGCAATTGAGCATTAAAATGCCGTAGGGCATAAGCCAAATTGGAAAATCCCAGCTTTTGCGCTAAGCCAACAATAAAATTGTTAAAAACAGCCACTGCCTCAGCTTGAGTAGCGCTCTTCATCCTCGTGGCGTCTTCATTTAAGGTAACATCGCGTCGATAATGTAGTCCATTTTCAATGCCCCAATGAGCTCGAGCGAGGTTGAGCAACTGTTGCGCCATAGTCGGATGGGGTGCCAAACTAGATATCCCATAAGCTGTCTCCACAGAGGTGAGACCAGTTGCCATTTGTGTCACTTTTCTTTCCAACATGAACACCAACTTGGCATTGGGCCAGTTAAGAAATTCTGTTTCGTCATAGGCAACGCGTATCCGTCTTTGTTCAATTCGGCCATGTCCTTTGTCTACCGATGTGGCTTCATGGTACGCCATCAGGGGCATGTGCCACCCCTTGGCTTTGCGGGGCGGTTGAAAAAACTGCTGCACATCCGCTAGCAGGGTCGGCTGATTGTCTTTGATAAACCAGAGGTAGTCACCCCCTTGTGCCCTGACTTGCACTGATAATTTTCGTTGGGTGAACATCGCATCTCCAGAGACAACTTTCCCTTTCAGATTGAGGTTTGCCAATAAGCGAGGTGCGGCTGTTAGTTCATTCTCTTTTGATTCGACTTCAATTTGGTCTTGGACGACGCCTCCCTCTGGCAGGTAGGCTGAGAGCAAATGGACCCCTGCTTTTTCTCCTTTGGGAATGGTCCCGCGCATCGTTTTCCCATCCAGCACGATTTGCTCACTTTCATCGCCGCCATACCTATCATGCAGATAGTGCACCACCACCTTTTGCCATTCTTGGGCGACGATGGTTTCAGCCAGTGTCCGTCTTATGGTGTTGAGTGACGGCACTTGGGCATGTTTGAGGTTAAATAAGGTCACCAGTTGCCCTTTTCTTAGCTTCAGCCAATCGGCTATGCCTGATGGCTTTGTTTCCCCGGCTAACCTGGCCAGGAGTATCATGGCTAGCAGACAGGGCAGTTTGTACCTGATCCCTTGTGCCTTTCGTTGGTCGTTCACATCTTCAAACTTTGTCATGAGTTCCTGGATGTCAAATGATGGATATGTACTATCTAGCCCGGCTAATGTAATATTGTGCATGAGAATCTCTTTTGTTTTGTGGTTTGTTTGGTTACTACCACTTTAACAATTTGAGATTCTTTTTTCGACTTTGGAAAAGCCCTGCTTTAAAAAAGGCTTTGTGCATTTGCTTTACAAGTGTGCATAATAATACAAGGCAACATAGAATGCCTTCGTTACGTGAACGCCAACGACAAATTAACAAAAAGGTGACAGGTTAACGATTTGTGCGTGATGGAGTAAGCCCGTATGAGGCTCTCATCGCGGACATCCTCTTAGGTGGTTACAAGCCAAAGGTTGTTACTGTAGATGAAAACAACGAAATCTACTTGTCAATCAAGGATACCGCTCATATCACTCAGCTTTCCCCTGAGCGAATACGAGGACTTGTCCGCGAGAAGCGCCTGGATGCAATTAAACCTGGCGGCCATGATTTATTTATTTCTTTGACCTCAGCCCACAGATATATCACTGAGGGCAGAAAGCAAGCAGGGCGGCCTCCCAAAGACCCCTTCTAAAATAGAAAACTATATAGTTTGACAAAAATCTGAAAGCTCGTAATATATACCGGAATATAAGAGCATCGCTGCATCATCGCCCCAAACAAGTGTATCCGTCCGTGACGGCCGTCTGCTGACGGAACAAGGAGAAAATGTCATGTTAGGTGCAGGTTCGGGTACGTAAGTAGTTGAAAGGCGGCAGGCACCGCGGGCCTGTCGTCTTTTTCTTAGTCTGCTTGTGGGAAAACCAAGGAATATCAGGCCGTTTTGAAGATTGACGAACATCAAGTATAAATGTTGCAGTTCTTGCAAACGCTAACAGTCTTGGTGTACTTGTGGGTTGGAGCCGCAGATGTCCAAGTGTTGTTGCATCACTCATGGAGCGAGTTGCTAGTATCCATAAGGAGGGATCCAAGTGAAATTCGGGAAGCAAACCACGGTTATAATCATTTGTATTGGGTTGTTGTGTCTATTGTGGGTTTTGTTTAGCGGAGTGGGCAAAACAAGACCAGCGCCTGTTCAAGCTGCGGATGTTTATCAATCCGGCTATCCAGGACCAGCAACCCCCACACCGAATTCAATCCCTGATTATCCGCCACCAGTGGGAGAGGTTCCCGCCCCAACAGATGATCCCGGCATGTTACACGTTACAACGATGCTCACACTCGTTAGCCAACAAGATGTGCCCAGCCCTCCCCTGGTGCCTGAGGTTAATCTGATTTCCCCAAGTCCTGAAGAAATCCCCAATCTCCATCTCGAAGCGTTCACACTCGAATATGATGGTCCTTTGCCCACCAGCACATCCCCGCTACTGGCCACTCAACCAGACGCAGACCTGGTAGACAATTGGGAATTACTCCTGGCCGAAGACTTTGAAGGCACTTTCCCTCAGCAGCCAGATTGTGTCGTCTTTGATGATAGTCCTGATGGTAAGGAACGTTATTGGGATAAGGATGATCATCGGCCACTTTACGGACAACGTGCGGGTTGGCCAGCTAAAGGCGGGGCCGATGGTGTGGACCCATCTCACACAGCTTATCCTTCTAATCTGGACACATGGATAGTATGTGGCCCCTATGACTTGAGTCAGGCGGATAATATCATGGCCGACTTTGCGCTGTGGCTAGACATTGGCGATGAAGCAGACGGTTTTCTTATAGGCGCTTCCAATAACGGAACCTTTTTTCGCATGCAAAAGCTTTGGGGCGTTAGCGAAAACTGGTTCAGGCTTCACGCCTATTTCCCTTGGTTGGAAGGTCAAGATGAAGCTTATATAGCCGTCGCCTTTGAAAGCGATGATGACTTTTTTAACTTCGATGAAGGCGCCTGGATAGATGACTTTCAGATCTGGCGCTACAATACACCTGATGCCGTTTGCGGTAACCTTGACCCCGGCAACAAAGGATTGGTGTTGCCTTCACTTGACCCCACTACAGGCGGTTTATCTCTCATGATTAGGCCAGGAGACACCCTGGCGGTAGATGCAATGAAAAATGCCGGCGTTGATTGGGTGCGTTTGGGATTTGTGCAACAAAACGGCAGCATAGATGTGCGGGGCTTTGACCGCATGATAGATACTTTATGTGCTGAAGGATTAAGCGTGTTGGGCTTGATTAACCACGAATCTCTCTCGACAACAGGATATAATGACCCAGCCACCGCTGAGGCATACCGAGAAGCCTTTGGTAATATAGCCGATTTCCTGGCTCTGCATTACAGAGGACGCATCACCTACTGGGAAGTGTGGAATGAACCGAATTTTCTTCAAGGGGCCTTCGTAGACCCCATCCGCTTTGCCCCTCTGCTCCAAGAGGCTTATGATGAGATTAAGGGTAGAAACTCCCAGGCGCAGATACTGTTTGGTGGCTTGGCCAGCGCCTGGGGCGACTCTGACCAATACTTTGAGCAAGTGTACACCTATTTTTCCGGGTCTTCTCCCTTTAGCTACTTTGCCGTGCATCCTTATCCCAAAGCGGATTATGGCCCAAACCCAGGCATTTACATGTACGCGGAATTACCTCTTGGTCACGATACGATTATAGATAAGTTCCTGGAAACCATGTACCTGGAGAGTGACGGTAACAAACACGTTTGGATCACTGAGGCGGGATGGAACAGCGCTAAGAACTTGCCCAACCGACCGGTTTGTCATGATCCAGTGCTGGTAACCGAAACTGAACAATCGAACTATCTTAAGCCCATGTTTGACATTCTGTTTACCGAAGTAGACTTGTGGCAAATTCCCGGTGTATCGGCCGTTGACAAAGTTATCTGGTATCAGTATATGGATGTAGGTGTGCCAGACCCTTGTACTGGTGGTCAAACCAACAATAGTCACGCTTATATACCGGTACAAGAAATGACTACATCAGAGCAAGACGTAGTCTGGTTGTTTGGGCTATACCGCTCAGACAAGACCTCAACGAAGCCGGTCTGGTGTGAATATCTGGCTTACCCTTTTAGCTGTGATGAATTCTTTGACAACCAGATTTTTCTACCTGCTGTAAGGAAACCAAATTAGAGGCTGCGCATGGAAAGGTTGGTACATACTGCATTTCGATTATTCTCGGCTATATGGCTAACCGCTTTGCTGTTAGCAGCCTGCCAAAAAGCCGAACCCCGTATCCCGGTTGTACTGGCTACCTTTCCGGTGGAAATTAGCGGCCCAACGGACATTGCCGTGAATCCCGATACTAGTTACGTGTACATTATTAATAATGCCAACCAGGTCAGCGTGATCAAAGACCTGAACGAGATCGCCTTGTTGGAAACTGATTCGGATCGCAGCGTAAACAACATTGATATGGCCATTGATGAAGTGCGTGGTTGGGTGTACGTTGTGAACAAGTATAGCGATAGCGTGGCCGTTATGAGGGACACTGAAGTAGTGGCAGTATTGGAAACCGCCGGGCGGCAACCACATGAGGTGGCGATAGACCCCCAAAGCGGTTGGGCTTATGTGGTCAGTCCTTATAGCCGCAAAACGTCATCACCAGGGGAACGACCAACTACGGAAGGCAACGTGACAGTTATCATTGGCACAGAAATAATTGGCACGATTCCTTTAGGCGAAGTTCGAGCGACACATGTAGTGGCAGACCCGGTTCATAGCTATGTCTATGTGGGTACCGTATGGGGTACGGTCATCGTTCTTAAAGGTATGGAAGAGATAGCCCGGTATGAAACTGGTTCATCAGTGAATGCGATGGACGTGAATTCTCAGACAGGCGATGTGTATGTAACGGGTGGCGACCAGCGCCTTTATCGTTTCAAACAGGGAAAATTGGTAGACGATGTCAAGGTCATGGAGGGAGATGGGTCTATCGGGAATATGCAGGTGCATCCGGCCACAGGAGATGTTTATCTTGTCACGTGGGGTGGGTTCGGCGACACAAAAGTGGTCGTCGTGCGGGGTTCAAGAGTGATTGCCAGTATTCCGGTGAGCGCTAGCAGCTCTAAGATGGATATTGACCCATTGAGCGGCAATGTTTATGTTGCCGATTTTTGGAACGACCTGGTGACGGTCGTTCATGGAACAGAAGTTGCCGCCACATTTGAAACCGGTTGGTATCCTTATGGCGTTGGGGTCAACCCAGCTAACGGCCGTGTGTATATCTCCAACACGAACGAAGGCACCATTACCGTCCTGGGTTTTGCAGAGTAAGTGAGGCGGCTACTATGGCTTTGCATGCCAAACGAGGAGAGCTTGATATGCGTTCTTTACTTTTGCGGTTTGTGCTTTCTCTTGCGCTGATTGTTTGTTTCATATCAGTTGGAATAGCCACTGCCAGTGTTTTGACCGCTTCAGAAATCAGGGTGCCGTTGGATCAAATCGTTGTTATGGATATGGTGATTGATATCACACCTGATTCTGGCCTGTTCACCCTTGGTGAAACCGTGATTGTAGACGTTGATGTGGAAAACAATAGCTTTGTGGAAGGATGTAGTCTGACGGGTTACGAGATCACGCTAACTGAGGAATTACAAGAACCTCCCATGTTTGAATTCGTCTCCCCGGCCACAGTCACCAGTATCAGCAGCAGCGCCACATTCACCTTAACCGCAACCAGCACAGGTACTACCACCTTTTTTACTCCTGTTCATGCCTTGTATAACTGTGATAATCAAATTTCGGTTGAACTTCAGGACTTTGCATTTTCGGAGACTTTTTATGTTTGGTCTGAAATACACCAGTTTTATCTCCCATCCCTATCAAGGGATATGCAAAACTAACGTGTAAACGAGGGACAAACCTCCTTACCAATCCCATTTGAGGATATAGCGTTCATACAATCGGGGGTGATCGGTTCTCCATTCAACACGCCAACGGCCGTCAGGTAATTTTCTTACCGCTTCTTGCCCCAATACATGCGTTTTTCGACGGGTATTTTCTATGATCAGTGCCTGACGTGGTGGTCTGCTTTTGGGGAATACCACCTGAATGGACAATTTTTTTGTTCGGTGACTGATTTCTACTTCGCAGTACTCACTGGGGCGCAAAAATGCGTTGCGTAAATCCCATTCAATGTTAAATTCATCTGTATCTCCTCGTCGTTTCATCCCCTGAAGTGAGATGAGGATAAGTGTCTTGTGTCCAAGCTGGTATTCATCGGCTTTGACGCCTGGGGAGCACAGGTAGTTGAGTAAAATTTCACCCTCTCCCCATGCCTGATCCTGGTAACTAATGATGTTGTCCTGGACATAGCGGACTTTTTCTTGTTTATGAAAGTGCGCCTCCCTTCCCTTTACATCCTTAAGTTCATACGTCACGTTATACTCAAGGACTTCATACATCCCTTCATTAGCCCAACCACGCCAGAGCTTTTTTCCTATTTTCCATACCTCAGCCGTGATTTCTACCCAGGGCAAGCCAAACAGAAGCGTCACAAGGCGGCCAATATTGGCGGAATTATCTTTGTCGTGTTCATTACGCATAACGGCAAAAGGGCTTATACCAACTGTACCAGGACGGATTCAGTGAATCAATACAGGAGGGAGAAATCAAATTTGGCAAAATTTTAAGCTAGACTATTGCCAAAGATCGTGTAACATATCCACTAAGTTTGGTTGGTTGAAACATGAGGGCAAAGATTCCTCCCCCCAAAAACTGGCACAAAAAGAAACGCGACTGGAACAACGACCAACCAAGCCCAGGGCAATGCCCTCCTCAGCCCTCTGTTTTGGTATTGCCCGATTATTTTTTAGCAACACTTTTTTGAAGCCGCTCTTTCTCCTCCCGGAAGAGCGGTTTCTCTTTTGGCTTGTAGGCCATTAAGAGGCAGGAGTTCGTATATGGTTAATATGATTTTGCCGGGGGAAGTTTGTGGATAGCAGGCCATTGTTTCTTGTTCTGCCAGCACTTTTTGCAGACAATATATTCCAAATCAAGCATAACCCGCTCTTCTGACTTCTGATTACAAATATCACAAATATAGATGCGTCCCATGTGGAATAAAAGGCAGATTAACGGCTCAATATCAATGCGTTGGATGATACCGATCAACTCTTTCTGTAAGCTCCTCTACCTCAGCATGTAGCCCATTAACACCAGCTATAATGGCTTGGTTTGATTCGACAACCACATCTGTAACATGCTTTTTAAGACGTTCCTCAGTCTTTTGAATATCCGCCTTTGTAGCAACACCTAATTCCTTTAACGCTGCAACTAAATCAGACTTTGTTAGTGGCTTTTCATCTGGCATATCTTGAGGTAGCTTATCATTTCCAAACCCCAAGTTCCAGAAGCAAACAAAGCAAGAGAATTTCGGCGAGTATTTTTGTTCATCTTCTGTGCGAGTACCTTGGCAGTCCTTGAACTCCTATTTGCACCAGATCAATATACGGCTCAATTGACCGCGATTGTTTGAGGCCAAGTAGTTCTTTCAAAGTTTCGGGGGACGTGCCATTTTTCAACTGATTTACCGCAAATGTGTGACGCAATGTTTGAACGCCAGCGTTCAATATGTTTGCCCTAATGAAATAGCTTTCTACGATATATTGATATTGCCGACCTGAGAGTGGTTTTTTACGGCTTGATAAAAAGAGGCTGTTATCAAGGCTATCCGGCCGCGCTTCCAGATAAGCGACAAGAGCTTCACAAGCCTCTCGATTAAGCGGTATCGTTCGTTCTTTGGCCCCTTTCCCTCGGATGTGAAGCGAACCAGTTGCGTCTCGTGAGACATGGGTTTTGCCAAATACGCCGGGTGTTAGCCTCATGGAGACGTTCAAATCGGAAATGTCAGAGAGCGCCAGCCGTGTTATTTCAGATAGCGTAACACCACTGTGTAGAAGCATCTGGATAATGGCTGTGTCTCGTGGTTGTTCGATTTGAGCTATCAACCTACTGCATTCTTCTTTTGACAGAATGCGCGGACATTTGTCCTCTCTAAGTGGTGGAATAATAAGCGCTGCTGGATCGTTTGAGATGAAACCCTTTACCTGCAACCAGGAGAAGAATGTTTTCAGAACGATTATCTTCTTTCGCAGTGTTGCCTCAGCAAGTTCTAGCCCTTCAAGGTAATGAAAGTAGTCGCTTATATGACTGCGTGTAACTTTCCGCGGTTCCTCTATCCCCTGCTCTTGAAGTGATATAAGGAACTGAATGGTGTCGGTTTCGTATTCAGTCCGGCTGCCATCAGCTAATTTCTGCAAAGCCATATAGCCCTCTTTGTAGGAATCGAGGGCTTCCTGAAACTGCTTGGTTAGTGGCTGCTCCATATAGGATGGGAATGATCTGTTTGCTCTGGGGCGGCATTTAGTTGGTCTGCATGTTCTTGAGCGTCCCCACCGTGTTCATAAGCACCAGGTACGGTTTTTACTATCCAAACCAACGGCCGTCCCTTAACATCTCTTGTCTCAATTTCTCGATACACCACCCGCCAGCGACTAGAAACGAACAGTCTATGAAAGATGAAATACTCCCTTCTCTCCCCTCCCATACTTCACTTTATCATGCTGAGTACCATTGCGTCAAACCACAAGAGGTCATCCCCTCTTAAAAGAAAACAGGCGCAAGCGCGTGGGCTGGAAAGGGGATGGTGGTGGTTTGACGAAGTTTTATCGAAAAACAAATCTTTCTTTGTCGAGTGGTTATTAGCTAAATGATTCCATCTATTGAAGGGCTTGGTGTGATTATAAAATGGGGGCTTTTCGATGTTTCTCTTTTTGCTAGATGGTCAAGAGGGTAAATGCCAAGAGCCAAAAAGAAGTAAGCCACAGTGAATAATATGAGTAAAAACGTTATATAAGGACGTTTGATGAAGTATTTATTCACCAAAAAAACCCCCGCTATCCAAATTGTCAGGTAAAACACCCAATTTACTAGGAAGGAAGCAAAGTCGCTTCGAGGATCGCTAACCACTAGAGGCCATCCACCACGCTGGCACTGCGTTTTACCTAGTCCTTCAATAGAACGCATTTCATAAGCACTACATCTAGGTATTTTTGAAACCGAATACTGCACAGAGAGGAGAGAAACAAGTATTATTCCAAAAGATAAAAGTAAAAAATTTAGAACTTTTTTCAGGTTAACCCTGAACTCTGAAGTAATGCCCATCAATTCGAGTTTACTAGGCTAATAGTATGAAAGTCAAAATATAGAATATGGAAAGTTATTTTATGGGCGTTAGTAGCTCTCATTGCAACTACCCGTTACTACTTGATTATTACAGGCAAGTACACTTTACTTAAATGCACTAAGATATGATTCTCTTTGCTCTCTGTATCCGTACCTACGGGACCACTCACCGTTAATTGAACTGAATAGCTGCCAGGAATAGTATATGTGTAAGTTGGGTTTTGTTCTGAACTCGTATTCCCATCCCCAAAATCCCACAGCCATGATGTTATTTCACCCACAGAATGATCTGTAAAGGTAACTCTATGAGGGGCCGTACCGGATAATTTACTATTACTGAACCAGGCCATTGGGCCAACTCTTGCTCGTATCCAAAAACTGTTACTCATGCGTGGAGATTCGATTAAATTGAGGCTTTGGTTAAGGTCTTGAAAGTTACCAGTCATAGCGGTAGAAGGTATTTCAATACCTACTGGAAATTGAATACTTTCAGCAGGGGATAGCGTTATGGTCTCAGGAATAGAAGATAGATCGAACCAGTCGTAATTTTGTGTTTGACTGAACGTTACTGTAGCTGTTAGTTCACCAGTGTTTGTAATAATGATAGGTACTGTCATATTATCGCCCGGACTAAGAACAAAGAGATTACTAGCATCCAATGATATATTAAAAGGGATAATCAAATTGCCATTAGGTGTGAATTCTTCTTCTTGGGATGAATTATCTATATTTCCAATTCCGTCAAAACGTAAGTGATTCCAATCATTATGGCTTACCAGCACTTCCGTTCTGTCAAGGTTTCCATTGATGCTGGCTTGAACGTCTAGTTCAAAATTAAATCCATCACAATCCCAATCCACACGGTGATTCGCATTCCAGGCACGCACAGGTCTATTAGGGTCATTCTCGCAATAGTGTAATGTACCAAAACCTGAGATCCAACCACCAGCATTTAATCCATGCAATTCACTCAGATGCTGTTCTTCGAGATTTGGAATAATGTCATTATCGTATTCAGAATAATTCAAGAATCCCATTTCTCCATCTTTAAGTAAGCCAGCGATACCGAAAATTGTATTCACTACACTTAGGTAATTGGGCTTATTATCATCATTCACACAATCATCCCAATCGGGATAATAATCTCTTGGGCCACCATGACACAATCCTAGATTGTGCCCCAATTCGTGCATAAAAGGGACTGCGTGTTTAATGCGGTCACCTGTATTCCCAGGTGCAATAACAAAATAGCTAGCCGGAACGCCCGGTGATACTCCAGGTGTTGAATTACTAAAAGTACCTCCAATAAAATGGGCAAAAAGAGTATAGTGGAATATCTGTCTACGATAATCCACAAAGTTTTCATCCATCAATTCTAACACGATTGATTTCCAGTTATCTTGCCCTATGGGAGCCAAGTATTCACTATGCTCTGGCAAAATATCCGACCTACTTAGATTGCCCCAAGTTGAATAATCACCATAGACCATTGGGGATTCAGAGCCATAGTCAACATGTAGTCTGATGCCGTGTTGTGCGAAGCTCTCAACCACATTAGTAATAGCCCAACTGTTGGGTCTGTGAATATGACTCAAATCTTCAGGAGCAAAATAGTCGATTTCCAAAAAAACGTCTGGAATCTGAGTGTGGGCACCCATTGCTGGAAGGTTAACATCAATAATTCCATCCCCTTCATGATCATAACCACAAAGCTCCCATCCATTTGGAAGTGCATCACCATCACTATCGTCCATATTGTCACATTCGGCTGAGTCTATAAAACGCAAAATTGTAAGCCCATCCCCGCCGTTGACATATGCAATGTTCTCGGCTACAGTCACCCTAGTGGTATACATTGTATCGTAAAACCCTACTTCGGTTGGTGTTGTTGGATTAGATACATCGATTACGCGCAGACCTTCTTCAGCAGCAGCTATATACACAAAATTTCTGTCAACAAACACATCCCGTGCGCTCCCCGGAGTATCATAAAATTCTACTTCCATAGGCGCAGTGGGATCAGATACATTTATCACATGCAGACCAATTCCATCAGCAATATAAGCATTGCTCCCATCTACTGCCACGCTAACCGCTTCGCCCAGCGTATCATAGAATCCTACCTCAATAGGTAAAGCTGAATTAGAAACATCCACCACGCGCAGACCTTCTTCAGCAGCAGCTATATACACAAAGTTTCCATCTACATCTATACCTGCGATTCCTGACAAATCATAAAATCCCACTTCGGTGGGTGCTGCTGGATTAGAAATATCAACTACACGTAGGCCTTGGCCCCAATCAGCCACATACGCATAGTTTCCCTCTACGACCACATTATCTGCGTATCCAGAGGTATCATAAAACCCTACTTCGGTTGGTGTTGCTGGATTGGATACATCCACCACACGTAGACCTTTATCCCAATCAGCCACATACGCATAGTTTCCAACCACGAACACATCCCATGCGCTCCCTGAAGTATCATAGAAACCGAGTTCAATAGGGACTGCCGGATGAAAAACATTCAACACGTGCAGACCATATCCATCAGCCACATAAGCATAATCTCCTGCTAAGGCCACACCATGTATGGCCCCTGGTGTATCATAAAACCCTACTTCGGTTGGTGTTGCTGGATTGGATACATCCACCACACGCAGACCTGCATCTTCAGCAGCTACATAAGCATGGCTCCCGGACACGTCCACGTCATTTGAACCTACTGGGGCTATATAGAATCCAATTTCAATAGGTGCAGCAGGATTGGATACATCCACCACACGAAGGCCATTAAGGCTGATATAAGCATAATATCCCGACACGGCTACGCTGTATACAGGTCCTGGCGCAACATAGAATCCAACTTCAATAGGTGCAGCAGGATTGGATACATCCACCACTCGCAGACCGGAATACCCATCGCCTACATAAGCATAGCTCCCAGCTAGGGCCACACCACCTGAGTACCCTGGTGAATCATAAAACCCCACTTCGGTGGGTGTTGCAGGATTGGATACATCCACCACTCGCAACCCCGCTTCCCCAGCAGTCACATAAGCATAGTTCCCGGCCACAGCCACGTCATAAACATAACCTGGTGCATCGTAAAAACCTACTTCGATAGGGAGAGTTGGATTAGAAACATTCACCACACGTAAGCCATCCCCATCACCTAGATAAGCATAAATCCCGGTTACGGCCACACCATATGCTATCCCTGATGTATCATAAAACCCCACTTCGGTAGGTGCAGCAGGATTGGATACGTCCACTATATGTAAGCCATCCCAGCCAGACACATAAGCATAATTCCCGACTAAAGTCACATATTCAACCCCACTAAGGGTATTGGCAGTTTGTCCTACTACCACAAGTTGCGAGGGAACAGAAATATTCAGAATAACTAGACGTGAACCAACACCTATATAAGCATAGTTATCCTGAACTGCTACGGCATATGTATTTCCCCCAATTTGGCCAATAAACTCTACATTTTGGGAATCAGTGGGAACAAAGCTGTTCGGGCTTAAGCGGGAGTTGTTCTGTGATTGATCAAATGAGGTGGGGGTGGGGAAGCTACTGCTTGTAGTTATCGGTATTCTAGCTTCAGTGGGTATCATCAACACAACCAACATGAAACACAAAAAGGACACAATAAACAAGGTGTGAGTTTTCATTTTTCCTCCCAAAACACAAAGGCACAAACTGCTTGATATTTTCTTGATGAAGGGTACACCGTCTCCGTTAATAGGCTCAAGACATGTTTACCGGATAATTAGTCCCTGGTTAAATGAGGTCACCTGCAAGCTATGGGAGCGTGTCACCAGAATCCGAATTTATCACACATTTAGTTCTTTTTACATTTGGGTTTCCAGATGTTGCACCGTGCGATTCAATGTCCACAACCAAACGCATTGATCAAAAGTATACTTGAAAACCCGAAAAATTTGAACTTAACTTCGTTTTTGGGGTGTAGTAAAAACTCGTCAAGAGAAAAAGTAGACAAAAAGAGCCTCATGTGATTTTGTTAAAGCTGGAAAAACAAAAACGCAAACACAAGGAGGCTCAAATGGATTTTAACACAGAGCAAGCAGCAGAAGGGATTAAGCAAATTGCATCCATGATAAGTGAACTCGTGGTCAACGCTATCGAAGCAGAAGAGCACGTAGGAATCGAGAAAATAGAACAAGGTATGAGACAGATGCTACAGGAGGTTGGACGACAAGCATTGGGTCAGGTTTTGGAAAAGAGTGACTCGATTGAGCCCAGCATCCGCTGCCCCTGTGGGCAGAAAGCCAACTATCTTTGTCGGCGAAAGGGGATGGTTATCACGGTATATGGGCGAGTGAACTACAAACGAGGTTATTATCTATGTGACCATTGCCAGCGTGGTGAAAAGCCATTGGATAGTCAGTTGCACCTAGAGCCAGGAGAAATGAGTCAAGGCTTAAAACCATTGTTAGCCTTGTTGGGCATCCAAACGTCATTTGATGAGGCGGCCAAACTGGCCAAAGCTCTTTTAGGTGTGGAAATTAGCGATAATAGTATTCGCAAAGCCGTGCAATGGGTGGGACAAAAACAGGTGGCACGCGAGGAAAAGTGGGAAAAATTGAGTGACTGGCATCACTATATGAATGACCCCAACCGGCTGAAAGAAACGGCTCCCAGCCGGTTGTATGGCTCGATAGACGGGGTCAAGGTACCTACGCATAAGGAATGGCGAGAGCTGAAAACGCTTTGTTGGTATGAAGTCACACCCGTCTCTGCGCGCCAATGGCCTTCCAGGTTCAAAGAACGCATTGGGGAGTTAGAAGGTTTGAAAGCCACGGCGATTGGCTATCACTGTGACCTTCAAGAAGCAGAGGTGTTTTCTAGCCTGTTGTGGGCTACCGGTTGCCATTATTTGGCTGACCGCGCTCAAGAATTGATTTTTGTCTGCGATGGTGCCAAATGGATATGGCGCTTGATTGAGGAGAACTTCCCTCAGGCTATTCAGATTCTGGACTGGTACCATGCTGTTGAGTACTTAACCCCCGTAGCCCAAGCTTTATTTGATGAGCAAGACAAACAAACCGCATGGATAGCAACGATGAAAGAACATCTCTGGTTCAGTCGCACCCAAACCGTTATTGATGCTTGTTTGCCACTGGACGACCATCCCGCCGCTTCAGAGCCGGCAACAAAAGCGGCGACTTATTTTCACAATAACCGCTCTCGGATGGATTATGCCCTCTTTCGTGAGCAAGGTTATTTCATAGGGAGTGGTACCGTTGAGAGTGGTTGCAAACAGATTGGCACGATGCGCCTGAAACGTTCTGGAGCACAATGGCTTGAAGATGGTGCGCGTCTGGTTGCTAAAGCACGCGCTGTTTGGCTTAGCGGCCAGTGGGATGAGGTCGTCAACGATTATGTCTCACTACCGTTCGCCGTTTGACGAGTTTTTACTGCTCCCGTTTTTGGAGACTTACAAAGGATTTTTTTGATCAGCAAAATCAAAAGAACACTATCCACCTGCCAAGTCTTCATCTGATAACAACAATCTTGTTTCTTACCTTGTAGCCACAATTATCACCCAAATTTCAACACCAGAACGAAGCCGCTACCATGAGAGTATTTCTCTGTCGTATTAACAAAAACCGTTACATCATTACCGCACGTATGCGAGAATCAGCAAGTCAACTCTCCCCCAATCCTAAGCCCAATTATCCATAATTTACGTGGTAAGAGAACCGAAATTCGAGTTTTTTGGGTATATATCTGCGGAATTATGTACTTTAAATGTTTGGCAGTTATTAATTTAAGAAAAAACCTTTTCCATTTACCCTTCCTCAAACTCGGTCAAAGTTAAGTTACAAACCTGGTCCAGACCGACTGAAATACCAATCCCCAGCTTTTTGTCATATAAGAAAAGTCCGTAGATAATGTTTCTGTAAGGAAAGAAACATGACTACTCCAAACCTGTGGTTGGGACAAAGCATTCAAGATTTACCAGAGCATTTTCATCAAGTAGGTGATGCCTGCCTACGTCAGAATTTCCGTTTCTCCCTTACACAGACTAATATAGAACAAGGGACGATTTATTTAGGAGTTTTCGGATTTAAACACAATATAGATGAAATTAGGGCTGAGTACGAACAGGCAGTCTCCATTGGCTGTAAACGGATTATATTCCTAATGGATGAGAATCATCCGATTACTTTTAGACAAATTTCACAGGGAAATGAAGCACAAAAACTTAATAAGTTTAAGGAACGTCTTAGAGCAGAAAACGACGTATTTATATTTCATTCAGTAGCAAATCTACGGGCTCAAATAATAACTACGTTAGCCCAATTTCGGCAATCCCAGCATATAAATGCTTGGCAAATAAAAAATGTCCCTACTCCTCCTACCCCGTTTATTGCTCATCCATACACACTCCTACAGACAGGTGAATTAATTGGGCGACAAGATGAACTTGACTTATTAACCAGCTGGATAACCGGACAAGGCAGTTCTTCTTCTGAAGTGAAAGATGTACGTATTATGAATGTCATTGCTCTAGGTGGCATGGGCAAAAGCGCTTTGCTATGGAAATGGTTTAATGATGTCGTTCCATTTGAAAAGCCAGATCTCAAAGGATCCTTGTGGTGGAGTTTCTATGAAGAGAGCGTTAATTTTGAAGATTTCATAACATATGCGTTAGCATATACCTACAAACCAGACGAATTAAACGAATTTAAATCTGAGAATAAATTTGACCGGTATGCACTCCAACGCTTTTTAACGGAATACTTTAATCGAAATGAATTGCAAGATATTTGTTTTCACTTGGAATTTAATTATGAAGATTTTCCCGAAACACTCTCCATATTAGCAAGGGAATTAATTCTGTATTGTGAACGCCGAAACAGGCTCGATGATTTATTGGCTTACTGCCTTAAAGAACGACCAAACTTGAATTGGGCTGATTTAATAAGCAAAACAAAGAGTGATAATCTTCAACAAGCAGTTAATATCCCACTACATAAAAAAACTGAGTTCTTACTTAACAAACTGGATCAAGAATCTTACTTGTTGGTGCTTGATGGATTTGAACGGAATTTGGTTGCCTACGAGCATATCCGCATTGAGCATTTAGCCAGCAATGATTTGGATGAACATGCTGCTAATATTTTTGCAGGAACATTGGGCATCTCTGATGATATTGATCAGTTCTTTACAACCCAACATCGTTTGCGAAAAATTGCGAACCCCGAAGCAGGTATCTTTTTTCGTCGCTTGGCACAAGTTAAAGCAAGTCGAATTCTCATTGGTAGCCGATTGTACCCAGCTGATTTACAAATGGTTACTGGAAAACCTATTGGCGGCTGTTACGAGATGTCACTTCAAGGCTTAACAGATGCAGATGCTGTCAATTTATGGCGTGCTTTTGGTGTAACCGGTTCTAGTGAAGAAGTAAAACCTTTATTCAATAGTTTTGATAATTATCCCCTGCTCATACGAGCTTTGGCTGTAGAAGTGTCTCGTTATCGCCGAGCTCCAGGTGATTTCGTCCGTTGGAAAGAGAATCATCCTGAGTTTGATCCCTATAAACTGCCCCTTGTACAGAGAAAATCACATATTCTGGAATTTGCATTACGATATTTGAACAACAGCCTGCTTGATACTCTAAAGATAATTGCTTCATTGCAATTACCTGCAACGTATGATTCGCTCATCGAATTGTTGATGGGAGAGGAAAGATCGTTCGCGACAGAAACTGAGCTAGATATGGCTCTCTCAGAGTTAGAAGATAGGGGCTTGATTGGATGGAATAAAACATCAAATCAATATGTAGTACACCCTGTCGTCCGCGGTGTAGTTTGGAATAGTATTAGTGATGTTGAAAAAGAAGAAATCTTTCGAAAACTTCAAAACCATTTTGGGTCATTATCTCTTCATGAAGAAAAACCTGTAGCGAATCCAACAGATTTAACCCCGTTAATCGAACTCTATAGGGCGATGATTGGACTTGGTAAATTGGAAGAAGCCTATACTATATTTCAAGATTACTTGGTACAACCCATGTTGTACGATTTAGGAGAAGTCCGTCAGTACATTGAACTCATTTACCGATTGTTTCCTAAAGGGGTTGAGAAAAAACCAGAACAACTTCAACGCCATCACTATGCTGGTGCACTTTACCATATTATGAAAGGTCATTTGCTTGAGGGGGATCCCGAAAAAGTCGTCCATCTATACAAGAGGCTTGATGATAGATACCAAGAATTTAAGCCAACCAAGGATAAATGCCTAATGTCCCTATCCTTCGCTCAGGGATTGCTGTCCACAGGTCAATTATATGAGGCTGAACAAGCAGCAAATAATGGGTTGGAAATTAGTCGAACAATTGCAGATGTTTCTTTAGAAGCTGAAAGCTTATCTTTAGTTGGATGGATAACTACGACACGAGGGGTTTTTGACTCCTCAGTGTTGGAGCAATCACTGGCACTTTGTATGGAAAATAATATCCCGTTAACAGAAGGGCAAATCAACGTTCACCTAGCTACGCGAGAGCTATGGTTAAAAAATATTGAAGCAGCTAAGATGTATATCAAACAGGCCTGGGAAGTTATTAAAGATTCTCAAAATAGGTTGATTCAAATTCGAGTAGGGCATATGTTTGGCAAGATATTAATGGCTGTAAGAAAATTTGATCCAGCCCAAGATTGGTTTCATAAAGCACTCAAAGAGGCTAGAAAAATTAACTGTTTGGAGTTAGAGTTGGTTACACTTATCTCGTTAGCTGAATTGCATTGGCGAATGAATGAAATAGAAATCGCAAAAATTTTATTTGAACAAGTGCAATTAGCTGAGAGTGAGAACCGTTATCCGTTGATATATGCAGATGCTTACAATCTATTGGCAGAAATAAAAATAGGGACGGGCGACAAGGACTCAGCTGCACATGATGTAAAACGAGCATATAAGCTGGCATGGTGTGACGGAAAAAACTATTCTTACAATTGGGGACTTGAAAAGGCTATATCTCTATTAAACCGTCTTGAGATCCCGACACCTCAACTAGCTAATAATGTGCCAGAAGCTGAGATGGATGTTTCCTCTTATTTAACGAAGTATCTAGAAGAACTATTCGAATGAACTATTTTGCACATCATAACCAAAAAGATGTGCAAAGTTGCCAACATAACAATTACCTGTAATCTACCTGAAAAGAGAACTGAAACTCAATTCTTTTGGGTATCCATCTGCAGAATTAGGCACCTTAAGTCTTCGCGGCGAACCACTTGCAGATCTCTTCTTGCGTGGTACTACTTTAGACGGCAATTGCTCCTCAAGTTCAGCCAATGTATAAATGAGCATCATGTGCGTAAATGCTGAGACATTCTGGGTTGCTGTAGCAGCGATGGGCCAATGTATTGAAGCAATGATTGTTGCAGTCAGTGCGGTCGCATTATTCTGGCAAATCCGACGATGGAAAGAAGAGGCCGCAAGCCACAAGGAGATCAGAGTTTTACAGGAGGAACTTGGCTCAGAAACTTTCGAATGATGGCACTGGGAGTTGGAAATGGCAATTAGGAACCAGCAATGGGATGCCGGGAGAGTTCTAGTTCCAAAAATTATGATGAGGGTAGAACACATTGCAACTTTGGTCGAGATCGGATTTCTCGATAGACAGCTCTTGTTTGACCTGAAGGGCGACACGTTAAACGATGTTCGCGGCCAGATTGTTGAATTGGGCAGTCGCACAGACAATAGGGTTGAAGTAACGTTACTAACGAACAGATATGTTCGAGGAAACAAGTTGCTAAATGATATTAGTGATGAGCTTGCCCGACAGAGCAGTAGGCAGACACCATCGGGTAAAATCAGACCAGAGGACTTTCCTCAAGCCGAAATCACATAAGTGCTGGCAGTTTCCTATACCCATCTCTCCTTACTAACAAGAAATATAGCACGATGGCCTACAATTACAGATAACCTTCCACAGGAGTGGCTCAGTGATTGCCCCATTTACGCCCAAATCATTCCCCTATGTGGTAAGAGGGGAATGACTTAGCGGAGGGAAGTGATAGAAAATGACTTGAAGCCATGACCATCACGAGCTATGTAGCTTTCCTGAAGAGCTTTTACAGTTGATGTGGTTATTGACTTATCGTAACTTTTATAACTAGATATCCATCATTATCAGAAAAGTCGTCGTCATTCGCTCCCAGCCAAAGCTCACCACTGACTGAGCTTTGAAAATGCCATTCACGTCCTACCCAAAATGGTTGTTGATCACCGACTCCACCGACTAAGCTCATTATCGGTTTGTCTTGAATCGGAAAAGTTTCCTTTGAGGCAACTTGTGGGTCTCCGCTCGGACCATAGAAAGGCCAAACAGGTAGTGGTCCAGCACGCCACTGACCCTCTAAAAACTGTATGGAAACAGACTCTCCTGTGTTGATGTAAATACCAGTTTCATTCCGTTCGATATGTCCTTGAACCGTTATCTCATAAGTGTTAATTGTGGGTTGTGGTATTGCTGTGTTTGGCGTCACGAAACGGGTAGGTGTCAGCAAGATTGGGGTAGGAGATCGCGGCGGCATCGCTGTCACTGGACTAACTGGGTTTTTTTGTAGCTGTTCTAATGCGGCAATTGTGCCCTCTAACCTAGAAATCTCAAGGACAGCAGAAGTTCCTTGTAAGTCAATTATTCTGTTGGCAACTATTGTCGCAGTAGCATTATTATCAAATCCGATTGACTGAAGCGCCTGCAAAGTTGCCTGCTCAATCATAACATCCAATTGTGCCGCCTGGATAGAAATAGCAGTGGCATCTATTTGCCCCTGCATTCTGGATTCTAACATTGCTTGAACAATGGGTATGCCAGCGAGGATTAAACTCAATATTACACCCACTGTACCGATTTTCCCGATGGGGCTATCTAGGCAACCAGATTTAGTATTGTTAGTCATACACTATACCTGCTAACCAATGTCATTTGGAAAACCTCACTACTCCAGGCTAACTCTAGTGACTCCATCGATGCCTAAAATGCTTTAATGGATCTCTTTACAATATTTATCCATTAAACTAAACACCAATTCTTTCAAGAAGAAATAGGTGTTACTGCATTTTTGTTTGGTGTGCCTTTAGGAGAAGGCTAGATTTAAATTAGGAAGTCCATTGGAATGTAGTTGTCCCAGCACTTGTATTATTTCGTAAAGTATAAAGCTTTGTTGGTCTGCGATCAACACAAACTTGAAACCCGAAAGCACCTGAAGCGATTGAACCATGTAACCTGTAACAAATCACAGGTTGGGGTTTACATTTAGGGGTAGATCACAACAACATACCTTCTACTACTTCCAAGTCCAGTTACCTGTAACTCACTTGAAAAGAGAATCGAAATTCGACTTTTTTAGGTATCAATCTGCGGGCAAGAACATGTGAAGCGGGCTGTGGAAATAGCCGCCGCTGGCGGCCACAATTGTCTGATGACCGGCCCGCCAGGCGCCGGCAAAACCCTGATCGCCAAATCCCTGCCCGGCATCTTGCCGCGCCTGTCAGTGGATGAAGCCTTGGAAGTGACAAAGATTTACAGCGTGGCTGGTTTGCTGCCGGCCGATACACCATTGATACGGGAACGGCCGTTTCGTGCCCCCCATCATACCATCAGCTATGCCGGATTGGTCGGTGGCGGTGCCTGGCCCCGCCCCGGCGAGATTTCTCTGGCCCATAGAGGGCTTCTCTTTTTAGATGAGCTCCCGGAATTTGGGGAGCGGCTCATTGAAGTGCTGCGCCAACCCCTGGAAGGAATGCCCCGCGAAGTATCTATCTCTCGTGCCTCTGGTACTGTGACCTACCCGGCCAACTTCATGCTCATTGCCGCTCAGAACCCCTGCCCTTGTGGCTACTTTGGTGACCCCACTCATGCCTGCACCTGTTCAAACGCCATGGTCACCCGTTACCAAAAACGTATTTCTGGCCCCCTAATGGACCGCATCGATCTGCACATAGATGTGCCCCGCATTCCCTTTGATAAACTTACCGGTTTGCAGCGCGGGGAATCTTCAGCGGCTGTTCGTGAACGGGTAGAGAACGCCAGACGTAAACAGTTAGAACGCTTTCAGGAAACGCGCTTCCGGGAAGCGTGCCTTCATTGTAATGCAGACATGGGGCCAGGCGAGTTAAGAGAGATTTGCCAGCTTGACGAAACAGGCAAGCGGTTGATGAAGAGCGCCATGGCCCAACTGAGCCTGAGCGCACGCGCCTTTCATCGCGTCCTGAAAGTAGCCCGCACCATTGCGGACCTGGCCGGTGATGAGGCGATTCGGCCTGCCCATCTAGCCGAGGCATTACAATACCGGCCCCGCCAACAACCCTAACCGGTGTTTCACACGTTGTGTTACCCAAAACAAAACGGCGTTGTCTCACGACAACGCCGCCTACTCTCAAAAAGACTGCATCCTTATGCCAGGGTTTCGACGTGACTTTGATATTCTCTCCAGGCCTGGTTAAATGCTTCAATAAGGTCAGCTGTTGCTTTTTTATCCACCAACCACGTAGCCCATAACATATGGCCGCTGATCTTCTTGCGTGCCGGGGTAGGCTCATCAAACTGGCCCACAGTATAAGCAAAATCGCCTACAGCATCCTCTCTTTCTGTCTGATACTGTAACCACTGGTAAAAAGATTCCATCATGTTAACGCTTCCTTCTTTACTTTCAAGTCCGCCACCTTCTTGCCGGACGCTACCTGAGGAATGAGGCAGCACATTATACCAAAAAGCTGAAATTTTATGTGGGATGTATACATAATATCACGGAGATTGCGTAAATCAATTAAAAAGCAGTGAAAAGAAGCCGGTAAATCATAGTACATTATGACTATTAGACGCTGCGTACAGCGGCTTTTTGTACGCTGACCGCGCTTAGGCTTGCTGTTTGCATTTATCTATAAGGAATTAGTACAATCTGCCTTGCGAATCTTCCAGCCATGATATATGGTTATGCTGGTGAAAGTGGGGCAGAAAAGCACACATAGAGGATTCTAAGGGCGCGTCTGCCAATAAGTTACTGAATTGGCAGGCGCGCTTGAAGTGGCCGTCACTTCGGCAAAACGGGACGTGGTTTTTAGATGGTCACTAAGTAGAGTTTTTCTCTGGTTGCATATACAATTGGCGCATGATTCTGTAAATAAAAGATGGCGTAGTAACTATGGCGAAAGATCGTACCAAATATCAAAAAGCGATGAGAACCGGTCTGGCCTATAACAATGCCCAGCGCTGGCAAGAAGCATTTGGGGCATTTCGGGTGGCAATTGCCGAATTTCCCAATGAGCCTGCCCCTTATGCCGGTTTAGGGGAAGCCTGCCTGGGTTTGAAGCAGCTTGATCGTGCCCTGGAATGTTTTAAGCTGGCAGCACGTTATTCTCAGGGTGATATTACCTACTTAAAAAGGGTGGCCGATATTCAAGAACGCCAGGGGCAGTTGAGCGAGGCTGGCCGTACTTATATGGCTGTGGGCGAAATTTTGCTGAAACAACGCAAACTAGATGAAGCTATTGGTAACTGGCAGCGGGCCATTCGCCTTGACCCTAACCTGCTGGGGGCACATCGGCGCCTGGCCATGGTCTTTCAACGGCAAAACAAGGTGCGTGACGCCGTGCGTGAATATCTGGCAATTGCCCGCATTTTACAAATGCAAGGCGAATCAAAAAAGGCCATGCAAATGGCGCAGGCCGCTTTGCGATTAGACCCGGGCAATGATGATGTGTTAAAGGCCCTGGAGTTGATCCATCATGGTGAGGCGGCCTTTAGGGAAGAAGAAGAAGAAGAAGAGACGGAGGAAACGGCCGTGTCAGCCGAAGAACAAGCTGAAGCTGACAGCCTGACCGAAACCGTGCGCCAGATGGCCGCCATCTTTGAAGCCGAACGCAGCCAGCAGGTCAAGGCTGACTCCCCAGAAGATGATCCGGTGAAGCAGGCGCGACGTATGGCGCAAGAACAACTGGCAGAAGAGATCTTCCGCGATGAAGACGAAACAGATGCTGCCTCAGAGAATGGTCTGAGCAAGTTAGAACGTGACGCTGCCTTGGGGCAGGGCATGGATTTTGAAGCCCGTGGCCAACTGGCCGACGCTATCACGTCTTACAAAAAAGCGATTGATGGTGGGCTGCATTTGCCAGCCGCTTACTTTGCCATTGGCCTGTTATACCTGGAAAATCAACAAAAAGATGATGCTCGCAAGATGTTTGCTCAGGCCGCCAAAGACCCCCGCTTTGTAGAAGCCAGCCGCCGGGCATTAAGTTAGTACCAGTTTTCAGCAATCAGTATACAGTTTTCAGTGCTGGCTTGTCTCAGAAAATAGCTTACTGATGCTAGAGAGCATTCCCCAGGGAGCATATTCAGCGACCCTCACGACGACAACACTGCTGTTTTAGCCCTTACAAGGCAGGCAGTTTGGCCAGCCGGGCACGACGGCCGTACACAACCCCCTCTGCCGTATAAACAACCAATGCCAGCCAGATAAGCGTAAAGCCCATCAACTGGTTGAGGCTGAATGGCTCATGGAAAAGCAGCACGCCAATGAGAAATTGACAGATGGGAGCAATATACTGCAAGACGCCAACGGCCGTCAACGGTATACGACGGGCGGCGACACTAAACCACAACAAGGGGACGGCCGTGGCGATGCCAGACCCCATCAACAGCAGGGTGGTTCTTAAACCGGCATGGCCAAAATGCCCCATGCCTTGCCTCTGTAAAACCAACAAATAAGCCAATGCGGGCAGGAAGAGCCAGGCTGTTTCCACCGTTAAGCCTTCTAAGGCACCCAGGGCCGCGGTTTTGCGAATGAAGCCATAAATACCAAAGCTAAACGCCAGTGTCAGTGCTACCCAGGGGAACTGCCCATAGACAAACGTCAGGTAAACCACACCCAGCGTCGCCAGAGCGACGGCCGCCCACTGCCCCTGCCGCAGCCGCTCATGCAAAAAAACGACTCCCAACACCGCACTAAACAACGGGTTGATGAAGTAGCCCAGGCTGGTCTCTACAACACGGTTTGCGTTTACAGCCCAGATGTATGTGCCCCAATTCACCGCCAGAATAGCACCAGAGAGTAAAAAAGTGAACACAACACGCCGGTTTTTTACCGCCGGCAGCAGCCAGCGCCAACGGCGGCGCACAACCAGCAAACACAAAATAAAAATGAGCGACCAGACAATGCGGTTACTTAAGATTTCTACAGCCGGGAGGGTATGCAGCGCTTTCCAATAGATGGGTAAAAAGCCCCAAATCAGGTATGCCGCTGCAGCGTAAAGGATGCCTTTATTCATGGGGAAAGAATTGTTGATAGATAGGTGGGATTTGTCAATGGATTCTCAGGGGGTGGGGGTGGGCGCGGGTAAGACATTCACCACGGTGATGGTTTCTGATAAGGTCTGGTCTTCACCGGCCGTGACGGTGATTTCAGCCAGTCCCAGCACGTCAAGAGGCAGCAAGATGGCCGCTTCCCAATAGCCCCAATAGTCAGTCTCTACGGTAGTCTGGCCCACGATACGGCCGTTTTCCATGATGATGCTCACCGTTACTGGCCCGTCTGTCACATTGTAGGCTGTGCCATAGAGAAATAGTTCATCCCCGGCAAATACCTCATCTTCCGGCCGTGGGCTGCCGAGAATAACCCCCTTGGCGTTGGAGGCTTCTTTGCCCAGCACCTCGATGGGGATTTGCGCTTCACGCCACTCTTCGCTGCCTGGTTCGCCAAAATAGGCAACGGCACAGGCCGGGCCAACCAGGTCTTTGGGCACCACAACAAACCCCGACCAATAAAAGGGGCGGCTGCTGCTGCCCAGTTGGAAGCCCTGGCGGGCTACCTGCTCCTGGCAATCATTGGCCCAGATAGACACCGTCACAAAGTTGTTGACAGGGTAGGAGATCATGCCGTCGAAGAAGATGTTATACCCCCCCACGGCCGTGTCCCCAATGCTGGGCCGGTATAATTCCAGATAGCGCCCCTCTGTATTTGGGTTTAATGCCAGCAAAACCGGGCTTTCATGTTCGGCCAGTGTCTGGCCCGTTTCGTCTAACAGCGTGGCCCGCAGGTAGGCCAATCCACTGACTTGGGGCGGCAAGATAAAGCTGGCCCCCCATCCCTGGGAGGTGGTTTCGGCTGGCGTTTGGGCCAGGGTACGGCCGTTGCTGGTGACCAAAGATACCACGATGGTATCCCCCTCTTCTTTTTCCACCAGGCCGCCAACGGTTACTTCTGTGCCCAGCATCAACAGTTCATTTGCCTTGGGAAAACTAATGTTGATGCGTGTGTCCGTTGGCGTGGCCGTGCGGGTAGGTTTGGGGGTGATGGTGGGTGCAGGTGTGGCTGTCTCTATCATGTTTTGCTGCCCCCGGATATCTATGGTGGGGGGCAAATTAGAAGTTGGTGAAGGTTGAGGCAGTTGGGCCAGGGGCACCTGCGTCGGCATGGGCTGGGGGCCACAGGCGGTCAGATAGATGCCTATTACCAGGGCAAGGACAAAGAGTTGGCGGGTCATAAAGGTGTTGTCCATCATCTGCCACTTGTCTTGTAATTTACACGGCCGTTTTCTATTCACCATGCGCCAATTGTAATCAACCCCCGTTCACTTTGCCAGCATCAGGCCGACGGGCTACAATGCGCCGTCTTTGGGAAGAGAGTATGTGGATACCTGTTGTTATTTTTTGTTGGTTACTGGGCGGGGCCATCTTGTGGGTGGCGCTGGTTGGCCGGTTTCCACGGTTCATGGCAGCCATGGCCGTGGCCTTGCCCTTCATCTCACTGCTGTTCTGGCTTGTTTTGCGTGGCCTGCTTCCCCTCACCATGACCCTGGCTAACTGGTCGGCCACAGGTACGCTGCCTGACCTGGCCTGGCGCATTGACGCGGTCAACTGGCCGGTAACGGCCTGGCTGCTTTTGCTGGCAGCCGGTATGCAGACAGCTACCTGGTTACCTGATCATCCCGGTACCCCGGCACCTGCCAGCCGCCCCTCCCCCCCCTTTATCTTAACCCTCACGGCCGTAACGCTGGCAGTTATCTGGAGTGATTCATTGACCGGGATGATGATGACCTGGGCGGTGCTGCTGGCCGTGTGGCATACGATGGTATGGCCTCTGGGTGGCCAGAGCGGTGCTTCAGGTGAAGACAGCCGTTTCTTTCTAACGATGGGGCTGCGGCTGACGGCCGTGCTGCTGTTATGGCTGGGCGCGGCGGCCGTTCCCCTGACAGGACCTGGCCTGGCCGCCAGCGATTGGCCCGAACAGGTGCTGTTTATGGTGTTGGTGGCTGTATGGCTGTACATGGGCATCTGGCCCCTGGCCGGCTGGCGGCCACCCCTTACGGCCATGCCATCAGGCAGCGTATTAACCATCTCCTTGCTGCCGGCAGCCGCAGGTGGTGTGTTGTTGGTACGGGCGGCGCCAACCGCACCGGCGTTGGCTGCGGGCGGTCTGCTGCTGACTCTGGCCGGTCTGTTTGGCCTGCTGCATAACGTGCGCAAAACATGGGAACAGCTGCCAAGGCCGGTCATGGCCGTGTTCTACCTTACAGTGGCCCAGATGCATCTGTGGTGGCTGACGGCCGTATGGGGCGGCGGCATAGGGGCGCTGGCCATGCTGCGCACATACCTGCTGGCTGGAGGCATTCTTTTTCTGGCCGCAGGGCGGCCGGTTACACGGCAGCGGTGGTGGCGAGCTGTGGCCCCTGGCATCGCGTTGGCGGCACTGGCCGGTTTACCGCTCACATCTGGGTTGGCCGGGCTTAGTGCGCTGTATGAAGGAGTGCAGGCCGACGGCCGTATCGTGGTACTCTTGGTGTTGGTGCTGATGCAAATACCGCTGGTGGCCGCCGGGCTGCGCCTCATATGGCCCCTGGCCGATGAGGTCGGTACGGAAGCCGCTGCCCTGCTTACCCCGGTGGAAATAGTGCGAGAGGTGGGCATGGTGCTGCCGGCCGTAGGGTTAGTGTCGCTGAGCGGTGTCCCTTGGGGGCAGCTCAGTTGGATGACCTGGCTGTGGCTGCTGGCGGTGCCTGTGGGTGGCGGCCTGTTGTTTCGTTTTGGGCCCGAATTTTACCGTACTGTGGCGGCTGTGCGTCGCGCTTTTACCTGGCAGCTGCCGCTAAAACAGACGGCGGCCTTTCAACAATGGCTGCAAGGGTTGGGTGGGGCCTTTCAAGAAGCCGCCGCCATCCTTGAAGGCGATGGCAGCCTGCTCTGGCTGTTGATTTTGGCCGTTATTTTTTTATTAGCACGATAAGGTGCAGTAGTCAGTTATCAGTAGCCAGTGTTCAGTAGGGCACTGATGACTGACTACTGGTGACTGAACACTGAATACAGATCATGAACTTTCCTACAATCTTCGATTGGTTAGAACGTTTTGCTTTTTTGCGCGGTTATCCGGCGGCATTAGGGGTATTGGCCACGGCCGTGATCATTGTGTTGGCCTGGGAATGGCGCCTGGCCATCCTGGCGTTGGCGGCGCAATATTTGCTTCTGGGGCTGCTGTATGTAGATATGTTAGATCCACGCCTGGCGGTGGCCAAGGTGTTGGTGGGTCTGTTCATCGGCATCATCCTGGCCATAACGGCCGGCCAGGTCAGTTGGGGCCGGCTGCCGGTAGACGTGCTGCCCCAAGAGGCCGCCCAAATCAGAGCAGAACAGCGCGTGCAGGTAGGACCGCTGGCCGTGCCGCTTTCTGGACTGCTGCGGTTAGCGGCGGCGGCGATCATGGCTCTGGTGGTGTGGACCCTCACCCGTGAGGCGGGCGGGATGCTGCCTTTGCTGCCAGACGCTGCCCCCTATTTTGAACTGGTGGTGGTGGGGCTTATGGCCTTTGGTTTATTGGCGTTGGCCGTTGGTCCAGAGCCGCTGCGGGCAGGGATGGGTGTGATGATGTTTCTGGCCGGATTTGAATTATATTACAGTGTATTGACCCAGTCGGCGGCCGTGCTGGCAGCATTGGCGGCGCTGAATTTGCTTATTGCCGTTGCCGTCTCATACCTGGTGCAAAGGCGTTACGCAATTCCGGCGTTATTGGATTAAGGAGGGATTGGCGCGCGGAGCATAGAGGCCAGGGCTTCGGCTGGTCTCCGCCCGGCCATCTCTGACATCATGACTTCACAAACTTTGTGGTTTTTTGTCTTCCCATGGGTGGCAGCTGTGGTGACGAGCATGGTGAGCCGATGGCGGCGGCTGACAGCCGTGGCCGGTATGGTCACTGCTGCCACTTTGTGGCTGCTGCTGCGGGCAGCGCCAGAAGCACAACAAAGCCTTCATGTGCTTGGCCGTTCACTGATATTGACGGAATCTGTGCGCGGACTGTTTTTGTTTGTCTATGCCGGGGTGGGCCTGTTATTTATGCTGGCATTTGTTTTTCCCCAGGGTGGTAAATTTATACCGGCGACTCTGGCTGCGTTGTCCCCGTTGCTGGCAGCGTTAATGATACGGCCGTCCCTTTTGGGTGCTATCTGTCTGGCGGCCGGCCTGGTTTTGCTGGCTGTGGCTGTTCAAGATGACCGGGCCGGTGACGTTCAAGCGGGGCTGCGTCTGCTGGTTATGGCCGCCCTGGCCCTGCCCTTTTTCCTCACAGCCGGGTGGTTGGCAGATACGCAGGCGGCCGCGGCGGCGGCCATGATCAGCCGCTGTGTGCTGCTGGGTGGGCTCATTTTGCTGGCCGCTTTCCCCTTTCATGTATGGGCCACGACCCTCACCCGTGAAGCATCACCCCTGGCCTGGGCTCTGGTGCTGGGTCTGGGGCAGTTGGTGATAGTCACCTTTGTTTTTAGCTTGCTACCGGGGCCGGTGGATGTGCAGACCACCCGCCTGGTGCACCTGGTAGGAGCGGTGACCCTGCTGCTGGCTGTGCTGCTGTTGGTCACGGCCGTGACCTTTAACCGCTTGCTGGCCGGTTTGCTGTTGGTAGATATGACCAGCGTAGTGCTGCTGCTGGTGTTCCCAGAGGTGGGGTGGGGAACGGCCGTGACCCTGCTGATCACCCGTTTTGGCAGCCTGCTGCTCATTGGTCTGGCCGTCTTATGGTGGCCGCAGCCGGGTGGCATAGTGCTGGCAGCCACGGCCGAGGCAGATGAGGCCCGGCCCCAACGGGGAGCCGGGCGGCGTGCGCCATGGACCCTGGCGGCGCTGCTATTAGGGTGTTTTTCCTTGTTAGGGATGCCATTGACGCCAGGTTTTGGGGGCCGCTGGCTGGGGGTACAGCTGCTGGTAAGAGCTTCAGAGGAGGGGACGGCCGTTGGTGGATGGCTGCCGTTTTTGTTGTTGGCGGCCTTGGGTGTGGGTGGGGCAGCCTTATGGCGCGCCGCTCATTACTGGCTGGCAGTAGATGAGGGTTTGGCAGCGTCACAACCGGTTGAGCCACGCTGGCGTCAGGGCCTGTTGGCCCTCTGTTTGTTGGTGGTTTTGGGGCTGGCTTTGCAGCCGCAGCTGATCATGGGGTATGCCGCCAGCCTGGCTGGATGGTTAGGCCAGTAAGCGGTGTGTCTGGGCTGCCGGGTGCCTGATGTGGCCATCTATGCTAGACTTCTAGTATCAGTTTTCAGTCATCAGGATACAGTTTTCAGTAGGGCCTAACGCCAGTAAATATCCATTGAAAACCGGTTACTGACTTCTGATGACTGGTACTAGTATGAGGAAGGTATGTATGACAGACCATTGGTATGCGCTGCGTGTGAAATCCCATAAAGAACGTGCAGTTTATGAGTTACTACAAGTTCGCAACATAACAGCTTACTTTCCAGCCCTTCAGGTGCAGCCTAAGAACCCACGAGCGGCCCGAATACGGCCGTATTTCCCTGGCTACCTTTTTGTGCGCACGAACCTGGATGAAGCCGGCATCACTGCCTTTAGCTGGCTGCCGGGCACACGCGGCCTGGTGACATTTGGTGATATTCCGGCCATTGTGCCCGATAATCTCATCCATGAACTGCGGCAGCAGATTTGTCGCATTGAACGTGAGGGCGGCCCCGCCACAGTGGCTGATTATCGTCAGGGAGATAAAGTGCGCATTATCAACGGGCCTTTTGCCGGTTATGAGGCCATTTTTGATGCCCATCTGCCTGGTGTCAAGCGCGTGCGGGTGTTATTAGCGTTTCTGAGTTCCCATCTCCAACCTGTGAAGTTAGATGCCACGCAAATTGCCAGGCTTCACTGAAATTGTATGTAGGTAAGAGGATTGGGACTTTTCATTTTTAAGTTTCCTGGTAAATTCGTACTATACTTTTTTTATATATTTTTTGTTATCAACGGGGAGTATGCTTCTCATTGGTTGGTAAGCCTTTGGGAAAAGCCCTAAAACGTGTAAATGCCTGAGTGGATGGGGTTCGTGGTTTAATGCGTTTCTACTTAACCAATACCGCGACATGGAAACCCTGATTCGTAAAATCACCTGTAAGGCTGATTGGTACAATCATTTATCGGGCATTTTACACGCACATCATCTGACGCACTTTTGGACTGAAAGATGTCGAAAGGGTGGAACATGCCCAAAATCTAAAAGAAATGGGTGAAAAGTTAATGAATTTTAAGGCTGAATTATTACAGAAGATTGAAAGCCGCCAGGCAAAGGTGGCGGTTATTGGCATGGGGTACGTGGGCCTGCCGTTGATGGTTGCCTTTGCTGAGAAGGGGTTTACCGTTGTAGGCATAGATATAGATCAGCAAAAGGTAGCCATGTTAAACCGGGGGAAGAGCTACATTGAAGATGTAGCCGATGAGGTTTTACGGCCGTTGGTAACTGCCGGTCAGCTTCAGGCCAGCGCTGATTATGCGGCCGTCGCTGACGTAGACGCCATCTCCATCTGTGTGCCCACCCCGCTGCGCAAAACCAAAGACCCGGACATCTCATACATTATCAATGCCGCCGATAACATTGTTGCTCATGGTGGTGTGGGCAAGCTGATTGTGTTAGAAAGCACCACCTACCCCGGCACCACAGAAGAAGTTATCTTGCCCCGGCTGGCCGAAAACGGCCATGAAGTGGGCCGTGACTTCTTCCTGGCATTTTCTCCCGAACGCATTGATCCTGGCCGCATTGATTATAACGTATGGACCACACCTAAAGTGATTGGGGGCATGACCCCAGACTGCCTGGAGGTGTCACTGGCTCTGTACCGCACGGTGGTGGAAAAGCCGGTGCCCGTCTCCAGCCCGGCGGCGGCAGAGATGGTGAAGTTGTTGGAGAACACCTTCCGCGCCGTAAACATCGGCCTGGTGAATGAGGTGGCCCTGATGTGTGACAAGCTGGGGCTGAACGTATGGGAAGTGGTAGAGGCGGCTGCCACCAAGCCCTATGGCTTCATGAAGTTTACCCCCGGCCCTGGCCTGGGCGGCCATTGTATTCCCATTGATCCCCATTACCTGAGCTGGAAATTGAAGACACTTAATTACACGGCGCGTTTTATTGAACTGGCGGCGGAAGTGAACGGTTTTATGCCGGAATATGTGGTGAATAAGGTGGCCGAGGCTCTCAATAAGGAGCGCAAGGCGATTAATGGCAGCCGCATTTTGGTGTTGGGGGTGGCCTACAAACCCAACGTCAGCGACATGCGGGAAAGCCCGGCATTGGACATTATCCACCTGTTACAGGCCCGAGGCGCGGCATTATCTTACCATGATCCGTTTGTGCCGGACCTGGCGCACGAAGGCTTTGACCTGCAATCCATGCCCCTGACCCTGGATGCATTACAATCTGCCGATTGTGTGGTCATTGTGACCGATCATCAGGCTGTAGATTGGCAGGCGGTGGCCGCTCATGCACCGGTGGTGGTGGATGCACGTAACGCCATGCAGGGGATGACGCCCCACGGCCGTGTTCTGAGCCTGTAAAGGTGGGCCCTTGCAGGTGTGGTGGGCAGGTACGCCCGATGTTAACGGAGGAAAACGTATGAAACCATCTGGCCGTATGTGGGGTTTAGGGATGATCGTTATGTTGCTGGTGCTGATTCCGTTGGCCCAGGCAAAACCAGGGATAGGGCTGACGCCCCAGGTTTACCTGCCCATCATCCGAACGAGCTGTAATGATTACTTTGACGGGTTTGGCGATCCCAATTCCGGCTGGCCGGTGGGCCCTGTTGTTCTGAACAATCAACAACTGGGCCTGACTGATTATGTCAGCGGTGAATATTACATGCACGTTGACCAGGCTGGGGCCGGGTATCTCTTTCGCCCCATTGCCCCGGCCCCGCTTTATGAGAACTATGTGGTTGAAGCGGATGCCCACTTTGACCTGCCCACGGCAGACGGTTTATATGGGTTGGTCTTTGGCGCAGTTGTTGAAGATAACGAAGTGCCCCGTTACTATCTCTTTGAAGTGGAGCCCGAAACACAAGAGTTTCGCCTCATTCGCCGGGAAGATGGCGTCAGTACAGACATTGTCGATTACACATTGTCAGCGGCCATACATACCGGTGCGGCTACCAACCACCTGGTGGCGGTACATAACGGAGACCAGATTACGCTGGCTGTGAATGGCGTGACATTAGGCACATGGACAGACAGTGCTCTTCCCGGCCCAGCCTCTGCCGGGCTGGCTTTCCGGGTACGCAGCATGGTACCCCAGGCGAACAGTTACTTTGACAATTTTCACCTGCATATTTGTGTGCCCGGCATGACCGCCGCCACGCCGACTTTTAACCAGGCGGGAAGGCCTTTTGTGGTAGATACCTCTGGTATTTTGGACGAATGACCCTTACAGATATGAACATTTTACATGTGGTCGGTGCCCGTCCTAACTTCATGAAGATCGCCCCTATTATGGCGGCGATGGCTCAGCAGCCGGCTATCCGTAAGCAGATCCTGGTGCACACGGGGCAGCATTATGATGAGAACATGTCTCGCGTATTTTTTGAGGATTTACAGTTGCCGCAGCCGGATGTTTATCTGGGGGTAGGATCTGGCAGCCATGCCCAACAAACGGCGCGGGTAATGATGGCGTTTGAGCCTGTGTTGTTAGAGCACAATCCTGACTGGGTTGTTGTTGTTGGCGACGTAAACTCGACGCTGGCTTGTGCTCTGGTGGCGGCCAAACTGGGTATACGAGTGGCGCATGTGGAGGCGGGGCTGCGCTCGTTTGATTGGACGATGCCGGAGGAGATCAATCGGGTGCTGACGGATCGTCTTTCGGATATGTTGTTTACGACCGAACCAAGCGGTACGGAAAATTTACGGCGAGAAGGCATACCGAAGGAAAAGATCCATTTTGTAGGCAATGTGATGATTGATACATTGGTGCGCCTGCTGCCGGTGGCCAAAGAACGTTGGCCCCACTTACAGGCAGCGTTGGGTCTGGAACGGTATGTGCTGGTGACACTGCACCGGCCTGCCAATGTAGATGACAGGTGCCAACTGCGGGAGATTTTAGACGGCCTGGGTGACATCGCCGGTCACATTCCTGTTATTTTTCCGCTGCACCCGCGTACCCGTGAGAGAATGCACGCATGGCAATACGTTTCTACTCCTTCTGGATTGCTGCTATTAGAGCCGTTGGGCTATTTAGACTTTCTGGCCCTGATGCAGCGGGCAGAAATGATCATTACGGACTCTGGCGGCATTCAAGAGGAGGCTACCTATTTACAGGTACCTTGCCTGACAGTGCGCCCCAACACAGAACGCCCGATTACACTGGAAATGGGGACTAACCGACTGGTAGAGGGTGAACGGGGTGCGTTAGTAGCAGCAGCTCGCTCTGTTCTAGAGGGACACGGCCGTGGGCAGGCACAACTTCCCGTTTATTGGGAAGGGCAGGCTGCGCCGCGTATTGTGTCTGCCCTGGTTGGGGGGACAGATGCCCCTCCCGTGGAGGCAGTTAGCAGGTGACGGCCTCTACTTCCACCTCCTGGCAAACGATACGCGCCTGGCAGCGGGCGGCGATGCTGGCTCGTATTGAGCGGCGGCGCATTAACCAGGACAAGTTTATGCTGGCGCTGATTATCCTGGAACGCTACCTGACGCGTTTTTTTAGCGAGAAAGTAGATTTGCTGCCAGATTGGACGAACTTCCTGGACATCCCCATGCTGGTGCTTTTTGCGGGGTATGTGGCCTTTGCCACCCGCAGCCGTTCCCGGGCAGAACAGGGTACGGGGTTTGGCCTTCTGGCCCTGCTATTTCTGCTGATGACTGGTTTTTCAGCCCTGTTTAACCTGCAGCGCCTGCATCTGGGAGCGTTGAGCTTGTTTGTCATCGGTTTTTTAGAGCCGTTGATGTTTATGGGGTTGGCGTATTTATTGCAGCCAAACCGCGAAGTGGCCGGCTTTTTGCTGAAGTTGTTGTGGCTGGTGGGCTGGCTGCAAATATTGGTAGTCATCACAATGGATTTGCCCCGTTTTTGGGCGACACGCAATCCCGATTTTATCAGTGGTACGTTTGGTGATAATGCCTACCAATTGGTGTTTCTGCTGTTGGCCTGGAACGTTCTGATTTTGTCGCTCCCAGCCACGTCACGGTACAAGGGCTTACGCTTTATGGGCGCTTTGCTTTTACAGGTGCTCATCGTCTTCATCATTCTGCTGGCCCAATTCCGGGCCCTCATTCCTTTTGCCGTCCTGACGTGGGGGTTGGCGTATATTATTGTCAACCGGAAGGCGCAGGGCATGGTGCTAAAGGCGGTTGTGGGGATGAGTCTATTTTGGGTGTTGCTGTTGGTTATCAACAACACTTTCCCAGAACTTAAGTATGGCGATGTTTTGCAAATTACCAGCCGCACAGATGAAGTGATTGCCGCCGGGAAAACGCAGGCAGTGTTAAATTTGGGCGAACTTGTCATCGAGCAGCCACAGGTTCTGCTCACCGGTACCGGGCCGGGCACATTCGCCACGCGTGGCTTTCAAACTTTTTCTATCATTGGTGAACAGGAGACGGCCAATAAAATTTACCGCCGTTTGGTTCCTTCTGAACCGTATGTCACTGATGTTTCTTTGCGGTACGTTTTCCCGGTTTTGGGCCGGTTTGCTTTTGGGGCAGCGACAACGGCTTCTCCCTGGTTTACTTACCTGGGGCTGCCGGCAGAATTGGGTTTGCCAGGCCTGTTTTTGGTTTTGCTGATGTATTTCAAGGCAATTCATATTTGCTGGCGGCGAGGCGCCGGGCAAGATACGGTAGCGATTCTGGCCCGCTGGGTGTTGGTAGCTATGGTACTGACTCTGCAAATGGGATTTTTGGGCAATTGGCTGGAGGTATCGCGTTTGACTGTGCCGGTATGGACAATTTGTGGAGTAGTCCTGGCACAGGCAAATCGCTATGAGGAACAGCCAACTGTCAGTAGTAAAAGTGTCTTTGTCAATGGGATAAAGTCGAGGAAAGAAGCGTGAAACGGCCGTTTTTTCTTTTTCTCGTGGTTAGTGTTGTTCTTTTGTTTAGGCTGCCTGTATTAGGGGCGTGGCTGGCTCTGAACCAGGCAATGGTGATGATGGTAAACGGGCAAACTGCACGGCCGTTATTGGAGATGGCCACTCGTTGGGACCAGACAAATGAACGTGCCTGGTGGAATTTGGGTGTAGTGTTAGACCAACTAGGGAATAGCGAAGCGGCCGTTCAGGCTTGGTCACAAGTTGATAATAATGAAAGGATCTTGCTTGAGAGAGGCCAAATAGCGGGAATACACCAGGGAGATTGGGAAGCTGCTTTGCGCTGGTTCGATTACGCTCTACAATTGTCGCCGGATTCAGCGCAAGCATATCATGCCATTGGTGATGCCAGAATGGGTTTGAAAGATTGGACAGCGGCACGTGAAGCCTATGCCCAGGCTCTCCAATTAGCACCAGAAAATGCTGATTACTATGTTGACTATGCTAATGCTTTGATAGTTGATGATTACAATTTAGATCTGGCTGCAAGTTTGTTGGAGAAAGCTGTCGTTTTATTACCTGGTTCTGAGCATACCTATCGTGCATTGGCGGGCTTAGCGACAAAACGAGGTAATATGCTCAAAGCTATTCATTGGTGGGAACAGGCGGCGGCTGTTGCTCCTGAGGGAACTGTAGATAGCATCTTGCATTTGGCAGACGCATATGAAGCGACCGGTATGTATGACCAGGCATTGACAGCTTACCGATATGCTGTGAGTGAAGCCCCCTTTTCTCCGTGGACACATCTAGAATTAGCTCATGCTTACTATACGCGTAAAATGTGGCAGGAAACAGTCGCTGAAGCCCAACAAACTGTGGCCATTGATCCGCAAAATGTAGAGGCCCGATTGTTAATAAGCCAGGCGCAAGTAAAACAAGGCAATATAGAAGAGGCACGCTCAGTTTGTATAGAGGCGCTTCATTTGGCCCCGGATCACCAAGAGATTCAAGAATCGTGCGGAAAACTCATCGCCCCATGATAGATTGGTTGAACATAGGGCAGCGTACTTATCGGCGCTTCTTTACGACAGATTTCCGTCAGTTGTTAGGAGACAGTTCGTGGACTTATGCTTCTACCATTATTAACCTTGGCCTCCAACTGGCAGAAACTGTGATCATTGCTCGCTTCCTAACGATTGATTTATATGGGGTCTTTATTTTAATAACTGCATTCCCAGAAGCCGTTTTACAACTTCTGGATTTTCGCGTTCGAGAAGCGATGACGAAATATCTTACAGAGTTCATCGTTCGGGAGGAAAAGCCTCAAGCAGTAGCATTGATCAAGCTGCTGTGGCTATTAGATACCGGCACAGGATTGTTAGCGTTCCTTATTGTGTCTTTAACAGTTTCTCTGGCAGCTACGTGGTTAAAATTGGATGCCTCAACAATGCCGCTTATGATTATCTATAGCCTGGGCTTAATGATCGCATCGTTCGACAGTGCTTCAGGATCAATTTTGCGTGTGTTCAATCGTTTTGACTGGGCGTTTTGGTTGAGTTCGGCCGGGCATATTGTACGTTTCGCCCTGGTGTTGACCGCCGTGATCTGGGGTCGATCTTTAGAAGCTATTGTTTGGTCACGCGCTATAGCCGAGTTAGTGATGACTGGTCTTTTAGGTGCTGCCTCGCTTCGACTATTGCACCAACACCTCTGGCTCTACCGCCATAGTGGCTTGAGGGTTCTACAGAATCAAATGCATGAGATTACCAGGTTCATATTTCATACCAACTTTGCTGCCACCTTCAAAATGCTCACGCTGAAGTTGGACGTTTTGATTCTGGGATTTTTCTGGCCTGCAAGCGTAGTGGGAATATATAAGATGGCTGCCAAGTTTTCCGGACTATTGTTGCTCGTAAGTGATCCGCTGAGTGTAGCCATCTTGCCTAACTTTACCAGGCAATACGCGACAAAAGGCTTCCAGGGGTTGATTAAGCTATCTTGGAGAACCAGCCTGATGATTGCACCGGTAGCTGGCCTCGGTATATTGATTCTGGGAGGTGCTACCCGCCCATTGATAATGTTGACTGTAGGTGAATCATTTTTGCCAGCCATTGGCCCACTACGAATCATGTTGGTAGGTATTATAGTGAACGTTATTTTTGTTTGGATACGCCCAACTATCGTCGTTATGGGCAGGGCTGATGTCCTTAATCTAATTGGGTTTGTTGCTAGTATTGTCCAATTGGTATTACTCTGGTTCTTAGTTCCATATTGGGGTGTGTGGGCGGGCGCAGTAAGCCTAGCTGCACAGTTCACCACGTATGTATTAGCCGAGTTATTATTCTTATGGCGAACTTATAATCGCTATACACATTCTACAGGTGTATCTCTGTGAATCAGCCAGGATTCAAGTTCTTCTATTTCGCAAACTCTGATGTCCTGATCCCCAGGTCAGAACGTATTTATACGATTCGCTTTTGTGAGGCGATGGCAGAAAGAGGTGTGATGACAGAACTTGTTTCTTTAGGTCTAAAACTACTTTATGAGGAACCAACTAAATATCACAGCTTACAGGAAGTATATGGGATTCGTACTCCCTTTGAAATTACTGTTCTACCGACCTTGACTAACCAAAACAGCGTTCAGGTTAGCACGAGTTTACATCGACTTGTATGGTACACTGTTTATCCTTATTGGAAAATCTTAATCCATAGCTTGCGAGATAGATTTCAACGTTATGTAATATATTTTCGGAATTATTCATGTGCGCCAGCTTTTCTGACCTTAAAAAAACTCATGCGTCATCGGCTGATGCTCATCTTTGAGGCACGCAATCTACCACTTACCCCCTTTCAATCTTACGTGTTGGCATCTGTGGACGCTATTGCAGCACATACCAAAACTCTAGCCTACGATCTTATTCCTCAGTGTAATCTACAGGAGAAGTGGGTGCGTGGTGTGCATATGGGTGTTGACCTCGATTATATCAATTCCATTCGGATACCACAGCAGGTTGCACGTGTTCGTGTTGGGCTTCCTTTGGATCGCAAGATTGTGGTCTATACCGGAAAAGTATTTAGGACGAGTCGTATTGTTTTGTCGGTTTTTCAAACAGCGAAACTACTACCTCCAGATGTCATGATAGTCATGATTGGTGGTAGATCAGACCAAATCGAACCTCTTCGAGAAAGAATCAAGCAAGAATCGCTCCACAATATACGGTTTGAAGGCTTTGTCCCACCGACCGAAGTGAAGTTTTACCAGTTTGCTGCCGATGTACTTCTGATGGATTCAGAGGATGGCCCTGAAGTTACCTATGCTTCCCCAGGGAAACTATTTGAGTACATGGCAGCAAGAGTCCCTATTGTGGCAGCGAACCATCCTTGTTTCAGAGAGTTTCTTTCTAACCGTTGCAATGCTGTGCAATTTACCCCTGACAATGCACCGGAGACGGCACAGGCAATTCTAGAAGTGCTTTCAGACGCCGAACTGGCAAAAAGAATAGCAGAGCGGGCCTATCTGGATGTACAGAACTATACATGGAGCAAACGGGCTGACACTATTCTAGAGCTTGTCATGAGGTTTATGAACACCCAAGAATAATCAATAACATGAAGGTGATTACATAATATGAATCGAACTGTAAAAGCAAGCTTTGGATTAAAACCCGAAATTCGGGACCCCGCGTATGAAAAAGAGTTTGCCCGTAGCCTTCAAGAATCGTATGGCAAAGAAGAGTTATTAGAGTGGTACTCTCGCTTTGCTTGGGAATCTAGCACGTTTGGGTCATTGATGCGATGTCTACTGCTGCGCAGTCTTTGTCGAGAGGTAGGTGACGGTATTGGGGTTGACCTTGGGGTCGTGCTGAAACACCCAGAAACATTTGAAATGGGGAATCACGTTTTTATTGGTGCAGGGGTTGTTCTTCAGGGGCGGTTCGACGGTACTTGTCGTATAGGGGATCATGTGTGGATCGGCCCACAGAGTTATTTTGATGCACGGAATCTGGTAATCGAGGATTTTGTGGGGTGGGGACCGGGGGCAAAAGTTCTTGGTTCCACCCATATCGGCCAACCACTTGATATCCCAATTATTCAAACGGATCTTGTCATTAAGCCAGTCGTGATAGGATACGGTGCAGATATTGGCATGAGTGCTGTGATCATGCCTGGTGTAACGATTGGGAAAAATGCAATCGTCGGGGCTGGCGCTGTTGTAACCTCAGATGTACCAGATAATAGTGTTGCAGCAGGTGTACCGGCGAAAATAATTAGAACAAGAGGTTAGCTCTTGTTATTAGATGAATTTTAGACTTAGGAGACGCGCTAATGAATATTGAGGGAATGCGAATGTTAGTAACGGGTGGGGCAGGCTTTATCGGTAGTCATTTGGTTGACAGCCTGGTCCCATTTGCTCAACATCTTACAATAGTTGATGATTATAGTGTTGGCAAGCCAGAAAATTTGAAACAGTATTGGGATAACCCTAGAGTCCGAATTATACAGGCCGATGTTCGTGATTTGAAGGCTATGAGTGAATTGATGAAGGATGTAGATATTGTATTCCACTTGGCGGTACGATGTTTACGTTTATCCTTATCTGACCCGTTGTTAGTTCATGAGGTGAACGCTACAGGGTCGCTTAACATGTGTCTGGCTGCCCTAAACAGCGGGGTAAAACGATTCATTTATCTCTCCTCCTCCGAGGTCTACGGCACGGCACAACTGGAGCGTGTGAATGAAGAACATCCTTTGTTTCCCACGACACCGTATGGAGCGAGTAAGTTAGCGGGGGAAAAATATGCAACTTCTTTCTGGCTCACTTATGGACTGCCAGTTATCGTGGTGCGGCCTTTTAATGCTTATGGACCAAGAGCACACTCCCAAGGAGAGCGGGGTGAAGTTCTGCCTAGGTTTGTTACGCGGGCATTAAAAGGTAAGCCGCCCATTATTTTTGGAGATGGTCTGCAGACCAGGGATTTTACTTATGTCAAAGATACAGCAAGAGGTATTGTGTTAGCTGCTCAATGCGACGATTTGGTGGGAGGGATAGTCAATATTGCCAGCGGTCGCGAGGCAAGCATTATAGATCTCAGCCGGTTAGTTATCAAGAAATTGAATAAAAACGGTCTGGAACCCCATTTTGAGGATGCTCGTCCGGGTGATATTCGCCGCCACTGCGCTGATATAACCTTAGCGCAGAAGATGTTAGGGTACAATCCTGAGTATACGTTGGGGCAGGGGGTAGATGAATACATCGAATGGTTCGTAAACTCTTCCCTTGACCTTTCCGATGCTGACTCCCTTGATACCCCAAACTGGTCTTTCCCTGCTCATGGAAAAACAAACTGAAATGAGTGCCTTTGCAAAACCTAGTATCCCTGTGGCGAAACCTTATTTTGGTGAGGCAGAGGAGCAGGCTATCATCCAAGTGCTTCGATCAGGCTGGGTTACTCAGGGGCCACTTGTCGCCGAGTTTGAACAGTCATTTGCTAAGTATGTTGGCGCAAAACATGCTATTGCCGTTTCTTCTTGCACAACAGCTTTGCACCTGTGTTTGTATGCGTTAGGTATTGGTCCTGGCGATGAAGTAATTTGCCCAAGTTACTCTTTTATCGCCACGGCCAATGTGATCGTTCATTGTGGTGCGCAACCGATTTTTGTCGACATTGACTCCCAGACCTACAACTTGGACCCAGCCTTAATTCCCGGGGCAATTACATCGAGGACCAAAGCTATTTTGCCCGTACATCAAGTAGGTATACCAGCTCCGATGCAGGAGATTTTAGCGGTTGCCAGGCATTACAACTTGCCGGTGATCGAAGACGCGGCCTGTGCTATTGGGTCGCATTATTGTGGCGAGTTAATTGGTAAGCCCATAGGGGTTGTAGCTTGCTTCAGTTTTCACCCAAGAAAAATTATGACTACTGGTGATGGGGGAATGATAACAACCAATGATGATGAGCTAGCCGCTCGTCTCAAGCGGTTGCGCCAACATGCTATGTCAACATCAGACATGGTTCGTCATTCAGCAAGTCGTGTCGTGTTTGAAACTTATAATGAGGTTGGTTACAACTACCGGATGACAGACATTCAGGCGGCTATAGGTATTGAACAACTCAATCGCCTGCCCGATTTTCTGGCAAAACGACGCATGCAGGCTGTTCGCTATACAGAGGCTTTTTCACAAGAGGAGTGGTTGGAGCCACCCTTTGTTCCTGAGTATGCCACTCCTAATTTTCAATCCTATATTCTCAAAATTAAAAGCCCTGTCCCTAATATGCGGGATAAGTTGATGGATGATCTCCTGCGAAGAGGAATTGCAACCCGCCGAGGGGTTATTTGTATCCATCGTGAAAAGGCTTATATAAGCCAAAAACTACAGTGGCCTCTTTCAGAATCAGAATTGGCGACAGATACAACAATAACTTTGCCATTGTATCACACGATGACAATAGAGGAGCAGGACACCGTTATTTCTTCAATTATCGAAATGGGGCGAACGATTTGATATGTTATCAGGGAGTTGTTCCCTGGTATTTACCAATATGAACGATTTTTCAAATATTAATCTAAACCATCCTCAACAAGATATTTTGAGAGTGCGGCAGGAACGGCCGAATTTGGTACGTTATCGATTGGCCGAACGGCTCTTGCCGGATATGCTGCCAGGTTCAAGAGTTCTCGAAATCGGTTGTGGGCGGGCAGAATTTGCTCGCAGGTTACGAGAATTAAATGTTACCGTCACGGTAACAGACCTTAGTCCAACAAACATTCAATTTGCCTCTGAATTAGGCTTTGAAGCCCATCAACTCGACTTGAACAGAGGACTACCTGTGTTTTCATCTGCACAATTCGATAGTATAGTGATTTTAGATGTTATCGAACATATTGTTGCTGCCGAGTTCTTGCTTTCCGAAATCCGACGTGTTTTACGGCCAAACGGATTTCTTGTTTTAAGTACACCAAATTTTGCCTGGTGGCTTAACCGGTTGCGTATTCTCTTCGGGCAGCTCTCACATGATGAAGGCTATCACTATCGGTTTTTTACACGCCGTAGTCTGGAAAATCAGTTGATCACTGCCGGGTTTGTGCCAGAAGTTTGGCGCTTTAATAGTCCAGCCTTTGGCGTAAATTGGTTACGACGGACCTTCTGGCAAAAGGATCGGTTGCATATGCTTACCCCTAACTTCTTAGGCTCGTTGTTAGGTCAGACACTGTATGTACGGGCGCGAGCAGCATATGAATGAACAAGACAGCCACTCTGGGTTTATAAGAGCTGTGAGAGGGGGGAGGTGGCAGGTTGACCCAAACAAAAAACTGGGGAGTTTGATTAGTAATAGCATCATCCTCCAGGAATTGAATACCTTTCTGATGCAGAATGAGGCAGGAGAGTGTTTGGTAGACGTGGGTTGCGGTACACGGCCGTATGCCCCCCTCTATCGTGATCGATTCCACAGAATGATAGGGTTCGATGTAGCTACCTCGCCACATGATCTCTCACAGGCCGATTTTTTAGCCTTTGCTACAGCGATCCCCCTGTCCACAGGATGTTGTGATTGTGTTTTATGTACAGAAGTGTTGGAACACACTTCTGAGCCTGAGAAGGCTTTGCAGGAAATAGCCCGTATTTTACAGTCAAATGGATGGTTATTTCTCTCTGTTCCCTTGCTAATTGGCTTGCATGAGGAACCTCATGATTATTATCGATATACGGTATATGGGTTACATCACTTGCTGGCAAAAGCCGGTTTTGAACTTATCCGGGTACAAACCAAAGGGGATATGGTAGCCGTGTTTCTCTCCATGCTCTTATGGCCCTGGTGCAAATTCTGGTATATGCTGTCTAAGCTGCTCGGGTTTTCTAGAGTGTACTCTGCCTATAATCCCTTTTTGTGGTTGACTGTCGTACTCACTCAAAAGCTATATTTGAAGTGGTTTAACTTTTTACAGAAGCAACCACCGCAACATTGGGCGAAACGCCTTTATCGTCGTCTTGAGTCGGCAACTCTGGGTTATGTTGTGATTGCACGACGATTGGAAAACGTTGGTGTTTGATGGATCGACCATTAAGTATATTGCATGTTTTATGGAAGGGCGATATCGGCGGAGCAGAGCGAGCCGTCTATATGCTCATTCGTGAACAGTTGCATGACCCAATGTTAAAGCCAGCCATCCTCTTTGCCCAATCGGGTGGTTTGTATCAAGAGTCAATCCAGCAAATAGGGTGTCAGGTGATTACACTCGACATACCGCGTGCTTATGCCATAGAAAATCTGCCCAAAATCGTTGCGGCTATGAAACCTTTTGATATACACCATTTCCATATAGCTGAACCGGTGTTAAAGCTGGCTAGTTTGGCCTGCGTTGGTGTCACCCGGATATATACACATCGTGGTGGGTTGATGGATTACCCATTTAAAAAACGCGTTCGATATAGATTGGTTGGTATTTTACTGCGGCATTTTTTCCATGGGTTTTCAGGAAATACGGCTCATGGTGCTTGTTGTGGCGCCAAACTCTATCGGCGACCACCTGAAAGTTTTCAAGTTACCTACAACGGGTTTGATCCAGATCTGCTTATGCCGACTCGCACCCCTGAAGAAGTCCGTTTAGATATTGGACTTGAGGCGACTCAGTATGTTATAGGCACTACCGCCAATTTGAAACCCTGGAAACGAATTGAACGTTTGCTCGAGGCGGTCCATGCATTGGCAAACCCCAGGTTAAAATTGTTGATTGTTGGCGATGGTATAGATCGGCCTCGATTGGAAGCGATTACCCAACAATTTGACATTCAATCCCAAGTGATTTTTGTCGGCAAACAACCTTGTGTTGCAGATTACTTACAAGTGATGGATGCCTTTTGCCTTCCGTCTATGGGTTTAGAGTCTTTTGGCAATGCGGCCGTAGAGGCTATGGCCATGCAGCTGCCCACGATTGTATTTTCTGATGGTGGTGGATTAGTTGAACACATCCAACCCGATCAAACTGGTTTTATGGTGAATAACCAGTTAGAACTAAACAGCCTTATCAATCGTCTAATGGAAAATCCAGAGTTAGGGCGCCAGATTGGCATAAAGGCACGCTCTGTTGTTTTAGAAAAATACGCACCGTCTCGTTCTGCCGCTGCGTATAAAGAGCTGTATCAAACGGCTATAGCAAAAAGATCAGAGAGAAAGTGGAGGAATTAGTGAGAGAAGAATTTCTTGGGTCGTTAGTATGCCCTGAATGTAAGCATAATTTGATCGTGGAGAATGCCCAATGGGCGCAAGGAGAGATTGAAAGCGGGGATCTTAGCTGTACTGGATGCAGCCAGCACTATCCAATTCAGCAATTTATTCCACGTTTTGTGGCTTCAGATAGTTATGCTGATGCTTTTACGGTAGAATGGACGGTCTTTCGTACTGCCCAACTTGACAGCCAGACGGGATTGAACTTATCAGATAATACCTTTCAACAATTCTTCAATTTCCCTGCCAAACAATTAGCTGGCAAACTTGTTCTTGATGCTGGCTGCGGCAAAGGACGCTTTGCAGAAATCGCGCTGAATTATGGTGCCCACGTTGTGTGTATTGATTTAAGCTATGCTATTGACGCTGCCCACAAGAACCTAAAGGACAGAGTCAATATCGATTTTGTTCAGGCTGATATTTTCAAATTACCTTTCCGATCTGAAACGTTTGACGGTATTTATAGTCATGGAGTACTGCATCATACCCCTGATCCTGATGGAGCATTTAAGGCATTGGTTCCTTTGCTCAAGCAAAGCGGTTTTTTTAGTCTGATGGTCTACGCATCATACAACAAGGCTTATATCCAAACAACAACTTTTTATCGTAAACTGACCACCCGTTTGCCCAAACGCCTGCTTTTATATCTTTGTTATCTGGCTGTTCCTCTGTATTATGTAAATAAGATTCCTGTTTTAGGTCCGTTTATTACTCGGATTCTTTTACCCGTTAGTGTCAATTTCCCGACACATCGCTGGCGAATTTGCAACACATTCGATTTGTATTCGCCTAAACATGTCTTCTTCTATACTCACCATGATGTTTTCCAGTGGTATAAACAAACAGGATTTACCGACATTACGCCGGTAAATCCCGGTAGTGGCATCAGCTACATCGGAGCAAAAGCCTCGTAAATGTTTGATAATTGTTACCATTCACTGTTGAGATGATTATCATCATGTTTGTTGTTATAGACATGATGCTTCAGAGTGGTTTATGGTGACGAGTTCCAAGTCGAGGTGGAGGCACTTCATAGGAAATTAGGTAAACAATTGGTGCAACAATTTGGTTCCTGTTAAGAACCCTATACCTGGTTCACAAGGGTTGAAGTGGTTGATATGTGCGGCATATGTGGCATTTTGAATCTGAATAATAAGGATCGGATCAGCGAAACGAGCCTACACACGATGAATGGTGTCATGCATCATCGGGGCCCCGATGATGCTGGCATTTGGGTTTCGCCCGATGCTCAGGTTGGTCTGGCTAATCGGCGGCTGGCGATTATTGACCTATCGGCCGCCGGGCATCAACCGATGAGCAATGAGGACAGTACGATCTGGATTGCCTACAATGGCGAAATTTACAACTTCGCCGCTTTACGGAGAGAACTGGAGCAAGTTGGTCATCATTTTTGCTCGCACACTGACACAGAGACACTGATTCACCTGTATGAGGAAATGGGTGACCAGATGGTCGAACGGTTACGAGGGATGTTTGCCTTTGCTCTGTGGGACGGCCGTAAACAACGACTGCTTCTGGCTCGTGATCGTGTCGGTATTAAGCCCCTCTATTACACCCTTAGTGAAGGTAAATTCCTCTTTGCTTCTGAAATCAAGGCGTTGTTTGCTTCTGGTTGTGTTCATCCCCAGTTGAACCGCGAAAATTTGCGCTGCTATTTAGCTTTGGGTTATGTGCCTCCTCCTCATACTCTGTTTACTAATGTAGAAAAATTGGAGCCAGGTCATTTGTTGGTAGTGAATGAAAACGGGGTGCAAAAACGGCCGTATTGGGACATTTATCAGGATGTGCAACCCTTAACCGGCTATAGCGAAGCTCAATACTTGGATATGGTTGCCGCTAAACTGGAAGAATCGGTCAAACTGCGTTTAGTGTCTGATGTACCGGTAGGTGTTTTCCTGAGCGGTGGTATAGATTCCAGCCTTGTGGCTGCCTTGGCCGCTCGCCAGATTGGGCAACCTGTCAAAACCTTCACTCTGGGCTTTCGTGGCCACCCTGAATACAACGAATTGATCTATGCCCGCCGCGTGGCCGAACATTTAAAAGCGGAGGCCCACGAAATCCTCATTGGGCCAGAGGAGGTGCAGGCGTTTTTCCCACGCTTTTTACAATACCAGGAAGAGCCAGTGGCTAACCCTATTTGGTTTGCTACTTATTTTGTTTCCCAACTGGCCCGCGATAATGGTGTCATTGTGGTTCTTTCAGGCGACGGTGGAGATGAACTCTATGCCGGTTATAACAGTTGGATGACTTATCTGCGACTCTATCACAACGGCTGGCAAACGCTTCAGGCACTACCCGCTCCTATGCGTCGCGCCACCAGTCATATGGCACAAAAATTGCTACGTAAAGAAGCTCAAAAGGAAATAATCCGGCGTGGAATGGCCGGTGAGCAGCTTTTTTGGGGCGGAACACTATTCAAACCAGAGCAGTTGGCTGTTTTATTGTCGCCTGATTTAGTGGTAAACGGCCATCTTTGGGATATCCTCCCCCTGGCAGATTGGCAAAAACAGTTTACTGCTAACCACCCTCACCCGGATGATTATTTGGCCTGGATGTCCTATGCTGCTCTTAAGGGGAGTTTGTTAGAAGATTTCCTCATGCGTTTGGACAAAATGGGCATGGCGGCTTCCATTGAGGGGCGGGTGCCCTTACTGGATCATGAATTTGTCACTTTAAGCCTTTCCATCCCCTCTCGCTTCAAGTATCCCAACTACCAAAACAAACATCTATTGCGCCAGATCGCCCGGCGTTTCCTACCGGCGGAGATTGTAGATCGGCCAAAACAAGGTTTCTGCGCCCCGGTAGAAAGCTGGTTGACAGAAGCCTTTGGTGATTCATTGTTGGCCGGTTTGGAGTGTTTACAACAAGAAGAGAGGATCTTTAATGTTAATTGGCTGATTCAAACCCGAAAGCAGATAGCTGATGGTCATTTAACATCTGTTCATTGGGGACTTCTTTCTCTGGGGCAATGGTACATGCAATGGATACACAGCAATTGATAGGCAAGCGTATTGCCCTTGTGACGAATATTCCTCGCCCCTACCGTATACCCCTCTATGAACATTTGAATCGTGAGATTCAAGCAGCCGGAGGCGATTTTCGCGTCTTTTTTTACTCAAACCCGCAAAAGCATATTCGCAGACGGGGTGGTGAGGCAGAAAGTGACCGTTATCCTCATACTAGCGTTTATAGTCTGGAATTTAATCTAAGCTATGACCGTCTTTTGTCTATGCCAGTTGCCTTAATACCATCCCTACGAGAGTATCGTCCGCATCTCTTAATTTCAGGGGCTTTTGGTATACCTGGCTTTCTCAGCTGGTCATATGCCCAACTAGCCAAAATTCCCTATGTGCAATGGTCTGGGGCTACGATTGAACGGCAGGGTCGGGGAGTATCGCCTTCTCTTCAGGGTTTCCTGGCCCGTCATGCAGCTGCCTCAATCACTTATGGTACAGCTGCCCGCGATTACTTAATACAAATGGGTGCGGAGCTTGACCGCATCATTGTTGGGGTCAATGCTGTAGATAATCAGTTTTTCACAGATGGAGTGCATCAAGCCCTAGACGAAGTTGAACTGTTTAAAGCAACGCATCATTTACGCGGAGTAAATTTCTTATATGTAGGAACTTTCATACCACTTAAAGGAATTCACTATGTTCTCGATGCTTTTGCCAGGCTTCAACAGGTTGATGGGTTTCATTTTCATCTTGTTGGCGGAGGGCCGCTAATAAAAGAGTTGCAGAATCAGGTTCACAAGCTGGGGCTGAGTAATTGTGTTCACTTTTGGGGAACGCAACCGCCCGCTAAAGTTCCCTTTTATTACGCGCTGGCGGATGTTTTTGTTTTTCCATCCCTATACGATGTCTGGGGCCTGGTCTTAAACGAGGCAATGGCCTGCGGGTTGCCGGTAGTGGCTTCTCCTATTGCCGGAGCTACTCGCGATCTAGTAGTAGACGGGCAGAACGGTTTTGTCGTAGACCCACGCCAGGGTGATGAATTGACCCATGCCCTAAAATGCCTGCTGGAAGATTCGGAATTACGGACGCGAATGGGGCAACAAGCGGCCGCCACTATCCAATCCAAAGCTACCATTCAACACTCTGTCCAGGCTTTTCTGCAAGCCATCCAACTGGCCTTGACATCTACCTGACCTCTATGTCTGTGAAACCTAAAATCCTCATCATTGGCCCCACACCTCCGCCTTATCATGGGGTGGCCGTTTCTACCAAACTAATCTTAAACTCTCCGGCTTTTCGGCGTTTTTGCCACTTGCACCTGGACACGGCCGATCGCCGTACCATTGAAAACATCGGCAAGTTTGATATGGGGAATGTGCTGCTGGCCCTCTGGCATGCTGCTCGGTATTCAGGTTTGTTATTGCGCTACCGCCCTAACCTGGTCTATTTACCCATTTCACAAGGCACGGCCGGTTTTTTGCGTGACTGCACTTTTCTCCTACCAGCGATCTGGTTGAATATTGCTACCGTTATCCATTTACGAGGCAGCGAGTTCCCCGATTTTTACGGCCGTTCCCCCACTTTTGTCAAACGCCTCATCTGTTACACCCTGAGCCGGGTACAACACGCCATTGTCCTGGGCGAAAACCTGCGTGGGGTGTTTGGTGACTTGATTCCCCCTGAACGTATTTCAGTGGCGCCGAATGGGACCGAAGATTTTGCCCAAGGAACGGCCGTTTCCCGACCCCCAGACAAAGTATGTGGGTTATACCTGAGTAACTTGCGCGTTCGCAAAGGTTTTTTGGTGACGCTCGAAGCGGTTGTAGCGGCGCTGGAGTGTTTTCCCCAATTAGAGTTTGTTTTTGCCGGACCGCCTGAATCCCCTCAAATCCAGGAATGCATCCAGAGCTTGCAACATTCGGCCGTTGCTGACAGACTCCACTTTGTGGGTATTGTGACCGGCCAGACTAAACACCAACTGCTGCTTTCTAGCGATTTTATGATTTTCCCGCCCATCGAACCAGAAGGGCACCCTCGTGTCATCTTGGAAGGCATGGCCGCCGGTTTGCCGATCATCTCCACCAACCAGGGAGCGATTGCCGAAAGCGTCTTAGACGGAGAAACCGGCTTTTTAGTGCCGCCGTCAGATTCCGCGGCTATTCTCGCCAAGATCCAATTCCTGTTGGAAAATCCTCAACGGCGGCAACAGATGGGGCAGGCAGCACGAGCACGATTTTTATCCCATTTTACGGCCGATATGGCCCACGAACGGTTGGCAGCCATTTTAACGACTGTCTTGCAAAATACAAAATGAGTACCCAGTGATCAGTACCCAGTACCCAGTTATCTGTGTACTGAATACTGAATACTGAGTACCGAGTACTGAGTACTGATATGTGTGGCATTTGTGGCATTGCAGGCAATCACATAGACCCCAAATTATTGGCCCGTATGACGGCCGTTATTAAACATCGTGGTCCTGATGATGCCGGTATGTATATCTCGCCTGACGGGCATGTTGGCTTAGGCAATCGACGCCTGGCGATTCAAGATTTGTCATCCGCCGGGCACATGCCCATGAGCAACGATACACAAACTTTGTGGATTACTTACAACGGAGAAGTGTACAATTTCCCTGAAATCCGTGCCCAGTTAATAGCATGTGGTCATACCTTTCGCTCCGGCACGGATACGGAAGTGATTTTGCGTTTGTATGAACAACATGGTCCTAAATCTTTCGCCCAGCTTAATGGCATGTTTGCCATCGCCATTTGGGACACAAATAAACAAGAACTCACCCTTGTCCGTGACCGCATGGGTGTAAAACCCGTCTACTATACCAACCACAATGGTGTGCTGTATTTTGGTTCGGAGATTAAATCCTTATTACAAGACCCGACCCTTTCTCGCACTGTAGCCCCAGAAGCATTACATTACTTTCTATCTCACCTGTGGGTCCCCGGCCCTTTAACGATGTTTCAAGGCATTTACAAATTGCCCCCCGGCCACTATTTGCAATGGTGCAACGGTTGTATCCAAACCCATCCTTATTGGCAAATGCATTGGCATGAAGAACACGGCCGTTCCACAACAGACTGGGCGCAAGAATTACGTCAAACCCTTACCCATGCCGTGCAACGTCACCTGATTGCGGACGTGCCCATTGGCCTTTTTCTTTCCGGTGGTCTTGATTCCAGCATTCTCTTAGGATTGATGAGCGAACTTACTCAAGCTCCGGTGGATGCTTATACGATCACTTTTCGTGACCAGGATGCCCGCCTGGAACAGGGAGCAGGTGAAGATGAAAAATATGCCCGCCTGGTTGCCGACCATTTTGGGGCCAATTTCCATAGCATTGAAGTAGACCCAGACATCATAGCTACACTGCCTAAAGTGCTGTGGCACTTGGACGAACCGGTTGCCGATCCGGCCGCTATTAATACGATGCTTATCTCCGAAGCTGCCCGGCCTCAAGCTACTGTGCTGCTGTCAGGGCAAGGCGCCGATGAGGTGTTTGCCGGTTATCGCGTTCATATGGTAGACCAGTTTGCCCAATGGTTTGGCAAAACCCCCCGCTTTTTGCGTAACCATATTATCAGTCCCGGGCTTAACCTGTTGCCGCCCATTGCGGCACACGCGCCTGGTGTGCATCTTGGCTGGCTGCTTGCTTTCCACCGCTATTTCCGCAAAGTTCTGGATGTGGTAGAAGTGCCGCCTGTTGATCGTTACATCTTAAACCGCATGTATTACTCGCAAGAGACATTGCTGTCACTTTATAGCCCGTCCTGGCGGGCGCAGATGTCTCTGTTTGATGGTGGTCACCGCCATCGTGACTATTTTGCCGAAGTGCCTGAGCAGCCCTTTGTTAATCAGATGCTGCATGTGGATTTGAAGACCTTCTTGCCTGAGCTGAATCTTACCTATGGTGACAAGTTGAGTATGGCTGCCTCCATCGAGATGCGCGTCCCTTTCCTTGATTATGAACTTGTCGAGTTGATGGCACGTGTGCCTGCTCATTTGAAGCTGCGTGGGTTGACAGGTAAATATATTTTGCGTGAGGCCATGAAAGATTTACTGCCAGAATCTATTATTAAACGGCGTAAAATTGGTTTTGGGGCACCGATTCGTAAATGGTTGGCCGATGATTTGATTAAACTGATTGATGAAAGACTCTCTGTTGAAAATATTCGGTCCAGAGGCTATTTTGACCCCACGGTTGTGCGCCAGCTCATTGCCCAACATCGGGCAGGAAAAGCAGACTACACCTACCAGATTTGGGCGTTGCTTACGTTTGAACTATGGCAGCAAATTTTTATAGATAAACTCTCCCAACCCGTGTCAGAAATCGAACTTGTGAATGGATTATGAAACAAATTGTACAACAACAGAAAAACGGCCGTTTAGAAGTAGCCGATGTGCCCGCGCCTATGTTACAGCCCCAGGGTGTGCTGGTACAGACTGCCTTTTCGCTTATCAGTGCCGGTACCGAGCGCGCTAAGGTAGAAGTGGCCCAAAAAAGCCTGCTGGGTAAAGCCATGGCCCGGCCAGACCAGGTGCGCCAGGTGGTGCAGACGTATCAGCAGTTAGGCTTCCAGGCTACATACCAAAAAGTGGTCAATAAGTTAGAAGCACTCAGCCCATTGGGGTATTCAACCGCCGGCATCGTGGTGGCAGTTGGTGAGCAGGTAACAGGGCTGAAAGTAGGCGATAAGGTCGCCTGTGCCGGTGGCGGCTATGCCAGCCATGCTGAAATAATTTATGTGCCCCAGAATTTGTGCGCCCCCGTGCCCTCAGGAGTACCACTAGCCCAGGCCGCCTATACCACCCTGGGGGCCATCGCCATGCAAGGGGTGCGCCAGGCGGAACCGGCTCTGGGTGAGACGGTGGGGGTGATTGGTCTGGGGTTGTTGGGGCTGCTGACCGTGCAGTTGCTGCGCGCCGCCGGTTGTCGCGTGGTCGGGTTGGATGTTAACCCGGTACGATGCACCCTGGCTAGAGAATTAGGAGCCGATGTGGCTGCCTCGCCTCATGATGCAGATCTAGAGGCAGAAGCTCGACGTTACAGTCCGGCAGGTTTGGATGCCGTTATCTTAACGGCGGCCACCCGTTCCAGCGATCCTATTGTGCTGGCAGCACATTTAGCACGGGAGCGGGCCAGGCTCGTCGTTGTGGGGGCGGTGGGCATGGACATTCCGCGCTCGCCTTTTTATGAAAAGGAACTAGAGGTACGTCTCTCTCGTTCTTATGGCCCTGGCCGGTATGATCCGGAATACGAAGAAAAAGGGCGTGATTATCCTATTGGTTACGTGCGTTGGACAGAAGGGCGCAATATGGTTGCCTTTCTAGGTCTGCTGGCCCAGGGCAAGCTTGATATGGCTCCTCTGACAACCCATTGTTACCCTGTTGAAGAAGCAGAAACAGCCTATCAACTGATTCAAGGAGAAATGGAGGCACCCTTTCTAGGGGTCTTGTTGGATTATGGTGTAGACGAGGCAGTTGTACCTGAGTTCCCCACCCGTACCCCTATCAGGGTTACAACAGCAGCCGGTCCACCCCGGCCTGTGGTCCTGGCACTATTAGGCGCAGGAAGTTTTGCCCAATCCATGTTGCTGCCACACCTACAAAAAAATGAGGCGGTATCTTTACGGTTAGTGGTGACGCCCAGCGGGCTGACAGCCCGGTCTGTGGCAGAAAAGGCCGGCTTTGCCCTCTGCGCCGCTGACCCCGAAACTGCCCTGGTGGATGAGCAGGTAAACCTGGTCGTGATTGCTTCGCGCCATGACAGCCATGCAGACCTGGTCAGGCGCAGTTTGCAGGCGGGCAAATCAGTTTTTGTGGAAAAACCGCTGGCACTAACACCAACGCAACTGGCAGAGGTGACAAAGACGTATGCAGAATTAAGCCGGCCATTTGTGATGGTGGGTTTTAATCGCCGTTTTGCCCCCCTGGTGCGTTCACTACGTACGTTTCTGGCCCCTGTCGGGGAGCCGATGCTTTTATACTATCGGGTCAATGCTGGTTATATTCCACCGGATCATTGGATACAGGACCGGGAAATTGGCGGCGGACGCCTGGTAGGTGAGGTATGCCATTTTGTGGATTTGTTACTTCATCTTGTAAGGCAGCCGGTCACGCAAGTTTTTGCCTATGGCTTGCCGGATGGCGGGCGCTATAACCAGGATAATATAACGGCCGTGCTGCGTTTTGCCGATGGCAGCGTAGGGACTATTTTATATGCTGCCAATGGGGACAAACGGCTGCCGAAGGAACGGATCGAGGTGTTTGCCGCTGGTAAAGCGGCTGTGCTGGATGATTTTCGCCAGCTTACCCTGGTTAGTAATGGCAAACAAACCGTGGAAAAGTCCCGACCAGATAAAGGGCATGGGGCGGAAATGGCGGCGTTGGTAACGGCCGTGCAGCGTGATAGCGATGAACCGGTGCCGTTTTCTGAGTCAGTGCTGGTGACCCAGACAATGTTTGCTATCGCCACATCATTAGCCACAGGAGAGCCGGTTTCGCCGGTGTCATAAAAGCGATGATACAAGAGGCAGTAAACCGGCTAGATGCCTGGATTGAAAGAGAACAGTTTCGCGGCTGGGATCCTTATGATGCCCTAAACAGCTCCCTGCTGAAGGCGCTGACATTTGGGCAGCGACGCATGGGGCAGGTGTGGGTACAGTTGATGAAACGATCGCCGGTAAATTTACGGCCGTTGCTGCGTGTGCCCAAGGAGTACAATCCCAAAGGGATGGGCTTGTTCCTGGCCTCTTACTGGCGTAAGTATCAGTTGACTGGTGACGCGCACTGTCTAGACCAGGCGGCCTTTTTTGCCGAGTGGCTGCGAGCCAATGTTACTGTTGGATACGCCGGGGCATGCTGGGGGTATAACTTCGATTGGCCTAACCGGGGCTTTTTTGCTCCGGCCGGAACGCCGACTATTGTTAATACGGCCTTTGTTGGGTTGTCATTTCTGGACGTAGCCAGGAGTGAAGATCACGCTGCCCGCAAACGAGTAATGCCCCATGCGTTGACCGTCGCCGAAAGCGCCTGTCGGTTCGTTCTAAGCGACTTGAATCGCTTACAAACAGTACCAGGAAACGTTTGTTTTTCGTACACACCTTTAGATAAACGTTACGTGCATAATGCTAACTTGTTAGGTGCGCAACTATTAGCGGAAACAGCAGCTTTAAACGATGAGCCAACCTGGCAGCAGATGGCTTTGGCCGCCGCCCGCTATACAGTGGCGTGCCAACGGCCAGACGGTTCCTGGCTCTATGGCGAAGAGAAAAAGGACCGGTGGGTTGATAATTTTCATACCGGTTTTGTGCTGGTATCTCTCCAGCGCATGGGGCATAGTTTGCAAACGGATGAATTTAGGACGGCCGTGAGCCGGGGGTATGCCTACTGGAAAGAGCAGATGTTTCTAGCAGACGGCACGCCTAAGTATTATGCAGACCGGCTTTACCCAATTGATATTCACGCCGTGGCCCAGGCCATCCTCACGTTTTTAGCGTTTACCCACGTGGATAACGAAGCATACCCACGAGCCGTACAGGTGGCAGAGTGGGGTATTCAACACATGCAAGATCAACGAGGCTATTTTCACTATCAAATTTATCCCGCTTACCGTATCCGGATTCCTTACATGCGTTGGGCACAAGCGTGGATGCAGCGCGCCTTGATGGCCCTCTTAATGGAATCTAGCGTTCGTTCGCAAGACTCATTTGATGATGGGAGGCGTCCGTTTGAAAATCTGGCTTGATTTGGCGAATTCGCCCCAAGTGCTTTTTTTTCGGCCAATTCTGGCTCGGTTACAACAACAAGGACATATTGTCACAATGACAACACGGGCTTATGCCCAGACGGTGCAATTGGCCGATCGGTTTGGCTTTGCCCACACGACTATCGGGCAGCATGGCGGCCGTGGGTTCCGGGAACTCGTGTGGCAGAACTTCTTGCGGGCCCTGGCCCTGGCAAAATGGGCACGCAAGCAAAAGTTTGACCTGGCGCTTAGTCATAACGCTTATAGTCAGGTTGTGGCGGCTTCCTTGCTTCGTTTACCGGCCGTTACCTTGATGGATTATGAACACCAACCCCTCAATCATCTTTGCTTTCGCCTGGCCCGGCGTGTGGTGGTGCCGGAAGCTTTCCCGGCTGACTTGCTGCAAAAGTATGGAGCCGGCCGCAAAGTCTATACCTACCCGGGCGTAAAAGAACAGCTCTACCTGGCAGATTTTGTGCCGCAGCCAGATTACCGGCAGCGGGAAGGGCTGCCAGTGGACCGGTTACTGATCGTCATTCGCCCCCCCGCTCCCTGGACGGCCTATCACCGTTTTGAAAATGACTTGTTCGATCACCTTCTGGTACATCTGGCAGCAAAAAAAGATGCTTTTGTCCTGTTCTTACCCCGGTTACCCGAACAAGCCGAAAGCGTCAAACATTTATCCGGCATACACGTGGCTGACAGGGTTTATGATGGCCCGAACTTGTTGCATAGTGCAGACCTTGTTGTCAGTGGTGGTGGTACCATGAATCGGGAAGCGGCTGTGTTAGGCACGCCGGTCTATACACTGTTTAAAGGCAAGTTAGGGTCGGTTGACCAATACCTGATTCAGCAAGGCCGCATGACTCAAATTTGTACCATAGAAGACATCAGCAAAATTGACGAATTAAGTGTAAAAATGCCATCTGGTGAGCGGGCTCGGCTGCCCGATTATGATCTGGTAGCCACTGTAACCAATCTTATTACCGCGGGAGGTAACTAAATGAAGGTTCCATTTGTTGATTTACACCCTCAACATGAAGAGGTATATGAAGAGTTAGAGGCCGTGTTTCGGCACGCTTTGCATGATTCAGCTTTTGTAGGTGGCCAGCCTGTGGCCGCGTTTGAGGAAGCGTTTGCTGCCTATTGTGGTGCTGCGCAGGCCGTGACCTGTGCTAATGGCACCGATGCCCTGAAGTTAGCCCTGATGGCTGCCGGTGTGAGCGCAGGCGACGCAGTGATCACTGTTCCCAATACGTTCATTGCTACCGTCGAAGCGCTCACGTTGGTAGGGGCGCACCCCGTCTTTGTAGATGTGGAGCCAACTACGTACAATCTCTCACCCACGCTATTGGAAGCGTTTCTCGTTGAGCAGTGCCGCCCTGACGTTGACGGCCGTGTTATCCATGTACAAACCGGCCGGCTGGTGACGGCCGTGTTACCTGTCCATCTTTATGGGTTACCAGCGGACATGGGGCCGATTTTAGCCCTGGCTCACCAATACAACCTGAGAGTTGTTGAAGATGCCTGCCAGGCACACGGTGCATTTTATCAATTAAATGGTGTCCAAAAGAGGGCCGGCGCTCTGAGTGATGTGGCTGCCTTTAGTTTTTATCCGGGCAAGAACCTGGGAGCCATAGGAGAAGGGGGGGCTGTCGTGACGGATGATGGTGATATGGCCCGGCGTATGCGTATGTGGCGTGATCATGGGCAAAGTGAGAAGTATGTCCACATCTCCCCTGATGGGTGGAACAGTCGGCTGGATACGATTCAATGCGCTGTGCTGGCTATTAAATTGCGTAGACTAGACGAATGGAACGGGCAGCGCCGCCAGATCGCTGCCTGGTATTGTGAACGTCTGGCCGGTGAGGAGCGTATTGTCCTTCCCGTGGAACCCGCAGGACGACAGCATGTGTACCATCTGTTTGTAATCCGAGTGCCAGACCGAGAGAAAACCCGGCAGCGCTTACTAGAACAAGGTATCGCTGTGGGCATGCATTATCCTATTCCTATTCACTTACAACCTGCTTACTGTTATCATGGCTGGCAAACTGGTGATTATCCGGAAACCGAAACAGCTGCAGCCTCTATCCTTTCTCTACCAATGTACCCTCACCTTTCTGAGCAGCAAGTGGACTACGTCTGCCACGTCTTGAGGACGGCCGTGTAGTCTCGCACGATCATCAGCATCCTACCCGCGTCAATAAAAACGGGTTTGTTTCAATATCATTAAGCACTTTGATCGATCTGACAACCCAATAGTGCCTTGTGGTCACTCCTGACGAATTTCAACGATTTTCCGACTGAGGTTATGACGCTGGCTCTGGTTAGACGGCGCACTTGTTAAGGGAGAAAACGATGTTACGACAATTCAGCAGCAAACGGATTTTTGTTTCATTCGCTTTTGATTGGCTGGGAACAGTAGTTATGCTCTTGCTGGCGGCTTATTTAAATTCTGGCTTAGGTGGATTGCCGGAACCCATAAAGTTATTAGGGCGTGCTCTGGGGCTGGGTTTTGCTGGCAATTGGGAAACAGTCGGTCCGCGTGGGGCATTGTCGGCCCAAGTTGTCCTGATTGTCTGTATCATCTGGCCCTTCTTCTTTATAGTCTTTTCCGTCTATGATGGGCGACGGAATCCTACATTTAAGGCTGAACTGCTCAACATTTTTATGGCCGCTGTGGCTTCCACCTTAGCCCTGGCTGGAGCATTATATTTAACGTACCGGGAAACTTCACGTGCGCTTTTTATTACTTTTTTTGCCCTCGATCTTACGCTGTTGTTGGGAGGGCGTATCCTGTGGTGGTTGTACCGGCAGGGTCCATTTCAAAATAATGCGAATGATATACCGATCTTAATCGTTGGGGCTGGGGTTGTAGGGCAGCAGGTTGCTGCTGAGTTACAAAAGTATGCTACTAGAGGCATGTCACTGATTGGTTTTGTAGATGATGACCGAGAAAAACAGAAAGAAACATTTGTAACCCTCCCTGTTTTAGGAACGCTGGATAAACTCCCTGAACTTGTACGCACACATCATATTCAGGATGTTGTCATTGCGCTGCCTTTACACGCTCACAGACGCATGGTGGAGATCTGCCATCAATTACAGCGCAGTTCCTTGCGTGTACATGTCGTACCGGATTTGTTTGCGCTTTCATTTCCCGGCTCCACATTGGATGGTTTCGGCGGTATTCCGGTGATTGACCTGGGGCAGCCAGGAATACATGGACGGCGGCGCATAATCAAGCGGCTCTTTGATGTACTGGCGGTTTCTGCTGGCCTCATTTTACTACTTCCTTTCATGCTTATAGTGGCAGTTATTATCAAACTTGACTCTCCTGGCCCGATCTTGTACCAGCAAACGCGGATCGGAGAAAACGGCCGTGCCTTTACCATGTTTAAATTTCGCTCGATGCAAGTTAATGCCGATTCCACCGTTCACAAAAAATATGTCACTCACTTGATCCGGCAAAATGTCAGCCCGGATAAGACAAATAACGGTGTGCAAAACAGCCTGAAAATAAAAGAAGATCCTCGCATTACTCGTATAGGTCGTCTCATTCGTAAAACAAGTATTGACGAACTGCCACAGTTGTGGAACGTGCTGCGTGGTGATATGAGTCTGGTTGGTCCACGTCCGCCACTGCCCTATGAAGTAGAGGTTTACCAGGAATGGCATAAACGACGTTTGGAAGTATTGCCCGGTATTACCGGTCCATGGCAAATCAAAGCACGTAACCGTGTTAGTTTTGATGAGATGGTGCGTATGGACCTGGCATACATTGAACAACAATCGCTCTGGCTGGATTTATTGCTGATCTTACAGACGCCCTGGGCCATGGTTAAAGCACAAGGGGCCGGCTAGAAACTGGTAAATCGCTTATGAATGAAGATGCAACTATCCGCATTGCTCCTGACGTGAAGTTGGGGCATAACGTTAAAGTTTATGCGTTTGTAAATTTGTATGGTTGTGAGATTGACGATGAGTCCAAAATTGGCACGTTCGTGGAAATACAAAAAGGGGTAAGGGTGGGGAAGCGTGTTAAGATCTCAAGCCATACGTTTGTTTGCGAGGGAGTCACCATTGAGGATGAGGTTTTTATTGGTCATGGGGTCATGTTTATTAACGACATCTACCCAAGTGCTACCACATCTGATGGGAGTTTACAAACGGAGACAGACTGGGTAGTTATCCCTACCCTTGTAAAGAAACGAGCTTCTATTGGCAGTAACGCTACGATCTTGGGGGGGGTGGTTATAGGAGAAGGGGCTATCGTTGGGGCCGGCAGCGTGGTCACCAAAGATGTGCCGCCAGGCACAATTGTGGCCGGAAATCCAGCTCGTGTACTAAGAAAAATTGATGAAGCCGAGTAAGTAAAACGTTTAAATCCTAATTGACATAAAGGGAGGGCAACAATGTCATTATTACATATGCAAGTGCCTATTGAAAAATCGCCGACAAAAAGTATCTCTCAGCGAGAATTAAAAGTTGGAATCGTCGGTTATGGTTACTGGGGGCCCAAATTGGCCAGGAACTTTCAGGAGTTACCAGATGTTACCTTTGCCATGTTGGCCGATCTGAACGTAAATAGACTAACAGAATGTCAGACAACATACCCAGATGTTGAAACAACACAAAACTACCATGATTTGCTTAAGAGTGACGTAGATGCAGTTGTTGTAGCCACACCTGTATATACACACTACCAACTCGTCAGGAAAGCGTTGTTAGCTGGTAAACATGTATTGGTTGAAAAACCAATCACTGCTCATTCTGAAGAAGCTGAAGAGTTGATCGCTCTAGCCCAGGCACACAATTTGATTTTGATGGTGGGACATACTTTTGAATATAATCCGGCCGTGGAGGCCGTACGTGAGATTGTGCAGTCTGGTATTCTGGGTAATATATACTATTTAAATTCTACCCGGGTGAATCTTGGCTTATTACAGCCAGACATTAATGTCATGTGGGACTTAGGGCCGCACGATATTTCCATGATACGCTTTATCTTGGGGCAAGACCCCGTAAAGGTGAGTGCACGTGGAGGTGTTTATATTAATACCCGGTGCAACTTACACGAAGTGGCATATTTAGTGATGACGTTTGCTGATGGTACAATGGCCAACCTGAGATTAAGCTGGCTAGACCCGGTTAAACAGCGTCAATTGACAGTGGTGGGGAGTAAAAAGATGCTGGTATATGATGACATCGCGGACAACAAGATCGTTATCTACGATAAGGGTGTAGAGATTCCACCGTATTCTGTAACGGAAGATGAGTTTCACGCCTCGTATCGTCATGGGGAGGAAGCTGTATATCCATTAAACTGGGTAGAGCCATTAAAAGTAGAATGTTCGCACTTTCTACAGGCCATTCGCACCCGCACCTCGCCGCGCAGCAACGGTGAGGCCGGTTTAAAAGTGGTTAAGGTGTTGGAAATGGCCCAACGCTCACTTTTAAACGGCGGCGTCGAATTGAAAATAGAATATTAGAAGCGATTTTCGTGTGGCAAAAAACCTCAACATAGGCCAACGTATTGGCGCTCAAATTGTACTGTTTGAATGGTTAATCTTGATAGCCCTCTTACCTGTAGTGCTTTTCCCTACGGCCGATAATATCTTCAGCTTGTTATTAATACCTTGCTTGTGGGTTGTTCGTAAACTCACTACCGGCCATTTTGTTGTTCCCACCCCACTTGATACTTCCCTGCTGTTATTGCTCCTGACACTGCTGGTAAGTTTCTACGCCACGTTTGATCCGGTCTTTAGTCTACCAGGCATTACTGGTTTATTATATGGCATTGCCGCTTATTACGCGGTTGTGGGTGCTACAGCCGGTTCACAGGTGCGGTTGAAGCGAGGCGTTCTTGTTTATCTAGGCATGGGCCTGGCGATAGCTGCCTTTAGTGTGCCAAATGTGCGTTGGATAGCGAAATTTTCCTTCACAAAGGGGATTATTGCCCGCTTGCCCCAGTTTCCACTCAATTTACCTGGTGAGGCAGATGGGTTTCATCCTAACATCATCGCCGGTACCTTGTTGTGGATATTGCCATTATTTATCATCCTGGCTATCTTCGTTTTTGTTAAACGACCGCACACACGTAATCAAATCCCTTGGCTACATTTAATAATAGGAAAGGCAGCGATTGTTTTAGGCGGCACATTTCTTTTAAGCATTTTTCTCTTAACGCAATCAAGAGGTGGCTGGTTAGGCTTTGGCGTCTCCATGCTTTTTTGTGGTTTGGTCGCCTTGCGTCGCCACAAATTTTTGATCTCAGGCCTGGTTTCTATTCTCTTGTTGTTATTTGTTGGGTTGATCTTTTATCTTGGTCCTCAAAAAACGGCCGTGTTGTTAACCGACCAAACTTTTGCTGTCATGGAAGCTAGTGGCGGCAATGAATTATCTGGGCGACTGGAGATATGGTCAAGAGCCATGTATGGTATACAAGATTTTGCTTTTACCGGGATGGGAATGAATAATTTTCGCCGTATCGCTCCAGAACTATACCCCTTTTTAACTTTATCTAACGATTTAGACGTTGGGCATGCCCATAATCATTTGTTACAGGCAGCTTTGGATTTAGGTATTCCTGGACTGGTAGCTTATCTAGCCGTCTGGTTGGGTGCTACGGGTATGATCTGGCAAACGTGGTACTATAGTACTTCTGATGAGATAAGGGTATTCGTTGTTGGTTTTGCCGCTTGTTTACTGGCTTACTTTGTGTATGGCATCACAGACACCGTTATTTTTGTAGCAAAACCTGGTTTTGTTTTTTGGGTGTTGTTGGGCCTGATAACTGGTTTGCATGGATCAGTTGTCTGTAGAATGGTCAGTTTGCCCCCAGAAGCTGCCAGTGGGGATGGCGCCAGAGGGCCATAGTTTAATGGACAGACCACAGGTTTCGGTAACCTGGTCCCCCCTTCTCAATGAGTGGTTTCGTGCCGTGTTATGCCAACGTGCCTTTCCGGCACCTCAGGTGTCAGCTGATGTGTGGACACAATGGCTGACGGTGATGCAACAACATGGCATCTTGCCTCTGCTTTATACCTGGTTAGCTGCAGCTTCAACCGAGACACGGCCTCCTGAGCAAATATATCAGAAGCTGAAAAGTGCATATTGGTCAGGCGTAGCCGATAGTGTGCAGCGGTGGCATGAGGTAAAGCGCATATTGCTTGCGTTCAAGGAGATTGATGTTACGCCTGTTGTTTTAAAAGGCGTGGCTTTGGCCGAGACCTACTATCAGAGACCTGAGTTACGGCCGTCGACTGATATTGATTTGTTTGTTTCCTTACGCGACTATGAAAAGGTCAAGGCGCTGCTCTTGAAAATGGGGTATGTGCCAGAAGTAGAGGTGAGTGCTGAAGAAAGAAATTGGCAGTACGAAGAAGCTTTTATTACCGCACAAACTAAATTCCCTACCTTTTTCCCTTTAGAATTACATTGGTCGTTTTCCCCCTTTTTTGCCAACCAAAGCGAGTTTTTAGACACTCTCGGCAGTCGAGTTCACCAAGTAAAAGGCCCGGATGTGAATATGCTCGTGCTAAATCCTGCTGACGCATTTAGCTATACTGTTTATCACCTCATATACGGTCACCCGGAGAATATCCGTCTCATTTGGCTTTATGATATTCATCTTTTAGCGCAGTGTTTAAGGAATGAAACAGAATGGCTGGCGCTAATTCAAACCAGTAGACAATGGCTGGCTCGCCTGGCGCTCATTGATGCACTTAGGTTGGCACATGAGTGGTTTGGCACGCCGATTCCCCTATTCATTGGGAATGTAGAAGAAGAACATCTGCAAACGGCTGAGATGCGCATACGAAATTTTGCTATGCATAGAATGAAACAAGGTCCAAGAAAAGCACGGGTCCAACAAGAGATACTAGTGTTGGCTCAGCTAGGCAATATGGATCGTTTGCGTTATTTACGGAGGAGATTGTTTCCACACGCCACAGCAATTGACCTTGGTTATACTCAATTTGCACATTGGCCATTGTTATTGGCTTATACAGGTCGTTTATTTCTATACTTAGTCCGCTTACTTTCAATTATCTATGCTTCTATACAAAGAATTTATCATAGAGATAAATTACACTCATAGTAAAATCTCTACTTTCCGCTAAAAGTATTGACATACATAAAACATCTCGTGAAGCCAGTGCCAATTGAGGCGTTCACTGCATAGTTGGATACCTGGTGGCCGCTTAGAAGTTGCACATTAAGTTAATCGGTACGTTGGCGTAAACCGTGTGGATAATGGTTCTTAACACGGCCGTTTGCAATTTTGCCCCACCCCACCGGAAAACCGCCTACCGTGATCAACCCCCATCCTTTACGGCCCTTCACCATTAAGGGCAGATCGTGGCCAGAGAGGTAAGCCATGATTTCAGAGGTCTCTGGGGGAAAATCCACGGCCGTGACCACATCATCTGCCCTTAACGCCAGGGCCAGAGCATGTGCTGGTTTGAAGTACCCCTTTCGACACTCCCCCAACAACAGACCATAACGCACACATTTTACAGTGCCAGTTTCCAGGGCCTCTTCCGGCAGCAGCGTGAGACGGCCGTTTCTCAGGCGCATGCGCTCTTCCGGCCACGGGTCCCGCAGCGTGGCCTGGGCAAACGCCCGCCACGCTTTTAAATCTGAGGCTTGGGGTTTTTCTAACCTGCCAGGGTTTAGGCGACGATGGGTCGTGATCCTGGCAGGTTTTTTTGTGTCTGTGCGCTGCATGACGGCGATAAAATGCCCCTCACCGGGGAAACGATGTGGCCAGAGACGGATGGTTTTGTCCAGGGTGTCGCCCGGTAAGTCATCCCCTACCCAGGACGGCCGTCCCCGGTCAAACCCTTGATGACGAGGGGGGTCTACCAAGGCGAAGTCGGCATGGTCTTGCAGGAAGCGGGCGATGACCATTTCGTTTTCTTCCGGGGCAAAGGTGCAGGTGGCGTAGATCAGCCGCCCTCCTGGCTTTACCAGCTGAGCGGCCGTGGCCAGCACGGCCGTTTGCCGCCGGGCACAGGCCAGCACAGTTGTCTGGCTCCAGTCAAAAGCGCCCAGCCGCCGGAACATGCCTTCGCCAGAGCAGGGGGCGTCCACCAGCACTTTGTCAAAAACGGGGCCAAACTGCTGGGCCAGATGTTCCGGGTGGGCGTTGGTGACCAGGGCATTACGCACCCCCCAGCGTTCCAGGTTTTCCACCAGGATGCCTGCACGTTTGGCGTCAATATCATTGGCCACCAGCAGACCGCTGCTGCCTGGCAGGCCGCTGCCCAGCAGGGCGGCCAGGTGCGTGGCTTTACCGCCTGGTGCCGCGGCGATGTCTAACACCCACTCGCCAGGCTGCGGGTCTACCAAGGGGGCTACGGCCATGGCCGATGGCTCTTGCAGGTAATACAGCCCGGCGGCGTGGGCAGGGTGGCTGCCGGGTTTGCTCTCATCTGTGACCAGAAAGCCGGCCGGAGCATAAGCGCCCACCGGTTTCAGCGCAAACGGCCATTTACTGATAAAATCGGCCACAGGCACCTTCAGCGTATTCACACGCAGGCCCATGTGTGGCGGCTGTGTGTAACTGGCAGCAAAGGCGTCATAGTCAGCGCCCAGCAAATGGTTCATGCGAGCAAGAAATTCCGGCGGCATATTTATAGTAGACATACATGATCTTTTGTTTTGATGATCACTTGATCACAGGCCTGGTTCAATGACTGATGATGGATTACCCATAACCGAACTCACCTTGCCTCACGGCCGTCTGCCGCTGCCGGCTTTTTTGCCCGATGGCACCCAGGGGGTGGTACGGGCGGTGGATGCGGCAGATTTAGGACAATGTGGCATCACGGCCGTGCAGATGAATGTTTTTCATCTTATGCAAAAGCCGGGGTCTTCCACCATTCAAGCCCTGGGCGGTTTACATAAGATGTCAGGCTGGCAGGGCCCTATCTTTACCGACTCCGGCGGGTTTCAAGTCTACTCGCTGCTGCGGCAAAACGCCAAAAGCGGTTCCATCAGTGATAAGGGGGCTGCCTTTAAGCCCGAAGGCAGTGAACGTAAGTTTAACCTGACGCCGGAGAAGAGTGTGCAGCTGCAGCTGAGCTATGGTGCCGACGTGGTCATCTGCCTGGATGACTGCACGCATGTAGATGATCCCCCGACCGAGCAGGAAAAGTCGGTGCGGCGCACGGTGGCCTGGGCGCGGCGCTGCAAGGCGGAATTTACGCGGATTGTCGGTGGTCGAGAGGGATTAAGGCCGTATCTTGTGGCCGTCGTCCAGGGCGGGGGCAGCCAGACGCTGCGCCGCCAATGTGCTGAGCAGCTCCTGGAAATTGGCTTTGATGGGTATGGCTACGGCGGCTGGCCGCTGGATGGTGAAGGTCATTTGTTAGTAGAGATGGTCGCTTATGTGCGTGAGTTGATACCACGCCGCTTTACTTTACACGGATTGGGTATTGGTCATCCGGCCAACGTGGCTGCCTGTGCCCGGCTGGGTTACGAGATTTTTGACAGTACCATGCCTACACGGGATGCCCGCCACGGCCGTCTGTACACATTTACCACCGACCCGGCCACCCATCCACCCGATGAGCGAGGCAACTTCTTTCGTTATGTTTACATAAACGACAAGAAACACGTCAAGGACGGCCGTCCCCTTTCCGAATTTTGTGACTGCCCTACCTGCACCCGCTATTCATTGGGCTACCTGCACCACCTTTTTAAGTTAAATGACTCCCTCTATCCGCGCCTGGCCACCATGCATAACTTGCGCTTCATGACCCAGTTGATGGAGAATTTACCCTAGATATAGTATTCAGTGGTCAGTATTCAGTCTGGTTACTGACCACTGAATACTGACCACTGGTCACTCCCGGCTAGTTATGAATCATGCTGAACAGTTAGAGGCTCTGATCACGGCCGTCACCGCCTCCCCCAAATACCGCTTCATGGCTCCGGAACTCATCCGGCGCATTGGTGCTGGTGAACTGGCAAAACGGCGCAGCTTTAAGGAGGCAGTAAAGGGGACGAAGAACAAGCTGCATCAGGTGGGGGGGGCATACCTGGAAACAAAAATTGATTACGCTCAAGCGTTGGCGGCGCTGCAGGCGGCACAAGGGGACACGGCCGTCTTCCGCCAGACCTGCCATGACCTGATGCGTGGGCATGTTTCCACCCGTGAACGGCTGCCTATTCTGGAAGATTTTTACACCACCATACTGGCCGGATTGCCACCCATTCGCCATGTGGTGGACGTGGCCTGTGGCCTGAACCCGCTCAGTCACCCCTGGATGCCCCTGGCCGACGGCGCGCTGTATGAAGCCTATGATATTTACGGCGACATGATGGCCTTTTTACAGACGTTTTTTACCCTGGCGGGGGTCAACGGCCGGGCTCATCATCAAGACGTTCTTAGCCGCCCCCCTACGGAACCGGCTGATCTGGTGCTGCTTCTTAAAACCCTGCCCTGTTTGGAGCAAACGGAGAAGGGTGCTGCCGCTCGTTTGCTGCGTACACTTCATACCCGGTATCTGCTTATTTCTTATCCGCGGCAAAGCCTGGGAGGGTGGGGCAAGGGGATGGACGCCCATTATGAAGCGCACTTTTGGCAGTTGGCCGACGGCCGTGGCTGGCAGGTGCAGCGTTTTGAATTTGCCACCGAACTGGCTTTTCTGGTTACTACCGATGCTAGGTAAACCGCGAAAAGCTTTCAGATGTAAAAAGAGGCGTTTTCTCGCGGTTTACCCGAGTAATCGGCCGCAATTCGCTCGCTCTTTTTCCAAAAACTTTTTGCCGATTACCTAAATAGGCAATGTAACTATCCTTCAGCCTACCAAAGTGGTGAAATAGTGCCGATAAGCCTACGGAAGGGCGGCGGTGCTTTGTGAACAAGACAAAATCGGTTGTACAATGGCGTTATCTTGCCCAGTGTAGGAGATGCACGATGCAGCTAAAGCGATTGACACTTTTGGGCGTGCTGCTGGTTGGTTTAGGGCTGGCAGCCTGTGTGCCCACAACAGAATCAAACTCATTGAACGATGCGCCTGAAGAGGTAACCACGGCCGTAACCACGGCCGTTGTCCGTTCCACAGACGCCCCCCCCACACCCCTGATAGACGGGGCCACTGCCGGGCCACGCCCAACACCCACAACCACCCTTATCACCCCCTCCACAGATGGCTACTTTGCTTATGTACAGGACCAGAACCTTTACATTCAAGACCTGGCTCAAAAGGGTGACCCGGTGTGGGTGGATGATTGCCCGGCCGACGAGTATTGCCGCATGCTTTTCCTGAAATGGTCGCCTGACGGCCGTACCTTGCTCTATTACCACACCACCAACAACGAGATCCGGCTGGCCGACTGGCAGGGTCACCGGCAAACAGTGGCCAAAGACGCCGACTTTGTGCGGCCGGCGGCCTGGTCGCCAGACGGCCGGCGCCTGGCGTACTTTCATCCCACCACGGAAACAGTGGAGAAGACATGGGTTGACATTGCTTCTGGTCAGACCCTTACCATGCCCGTGCCGGTGGTAGAAGTCTATACGGTATCTGTCAACGACGCCGGCACATGGGGCGAACCACAGTTAAATGGCACGCTCACCGTAGACCCACCCGGCTGCGGCGGCGGCGGCCGCTCCCCCAGCGAAGAGTTATATGAAGCCGAGGGCGGCACGGCCTATGGCTATCTGATGGGGGTGCTGGAATGGACGGCGCAGGACATTTTGCTCTACACCACCAACTGCACCAACCTGGGCATCGGCCGTTACGATTTAACAACCAGCACCCAATTAGAACCGTTTGCAGAGCTCATCAGCAACCTGGTGTTGACACCAGATAAAAGCCGCTGGGTGGCTGTTTCCGGCTATGCCTGGTCCACCACGGTGGATGGTCGTCAATTGGTGACAGGAAACCCGGCCAACACGGCCGTGACCGTCATCCCCACAACCCAACCGGTGGAAATGGTCTTTGTGGGCCAGCATACGGGCAGCCTTTATTACACCACCCGGCAGCAGACGGCGGAACATGCGCTGACCGATGACAGCGGCCTCAGCTTCCGCTTTTATGACACCACATTGTGGCGGCTGAATGCCGATGGCTCTGGGGAAACGGCCGTGACCCAGGCCGCTGACCACGCTTTTGCTCACGTTCAGGAGCTCGCCGATGGTTCACTGCTTTTTGTACGCATAGAAAACGACAATCCCCTCTATGAGGCCATTCAGGGTGGGCTTCCCACCGGGCAGTGGTCAGATTACTACCCACAGCGGCATATCGTATGGCTCATGTCTGGCAGCAGCGAACCCGTTCCCTTTGTTGATAACGCCGGTTCGCCAGCCGTTCGTTAGCATACGCAGGAGCAGGTGTTATGGACAGGCAGCATTACACCCAGGTTTCCATGGCCACGGCCGATAACCTGCGCACCATTGCCCACTCCCTGCCGCTGCGTGAGGTGTCCTCACTTTCTCTGCCAGAGATTGACGCGGCCGTCGATGTCATCGCGCGCCTGGTGCCGGCCGGTAATGTGCCTGGCGTCATTTTGAACGGCCTGGCGCGGCTGCCGGGTCGTCGCCCGCCAGACGCCAACGTTCAGCGCGATATTAACCTGCTCTTCAAGGGGGTGGAAGCAGCGCTGGACAAGGCCATGTATGGTGCTTTTTTTGCTGGACCGGCGGCCGTCATTTGGGGCTACCAGAATTTACTCAAGCTGGCGGGCAAAGATCCGGAAGAGGCCTTCCCCGATGGCTTGTGGCAATATTACGTGACGTATGCGCTGCGTGAAGATAGTGCCCGCCATGCCAATGAGACGTGTGGCTTTGACGCCATGCTGGCCAAACACCAGATCGCACTGCGTCCGGTAGACCGCATGACTGCCTGGGTGATGGCCGCCATTCACATTTTGCACCAATATCCAGATTTGCTGGCCAATGAATGGCGTGAACGTATGGTCCTTTCGACGCTGGCTGCGGTGACGGCCAGGCAGCCAGACGCGGCACATTACGCTGGTTTGTACGCGGCCTGGGAAAAGCAACGGCCGTATGCTCGTGGCCGTGACGCTGACCCCAAACACCATTACGCCGCTTACCGCCGCCATACATTTGACCAGTTCCTGGCGGCCCACACTCACATGCTGAGCGCAGACGCTTACCAGGCGTGGACGGCCCGCTTACAGGCCTTACGGCCGGCGTTAAAGGAGTACCAACAGCAGCTTTCTCTATGGGCCTACCTGGAACCGGGGGCTTATGGTGAAATGCGTACCCCGCTGACCTGGACCCAGTTACAGATCGGTCTTGTTGTCCAGGGGCGCTATTACCTGATACCGGTGTGTGGTCCTGACGGCCAACGCCCGGCGGAAGTTACGGCTGTACGTGAACAGGTGGCCGCCATTGATGCCCTGCCCACAGGCACAACGGCCGTAAAACTTTCCACGCTGGCAACCATCAAACGAGCAGCCCTGGCTGACCTGCGCCGCAGCCTGAACAAAGCAGTGGTGGCCAGCCTGGGCAGGTTGCAGCAGGCGCCTATCCTTCTAAATTTTGATCAGCGCCCCGTCCACCTGACCCTCGGCGACATTCGCCAGGGAGAGCGCGGTGTGGGTGACCATGCCCTGACCTTGTATGACACCGGCCAGACGATGGTCTTTGACCAGTCACACATCTTCTTCGATGGTGTGTGGGGGGCCGCGCTGGCAGAAATTTTTACGCAGGAAGCGATGGCCTGGGCGGTGTATCTGCGGAACATGCCTCCGCCTGTGCCCGCGCAGAACAACCGTGGCAGCGCGCCCGTAAAACCCCTGACCTTCCCGCTGGAATCGGCCGAAAAGCGCTTTATTGAGCAGCTGCCGCGCATCTCGGTTGAAGTGAGCGCCGAAACAGACAAAGTAAACCTGCAAATGCTGCTGACCACGCGCAAAGCGTGCCAACAACGCAGCGAACGGTTAGACCTGACAGTGAATGATTTGCTCATCCTTTACCGGGCTATCCATGCGGTCACTTACCAGCCAGACCCCACACTGGCGGCAGAGGTAGCCGCCCTGGGGCAGACGCCGCGTAACCGCGACGTGGCTGCGGCCGCCCAGGCGGCTTTTAGTGACGGCCGTGAGGTAAACCCGGCCATTCTTATCCCCATAGACGCTTCTCGGTTTAATCCTCGTGACCGGGTCTATCCCCTCGTATTTGAAGCGCCGCTGCGGGAACTGGATTTATTGGCGCTGCACGGCCGTGTGCTGGCCACCCTGGCTGCTTATAAACAAAGCCAGGCTCCTTACGCCGAATTTGAGCAGCAGCAGCGCACCTACCTGGCAACGCTGGCCGGTTTTGGGCAGGTGCTCCGTCGGGCCAAAGAGATTGGTCTACAGGGTGAAAGCGCCAGCGCCGGCTCTATCAAGCTGTTGGCCAATATGCCCGCGCCTGTACAGCGGCTGCTAGACGCCGTCCCCAATCGTTTTGACCTGCTTAATGATCTTATCAAGGGGCGAGAAGTGTTTGCCAACGTGGGTCAGGTGGCGCCTGGCAGCACCCTCACCCGTTTTAGTACGGCCAAAGATGACAACAAAAAGAAAAGCCTGGCCTGGGGGGTGCTCACCAATGCCCAGGGTGTGATGCACATGACGCTGCGTGACTTCCGGCCACACGTGGCCGCTCTGAGCGGTGCCGGTTACAAATCTCTGGCTGCCCGGATGGCCCAGCATTACCTGGATACATACGCTGAGGGCTTAAACAGTTACATCCATGAACTGCGGCGCATTGTCCTGGCCCGCCCTAACCATCATAGATAGCCAGACTGCCGTAAAGCTACCGGCTGGCCTGTGCTGGCTGATTCATACGCCGCCAGGACAATTTCCAGGGCAAAACGGCCGTCTTCCCCTGTAACCGCTGGCGGCCGCTGCTCCCTTATGGCGGCTACAAACTCGGCTATCATCGCCTGGTTAGCATCTGATCCCCAATACGCCCACTGATGAGCGGCCGGCTCCTGGCGGTAAACGTTCAGGTTCTGGCTGAAGGCGTCTACCACCGTCAACCCCTTTTCGCTGATCAGCTCCATTGTCAGCCCACCCCAGGTAGGGTAGTTTAAGGGCTTGCTCCAGCTGGCGTCTATGGTGGCAAACAACCCATCGGCAAAGGTAAGCGCTACCAGCCCCCCCGTTTCTACGTCTACGCTGTCCGCGTGGAGAATACGGTTGGATTGAGCATATACCGTGGTCACGGCCGTGCCAAAAAACCAGTTTAACACGTCAGCCAAATGCACAATATGGTCCATCATGGCCCCGCCGCCGGCCAGTTTGGGGTCCACAAACCAGGCACGATGGGCCATAGGCATTTGCCCCTGGTTAGTCGTGCTCAGGCAGTAAACCCGGCCCAAATCTCCGGCATCCAGGCGGGCCTTAACTTGCTGCAGGGGGGCGCTGAAGCGCATGGGAAAGGCTGTCATTAAGATGACGCCTGCCTGATGACAGGCATCTTGCATTGCCTGTGCGTCTGCTCGTGTGGTGGCCAATGGCTTCTCACACAAGACATGAACGCCTGCCTGCGCCGCCATTTCTACCAGAGGACGGTGGCGCGTGTTTTCTGAACAGACAATCACGCCATCGGGCTTTTCAGCTAAGAGGTCGGCGTAAGATGGAAACAACGGGGTATTAAAGTGTTGGGCAAAGTAGCGGCCGCGGGCCAGGTCATCGTCGGCAATGCCCACCAGTCTCACGCCAGGGATGGCCCGAATGTTGTTGATGTAAGCTTCGGCGTGTAGATGAGCGAAGCTCATGATGCCAATGTTCATGAAGCCACCTCCGGTAAAGGGGCCAGGTGGACCGGTTGGCCTGTTTCCGCCGATTGCACAGCTGCCAGCGCAATTTGTAAGGCAGCCAGGCCGTCTGCGGCGCTTACGGGTGTGGGCGTACCGTCCACCAGGTGAGCATAAAAAGAGCGCATTTGGATGGTGTAAGGGTCTTCATTCAGTGGACTGGCTGGCAGGGGGACTTCTGGCACCTCTTCGCGGCGTTGATGTGGGTAGAAGGTCAGTGCCGCCGTCTCCCCGGAATCATAACGCAGCCAGCCGTTAGATCCGGCAATCTCTAGCCGGGTGCGAAACAGGGGCGGTGGGTAGGCCCATGACCCTTCAACGTGTGTCAGGGTGCCGTTGTGATGTTTGAGGATGACCAGGCCATGATCAACGGCCGTATCCTGCTGGTGGCTGCTGATCTTTTGGGCATAGACGCTGGCTACTTCGCCGGCCACCCAGCGAGCATAATCAAAGTCATGGACCATCAAATCTAACATCATGCCCCCAGATTTCTGGAAATCCAGGAACCAGTTATCCACGGTCTTTTGGGGATGGAAGGTGCCCCGCTTCAGGTGAATAACGGCCGTTTGCCCAATCTCACCAGCGGCCACTTTTTGCTGTGCCAGGGCATATTCCGCAAAAAAGCGGACCACATGCGCCACCAGCAGCCTGACGCCAGCGGCCTGGCAGGCGGCGATCATGGCCTGCCCCTGTGCCAGCGTGCGCGCCAGCGGCTTTTCGCAAATGATATCTTTGGCAGCAGCGGCGGCTTGCAGCACCATCTCATGGTGCAGATGGGTAGGGGTGCAGATGTCCACTACATCCACGTTAGCCAGCATGTCTGCCAATGTGGCATACACGCGTGTGTTGTACTGTTCAGCAAGGCCGGCAGCAGACACGGCCGTTAGTCCCACAACCCCCCCAATTTCCGCGTTTGTCCTGGCCCATGCAGCGGCATGAACCTGCCCCATAAAACCCGTACCCACAATGCCCACACGCATAAAACACCTCCCACTGAAAACAGGCGGCCGAGCAGCAAACCAACAGTTACCTATTTCACGGACCCGGCCATAATTCCCCGAATTAACTGCCTTGAGAAAACGGCATATAAAATTAACACCGGAATCATTGCCAGCGTCAAGGAAGCCAGTACCGCATTCCAATCACTTACAAACTGTCCTAAAAACTGCTGCGCCCCCAGCGTCACCGTCTTGGTAGATTCGCCAGGAGCCAGGATCAAAGGAAACCACAAATCATTCCAGATGGGGATCATGACAAAGACGGCTACAGTGGCGACGGCCGGCCGCACCAGCGGCAAAATTAGGCCATAAATTCGGTACTCGCTGGCCCCATCTACCCGCCCGGCTTCTTTCAGGTCACGCGGCACCTGGCGCATAAACTGGGTCAACACAAATATCGTCAGGGGTAGACCCTGGGCGGTATACACCAAAATCAGAATGGCCAGGGTGTTCACCAATTCCAAGGTTACTGCCAGGCGTAAAATCCCCACCGTGCCCAGGCGAATGGGAATCATAATTCCCAGTGCCAGGTAAAGGCCCATCAACGTATTGCCGGGAAACTGGTATTCTGAAAGCGCGTAGGCAGCCATGGAACCTGTCAGCAAAACTAAAAAAATAGACACGGCCGTGATCGTCAGACTGTTGGCAAAATAGTGAGGAAAATTGGCCCGCTCCCACACCGTTTGGTAGCCTTCCAGGCTAAAGGTAGTTGGGGTGGGCAGCGTCAGAGGGGATTGGAAAATAGCCTTACGTGCCTTAAAGGAGTTGATGACCACCAGCACAATCGGGAACAGGGCTATCACGGTAAAGGTCAGCAGAATGAGATGAGGTAGCAGTGAAAAGGAGAAGCGATAGCGCGAACGGATAAGCGTCATGATCTTATACCTCGTAGGTAACAATTCGCCGTTGCCAGCTAACCAGGTAAATCAGTACCCCGACCAAAATGATCATAAGCATCATAGCCGCAATGGTGGCGCCCATTTGGGCATTACCCAGTTGTAACTGTTGGCCAAAAAAGGTGCGAAAGAAAAATGTACCCAAAATATCAGTGGAAAAGTTGGGGCCAGCCAATGCCCCCTTTACCGTGTAAATCAGATCAAAGGCATTAAAGTTTCCCACAAACGTCAAAATGGCGACGATGCCCACTGTGGGTAAGATAAGGGGGAATTTGATGAACCAGAAAACACGCCAGCCACCGGCCCCATCTACGTGAGCGGCTTCTACCAGGTCTTCAGGAACAGCAATTAATGCTGCATAAAACAACAGCATAGGGATGCCAATAAATTGCCAGACGGAAACCAGGGAGAGCGTGGTCAGGGCAGCACCTTCCAGCCCTAGCCAGGGTTGAAAAAGGCGGCCCAGGCCCATAAAAGACATAAACCCCTCAGCGACACCCCACAAAGGGCTTAAAATGAGCTGCCAGATGAAGCCTACCAATACCACCGATAACATCGTGGGCATAAAAAGCAGGGTGCGGTAGGTCTGGCTGCCGCGCAGTGTATGCTGTGCCAGAAGCGCCGCCAGCATCAGGCCAATGGAGTTTTGCACAATCATGTGAATGGCAAAAAAGAGCAGATTATTCTGCAGCGCACTCCAAAATCGAACAGACCATAATGCATCGGTAAATAAGGTGATGTAATTTTGCAGACCAATAAAAGCGCCAGTTTGATTGGAAAAAAAGCTGAGCCGCAGTGAATCCAATAGAGGGTAAACCATAAAAACGGTATAGATGATGGTGGCTGGCGCCAGAAAAACGATAATGTGTGTAGGGAATGGCTTCCGCTTCTTTTTTGCCGGTGGCGAGTTTGGCATGGCGCTCTCCAAAAAGCTGTTGGCGGTGGATTGCCCCGCCGCCAACAGCTATCGGGCCTTAAACATCGTTACTGCTGTGGTTCATACCAGACGGCCAGGCCATCCTGTATCTGTTGGGCCGCTTCCTCAGGGGAGATGTCACCGTTGATGACCTGAGCGCTGACCCGCCACAATTCGTTTTCTAGATTCGGCTCGCCGCGCGAGAGAATCTGATAAGAGTTGCGAATGGTAGACGCGCACTCACTGCGCCAGCTCAGGAATTCCTGAGCCAGGGGATCTTCCAGGGTAACATCAACATCTGCCAGCGAGAAGAACCCGGGCAGAGCGTTGCTGTACAGGTTAGCAAATTCAGCGGAGGCTACCCAGTTTAAGAACGTTTTAGCTGCTTCAGGATGGGGCGTTTTGGCGTTCATACCAATGGCGATATCTGTGTGGTCGCTGATGTAACAGGGATCACCGGCGTTAACAACTGGGGGTTTGAAGGCGCCCATCGCAAAGTCAGCCTGGTCATTAAAGAGGGAAATGTCCCAGGAACCGGCCGGGTAAATAGCCGCCTGGCCGAGTGTAAAGAGATTTTGTGAATCGGGGTAGGTTTGGGCCTGGTAACCACTGGACAGGTAAGGGCTCCATTTGGCCAGCTGAGCCCAGGTGTTTACGTAAGCAGCATCGGTGAATTTTGCATTGCCACTAATGAGGGCCAGACGGCCGTCTTCCCCCTGCCAGTAGTTGGGCCCAATGTTCTGAAACCCCATAGTGGCGGCTTCCCATTGGTCGGCCGTGCCTATGTCCAGCGATGTATACCCCCCGGCCTGGATCGCGTCAAGCAGGGCAAAAAACTCATCTACCGTTTCGGGCTCTTCCAGGCCAAGTTCGTCAAAGATGTCGGCGTTGTAGATGAAGCCATGAATGACAGAAGCCATGGGCACACAGAAAACATCAGCACCATCGTCAGTAATCCAGGCGCTTTTAGCCACAGAGCCAAAATTAGCCATCCCTTCCAGGTCGTTGAGGGAAGCCAGGTGTCCGCCAGTAAACAGCGCCAGGGAACGGTCAAACGGACGACAGGTGATCAGATCGCCGGCCGTACCACCTTCTAACCGGGTATTGAGCGCGCCATCATACTCCGTCGGGGCACTGGGGGCAAAAAGCACCTCGATATGAGGGTACTCTTCGTTAAAGGCGGGGATGATGACATCTTGCCAGATGGCCAGATCATCATTGCGCCAGCTCTCTATCGTCAGGGTAACTTTCTCTTCCGATGTTGTCTCTTCGACCACTGGTTCAGTTTCCTGCGTGTCAGGGGCCGTTTCGGCGGCAGCACCTTCTTCTGTTTCTAGATCAGCGGCTTCTTCACTGCCGCCACGGCAGGCCGCCAGAGTCACAATGAGCAATAACAATACAATCCAGCTCGTTATTTTGCGCATGTTCATTCTCCTCAAAGTAAAATGATAGGGCATTAAAATCATTTGTTCAAGAAACTTCGCTATGTATTGTGACCAATCACCTCCTTTATATGATACCTAGTTCCTCCTTCATGATTAAAGCGGCACAGCCCAGGAGGACAATATCTGTGCCTAATGTGGAAAAGGCAAACGTCGTGTTGGCGGCCATCATGGGCAGCACACGCTGCCGGGCGGCGTCAAAAACAATGTCCGCAAAAAGATCACCAAAGTCGGTGACACGCCCAGAGAAGATAATATGGTGGATGTTGTAAGCGGCGATCAGGTCGCCTACGGTTGTGCCCAGCAACTGCCCAGCTTGGGTGAAAATTTGTTTCAGAGGGGCATGGCCGTGACTCACGGCCGTGATAAACCCCTCCCATGTTAAATCTGTGCCCGCCAAAGCCTGGGCCTGCTGCCACATGGCGTGTGTCCCCGCTAGTGATTCTAGTGTGTGAACCTGTTTGCCAGCCCGCCTAAGGACCAACTGCCCAATCTCACCAGCGCCGTAACCGTCACCGTAAAACGGCTCACCCTGCAGCACAATACCAGCGCCAATCCCTTGCCCTACTTTGATCACAATAAGATTTTGGCTGTCACGCGGTTCGCCAAAAGTAAACTCGGCCAGTGCCGCCGCCCGGCTGTCATTTGACAGATAAACGGGCAAGGCGTACCGTGCTTCTAGCAGCTTGCCCAAAGGCAGATCATGCCAATCCAGGTTCACCGCTTCCCGAACCACGCCGGCTTCAGGCACAATAATGCCGGGAACACCCAGCCCAATGCCTAATAAGGGCGTTTCGGACGTGGTTAATAGCTGATCCAGCAAGTCAAAAATAATTTGCACCGCTGCTTTCTCGGTACCGGCTGCTGGCGGTTGCGCTTGTTTCACAATGTCGCCACGTAGGTTGACCAGGGCTGCTCGGAATTCCTGGTTGCCGGCATCGACGCACAAAATATGCCGGGCATCGGCGTTCACGGCCAGCAAGATAGGGGGCTTGCCACCTGACGGCTGCCCCTGACCGGCCTCCACAACCAGACGCTCTTCAATCAGACTGCTGACAATGGCGGAGATGGTAGGTGGTGTCAGATGGGTAATGCGGGCTACCTGGGCCCGGCTCACGGCCGTAGCGTCATAGATGGTTCTTAAAACAAGGCGGGTGTTATGCTGTTTGATGTGGTGACGCGTCGCTTTTAGCATCATCATGCTGGTTGTTGATAGAAAAACGAGAAGCTTAGTAAGTTAATTTAACTTACTAAGCAAGTGTACTGATATCGCCGCGTTTGTCAAGATGATTGATGGTCTGCCTGAGAGCGTTGAACTTGGATTTCTGTTTGGATGGGGTAGGGAATTTCAATGCCAGCCTGGGCGTATGCTTTCTGCAGGGTGATGATGGCCGGGTGCGTGGCCGTGAACGGGTTGGTGACCCGGCCGTCAACCCAATAGTTTAACGTAAAGTCTATGGAAAAATCGTTAAACGTGTGGAAGTGAAGGGTGGGCGAGGGCTCATCTAATACATCTGGCAGCCCACGTATTGTTTGTAATGTCACCCGCTGCACCAGGTCCAGGTCGCTGTCATACGCCACCCCAATAGGAATGCTAATGCGCCAGGTGGCCTGGCGGCTGAAATTGATGATCGGCTTGGTGAAGACATAGGCATTGGGAATGAGCACGTCATGGCCGTCCCGCGTTTCTAGCCCGGTAGAGCGCAAATCTACCGAGCGTACCGTGCCCGTATACTCATCAATTTGAATGAGGTCGCCCAGTTCAAATGGCTTTTGAATCAGCAGCAGAAACCCGGCAATAACGTTTTGGCTGATGTCTTGCAAGGCAAACCCCACCGTAAAACCAAGAATGCCCAGCCCAGCCAGGAAGGCGGTTACTTCAAAATTGACCTGCCGTAAAGCGGTGATGGTCCCCAAGATCACAATAGACCAACGGGTGATATGGTAAATGAGCAGGGTCGCGCCGGGGTCGGAGCGCCGCCTTTCCAGGATGCGCCGCGCCAGCTTGCTGATCCACGCCGCCAGGTATAGGGTGAGGACAAATAGTACCATAGCGGCCAGCATTTTGGGCAAGAAGAGCAAAAGGCCAACCAGTGTGCTGCGCAAAGCCGTTGCGACGGCTTCAGGTGAGGTCAGGTCAAGAGGCTCAGCGGTGGGTTGAACGGCCGTGGTACAACCAGCCAGCAGCAGGGCCACGGCCGCAGCTCCCCCTATCAACAATACCCGTTTTTTTGTCATGTGCAGGCCTCCTTCCATACAATCAGTTGGTGTGGTACAACCCTTTCACTGCTCACCGCCCTGGTCTGTACCTTAAGTTTGCCCTAAACCGGGCCATTAGCCAAAAGGAATCATGGGCAATTTGTAATGGTTAACTATAATGAGGGTAGGGCAGGATAAGCAAATGAATGATCCTCTGATTGGGCAGCATCTAGGTAATTATCGCCTTGACACTGTTGTGGGGCGGGGTGGCATGGCTACCGTTTATTTGGGCTGGGACGTTAGCTTGCATAGGCCGGTGGCTGTCAAAGTGATTGACGCCCGCTACCGGGACAACCCGGCTTATGCCGAGCGTTTTTTGCAGGAGGCGCGTGCCGTGGCCACCTGGCGGCATGACAATATCTTACAGGTGTTTTATGCCGGGCAGCAGGATGATCTGTATTACTTTGCTATGGAGTTTGTAGATGGCCCAGACCTGGGCCGGGTGATGAAACAATACGCCGATGAAGGGGAGTTAATGCCCCACAAAGATGTGTTGCACATTGGCCTGGCTGTGGCCGAGGCTCTAGATTACGCCCATAGCCAGGATATCATTCACCGGGATGTAAAACCTTCAAATGTGATGGTGGCCAAAGACGGCCGTGTGGCTCTGGCTGACTTTGGTCTGGCCTTAAATGCCCAACAAGGCTCCTTGGGTGGTACGTTTGGCACGCCGCATTACATTGCCCCAGAGCAGGCGCGCAATTCCGCTACGGCCGTGCCTCAATCTGACCTGTACGCCCTGGGCGTCATTTTGTACGAGATGCTCACCGGTTCTGTACCGTTTGACGATCCTTCGCCTACCAGCCTGGCCGTGCAACACCTGACTCAACCGCCGCCGCCACCACGCCAGTTAAACCCCAACCTAAACGCCGCGACGGAAAAGATGCTGCTAAAAGCGCTTAACAAGCAGCCAGCCAACCGTTACCAAAGTGGTGCAGCGTTGATGGAGGCCCTGACTGAGGCGTTAACAACATCTGAGGATACGCATGCCTCAGTGTTTTTACCACCACTGCCCGCCGGGGTTGTGGCCCCGGCATTGTCCTCTGTATCGGTGGTAGAGCGGGTCAGTTTATACCTGCCACCGCCACCACCGGCTATGCAGGGAGCGGTCCCGGTGACAGCGCCCCAACCCGCACCCATTACCCAACCCTTCCAAATACCAGCATCATCTCTTTCGTCGGCCAAACGCCGTTTACCTATGCCCGTTACCTGGCTGGTTGGTGGCGGGATTGTGATTTTGCTGCTGCTGGCCGCCCGCTGGGTGGTATGGGGTAGGGCGGATGAAGAGACTACGGCCGTGGTGCCTTTATCTACAACCGTTACAGCCGTTGCCATAACTGAAACGGCCGTCTCCGCGGTCGTGCCCACAGTTGCCCACCCAACGGCTACAGCGTTTCCCATCACGGTCACAGTAGAAACAGACACGGCCGTTGTGCCTGCCCCCTCAGCTACGGCGCCACCTACAGTTGTGGCCATATCTCCCCCGGAAACGCCGCCGCCTGCTGCCCCCCCCACAGATACCCTGGCGCCCACGGCTACCCCTACCGGTTTACGCCTGGTGATGTTCTATGACGCCACCAGCTTTTACCTGTACAACCCCAATGTGGCGGATATCCGGGTCAGCCAGTTTGTGTTTGAATCACTGGACGACAATGGGAACCCCAGCGGTTACTGGTTCGAAGGGCGCAGTTGGTCACAGTTTTACAGTTTTGTAGAACAGTTTAGCTGTGCCCGGCTGGAGATGACCAAAGTGTCTGGCTGGCTACGGCCGTCTTCATGCCGCCGCTATAACGCTACCATCACCCCTGAACAAGATGGGGACATTGTCTTTTGGACATCGCGGCCGGGTGTGGCTGCCTTCCGTGTGATGTGGCAGGGGCAGGAAGTGGGTCGTTGCGCTGTTACTGCCAGCCAGTGTGAGGTGTACCTGCCGTGACCGACCCCCTCATCGGTACCCAATTAGATGAATACCGTCTGGAAAGCTTGTTAGGGCAGGGTGGTATGGCCCGCGTTTACCGCGGGCTGGATACCGGCTTACAACGATATGCGGCTGTTAAGGTCATTGATACCCCTCACCGGCAAGATGAGGCGTATATCACCCGCTTTGAACGGGAAGCGCGGGCCATTGCTGCCTTAGATCATCCACATATTGTAAGTGTGTACCGCTATGGCCAGGCTCATAACCTGCTCTATCTGGCCATGAAGTACATTGAAGGCGCTGATTTACACACCATCCTCAGCCGGTATGAGCAAGACGGCCAGCTTATGCCGGTTACGGAGATGACACGCCTGCTGCGCGAGATGGGATCAGCTCTGGACTATGCGCATAGCCATGGGGTTGTCCATCGAGATATAAAGCCCTCCAATGTGATGCTAGACGCGCAAGGCCGATCTTACATCACTGATTTTGGCCTGGCACTGCTGGCCGACGTGGGCACCCGCGGCGAAATTTTGGGGTCGCCCCATTACGTTGCCCCAGAGCAGGCTGTCTCTTCAGCCGGGGCGGTGCCACAGAGTGATTTATACGCCCTGGGGGTCATCCTCTACCGCATGACCACCGGGCAGCTCCCTTTTGTTCATGATGATTTATTGGAATTATTGATGCTGCATATGACGGCCGTACCGCCGGCCCCACGCACCATCCGCCCGGACCTCACCCCGTCAGTGGAAGCCGTTATCCTCAAGGCATTGGCCAAAGAGCCTGGCGACCGGTTTCAAAGCGGCAAGGCGCTGGCAGACGCCGTAGAAGCTGCCTTAAAGAAGACCATACTCATTCCTCCCACAACGGCCGTGCCCACCATTATAGACCGTGTGGCGCTGGACATGGAAACATTACCGCCCCCCCCGGCGGCTGTGACACCGCCCCTCACCGTTCCCCAGCCAACAGCATCCATGCCGCCGACCATACAAGGCACGGCCGTGCTGCCTGCCGCATCCGGTTCTTCCCTACCGTTAAAGGCTGTTGGTGGGGGTGTCATGCTGTTGTTGCTGGTGTTGGCGGCCGTTTTTCTATTTCGTGGGCGGGCGGGCCCAGGTGGACCAGGGGCCAACGTAGGGGCTGATGTTACCCCTGCTGCGACCGCAGCCACTACAGACCCGGTGAATGTATCCTTGCCGGGCGAAACGGCCACGGCGGTGGCAACCACGGCTACGGCCGCGGCAGCCACGGCTACGGCCGCGATTGTAGAAACCGCCACCACTCTTTTACCTTCCGCTACAGACACCCCCCTTTCAAGTGGAGCCATGTCCCCAGGGAAAACTTTCCTGCCTGTTATTGCCCGTGAAGGTGGCCAACCCACCCCGGCCACGCCCACGCCCCCATCAGCAGAGACGGCAACCCCACCCAGTACGGCTGCGGCTGTGTCTACCCAGACGCCGGCAGCCACGCTTTCTGCCTATACGTTGGTCTTTGAGACCAAAGAAGATACCTTGTTTATGACGAATGCGAGTGCTGGGCCATTTTTGCTGGCAGGATTAGAACTGGTGACGGGGCGTAACGGCCGTCAGCGCTTCAGTGCATGGGGCCAGCCAATGCTGCCAGCCGGCGCCTGTTTGCACATGAGCAAAAAAGCCAAAGACGCCACCGATAATATTAATCATACAGCCTGTTCACAGTTGGTCGGGGGCGTGCTGGAATATGACTGGAAAGAGGAATTTACGCTTTGGTACAATGGCCGGGAAGCCCAACAATGTGATCTGGACGACGAGCGGCGCTGTGTGATCAGCCTACAACCCTGAGCGGGCAGGGGGCATCTTCATCACTGTTCTGCTCGCCAGGCGGCAATCGTTTGCAGGCAGACGGTGAGCAAGATAAGCAGCGCGCCGGGCGGGGCCAGGAAGATGCCCAGACCAGGGTCGCCCTCGAAGTGAACCAACCCACCTAGAAAAAAGCCCAGCGGCATCAGCACACTGCCGGCCATGAGCGCCCAGGAAGCCAGGTTACGCTGACCAGTTGGCAGTTGGTTACCCTCAGCCCAACGCACGTAAATGAGGTTGACTAATGCCAGCGCGACGCCATGAAAATGGGCCAGTGTCCAAAATTCGCGGCGGATGGGGTCAAGCAGGTATGCATTGGCCTTGAAACCGTGCAGCATTTCCAGGGTAAAGCCCACTAGCAGCCACAACAGCAGCCAGGCCCAACCAAAACGGCCGTGGCGCGGGGCAAGTTTGTGTTCTATTGATGAAGACGATGATTGTTTTTTGCGCATATTCTTTACAGGTGTTCAGTGAACCAGTTACCGATTACCGTTCCCAATCTACTCTCCGATGTTGATCTGCTCGTCACTGCGGCGGGCAAGAAGAGCGTCGATAACATCGGTTTGAGGCATAAACGCTGAAGTCAGAGGTACGGCTGTGCCGGGAAACGATAGGTCCGTTTTATCCAACACTGCCCACCAATCCCATAACAACAAAATTGCCGCCGCCCGTGTTTGTGGTTCGGCCAGATAGTCAAAATCCGAGACAGGCAGGACAAGGTTGGCCTGGGCGGCGAGGTCACGTAAGCCGCGCCAGGCAAAATAGCGCACGGCCGGGTAGTTGTCTTCCAGCGCCAGCAGCAAGAACGGGGTCACCCACAAGCGCCCCCGCGGCTCTTGGCGGTATGAGCGCTCGCCGGTGAGGGCGTGGATGGCCACAGCCCGTTGGACGGCATCGCCCATAAGCAGAGCGCGGATAGATTCGGCCGTTTCATACGCTGGGTCTGTGGGGAGATCATCCGGCAGCGGGGTGTCAAAAAGTGCGGTCTGGGCTTCAGCGGCCCACACGGCCGTCTGGTTGGTATGGCACAACGTACAGGCTTCAGGCATGTCATAGCGCCACGCTTTGGCGGGTTCCGGGTTTTCAATGTGATGGGTGGGGTGGATGTTCAGCAAGCCATAGGTAATGTCTGGCATGTGGCAGGCATAACATGCGCTGCCGGTGCTGTCAACGGCGTGTTTGGTGTGCGCGGTCACGTTGGCCCGCATAGCCTCATGGCATTGCAGGCAGCCATCGTTGGTACGCATAACGGGGTCAATCATGCCGGCCGGGTCGCCGCCGTGGGCATTGTGGCAGCTGGTACAGGTGAGGTCAGTTTTGTTGTGCTCTTGAGAAAGCAGGTAGCCCTGGTATTCATAGGCGGTCAGGCGAGGGGTGCCATCAGCCCAGAAGCGCTGGGCAATGTCTATATTGCCCAGCGTGGTGTTTATGAAGATGGGTTCTGTATAAACGCCGAGGTCGTCTCCGGCCGTGAAGGGGTCGCCCTCGGCCATAAATTGCTCAATGCGGTCACGGGGGTTAGGCGTGCGCTGGCCATGACAATGGCCGCACAACTGCACCTGGCGCAGCGGCGACAGCTCATTGGGAGAAAAAAGTGAGGGGTCACGGTCACCCAGATAAAGCAGGTAGCGACGCAGTGGGTTGTGGTTGCGGGCAATGTGTTCGCTGGCCGGACCGTGACACGCTTCGCAGGCGATACCCAATTCGGCCACCTGGGCGTCGAAGGTTTGCAGTTGGAAGTCATAGCCGGGTTGGGCCTTGACGTTGTGGCAGAAGATGCAGTTGGCGTCCCAGAGGGCGGTATGGCGGGTGAATTCGGTATCGTCGGGGTCCAGGAAGCCACCGTTGAGGTGAATCCAGCGCCCTTCTTCAATGTGCCAGGCCAGAGGCAGGCGAAAGTGGCGGTCGCCAATCTGGGTAACATATTGTTGGAAGCGGCGGGAGCCAATGGCCATGACCACTTCATACTTTTCGGGCTGTTCAAAGGCCAGGGTTTCCATGTAATAGCGGCCGTCTTCATGGGTGAAGCGGCTGGTAATGCCTTGGTAGATGATGCTGGCGTTGTCAAAGTCACCAAGCATGGTGGTGGGCGACGGCCGTTGGGTCATGGTGCGGTGAAAGGTGTCATGCCACGTTTCATAACGGCCGGGGTGGCAGGTAACGCAGGTAGTAGATTGAGCGTAGGGCACGTCTGCCAGAGACCGGGACTGGGCAATCTCGCTGCGTACCGTCTGCAGCGCCACAAAAAAACCCAGCCCGCCTGTTAACAGCAAGCCCATGATCATAAACCAGAAACGTCTGTTGATAGTTGGCAATCTGGCCTCCGGCAGCAGAGTATACAGGGGGGCTTTTGTCTATTCAAGTGAAAATGGCCATAGCGGTAAAGTTTTGCCCCACCTGTTCGCCGAAGTCGCGGTGAGCGTTAAAAACAGGCGGCCAATGTCCCCATGTCAGCAATTATTTGCCCTATGTGGCGATTGAACACTTTTTAAAGGTGTTGCAACCAGAGAGGTAAAAGCAGCCTAAAAAGCAGTTTTCCCCTTGTTGGCCAGGGCATCATGTAGTGGCCGATGGTGTTGTGGTATCAGGCGTGGCAGCCCTTCCGGCGGAAAGAAACGCACAGCCAGCGATTCTATGCCATCGGCCCGCAGTTGCCCCCCGGTGACCTGGCAGGCAAAGAAGGTGCGTACCAGTTTAACCTGGTCGCCATGGGGGTAGATGAAGGTGTCGACCGGGTCAGAATAGACGCCGATGACACGGGTAGGTTGTACATGCAGGCCCGTTTCTTCATACACTTCTTGCACAATGGTCTGGTCTACACGCTCACCTAATTCTACGCCGCCGCCGGGAAAACCCCAATGCCCGCTGTCGCTGCGCTGTTGTAACAGGATATGCCCGGCTTCATTTTGAATGAAAGCGGCCGTTCCCGGCGAAATGATGCAGGCCTGCCCAAGGTAGCGGCGCAGGAACTGGTAATAGGGGATAGCAGCCCGGCCGTTACCCGGCGTACCCTGGTTAAACGTGGCGTAGGGTTGGTTTGCCAGCAGGTCAGCCAGCATCACCTGATACCAGGGTAGTGTGGGGGGACATTGCCCGGTAGGAAACCAGCGCAAGTCATGGCTTTCACGGCCGTCTGCCTGCAGCGTACCCCCCACCACCTGGCAGGCAAAACAAAACGTTACCTGCTGCACCTGATCGCCGTTGGGGTAGGTAACGTCAAAATCCGGCGAGGAATAGACACCCACCACACGAGTGGGTATGACTTGTAACCCCGTCTCTTCATGAACCTCACGTATAACACAGGCTGGTAATGATTCGTCTAACTCCAGCATACCACCCGGCAGCCCCCAACAGTTAAAATCGGCGCGATACTGCCACAGGATACGGCCGTGTGCGTCAGCCACACAGGCGCTGGCATACACCAACACTATCTTTTGCGGTCCCACGTGTTGTCGTATCCATTCTAAATAGGCCATAGTTACGGTGGTGGGGGGAATTGGGCTGTGCCGGGCACGCTGCCGTCTTCGATGTGGGGGATGTTGCTGTCAGTGAGGGTATGACCGAAGCTGTCTGTAACACGGAAGGTGTACGGCCCCGGCCCCATGCCGGCGGCCTCTACAAAGTAGTTCCACGGCTGGCGCGGTGCTTCTACCCATTGGCTGCCGTTCCAATATTCAAATTTGGTGATAGGGTGGCGATGGTTGCGAATTTGCACGGCCGTCCACCATTGGTTACTGCCCTCTTTGAAGTGGTACACAATAGGCCCATCCACTGGATAACTGACTAACTGCCAGGTAATGGGCACACGCCCCTGGGGCAAGTCTGCGATCTGGGCAAAAGCCTGGGGACTCATATCCACATCACCGGCTGGGCATTCCGGGCAGCGGTCTACAATGCGTACGATGACACTGCCGTAGGGGCCGCTAATCTGTACGTAAGCGCCGCAGAGGGCGGCGTTGGCGTAATCTGTGTGGTTCATGGCGGCTACCATCAGGTTTTCCGGTGAGGCGGGGAAAAGGCAGTTGCCGGAACCGTCGGCGGTGTAGTAGGTGCCTTCACCGCTGTGTGTGGGGCCAAAAGGGATGGGCACATTGGCCGGGCTGAAGATGATGGGCAGGTAAGCGCGAGGCGGCATCCCCTCCGGTATGGTATGGGCTGAAGTTAGTCGTGAAAAAAGGAAGCTGGCCAGCAGAAGGACAAAGAAGATCATGGCCATTAGTTCAGCAGTAAGCTGGCGCCTGCTTTTCATAGAGAGAGTATACAAGATAGTTGTGAGACATACTACTATGATGAGGGTACACGTCCCTCAAGATCGTGTACCCTCCTGAAGATAAGCGTTAAGGTTTTGCCATAACAGGCAGGTAAACAGAGAAATTAGCAGAGGTGATGGTGGTCGTAAGGACGGCCGTGTTGTTGCTCATATCCGGGTCATCGGCGGTGGTCAGAACGGTTACCGTGTTGGTGATGGTTCCGGCCGTTTCCGGGGCCAACACCGTGAGTGTCAGCGGTACGGCCGTGTTGCTGCTCAGTGTATCCAGGTAACAAGTAACGATGCTGCCCGTCAGGCTGCACCCCGTACTGGCGTCTACAAACGTTACACCGGGGGCCAGTGTGTCCGTTATGATCAGACCAGTAGCGTTATCTGGCCCGTCATTGGTAATGGTGAACACATAAGTTAGGGGTGCGCTGGTTGTTGCCGGGTCAGGTATGGCTGCCTGGCTTATAGCCAGATCTGCAGTGGGGGCGATCACTTCAACGATAATCGATCGTGTTGGGTTCAAAAAGGGATCAAAGTCCAGGCAGCCGGTTTTGTCAGTTGTTAGGGTAACGACGTAAAGACCCGGGCTGGCATAGGTATGACTGGGGCTGGGCAGGGTGCTGGTGATGCCATCGCCAAAATCCCAGAGTACGGAATCATAGCCTACCGACAGATTGGTGAAGGTGACCGCCAGGGGCGCCGGGCTCGTTCCAAGAGTGACGGTGAAGTCGGCTGTCAGAAAAGCGCCTGGCCCGGCATCTAGGGTCGTTGACAACGGTGTGTCAAAAGAGATGATGGCATCGCCGGCAAAACCGCTGGGTACGTAGTCACCAACGGTGTATGCACTGCTGCCATTGGCCGGAACGGAAGCAGGTACAGAGGCCACAAGTGTGCCATCCGTTTGCCAATACTCATTGACAGCGGTAGCTCCCTGGTTCGTATTGTTAAACAGGGTGTATTGTGTGGTCTCGGCTACGCCACAGACGTGGATCTGGAGGACTTCGCCAATCATTTTTTGGGGGGTAGTTTGGGCAGCTAACAACTGGCTGACCATAAACAGGCAAAACGAAGCCAGGCCAAAAGACCATAAAATAACACGAATTTTCACGTTTTATCTCCTTGTATGATGTTGTTTACAACAAAGTCGGGGCCCCTAAAAGACGACCCCTACTGCCGGCCGGCACTTATGCCCCACTATAGCGGCGAAAACGGCCGTTTTCAACCTGCCTATGGTCTATATAGGGGCAGCGTTGGTATGATAGGGGTATGCCGATAGATGAACGTATTGAAGCGGTGGTTACGGCCGTGAAACAATCTGCCAAGTATGGGGATACCAACGAAGCAACAATCCGTGAGTTGGCCGCTGAAGCTGTACGCCAGCATAAGAAGACTAGGCCGGCTATTAAAGCAGTGCGGGCCCGGCTGCACAGCATCATGGCCCCTTACCTGGGCGACCCCGATTATGCGGTGGAAGCGGCTCGGCTGGACGCTGCCTTTGCCGCGGGTGATGACACGGCCGTCGCCACCATTTGCCTGGATTGTTTAGACGCGCATCTTTCTACCCGTGAGCGGCTGCCCATTATGGCTGAATTTTATGCGCGTATTTTTGCCATTACAGGCCAACCTGACGTTCTGATGGACATCGCCTGTGGGTTGAATCCACTTGCCTGGCGCTGGATGGGTTGGCCGGTAGACAGCAGCTTACGGCAAGGGGAGCAGGCAATACAGTTTTACGCCTATGATATTCACGAGCCGCGGGTGGCGTTTATTAACCATTATCTGCGGCTGGAAGGGCTGGCACCGCTGGCACGTGTGCAAGATGTGGCCATGCAGTTTCCGCAGGAGACGGCAGATGTCGCCTTGTTCTTAAAGGAGATGCCCCGGTTTGAGCGTAATTATGGCGGGCGGGGACGGCCGCTGCTGGAGGCCCTTAACGCCAAATACCTGGTCATCTCTTACCCGGCTGTGAGTACGCATGGTGGCCGGAATTTGACAAACCGTTATCGTGAGTTTATGGTCCAGATCATTCAAGGGTATGATTGGCCGGTGACAGAGTTGTTGTTTGCCGGGGAGTTGGTATTTGTTATAGAGAAACGGTAATGATTATTTACCGGTTATGGATGTGGGTGATGGGGTATGCATCGTTTTTTTGTTCCGCCTGACAATATCATTGGCCGGCAGCTTATTCTGACCGGGGAACAGGCACACCAGGTAGCGCAGGTGCTGCGGATGCGGCCTGGGGATGAGGTTGTGGCGCTGGATAATGCTGGCTGGGAATATGGGGTGCGGCTGACGGCCGTCAGCCGGCAGCAGGTGACGGGCGACATCTTGCAAAAGCGCACGGCCGTGGGTGAACCATCTGTCCATATGACGCTGTATATGGCCTTGTTGAAGCGGGAAAAGTTTGAATGGGTTCTGCAGAAAGGTACCGAGGTGGGGGTGAACTGCTTTGTGCCCGTGATAACCCGGCGAACGTTAGGGCAAAACGTAGACATCAAGGCCGGCAAGCTGGCGCGCTGGCATAAAATTATCGCTGAAGCAGCGGAGCAGTCAGGGCGGGGGCGCGTGCCAAAGTTGCATGCGCCGGTGAGGCTGGCTGACGCCTTCAGGCAGCTTCAGGCAGATGTGGCCATTATTCCCTGGGAAGCGGAGACGGCCGTAACCTTGCGTGCCGCCTTGGCTGGAAGAGCCGCTCAGACCATCGCCCTGTTTATTGGCCCGGAAGGCGGCTTTGTGCCGGAAGAAATTGAGATGGCCAGGCAGCATGGGGCGTTTGCTGTTACCTTGGGCAAACGCATTCTACGGGCCGAAACGGCCGCCATTGCCACCGCCGTGTTACTTGAATATGAACATGGCCAGATGGGGAATGGCGAATAAAAGTAAGGGGCACAAATCTCCCAAGTGGGGATGATATGAATGTGCCTCATTGGTAATATGCGTGGTTTTTGTGGGTGACCTATGCTTTATTTAGTTGCTACACCTATTGGTAATCTGGCAGATATAACCCTGCGCGCCTTGGAGACGCTGCGGGCGGTGGATGTGATTGCGGCCGAAGACACACGCAAGACGAGCATTTTGCTAAACCGCTATGAGATCAGCAAGCCACAAATGGCTTTCCACGAACACAATGAAGAGCAGGCCGGGCACAAAATCATGAACTTGCTGGCCGAAGGTAAATCGGTCGCTGTGGTCTCAGAAGCAGGCACCCCCGGCATTTCTGACCCCGGTTACTCGATCATGCAGAAGGCCATTGCTACGGGTGTGCCTGTGACGCTGCTGCCCGGTGCTACGGCCGTGACCACCGCGTTGGTGCTTTCTGGTTTACCAGCCCATGCCTTTACCTTTCGCGGGTTTCCACCACGAAAGTCAGGCAAACGCCAAAATTTTCTGGCGGTCGATGCCGATTCGCCCCATACCTTGCTGTTTTACGAAAGCCCTCATCGGCTGCGTGCTTTTTTACAGGATGCACTGGTGGTGTTGGGGGATCGGGATACGGCCGTATGCAATGAACTCACCAAGCTCTATGAATCTGTCCTTCGGGGGCGTCTTTCTGAGATCATCAAACATTTTGAGACGGAGGAGCCGCGGGGAGAATATGTCGTGGTTATTGCTGGAAAAACGGGTAAAGCGTGACGAGCAGTTTCCACTTTGTTAGCAGCCATCTAAAAATAACTTCCCGGTTCCGGGATAATAAGGCTACTTACAGCGCGTCTGCCAATAAGTAGCTGAATTGGCAGACGCGCCCTTAGAATCAGCGGCTTTGCTCCAACGCTTTGCGGTCGGCGTCAATGACATAGGTGTCATAATGTTCACCGCCAAATAGAGCCGGTGTATAGGTCAGCCAGGTATGTACCAACCTTCGTTCATTTCTGATATACAATGGTGCCAGCGGCATGATCCCCCCCTCACTAAAAAATTGGTTTTCAAGCTGATGGTAAATGGTGGTCCGTTCGCCTTCATCAAAGGTAGCGTTTGCCTGCCGGATCAAATCATCTTCAGTGCTGCACGGGCGGTTCAGCCTGTTTTCGCTGTCCTCACAATGGAGCAAATCCCCCATCCAGTTGTGGGCATCGGGATAATAAGAGGCCCAGGCCAGCTCCCAAACGTCTGGGCGAACGTCACCCCCATCGCGGCGCGTATTGGCAAGCAGCGTGCCAAACTGCACCTGTTCGATCTTAATTTGTTCTTCTGTACAGTTCAGTTCATCTATCCACATGCGCCGGATAAGTTCTGCTTGCTGTAAAGAGAGGTCTGAAGAACTGACCAGGAACGTGATTTGGGGCATTAACCGGCAGCCCCCAAAACCATTGGCCGCCAACTGTTGGCGTGCATAATCTGGGCTATACCCCTGGCCTACCTCACCAGCAGGCAAAGAGCCTACTGCACCTGGTGGAATAAGGTGACGTAACCCGGTAGCTTGCATACCAAAAAGCTCCTCTACCAATTTGTCGCGGTCAATAGCCGCCGCAAAGGCACTTCTGATCCCTGGTTCACGAAAAACACCGCTGTCAAAATTAAAGCCCAGGTAATAAAGGGTTTGTTGGGGCACCAATTGTAACTTGTTGGCAATTCGTTCGTCTGTCAGATTCACGTCTACGTTGGTAACATCGACCAGGTCTATTTGTCTTCCCTGCCAGAGGGCCAGCGCATCTTTTGCCGTGGGGATATAAAGGATGTTTACCTGATCGATATTGCCGCCCACAGGTAAGGGCCACAGGGGGTTTATTTGCAAGGTTTTTAACTCAGGGGTAAGTGGAAAAAATGGCCCGTTGGTCATCCATTCGGCTTCTGCTTCCGACTGCCAATCATCGCCATGGGCTTCAATGAGTTCTGGCGGCAACGGCCGCATAAACCACAAGCTGGTGAGCGTCAGGAAATGGGCTGCCGGTTTTGTGAGCGTGAATTGTAAGGTGGTGTCATTTAAGGCGGTCACACCAATGCGCTCCAGATCAGCCAGGGTGGCATTGGGCGTTGTATTTACCTGTTCGCACCCACGGATGATAAACAGGGTAAACGTATCTGGGGTATTGGGCTTGCTGCTGCAGGCGCGTTGGATGGCAAAAACAACGTCCCCGGCGGTCACTGGCCTGACGGCTTTGACATCATGCAGACCGTCTACCATTGTATTGAGGGGCTTGACCCAGAAAATGTCATCACGTAGATTAAATGTCCAGACACGGCCATTTTCACTTATGTCCCACGCTTTGGCCAAGAGTGGTTCAATACGGTTGGTTTTATGGTTAAAGCGGGTCAACCCCACAAACAGGTTCTCGATCAGGTCAATGCCATCCTGGCTAACATTTTGCTGAGGATCGATCGTCGGGACAGTATCACGCACAAAACTGATGTCTAAGGTGACGGGGCCTCTATCTTCAGCTGGTACGGCCGTGGGAGCCGATGTAGGGGTGGGAGTGAGTTCTATGACACGCGTGACGACAATTTCCTCCCCGGTAATGATATACACTTCCGTCACCACAATATGTGATGAATCTTCAACAACATTGGTTGTGCGGCAGCCGCCGGCCAGTATGATCGTGGCCAAAAAAAGGCAGCATAAGGTTAACAAAAGTTTGAGATTGGTGGTGGGGGTGCTTTGGTTGCTCACAATTTACATGCTATCTTATGCAGATTGACCCGACAAGTTTTCTATAAATATACCTATGAAACGGCCGTGTGGAGGGTTGCATCGTTATAAACCGAGTAGTAATATAGAGTCGGTAATACTCTGTTTCATGGTTCGTGGGACAAATTCTATTCAAAAACTATCTGGAAGAATCAAGAAGGCCAAAAAATTCCAGCTCAAGGATCAGGTTGTTTGTTATGTATGAGCGCGTCCTCGTAATTGATGATTCACAAGAGATTAGAGATTTTCTGTGTGAATACATTTTACAGCCAAAAGGTTTTGAAGTGCTGCAGGCCTCAAATGGGTTAATGGGGTTGGAGATGGCGATTGCCAAAGAGCCGGATTTGATGATTGTCGATCAGCAAATGCCGCGTCTGACCGGGCTGGAAGTGCTGGAGAAGCTGAAGGAACGAGGCATCGAGATTCCGGCCATTTTAGCCACGGCCCATGGGTCTGAGGAAACGGCCGTGGCTGCTTTCCGTCTAGGTATTCGTGATTACGTTATTAAACCGTTTGATGCCGACGAAATCAGCGAATCGGTTGATAGGGCTTTACGCGAAAGCCGGTTACAACGAGAACGTGACCAACTGGTGCAGCAGCTCATGGAGAGTAATTCTCAATTGCAGCGTCGGGCCCAGGAGTTAAACGTTTTGTATGGTGTAGGTAAGTCAGTAGCCTCTTCCCTGGACCTGGAAGAAGTGCTGCATCGTGTGGTAGAAGCGGCCGTGTACGTGGTGGGTGCTGAAGAGGGCTCGCTTATGCTGCTAGACGAAGAGCATGGCGAATTATACATTCGCGCTTCAAAAAACCTGGACTCAAAGGCACGTTCCATGCGTAAACGAGTCAATGACAGCCTGGCCGGTAAGGTTTTACAAACAAAACGCGCCATTGCCATTGGCAATGATTCCCAATGGAAACGAACACATACGGCGCTGTTGGTAAAGTCGCTTATTTATGTGCCACTCATCCTGCAGAACAAACCCATTGGCGTATTGGGGGTCACCAATCGTTTAAAGGAAACATCATTTGACAGCAATGACACCCGTGCCCTATCGGCGCTAGGTGGTTATGCTACCATTGCTATCAACAACGCCAACATTTATGCCGAAATTGAACGGGAACGAGAAACATTAAGTGCTGTTGTAGACCAGACCGACAGCCCTGTTTTGGTTGTGGATGAAGAGTTTAAGCTCATTTTACTGAACAAATCAGCGCGAACTCTTTTTCAATTGCCAGATGCCAAGCTGGCTGGAATCCCCATACACAAGCTTATTAAAGACCCAGCTATTGTGGAGTTTATCACACAGCCTGATAACACAAGCATTACCACAGAAGCAGAAATTAACGGAGCCGACGGCCGTAAGTCATTTTTGCAAATGACTATCATTCAAGGTGGTAGTACTCGGTCTATTTTAATGCGTGATCTTAACTAAGGGCGCATCTGCAAATAAATAAGCTGCTGAATTGGCAAACACGCTGTAAGTAGCCTTATTATCCCAAAACCGGGAAGTTGTTTTTAGACGGCTATTAAGAGGACCTCATTCCAAGCCAGAAGTGGTGAGGCAAGACGGTCCGCAGCGGCTGCACTTCCAAGCGACCAATGTGCTGTTTTTGGGCCAGCATACCGGGGTTCACCAGACACAGCTCCGGTAAACGGCCGTACTTCTGTTGGTAATATTCCGCCGCTCGCTCAACTTTTTCAGCAAACGGCCGTTTGGCATCATCATCCAGCCATAACATGCCTACATTCATGTGAACATCTCCCTATGCATCTTCCACTGCTTCATCAATCTGCACACTCACCGTATCCATAATCGAAAATGACCGGGCTTCAGAGGTCTGCTTTTCCAGTGGGGTAGGGGCCAACTTTTGCGTCGGAACGGGCTGAGCCACCAGCGGCTGGGGGCGTGAGCGGTGCAGGGTTTCCAAGGTCAGATGCAAATCATAATCTCCTACAAATGCTGCCTGAAAGTGAACCATCTGCTCATCGACAATGGCCAGAAAATCACCACTGCCCAACAGGTATTCTGCCTGGGTGGCACCTATACTGGCCGCGGCCGCGGCGATGCGCTCATCTGCCACTTTCCCCACCAGGCGCACCGGTAGATTGGTTCGCCAGGCATTGGTCAATCTGGCTGATTCTGGCTGGTCAGTTGTCATTACCAGGTGAATGCCTACGTCCGGCCCACGTTGTAATAGACGGATGATCCCTTCAGATAATTCATGGTGCGCTGCTGTTTTATTAAGTAAATGCACTACCTCATCAATAAGCACCACAATCTTGGGTGTGTCCATTTGCTGCTCTTGGCGGTAGGTGCATTCACCAACCAGAAAATGCACCAGTTCCCGGCACTCGTCCGGGGAATAGGTAACAGCTGCCAGCATGTGCGGTAAATAAGACAGCGGCTCTAATGAGGTATAACTTCCGGCGACGCCGTTTGCACTGCCATCTAAAATGGCCAGTTGCAGTTGAGATTGCCTGTGCGTTAGGGCTAATGACAGCGCTATCGTACGCAATAACGTGCTCTTGCCGGCGCCTGCTGTACCGGCAATCAGCATATGGCTCAAAGTGTGGTCTGCCAATTCAACCAAAACAGGACGGCCGTTATCATCCAACCCTAACAAGATGGTCATGGGCTCCAGATCAGGCACCAGGGACAGTAAATCAAACAAGGATACGGGTGGCTCTTCAGGTCTGGTCACATGTAATTGCCAGCCGCCAAGATGGGGTATGAGATCACCCTCGGTGGCTCCTAGAGTTGAAAGAAGTTCCTGTTTAATGTGGCGTAATTTTTCCAACCCTGTTTCCAGGTGTGATGATAAGTCAAACCGGATGGAGCGTGGCTGTACATACCCACCAGCCACACGGGCCGAAACATCATGCTGGGATAAGACAGACTCTATCTGCCGGGATTGAATTTCCAGTTGATGTTGCAATCGCCGTTCCTGTAACATTTTTTGCCAGTTGCCCCGTTCGGACGTCATGTTTTCACCCGTTTAGAAAGTTCCACAACATTCGATATGCCAGTTTAGCACATTAGTTCTGATCAGACGCTAAAAAAAAGGACGGCCGTGTCGCCGTCCTGCCTGTTGTTGGTAAAATCCCCTTAGTGCGCAGTCTGCCGCAACACCATCATCACCTTGCCCTGTACCTGCACCTCACCAGGGTCCACGTAAATCGGGTCCATGGTGGGATTTGCCGGCTGCAGCCGAATCTTATCACCTTCATGATAAAAATATTTCAAAGTGGTGGTATCATCACTTAACCAGACGGCCACCATTTCCCCGTTGCGGGCTCTGCTATCCTGACGCATAATCACAATATCGCCATCATTGACCATGGCGTCAATCATGGAATAGCCACTTACCCGCAGAGCAAAAAGATCATCAGTTTTTCCTGGCAGCATGGCCCGGCTCACTTCGATAGCATCCTCTTCATCATAAACGGCAAAACTGTCATGACCTACCTCAATGGGTTCACCGGCCACGATATTGCCAAGCAAGGGTACACGTACCAGGTTAGCCACAGCATTGGCCACAGCATTGCGTGTGTTTCCAAGGGAGGTGGCTACTTTTTCTGTTAAGCGCAAACCACGAGATACTTCAGCATCGCGCTCTAGCAGGCCTTTCTCTTTGAGCTTGGTCAGATTATAATTAACCACCGATGTAGAGCTGATGTTTACGGCCGTACCAATTTCACGGATGGTTGGTGGACGGCCGTTCTCCTGCACATACTCTTCAATGTAGGTCATTATATTTTTCTGACGGTCCGATAAGGGTTTTTCACTCATGGGAGATAACTCCTTTCAATCCCACACTACCAAAAGGTTGTGGTTTTTCGCTCATTTGTTCTGTGAGTATACACGAACAGGTGTTCGGTGTCAAGCAGGATATTAACATAATATGATATTTGAAGCCCTTGCTTTTCCAAGTCGCCGTTCTAACATCATAGGCCAGCGCGGCCTGGTGGCTACCAGCCAACCCTTAGCCGCCCAGGCTGGCCTGGACATCCTTAAACAAGGGGGCAATGCCGTTGACGCTGCTATTGCCACTGTGGCCACCCTTTGTGTGGTGGAGCCTACCTCTACGGGTATTGGTGGCGATGCGTTTGCCCTGATCTGGATGGCCCGTGAAGGCAAGCTTTTTGGCCTGAATGCCAGTGGCCCCGCGCCCGCTCGGCTGACGGCCGATCTGGTGCGCAGCCGCGGACATACCACATTTCCCAGCCTGGGTGCATTAACCGTAACGGTTCCGGGTAGTGTGCGCGGCTGGCAGGCAGCCTTAACCCGTTTTGGGACCCGGGGGTTAGATTCATTACTGGTGCAGTCCATTGACTATGCCCGTACAGGCTTTCCACTTAGCCAGCGCATCGCCGCGGCCTGGGGCAAGTCTACCGATAAGATGAGCCAACACCCTGATTCACGCCGAGTGTGGCTGCCTCACGGTCGGCCTCCGCTTCCTGCTGAGATTTTCCACAATCCCGAATTTGCCCAAACGCTTGTCACCCTGGCAGCTGAAGGCCCGGATGCTTTTTACCAGGGGGATATTGCCAGGCAAATTGCCGACTGTGTGCAGGCCGCCGGTGGTGTCTTGACGCCAGATGATCTGGCCCAGTACCAGCCTGAATGGGTAGCGCCGATTTGTCTTGATTATGGCCGGGGATTCACATTTTATGAGATTCCCCCTAACGGTCAGGGTCTGACGGCTTTGCTGGCCTTAAATATTGCCCGCCGCTTTGATCTACCGGCATTGGGGTATGGTTCCGCCGATTATTACCACGCGCTGCTGGAGGCCACCAAATTGGCCTTTGCTGACGCCCAGGCTTATATTGCTGACCCCCACCAGGCGCATATTCCTTTGCCTGGCCTGCTGAGTGACAGCTATGCCCAGGAACGGTACGCGCATATTGCCATGGGCCAGGCTCTGGCCCGCACAGCCGGCGACCCCTCACCACATGGTGATACGGTTTACCTGACGGTCGCTGACGGCGAAGGGAATATGGTGAGTTGGATTCAAAGCCTATATATGGGTTTTGGCAGTGGGCTGACGGCAGGGACAACCGGCATCCAACTGCAAAATCGCGGCGCCAATTTTAGCCTGGAACCTGGTCACCCAAATGAAGCCGCCCCCGGAAAACGGCCGTACCATACCATCATCCCTGGCTTTATCACCAAAGATGGTCAGGCATGGAGCAGCTTTGGGGTCATGGGTGGGTTTATGCAGCCACAGGGCCATTTGCAAGTGGGTCTGAATATGGTCGAATTTGGTATGGACCCCCAGACAGCGCTGGATGCCCCCCGTTTTAACTGGCTCAAGGGTACATTAGTGGCCCTGGAACCGGCCATTGGCCCAGACGTACGTGCTGAACTGGCCAGACGCGGCCATGACCTTTACCCGGTGGAGGCGCCCGTGCACTATGGTGGCGGCCAGGTTATTATACGTGACCCGGTTACCGGTGTGCTTATTGGTGGCAGCGAACCGCGCAATGATGGTACGGCCGTTGGCTGGTGATAGGTAGGGCACATTGGTGATGGGCGAGCTTGAGGTGACCTTACCTTCGGCAAAACGGGAAGTTTTTTAGATGGTCAGTAAGGGTAAGATGACCGATTTGCCCTATAATTTGCATACTGGCGGTCATCATCTATAATTCCGGCGCACAAAAGGAGAGGTCGCATAGTGGCTTAGTGCGCACGCTTGGAAAGCGTGTATGGGGTAACACCTCATCGAGGGTTCGAATCCCTCCCTCTCCGCTAAAAGAAAGGCCCTGAAGATGTTTAAAACTTCAGGGCCTTTTGCCTATCCCGCCGGTACGATGGTACTCTTGCTTGATCACTATTTTGCCACTGCCAGTGACGGCCGTTACAATAGACCTAACTACAGTAGCCAATCATCTAGTAGCAGTTTTCAGTCATCAGTGTACAGTTTTCAGCGCTGGCCTGTCTCTGGAAATAGCCCACTGAAAACGGATGACGGACTTCTGATTACTGGTACTAGTCACAGAAGTTGGGATTGTCACCACTTGATACCATAAGTTGGGTTACATTTTTCATGAGTGTCTACGCATCCAACCAATTTATCCCTCTTATTGGCGCAGTTGTTTACACGCTGCTGCTGTTAACCCCGCTGGCACGGCGGGCGCAGCATCCGGCACAACGTAAATGGTTGCTGGCTGTCATCATTACGGCCGTTGTGTGGGAATTCTCATTATTTGCCGCACCATTTGTGGCCTACCCTACACTGCCCGCTAAGATGCTGCTGCTCAGCACGGTGATGTTCGTTGGCCTGACATCGGCATTTCTGGAATGGAAGGTCCCACGCACCAGTCTGGTGATCGGTGGGCTGGCGGTTTTACTTACGATCCTCATCGATCTTTTGCCTGTTGTACGCCAGTTGTACTTACCGCCGCCATTGGACACTGTCATGTCTATTGGTACATTGTTCAGCTATCTGGTCTGGCTGGCTGTCAGCGGCTTGTTATTGGGCAAGACCTGGCGCGAGTACAGAGCCACCCCTTTCCCCTGGCATGCCAACCGGTTATTATACTGGTTTGTCGTGTTGATGGTGGTCTTTACAGGGGAGTTCTTACAATTTTTTGGCTATCTTAGCCTGATTCTGGCGGGGCAGTTTTTGCGGTTTGGGGGCGTGGTAGGCCTGGCTTATGGTGTGGCTTCCTTCCGTATCTTTGACGTGCGTACACGTGTCTTGCGTACCATTGCTTTTCTCATTGTCAACACCATATCAGCTTTGCCCCTGATCATTGCAGTTCTGATTGCTTTACAACTGAGCCGTAATTTGAATGTCGATGCGCTGGTCACGGCCGTGATCCTCACTTTTATCCTGACGTTGGGCTTTTTTGTCTATGAGCCGTACCGTACCCTGGTAGAGAGGTTAACTTTTCGTTACCTGCGTCGTGAAAGTCTTAACACCAACCAGATCATGCGCAACTACAGCCAGGCTATCTCCCGCACACTAGACGTGCAGCAGTTGGCTTTGCTTATTGCCGGGACATTAAGTGAACTGTTAGAAACCAACCGCGGGGCACTGATGCTGCTGACCCGCCTGGCAGATGGCCGTTTTGAGATCGAACCCATCGCTGGCATGGGGGCCATCTCCCGGGCCAAAGTCACCTTTGCGCCGGACAGCCCGTTTATTGCTGCCCTGGCCCGGCAAAGCCTGCCTTTACTGCAATATGACCTGGACTTTAGCCCAGATTATAAGGGGTTGAGCAAAGATGACCGCACCTGGCTCAAAGAGCAGCAAATGGAAGTGTACGTACCAGTGGGCGGCGGCGATGAATTAGAGAGCATTATTGTGGTGGGTCCCAAAAGCTCGGCCGTACCATACCAACCCGGCGAACTGGAGTTGATGCAAATTTTGGCTGACCAGACGGTGGTCGCCTTGCAGAATGCCCGGTTGTACAGTGAACTTAACATTCAAAACGAGCAAATCCGCTATTTAAATATTGACCTGATTGAGCAGAATGAGCGGCTGGAGATTATGGACCGGGTAAAATCTGACTTTATTACCATTGCTTCCCATGAATTACGCACCCCCCTGACACAGGTCAAGGGGTATTCAGACATTCTGGCAGCTATGAATGAAGAAAGCGCCCTGACACGTGAACAAACGCGTGAAATTATCGGTCACATTAATCGGGCCACACTGCAATTAGAAAGTTTGATCACCGCCATGTTAGACGCCAGCCAGCTAGACGTAGACGGGATGCAGCTGACATTTGTCAAGACGCGTATGGATACGATTTTACGCCTGGCGACAGAGCCGTTGGCCCAGGCAATGCGGGAACGGCGCATTCAATTGTCGGCTGATGGCCTTAATGAACTGCCGCCTATTCACGCTGACTTTAAACGGTTGGTGCAATCGTTTGCCAATCTGATGGGCAATGCGGTGAAATATACCCCGGACAACGGCCGTATTCATGTGGCCGGCGCCGTGATTACCAGTGTAGATAATGATGAGTACATCGAGATCATCATTAGTGACACCGGCATTGGCATTGATCCTAAATACCATGACCTGATTTTTGAAAAGTTTTTCCGTATCGGTGACCCGCAATTGCATTCAACGGGAAGTACCAAATTTAAGGGCGCCGGGCCAGGGCTGGGCCTGCCTATTGCTAAAGGCGTTATTGAAGCACATGGCGGCCGCATCTGGGTAGAATCTGAAGGGGAAGATGAGGATCGGCTGCCCGGCAGCCGATTCCACATTATCTTGCCTGTAAAGCCGCCGGGTGCTGAAATGAAAGAGAGCTCAGACCCGGCCATGCGTCCGGCCTACCTGGTGGGCTGAGTCCAACGCAGATAAACCCGAGGATTTGGTAGGTAATCACCGCTTTTGATACTCGGGCATCTGTGGGAGAAAACCGTATGCCAGCAAAAAGCCGTAAGAACGCCTTAGTTTTATCTGGTGGAGGGGGGCGTGGCGCCTACCATGTGGGCGTGCTGAAATTTCTAGAAGAACATGAATGGTATCCGGATATCGTTGCCGGCACGTCTATTGGCGCTGTGAATGGGGCCGCGCTGGCTTCTGGTCATAATGCCAATTCCTTGTGGGCTTTATGGCGCCGCTTGCGAACCGATGACGTGCAAAAAGCCGGGTTGGGAACCCTGACGGGTGATTACCTGTTAGATACAGCCCCTTTACGCAAAACGTTGCAAGAGCAGGGTTGGGTCAACTTTACACGCCTTAATTCAGATGAAGCGGCCATACACCTGCGCGTGACCGCTACGGAAATCAGCACAGGGCGCCTCCATGTCTTTGGCAACAGCCGTGATATCTACCCCAGCAAAATGCGCCAGGAGCCCATCGGGTTAGACCACATTATTGCCAGCTGCTCTATTCCCCTGGTTTACCCGGCGACACAACTAAACGATAATCTGTATTGGGACGGTGCCACGGTGGCCAACACCCCCCTTGGCCCGGCCATTGATGCCGGCGCGGAAGAGATTGTGGTAGTTATTATGACGCCCTGGGAAGATGAAGAAGAGCAGAAGTTGGAAAAACCCAGAAACATCTTGCAGGCCGCCAGCACCATGTTAGAGTGGGCTTTGCTGGCTTCTTTCCAGTCTGACCTTAAAATGTTTCGCCGCATCAATGAACTGATACGGCTGCAAGTGGAAAATGCCCGGCTGCGGGCGCAAAATGCCTTGCTGCTGCAGCAGATGCGCGGCGAACAGGTTGACCTGAAAGATGAGGATGGCAATGGCATTCCGGACATCTTTGAGCAAAAATACCATGTATTGCCGGAGCCGATCATTGTGGCCCCTCAGGAAGCGATTCCCGTAGAACGCATTTTACGGTACACCAAGGAAGGGCACGAAAAGCTGTATCGTTTAGGCTATGAGGATGCCCGGCGGGCCTGGAGAGCCGCCGGTAAGCAGATAGAGGGGGAACAATAAAGCAGTATTCAGTGGTCAGTGGCCAGTATTCAGTGGTCAGTGGCCAGTGGTCAGTAAGCAGTTGTCAGGGCAGGTTGTGAACCAATCACTGAATACTGAACAGTGATAACTGACTACTATTTTTATGGAAGAGGGAACTTCATGAGTGTTGTGCGGAGTACGGTTCGCCTGGTCATTAGCGGGCTGTTGGTGATGATGGCAGCTGCGGCCGTCATTGTGGCCTCGTTTATACCTTTTCGCCTACGGGGGTACCGACCTTCGTTTTTGGTGCTGCGCCAGTTTGTGCGCTGGCTGCTGCATGTGTTAAATGTACAGGTGAATTGCCCGGAGCAGCAGCGGTTGGCCAGGTTTTCTGGGTTCATATTTCCCAACCATGTGTCTTACCTGGACATTTTAGTGCTGCTTTCGGTGACGCCGGTGCGCTTTCTGGCTAAAGATGAGGTGCGTAAAATGCCGTTTATCGGCTGGATTGCCAAAGCCATTGGCTGTGTGTTTGTGGAACGGACCAATAAGGCCTCACGTCAGGCCGCCCGGCACACCTTGTCACGCATTCGCCACCACCCCCCGATTGTGCTGTATCCGGAGGGGCAGCGTGGGCCCGGCACGGAGCTGCTGCCCTTTCGTTATGGGGCCTTTGAGATCGTGACAGACGTGGGCGCCGCCTTTTTGCCGTGTGCGATTACTTATAACCACCTGGAGTTTACCATCTGGCATCGAGATGAGAGCATTGGCCGTGCGCTTAAACGGCTGGCGGGGTATAAAGGGCCTGTCGTGGCAGACATCAGCCTGCTTGACCCGATCTTACCGACGCCGGGGGCCGACCCGGTGCAGCTTTCGGAGGAGACCCATAGGCTGCTTACGGCCGTGTGGGCCTCGCACCAACTCGCTTCTACCTCCTCATCGCTTTAGATGACAAACGACAGATTCTCCGTTCATCGGGGTGTGCTACAATCGGGAGCTATGACAGAACCAACGATACAACCAACACGCCCGCTAGAACCACAACAACGCGCCATTGTTGTGGGCGCCTCTTCTGGGATCGGGGCGGCTTTAGCTAGAGAACTGGCGCATCAGGGTTACATTGTGGCTGCATTGGCGCGGCGAGAAGCAAAACTGGCAGAGATGTGCCAGGCTGTAAACACGACCGTGTCTACCGGAAAACTGCTGCCTTATACCCATAACGTCACCAACTATGATGACATTCCCGGCCTCTTTCAAACGATTGTCCGTGACCTGGGGGGGCTGGACCTAATAGTGTATGTGGCCGGTGTACAGCCCGCCGTTGCCTTAGACGAATATAACTTTGAAAAAGACAAAATGATGCTCGAGGTGAATCTGTTGGCGGCCATCGCCTGGCTAAATCAGGCAGCCATGCGCTTTGAACGGGCGGGCCGCGGCCACATTGTGGGCGTCAGCTCCATCGCCGGTGACCGGGGGCGGGTAGGGGCGCCGGTGTACAATACCAGCAAAGCCGGGCTGAATACTTACCTGGAAGCGCTGCGCAACCGCCTGACACGGCATGGCGTTACCGTGACCACCATCAAGCCTGGTTTTGTGGATACTGTGCTGCTGGAAAATGCCCCCAAGACGTTTTGGGTTATCTCGCCAGAAGCAGCGGCCACGGCCGTAACCCAGGCCATTCACCGCCAAAAGCAAACGGTGTACCTGCCGGCTCGCTGGCGGCTGGTCGGCCTGATGATCCGCCACATCCCCTCCTTTATCTTCCGTCGTATGAATTTTTAGAATGATTTATTGACCATTAATTATGAGCCATATTAATCCGTTAACCTATGATACAGACCACGTCGAAGACGACAGCGTGAATTTAGCCCTGCCTGCCGATCATCTGGAACCGGTGGCCGGTTGGGGCGAAGCGTACCGGGGCATTGGGTACGTGTACCGCCCGGTAAACGTGGCGCAGCTGCGGCAGGTGTTCCAGATAGCCCGTGATCATGGCCACACTGTGGGGCTGCGCGGCGGCGGTAACAGCTATGGGGATGCTGCCCTGAATGACGAAAACATCATCCTCGACTTGCGCCGCATGAACCGCATTCTGGCGTGGGACCCGGCCAACGGCCGTCTGACGGTGGAACCCGGTGTCACCCTTCAGCGTGTGTGGGAATATACCGTTGAAGATGGCTGGTGGATCCCTGTTGCCACCGGGACGATGAAAATTACCGTAGGCGGCGGCGCCGCTATGAACGTACATGGCAAAAACGCCTGGAAGATTGGTACCTTCGGCGAACACATCGCCCAGTTTGACCTTATGCTGGCTTCCGGTGACATCATCACCTGCAGCCGCGAGCAAAACAATGACATCTTCCATGCGGCGATTGGCGGTTTTGGCATGTTGGGCGTCTTTACCAGCCTTACCCTGCGTCTGAAACGTGTTTACTCTGGCCTGATGGACGTAGAAGGGTTTACCCGCCCTAACTTGCAGCAAACCATGACCTACTTCAATGACCATCTGCACACCTCTGACTATCTGGTGGCCTGGCTGGATGCTTTTAGCAAAGGCAAGGCTTTGGGCCGCAGTGAAATCCATCGGGGTCATTACCTGCGCCCTGGCGTTGACCCTCACCCGGCCCAAACCCTGCGGCTAGACAACCAGCACGTGCCGCCAGATATGCTGGGCTTTTTCCCCCGTTCGGCGCTGTGGCGCTTTCAGGTTCCCTTTTGGAATAACCTGGGGATGCGTGTTGTTAACATGGCCAAGTTTTATGCCGCCCGGCGCAAAGGCCACGTTAAATACCGGCAGGCGCATGGGGTCTATCACTTTTTGCTTGATTCGCTCGATTGGAAAAAGCCGTTTGGCAAAGGTGGCCTTATTCAGTACCAACCATTCATTCCGGCGGAAAATGCGGAAAAGGCCTTCACAGAAATTCTGCAGCTTGGCCAGCGGTATGGACTGCCCAATTTCCTGACGGTCATGAAACGGCACAAGCCTGACCCATTTCTGATCAGCTATGGGGTGGATGGCTATTCGCTGGCGATGGATTGGAAAGTGACAAAGGGCAACCGGCAGCGGTTGGTGCAGTTGACGCGGCAGATGGATGAGATTGTATTGGCGAACAGCGGCCGTTTCTACTTTGCCAAAGACAGCGTCTTGCGTCCGGAGGTAGCTCGTGTTTATCTGGGTGATGAAACCATTGCCCGCTTCTGTGAGCTCAAGAAACGTTGTGATCCTGACGGCGTCCTGGAAACGAACCTGTGGCGGCGCATCTTCAAGCCACTTACCTAAGTGTCATCATCTTAAACTTTTGTCATGTTTTCAGGCAGAGGTGGACCCGGTATAATACAGGTATAGTACTCACGGCCAGTTTTGATGGGCTGTACCTGACCAGGAAAACCCCATGAGGTGGATTGCCCAAAACCGATTTAGCAAAAAGGAGTTGGCAAGACGCACGGCCGTGGTCTTTACGGCGCATGTGGGTTACGCCCTGGCGTTTTCACAACTATACCCATCTGTAGGGGATGCGGTGGGTGCCGTTTCTATTGTGCCTACGGCCGTGGCCGGCTGGTTGTTGGGGTTACGCTACGGGTTGTTGGCTGGCCTGTTCACCTTTATCTTAAATGAAGCGCTTTATGGCATCTTCAGCACCACCACCACACCTTTGTCAGTGCAGAGCATACCCGGCTTCGTATTTTCCCTGGCCAGCAGCGGTATTGTTGGTTTGCTGAGTGACTTGTTGTTCCGTACCAGGAGCCAGGCCCGGCAAATAGAACAACAAAGCGAGGCCCTTACCCAAGAGATTGCCCGTCGTATAGACATAGAAACGGAATTGATAAAGGCCCGGGATGAGGCTCTGGCCGCCAGCCATGCCAAGACACGCCTGTTAGCCAAAGTTAGTCACGAATTGCGTACCCCACTGGGTGCTATTTTAGGCTATGCGGAAATGTTAGAAGAGGGGGTTTGGGGGCAGCTAAACAGCCAGCAAAAAGGCATTACCGTTGAAATGATTGACAGCAGTCATACGCTCAACCGCCTGATAGGAGAGCTCTTAGATATAGCCCAGGTGCAATCAGCCAGTGTCAAGCTTGATAACAGCCCGTTTGACATCCGCACCGTGGCCCAAAAAGTCCACTCCCAGATGGCTCTCTCAGCCAAAGCCAAAGGGTTGATCTTTCAAACCTATGTTGACCCAGAGTTACCGGACATGATCATGGGCGACCAACATCGTGTGTGGCAGGTCATTATTAATCTGGTGGGAAACGCTATCAAGTTTACCCTCAAGGGTGAGGTCCAATTGTGTTTAGAACGGGTTCAGCCACACAGTTGGCGCATTCGGGTGTCAGATACAGGCCCCGGTATTCCTAAAGAGCTGCAGGACGTGGTGTTTGAGCCGTTTCAGCAAATAGACGATTCTGTCACCCGCCGGCACAAGGGGGTGGGGTTAGGGCTGGCTATTGTCAAACAATTAACGCAGGCTATGGATGGGCAGATCACCCTGGAGAGCGAGATGGGTCAGGGGAGCGTCTTTACGGTGTTACTACCACTCAACGGCGTGTCTTAAGCCGCTGCCCACCGCCCGCAAGCAAGCCGCAAAAACACGCCGATCTGGTCGAGGTGGACGGCCGTCTGGGCGGGTAAAGATATACTTTTGCACGGCCGTTTCGTTTAATGTGTTGGGTTGGGGGATGGCGGCCAGGGTGGCGGGTTGGGTGGCTTCCAGAAAGGCGAATGACTGCACGTTGTCCAGACAGTAGACTTTGTCGTAATCCTGGGGCATGCCAGGAAGGTATTGAGTGTGGTTTACCAGATATTCGGTAATGTAGTGCAAGGCACGGGCCATATAGATGAAAAATGACTAAGGCCGTTTGGCCCGTGCCTTGCACTGCTACTAGCAGAAAAGGTAATCGTCCATGCCGTCAGGGCGGTTGCTGTTTAGGAGGTAGTCACGGACGAATTTTTCATATTCTCCTGGGTTCGGGAAGTTATCGATGACAAATTGTTTGTCTACCAGTGTGCCCTGGCGTGAGCCTATCCATTCGGTATAGTTTGAATAAGGCCAGTCGAGGATGTCCTTGACGATGCCGTGTTTGACGGGGTTGGCGTGGATGTAGCGGCATAGATGAAGTAAATAGCGCTGCTTGGTGACGACTTTGACCCGGTATGGGCCTTCGAAAATGGTGCCAGAATGGGCGTATTTTTCCCGGTACGTTTTGCCGTAGCGGTTGAAAAGGCGTTGGATGAGGACGCGGGCTTCGACGTGATTACCCTGAAGGGCAAGAATGTGGTAATGGTTGGGCAGCAAACAGTAGGCGATGATGGCTATGCCGAATTTTTGGGCGTAATCTTTTAGGTGGCCCAGGAGGTAGGTGTAGTCGCGGGGATCGTGAAAGATGGATTGTTTATGACTGCCACGATTGTAGAAGTGGTAATAGTTTCCTTGAATGTAGGGTGGACGTGGTTTGGGCATTTTCTACCTCTGAGCGGTGCAGGGCACGGGCCGTAAATGAGCGATGCAAGGCACGGGCCGTAAAAGTTATAAATGACCAGGGCCGTTTGGCCCATGCCTTGCACCACCGGGTGACGGCGTGGGCAATACCCCAAATAAAACTGACAATGTTGTTATGGACAGTATGGTTTATGGGCGTTTTCCTTGTTTGACTGTCTTTCTATCATATCGAATTTTCAGCGAATGGCCTATGGTGAAAAAACGGCCGTATGCCAACTACCTAACCACATCTTTTCCATTAACGGCCGTAACCACCCTGGTGCCCCATGTTTCACAACTGGCTTACTGTTGTACCTGCTTTCCCATTCACCTTGAAAATCATGCTAAACGCGATACCATTCTTTTGCTCATCATAAGAGACAGAGGGGGCAAGATGGATGACCTGGTAGAAATAAAAGGGAATATGCATATGCATACGCCCTATTCGGATGGGGAAAAGTGGCACGCAGAGATCGCTACAGAGGCGATTGCCGCCGGGTTGGACTTTATTATTGTCACTGATCATAACGTATGGGTCGATGGCGTAGAAGGGTATTATGAAAATGAACACGGCCGTGTTCTGGTGCTGTGTGGTGAGGAAGTGCATCACGTTCGCCGCGAACCGCAGGCCAGTCACCTGCTCATCTACGGCGCGGAGCGTGAGCTTTCACCCTGCGCCGCCAATCCCCAGGAATTGATCAATGCCGCCCAGGCCTGTGGTGGTTATACGTTCCTGGCCCACCCCCATGAAAAAGATTGCCGCCTCCTCCCTTACCCCAACCTGGCCTGGCATGATTGGCAGATCGAGGGGTACACGGGCCTGGAGCTGTGGAACTATATGTCCAGTTTTGTCTGCCGGCTGGCAGACGTGTTAAACAGGCTGCCTGTGCAAAATGCACTGCTAGATAAGCTCACGGCCGTGCGCGTGGCCCTTAACCCTGAAAAATATATCACCTTTCCCGAGCCGGAAACGCTGGCTTTATGGGATGAGCTGCTGGCGCAGGGTAAGCAAATTTCTGTCGTTGGCAACAGTGATGCTCATGGCACGCCTTTTAACCTGGGTCCCCTGCACCGTGTCATTTACCCTTATGAATACCTCTTTCGCGCCGTTAACACCCATCTGATGCTGACAACGCCGCTCACCGGCGACCTGGAGCCAGATAAGCAAGCCATTCTGCGAGCTATTGGTCGTGGGCATGGTTGGGTGGCCTATGACCTGCCCCACCCCACCAAAGGCTTCCGCTTTACCGGGCACGGTATGAGCAAAGGGCGCATGGGTGACCGGGTACAAATGGATGCCGGGGCCACACTGCAAGTGATCACCCCCACCCGAGCCAACATCCGCCTTATCCGGCACGGGGAAATCGTGGCCAGTATTGAAAATGAATCTAACCTGACACACATCCCCACCCAACCGGGCGCGTACCGCGTCGAATGTACCATTCCCTACCTGGGCAAAGAACGCGGTTGGATTTACAGTAATCCCATTTACCTCTGGTAATGGGGATAGTGAGATAGGAGTACGATCACTTAATAGCTCACGACCCTAGGGGTTCGTGCAAAAATAACTTTGGGCTTTTACCAAGTGATCAGTCATCAGTTCAGAGGAACACTCAACTGAACAGTGATAACTGAACACTGATTACTTCAAAATACCAAGTTAATTGTAAATGAGCTCTATGAAGCCAGACCACTCAAATAAAGTGATCATCGTCACCGGCGCCTCGGCGGGCATTGGGCGGGCCACGGCCGTGGCCCTGGCTCAAGCAGGTGCCCATGTGGTGCTCGTTGCCCGGCGGCAAGAACGGTTAGCGGCTCTGGTAGACGAGTTGGCCGTCTATCCTGGCCGCCGTCTGGCGCTGGCCGGGGATGTGGGTGACGCGGCGTTTGCAGCCACGGCCGTGCCTCAGGTTATCGAGAGCATGGGCACCATTGACGTCCTCATCAACAACGCCGGCCTCGGCCATCACAGCCATCTGGCCGAGATGCCCCCAGCCGATATGCGCCGCCTATGGGACACCAACGTCATGGGGCTGCTGTATCTAACCCAGGCCGCCGTCCCATACATGCAGCAGCAAGGCAGCGGGCATATCATCAACGTGTCTTCCATTGTGGGACAACGGCCGCTGCCGGCTATGGGGCTTTATTGCGCCAGCAAAACGGCCGTGAACTTTATCAGCCGCACGCTGTGTATGGAGCTGCGGCCATATCACATTCGAGTGACCACGGTGTACCCAGGCCGCACCCTCACCGAGTTTGGCGATGCCTTGCTAGGCAACAGGCGCACCAACCCTACCGCCCTGGCCCGCGTGCCTGCTGTGCGAGTGGCCCAGGCCATTGTCAAAGCCATCGCCAGTGGCAAACCGGAAGTCTATATTACCTGGTATGATTGGCTCTTTGCCCACGCCAACCGCCTGTTTCCGCGTACGTCTGACTGGCTGGTGGGGCAAATCTCCGGCCGCACAAGCCGGTAAAGCCTAACGCTTTGCGGCAGGAATAAGCATTGCGATGATAGAACGTATGTGCTAGAATTTACTTATCTTGCCAACTTACCAGATAGTGGAGAAAACACCCGTTTTCCATCTCCAACCTCTGAAAGGAAGCTGCCATGAAACTTGGAGACGTTGTCCAAATTGCCATTGGTGTGCCTGATCTGGCGGCATCGGCCGCCTTTTATGAAACGTTGGGCTTTGAGAAGCTGGCTGAAAATGACCAGCCCTGGCCCTGGAAACAGTACAGCGATGGCCAGAACCTGATCTTGCTTAATCAGGATGGCAATCAGTACATTGGCCTGAATTATCTTTCCGCTGACGCCGCGGAACGCGTAAAACAGGTAGAAGCGCTGGGGGTGGAACTTTTAATGAAGCAAGCGTTTGACGGCCGTTTGCACATGGCTATCTTTGCTGATGCCGATGGCCTTATGGTGGGTCTCATTAACCATGATCCCACGGGCATGCCCTTGCCAGATGGTCTGCCGTTGAGTCATTGCGGTAAGTTTGGTGAATTTGCCCTGGGGGTGGCCAATTTCCAACGGGCAGCCCGCTTCTGGCAGCAGTTTGGCTTTGCCCAACTTTACGCCAGCAGTGATCCGTATCCCTGGGGCATCTTTAGCGATGGTTTGATGATGTTAGGCCTGCACCAGACCGACGAATTTCAAGGCCCATGCCCCACCTACTTTGCCCCCGATATGCCTAAACGCATTGAACAACTGCAGGCCAAAGGATTGACTATCACTGATGGCGTCTTAAAAGCGCCTGGCGGTGAGACGTTGCTCCTGTTCACTGGCGAGGTTTAGGAAGATAATCATTAGGATAGGTTGCAATTTCTTCACCTATCCTGGGTGACTATCATTTCCGGGCCTGGAAATTTTGCAGCCAGATAGCTGTTAGGCCAGTGACAATGATACCTGGCAAGATGTACCCACCATATGGGAAGCAGCGTGACACAACCCCCTGATTGCAATAGAATACCCATGTACCCATTCCCATTGGAGGTAGACTTATGTTGCAGTTTGCAGTAACCATGCCTGATTGGGCCGAGACCGAGTTGGCAAAACTGCCCGCTTATTTGCCGACGCTGCCTGAACGGATGACGGCCGTTATCCGTTTTTCCCAACTTAACGTGGTGCATAACACCGGCGGTCCTTTTGCCGCCGGCGTGTTTGAACTGCACACCGGCAAAGTAGTGGTGCTGGGGGTCAATCGGGTGGTGCCGCAGCATTGCTCCGCCGCTCATGCAGAAGTAGTAACACTTTCGCTGGCGCAGCAGAAGTTGGCCACATTTGACCTGGGCGGGCCAGAGATGCCCGCCTATCAGTTGGTAGTAAACTGGCGCCCTTGTGCCATGTGTTATGGGGCGGTGGTCTGGTCGGGCGTACGCTCCCTGGCCATTGCCGGCAGCGGCCCGGAGTTGGAACAAATCACCGGTTTTGATGAAGGTCCCATCCATCCCCACTGGCAGGCAGAACTGGGGGCGCGGGGCATTGAGGTGATTGACAACGTTCTTAAAGAGGAGGCGGTGACCGTCTTTCACACTTACCGGGAACGTGGTGGGTTGGTGTACAACGGCCGTTTAGGTGATGCGGCCACGTAAGTGGTTTCTCCGATTCATCCTGGCGCTGCTCATCCTCCTGGTTCTCGCCCCCCTGGTACTCGTCCGGGCACGCCGCCCGTCAGCAACTGATTACCAGACAAAACTCTTTCAGGGGGTGGCTTACAGCCGCCAGGTGTATACAGCGCCCCGTCCGATGTTGATTCACGTGGTTGAGATAGACCTGACGGCGCCCGGGATTGCCTTTTTTGTCACGCCGGGTAAGGCATTGACCGGAGGCATGGAATATCGGGCACAGACGACAGCGGATTTTCTGCGAGACAACAAGGTGCAACTGGCCCTTAATGCCAGCTTCTTCACCCCATTTCACGAGACAGCGCCCTGGGATTTTTATCCGCGTGCTGGTGATCCTGTTGATGCCTATGGTCTGGCTATCGCCGCTGGCGTTCAATATTCGGCGTTTGCGCCGGCTTTTCCAGTTTTGTGCATCAGGGGCACAGCCGTCACCATCAGCCAGCAGAATTGTGCGGCTGGCACAGAACAGGCGGTAGCAGGTAATCATATCCTGGTGGTTGAGGCGCAACCGACCCAGTTAGACGATGAACGACCCAATCCACGTACGGCCGTGGCTCTGAGCGCCAATAGGCAGACAATGTGGTGGGTGGCGATAGACGGCCGTCAGTCAGGTTACAGCGAAGGTGCTACCCTGGCTGAACTGGCAGCCATCCTCGCTGATTTGGGGGCTGATAGCGCCTTGAATCTAGATGGCGGTGGCTCCACCACATTGGTCAGGTCCGGCCTCAATGGCCCGGTTATCCTAAACGCCCCTATTCACACCCGTATCCCTACGCGCCAGCGCCCGGTGGCCAACCACCTGGGGCTGTTCGCCTTACTTATAACCCACCCCGCGAACGAATGATCTGCCCTGTAACCCAGCCTGCCTCAGGGGAAGCCAAAAATCGCACCAGCCGGGCAGCATCTTCTGGCAGCCCCACACGTCCCAACGGAGCCTGGGCGGCAAAGTGTGCTTGTAAAGCCGGTTCCATCCAGCCAGTGTCCGTAATGCCGGGGTCTACGGCATTTACGGTAATGTGCTGCCCGGCTAATTCCGCGGCCAGGCTGACGGTGAAAGCATCTACCGCCCCTTTGGTCGCCGCATAGGCCAGTTCGCTGGGCATGGGTCCCACGCCCTGGCCGGAGGTCAGGTTAATAATACGCCCCCACGGGCCCTGAAAGTGACGCACAAATTCCGCGCACAGCAGCATCATGCCACGTACGTTGACCGCGTAGTGCTTGTCCAGGTGCACGGCCGTTACCTTGTTAATGCCGTCATTGACGGAGTATGTGGCATTGTTTACCAGAATATCGATGGGGCCCATAGCCTTAACTGCGGCCGTTAACACCTCAGATGCCGCCGCCGGATCGCTCAAATCTATTTCCAGACCCGCTGCCTGCACCCCCATTTGCTGCAGTTCCACCACGAACGCTTCGGCTTCATCTGCCTGGCTGCCCCAGGGCATGGTGGCGTCATAGGGGCGGTAGTAGGCAGCAAAGATATTGCAGCCAACGTCTGCCAGGGCGCGGGCAATAGCAGCCCCAATGCCTATTTTGCGGCTGGTGCCGGTAATAATGGCCGTTTTTCCGGCTAACATAGCTTGTTGATACACTGCCTCTCTCCTTATGGCCCTTCTTTTGTGCCCTGGTCGATCTGGCGGTGGGCAAATTGGGCAAACGTTGTCGGTTCACGCTGCAGCAGCCAACGCAGGAGATGCCCATTTCCCCAAAAGCCGTGCCGGGCATAATAGCGGAACATTTTGAGCAGCGTGTTTATGGCATACTGGCTGAGTCCAGCTGATTGGGCCTGAGTCTGCCATTCGTCGAGCGGTTGGGACACGGCCGTAATCTGCCGCCCAATCACTTTTCCCAACATGGTGGCCATCGCCACCGGCGTCAGCACCTCTGGCCCTGCCAGCTCATAAATGGCGCCGCTGTGCCCTGGGGTTGTCAGGACGATGGCCGCTGCTTCGGCCACATCGGCCAGGTCTACCAAACTCAGGCGTGTTTCCACCGGATAGGGCACGTCATAGATGCCTTCTGTGACCATACGCGGCCAGCCCGCCAACACATTTTGCATATAGGCGGCTGGCTGCAAGATGGTGAAATCCAGCCCAGAGGTAAATAACCATTCTTCCACGCGCAGTTTGTGCCAATGATGGGGCATGGCTTCAATGTGTGGGTGCAAGACAGAGTGGTAAACAAAGTGACGCACCCCGCTGGCCCTGGCAGCGTTAATGGCCGCTTTGCCTATGTCTACTTCAGCCGGGTGCATATTGGGGCAAATGTGGTAAATAGCGTCCATGCTGTGGGCGGCCGTAAGCCACACGGCCGTCTGCTGCATATCACCCACCAGCACCGTGACCGCGCCTGCCTGCCTGACCAGTTCCACTTGCCCCTGGTGATGCACAAGGGCATGGGGGACGGCCGTGCCCCGCGCCGCCAACGCCCGAATGACAGCCTGCCCTGTTTTCCCTGCTGCTCCCGTGACTAGAATGTCCATCAAACCCTCCGTAGAATGATAGCTATTATCCCATAGGCTGTGCCACGATGACCAATATTAGACAATCTGGTGCGCACAGCCGCATTTTCAGATATAAAAATGGGATGACCTTGCAGCTCTATGATACCTACACCCGTTCACTGCGTGAATTTGTGGCTTTACATCCCCCGCATGTCGGGTTGTATGCCTGCGGCCTGACGGTCTATGACTATGCCCATATTGGCAACCTGCGCACCTACATTTTTGAAGACATTTTGCGCCGGGTGCTGAGATACAATGGCTATACCGTTACCCATGTGCAAAACATCACAGATGTCGGCCACCTGGTATCTGACGAAGATACAGGTGAAGACAAGATGGAAAAGGGATCACGGCGTACAGGCATGACAGCCTGGGAAATGGCCGCGCTGTACACACACCACTTCAAAAACGATTTGCGCCAGCTTCATGTGTTGGAACCCACCATCTGGTGCCAGGCTACCGACCACATCCCGGAACAGATTGCTCTTATTCAGTGCATCGAAGCCAAAGGGTACACCTACCGTACCAGCGACGGCATCTATTTTGATACGTCGTTGTTAGCGGATTACGGCCGTTTGGCCCGCCTGAACCCTGAAGGCCAACAGGCCGGCGTTCGTGTAGACATGGCAGAAAAACGTAATCCCACCGACTTTGCCCTGTGGAAATCCAGCCCGCCAGACACACACCGGCAGATGGAGTGGCCAAGTCCCTGGGGTATGGGCTTCCCTGGCTGGCATATCGAATGCTCGGCGATGGCTGCCAAATACCTGGGGCCATTTTTTGACATCCATTGCGGTGGTGAAGACCATATCCCCGTTCATCATACCAATGAAATTGCCCAAACACAGGCATGTTATGGCACAAACCTGGCCAACTTTTGGATGCATGGTTACTTTCTACAATTAAGCGATGCCAAGATGTCCAAGTCAGCCGGGGAATTTTTGCGGCTGCAAACATTGCTTGACCGGGGTTATGAACCACTGGCTTACCGCTACTACTGCCTGAACAGCCATTACCGGTCCAAACTGAATTTCAGTTGGCAGGGCATGGACGCCGCAACGACATCATTAAACCGCTTGCGACAGGCGGTCTATGAATGGGGTGCGGCTGGCTTGCCAGACCAGGCGTTCTTGGACCGTTTCCAGACCCAAGTTAATGATGACTTAAACATGCCGCGTGCCCTGGCGCTGGCGTGGGAATTGTTAAAAGTTGATCTCCCGGCGGCTGCAAAAAAAGCAACAATACTGGTTTTTGACCAGATTTATGGGTTAGGTCTGGCCGAATGGCAGCCAAACCTGGAAATCATCCCTTCACACATCATACAACTGGCGCAGCAGCGCCAGGCAGCGCGTGATGCCCAAAACTGGGCCGAGGCTGATCGGCTGCGTGAGCAGATCACCGTTGCCGGGTATACGGTGCAAGACACACCCATAGGGCCTAAAGTACGTACCATTTCATAAGCCTACGGCCTGCTGGCCGAAACGCCCTCCATTCTTGGTAGTTTATTGTTTCCCCCTGTACGGGCCAATGTCAGATCGTGTATACTGGCAGCAGGTGAGCCTTGGGCCACCATCCTACATAGCACTCCCCCAACAGCAGGCTTTCACCAGGTGCAGGTTCGCCACCAATACATAAGTTCTACAGTTTACACCCCAGCAACTATTCCTTAAGGAGGTTAGGACAATGACCAGGCTACATCAATTGCATGAGCTAGGGCAATCTACCTGGCTTAATTATATGCGGCATTCCTTTATTCAATCTGGCGAATTGCGCGCCCGCATGGCTGACGGCATTCAGGGCATCACCGCCAATGCGGCCGCGTTTGAAAAGATCATCGCTGCCTGCGCCGACTATGACCCGGCTATTCGTCAGGAAGTAGCGGCTGGCACGCCTGCCCAGCGGATTCACGAAGCGCTGATGATCCGTGATGTGCAAGTTACGGCCGATTATTTGCATGCTGTTTACGAAGAAAGTGACAGTATGGACGGCTTTGTTAGCCTGGAATTGAACCCGGCCTTGATGCATGATACGGTACACACGGTGGCTGAAGTGCGCCATCTGGAAAACCGGTTGAATCGCCCCAATGTCATGGTAGAAGTACCGGCTACCCCGGCGGGCATTGAGGCCATCCGCGAATTAACCAGAGATGGCGTTTGCCTTAATGTGACCCACGTTTTTTCAGTAGCGGTGTATGAAAGAGTGGCCCAGGCGTACATTGAAGGGCTGGAAGTTTACCTGGATTCACACAGCGTCTGGCGGCGTACACCAACCGCTGTCGCTTCTTTTTCGGTCAGCGCCATTGACAGCGCGGTAGACCCATTGTTGGCGGCGGCTGGTCAGACGGCGCTGCAAGGGAAAACGGCCGTGGCGCTGGCCCGGTTGCTCTACACACGCTGCCAGGAAATCTTCCGCGGCCCCCGTTGGGATAAGCTGGCCCGGCGCGGCGGGCGCATCTTGCGGCCAAAATGGACACGCACCACGCCGCGTGATTTTACCTACCCGGACACTTTCTATGTAGACGCCCTGGTTGGGCCAGACACAGTCACAACCTTTTCGCCGGGCACGCTGAATGCTTTTTTGGATCATGGCCAGGTAGCGCCGGCCCTGGCCACCAGACTAGATGAAGCCTGGCGACACGTGACGCGGCTGGCAGAGCTGGGCATTGACCTGGATGCCGTTTTAGACAAGCTGCAAGCCAATTACCTGAGAGGCTCCGAGAAAAGGTTCCAATCCCTGACCCAGGTGGTCAGCCAAAAAAGAGATACGTTGGAAAGCGGCTGGCAGCGTATGCATGTGCATGCCGGTACACATGAGGCGGCCGTTAACCGGCGATTAAGTGAATTAAACCAGGATCAAGTGATCAGCCGCATTTGGGCCCATGATCCAAGTGTATGGCCGGTGGAGCCGAGCGATGGCTTGCCCCGTTTGGGCTGGCTGCATGTTACGGCCGTGATGCAAGAAAATGTAAACCAAATGCGTACGTTTACCCAGACAGTGCTGGCCGATGGCTGCACCACGGCTTTGTTTATGGGTAATGTCGATGTTACCATGATCCCCCAATTGTTCTATAACGCTTTTGGCAAACCGGCTCAGCCCCGCACCATGCCACATCCTTACCTGGAACTGGTGACGCTAGACGCTGATGACTCCAAGAGCCTGGCCACCATGGCCGCGAAACTGGAACCGTCGCTGACCTTGTTTGTGGTTGCCGATAAGGGAGGCAGCGAAACCACCCTGGCGGCGGCGCGACATCTGCACCGCAGTATGGCTGACGTGTTGGGTGCAGCCGCAGTCGGCCGTCACTTTGTGGTGATCACTGACCCAGATACGCCGCTGCTGGCCTGGGCCAGCCAAAACAACGTGCGCCATGTTTTTATCAATGATCCGCACATCGGCAGCCAGTATAACGCCCTCTCTTACTTTGGCCTGGTGCCGGCGGCGTTGGTAGGTGCTGACCTGAACCGCCTGTTAGCCCGCGCTGTAGCCGCAGCCGCCAATGCTGAAACAAGTTACGCCGCTATGATTGAGGATAATCGAGCAGCTAAGTTGGGAGCGTTGTTAGCCGAACTGGGCCAGCACGACCGTGAACACATTACACTCGTCCCTTCTCTGGCATTGACAGGATTAGCCGACTGGGTAGCCCAACTGCTGGGCAGCTGCCTGGGACGACGGCTGGAAGCCACCGTGGGCACACCGCCTGCTGCCCCAGAAACCGCAGTTCCCAGCGGCCTGTACATGCATCTGCGCCTGACCAATGATACCTCTTACGATGTGGCCATGCGGACTTTGGCAGAGGCGGGGCAGCCGGTGGTGACATTGCACCTGGAAGACCTGTATGATGTAGGTGAGCAGCTGTTCTTATGGCAAATGGCTACGGCCGTGGCCGGGCACATCTTGGGGCTTAACCCGTTTGCAGAGTCCAGGGCTGTTGGTAGGCCGGTGGCCTTGTTTAGAGAAAGAAGGGAAACTGTCCCCCAGACAGCACCGCCGGTTCCAGGTAAATCAACAGAAACACGCCGGCCTGCAAAATAAGTTCTGCGCAAGAAGCCATGGTCAACTCCTGCGCCAATCATTCAGCCAACGCACCTGACCAGGCCATATTTCGGCGTCTGTTTCACTCAGCAAGCAATCAAGGGCTGCAATCAAAGAGGGCAGTCGCCACTCTTTCTGGTGAGCCAGGATAATGCCGCCGTGCTCCAGATATTCTGCAGCTAACCGCACAAAATCGCCTACGTTGAAGGTCAATATACAGCGACCCCGGGCCGTGGCTTCCAGCAGCTGTGTTCTGTCGCTGGCATCAATCGGCATCCATTCACACGGTGTGCGGGAAACATCATATCCTTTTTCATAGAGTGTTTTCTGCAAGATAGTATAAGAAACATCAGCATCAAGGTGTAACTTCGTTTTAGCCATTTAGCTCTTTGACCAGTTTTTCTTCCAAAGTCATATGGCTTTCAATCTCAGCACGGTGAGCGGCAAAAAAAGCAAGGGCTTCTTCAATCTGCTTGACTGAAAGGCTATATTGTTTAGCAATGGCTGAGGGTGACATTTCCCATTGCCCATGAGCAATGGCTACCGCCTGAACACGAATGCCTGTCCCTCGTATTACCGGTGTGGGAACACCGCTGGCTCCACGACGATAGGTGATTTGTGGGAATTGGGGATCGTCCAGTTGTTGATTGAGTGCACCTACTTTCTCGGCCGTTGCCCACAGGATGAATTGATTCAACGAAATGCCCTGGCGTTGCGCCCAGCTTTCAGCTTCTTGTTTTAGTTGTTGCGGGAGATTCAAAGGATACCTGGCCATCATAACACCTCATATAGGGTATAGTATAGGACATCATAAAGCGCATTGACTCCGTTGTCAATTGGTCAAGAAGCTAACGAGAGGAGTCACTTGACGGCTTCGATAATGCCTTGACTTGTTCATAACGGAAACAATCAGTCACGTGATCATTGCATAATCCTGTGGCTTGCATGAAGGCATAACAGATGGTGGGGCCGACAAAACGAAAGCCACGCTGCTTCAGGTCTTTACTCATCATGTGGGAGACGGCCGTCTCGGCGGGTACTTCGGCCAGAGACCGCCATGTGTTTTGTATGGGCTTTCCGTCTACAAACTGCCAGATGTAAGCGTCGAAGCTGCCAACATCAGCCTGTACCTTCAGGAAAGCCCGGGCATTAGACACGGCCGCATGCACCTTCAACCGGTTGCGTATGATGCTTGCGTCTTGCAGCAAAGTGGCAATCTTTTGCTCATCAAAATCAGCGACCACTGCGGGATCAAAGCCGGCAAAGGCGCGGCGATAATGCTCTCGTCGGCGCAAGATGGTGATCCAGCTCAGCCCGGCCTGGGCGCCTTCCAGAATGAGAAACTCGAACAATAACCGGTCATCGTGCAGCGGCACACCCCACTCCTGATCATGATAGGCCACGTACAGCGGGTCATTGCCGGGCCAGGCACAACGTGTTTTTTCCATGTATAGACTCCTTTGCAGCAGGGTAAACCGCACAAAGTTTTCGCCGGTTTTGTGCGGTTTCCTTGAGGCATTGGCAGCAGCTAAAACGATCTTCATTCTGAGTTATTGCTGCCGATTAGCAGGTACCAGTCCAGGAAGCGTTCCATACGGCCGTAAAAATCCAACTGCGTTTCGCGCTTTAAGAAGCCATGCCCCTCGCCGGCATAGGTCTTATACTCAAATGTCTTGCCGGCCTGGCGCAGCGCCTGCGCCCACTCTTCAGACGCCTGCGGTGGTACCACATCATCTTCCAGGCCGTGGAAAATGATCACCGGCTTTTGCACTTGCTGTACCTGGTGTATAGGGGAGGCATCGAGGTATACCTGCCGGTTTCTGGCCGGATGGTCCAGGAATATTTCTGTATACAGGCGCAAATCTCGGCTGCACTGCGCCCATGACGTGAGGGGGTTGGCATCACCGAATTTATCTACACCACAGGCAAACAAATAGTCTGGATCTCGCGACAGCGCACAGGCCACCATATAGCCGCCATAGCTGGCACCATACATAGCAATGCGCGCCGGGTCAAGGCCCGGTTGTTGGCGTAAATAGCGGGCCCCGTGCAAACAATCCTGGGTATCCCCTTGGCCCCAATCGTTATAATTGGCGTGTTCAAATTCCAGGCCGTAACCGGTGCTGCCGCGATAGTTGGGCTGCAGCCAGGTATAACCTTTGGCCAGAAAATATTGCACCATCACGTCCCACACCAACTGTGTTTGCAGCGAGGGACCACCATGTGGATGGACCACAGCCGCCCCATTGGGCTTTTCTGGCCGGTAGAGGAAGGCCGGTATCTCTAACCCGTCATAGCTCCGGTAGCTTAGGCGTTCTGGCATGATCAGCTTGTTGGCGGCCAGTGCCGGCAGATGGGAAAATGTCAGCGGGGTGACACGGCCGTCTTTCCCCACCCGGACCAGATCAGGCGGTTGGGTGGGGCTTTCAAACTGCACCAACAGCCAGTCAGCCTGCGGCGACCATTGTGGCCGGGTGTAACGCCCTTCATCGGCCCGTAAGGTGGTGGCGGCCCCGGTCTGGGCATCTAATAGGGCCAGGTGCAGCGCTCCCTGCTGGTTGAGGGTGCAGGCCAGGTGAGTGCCATCTGGCGACCAGGCGATGTCGGCCACGTCCAGTTCTAGATGGGTGAGTCGGCGCAGCCCTCCACCATCGGGCCGTACCAGCCATACTTCGTTCCAGCCTGTGTGCTGTGACAGGAAGGCGATGTGGCTGCCATCAGGTGACCAACGGCCGTGCCAGTTCCGCACCTTTGGCCAGGCTGTTAATTCTCGAATCTGCCCGGTGGCCACGTCTACCAGGTGAATATCGGTGCGGTTGAGGTCACCAAAGGGGCGAAAGGTGTAACAAATCAGACGGCCGTCCGGCGATGGCCGTGCGTCCCAACAATCACCATCGGTCCGTGTCACCAACGGCCGGGGCCAGCTTCCTTCCCGGTCTGTCAGCAGCAGCTGCTCGCTGTCATGCCGTTCCACCGTCACAATCAGGCTATGATTGTCTGGCAGCCATACCGGGCATGAGGCGCTTTCGGCAAAATCGCTCACCTTTTGCGGCAGGCCGCCAGCGGCCGGGGCAACCACCACGTGCCCATTCATCTCAAACGCCAGCCACTGCCCATTGGGCGACCATTGCGGCGCGGCCTCCGGCCAGGCCAGCTTACGTCCGGCAGAGAGACGGCGCGGCCAGCCGCCCCCGGCGGTCATCACGTACATATCAGAGAGTTCATCCCGGTTCCAGGTAAAGGCCACAGCCTGACCATCTGGACTGAGCTCATGACCACCCAGAAGGGAAACGGCTGTGAGCAAGGGTAAATTCCACCCCATGGGCGGTTTAACATCTGGCCGGGTGATAGATGGCCAGCCATAACATTCATACTTTTCTGACAGCTTCATGGTCATAGCACCTCTACGTTCCCTGATTTGACCACATCCTGTTCATCTTGTAAATCTTGTTTACAATGGTGCCGGTAACTTTGAAGAAAAGGTAAAGGATGATGATAGAAACGGTCATTTTTGATCTGGGTGGTACATTGATTGAATATGCAGGGGCATATACCACCTGGCCTGACCTGGAAACGCCTGGTTTTCAGGCAGCGTATGATTATCTGACGCGGCAGCAGTATCAGCTGCCGGTGTTTGCACAATTTCGGGAGGCGGGGTTTGCGCTGCTGCCGGTGATGTGGCAGGCGGCCACACGCCATCAGCGCAATTTGCGGGTAGTGGATTTGCTGACTGATGCGCTGGCACGGGTGGGGGTCACGGCCGTTTCGGCGGCCGACCTGCTCAGGGCGGCGGAGCATTATGGCGCGGCCATCCAGGCCCAGGCGTGGCTGGTGGCCCAGGCAGTGGAAACGGTAGCGCAGGTAAAGGCGGCCGGTTACAAAGTGGGCCTGGTGTCCAACACCATGTTCCCCGGCCAACTACACATGGCTGATATGGCCCGCTTTGGCCTGATTAATTATTTTGACGCCCTGGTGTTTTCAGCAGACGTGAATAAATGGAAGCCCAATGCTGACCCTTTTTGGCATGTATTGGCGATGTTAGAGGGGAATGGGGAGACGGCCGTGTATGTGGGTGATGATCCGGCCAGTGACGTTGTAGGTGGTCGGGCGGCCGGGATGCGCACCATTTATTTTGCTTCCAGCAACCGTTTTAGCAAACCTGCTGGCGTTGAAGCTCACGCTGAAATAAAGACACTCACTGAGCTGCTGCCTGTTCTGGCTGCGTGGAATGGCGTTGGGTAAAGGTGTCTTTGTGGGCCGATAACGTGGCGGCTAGCTGCGTATGAATCGTATAAGAATTTTACGCCACCTGCTGACAAGCGTCCTGGCTGATGTTACACTATTTTCATGATGACTGATGATCAGATTGCACACCAAAAAGCCATGGTTTTGTTTGATCGGGCTTACCGTTATCAGGTGCAGGGGGAATTGGGTAACGCCATTTTGCTTTACCAGCGTTCCATTGAAATGATGCCCACGGCTGAAGCTTATACCTTTCTAGGCTGGACATTTAGCATGATGGGGCGGCTGGATGAAGCTGTAGATATGTGCCATAAGGCCATTGAGGTAGACCCTACCTTTGGTAATCCATACAATGATATTGGCGTTTACCTGATGGAGCAGGGTCAGTGGGAAGAGGCTATCCCCTGGTTGGAAAAGGCGACTGCTGCCCCTCGTTATGAAAACCCTCAATTCCCGTTCATGAATCTGGGGCGTGTCTATGAACAAACAGGCCATTACCGCACTGCACTACACTATTATGATAAGGCGCTGGAAAGTGATCCGCTCTATCTGCCAGCAACCTGGGCCAAGATGGCCTTGTTAAGCAAGATGAATTAACGGCTGCCCTTGGGCATAGGCGCATATGAGGACTTCATTCAGTGTATGATCAACACTGACCGGTCAGCCCGCAGCACAATTTTATGAGCCAAATCGTCCAGTAGCAGGCGCTGCCAACCGGCATAGCGGTGTGCCCCAATGACGACCAGATCATAATCTCCCCCGTTGGCTTCATCTAAAATTTCGTCTACCACCAATCCATGCCGTACTTTGGGTTGAGCATTCACGCCGCTTAGCGCCAACTGGCGTATGTCACGTGCCAGCAGCTCCCCTTCGGGGCTGTGTTCGTGGATCAATTCCGTAGCGTCGGCGCGTAACTGTTTGCCATTAATGCCCGGCCCGGCACTTATCTGGGACATGACGTGTAATACCGTTACGGTGACTCCGGCTACCAACAACTGGGGCAGCTGGCTTCGCAGCCGCTGTAAGAGGGTCTGTTCTGGACCACCACTGTCACATAACAAGATGTGCTGAATGGGGTGAACCTTCTTTTTAGCGATGAGCACAGGGCAGTCGGCGTGATGGATAACACGTTCGGCCGTAGGGCCAAACAAGCGGGCCATCAGATCATGGTGCTCCCGTTCACCCAGGATGATCAGGTGGTAACGGCCGTCGGCTGCTTCCTGCACAATCTCGTCGTCGGCGTGGCCTATACGCATTTTGGTTTGAAGCAGGTCAGGACGCACAGCGGGGGTCAGCATACCCGCGGCTTCTGTTAACACATGCTGCCCATACTCATGGTTTTTTTCGCTTTTAATAACCGTTAATACAACCACCTGCATGGGGAATGCCTGGGCCAATTGGGCGCCCATCTGTACAGCTATGGCCGAATGTGCGGCTCCGCCTGTTGCAATTAACACTTTCATATTCATGGTCATTTATTCCATTAATAATAAATTACGGCCTGCCTTAAAAAAACATCAAGATAATAGGGACAATCAATATGGTTAACATAAAAATTGCCAGATTCCAGTTGCTCGATGTTATCCAGTTGACAAACGCCAATGTATAACGTTCGTACCGGCGATAGATGGTTAATAAGATGAGCAAAGAGACAACTGTAACTGCCACCATCTCTACCAACACAATTGTAAATGCCTGCGTATTACTCATCAGCATGGCCGCAAACAGCGTGTCAATAAACGTGGTAACACCGGCCCCCATGATATAAGGGATGACGTTCTCACGACGCACAAAACCGCGGCTGCTTAACGGCACCAGCAGGCTTAATGACACACTGACAGACATGGAGATGAGCGTAATACCCCCGCCTAGAATGAACATAATGGAAGGTCGGTAAACCAGCCGGGACATACGCCCCACCTGGCTTTCTTTAAGTGTCATCTGTGGCAGACAGCGGTCAAACAAACTAAAGCTTATCATGATTATTACAAACCCTATGATGAACAAAGCGATGCGCGGTAGATGAGCTACAAATAAGGCCACGAGGGGATCAAAAATATAATCTGTCAGGGCAGTCAGCAAGGAACCAGAGCCGGGGTGTACACTTTCTAATGTGCCGGTTTGCAGTAAGTAGATGCCCAGAAAGAGAGCGGGGACATGGGTAGTCGCTGTGACCGTTAGAGAGAGCAAGCCCATATCCAGGCTGGTGCCCCGGTTACGGCCGCGTAGGACATAGATGAAGCCGATAAACAAAACAATAAAACTGGCGCCCAGACGGCTGCCGGTAATCATGGTAAATGCGCCCAGGTCGGTAACAACACCGGCATCAAAAAAGGTGAGCGAGGCGGCAGCCACGGGTGAACCGCTCATGATAAGGTAAGCAAAAGCCCACCCAAAGCCCAGGCTGTTAACCGGATTGGTGATTGAGAAACTGGTTTGTACCAGCGGGATGAGGGCGCGCGCCCCCTCTTTCATTAACGTAATAGCCAGGATAAAAAGAAAAAGGCTGGCGAAAAAAAGCGGGATTTTATACCAGGAAATCTCCCGCCAGCGGGCCTGGCGGGCCAGGTTGTAATCAGATTTAACCTGTTCTACTGCAGCTTCCGCGGTCACTTGTTGGGCTGCCTTTGGATTTTCATTGGGTCTTTTATCCATCTATTCCCCTCATCTCCAGCCCCCACTTCAGAAGGCAGTCTGATAATGAGTATATCTTAGCATAAAGCAAATGAGTAAGGAAACGGCCGCATGCCTCAAACTCTAAGACAAATGACGTAAATCTTGTTGCCGGATACCGCATTCTGCTTTAACGTTAGGTGCATGGAAAAGCTGTCGGGTCATATAACTATTGCTGCTGTTGGTAAATTAAAGTCACTGCAATACCGTTTTATCCAGGATGATTACCTGAAACGTTTGCAACGATACACCAAAGCTGAACTGGTGGAAGTCAAGGATGTGGTGGGCAAGAGCGTGCCTGATCAGGTAGCTGTTGAACGTGAAGGGCAGCACTTATTAAAAGCAACGGCAAACGTGAACCGGCGATTTGCCCTGGTTTCTACAGGTCGCCAGCCTGATAGCCTGGAACTGGCCGATTTTGTAAGAAACCAGATTGGCCTGTATGGTCGTATTGCCTTTCTTGTGGGTGGTCCCCTGGGGTTGTCTGAGGAGGTGCTGCAACATTGTGAAGAGATGATATCGTTGTCTCGTCTGACGTTTACGCATGAGCTGGCCCGCCTGATCTTATTGGAACAATTGTACCGGGCGGGCACCATTATCGCCGGAGAATCTTATCACAAATGAGCGATCATCTGACTGAAGACGTGACCCGCTTTTTAAGAGCGGAGACCTTGGGCATAAACCTGGTTCCAGAGCAGGTGGCGCACTTTGGCCATTATTTGCAGCTATTGCTGGCCTGGAACGAGCGCATGAACTTAACGGCCGTGCGTGAGCCAACCGCTATGATTCAACGTCACTTTTATGATTCGTTGACGTGTGTGCTGGCTACAGGCGATTTAAACGGCCGCCGCCTGATTGATGTAGGGACCGGCGCGGGCTTTCCTGGGCTGCCTCTAAAGATCGCCTTTCCGGCGCTGCAGCTAACTTTGGTAGAGAGTGTGGTCAAAAAGACCCATTTTTTAACGGCGCTTGTCACCGGCTTAGGATTGGCCGACGTTACCATTCTTTCAGACAGGGTGGAGGTGTTGGGGCAGCAGCCAGAACACCGTGAAGTGTATGATTGGGCGGTGGCCCGCGGTGTGGCTGACATGCGTGTCCTGGTTGAATATTTGCTGCCATTGTGCCGAGTGGGGGGCTTTATGTTGGCGCAAAAGGGGGAGCATGCCAGGGAGGAAACGGCCGTGGCCAGCCCAGCCATTCACCTTCTTGGCGGTGGCGAACCGCGCTTCCAGCAAGTGCAGGTAGCCGACAAAACAGAACCGCATTTCCTGGTAGTGGTGGAGAAGGTAAGCAGAACGCCGGAAACATATCCGCGGCGCGTGGGAATGCCGGGGAAACGGCCGTTGTGACCGCGCTCAGGCAGCCTTCAATGAGGGGTGCCTGGTGCTTACTGGCTATTTAACCAGTGATGGACGGGTGACGTAGGCTCGATAAAGTACCTGGGGTTCGCTAATACCTTGTAACTGGATAGACTCCATTTGTTGGAAACCAAAGGTCGTTAACAGCTCTGGGTTTCGGACCAAAAGGTCTTTTTGTACGGCCGTGGAGATCACAATTTGCCCATCACCGGCCAGGTCAACCAACCGAGAGGCGGTGTTCATGGGTTGGCCTACCATACGAAAACTCATGCGTGACTCAGCGCCCACGTTACCAATGACAATATCCCCCATATCGATGCCAATGCCTAACCCCAGTTCTGTACCTGCCCGCGCATACCAGTTTTGGCGCAGTTCGTTAAATTCCTGCTGCATGGTCACGGCCGTTTGCACGGCACGCATGGTGGCGTCTGGCTGATCAAAAGGGGCATTAAACCCTACCAGAATTTCATCGGCGGTTAATTCAAATACGGTGCCGTCAAACTCAATGGCAATGTCCATCATGCGTGTAAAAAATTCATTCAGTTGGCGAATAGCTTCATCTGGTGCTACCCGGGTAATCATCCCCCCTGTCCAGTTGCGTAAGTCAGCAAACATGACGACGGCATGACGACGTTCGCGGCGGGCCATGAGTTCGGGGGCGTGTTCCAAAACGTGGTTGACCAGGCGCGGCCCCATATAACGGGAGAAGGTTTCTTTGACACGCTCTTTCTCCCGCCGTTCGGCGGCCAGCTTTAGCTGCTCGGCCTTTTTCAGCTCCGTAATGTCTTGTAAGATAGCCGCATACCCCACCCCCTGAATGGGCGAGATGCTGGCATAAAGGGTACGGCCGTTGGCCAGGCTGATCTCCCGTGCTTCTGGGCCATTGGGCAAGTCCTTGAGCATTACCTTTAAATCTCGCAGCTGCGGCACGTCGTTTAACATATGGCCGGTAACGGCTTCCGTTGAAACCTCAAACAAACGTGCGGCCGTGTGGTTAAATAATGAAATGCGCCACTCTTCACTGGCAATAATAATCGCATCTGTGGAGTGGGTGAGAATGGTTTGCAGTTTGCGCTGCTCTTCGCGCACCTCAGAAAAGAGCCGGGCATTCACAATGGCGGCCGTGACTGTACTCCCAATAGCTTCCAGCAGGTTACGATGTTCGGCCGTAAAGTAATGGGTCTGTGGATGGTTTAAAATAAGTATGCCTTCCATCCGGTTGGGCCCGGCCAGGGGAATGCCAATGGCTGACCCACGTTCATCCAGATCATCTGGCAGCGTGATCCAACGCTCGTCTTGGGTAATATCGTGAATTATTTCAGGCTGCTTGTGTTCCAGTAACCAGCCACCCAAGCCACGTGTCATGACCGCCTGGGCTACATGTTCGCTAATTTCTACCGGCGACCCGGTGCGGATGCGAAACCGGTGGTAGACGTTGCCCGTCTCATCTAGCAGAATGATATTACCTTTTGTGGCAGCCACGGCTGCCTGGGTTTGCACCAGCGTACTCACCATGATGGTGTCTACATCTAGCTGGCTGCTGAGAATCCGGCTAATGTTGTACAGCAGCTGCAGCCGGTTGCGTTCCTCTTCCAGGCTCACGCGGGTACGCTTTACTTCCGTATAAGTGCGTACACGCACCAGCAACTCTTCGCGGACGTGGGGGCGGGAAAGGAACTCATCAGCGCCAGCGCGCTTGCCCTCTATGCGCGATTCTACCCGGTTGAGGGCGGTCACCATGATGATGGGAATGAGTTGTGTTTGTGGGTCACTTTTGAGGATGCGGCACACCTCAAAGCCGTCCAGATCAGGCATCATCACGTCTAACAAAATGACATCAGGGTTGTGAGATATGGCTTTTTGAATGCCTTCGTGCCCCCCTGAGGCTTCGATAATCGCGTAGCCTTCCAACTTAAGCTGGGAGGCCAATAAGATCCGGTTTTCACGGGTATCATCTACTACCAATACAAGGGCCCTTGCGCCTGTCTGTTCCTGGGTATCAGTCACTATTGTTTCTCTCGCTGCTTTTGGTTTCTGAATACCGGTTAATTTGTGTGCTGGAACGATATGATTCAGAGCGACTGAATTATATGCCTGCTAATCTGACAATACATCTCTCTACAGCGATATACGGTATAAGAAACCAGTCAGGGTAGATTGGTAACAGGAAGGTTTACACGGCCGTTTTCTACGTGTAAACAGGTGCTATTATCTAGAAATTCGCGGGTAAACATACCCGGGTCGGTGGCGGTAAGGATCGTTTGGTGGGCCGTGCGCACAGTTTGCAGCAGGGCGGCACGCCGCCGGGCGTCCAGTTCAGCCACCACTTCATCTAGCAGCAGCACAGGCTGATCACCGGTCGTGGCGGCCATCCAGTTGATTTCAGCCATTTTTAATGCCAGCACGGCCGTACGCTGCTGGCCGCGGGAGCCATAGTTACTAAGGGCACGGCCGTTCAACAAAAAGCGCCAGTCATCCCGGTGTGGGCCAACACTGGTAGCCCCACGGGCTATATCTTGGGCCTGGGCCTGGTGTACGGTAGCCGTCAACCGCTTTTTTATGGCCGCCGCTTCCGTACCTTCCACTTGCAGCCATTCTCCCTGAGCCACAATGTCGGCTGTGTCCGGCATACCAGTACCGTGCCCTCCCAAACGGGGTAAATATTGCAGGCGAATGGTTTCACGGCCGTCGGTCAACATTTCGTAATGCACGCGCTGTGTCTCGCGTGCCAGTTCGCGCAAAAAAGCTGCCCGGCGCGCCATTATTTGGCTGCCCATACTCACCAGCTTTTCAGTAAAGATTGGCAGAACATCCTGGCTGCTGCTGCCTTCGGCTATCTGGCGCAGCAGCGCATTGCGCTGTTCCAGCACTTTATTGTATTGAGACAGCGTGCGGCAGTAAACAGGGTCTATCTGGCACAGGGTAATGTCCATGTAGCGCCGCCGGTCGCCGGGGGACCCGGTGATGATCTGGATATCTTCCGGTAAAAACAAGACCACACGCAGGTTGCCCAACAGGTCCATGAGGCGGACTTTGCGCCTGTCTACCAGGGCTTCACGACGAAACCCACCATGCCGTGACCGGCCGTTGCGCTCCAGGATGAGCCGCATTTCCAACCGGCGCTCTTGCGCTTTGGCCATACTCACCTGGGCGACCAATCGTCCCACCACCACCGGCTCCTCGGCCTGGCCAGCATCCCAATGCAAAAGCTGGTGATCATGTTCCGCGTGAGGAGAGCGCGTCGTCGCCAGGTAATAAATGGCTTCTAACAGGTTGGTTTTTCCCTGAGCGTTCTGACCGTACAACAATGTGGCTCCAGGTGACAGTTCCAATTCCAGACGGCCGTAATTGCGGAAATTTGTTAACGATAAATGTCTGATAATCATGGATAATGCTCAAACCCTGGTAGAAATTAGCTCATAGTATCCGATCCGCAGGTTGGTTGCAATATCTACACCCACATCCCATGGTCTCTAGGACTTTTGGCGTTTCTGTTGCTGCCCCCATTTCTCCATGTTATCCTATGGCCCATACTTTTACTAGGTAAACCGCAGAAACTATTTGGAAATCCTAAAGAGGGTAAACTGCGGTTTCCTCAAGGAATCGGCTGCGTCTAAAGCGATTTTAAATTTGAATGATTGTTGCCGATTACTTAAACGCTCAAGGAGATAACCATGGTTCCAGACAGCGGCATGACCCGTTCGCCTTTACGCCTGATATTAATATTTATTGTGGTCGTCATTGTACCTCTGACGACTGGCATTTACGCGGCCCCTAGCGTTGTGCCGGCGCCAAAGGTGGGTGTCATTCGCCTCTATTATGAGATTTTTGATCTCAGTGCGGCCGAGTTCAAAGCGCAGCTTGAGTATGCCCGCAACGATCCGGCCATCAAAGCCGTTGTTATTGTCATCAACAGCCCTGGCGGCACAGCCAACGACAGTGAAGAGATGTACCTGGACGTACTCAAAACCCGGCAGCAAATGCCCATAGTGGCCTCAATCGACTTTTTGGCGGCCAGTGGTGCTTATTATGTGGCCGCTGCCACCGATGAAATTTATGCTAAACCCGGCTCGGCTGTGGGCAGCATTGGCGTTATCACCTTCTTGCCAGACGCTGTTTTTATTGAGGAAGATTTGCTAACCACCGGCCCTTACAAAGCCTTTGGCGGCACACGAGATGGCTTTACGCGCCGTGCGGAAACCTTAAAGGACGTCTTTGTGAGCGCCGTTGCTGCCGGTCGTGGTGACCGCCTTGTGGGCAGTTTTGAGGAGTTGGCACGTGCCGAAATATATGATGGTGTCCGTGCCCAGGAATTGGGCCTGATTGACGGCATGATTTCTACCCAGGAAGCGATTGCCAGAGCCGCGGAGATGGCTGGCCTGCGTGATTATGAAGCGGTGGAATTGTATCCGCTGACGTTTGCAGACGAAGAAGGGGATACGGGCCTGGCTTACCGGCCACCGCAGCTTGACCTGGAACGATTGTGGGCTATGCCCGCCGATTTACCGCCCGGCATGTATTATCGTTATATGGAACTGCCAAACCGATAAAGGGGGATGTGATGCGTCGCGGAATTGTTTTGCTTGTGGTATTTATCATCTTGCTGGTTGCACCAGCACTGCTTCGTTACCTAAATTATTATAACCTGGGCGGTGGCATTGACCGTGGGCAGATTCCTACCTATGACCCGGCGACCGTTACAGCCCAACCAACACCCGCGGCAGCGACGTTTGTCGATGAACCGGTGGCCGGCCATGGCAGTATCTTGCTGGATGTGGCGCATGATAATGCGTTTACGCTGGATGAACTGAGTTATCTGCACGGCCGTCTTTCTGCCCGCGGTTACGACGTCATTACTTATGATGGCGGAAACCTGGCGGCTGCCTTGCGTGCGGTTAATGCGTTTGTGGTGATTACACCGCTTAAGGTCTTTACCTTTGATGACGTACAGGCGGTGAAAGCCTTTGTGGCGCAGGGCGGCCGGCTGCTGCTGATAGGCGATCCCACACGTTTTGCCGTTTCTATTGAAGAAGACCTTTTTGAGATCAACGTGATCATTGAAGACGACAAGATCCCGCTTAACAGCCTGGCCTCTGAATTTGATATCACGTTTAATGGCGATTATCTGTATAACCTGACGGAAAATGAGGGCAATTTCCGCAACATCATCCTTAAAGGCAGCGGCTTGGGGGAAGGTGACCTGACGGCAGAGTTGACAGAGATCGTCTTTTATGGGGCCCATTCGTTGGATGTAGGCCCGGCGGCCACGGCCGTGCTGCGTGGGGATGATAATACCTGGTCTTCAGCAACTGACCGACCCGGCGGCCTGACCCTGGCCGCCACCAGTTATGAGGGTCATGTGCTGGCTCTTAGCGACATCCAGTTTATGACCGAACCCTATTACACGTCCTATGACAACAGCCGTTTTATTGCCCGGCTGGCCGATTTTCTGACACAGACGGATAACCGCACCTTCACCCTGGCTGATTTTCCCTACTTCTATGCCGCCCCCGTCAACCTGGTTTACACTGGCCGGCCTGACCTTGGCCCCCTGGCCTTTGACCAGACGGTTGCTCTGCAAAACGCTTTTCGCAGTGTGGGGCAGTCACTCACGCTGGCGGCCACCGTAGCCGATGATCAGAACGCCCTTCACCTGGGACTGTATAACCAGGCCGGTGATGATGTGTTGGAAATATTGGCTTCCCACGGCATCACCTTTACCCTGGAGCCGCCCGTTTTAACAGAGGCGGAGCAGGCAGCGTTGAAAAAAGAGCTGGAAGATAAGGATGCAGAAGCCACTCCTGAGCCCACAGAAGAAGAAAGCACGGAAGAAGCCGTGCCAGAAGAACCGGAACCGGTGCGCATTGTGCATACACCATTGGGTAATGTGCAAATGTCGGGCACAGCGCTGGTACTGCTGGATGCCAGCCACGGCCGTCACAGTGTTATTGTTCTGGCTGCCAGCAGAGACGGCCTGGACAGCGCCGTTAATTTGCTGCTAGACTTGATCCCCCTGGATGCAAACTATGAATCTGCCGGTTGTGTGCTGCAAGAAAACCTGGCCCTATGCCCTACCGGCGTGGCCGATGAAGAAGTGGAAGCCGAACTGCTGACGGGTGGCACGGCCGTGACTGATGCAGACGAAGAACCAGAAGAACCGGAAGAGGACGCCCAGCCAGATGAACCCGTCGCCGACATCGATGCCGTCAACCAGGGTGCCATTGACTTGGACGAGAGTGTAGAAGGGGAACTGGCTGAAGGGGAAAGCCATGCCTGGACGTTCAGCGGCGGCCCGGCTGTCATAGATATCCTTGTTGAAGGCAACGAGGACATGGATACTGTTCTGGAACTCTATGACCCCAACAACAACCTCATCACGTCTGCTGACAGCACCTTCACCGGCGAGGCTGAAGAGATCCGGGGCGCAGACATTGAAGATGATGGCGACTACACGATTGTAGTGCGTGACTATTACGATGACGGTGGTAGTTATACCCTGACGGTGACGGCCGTGGAAGGCGGCGGTGACGAAGGGGCTGCAGGCACCATTGAAAACGTCTTCCTCTTTGTGGATGATGATGGTGAACCGATTGGCGAGGGCATTACCAGCGCCGATGCCCTATTGGCCCTGCTCAGTGAGACGTATGAAGTGACCACCTGGGTTTCCACTGTCGATGGCCCCTTGGAGGAAGATACATTGGCCGGGGTGGATTTGCTCATTTGGGATTCAGGCGATTACCGCAACGAAGAAGGCTTTTTTGATGAAGATACGTTCATCATATTTGAATATCTGGATGGCGGTGGATCGTTGTTTGTCACCGGCTCTTCGCCCACCATACTGGCCGATGTGGAATTGGCCTCTTTGTCTGATCTGGAAATAATCGGGGATGATCCCATCTTGCTAGATGGCCTGGACAGTGGTGATGTGATTGAGCTGGAGGATACGTACGAAGTTGGCCTGTCTGATTTGATGGTTGAAGATTCCGATGAAGGGACCACGCCTTTTCTTTTGCGCGGACCCGGTAGTGAAGGCAGCGGTGAAATTGTGGGCCTGGCCGGCATTGATGACTTCAGCGCCCAGCGCTCTGTGCTGCTGCTGCTGCCTTTTGTTATTTTACCTGAAGACATTCAGGAAATTCTGCTGACCAACATCATGACCTGGTTTGCCGAAGGTGCGTAATGTGTACTCCTTTATGAAGACCTACGCTCTTTCCCAACAGACGATTACTAAAATTCGGCGGCGTTTTATGTGGCGGACATATGGGCTTTGTGTTGTCTGTGTCAGTGTGTTTGTAGCTGTTGACTTATGGAGAGCCCCGGACAATCCGCCGGCCAGAATTATACTCTCTGCTATGATTGCATTGGTTCTTGTCATAATAACCTCCTCTCTGGCCTTAAAACAAAATGACAAAGTCTGGCAATCTGTCCAAATAGAAGTGGGTGATGATTATATTGCCCGTTCCCAGGTACGCATTCCACAAATGCGCATTGAACGCAGTGAAGTTACCTCTATTGAAGAGATGGAAAGCTGTCTTTGCATACGGACAACCAACAAGCGACGGACTCTGGCTGTTCCTAACGTATTAGATGATGCTGGTTATCAAGAAATAAAGGGCGTGTTATCTACCTGGACAACGATCCAACCTGCGGCACCCGGCGCAACCATTCGCAGTGTGGTGTTTGTAATGGGTGTGCTTCTGGGGTTTGGGATTCTTTTTTTCTCCTCTGTGCCCTGGTTAACCCTGGCGGCAGGGGGTGTGAACTCCTTGCTTCTTGGTTATGTCAATTGGACTTTGCGGCACACTGAAGGTATTGACCCAAAAGTAAAACGTGGCGCCCTTGTTGTGTTTGTATTTGCACTGATTTTCACGGCGATGAAAGTGCACGTGCTTTTGCGATTTAGTTAAGACCTTTTCGCTTGTTCACGCTGATGCTGTTTAAGAGATGACGTGGTGAATGCCAAAATCCTGGTAGTGGATGATGATATTGCGCTGGCCAAAACGCTGGCACATGTGCTGGCCGAGGCCGGATATGAGCCTTTGTTGGCGTATACGGCCGAGGATGGGCTGCAGCAAGCCATGACCCACCGGCCAGAGCTGGCGCTGCTAGATGTAATGGTACCACAGATGGGAGGATGGGCCTTGTGCCAGCGTATCCGTGGCTTTTCTGATGTCCCTATTATTTTTCTAACAGCGTTGGGTGATGTGGCTAACGTGGTTAAAGGGCTGGAGTTAGGGGCAGATGATTACCTGGTGAAGCCGGTGGTGCCCGCAGAATTTGTCGCTCGTGTGCGGGCGCGTCTGCGGCGGCAACAGACCACCACTATACCTGCCTCTTCGCACCTTTCGTTTGCCCATGGTGAGCTGGTGATTGACCTGGAAACACATCAGGTCAGGGTAAGGCAGCGCCTGTTAGAGCTCACTCCTCGTGAGTTTGAGCTGCTGGCGGTGCTGGTAGCTAACGCTGATCAGGTCATGACAACCACTGATCTGGTGCAACAGGCGTGGGGGTGGCAAGATGCCGCGGCCGTGGAAAACTTAAAAACCTATATTCACTACCTGCGTAAAAAAATCGAAGCCGATCCGTCTGATCCCCGTTGGATTCAAACCATACGTGGGGTTGGTTATCGCTTCACAAGCGGGTAAAATAGACGGCCGTTATGAATCAACCTGATATTATCCTGGTGGTCCTGGATACTCAGCGGGCTGACCGGCTGGGTTGTTATGGTTACCAGCACGCCATCACCCCTAATCTTGACCGCTTTGCGGCCCACAGCACCCTCTTTGAGCAGGCCGTGGCCCCCGCCCAATGGACCGTTCCCAGCCATGCGTCCATGTTTACCGGCCTGTATCCAACAGCTCATCAGCTGTTACAGGCTGACCAGACCTTGCCATCTGACCGCCCGCACCTGGCCGAAATTTTGCGCCAGGTAGGTTATGAAACAGTTGGTTTTTGCAACAACCCCCTGGTGGGCATCCTCAACAATGGGTTAAAACGTGGGTTTGATACCTTTTATAATTATGGTGGGGCCATCCCCAGTCTGCCTGGCGACTCTACCCGAGCGCCCTGGCCGTTAAACCGGGTGATCGAAGGGTATACACAATTTTTACGCCGCATTTCTTACCCCATTCAAAATTTTTTTGGCCAATCTGACCTGGCCTTTCGCATCTCGCTTACGGCATGGTTGACGCCGCTGTGGTCACGTTTGGCCAACTTTAAAGGCCAGAACCCGCGCTCTGTCAAGGATGTTAGCCAATGGCTGCACGAGCGGGAAGGTCAAAAAAGCGAAAAGCCACTGTTTCTCTTCTTAAATTTGATGGAGACACATTTGCCGTTTTGGCCGCCGGGCGAATTTATAGACAAAGTGGCACCGTATTTCCGTGAGCATAAAGAAGCGCGGGAAGTTATGCGCCGCTGGAACCGAGAGGCATACCGTTGGGCGGCACCGCTGGCAGAACCGCATACGGAACTTGAAAGCCGGGTGCTAAGCGATATGTACGATGCCGAGGTGGCCTTTCAAGATGATTACCTGGGCCAGTTATTTGCTGCCATTCACGGCCGTGCTCGCCGTGATAACACGCTGACGATCATTGTGGCTGATCATGGGGATGGTTTGGGTGAACATGGCTACATGGGTCACGCCTTTGTCGCCTACCAGGAATTGGTCCATGTGCCCCTCATCATTAACTGGCCGAAGCGCCTTTCAAAGCCAGGCCGCGTCAGCACCCCGGTCAGCACCCGCCGCATTTTCCATACGATCCTGGATGCCGCTGGCCGCCTGCCCCAGACACCCGGCGTCGATCCGGTGCAGATCCATGGCTTGACACTGCTGGATACCATCCACGGCCGTGATCCTGAAAACGGCATGGCTTTCAGTGAAGTTTATCCGCCGCTGACCTTTGTGCGCGCTATTCAAAAACGGCAGCCTGCCTTACTGGCCCGTTATCGCTGCCTGGCCGTGCGTCGAGCCCTGGTCAGTCAGACGGCAAACGAGGAAGCAAAGAGCATCCATAAGTTGATTTATGTAGATGACCAGGCCGACGAGTTGTTTGATTTACAGGCTGACCCCCCGGAAACAGCCGATCTGTTGGCTGCCCGGCCGCGTACCACGGCGGGCTTAAACCAGGAGGTAAAGCGGGTGAGGACGGCCGTGGAGCGCCAACGTGACGCCCTGACTGCCAGTACCGACGTTGAGATTGATGACAGCCTGATGCAGCGCTTGCGCGGGCTGGGATATATTGATTAACATAGATTAACGAAACCACCCGGAGGCCCCAAACCTGCGGCTGGTTATGAACAAGGAAGAACCATGCTTGATCAACTGCAAATAGACCGCATTGCCTTTCAAATTCCCATTCCTGTGTTTTTGCAAGAACGTTTTGATTGGCCGGCCACCTTCCCCATTTTCTGGTACGGTATCATTATTGTCATTGGCATTGCCTTGGGAGCCTGGTGGGCCTCGCGTGAATTAAACAAACGCAACCAACCGCAGCGTGTGATTGATGAATTTTATAATGGCCTTATTTTGGTCGTGTTTGCTGGTTATTTCTTTGCCCGGCTCACTTACGTCATCCTCGATATGCTTGACGGCGCACAATATAGTTCATTATGGGATATCGTGAACGTGCGTGCGGGCGGGGTCAACATTTTAGGCGGCTTTGTGGGTGCCGCCTTGCTTGGTTGGCTCTACGTGCGCTGGCGCAAACTACCTTTCTGGCAATATGCTGATGTGGCCGGGCCGGCGCTGCTGCTGGCCCAAGCCATTGGCCGCTGGGGGAACTTCATCAACCAAGAGCTGTATGGCCCTCCCACCACGCTGCCCTGGGGCATTCTCATAAGCGCGCCTTATCGCTTGCCGGAATACGTGACTCTACCGGCGGAGACACGCTTCCACCCTACGTTTTTGTATGAATCCATCATGTTGTTTATTGGTTTTCTGCTCTTGGCCTTTTTGAACGGCCGTTATCGGGAAACATGGCGACCGGGCACATTGTTTGGGGTATTTCTGGTATGGTGGGGTGGTAATCGAGCCTGGATTGAACTATTCCGGCCAGACCAGACAACTATAGGTGCCACTTTTATCACGTACTCTATGATTATGTCAATTGGGTTGGCGCTGCTAGGAGCTTATATTGTCCTGGCGCGCAACGGGAAATTACCGGAAAGAATGGCCAGCCGCAAGCGCCCAGTAAAGCCAAAACCAAAGAGGAGCTAAACGGAGACAACCATGCTAAACGTGTCTGACAAAATAGGGGAGCTGGCGCTGACGTTTGATGACGTACTGCTGGCGCCCGGATATTCTGAAGTGTTACCGGCCGATGTGGAGTTGCGTACCCGTCTGGCCGGTAATTTGTTTTTGAACATGCCGGTGTTGTCGGCGGCTATGGATACGGTCACAGAAGCACGCATGGCCATTGGTCTGGCCCGGCTGGGCGGTATGGGTGTCATTCACCGTAACCTGGACGTAGAAGAACAGGCCGAAGAAGTGGACAAGGTAAAACGTTCGGAAGCCGGTATGATCGTAGACCCGGTGACGTTACGGCCGTCACACACCCTGGCCGATGCCGAAGTTCTGATGAGCCGTTACCATATTTCTGGGGTACCTATTACCGAAGGGAGTGGGCGGTTGGTGGGCATTCTCACCAATCGGGACACACGTTTTGTCAGGCCGGGCAGCCAGCCAATCTCTGAATTTATGACCAGCGAAGGGTTGGTTACTGCCCCGGTGGGCACCACCCTAGAAGAAGCCCGTGAGATTTTGCACCGCCACCGCATTGAAAAGCTGCCGCTGGTAGACGAGAACTTTCACCTGAAAGGGCTGATCACCGTCAAAGACATTTTGAAGAAGGTAGATTATCCCCTGACAGCCACAGACAGTAACGGCCGTCTCCTTTGTGCGGCGGCAATTGGTGTAGGAGACAAAGGGCTGGCTCGCCTGGATGTGCTGGTGCAGGCGGGTGTAGACGTGGCCGTTATTGATACGGCCCACGGCCATACAGCCCTGGTATTACACACCGTACGCGAAGCCAAAGCCCGTTACCCGCATATTGCCGTTATTGCCGGAAATGCTGCTACCGCCCAAGGTGTGGCTGACCTGGCCAGCGCCGGCGCCGATGCCGTCAAAGTGGGTATAGGCGCCGGATCGATCTGTACCACGCGCATTGTGGCCGGTGCGGGCATGCCGCAGTTAACGGCCGTGCTGGAATGTGCCGCCGAAGGTTACAAACGTGATATTCCCGTTATCGCTGATGGGGGCATTAAATACAGCGGCGACATTGTCAAATCCCTGGCTGCCGGTGCGAGCGCCGTTATGTTGGGGTCTATGCTGGCCGGTCTGGAAGAAAGCCCCGGCGAGATCACCCTTTATGAAGGGCGGCGTTACAAAGTTTATCGGGGTATGGGCAGTCTGGGGGCTATGCAAGGGCAAGGGGCCGACCGCTACAGCAGCGGTGTCAAAAACAAAGATGGGCGTGACAAGTTGGTACCTGAAGGGGTCGAGGGGCAGGTGCCATATCGTGGAACGCTGGCAGATGTGATGTACCAGATGATGGGCGGTTTGCGCTCTGGCATGGGGTATGTGGGTGCGGCCGATTTGGCCGAACTGCACACCAAAGCGCAGTTTGTGCGTATCACCAACGCCGGGTTGTTGGAAAGCCATCCGCATGGCATTACCATCACCAAAGAAGCGCCCAATTATCAGGTAAGGCGGTAATCCGTATCGGTAAACGGTTGGCCGATCGCCGATTACTGGCTGTCACATACGGAGAAAAAGTTATGGCAAGAAGTGAAGTACACCTGACGGATGAACAGAAGCGTAAAAACGCGGAAATTCTGGCGCGATTACAGGCCGAACGGGAAAAACTGGTCGCCGACACACGTGCTTTGCAAGAAGAATCCAGGCAAGAACGAAAACAAGCCAGAATGGCAAAAAGGCATTAATTAACTGATGCTGCGCATTTTCATAAAAGAGACCTGACAGGATGACCTTTACGCATGCAACCTATATTTCTCCGTTTACCTGGCGCTATGGCAGCAAAACCATGCGCCAGATTTGGTCTGAAGAACATAAGCGGCGGCTGATGCGGCGGGTGTGGGTGGCCCTGGCCGCAGCGCAGCACAAAGCCGGGCTGGTGAGTGCGGCGCAGCTGGCGGATTTACAAGCCCACCAAAACGATATTAACATCACCCGTGCCCTGGAAATTGAGCAGGAAACCCGCCACGATGTGATGGCCGAAATCCGGACGTTTGCTGAACAATGCCCTGAGGGAGGGGGCATTATTCATTGGGGGGCCACCAGCGCCGACATTACAGACAATGTGGATGTGCTGCGGCTGCGGGAAGCGGCCGTGCTGCTGCAAGACCGCCTGCAAGAGCTGCTGCAGCTGCTGGCCGAAAAAATTGAGGCGACGGCTGACATTCCTGTGATGGCCCATACCCACATACAGCCGGCCGAACCCACCACGTTGGGTTACCGTTTTGCTGTTTACGCCCAGGACTTGTTAGATGATTACCAGGATCTTTGCGCTTTGATCACCAATTTGCGAGGCAAGGGTCTTAAAGGAGCGGTGGGCACCCAGGCCGCTTACGCCGAACTGCTGGCCGGCACAGACCTACTGCCAGACCAGATGGAAGCCGAGGCGATGGCCATCTTGGCGTTACCTTATTTTACCATCGCCACCCAAACGTACACACGCCAGCAGGATCTGCGGGTGCAGCAGGTATTGGCCGGGATCGCGGCGTCTTTACATAAGTTTTCCATGGACTTCCGTATTTTGCAGTCACCACCGTTTGGCGAGTGGGCCGAGCCGTTTGGCCAGAAGCAGGTGGGGTCATCGGCCATGCCTTTTAAGCGCAACCCGGTAAATACGGAGAATATCTGCTCGTTGGCGCGGTATGTGGCCGGTTTACCGGCGGTGGCCTGGGACAATGCCAGCCAGGCGCTGCTGGAACGCAGCCTGGATGATTCGGCCAACCGGCGCATTTTCCAGGCAGATGGTTTCCTGGCGACCGATGAGATATTGTTACGAGCTATCCATATTGTGCGTGAGATGGTCATTGACGAGAAGGCCATGGCCCGCAATATGGCCATTTATGGCCCGTTTGCCGCCACGGAACGGGTGTTAATGGCGCTGGTGGCGGCCGGGGGCAGCCGCCAGGCCGCCCATGAGTGGATTCGCGAGGCCAGCCTGCAAGCGTGGGCGGCCATGCGTGAAGGGCAGCCAAACCCACTGACCGGTCTGTTAGCGGCGGACGAGCGAATCGCGGCATATTTACCAGCCAGCCAGGTGCTGATGCTGATGGATGCCGGAGAGCACACGGGCACGGCCGTAGCCCGCGCCCGCGCCTTTGCCCAGACCATTCGTAAGAGCCTGCCCTCCTAAGTGAGGGGTATTTACATAAAGCAAACGCCCCTCTTTTTTCTAAGCTCAAATAGTCGCCAACTAAAAATCACCCGTGGTTATGCCGCCGTGACCAGAAGCCGGGCTGGTAAAGATGTTGTTAGCCCCTGGTTCCCACTGATTGGCATTACCCCCTGATTCCCAGCGCTTGATGCATTTCCATTCAATGGTAGTGTTGGGGGGCAGATTTGTGATCGTGCCCCGCCAGGTTGGGTAATTATGGGGATCAAGTTTGACGGCATTGTTGCTGTTCCAGTTCCCCAACTGCGAAATGTTACCTACCACATAGACACTTTCGCCCCACTGGGTATGGCCGTTGTTGCAGACAAATTCCATAGAAACAGGTTGGGAGCCTGGTGTCGGGGTAGCCGTCGGCGGTGGGGTTGCCGTTGCCGCTGTCGTTGGCGTACTGGTGGGGCCGCTGGTTGGGGTCAACGTAGGGCCGGAACCGCCATTAAAATCACCGGTGGTGTTTCCTTGCCCTGCATTTAGCGTGGTGGCTGAGTTGTTGCTCCCGTTTTGCCACTGCGTGGCATTGCCTCCTGATTCCAACCGCTTGATACATTTCCACTCAAAGCTTGTGTTGGGTGGCAAATTGCTGATTACCCCGTCCCAGGTGGGATAGTTGTTAGGATCAAGCTTGATACCGCTGTTGGCATTCCAATTACCTAGCTGAGCCATGTTACCAACAACATAGACACTTTCACCCCACTGCGTGGTGCCATTGTAACAAACGAAGTTCATGGAAACTGTACCACCGGGGGTTGTGGTGGGAGCCGGTGTATGGGTTGGCCCACCTGGCGTTGCGGTAGGGGCTGGGCCATTGGTTAAGGTGAATACGAACGTTTTGGCAGAGGCAACGGCCGCGTTGCCAGATTTGGCCAAAATGAGATTGTTCCCGGCATTAAACCAACCACTGCTGGCGGCGTCAAAGCTGGCTTGAGAACCATGTGGGGTCAAACCGGTGCCATTAAGGGTCACGGCCGTAGCTGCAGCATCATTCACCACCAATTCAACGACATTATTCCGACTGGCATTGGCCCCAGTGTAAGTTCCAGAAGCGGCGGCAATGGTAACGGTGGCTGACGTGCCTGAGAGCTGCTGTGAAAGTTCCGTGGTGCGCACAGCGCCACTTTGGTAAGCGATGCTCTGGCCATCATCTTCATAAAGGGTGAAACTGCTGGCGGCCGCATCCGCGTAAACGGCAATGATAAGCTCATCTCGCGTAGAACTGTCAGTTCGTTTGCCCATCAGATTCATCGTATTGTCATCCACATGCATTTTGGGGATGATGGCACCAGCGTGGACAAACATGGGCAGTTTGAAGAGGTTGTTACGGTAGACCGGGACGTTGTTAATGGTTTGTCCGGAGCTTTGATGCCACTGGTTGGTGAAGTAATCAATCCATGTGCCGCTGGGTAAATATATATCACGCTGCGTTTGGTTATAGCTGGTGACAATACCCACCAGCAAACTGCGCCCGATGAGTTTTTGATTCCCCATTTCTCGGACATTACCGTCATTTTGGTAGTAAAAAACTAAAGGTGGCACAACCGGTTCGCCATAGAGATAGGCACGGTGAGCTAAGGAGTAGTAATAAGGCGTTAATTCGTACCGTTGACGGAGATTGTCCCGATTGCTGTCCATATGACCAATTTGGTCGGGGGCCGTTTGTTTACAGTTACACAGATTCTCGGTGTGGGGGCGGATGGGCACGTCAAAGGCAGCGCCATTGGCAAACCATCGTGTGTACATTTCATTTAAATCACCATCTAACCCACCGCGATGGAAACCACCAATATCAGCCCCATAGTAGTCTACGCCAGACATGGACATATGCATCTGTGTATTTTGATGGGTTGCCAGGCTGCTCAGATTAGAGCCAATGTCACCAGACCACATACTAACCCCTAACCGTTGTGAACCAGATGTCCCTGAACGAGACACCATAAACGGCCGTTGGGTGACATTATGACGCTGATAACCATCGAAGATGCTTTCACTCCATTTGAAGTTGTAGATATTATGAACATCTGCATGTTCGTGTTTGTTTAATCCGGGCAGCCCGTTGTACCAGGCGCTGCTGTCAAACATTTCCGGCTCACCCAGGTCAGTCCAGTGCCCGATAACCCCATCGTTAATCAATGCCTGGCGCTTGGTATCATGCCAATAATCACCGGCGGCATCATTGGTCCAATCCATATACCCGCCTTTGCCCCACCAGCTGTTTCCAGTCAGGTAGACAGGAGAACAACCATTGCAATTTCTAACCAGGTAGCCCCGGTTTTCAAGGTCTTGGTGCTCGGCAAGCCCTTTGCCAATGTAGGACTCTTCAATAACCATAATGCCGACACCTTCATCATGTTCCAGCGCCGCTATTTTTCCAGATGGGTTTGGAAAATTGCTCGTATCCCAGGTCAACGAACCCATTTGGGTATTGTCAGAACCGGCTGTAATGCCACCAAACCATTGTAAGTCCAACACAAAACCATCAATGGGGAAGCTGTTGTTGCGCAAAGAAGTCAACTTGCTATCCAGTTCAGACCAGTTGTCGTAACCATATTCAGACACCCACAAGCCAAAGGCTTTTATGGGCGGCACAGGTGGACGACCTGTCAGTTCCAAATAATCTTGCCGTAAGTCCGGCAAATTGGGGCCAGTCATCACATACCAGCGAATTTGGTCTCCCCACGTTTCTACCCGCCATGGAGTGCCTTGGAAATTCCACGCTTGTTTGTAAACCTGGTCTAGGAAAAGAGCATAGTTGGTGTTATTAGCCCCCACAGCATACATCACCGGGAACTGAGCATTGCCGGTGGCACCACCATTGTAGCCAGTCATGGCATTGCCATAGTTATTGCCTGGAGTTCGCTGTCGCCCCACCCAATCGCCATCAGCAGCGTTGGTGCCGATAAATTGCTCCCCCAGGCCATAAACATTTTGCATACCTTCAGGGGTTAAGGTCAAGCCTTTCCAGGTGTTAGCCAGATTCAACGGACACTGTGTACTTAAGACCACATTTTTTGTTTTATCGGTGATGGTGACACAGAGTGAACTGGTGTTAACCTCTACTTTAATATCGGCCGTTTCAATGGTGCCGCCGTTTTGGCTAAATGTACTGGGGCCAGCATAATTGGTTTTGTAGACCATAGGGGTTGTGTAAAGGGGATCGTTGATGCCGGGACCGGGGCCTTGGGCCGATAATTCAAAGTGAATTAAATCATCGTCTAAGGCTTCTACAATCAAATAGTTATTGCCAGATTGGTACTTTACGCGCTGTGCCTGTGCATGAAGGTTTTGATGCGATGTGCCAATCAGGCCCGAAACAAGTACCAGAATGGCCCAAAAGATAAAAGGTCTGATGCCTAATCGTAACTTCATCTTCAGATTTTCCTCCTGACTATTCGCTGTTTGAATCGTCGTTATGGCGTTTACTTATCTGGTAAGGGTTTATTCATGAGCACCTCCTGGTTTTTAAGCTGAAGAAGCCAGCAGCAGCACATCACTAAATAGACAGGCAGGCAAAGCTGTTACACCTTGTCTTCTGTCATACAGACGACCGTGCCATCAAGAGTGATTGATATATCAACTATCTGTTTAAAAAAAGCCTAATGTCACAGCACAGCTTTTTCTTTGCTAACGTTATAATGTTTATATATGTTATAAGCAGTAAAAATCTAGTTGGAATGGTTTTGGGTAAATTGTAGTATTTGTTACCCATTACAACGATTTGTAATGGGATAATGTTTATTCGACTTGCCGGGACGAAAATTCCCTGCCTTGTTTAAAGGCTGATGAGGTTAAACTTGAAATTGAAACTTGCCTTTTTTACCTCAATACACCTTAATGCGAAACCCATCTTCCCCTAAATCCATTATTGGATTTCCCTTAAACGAACAGGGGAAATCCCCTAACTTAGACAAACCAAAAGCCCATGAGCGCAATACCGATGACTGGACAGCGGACGACTATCCGGTTCTGGCGTCTGGGGCTGAACTATATGATCTGGAGGGTGCTGTGGGGCCAAGTGGCCTTAACGTTGGCGGCGTGTACTTGCCGGCTGTCACTCACGTAGTTCAATAAAGCCCTGCCTCAAACAATGGGTGAAGCGATAAACTCCCCTGAAAATGATATAATACAGGTATGACTTTGCCTACGATCCCCGATTCGCCTCTGTGGAGCGCCAGCGGTAAACGCACGGTTGTTATGATCCTGTTGGTGCTGGCCTTGTTGTTGTTATTTCGTATTCGCATTTTGCTGCTGCCTCTGAGCCTGGCTACCATGCTGGCCTACCTGATCGAGCCGTTGGTGAAGCTGCTGGACCAGTATGTGCCCCTGCCGCGCACCTTGATTATTTTGCTTATTTACCTGGCGCTGGTTGTGCTGATCATTTCTATTCCGGTAATAGCCATTCCCCCGCTGGTGAGCCAGAGCAGCATTTTTATCAGTAACATGCCTCGTTACCTGGCGCAAATTGGCCCATTCTTCAACGAGCCCATTGTGTTGGTGGAAGGGTATGAAATTCCGATTGATGAGCTGCCATTTGACCAGGTGTTTGCTTCGCTGAGCACCAATCTGGTAAACATTGTACAAACGTTAGGCGGGCGGACGCTGACTATTTTCAGCAGTGTGGCCACCGTGACAATTGCCACAGTGGGCTGGCTTATTCTGATTCTGATCATCTCGCTGTATCTGGTAAAGGACCATGATCGGTTATTTACGACCATCCTTAATCTTGCCCCTGAAAGTTACCGTCATGACATACATCAGCTCGGCAGCCAGATCAGCCTGACATGGAACGCCTTTTTGCGCGGCCAATTGTTATTATGCCTGGTCGTGGGGATGATCGTCTTTCTGGCGGCCACCGTGATGGGGCTGCCTAATGCCGGCAGCCTGGCCATCTTTGCCGGGTTTATGGAACTGATCCCCACATTTGGCCCGGTGCTGGCCGCCATACCGGCCGTACTCATTGCTTTGTTTCAGTCAGAGGTAAGCTGGTTAGGCGATCTGATGTCGCCGTTTTGGTTTGGGCTTCTGGTGGCTGGCATTTATGCGTTGATTTACCAGGCAGAGAATTATATATTAGTGCCGCGTATTATTGGGTACCATTTAAAGCTGCACCCGCTGGTGGTGCTGTTAGGGGTCGTGGCTGGGGCCAGTATCGCTGGCGTGGTAGGCATTTTGTTAGCGGCCCCGTCACTGGCTACCATCCGGCTCATTCTACGGTATATTTATTGCAAACTGAATGATACCCCCCCGTTTACTAAAGGGCATGAGGTATTAGAGCCAGTAGAAACGGCCGTTATTCCCAAGCTGCCCTTATTACCAGAAAAAAGGACAGAAACGGCCGAAGAAGTAAACAGTGCCAGGGATTCTGCGCGGACGGCAGCCCAACATCATGAATAGGCATTGGAAGGCAACAATTCTACCAACAAAGGAGAAGGTGCAATGATGAACAAAAAAGAAAAAGAAGAATTTGACCTGGACATATTATCGGAAACAGAAAATTTTGCTGTGTGGCGCAGCCCGGACGATGACGGCTTTCTGTACCATGTTGAACTGGGCAGCATTACCCTACACCTGGCCGCCGAAGAATTTGAAGAACTAATTGTCCTGATGAAAGGGATATCACCACGGTGAGCCAGGCCAACGGAGAAGAGCCGCAGATCGTTTATACCCCTCTCATCCGTAACATGGCCTCACAAGAACGGCCGCGCGAACGGCTGTTGCAAGTAGGGCCGATGGCTGTGTCTACGGCCGAACTTCTGGCTATCATCCTGCGCACGGGTATTAAGGGTGAAAGTGTCTTGCGCCTGGCTGAGCGGCTGCTGGCCCAATTTCAAGACCTGCCAGGCCTGGCACGGGCTTCCGTGGCCGAGCTGAAAACCGTCAACGGTATTGGTGAAGCCAAAGCCATTGAAATTAAAGCCGCCCTGGAGATTGGCCGTCGTTTGACAGCCTTTGCTCCTCAAGAACGGCCGTGTGTCACCACCCCGGCTGACGCGGCCAACCTGCTTATGTCAGAGATGATGTTTCTGGAGAAAGAACATCTTAAACTGGTATTGCTAGACACACGCAACCGGGTGCTGAGTACCCCTACCATTTATGTAGGCAGCCTGAACAGCTCCGTCGTCCGTATTGGTGAATTGTTTCGGGCGGCCCTCAAGGAAAACGCTGCGGCTTTTATTGTGGCCCACAACCATCCGTCTGGAGACCCTTCGCCCTCACCAGAGGATATTCAAGTGACGCGGCAGTTGGCGCAGGCAGGTAAGCTGATGGACATTCAGGTGTTAGACCATATTATTATCGGCCATCAGCGTTACGTATCATTAAAGGAGCGGGGGCTTGGTTTTGATTAGTATTCAGTATTTAGTTGCCAGTATCCAGCAGGGTGTGAGGTAATCGGCAACAATGGCACAAACACGTATCTTACTCAACGGAGCGGTGGGGAAACCGTTTCATCCGTACCGAGATCACAATCAATTGATCACGGCCGTGGGTTGGTCACCCTGGTGGCTGGAACCGGCGGCCGATGATCCTGGCTGGAAAAACCGTCAACCTGTCTTCAGCCCCATTACCCTGGATGATGTGCTGACACAGCAGATCAGCACACCTTTTGGCACCCATGTGGGCGGTTTGTGGCAGCAGGTGCCCTCGGCGGCGGGCAATGTCTATGAACTGGCGGTAGAAGGTCAGGCCTGGTCCAGCGAAGACACCGCCCCGGCCAGCCAGCTTGAAGCCAGCGACGTCAACCTGCAAATTGGTATTGACCCCACCGGTGGCCTGGACCCCACCAGTCCCCTTATTGTGTGGAGCGCCCGGGCCAACCCGCTCAGCCATTGGGAGACCCTGCACCTGGAAGCTACGGCCGAAGCGCCCATCATCACCGTCTATTTAAAATCGGCCCCGTCGCTGCCCAAACGGCAGCAGGCGGTGTTCTGGCGGCAGGCGGAACTGCGCCCGGTGGGGCGGCACAAGCGCAGCGTGAATATTGTAGGTACGGGCGATACACATATTGCCCTGGAACCGGAGCGGCCAAAACCGGGAGAGACAGTAACGGCCGTCATCTCGTCTGCTCGTGATCACCAGTACATAGAGCTGTTGGTCACTCGGCCAGATAATAAACTTACTACCGTCATCCCCCGTGGCAAGACGCTGGACGTAGACCGCCACCTATGGCGTTATGAGTTCAAAACGGACCAGGATGGCCTGTATGAAGTGCGTTTTGCCGGTGACAAAGGGGCGCGGCTGCTCTCACTGCGGCTGTTACAAGTGGCCCATGACGTGCAGCTTGTACCCAGCGATAAATCACGCTTTAATTACCGTCGCGTCTACGTGCTGCTGCCGCCTACGGCCGATATGAAGTGGCTGATGGCGGCGGCGAAGGGTGGGTATGACGGCCGTTTCACCATCGGCTTTTCTGCTGATGACGCCGGCATTGGTGACCTGGAAGCGCGCTATGTGCTGGCGGTGAACCCTCATCATTGGCCAGAGGTGCTGACGGCTTCTTGGTTCCAACAACATTACCCTGGTGCTCGTTTTACGCCTGTTGTGGCCAACAAGCCAGAGGATTTGGAAGCATGGCTAAAAAATTGGATTGGCGATTAAGTGAGGGGAGCGCAGCGAGTGGCGGTTTACCTAACTTGGTAAAAGCCCAGAGTTATTTTTGCACGAACCCTAAGCGTTGATCTCTGAATCTTGTTTATATGCTTATGACACTGGAAATCAAACTCGTTACAGAACCGGCCGACTATTGGGCCGTTGAAGATATTTCAAAGGTGGCCTGGGGGCTGCCTGATCATCATGAAGTGATTCCCGCTCATTTGATGATCACCTTTCAGCAAAATGGGGGCCTGCTGCTGGGGGCGTGGTTAGATGGCCAGTTGGTGGGCTTTTCCGTAGGGTTTATTGGGTTGACAGCAGACGGGCCAGCAGCCAACGGCCGTGTCAAATTCTGCTCTGAACAACTGGGTGTCCTGCCTGAATACCAGAGCGCCAACATTGGCTACCAGTTGAAACTGGCCCAACGTGAGCACCTGCTGGCCCGCGGCATTGACCACGCCACCTGGACGTTTGATCCGCTGGAAACAAAAAACGGTAATTTAAACCTGCACAAACTGGGCGCAGTGTGCCGTACGTATTTTGTTAATCTGTACGGCACGGCCGCTGGTATTAACGCCGGGCTGCCTACGGATCGCTTCCAGATAGATTGGTGGTTAGACAGCCAGCACGTCAGTGACCGTTTACAAACCGGCTCACCACTAACCTTTTCAGCGCTGCAGGCCGATGGTGTGCCGGTGGTGAACCCGGCCCGCGGTGAGCCCTGGCTGCGCCCGGCAGCAGAGGTGGCGGCCTTTGACAGCCGTCGATTGCTGGTGCAGGTTCCGGCCAGCATTCGCGCCCTGAAAGCGGCAGATCCGGAACTAGCGCTGGCCTGGCGGCTGCATACACGGCAGCTGTTTGTAGCCCTGTTTCGCCAGGGTTACAGTGCTACCGATTTGCTGTATACTCAGGCCAGTTGTTATTATGTTCTGGAAAAGGCGACTGAATGACAAATTTTCCCATCTTTGATGGACACAATGATACATTGCTGGATCTGTATGAGAAGGCGGGTGACGGCCGTACCTTTTGGCAGCGCAACACCATAGGGCATATTGATTTCCCCCGCGCCCAGGAAGGGGGGTTTGGCGGCGGCTTTTTTGCCATTTTTATTCCCAACCGGAAAAAGCCAGGTAAAAAAGATGACAACCCGGACTCGGCCGTGCTGCCGCCCCCTTTAAAAAGCCGTTACGCTTTGCGCCGGGCCACGGCCATGGCTTCCATTCTCTTTCGCCTGGAGCGCGAATCTGAGGGTAAGCTGCAAATTGTGCGCAGCGCTGACCAGTTGGAAACCTGTTTACAAACGGGTGTGATGGCGGCGGTTTTACACTTTGAAGGGGCCGAAGCCATTGATACCAACTTTGACACCCTGCACATCTTTTATGGCGCCGGGCTGCGCTCGTTGGGTCCGGTGTGGAGCCGCCCCACCAAATATGGTGTGGGTGTCCCCTTTGTCTTTCCTGGTGACCCTGATATAGGCCCTGGCCTGACGGATGCGGGCAAGGCGTTGGTGCGCGAATGCAATCAGCTGGGTGTGATGATAGACCTGTCACACTTGAATGAGAAGGGGTTCTGGGATGTGGCCGCCATAACAGATGCGCCGCTGGTGGCTACCCATTCCAATGCGCACGCGTTGTGCCCCTCGCCGCGTAACCTGAAGGATAAGCAGTTGGCGGCTATTAAGGAGAGCGGGGGGATGGTGGGGGTCAATTTCCACGTCAGCTTTTTGTGCTGTCACGGCCGTAAAGAGCCGGAGAATACGACCATCATGGACATTGTACGCCACGTGGAGTACCTGGTAGAACACCTGGGTATAGAGCATGTTGGTTTTGGCAGTGACTTCGATGGGGCGCGTATTCCCGCTGACCTGGGCGACGTTACCGGCCTGCCCAAAATCCTTACGGCCCTACGTGACCGCGGCTATGGTGATGATGACCTGAAAAAGTTGACACACCAAAACTGGCTGCGCCTGCTCCGTGCCACCTGGAAGTAAGGGCCAGGTTTAGAACCCGGTCAGGTTTAAAACCTGGCCGGCTGTAAACCGGGGCTACAAGCCCAGTCCCCAGGTGTACTCCAGGCTGCCAAAGCCCTGCCCCATTGTTGCTTGGGTGATGGGTTGGTTTTGAATACGGCCGTCTACATTTTCCATGCGGAACATATATTCGTTGTAATTCCAGTGGCTTTCCAGGCGGCTGCCAAGCAGGGGCCGATCGATGAAAAAGCGCGTATGGCCATAAGGCACGGCCGTGAACCGCATAAAGTCCCCGGCTTTGTTCTGGGTGGTTACCTCAAAGTGTGGGTGTGGCCCACGCCCTAAAATCGGGGTTATCCGTGTTCCCTCCGCCAGCCAGATACGTTCTCTGGCATCTGGCCAATCCCAAAACGCTTTAGGGGCAATAGAGAGCGTGGCCTGCTCTTTGCGGTTGCTGTTGAAGAATGTATACCCCTTACGCAGCAAGTTTAAGCCGGCATACGGCACATAGGCTGAAAACATAGAGCCATCAGGGAATAAGGCCCAAATCCACTTCCAGGGGAAGGTAGGTACGTTTAAACAGACGCGCTGAAAGTAGCACAATCCGGTCAACGTCTCTTTGCCGGTGCCTGGCAGGTCAAAATCCCCCTTAAAGTGCATCCGTCGCCAGGCAATAAAGTGTGTGCCGCCGAAAGGGGTGTCAATGTTAATCGCTTCTTGTGGGGCGTTATCCAGGCAGTTCAGGTCTCCCCAGGCATTAAAGTGGGCGGATCCTTTTTCACCTATGATGTGGGCTTCCAGCGACAGGGGAGGGCTGGAAGCAGCGCAAATTTCATACCCATAGCGGTTCCCGTCTGCCTGGTCAGCCCAACATTCAACCGTTTTGTCAGGCAGAGAGAGACGGGTAACGGCCGTGGTCTTCACAATATCTTCGTGTACTGTTTCCCCATCACAATACCACCCCACAGCGGCGGCGGCAAACGTGTCCACCCCGTTATCAAGGGGGCGCCGTAAATCCAGCCCTGGCAGCCACATGTCGCTGATGCGTATGCGTTCCCCTACGCGTGTGGCAATAGAAAACATCATCTGGCGCGGCCCATAGCCTTCCTCCCCCTGAGGGAGCAAGATAAAAAACCACCAGGTTGAAGAGGTACGCTTTTGCATATGAGGCATCTGCGACCAGATTAAATCATACACCTGCTGATGTTCGGCCATTGTTTTGTAAGCGGGTTGGTAATCCATAATCTCCTGTCATCTATACATGAAGTAAAGCATCATTTATGGCGGTGTCACCGGCCATACACAACCATACTCCTCATAAGCCGTTTTGTCAGGGTTTCTTATCAGCCGCCACTCTTCCCCCCGCAGGCTAACAAGCATGGGGGCGGTGGTAACCCCCTGACTGTTGACATACCGTATGTTCACACACCATAACTGTTCGCCAGGTTCGCTAGAGACAACATCCTTAATGTACACGATACGCCCCCCAGAGTCATCTCGTTTTTCATTTTTGACATAATTGGTGATCAATTCCTCGCCATGTTCTGGCAGACGGCCGTCTCCTTCTACCTTCTCAGGTTCACATGCCGCCAGACAACAAACACCCACAAAAATTAAAAGGCCAAATTTTATCATTTGCATCATACATTTTTCCTCACTTATGAAATTGTGGGGCTATTTTACAAAAGGTGCCAGATTCTCCGCACTTTTTAGTACCAATTTGGCAGAAGACTCCGGTAATCTGAGCAAATTCTTGCGGAACCAGAACGCTTATGGTAATTTTTGTAACGAAGAGGAAGTATCCTGTTGTATGAATTATACAAATTGCCAATAAAATGATGTGGCTGGCACATTACAAACCACAATTCCAAAAGGTTTCATGAATGTAAACGCTGACTTATTATCCGTCCAAAACATCTCGCTTAGTTTCGGGGGTAATGCTGCTCTGTCCGATGTCAACTTTAGCGTGCATCAGGGCGAAATTCTGGCCATTATTGGCCCTAATGGCGCCGGTAAGACATCTATGCTGAACTGCATCAGTGGCTTTTATCGCCCCCAAAAGGGACACATTCATTACAAAGGGTATGACCTCACCAAAACAGCCACTCACCAAATTGCCAGGCTGGGCATTGCCCGCACATTTCAGAATATCGCCCTCTATACGGGTCTGAGCACGCTAGATAACCTGATGGCTGCCCGCCACCTTCACATGAAACAAAATGGCTTGTTTAGCATGCTTTATTGGGGGCCAGCGCGGCGCGAAGAAGTTAAACATCGCCACTTTGTAGAAGAGATTATCGATTTTTTAGAAATTGAGTACATCCGCAAAGCCATTGTAGGCGCGCTGCCCTATGGCTTGCGTAAGCGCGTGGAATTAGGCCGTGCCCTGGCTCTAGAGCCCACGCTGCTGCTGTTGGACGAGCCTATGGCGGGCATGAATGTGGAAGAAAAAGAAGATATGGCCCGCTTCATTCTGGATATTCACGAATTGCGGGGAGCTACTATTGTGTTGATCGAACATGATATGGGCCTGGTGATGGATATCTCTAATCGGGTAGTGGTGCTGGATTTTGGCCGCAAAATCGCCGAGGGCACTCCCGACGAAATCAAACACGACGAAAAAGTGATTCACGCTTACCTGGGTGAACAATAGATGCGGGTGACTTTTGCGGCTGCCCAGGGCAGAAGTAACCCCTACCCGTTATCCTACCTGTAGTCTTAAAGGTCACGATGAGCGAACAAACATTACCTCAGATGTTTCTAAAGCAGGCCAGGTCAGCCCCTGAGCAGGTATCTATCCGCGAAAAGGAATTCGGCATCTGGCGAGAATTTACCTGGCGGGCGTCTTATGAACAGGTGAAGTCTTTCATGCTAGGCATGATCGCGCTGGGCTTACAACGCGGTGATCATATCTGTTCTATTGGTGATAATGACCGCGAATATCTATGGGGGTTTTTGGGGATGCAGGCTGCCGGTGCCGCCGTTGTGGGCATGTATACTGACGCTATTCCTGACGAAATTGAGTATATCATTAATCACAGCGATGCGACGTTTGCTTTGGCGCAAGATCAAGAACAGGTAGATAAACTGCTAGAGTTAAAAGATCGGGTGCCGAAACTGCGAAAAGTTATTTATTGGGATGATCGGGGGATGTGGAGTTACAAAGATGAATGGCTGATTTCTTTTACGGAAGTCCAGCAGTTAGGGCGTGAGCTGGGTGAAAAAGAGCCAGACCGCTTCGAAACTGAGGTAGCCTTGGGGCAGGGGGAAGATACTGCCTTAATTTGCTATACCTCAGGGACAACGGGATTGCCCAAAGGGGTGATGCTCAGTCATCATAATCTGCTGTCTGCGGCAAAGACGGCTTTTGCCATTGACCCCCGTTATAACACCGATAACCATGTGAGTTTTATGCCTATGGGCTGGATTGCTGAACCGGCGTTTGGCATTGTGCCACATTGTTATGCAGGTATGATCATGAATTTCCCAGAGGAACCGGAGACTGTGCGTGAAAATATTCGTGAGATCGCGCCGGACAATCTTTTTTACAGTGCCCGGTTGTGGGAGAACCTGGTAGGCACCGTGCAGGTGCGCATGAAAGATGCTTCCTGGCTGAATCGCAAATTATACAACTGGTTTTTGCCGGTAGGTTATAGAGCGGCGGATAAAAAGTTTAGTCGGGAAAAGCCAGGTCTTGGCTTGCAGCTGTTGTATGGGTTGGGGAATGTGTTGGTTTTTCGGCCGTTACGAGGACAGTTGGGCATGTCCCGGCTGCGCAGTGCTTACACCGCCGGGGCGCTGTTAAGCCCGGACCATTTGCGTTTTTTCCATGCGCTGGGCATTAATCTGAAACAGATTTATGGTTCGACCGAGGTGACAGGTGGGGTCACGCAGCATCGGGACGGTGATATAAAGTTTGCCAGCGTGGGGGTGCCGAATCCTGGTATGGAAATACGCATTTCGGATGAGGGAGAGTTGCAGGTGTGTGGCCCTACGGTGATGAAAGGCTATTACAAAGACGAGGAAGCCACAGCGAAGGATATGATGGTGGATGCCGACGGCCGTCGCTGGCTTAAAACCGGTGATGCCGGCTATATTGATGAGGATGGTCATGTTATTTTCCAGGATCGTGTTAAGAATATGCTCAGCCTGGCCACTGGTGAACTGTTTTCGCCTCAATTTATTGAGGGCCGGTTAAAATTCAGTCCATACGTTCGTGACGCGATGGCTATTGGTAGTGAAGAGAGGGAGTACGTGGCGGCCATGATCATCATTGATTTTGAAAATGTGGCGCATTGGGCAGAAAAGCAGGGCCTCGGATACACTACGTTTGTAGACTTATCGCAGAAACCCCAGGTATACGCGCTGATTCAGGAAGCGATGGACGAGGTAAATAAAACATTACCGGAAGGCGCTCGCATCAGACGGTTTGTATTAATGCACAAGGAATTTGATGCCGATGAAGCGGAGATGACGCGCAGCCGTAAGTTACGCCGTGACGTTCTGGCTGACCGCTATGGAGATATTGTGGCGGCGATGTACGACGGCCGTGAGGCTGTCAGTGTTCGAGCGCCGGTTAAATACCAGGATGGTAGTGAAGGGTTTATTGAAACCCAGGTACGGCTCATGACGGTATAAGCGTTAACATGTTGGCTGCTTAAGCATCATCTGGGCATTGTGATTATGAGGGCTTATGGATAAGATGACAAGACGGGTAGTGACAGCAACGGTAACATTGGTGGTAGCGATGTTGGTGGTATGGGCGATACGGCCGTATATGAACTGGATCCTGGTGCCGCAACAAATTATCACCGGCATCCTTAACGGCGGTACCATCGCCCTTATTGCCCTGGGCATTGTTTTGATCTATAAAGCTTCTGAAGTTTTTAACTTCTCTCAGGGGCAAATGGTGATGGTGGGGGCTTACCTGGTCTGGTGGTTTGCTGGTGCCAGCGGTGATGGAAAGGCGCCATTTGATTTGCCCCTATGGGCCGCTGCCCTGGCCGCCGTGGTTGTGGCTGTGCTGATAGGGTTTTTTATCGAACGGGTCACCTTACGACCCATGACCGGCCAACCGCTGCTGGCCATCATCTTAATGACGTTAGGGCTGGCTGAAATTATGCAAGGGCTGACAACGGTTCTCTTTGGGGTGACACCCAAAGGAAACTTCCCCGCTCCCTTTTCGCCCAGTGATGTCACCAATATCCCTATTCCTCCTTTGAATGATGTCAGTATTGTCTTTCTTGATCGCCTCCAGTTGGGTCATGCCCGGTTGGCTACGTTTGTTGTGGCCATTGTGGCCGCTACGCTTTTTATGATCTTCTTTAACTATACCAAAACTGGCCTGGCCATGCGGGCTACATCTGAAAACCATGAGCTGGCACAGAGTGTAGGCATTAAGGTGTCCCGGGTATTTGCGCTTTCTTGGGCTATTGCCGGTGTTATTGCCACGTTGGGCGGGGTCTTGTTGGCGACACTTACTGGTGTTAGCCTGAGCCTGTCTACGGTCGCTCTGGCAGCGTTTCCGGCTATCTTATTGGGTGGTCTGGAATCTTTTGGAGGGGCTATTATTGGTGGGTTGTTGGTCGGGGTGACGGTGTCTCTAGTGCAGGCTTCCAATATTGTGGAAATCAGGAACTCTGCTGAAATCACGCCTTATATCCTCTTGCTGGTGGTATTGGTTGTCAGGCCAGAAGGCTTGTTTGGACAGAAGCGAATTGAGAGAATATGAACAGCCCGATGGCATCCCCTTGCTCTGTACGAGCGTGCCAGAGAGAGATTGGTGAAAACGAGTTGTTATGTAAAGGCACATCATTTATCATATAAGTAAGGATTTACTATGGCTATTTTAAGACCCGCCGGGGATTTTGACCGCACATATGAGCAAGACATGTCTTTGGTGCGCCAAAAGTGGCAGTGGGCCATCCTCATTATAAGCCTGGTTATATTGTATGCAGCCCCACGAATGGGCAATGCTTATGTTGTGGCCACGTTAAACCAGATCGCCTATACGGTCATTACATTACAAGGGTTGAACTTGCTTACCGGTTATACTGGACAAATTTCATTAGGGCAGGCAGCTTTTATGTTGGTAGGCGGGTATGCGGCCGGCATGGTTTCCATTCATTGGGGGCTTCCTTTTTTCCTGGCCATTCCTTTTGCCGGGTTAATGACCGGGCTGGTAGGTTTGGTCTTTGGGCTGCCCTCTTTGCGCGTTAAAGGCTTTTACCTGGCTATGGCCACGTTGGCAGCCCAGTTTATTATCCCCTGGCTGTCTCGCCAACCTGTCTTTAAGGCTTATCTGGGTGGAACCAACGGCTTTATTGACATTCCGGCCGTCATTTTCCTGGGTAACAAACTTGCAGCCCAGGTAAATCCGGAAGGGGTTTTGGCCCCACTTCTAAGGTACCGCTTCAGTGAATTGGCTGATTTTGTTTACATCTCCCTGACCGTGCTGCTTATTACCACCATTTTAACCATCAACATTTCACGTACCAAGTTGGGTCGAGCATTTGTGTCTGTGCGTGATAATGACCTGGCGGCGGAGTTGTTAGGGGTTAATCTGTTTCAATACAAACTGTATGCTTTTTTCCTGGCTGCGTTTTTTGCCGGGGTGGCTGGTTCACTGCGGGCATTTAGCCAACGTGGTGTAGGAACGCAGTTTGGGTATGGTCTGGATGAATCCGTTCTCTTTTTAGGCATGCTGGTCATTGGTGGTCTAGGCACCAATGTGGGCCCGTTCCTGGGTGCGATCTTTGTGATTTTGCTAGAGGATTTTTCGTTAGAGATGGGAGCGTATCTGGCCGAAATTTTCCCGAATCAGGCGGCACAACTGCTCTCTTCTTTCCGGCCTGTGTTCTTTGGGTTAGTGTTGGTATTATTCTTGATTTTTGAGCCGCGAGGCCTGGCGCATCGTTGGATGTTGATCAAGGCAAGCTGGCGCTTACGGCCGTTTGCCCGTTAGGGTAAAAACATGAAAGCTCTGTTAAGGAGGTGACGTTTAGCTAAACTAGAAAGTCCTGATAATACCTGCATTCTATTGTTCAACCTTGCAAACAATCCGATGCCGAAACGGTTTAGTCAAGTTAAAAGGAAAGAAACACCATGAAGAGAAATATCCTGTTACTCACATTGTTACTGATTTTAGGTATGCTAATTGTCGCCTGTGGTGGGGGTAATACGCAGGCCACGGCCACACCCGTGCCCGCGACTAAAGCGGCAACTGCTACCACAGCCACAGAAACGACCACAGAAACAGAAACGACCACAGAAGCGATGGGTGAAGGCGGTATTGCGGTGCTGCTGCCAGACAGCGCCTCATCGGCCCGCTGGGAAGCAGATGACCGGCGCTTCTTCGAAGAAGCGTTTGA
>WYBM01000011.1 GCA_011525915.1 Ardenticatenaceae bacterium | reverse complement strand
TTGTTAATGTTCCGGGTGCCCCTACCTCGTTGGACACCGCCAAAGCGGCGGGGGCGACCCTCTAAAGAGCTGTTAAAGCTAATAGAAAGGTGGTGTTAAGGCACCACGATTAAGTGTTGTGACACCTGATTTAGTAATAGTCATGAGAAGTCCCATTAAGCGATTTTAAACAGTCACCGCAAAAGGAACATACAAGGGCCAAATTCACTTCGTTGGCAAGGTGACGCTTCCAGAGGTGCGATACGATGCGAAAGACTCACATCTACCCTCGAAAACAAGTTTGTATGTGGGTTTTGCGGCCACTGATTTTAAATGATTCCGTAAGCGGATTTATATGACCCGGTAAGCGGATTCAATAACCCACAATAACAAAAAGAGCAGGTCTCACAAGGGGGACTTGGACCTGCTCTTCTCAGGGTTGGCCTGGAGATGCATTGCACAATCTGCTCAGACCAGGTATGTATTTTAGATACGGCACATTCAACGGGAAGCATATGACAGACAAAAGTAGACACATCCGCGAAGGAGTGGCCACTTGCTTATCTACTATACCTCAACCATGAAAGCCATATCCTTGACATCATGTTAGTGTGAAGGAGGATTTGAATGAATGTCGAATTTGTAAAGTTTTATGATCTTTTGTGACTATATTTTGTTATCCTCCTAGACTATTGCAATGGCCTCTATTCTCATGCTATAGTCTACTATTATAAGAAATCTAAGACCAAAAGTGGGGACTTCGAGGTCTTTGTTTTTTCTTCAGGGTTGGTAGTAGATAACTTTACAGGATTATGAAGTTATCAATAAGTTGGAGAGCATTGCGCTTTTTGTTGGTTCAGGAATGAAGCAAAGTTTTGGTCAGTTATTGCGGAAATATCGACATGAATGTGCTGACCCCGACCGGGGCGGTCCGTTAACCCAAAAACGATTAGCCGATTTTCTGGCTGAAGAAGGTTTCGTTATTTCCGATGTCACCATCAGCAATTGGGAGCGTGATCAGGTCCAAATCTCTCATACAGATCGCGCTCTCTTGCTGGTGTTAATTCGTATTCTTCATCGGCATAATGGTATCCGAAATCGTCCTGACGCTGATAGGCTTTTGTTTTCTGGCGGATTCCGCTCATTAGACGAAGATGAAATCAGCCAAATAAATTCAGACTGGCTGGACACCAAACCTACTCCTTCTACAGGTATCACATTTTCTGACCCTACAGACTGGACTGTCCAACTCACGCGCAAGAGCGACGGCGAGGTGTATGAAGTAAATTCGGCATGGGTAGAATCACTGTTAAAAAATGCGCCGTCAAGCGAATCATCCTCCAGTACGTCGCCCCCTTCATGGAATAACCTAACCAAGCGCGAAAAAGAAATTGCCCTGTTTCTGGCTAGTGAAAGTGTTGCCGACTTAACCAATGCAGCTGTTGCTCGTCAACTGGGCATCTCCGTAAACACGTTGAGAAGACACCTCCGCAGTATATACAATAAACTGCGAGTAAATAGCCGTGCTGGTCTGGTACACTCAGTACTGAAATGGCAACGAGATCAGAAATAAGCCACGATACGCCGTAGTCCCCACATTTGGTTGAAACAATCTAATAAATAGAGGTGTTGCTATGATGGAAATGACTTTGTTGGTATTGTTCATGGTATTCGGCGTTATTATAGTGGCAGTAATCGCCCTGGTGATCGTTGCTCAAAATGACGAAGTGTCAAAAGAAGGAATGTCAACTTTACGGCTGGTGGCACGTGATATGTTTTCGGCGTTGACTCGCCAAAATGAGCAGAAGGAACAGCCGTCTACGGATGAGACTGGCGAATAAATAACTTCTGGCATACTGTACTGCGCGTTAGCAAAAGGCACCGTAGGAGTGAAAGGTCACTGACCTCTGCTATGGAAAATGAAGCTTATCTAATGGAGTTTATCCATCACCAACTGGCGCTTGATGAAACGACCGGGCTAAAAACCTGGCTGGCTAATATCGCCGTCTATCGTACCGCCTGGCGCTTTGACCCTTGTACCCGCCTGATCCGGATGATCAAGGCAGAGCCACTCACGCCGCTGGCTCTGGGATTGGTAAAGAATGATGAAGGACTTGTATACGCCCAGCAGGGGCAATGGAAGCAGGCTACTCGCTGCTACCAGCGAGCGTTGGTGCTTTTTGACGAACAAGATAATGAGGCCGGTCGGATGACCGTGTTACCAAATCTGGGCAATGCTTACCACCATCTGGGTCAATGGTCTACGGCCGAAACGTGTTTCCAGGAATGCCTGACAATTGCTCGTAAGCGCAATCACCGGTCGACGATAAGCGTGGCTCTCAATAACCTGGGTAGGCTCTATAAGGATTGGGGGCAATGGTCGAAGGCGCGAGACACCCTTCAGGCCGACCTGACTTTGTGTCAAGAGATGAACGATAAGCGAGGTGCAGCTCAAACGCTCGTTAATTTGGGCAATGTTTACCAACATTTAGGGGAGATGGAGGATGCTATTGCTTGCCTGGGCGAAGCCTTACGGTATTTTGAAACAGAGGAAGACAGACAAGGTATTGCGGCCGCTTCCAATGACCTGGGCATTACTTATTGGTATCGAGGGGATTTGGAACAGGCTACGATATATTTTGAACGCAGCCTGGAGGTCAAATGGGCTCTGAGCGATTTAGGTGGCACAGCCCACACCCTGGCCAACCTGGGCACAGTGTATCGACAGCACAACAGGATAAATATGGCACACAGTTGTTATGAAGAAGCATTGGCCTTGTGCCGTGATCTGCGCGACCTGGATGGCGAGGCAAGCATCCTCAACTGTCTGGGGTTGCTATATTATAACGAAGGAAAAAAAACGCTGGCGAAGCAATGTTACGACGAAAGTCTGGCAAAACATCAGCGGACAGACAACCGGCACGGTCAAGCACAAGTGCTTTTTAACCTGGGATTACTACACCAACAGCAGGGTGCAGTAGATGAAGCTCTGGGCTGCTTTGAAAAGAGTGTAGCTGTTTTCCGCGATATAGGTGACGGTCAAAACGCGGCCATTGTCGATGAGGCAGTCGTTACGACAAGGCTACTGAAACAATCATCTTCAGGTTCGATGTAACACAATATATCCCGACATTTTGTAACGGCTATTGTTTGAGAACGAGTTGAGAAATAACAGAGCAGAATGATTGAAGAAGATGAGATCGTCTTTGATATTGAATACCTTTATAGTCAACTTGATCTGCTTGGTAAAGAGGAAGAGGGATTAAGTTATTGGCTGGCGCTCATGGATATCTACCAGGAAGCAGGTCGGTTTAATGAATGTCAGCAATTGCTTCGCTTTATCAAAAGCGTCCGTTTATCACCTGGTGCTATAGCTCAGGTACATCACGCAGCCGGTGATCTGTACCGCCAGCAGGGGAGGTGGGAAGAAGTCAACGTTGCCTACAAGCGGGCATTATCTATCTATCACGAGATCGACCAACCAGCCAGCCAAGCCGGAGTACTTAATGATTATGCGCTGGCCTTACAAGAACAACGACGGTATCAAGAGGCTGATGATTGTTATCACGATGCCCTAGTTCTTTATGAATCTCAGGGCGATAGCGCCAGTCAGGGTCATGTGTACGCGAACCTGGGCAGCATGGCATATGAAAAAGGGCACTGGCGCGAAGCGGCCGAATATTATCAGCGTGCTGTGCCTTTGCTGGAACAGAATAAAGATCCGGCCGATTTGGCTTCCATTTACAACAACCTCGGCACGGCCTATGAGAACCTGGGCGATTTGGAAACGGCCGACCAGCATTACCTCCATTGTGTTGACTTACTAGACGACATGGGAGAGGCTTACTCAGAACGCGGCATTCGTATTCTAAACAACCTGGGACAACTTTACAGCAAACGCAATGAGTTGGAGAAAGCGACCCATTGTTTTGACTGGGCTATAACCGTCTGCCAGGAGATAGAAAGCACCATCAGCGAAATCACAACCCAAAATAACCTGGGAGCCATCTACATGGAGCACAGCCGATTTGAAAGCGCAGTTGCTTGCTATCGTCGCAGTGCAATGCTAGCGCAACAGTTAGGGGATCGTCACAACCAAGCGCTGTCGCTTAGCAATATGGGGGCGGCCTATGCTGATATAGGCGAACTCGACCTGGCGGAAACGTGCTATCAAAATAGTCTAGCACTCAGTCGGGAGTTGGATGACCGCTATGGGGAGGCTCGGGCTTATAATAACATGGGCGCACTGGCGGCACATCGTGGCCATATTGAACAGGCGGTTCGTTATTATGAAGAAGGTGCCAGAGTCGCTCGTGCGATCGGCCATCTGCATCGCGAAGTGATGACACTGATTAACATTGCTTCTATGTATGCCCAGCATTTACAATTGGCCGAAGCCGAGCCCTACTTGGCTCGCGCCTGGGAAATGGCGGAAGCGCAAGGATATCAGGACTTGCTGGCAGTCCTAAGCACCCTGCATGGCGACGTTGGTCTCATGCAGCAAGAGACAATAACACAGGCTTACGGCTGGTTTGCCCAGGCTTGTCAATATGCCGCTCGTCATAATCCCCAAACACTGCTGCAAATCACACAACACATTCAAAGCCACCTACAACGTCTACGGCAACAGCATCAGGTTGAGGAAGTAAGGGCTTTTTGTACGGTACTTTTGGATGTCTGGACCGACAAAGTGCTGTACCAGCAACAACCGGAATTTGTGACGATGTTGCAGGAAACGGCCGATTCTCCTAGTCCCTACCAGGTTCAAGACCCAGACTGAATAGATGGCATCCAGCAACGATGTTGCAGTTAATTCTGCTTTCCTGTGCAAGGATTCCGTCGGAGGGTTATCAGCCATTAATCCGATTTCTGTTCAAGATTCAGATCTGCCAGCAGCCGAGCTGCTAACGTTTTGCGTTCCTCAGCTTCTGTCTCATCTAGTAACATTAATGCCTCCTCTAAATATGCCTGACGTTCAGCCAACGGTATTTCTTGCCCTATAGGAGGCTGACTCATATTGATTAAAACAGCGGCCGCGTCAATATTGTTTCCGACTTCTTTAAACAAGGCTACGGCAGTCTTGTAGGATGACAAGGCTTCTGCTAGAAATCCAATATGCTCCTGTGCTACACCCAAGTTATTCAATGTGACTGCCTGACCTTCTCGGTCTTCCAAAATCCTTCTCCGTCTCAGGCTTTGTTGGTACCATTCAATAGCATCAGTCCACTGACTTTTACCAGCCGCAACCAAGCCTATATTCCCCATTGTGACAGCAACAATAGACTGATCATCTAACGCCCGACCCATCTCCAGGCTGCGTTCATAGAATTCCAATGCTGCATCGAAATGGCCAGCAAGACGCTCCAATTCACCCAGGTTATTAAATATGTGGGCCACACTGGCATGATCTCCTGTCTTCCAGGCAAGCTCAAGGGCCGACTGGTAACATTTTTTCGACTGCGCCCATTGGTTTTGCCGACGATACAAAGCCCCCAAGTTATTAAGTACACTAACCTGACTATACTCGTCATTCAAATTTCGACATCTGTTCAATGCTTCTTGGAAATATTCCAAGGCGCGTTCCAGCTTACCTTGTTCGCGGCAAAGTCGCCCCAGATTATTCAGCGACCGGACGATTTCTACCTTATCATCTAATTTTCGAAATAAGGTAAGGGCTTGTTCAAAAACTTGTTCCGCTTCCAGCCAATGACCCAGGCTCATCAAGGCTAAACCGAGGTTGTTTTTTACTTGTGCTAGTCCTCGTGGATTATCCAGTTTTTCTAGATGGATTTGCTCACTGGCTTTATAGAATTGAATAGCTGCTTGCCATTGGTTACGAAGACGATGAACTTCGCCTAAATTCGTTAGAATTTGGGCTTCATTATGATAGTCTCCAGCCTCACGATATTGTGTTAAGGCTTCTATAAAATGCTGTTCAGCTTCCTCCAAATAGCCTTGGAAAAGTCGGAGTAAGCCTTTATTATGGATCACCACCGAGCGGGTTACTGGCGAAGAACTAAATCGATAGCTACGTCGAGCTACAAGTAACATCTGCTCGCAGTCGTCAAAACGAGAGGAATTCAAAGCATCATCGAAATGATCAAGCCAAACCTGAATACCCCTATCACTTGATGCGAGTACCTGGTGCAGATATTCGAGCTGATAAGTAATTTTTTCGTCTAGTTTCCCCATAACTGCTTCTGCCAACTAGAACAATTCTTCATCCTCTGGTCGCTATGTCAGATATGAGAATACTCATTGGCAAATCATGCGCTCCAAAGTGATTCAAAATCCTCCAACGCACTGGGGTAGTCGTCACCAAGGCGCTGACGGCCGTTTTGTAAAATGTGGGCGCATATAACACGAGCCTCTTTTATCTTACCATGTTGCACCAGATCTTTCAGATGACGCACGATAGCACGATTGATTCGCTGCCCGGTAACGGCGTTGTATTCCCAGGCCAGCACGACAGCTTGGGCGTAATGGTTAGCCGCCGCCCTAAAGTCACGCTCTTGCACATGACTTATCAGACCTAGCAACATATGGGCCGTTGCCAGCGGTTCGTCAGCCTGCGTCTCCTCGGCCAGCATAGCCGCCTCTTCAGTCAGCGATTTGACTTCTTCCCATCTATCTTGACTGATACGCAACAGGGTAAGGTTGATCAAGACGCTGGCCAGACCACGCCGGTCGTCGATTTTCCGTTTGATGGTCAGCGCTTCCTCAAAATGCAACTCGGCTGCTGCAAACAGTCTCTGGCTTCGCTCAACCATCCCCAGATGATTTAGTGTAGCACTGGCGCTATGCTGGTCGCCCAATTGACGGTAGATGGACAGGCTTTGCTCGTGGGCGATCAGTGCCTCATCGTGACGTCCCAGACTTTGCAGTGTGACCCCTAGATTGTCCAGGGCAATAGCCTGGCTGCGTAAATCACCTTGTTGTTGGGCCAGTCCAAGGCTTTCTTGGTAGCAGGCCAGGGCCTCTTCTGAACGGGCGGCATAATCATGTGTTCGACCCAAATTGTTCAATGTGGCCACCTGCCCGTCAATGTGACCGGCCTCAGTGAAAATTTCCAGGCTGGCCTGGTAACATTCAATGGCCTCTTCGTAATTGCCCAAATCGGTCAGGATGTCGCCCAGCCCGTTAAGGCACATAGCTGCTGACTGGATGTCGCCCACGTCAAGAAAGGTGTGCAAGCTTTGGCGGTATGCCTGTAGCGCCTCACCCCAGCGTGATTGAGCGTAGTAAGCGGCGCCCATGTTGACCAGCGTCTGGGCCTCACTGTAGGCATCTCCTTGCTCTTGAAACAAAGCCGCTGCCCGCTGGTAGGCAATCAGTGCCTTTCCCCAATTCCCTTGATTACTGTAAAGATTACCCTGGGTCAGCAACACCCAACAATGCCCCACAACGTCGTCTGTCTGCGCAAACAGCTTTTCGGCCGTTTCCAGTTTATCCAGCGCCCTACTCCATTGTTCCTGTCGCGCCAGCAAGCCCCCCCGCCCCATGTGTAGGTGGGCCTGTCCTACTATATCTAGCTCTTGATGGGCTAACTCGGCCAACAGACGCTGCGTCAAGGACACGTTCCAGGTTTCGAGTGCGTCTCCAAGTTGTTTGCGCCAGTTGGTTAAACCACCGGACCAGTCTGATTGCAGATGGTGGTGCAGTAGTTCCAGTAAATAGTCGGTGGATGTCGGTTCAGGGTACATCATTATGTGGGGTCGTTCTCCAGAGCGGCAGCTAGCCATTTTACCAATACGGCCGTTTCTTCCCGCCACTGCTCATCCTGCCACACACTCAGAATTCTGGCCTGTATCCCAGCGGCGACATCTTTAGCACCTGTATTTATCGCTTCCTGCAACGGCCGTTGCAACCAATCCAACGTGTGTTGCAACCGAACTTCATCACCCATTTGTAGTGCGCGTACGGCTGCTATTGCATACAAGTTGAGTGCGTAGGTATCTTTAACTGCTAAAGCAATGTCGGCCAGCGTCCACAGCAGACGAATTTCCAGCACATAAAAGCCATGCTGTTGTGCCATTGCCAATGCTGTCTCAGCAATCGTTTTGGCCTCCACGAAACGAGATTGATCCAGGTATAGGCTTGCCAGTTTGAGTTGTACTTCTACCTGGCCATAGGCATCATCACACCGTTGATAAGTCGCCAACGCATCTTGAAACAGAGGTTCTGCTGATGATAACCGTTCCTGCATTTCCGCCAGCGTTCCCAAACAACTGAGCAATCGCGCTTCCAGACGCACATCACCCAACTGGCGCGCAAGCTCTAAACTCCTCGTATACTGTTCTTCAGCCAGAGTATAGTGACCAGTATTCCGGTATACATTGCCGATGTTCAGCAGAGCAGCTCCCTCACTGGCGCGATTGCCACCCTGTTGCGCCAACGTCAGTGCTCGCTCAAAGTAGGGCAATGCTTCTTTCTCATGCTGCTGCATGCCCAGAATCAGGCCCAGATTAATTAGCCAGGTAGCAATGCCCGTCTCATCGCCCAACTCTTCGCAAAAAGTCAATGCTTCGCTGTAATAAGCTTGCGCTTCAGCAAACCGGCCGCGTACCTGTTCCACTAGACCCATATTGCCGACTGCCTGCTCTTGCCGGGTTATATCTCCCACCTCTTGTGCTATTGTCAAACTACGTTCATAAACGTGCATCGCTGTTGTCAACTCTCCCCGACGGCGATGCACGTTCCCCAAACCATTTAAGGCTGAAGGGAGATCCCAACGCGCATTGATATTTTCTAGCGTTTGAACTGCATTTTTGAAGGCTGTTTCAGCCTCATCCAGTCGTCCTAACTTTGCTAGGCATTTGCCCTGGTTGATAAGTACTTGTCCGATTCCCTCCTGATTATCCAGTTGCTGATAAAGGGCTAGAGCTTCCGCCAGTGTTTTTAAGGCGGTGGCTGATTCACCCAAATCGGCCTGATTGACTGCCAGATTGTTGATGGTAGCGGCTAGATCGCTAGGACGGGCAAATTGGCGTTTTAATGGCAATGCTTCAGTATAACATTGTGTCGCTCGCTGCCACTGCCCCAGTGCCTGGTAGATATTACCCAGGTCACTTAGTACCTGACTCTGCCCCAGCTGGTTTCCAGCCATCTCAAACGCCGCCTGACTTCGTTGGTAGCGGTCAATCGCACTTTCCCACTGCTGGAGTTGGTGCAACAAACCACCCTGACAGTGCCAGATGATAGCTTGAGCCTCGCCCGGTAGACCCTCACCCAATGATTTCACACCAGCCAATAACACCTGACAATCATCGTAACGAAAAGCGGCGCGTGCCTGGTTAAATTCAGCAGCCCATCGGTTAACGGCCGTTTCCGGATTATGGAGCGCCTCCAGACGCACATATTCTAGAAAGTAAGCTGTAATATTCATACCCGGCTCAAACCTATTGTACTCGACTACTGATCATCAAGGCGATGTTCCAACTCGAGCAACACTTCTTGTCCAGTCGTCCAACTTAATGCTAATACTCGTTCTCGCCATAAGGCGATGGTCTTACGGGCATTGGTTCTTAATTCAGGGCGACCAGGTTCAGCAAATGCCCGATTGACAAGGCACCGGCACAGGTTAATAGCCACACGAACACTACTGCGCTCGTCCCCTACCTGCTCATATAACGCTAGAGAGGTTTCATAACAGTTTTGCCCATGCTCAAGTCCCCGAACATGCTGACAGGCTTCGGCCATGTTACCTAAAACCAATGCTTCGCCCCGACGATCACCTGCCTCCCGGCATATAGACAGGGCAAGGTCATAATAAGTCAGCGACTGTGCCCAATCCTTCTGAACATCATACAACATGCCCAGATTATTGAATACATGACGTTGTCCCAGGCCATCTCCCAGGGCCTGGAACGTTGCCAGTGCTTCGGTAAAAGCATCGTGTGCTCCCTGCCATTGTTGTAGATCGAATAGGGTCAATCCCAGGTTGACGAGAGTCTGCGCGGCACCATGCTGATCATCCCGATCCCGGCAAATAGCTAGATCTTCCCGAAAACAGGCAAGTGCTTTTTTTAGTTCACCGCGCCGGCGGTATAAATTGCCAAGGTTTGTTAGTGTGCGGCCGATTTGACGCTGATCACCGATTTGACGAAAGTAGGCCAAGGCTTCTTCCGTGTATAACAATGATTCGTCCAACTTACCCAGATGGCGCAGGGCAAGCGCCAGATTTCCAGCAGCGCGACCAACGTTGGCATGGTCATTTAGTTCACGTGAGAGCGTCAAACTGGCTTCAGCGTATTTGGATGCTTCCTCATAACGACTCTGTTCCAGGCAGGCCAGGGCCAAGTTGTTCAGAGCATGTGCTACACCATGGTGGTTGTTTGTTTCATAAAATAGCTGAAGGGCACGCTGGTGACAACGTAACGCATGCGACCAGTCTGCCAGCGACTGGGACAGCAATCCCTCACTGTTGGCAATCTGTGCTCTTACCTCGAGTGTTGCTTCTGTCCACCGCTTAGCCTCACGAAGCAGTGTGTGGCACAGGCTGAATTTAAGAGCGATTCGAGCAGCCTCGAATTCATCTGCCCACAAGGTTGCTGCTCGAATGAGGTTGTGGGTTGCTAACAGAAATAGATATTCTGTGACGAAAACCCCATAAGATGGTGGATGGCTTCTAGCATCAGATATCATAGATATACCTATTGTACCTGAGTGTATCCAGATTATGATCGGTCTTTCTGCCTGAATTGACGCCTATACCAGGCATAACAGTACCAGGTAACCACCTGTCATCCTTCGCGTAGCAATCAAGAGATCATACCCCCATATAAGACCCAAACAAACGAATCTTGAATTTATCCCTAAAATGGGTGTAACTTTTTTCCGCCTGGAGGCACAAAAAACAACCTCCATCGTCACGTACCTCCTAATTGCTGCCACAGGTCAAAACGGCCGTTTCCCGTCCGGTGTCTCTTCCAATACAATTCTCGTTCCGGATCACGGCCGTATGCCTTCGCCGCCAGCTTACCATTCGGATAATATACCTTCTCTGGCTTTTGCGTCTCACTCGTTCCCCCAACGTTCCCCGGCATCCCTTTCATAACCAGGTCTTTGAGTTCGCGATTGATCCGCTTTTGCCGGCCCCGTGGACGGTGCCGGTGCTGCCCAAGGTATGTATTGGGCAGCTGCCAGGCCAGATACGTTTTACCCTTCTTGCCTTGCTGGCCACGATAGTCCTTTAATTCAAATAGCGCCTGGCCTTGTACCCAGGCGCGGTTTTCTTGATTCTCCTCCGTTGCTACCTCACCCACAGCAAAGTTGGCCTGTACGGCGATGCCAACCCGGTCCTCATACGCCCGCTGGCTGGACTGCCCCACCCCACTAAGTTGCTCCATGGTCTCGCGGGCAATGGGCATAGCCTGTTCACCATAGGGGGTATCCTTCGTGCGGCCGCTGTGAAAGGCAGCATACAAGTGAGCGCGGAAGGCACCGATACCATCCAGCAACGCTGCTATTGGCAACGCCACCGGCCGGCCGGTCAGCCGTTCCACACCCAGCGTATAAGCTACCTTGGCGGCCGAACGCAGCCAGATGTGCTCTTTATCTCGGGTCCAATACACCCCTTCCCCAGCTTGGAGCAGGTTCCGCAGTTGCCGTTTGCCGCACAGACGCAGGGGTGAGGATTTCTTTGTTAGGTGCCGCGCTAAAATGTCTATGCGAAGCAACCCGCTCCCTTCATTATCCAGATACCGTAGCATAAGCCAGAGCCGTCCTGGTGCAGCCAGCTCCTGGCGTAACATCCCCAGGCCAATATCTGGATAGAGCTTTACCCAACTATTGGTTTGTTGACTCTCTGCCAGATGTTGCTGATTGTTAGAGGGTGTACTCTGAATGTTATTGATCGTTGAGGAGCTTGAAACGGCCGTATCCCTCGACTCTTCTCGGGACAGGTCTAATAGATGCTTCAACCAATCCTGGCTGTTATCCACATAATCAGATTCCTGATGGCAATGGCGTAGAACGGCCGTTAACACTTCACTCCCCCACCCCAAATGATCTGGCAGATGAGCAATGAATGAACAGCAATCAGTCTTCAGTGAATGGTCACCTTTGTGACTTGTACCAGAATACCGCTTTTTACCTGTTGGATGCTGAACATTAGCCGTCTGGCGCTGCACCTGGGCTTGTACACGTAATTCGTAAAGCGTCCGGTTAGCCTCTAATAATTGCGACGATGGCGTTGGGTTGGAGCCGTCCATGCGGGACACAGGGTTTTCCCCAGCATCAATTATCTATGCGAATGCATAATCCATTGACACAGGGATCAACCTGTGCTATCCTCCTATTTGGTGGTATGTGAACCACAAATGGGCACAAATCCCCCCTCCCCACTTAAGGGGCACTTTTGCAGGTGTGCGGTCACACACCCAAACACAAAAGCGTGTGGTTCAGTTTTTATGCAGCAAGGCTAGACACAGGGTCTGGCCTTTTGTTTTCCAGGATGGTAAAACCAGAAAACAAATTCATCAGTACATAGATGCAAGCCTGACACCAAAGCATTAGCAAATCAAGCCACAGGGATACAAGATACCCCTCCCCATCCAAGGGACATGGCAAAATAAAATCCGCCCAATAGTGCCAACAAGCGACCTATGTACTTTGCAAAGCTAGGTGCGGTCACACCTGGCTTTGTTGTTAAGGATGCTTATATCACCCTCAATTTGATATCAGGCAAATACGTGCAGGCATTTACCTGGAATCATCAGTTAGATTGTCAAACGTCAGCCAAAGCGTATCAGGCTCCTTCCGACCAACGTGCCAAATCAGCATCCAGCTGGGCTAAATCTATCAATCGTATACCGGCTGGATGCCATTTCCGCCGACCTCGGCCAGACTGAACGGCCGTATCTGCCTCTTCTTGCGCCTGTTCCGTCCACCCAAAAGCAGAAAATCCAACAAAATAAACTGTCCAATCTTCCTCATCTGGTACAATGGAAGCAGTTCGTTTAACCAGGTCAAGAATGCAATCAATATCAGCCGGCATCTCTTGCCAGAAACAATTCCCTACAACCAGGGAGCGAGCATCATAACTAACCCCCACCACATCAAGGGCATAGGTGCGCTTCCACTCGCTGCCCACTTTCTCTATGGTTACCGGCAGCTCATCGTGAGCACTGGCTCGCAGCACCCATTCTCGGCACAGCTCCTGCCAGGTATTGCCTTCGATAAATTGGGGCAGATCCTGTTCTATAGAGCGCAGCGTTTGCTCCATTTTGCCTAGAGCCAATTTAGATTGAAAAGCGGCCAGGAAACGATAGAAAAAACGCAGGTAGGGATCGGTGACGAAGTATCGTCCGCGCCGTGAATCGGCCGAACGCTCCATAATGGGCACCCGCCGCTCCACAAAGCCGGTATCGCGCAGGACACTCAGGTATTTTGAAGCCGGCCCACCCGATAACCCGGAACGGCTGCTAATATCACTCAAGGTATGGGCACCATAAGAAATGGCGCGAATGAGACCCACATAGTTGTAGGGATCGGTGATAAAGTCCTGCAGCAGAGTGCGGGGTTCATCCAGCATCCAGGCATTGGCCGGCCGCAGCTGATTCTGCAAGTTATCGATAACGGAAAGCGTGCTATCGAGACGCTCCCAGTAAGCGGGGATACCGCCCCAGATAGCGTAGATGGCCACCCGTTCGGCCGCACTGTAATTGGGGAAATATTGTTCAGTCACCCCAAAAGGCAAGGGCGGCAGTTGCAGGTGAGCACTGGCCCGACCGTACAACGGTGCCTGGTAAGATAAGAATTGACGCTGCATTAAACCTAGTTGGGAGCCTGACAAAGCCAGAATGAGGTTGGATTTACTCAGCCACTGATCCCACGCTTTTTGCAAAGTGCCTACGATGGTATTGTTCACTTCCATCAAGTAGGTCACCTCATCAATAAAGAGGGCCATCCGCTGCTCCTGCCCCACTAAAGAGGCCTGATGTAGGGCCAATTCCCAGGTTGAATAAGTAAAATCTTCAGGGACAGGTGCACCTGGATTGGAAAAATCCATCAGCGCTTGCGAGAAGGAACGCAGCTGATCCAAAGCCGAGGTGGCTGGCGCCATCCAGTAAAGACCGCTGTCTTCGTGCTCTTGGATCCATTCTGTTAACAAGCGGGTCTTGCCCACGCGACGGCGTCCATACAAGATGATCAAGGCCGCTTTGTCAGACTGCCAGAACTGATCCAATAATGCTAACTCATCTTTACGTCCAATAAAGGCCGATTCCATAACAACACCTCGTTAGCATAAAATAAAGTAGTCTACTTTCAAGTAGAGTAATCCATACCTGGCATTTTGTCAACACTTTAGTCGATCATTTGTTCGGGTTTGTTGTGGCAATACAACAATTGCTGGGAGTTCCCTGCTTGCCTCACCTTTGGACATCACTTCTATTAGCATGTTTTCAAATAGACTACTTTTGAGTATGCTAATAGCTCTTCTGTCTGGCTATCCATTTTGGTTGGTATTTGATTGCATAAAGTGAAAGGGAAGCCAGCAGGCAAAGGCAGAAAGAGAGGGCCAACTGTTAAATACTGCAGTCTACTTCAAAGTAGACTACTCTCAAGTAGACTAATCACCATCTTGATGACTCTAGCCCGCTTGCGTAATTCTGGGGAACTAAACACAACTAGCCACCTTCACCAATTAGCTGGTGAGGATGATGGTAAATAGTATACTCTTAAGTATACTAATACAAACTTAAATTTGTGTCAAGAATATTGTTGTATTATTACATCAACTGTTGCACAAAATCAACAAATAATACCAGCAAAATCCCAATTTTTAAGGTTCAGCGGGCACACCAAAGCCAATGTGTGCCCTTTACCCCCCACCCCATCGACAAGCAGAGAGTGGTACGGCTATTTTTCCGTACTCATCCGACGCAGCAATTCCGGCAGAAAGGCTGCTCCCACTTTCCTACCATTGATCAGGCCGCTGCGGTAGGTGCGTCGGAACGCCGCTAAACCATCATCTTGGAGGTAGTTATTAGCCTGGCAAGCCTGCAACAAGGCCTGGTACACCTGGTCCGTGGTCAACAGACCAGCTCCGACAAAACGGCCTAGCCGGAAAGCAGCCAAATTAAGGCTGTCATTACGCTCCCCCTTGAGAGCATGGGCCAGCCGGGCACATTCATTGGCAACGGAAACCTCAACATACCGGTTCAAGCGATAGGCAATCCCATCCCCATTCTGCGGCAGTTGGACAACACGCCAGACATCAACTTCAGCTTCTGTTAACGGCCGTTGTGTCGGCCGCCTATCGAGCGACCTGGCGACCGCCAACAGCCGGCAAAATGCAGCCTGGGTAAGCGTTGGGATCTGCCCTGGATGCCCGCGCAACCAGCGATACCGGCATCCCGACGGATGCAGCGACGGCGGCGCCTGTACCAACCCACCCTCTGCTTTCACGTCTATAAGGAGTTCGCCTTCTTCATTAAAAGCAACTTTTTCCGTCGCCACCTGCATGCCTGCTACTCGCACATAAGCATGGTACCCTTTACCACTGCGACCAATGGGAAATAATGGACGCAAGGCGGAGCCAATCACCTTTAACCAGGCAGGCATGGTGACATCGGCTTCATAATCAAAATCGAACACGACCAACCCGCCACTGACCTGCCCACAAACAACCGTCACATTAGGATAGTTATCGCCAAACCAGTACCGTATCATGGCCGGTTCGGCAATCCGGGTTTGAAAGGGTTTCCACACCGCTTTCTTTTTCCCTGGCCGGCGCGGGTGATCCACCTTAGGTAACCGCGGCCAAAACGGCCGTTTCGTTTGCGGATGGCTGGGAATCACAGAGATGCCATGCTCCGTGTAAGCCAGAGCGGCATGCAACATCGATAGTTTTCTTTCTTTAGTCATACGTTTGCTCCATTTCTCGCTGACGCTTAGGCACAGGGGAGGACTGGATACGCTTTTGAGCATAGGCCATGTCACTTAACCACCAGGGTATGCCAATCGTGGCGGCTGAAATCGCTTTGATGCGCTTCACTTTATCAGGAATGATCCACGGTTTTTTAACAAGCTGCTCCCGTCGCCACCTGTCTAACTGCCGCTTCTTTTGCCAGACAGCTTCCAATTCCGTCAATGACAAGGTACTCAAATGCGTCAAGATAGCATCCCGGCTGTTTTCGGCACCAGTTTCCAACCACCCTAGCAATTCTTCCGGCTGCCAATGCGCCGGATTTATCCCCGCCGGCGCGGTCTTGAACATACTTCGTGGTGGTCGTGGCTTTAGCCCCTCATGACCAGGAGGAACGGCCGTTTTGGGCGGTGAGATGGGCGGCAACATATAGATTAAACAAGGTGATGTCTGGGCTCCTGGTATCGCCAGTTTGACAAAAGCATGGTGCGGCGGTAACTTCTGAATATCTCTGGCAGTGACGCCGTCCCCCATCACACTAGCGGCGATGGCAGCATTATCCGGCCCACAGTTGAAACAAACCTGGGTGCGGCATTCATTCTTGAAGACCAACAGGACATCCTCCGGCAAATGGTTAAAGGCCTGGGTAAAGAAGTTGCCGCTCGTATCGTACTTGCGCAGCTGCTCCACAATCGATTTGACAAATTCAGCCAGCGTACCGATAGTGTCTTTGAGTTCATCGACAATCAAGGTTGTGTATTTCCTATCTGCTTCCGGCAGCCGCATCATCACGGAGATAAACTCCCGTACCAGGAGTGCACTCCAGATACGTTTGGTCTCAGCCCCGAGCGTCTTGGGCATCGGTACCAGAATGAGTTTTCGCCGTCGGATCGCCTCAGCCAGGTCAAAGGTCGTGTGACTACCGGCCAGCGTCCGGCGCAGCGCCGGCGATTTGAGGAATTTCTTCACCCGCCGCTGGGCGGCCGTTAGCGCCCGCTTCTGGTCATTTTTGTTCCACTGGGGGAAGACATCTTGCCAAAAATGGACAGCCTCTTGGGCTTCAGGGGTGCCGGCCGTCACTTTTTCTACCATCCCCAACCGTGTCGCCGGATCCAGCACACCAGCCACATCTGTCAGGGAAGCAGACGCGTCCCCATACAAAGCTACCGTGAACGCATTTTCCAGCACTTCTTTCATACCCACAGCACTATCCCAAGAGGCAGGCTCCCCAATGCGAATCGCTTCCATCAGATAGTCGACCGTTGTCTCGATGCCCTGCCCATACCCCACCCGGCATATATTAAACTGGAATGGCTGCTTGCTTTCCATGTCCAAGATATGGATCTCTCCTTCGCGCTCAAGCGGCACACCGGCCAGAATATCGTCCAGTAGAGCCCCATGGGGATCGATCACCAGGACAGCGTTGCCACCCAACCAATCCTGCAAGGCAATATTGGCGGCGCCGACGCTTTTGCCTGTGCCATTGGACCCGGTTACCAGGCTATGGGTGACGGTGGCGGAGAGGGGCTGGCCGACATATAACGTTTCGCCGGTGGGCGTGTCAAACGTCCCGTATACCCGCGCTCGCGGCCCCTGTTTTTCGCCCGGCAGGATATGGGCCGGTACCTGGGCCGGAGGCACAATCACATCAGCTACGGGCCCCCTGACGTTGGCCGCTGAAATGTGCAATTTAGGGTATAGGGACATCGTCTCTCTGTCCGGTATGTGAAAGAGACGACCACACTCGCCAGCCGTGAGAATGAAACCCCCTTTTTCCGGAAATTGCCGACCCAGTACCGGTGTCCAGGTACGGCCGCGTTCGGCCATAACCAGTTCGTTGTACTGGCCACGCGTCTCGGCCTGGATGTTTTGGGCGATCCGCTCCATCTCCCGCTCTAGCTCCTCACCCGCTCTGTCACCAGCGGCAAAGATAGTTAAACTGACTTCGTACTTGACCTCCCCCAAACGAGGGGCAATATCTCCGATTTCCTGGCGCAGGCGGTGCTCATTCTGCGGGCCATAAGATTGGCTGGTTACGGCCAGACCATCCCCGCTGCGGCGGGAACGGGTACCCCTGTTGTTTAGTTTTTCTTCCAATTTGCGTACATGGGCCGACCATCTATCCGCCACAGATGCCGGCACCGGCCGGATCAATATTTGCACACCCGTTTGAACACCTGCGGTGGTGGCGTTCACGGCTGCCAGAAATGTTTCGGCCTGGTCACGAGCCCGTGACCCGTAACGCTTCGGCTCGTCCAAAATGTGCAGTGGGTAAACATCATCCTTCTCTAACTTGAGCCTGCACCAAACAATTCTGGCCTGCCCCTGGACAGCCGCCCCGCGAACAAGGTCTGCCGCTGCACCCTTGGCCGTCATGGGCACAGCTTCTATTTGGGTGCCATGCCATTCATGGGCAATCTCTTTGACAGCGGCCGGCCGCAGCTGCCGATCAGGTAGAAAAACGCCATACCGCATCTGAAATGGGTCACCGACCAGCTCCAGGCCGATATGAGCACAGGGCCAATCTCCCTGGCGCTGAATGTATTGTCCGGGAAAGCGCCGGTACAAATCATGAGTGGCCAGCGGTTCATCAGGATGGGGTGCCAGGAGGAGCAGAACCCCTTGCTGGCTGGCCGCCTGGTTTAACTCCCTTTGCCCGCGCCGATACCGGTGTCGCACCAGCCACACGGCCGTGCCTGACAGGAGCAAAGCCAGCAGCGGCAGCCGTGCCTGGGGCAGGTCACCCAGGTCTATCCGGCCGGTGACATGGAGAACCAGGAGGCCGGTATTAGTCAGAAAAACAAGGATGAGAGCAATGAGAAGGGAACGGTGAAGCTTATGGTGGCGCATGGGCACGGGTTCCTTTAGAAAATCGTGTTAAAAATCCTTAGGTAGCGGCCTGAGTACCCAGTCAGGAATCCGGGCATCTTCGGCCTCAGTTTCCGGCATAGTTCGCTGGATATGAACAGCGGCCAAACTGTGCCGCCAGGTCCAACAGACCCACAACAGCCGGCAACCCAGGCAGAGTAATCCCTCTTCGTTGTAAACAAGCTGCCCATCGGCAAACAGGTTATGCTGGTTCGCTTTTAGAGAAATCGTCAGCGTATAAGTCCTCATCTTGTGTGCCTTACGTTTGTTGCGGTTGTCTAAACCGGCTGCTGCGAAACGGCCGGCTGCGAACGTAGCCGCGGCCACTATCAATAAGAATGGACGGTCGCCCAGGTTTTGTTTTATGACGGTAGTTCAGTATGACAACCAGGAGGGGAATGGTTAATGACCAGATCATCATCACGGTACCTTTTTCTGTAACCGCCTATCGGCCCATAACGTCAGGAGATGCATCCCGACAATAACGGTCGCCAGGCAGACAACAAACCAGCGGGCAGGTAAAAAGAAGGCCAAAGATGCCAGGCCGGTGAAAAACAAGATGATTTGTAATTCAGCCAGCGCCAGGTTGCGTTCAGACCGTATGCGCCACTTCTGGGGCAACAGGTGAAAATATCGATGTGACAGTGGCCACCACAAAAGCACCCCTCGCCTGGTCGTCATATCGGCCAGGATGTGCATGGCGTACCCGCACCCAAAGGCCAGGGAGATCGTTATTGACCTTGACAATAGGGCGACGACGGCCGTTAACCCCACCATAATGACAGCAGAATGCAGGGCGCCGCGATGAGATGTCACAGCCTGGATAAGCCACAGACCGAGACAAAAGCTAAGACGTGCCGCCCATTCCATGATCCGAAAAACAAGCTGCTCAAGATTATGGCCAGTATTTATTAGCACCGGACCATCCGTTTGTATCCTTTTCTCTCTGCCTACCAGCAACCCCTTTATGGTTGATGTGCCGGTATCTAAATCAGGCAGCAAGGCTGCCCCTAAGGCAACTGCCAGGGCCGGCAGGAAATGGTGACTGTCACGTATCCCAGCACTGTAAAGAATGGCCGTGGCCAGAGAGCCACTGGTCAATAAATGGCCTGTCCCTGTCATATCGAATTGTTCCATGTGGTATAAATGGGTTCCCCGTCACTGATAACAACACTTTCGCCGCGCTGCAGCAGATGCAGGTTCTCACCCATTTGTGCGTTGTCGGGAAAGAAACGTTCCGCCAACAAAGCGGCTGCTGCCACTTTGTGACAACGGGCAAGAATTACCTTTCCCTCTGTAAAAAGAGGCCCGTTACTGGTTACGATGGCCCCATCCGTTTTCTGGGTCAGCCGGTAGACAGGTAGTTGGCGCCAGGGGATGCCATGCAAGATAAGGCGCGCATCGGGGCTGTGTAAAGCGCCAAGCAAGATGGCATTGAGCAATTGCAGCCGGGCCCAGCTATCGCACCTGCAGGCAAACAACAAAGCCCCATCCGGCAGGAGGCGGAAGGGGTTGTCCGGCCAGTCCATCCATTCGCGAATCGCTCGCGTCTCCAAAAATAGTTCCAGGCAGCGGATAAGCGAGGCAATCACTTCCTGGCGAATCTGCTGACCTGGTTCATCTAACCACCGGCGCAGATCGCTCATCTCACGGATACCCTCAGCAAATGCTTGCGCCAGGGTGGGCAGGTTGCTGCGATGAACGCCCATGTCACTAAACCAATGCTGCCAGCGCTGAACTGTTTGGGTTTCGCTCTCACCAGGCACAGACGCTAAGGGGTTGAAGCCGGTGGCGATAAGCGTATTGTCCATATCCATGTAATGGAGCTTGACACCGATGAGGCGCAAGATACTCGGGGTGCGCTTAAGTTGGGGCACCAGGTTACCACTGCCATCAATAATGATGAGGTTACCGGGATTAAGTCGGATAAGTTGGCCGGCCATATGAGCCAACCAGGCCGCGGCTTCGCCATCATCGCCATATAGATTAAGGCAACCGCCTGTCTGTAACGGCCACCCTTGTGCATCCCGACCTAACAGCCATTTCTGAGGCTCCGGACCGGTCGCAGCCAGGTTTGAATGGGCGCCATTGACCTGCGGCCAAACAGGTTGCCTGCTGGTACCTCGACGTGGTGCTGGTACTGTCCAGTCTGGAACTGGTAGAAGCTGTTTCTTACCAGGCAACACTGGGAGGTAGGCACCTTTTTGGTTGCTGTTCTCCAATAGCACCACAAACGGCCGGCCGTCGACAATGTGGGCCACGAAAGAAGTCTCCCAGGGCAAATCTGCTTCTGTTAACGGAAGCATTTTGGCCGCCGGCGGGAGGGACACTTGTGGCAAAATCGGTTGGAGAGAAAAGTGATAATCTTCCGCCATGCGGTGCAGCACAGCCTTGCCATTGGGCGGGATACCGATGTACAGCCTGGTTATTTCGGGCAGCACCTGCTGCCACAAGGCTACCCGACCTACTTTTTGGGCCGTGGAGAGCCACTGGAGGCATTTACACACAGCCGTAGGGTCGGTGTACCGTAGTCGATACCAAACCGCCTGCTCGTCCCAGACAAGGCGGGCTTGCTTGTCATTAGAGAACAGTCTTTTAATCATGGTTATAGCTCATATCATCGGGAAAGATTCTCTAACTCATTATTTCCCAGAATGGGTCCTGGTCTGCTTCAACGGCAACATCGCTATCCTGTAAGCGACGCTCTTCAATGTGAATCAGGTGGGTAATCAGGACCTGCGACCAATAATTCAGCCGTATCTCATCAGCTAAGGTGTCTTTTTCGCGCTTACGAAATCGGTTCACAACGGTGTCTGCATTCATAGAGTCTCCAGTCCCGGACAAGCCAGGCATAAAAGCATTCAACTAACTCCCGAATAGGGCCCGTTCTTCCATGGGGCGGCATTGGGCGTAAATCATGTCCGCCTTGCTGTCGGCACGGATGACGGCCATCCCCTTGCCCAAATCCTTTTCCCGGCCCATTTTGGTCAGAAACTGCACATGGCTGGGCAAAATCTCATCCGGGTAATGTTTCATCAGGCGCAGGGCGGCATCGCGGGTTAAACCAAAGGCAATGAGCCAGGTAATGTTGTTGAGGATAAATTGTCCGGCGGCCACATCTAGACCAGCAGCCATGGATTCGGCCTGGGCACCTTCGACACCGATGAAGGCCTCCAGGTCCTGGTCTATCATCATGATGGCCGCGCCATAGGTGCGCACCGTTTTGACCATGCCGGCTAGAAATTTCATCAGCTTTGAGTTCTGGGCCATGTAATGGATTTCATCAACGATAATGGCCCGTTTACGGGGGTGGCGACGCACCTGCAAATTAATCCCCGCCAGAATGGCGTAATAAAAGAGGCTGCGGCGCACTTCTGGCACTTGTTTGAAATCAAACAGCACCAGCTCTTCTCTCAACGTCAAGTCGGTATTGGAAGGCACATTGAAAACGTCGGCATAATCACCGAAGACGTACAGACTGGCAATCTCTTCGGCCAGGATAGCCGCAGCCGTGGCCACACTGCGGCTGCCGATGGCAGCGGCCGTTTGAGCCGGCCCATTGGTGAGGAGAACGACCTCTTGTCCGCAGGCAACCTGGTGCAGCTTGGCGCATAGGGTTTCCAGGGTCGGTGTGAGCGTGTGATCCACCAGGAGCTCCTCCTCCCAGTCATACCGATCGTAAGTCATTAACAAGGCTTTACGCAGCGCCGCTATCTCTGCGTTGGTGAACGTGCGCGGCTGCTGGCCCAGGGGATCCAAGAGCAGAGATAGTAAGGTAATAACGTGGTCTAACTGCTCAGATGCATTCTCATACACCACATCCAGGATGTTAATCCGGGTCGTGTCATAGGAGATACGGTTGTAAGATACGCAGCGACCACCGGCTAAATCCAACAAGCGACGCGAATGGCCTTGCGGTTCCAAAAAGATGCTTTGAATGCCCTGTTCGGCCATGCGCCAGGCGAATGATTGGAAGAAGATAGTCTTGCCCCGTCCGGTTAGCCCCAGGCCGATAGCGTGGAACGGGTCATTCCCTTGCCAATTAAGGAAATGAAAATGTTTGGCCACTTCCCCCTGAGAGATACCGACATACAGTCCCTCTGTTTCCTGTTCCCGGCCGATGGCCCATAAACCGGAGCAAGCGGCCAGGGTGGTGCTGGGCGTATTGTAATGTCCGGCCGGCAGCCCACCCGGGTTTTTGTGGGGGCCGAACATGGCAGCGGCGGCTCGCTGGTAGCCACGCAGAGGATCCACATTCATAGATGCTGTACAAAGCCGGCGCAAGCTCTTGACCCGGCTCAGTAGATTTTTTGAATTTTTGTCCAGGAGCATGAATAGAACCCGCAGGTGGAACAGAGATTCATCCCGCTGCCTCTCCTGGGCTTCCAGGGATTCGGTTCGTCGTATTTGTGCGGACCGGTCATGACCGTTGAGCCGCATCCCCTCCCAAAACTCGACTGAAGCCGCCACCCGTTCCGGGTGAATCTTCCGGGCATCAAGGCAGAGAATCATGGGGCCGGTGGCATCCATAATGAACTGCACCAGCGGGTGATGCCAATCCCAGCCGCCGCGTAAGGCATAAGAGGCGATGACGGCGTACTTGTAGCGGCTGTTGTCCACCTCTGTCTTCCCCTTGGCCCCATCAAGGATCGGTATCATGTGATCCGGAGCTTCGATGTAATCCCCGTCTATGGGCAATCTCAACTTGTTCTGGCTGGTAGCCCTGACGCGCCAGTAGGCCAGATCACTGGCGCTAATCGTATCGTCGAAGTCAATGAAGTAATGCCGGGCATGGCGCATTTGTTCGCCGCTGCTGACCTGGTCAATGAGTCTGACCTCTTCCATCAAACCACGGCGCCGCCATTCGTCCGGCACACTGAGCGCCAGCCGGCGTCGCTCCCGCTCCAGATAGCTCAGGTTAGCCGGCGTGATAAAGGTAATGAAACGGCAGTGCTGGATGGGGCCATGAAAGAGGGAGTTCATATTGTTGATAATGGACTCCTGGTCCAACTGGCTGAGTTGGTCAAAATTGGGTAACGATACCTGAAATAGTTGCATAGCTATCCTCTGCTCCTAAAGGGTCTTATTTGTCTGCCTGGCGCAAGGTTCGCACCTCATGACTATCCCAATGGGATTGCAGATTCACCCGACGTGGTCGCCCTGTTTGTTGGTGCAGGAAGATGGATACATAGGCACGTACGCGCTTCACAACCAGTTCCCCGTTGTGACGGTAGCCGGCCAGGTAGCCGAGGATAAGGGGTAGCGGGCTGAGCCACATGGGGATATGCAAGCCACCAAAGAAAATGACGGCGCAAACAATGACCATCATAAACTGGGTCATGGTAACCCGAGGTAGAATGGTGGCCTCCGCCTGTGTCACAAACTCTGTTTTGTACTGTTTGATTGTCAGCATGTGATTCCGTCCACATCCTCATGGATGACACAAAGTGAGCACCTCGCGCAGTGAGGGTCTTATAATATGAGGGCCTCATAATATGAGGGTCTCACAATGATTAGGCATGAAGTTTCCCGGCCCTTCGTGCCATCCATGGGGAAATTTGAGATCGCTTACCCCAGCCCGCAGAGCGTGTACATATCCGGCAGGCCGAAGATAGACAGCAGGGTTGTGCCCCACTCGCTGGAGAAGGTGAGGAGAAAGACACCCATCCCCACCGTCATGGCAATGGCACCGGTCTGGGCTCCCTGAGAAGGGAAGATGCTGGCCAGGGATTTCTTAAACGCCAACAGCGCCAGGCCAACGACGACGGCCGCGCCGCCAATGATCTGAATCGTGTACAGGGCATCTTCGTAGGCATCACAGATTTCGGGTGCGATAACCGGGTTATCGGCATCACAGCCCGCCAGGACAAATAACATCAACAGCAGGGGTAGCAGGCGAAAAACAAGCCGTTTGCCAGAAAGATTGGATTTGAAGGTCAGTCGAGAAACACGATCTGTTTTCTCATCAGTTTTGAACGGTAACATTTGGTATAGCCTCCTTGTTCTAAGTGCTTATCAACGGGTCGTGGCGGGGATGACCGCTATCTCCCAACGGCCATCCCCGGTCGTCAGGATGAAGGCCTCACCACGACGGCTGAAGGCCTCATCCGGGACCAGGAAAGAGAGTTCCAGGGGAATCTCTGCCTGGCCTTCCAATAAAATGGGTAAGATTGGCTGAAAATAAATCTCTGCTAGTTGGGCATCACCTCCTTTAAGGGTAAAAAATGATGGGTCGAGCCGGACAACGGCCGGGCCGGTGTTAACTACTTGCAGTGTCAGAACAGCTTGCCCGGTCTCCGGCTGCCAGTAAGCCTGCGCCGGTGAGATCTGAAGCTGTGCTTGCAGAGCGGGTAGAAAACCCAGGTGGACTGTCTGCAGCTCACTGGCGGGTATGGCGCGGAATTGGGCAAAAACATCCGCACCCAAAAACGAATCCGTTACCAGGAATTCGGCCGACCAGTGGCCGTGCAGGTGATTCAGATTCGTACTTTGAGTTTGTTCAGCCGCCGAGGAGAGGGAGAGCATGATGTGGTCCAGACTGCCAACACGCTGCGTAATCTCACCGCTGACCTGGATGGTGACCAGGCCGTCGGCCGTATGGTGATAGGTAATGTCGACCGCAGCCAGTTGGATGTCTGATGTCAACTGAAATTGCTCGCCCAGCAAGGGCTGGCTAAAGGTCTGTTCATCTTCCGTAGCCGTGTCATAATTGGCCAGGGCAAAACGCACCGCGTTCTCAGCCGGCGCCGGCAGGGAAAATAAAGTCATCCCAATCCGGTCCTGAGACAGGTAGCGGGCAGAATCATAAACGTTGCCGGTAAAAGTCTCTGTCACCACAAATTGCAGGGTGTGACCGGTATCGGTGCTAAGGATAATCCGATCGCCACTGTGCAAATTTTGCGCCAGCGCATCCGGAATCCCCATAGCGTAATTCAGAACGGCGCCATGCACCCAGACGGCCAGGGGTTGGTCAGAGGTCATGGCAGCCTCATTGAAGGGCAGCTCCCCCTGCGGGGAGACACGGGCTGGATCCACCGCCAGTGCCACCACTTCTTCAGTTTGCCCGAAATGCAGCTCGATGGCCCCCGGCCGTCCCAATTGCAGAGCAGCTCCCAAGGAACCAATTGTCTCCAGAGAGGAACCGGCAGCGGCCAGCTCTGGTAGTGTGGGTGCCGGCGTGGCTGTGGCTTCTGTCGCCGCAGCGGCGGTTACCCCGTCCGGTGTCGCTGTTGTTTCCCCTTCTGCCGGCATCTGGGCTTGAGCACGACTGCGGGCGCTGAAGGTGATGAAGAGAGCGAAAGCCAGGCCCACGGCCAGGAGCCCGCCTAGCTTCAACAGATTCTGCCGGCGCTGGGCCTGCCTTTCGGCTTCGTCGCTGTCGGCGGCCAGGCCATCCACACCGCCGTCACTGTACAGGTCATCGGGATCGGTGGCCGTAATCAGGGCAGATTTACCATCGGGCCGGATGTAGGCTCCCTTTTGCATGTCGTCATGGCGGCGGCGCAGGTAGGCCAGGCGATCGGCATCCGTATCATTGTGACCCCCTTCCCGGATCTCACGTTCAATTGTTTCGCCAAAGATGGTCTGGTACTCATCCGGGATTTTCTTCAGTTCTGCCTGAAGTTGTTCTTCTGTCAGGTTGGACACGTGTTGCATCTTTGTCTCCTTTACTCACCACTGGCTGCCGGTAAAAATACGGGGATGCGCACGGCGGGTAAGCCCAAACTCTCCGGCTGGCCCGGCTGCACCCGAACCGACCAGGCCGAGACAAAGGGCACCACCAGCCGATCAATGTTGTCGGCCGTCGTATTGAAAATCGCTTCTCCCTGCAGGTCGGTGAAGACCCGGGCAATACGTTGTCCGTGGGTATCGACGGCCAGGACGCTGACGTGGGGGATGCCTTCCCCCGGACTGGGATTCTGGTCGTTGTTGCTGTCGTAATAGACGATGAGCCGTATCTGCTGCACCGGTGGCTGTGGCGGGATTTCCGGACCCAACGGCCGTACCGTCAAGGACACGGCACCAGCGGGCAAATTGGTTTCGGAAATCGTCTCTGTCGCTGAAATGGGAGCCGTTTCTGACAGGATCGGTGTCACCATGATAGGTACCGGTGGCATCGGGCCTGCAACCGGCGCGGGGACGACAGAGGAGCAGGTCAGGGTGTAGGCGCCGGTAGAGCCACCCCGGGCCTGGACTTCGATGGTGATGGCCTGCTCCATCTCCACCTGCCAGGTCACGTAGGAGTCAATACGCTGAGATGTACGGTCATCATTCCCGGTCAGGGCAGCGCCGGCGACCAGGATAGTCAGCAGCGTATCTATCTCCTGGGTGACAGTCTCACAGGCATACTGGTTGCCTGCTTTGGCGATGAAGGTGAAGAAATCAATATCCCCCTCCCCCATCGAAAGCGCATAACTGGTGTCCGGCACGATGGGATAGGCTGTCTCTTGGGTGTTGTTCGGTTCGGCGCTGTCCGGGGGGATGACAGGGGTCGCTGTCGGCAATGGGACCATCGTTGGCAATGGTGTCATCGTTGGTGATGGTGTCACGGTCGGCAGGGATGTATTTGTTGGCGTCGGCTCGGCCAGCATGGCCGTCAGGTCATAGCGGCCGGACAGGGGTGAGACAGGCTGCACTAACAAGTAAACCCAGCCATCGCCAGGCGCCTGGAAAGTCACCAGCGAGCCCAGGTCAGCGCCGCTGCGGTCATCGTTGTAAGCGAGCTCAGACCCCGCCCAATAGACAAAGATTTCCGTATCCAGACCATCGTAAACGGCCGTCGAGATAACAACCAGCTGGCCCGCTTTGACAAAAAGGGTGAAATAGTCCACATCACCTGCCGTCAGGCTCAGGTCTGGTTCCGGCTGGAAGCCAATCCCGGTGGCTGTTGCGGCCGTATCATTGACCTCAAACCGGTCAGGCGTGACCGAACCAGGCGGTGGGGGCGTAAATGTCACCCCACCGTCCGGTGTCGGCGAAGGAGGAGGAGAAGCTGTCAGGTCAATGACGATGGGCGTGGGATTCGGTTCAGTTTGCGCCACACCGTCAGAGATAGTGATGAAGCATAAAACAAAGGTTGTTATCAGCGCCAAAATGAAAAGATTGTGTCTCATGGTTAAGCCTCTTCTGGCCCGCTGCGGGGGGCTGTAGATTGGGCGATAGGAAATCTCTCTGCCGGCAGCATGCTGGCATCGGCAATGAAGTTGTTAATGGTTGTTTGCTGGTGGCCGGCATCTGCTAATCGCGTCTGTACCTGGGCCACCAGGCCGCTGCGAATCTCGTTCAGGGCCTGGGCAGTCTGGGCCTGGGTCAAGCCCATCTCTTGCGCGCCTTTAATGGTCCCGCGCACCGCCCGGGTGTGCTGGCCAAAGTGAGAGGCAGCACCGAGGGAGGCTGCCGCCTGGAGATCACTACCACCACTACCCACGGCCGTGGCAATCGTTTGTGTCAATTCCTCTGGGGTAACCTCGCGCCGGGGCATCGTGACCATGTCGGCCACGGCCGTCAGTTGCGTGTCTGACAGCGGCGTGTCCCCTTCGATCCGGTCGCGCACGGCCGTAAACCCTTCCCCACTTTGGAAAGACCGCAAGACAGCTTCAGCGTCCAGTCCTTGTTGGGTGTAGTTGTTAACCACATCAACTGTGGCCTGGGTGGCGACCTGGACCGATTCTGGCCCGTGTTGGCTCACTGCCTGCTGCAGCGTATCGGCATTCCCTTTGCCGGTGTAGGCGACAAGGGCCTGGTGACTGTCCTGACCGGGCAGAGAAGCCGGATCTTGCAGATGGCCAACTGCCTGCACCAAGCCCTCGGTTCGGGCTACTGTCTGAGGCTGTAAGACAACCTGCCCCTCGAACCGATCTTCCTGCAAGTCACCATCCAGGTCCGGCCCACTGCTGACAACGTTGACATCTACCGGGCCAGATTCCGTCTCCTGGCTAGCGGCAGTTGTTACCCGCTCAGCACTTGCCGGTCCGGCAACACTCCCCCTGTCAGGGCTATCGCTGCCATCTGGCGGTGGCGAGGAGGGGCCGGCTGCGCCATTAGCGGCCGAACCATTCTGCTGTCCACCTGCCTGGAAACCTTGTAAGACGCCCGTCAGCTGCTGTAGAACGGCCGCTAACTGGCTATCCATCGACCCGTTGCTGGCGCCCCCAGATGGGACCCCAACTGGAGCTCCATCTTCCGTATAGTAGGGATAGCGAGCGTTGCCACCGATGTTGTCAAACGCCTGCCGCAACGCCGGTGAGGTACGCATCGCCAGCCAGGGGCTGGAGCCGAATTTGGACATCGTCGAGCCGGCCCGTAGATAGTCTAAGGTGTCGGGTGTCTGGGCCTGGGGACCGCCATCCCGCATGGCCCGTAGAAAAGTGCGTCCTTCATGGACGGTTTCAATGGTATTGCGCACTGGTTGCATGCGACCAGCCGCATAGCCGGCCAGCGACATGAGTTGTTGGCTGCGGGCTTCGACTTTGGCCCTGTCAAATCCCATCAATGTATGCTCACCCATCCCCACCTTTTCACCTAGTTTGTTGTCAGCTGCCATAATCCCGGCCGCCGCCAGCGCCGTGCCGCCAGTTATAGCCGCGGCTCCAGCTGTGACGGCCGTGGTGGCTGTCTGCCGTAAATCTTTGGCCGTCGCTCCACCAGTGAGAGTGCCGCCGCCAAACATATCAAAGGCAGCCGTTGAGAGTTTCAGGGCGCCTTTGATACGCCAGATGAGGATGATGGTACCGATGAAGCTGGTGCCAATGTACAGACCGATACTGGCCTGGGAGGCGGCGGCGACCAAACCAATGACGAAGGAGACCATGATGACGCTGATGAATGTCTCGATGCACAGCTTGATGAACTGGCGCACATAGGCCGTAAACAGCGCATCTGTATAGACAAAAAAGGAGAGCATGGCGGCAATAGGAAAACCAATGTAAAGCAGGACAGCGGCCACGGTTAGCACCAACCAGAGTAGATGCTCGCTGATAGCGGTGGGAATGGCCACAAAGGAGAAAACCAGTCGATTGATACCCGTCCAACCATTTTCGATGGCCTCGTTGCGCTCATCTTCGTTAGATAAGTCAATTTCCGTCGGATGATCTGGAAAGTAATCTGCGGCAAAGTCGGCCGGAAAATCTGCGTTGAAAATCTCGGTGATGTTACTGATAGAGAGGAAATAGGCGGCCAGGTCAAAGGTGCCTATAATGCCGTCGCTGTTGATATCCGGGATGGTGTTGGGCAAGGGATCGTCGCCGCCGCCGGTATCAATGTTAAACATATCGGCGATGGCATCATCCAGTATGGTCGCCTCTATCCCCTGGGTCATACTGGTACGCACGGATTCTAAGGTGTCAATGACGAGGATAGGGGTGGAGAAAAAGATGAGGGTGGCCAGGCCATAGGTGAGTAAACGGGAAGGCTCCACCCATTTACTGGTGGCCACGATATTGTTGAGTAGATACCACGTCCCCAGAGCAGCAATAGCCAGTACTAGAAACATGCCGACAGGGGCAGACAGGGCGTTAACGGTATATTGGACAAAATCGCTGATATTATCCACCAACCCTTCTTCCACGCTCTGGATGAAACGGGCCATTGAGAGCAGGATGCGGGCCAGGTTCCATAGCAAGAGGGCTAAATAGTATTGGAAGGAGTAGAGCATCTCTGCGAAAATTTCGTCAATGCCTGGTAACATAATCGCCTCTCAGTTACTGTGCCGCCGCTTGCTAACCATGAAACCAATCAGGCCAACAGTGACACCGGTAACAGAGATGAAGAAGAGTGTTTTCCACTTTTCTGAGGATTCCGTTTCAAGGGCTGGAATGGGCGTGGCCGTCACTGGCGCTGGATTTTGGTTGGTGTCACTCTCTGGTATTGTCGTGGCCGGTAAGGCTGTTGGTGTCGGTTGCCCGGCGCCGCCGATGAAGTGCAAATCTTCAAGCTGGGGCTTAATGGGCACCGGTGTCACCGCCTCTGGCGCACTGTCAAAGTACACATGGCCATCGGCTTGAAAGGTAAAGTGGTAGGTAATCGCCTCGTCACCAACAGTGATGCCGAAGCCGTGCAGTCCCCCTTCGGCCACGGCCAGCGCCGACACCTCATCTAGTCGGGGTGTGAAGGCAACTTCGTACAGGCCACGGGAGACGTTGAAAACGCATTGGCCGCCTGTGTTCGTCACGGCCGTCTCCGTCGTCAGACTGGGATGGCTGGTGAGCCGTACCTCTTCGCCGGCAACCGGAGCGCCATCGGCAGTGCGCAGGGCAATGGTAACGGGAACGGCCGTCTGGGCCAGCGTGTCCTTGACTGTCAGACAAAGACTGGTGATGAGAATGAGACTGATGACGACGAACTTTTTCACTTTTTCCTTCTTTCCTTTCGTTTTGATGCCTATCTTTACTTTGTTCGGCAACTGAAGTTAGCCGCTAGGGAGGTGGTCCCGGTCCAGCCCAAGATTGCGGATCGATCAGGGTGCTGCTGTCGTAAACTATCCAATGCAGATGGCTGCCGGTTGAGCAACCCGTGCTGCCCATAAGACTCACCTGGTCGCCGGCATCAACCCCACCGCCTGTTAGCACAAATCCGCTCAGATGACCGAGATAATGCAGGGTCTGCCCATCGCCGATGCGTTGGTAATTGCCCAGGCCCTGATGCGGTGGCTGGGAGCCAGGAATGCTTGAGCAGTCTGGTGCATTGGGATTGAAACCGGCGTATTCGACATTGCCGTCAATAGGAGACCAGATGGGGTTGCCATTCACATTGGCCACATCCACCCCGTTATGGAACCACGGTCGTTCTGGTGGGCAGCCAAAGCCGGCGCCGTCCACACCGGTGTAGAATTCCTCACAGCCAAAGCCGCGGGTGATGGCGCCATTGGTGGGCCAGAGACCAATACCTGGTGGCGGTGTGGCTCCCCCATCTCCACCACCGGTGTAGGTGCCGTTTTCATCAAAGATGATGGGTGTCGGCGGTGGTGGAATACAGCCGGGAGTGTAGGGATCACAGGGGGCACCCAGAATGGCTATCGGGTCGTTCTCCAGGCGTATCCAGACTGTCACGCCGCCGTTCACTTCCCGGCCTAAGTCAGTCACCAAACCGACCTCAACAACATTCCCTTGGGGAAGGATGAAGCCGATGGTGTAATCCCGTTCTTCCAGGTCTGGTACCGGTAATGGGTTCCCGTCTTCATCTTCCAGTTGTTCACGATAGGAAGCATAGCCATGGTAGGAGAGGGGTTCATTGGCGGCTGACCAGGCGCGGCGGCGTGTGCCTTCACTGGCTGCTACCTCGCGCACAAAGAAGATATCGGCCACAGGGATAAAGGCGGGGCCACCACTATAATTCTTCACGGTGACATCCAGGAGGAGGTAGTTTTCCTCATCCGGATTGGTGGCGCTATCAAGTAGCTGATAACTGTTGACGCGAATGACGACGGGGTTGGGATAATCGATGTAAATGTCTTGATTCAAATAGAATGTACCTACCCGGTAGTAAGGGGTGCCAATGGGGACCGGCGTTGAGTAACCAATGAGGTCCAGTGAGGGCGTTGTTGTCCAGGGCGGTACCGGCGTTTCAGTGATAACGATGGGGGTGGTTGTGATCCATTCTGGTGTCGTGGTGACCCAAAAGGGTGTGGCCGTAAAGCCAAATGGCGTTGGTGTAGGCGGGGGCAAGATGGGTGTGGCGGTGACGGTTGTCCACACGGGTTCAGTCGTAATCCATTCCGGGGGCAGCGTCATTTCGGCCGGTACCGGCGTAGGTGGATACACCGGTGTGGTTGTACCCAGAAAAACGGTGACGGTGGGCACGGCCGTTTCGGTCACAGCCGCAAAGTAAGCCAGCCCAGACAGCGTGTGTAGATTCTCAACCTGCCCGGTTATCAGGCAGCCCAGACTCGACAAAAAGAGAAAAAAGAGGAAGCCCACCAGGGCTGTGTGTCGCCGCCCCACTTAATCCCCTCCTCCTTTGATAGCCGGCAGGTAAGTCATTTCGCGCACATACAGATAATGGGTCGCCCAGGCAACGTTGACAGCCGGGTTCGGCGAATTGCTCGTGACCATGGCTGTGGTGATGATCGTTTCTGGTACAGGTGCCTGGATAGCGGCCGTATACGTTAGCGTCGTCTGGTAGGCGTTATCTGGATAGCGCAAGAGCGGGGCCAGGTGAATGGTTGTACCGCCTGCCGGTGGATACCCTTGTGGCGGGATGCCGCCGCAGCAATCTGAGAAGGCGACTGTCAGACCGCGGCTGCCCATTGAATCGGCCAGACCAATGGTGTAACCGGCAGCCACCAGCTGATCTGGGTGAGCGATGTTGTCATAGATGTAGAAAATATGACCGGTATAGGGGCCGTCCCCAAGCGGCAGGGCAATGGCGTGGCGAGCGGTGTTGTCCGGATCGGCGGCATGAGGCGCATCGTGCCACTGGGCATAGAAGAGGCTCTGCCCCTCGAGTAATCCGGAAAGGATGGCGGCGTGCCAACGGCCGTTGCCAGCGGTGTCTCCACCGCCCATATCCACATCCCGCCATAATCCGGCCAGGACAGCGCCGCTGGGGTCAGGGGCCGGCAACCAGGTGTTGACGTTGGTGTCCGTGATTGGCCCGGTTGGGGCCAGCATAAGACCATTGGGTGAGACGGTGATTTCGGAGAGGGTTTGGCCGTAATAGGGGAAGGTATAGTTGTTGATACCTAAATTGAAGGTCACGGCCGTTTCGTCACAGTCTGGTAAATCATCACACAGATTGGGCACACCATAGGCGGCCAGGTCAATATAAGGCAGCGTGAGACCGTCAGGCATAAGACCATAATCCAGGTAGGCGGGTGCCAGTAACCCTTGCCAGGTCAGTTGCCGTGTAGATGATTCATAAGTCATACCGGTGGGGAGCGAAGAGGTGATGACAGCCAGACCAGCCGGTATCGTTTCGGTCACCTGGAAGGTGCGGGTAACGGCTTCATAGTTGGCTAGTTGAATGTGGTAGGTCACTTCGTCCCCTGGTCCGGCAAAGGTAGGACCTGTTTGGCGGATGATGGCATAGGGATTAGCCGGGTCGCTGCCGTCAGTGTGTACCTGACGGAAAGCAGCATCGCCAACCTGTATGACTGGGATGCAGGTGCGGTAAGTGACTGTGTCCCCGGCACAGGGAGCTGCTTCTACTCCCCAATAGATGATGAGCAGGCCGGTGATGAGGAAGATAGTAGTGAAGAAGGTATCCTTTTTGTTCATTGGCTTTCTTTTATGTCCTTTTACCTGTAGCACCTGACCAGGTAGTGTTGACATCTCAGAGGTAGCGCGAAGCGCGTTCACCAGACCAAATGTCAACACGGCCTAATCTGTTAGGGACAGAATAGTCATGTGAATATCTTTACTCTCGTAGTCGGCTTGCAGCGCGTCCCAGACCAGAACGACCTGGTCATCGCTGGTATGATCCTGAACGGCTGCCAGGTCAATGGTGGGACGCACCAGGTCACGGGGGAAAATGGGCTCCCCCGGCCTGTCGGTGCAGTTCGTGGTACCTGCTTCACAGCGGGTCACGTACGGCCGTCCGTAACGAAGGAATGAGGTGTTGGGAGGTGGATCACCAGATTCGTAGATGTAGAAGAAGGCGATGCTATCTGGCTCGGTACGAGTGGTGATAGCCGGATAAACCATGGGCCGCAGGGCGCCGGTGGTGCCGGCGGCCAGTTCCGCGTTTTCGGTGATCGCCTGCTTCTCGGACCAGGTATTGCCCCTATCGGCTGACCAGGCAGCGTAGACGCGGTAGATGTCTCGTGCCGTCGCGCCGCTGTCAATATCACTGCTGTAGGTGTCGTCATAGAAAGCGGTCCAGCCATCGGGGATGTCTACGACTACGCCTTGAGGCACAAAAGCGCCCTCAAAGCTGGGATTTTGGATGTCGGCGGCGCCGCCTGTGACCTCAACGGCGTCCCATATAGCCACGGCCGTTGCTCCCGGCACGTCCTGGGTGGCGCGCAGGAAGAGGGTGGCGGAAGTACCGGGGACGATGGCAGTCAGGCTGATAGGCGTGAAATTGTTGGGGCCGGCCAGGGGTGCGGACCAGACGACGTCCGGGCTAAAGGGGTCCGTGCCGCCGATGGGATCGAGGCCAATTTGCAGTTGAGGGTTGGCAGCAGTATCCGCGATAACTTTGACCTGTGCCTGCACGGTCAGCGGGCTGCTATTGACGGTGATGGTTTGCCACAGGCCGGCATCGTAGGGAGCATCGTCTCCATACCAACGGCTGGCGTTCAGGCCGTCAAATATCTGGTCTGGATTGGCCAGTTGGTCAGGATAGAGCGGGTTGACAACCTCGTAGACCGGAATGTGCGTATCTGTTTGGGCCGGGGTGGTGTCCTCAAACTGCTCTACCCAGGAGGTAGCCATCCAGTAGGGTTCTTCCCCGTCGTAGTCGTAGTAATCGACAACGCCGCCTGGCTTGTTGTAGGCCAGATAGGCCTTGCCCTGCAACTCTCCCTCAATGGGCCAGGCGGAACGAAGCGTCCATTGGTAAACAGGCGCATCGGTGAAATACAGGGAATGGACCTGCACTTCGGCGCCGGTGGTGAGTAAAAGCTGGAGTGATTCGCCGGTCGAGGTCAGGCTAAAGGTATCAGCCGGTGGCAGCGGTACCGGGAACCAGTTGTCCGGCCCCAGGTGAACGATGTGCTGTAGGCCGCCAAAATTCCTATAAACAATGTGCGCCCAGTTGGATAGGTCTACTTCGATCTCCGGGTCTGAGCCGAAGGTGGAGAAGAGGACGGCCGTGTCTGCCGGGTGGGTATTGCCGTCAGCGACCCGATAATGGATCATGCCGTCTTGTTCGTAGACCAGGTGCAACCGGTTGACGCCACTAATGGCCAGGTCTGGATTTGTGCCGCTGTCCACACGGGCCACTTCAAAACCACCCTGACCACGGCTGATACCGACGTAGACATCGCCTTCGTCTGTCCAGGCCACGGCCGTCATGTGGGCACTGGCGGCCACTGACTCGACCTGGGCATCGTGGCTGTCCAGCGTAACATTACGGACATCGCCGGTGCTGAGGGCCGGCTCATCTGGTACTGGTGTTGGTTCTTCTAAGTCGAGGCCACAGGGGTCATCATAGAGGTAGTCTTGCGGGTTTTCTTGGGCCAGATCCGGGTCTGTGACCGGCTCTGCCGTCGGGAGGAGCGTGATCCCCTGGGTGGATGGTTCGCAGGGCAGCACGGTGGGCGGTTCGCTGGCAACGGCGCAGGCTGTTAGTCCAGTGAATAAGATGAATAAAACGGGTGCTCGTTTCTTCCACATCTATTTCTCTCCTTGTGGTGTGCAGGCGCGTAACATCAAACAGGCAATGCCCGTGCAGATGTCCATGATTTGGTATGGATACAGGGAGGGAAACCGACTATAATGAGGCTACATTTGGTACAGCCTGCTTTTGCAGGTGAGGGTGGGCTGTTCTGCCAAACAAGCCCACCCCAGTTTCCACTTCCCTTCCGGGTAGTCTCAGTTGAAAGTGATCTATCCCTATGGCGTGTGTTGCCAGCAGCGCTGCCGTCAGGTTGCGTACATTGAACACTTGAAAGAGCTGGCTCAAGGCATTGCGCAACGTGCCGTGGGAAATGCCAAGCAGGTTGGCAATTTGTTGGTAAGACAGGTTGGGATCCACGGCGGCCGCACCCAGAATATTAATCTGAGTGTCTGACAACCCCTTTTTTTGTAGCGCCAGGTAGAACCGGTCTTCTTGAACGGGCGTAGAGTATACTTTCCGGCCAACCGCCACGTGACGGATGACATTGGGCATATCTGCCATCCTGGCATCTTGCAAGAGGATATATCCTTCGGCGCCCAGATGGTCGACCAGATGTGCTAACACCGGCAGATGTTTGTTCGCCAGGAGTATGATGTGTGTTTGTGGGCAGCGACGGCGTAAGATGCGCAGTGTGGGAATGGGTTGGAAGCGGATGATGTCGTTATTTTCCGCTTGCGGAATGTCAATGTTGATGATGAATATGTCCGGTTTCACAACTTCAGCTACGATCAGGATATAGTCGCCGGCATAACCCTCATGTGCCAACATCATGTCTGGTGCTGCTTGTATCTGCTGCCGCAGTGCCTGGACAATCAGGGGGCGATCATCAATGATAACAAGTGAGATTTGCTTCTTCATGACCCAAATTGTAATGCGATGGATAAATTGGACAATTGCACGGTTGTCTGCCATCACTGGTACGCCAGAATTACCGCGATCCGCTTAATAATGCTGGCGTACAGGTTGTTGCACGACGTTTTTAGGATTTGGCGTAGAACACCATCTAAGACAAGCGGCAAAAGAGGGGTCCACGTCTGTTGGTTGTAATGACTTCGGGGACAATGAGAGACATGAGCAGAAGTAATTTTTTATGAAACCTTTAGCTTGACGGCCGTGGCCGCTCTGGATTACAATGCACACTAACTTTATTGGTAACTTATGCAGGAATCTAAGGAGTGGGTGTCGCCATTGTGCTGTTCGGGAGCAGCTCTAACGGGAGAACCTGAAGCCAGTCGAAACACCATCTAAGCCCTCAGTCTCTAAGCCTAACTGACATCATCCGGCCTAGAAGCCGGACGTACATATTTATTACATCATGTGCCCCAGGGTGGCCCTTTCTTTAAGAGGGGCAG
>WYBM01000010.1 GCA_011525915.1 Ardenticatenaceae bacterium | reverse complement strand
GCACATTTTTTAATGATGTGGAAGCCTTGCTGCGCTACTTGATATTCTCAGATTGGCGTTCGGTGCTCAAGTTTATGTTTGACCAACTTGAACTTGAACCTGATTGAGGTCATATTTCGAATTGCTGAATATTATATGTAGGAGGTGTTAATGTCTTCACCCCTTACACCTAAACAGCAAGAATTAACTCCCCCCAAACTCTTGGGAAATTTTATACATTGGTTGACCGGGCCCTCACCGTCCATTCAAGCATCTAAGCACCGTTACCAGGCACGCTTGTTGGCATCCTTACTAATCGCCTTCATTCCGCTGGCCTTTCTGTCTATTTTAGTACAACTTTTAATGGTTCCGGATTTTGAGCGCATCTTTCCCACATTATTAGCCAGCCTCTTTGTTTTGACGCTTGCCTACATGTTGAGTCGCACACAGCACTACAAAATAGGAGCGTTAATCACCACTGCCACACCACTCATTGCCGTCTTTGTAACCATGGTAATTGATCCCACCAATACGGACACCTATTTTTTTGTGATCATTAGCGTCATGCTAAGTAGCGTCTTGCTCTCGTGGCGATGGACGGCAGCATTAGCAGTCGCTACCCTCTTGATGGCAATATCTCTCCTATTGTTTAACCCAGCGTTGATGTTTGCCGATATCGTTACCTCCTTGGTTTTTTTGACCATTACGTCCGGGCTAATTCTTGTCTTTATGAGATATGGGGAATCACTAGAAGCCAGCCGCCAAGACAAGTTGGCTGTAAGTGAAAATCGCTGGCGTATGATGATTAATCAATCGCCCTTTAGTACCGTAATCTACTCAGTAGATGGTCGTCTGCAAGGCTTTAACAAAGCGGCCATCAATTTATGGAACTTATCCCCACAAGAATTGGAATCTGTAAGGATGAAGTACAACATATTAGAAGATGAACAGTTGAAGGCCAATGGTGTGCTGCCGTACATCAGGCGCGGTTTTGACGGAACGGCAACGGTGGCGCCCCCAGCAAAGTATCAATTCTCACGCCAAGATGATTGCGGTTTAATGGTGGTCGATAACAGATGGATAGTGACCCATTGTTACCCGATCAAGGATGAAGCAGACGATGTGCGAGAAGTTGTGCTTATTCATGAAGACATCACTGAGCTCAAGCAAGTAGAGACCGCCTTGCGTGAGAGCGAGGCCAGGCTTGAAGAAGCACAACGCATAGCCCATGTTGGTAGTTGGGAATGGATTGCAGAGACGGACACGCCTAGCTGGTCGAAGGAGCTTTACGCTATCTTGGAGGTTGATCCAACCAAACCTGCTCCCAAACTTGTAGAACAGCATAAACTCTTTACCCCTGAGAGCACAGCAAGAATCAACTCAGCAGTGGAAAAGGCCATGCAAACAGGTACACCGTATGAAATCGAATTGGAGAGGGTCCGAGAGGATGGTACGAGAAAGTGGTTGCTGATACGCGGCGAACAGTGGTTTGATGAGCAAGGGCATCTTAAAGGACTTCGGGGAACGGCGCTCGATATCACCGAGCATAAGCAGGCGGAAGTGCTAGAAGCCCGTTTGGGCAAAATGTTCGATGATTCCCTTAATGAAATCTATACTTTTGACGCGGAGACCCTCCGTTTCATTTCAGTCAACCAGGGCGCTCGGGAAAACCTGGGGTATTCGATGGCTGAACTTGAGCAGATGACTCCTTTGGATCTGAAACCGGAATTCACGCCGGCCTCTTTTGCCCAATTGCTCGAACCCCTCCGCACTGGAGAGCAGGAGAAGATTCAGTTTACAACTACCCATCGCCGGCAGGATGGATCCTTGTATCCTGTTGAGGTACATCTCCAACTTTCTGAATTGGGTTCTGTGCAGGTATTTGTAGCGATCATCCTTGATATTACTGAGCGTAAACAAACAGAGGAGCTGATACGGCGGCAGGATCGTCTAGCAGCCATAGGTCAATTGGCGGCAGGTATTGCCCACGATTTTAATAACATAATGGCTGTCATCTCACTCTATTCCGAAATGCTGCTTAAATCCCAAAATCTAACGGAAAAGGGGCTGCGACAGTTGCAAACAATTCGTCAACAAGCAAAGTACGCGGCCGACCTGACGGGGCAAATTCTTGACTTCAGCCGTCAGTCGGTCATGGAGCGTCAGCCAGTTGACTTGTTGTCTTTTCTGAGAGAGTTTATGAAGTTGATGGCACGGACGCTGCCGGAGCATATCAAACTTGATCTGACCTATGGGGAGGATGTTTGTTTGGTCAACGCTGACTTAACACGGATACAACAAGCGTTTATGAACCTGGCCTTTAACTCACGCGACGCCATGCCGGATGGTGGAGAGCTGCGCATCGGATTGGAGCGGGTAACGATCGGACCGGATGCGCAGCTCTCCTTTCCCAATATGGAAATCGGAGAATGGGTGAAGATCGCATTATCGGACAATGGGACAGGTATTTCATCTAATGAGTTACCACGTCTTTTTGAGCCGTTCTTCACAACAAAAGGGCCAGGGCAAGGCACAGGGCTGGGGTTGGCCCAGGTTTATGGCATTGTGATGCAGCATGATGGCCACATAGATGTGGAGAGCCAGGTGGGTCAGGGAACCACCTTCACCATCTATCTCCCGGCTTTATCGATAATTCAACCGGAAGTACACTCTTTGGAATTGGAGGGATTGGCTAAAGGAAGGGGTGAGACCATTTTAGTCGTGGAGGATAACGTGATGACGCAGGCAGCACTAGTCGATGGTCTGGAATCATTGGACTACCAAGTATTGATGGCTGCTACCGGTCGCGAAGCATTGACCATATTAGAAGATCGCCGAGATGAGATTGCGCTGGTGTTGAGTGACTTGGTGATGCCGACTATGGGAGGCATCCAACTATTACAGGCCCTAAGGCAGAGAAAGATAGATGTGCCGGTAGTGATTTTAACGGGGCATCCGTTAGGCGAAAACCTTGAAGAGTTACGCGACGGGGGTCTCAATGAATGGTTAACCAAACCTGTGACCCTCGAAAAATTGGCTCAGGTGATTACTCGGCTTCTGGATGTAAACTAACCAAAACACCACCTTAACATGCAAGTTACGAGGGGCGAAAAAAACCGATCACCACTTTCTTTACCGGGAAAACAGCAGGTTCACCACACCCATGTGGGCCATCAGTTGGGCTGTTAACTCGGCCACGGCCGTGTCGGCCCCCGTCAGATCACGCAAAGAACCATCGACTTCAATGGCCTCTACCCGCTGAAAGCCCAGGGCCAATACTTCCGCCAGGGCGCTCTCTGGGGCATGGCCAAAGGCCGTCAGCGCCGCCGGGTTATACTCCATCACCAGCTTCAGACCTGGTGAATGGGTGATGAGTTGCCGCAGGCCGCGCAGGGCACTGATCTCTGCACCTTCTATATCCATCTTGATGACATCTACCTGCTTTACGCCATAAGTCGCCAGCAGGTCATCACCGGGAGCGGTACGTACAGTAAAGGTCTGGGGCGTAAACTCCTGCCCTATTCGTGGGGCCACGTCGCCGGTGCGCATGTGTGCTTGTTGCAGGGCGACCATCGTTTCATCGTAATGTAAAGAGCCGCTGGCCGACATGATGAGATAGTCATGCAGCACGGCCGTGCCTTCTGTTTCCGCCAATGCGGCCTGTATCGGCGTCACATGTGCCAGTGCTTTTACATTCCGGCTCAGCATAGCAAACGTGCGCGGGTGGGGTTCAAAGGCAAAAATACGGCCGTGAGTGCCCACAATCGGGGCATAACGACGTGTGTAATAACCAACGTGTGCGCCTATATCCAGCATGGTCATACCCGGCTGTACCCAACGGTCCAGTTGGGCCACCGTTTCTTTTTCGTGTTGTTTTGTCAGCAGCTCCAATCGGAACCAGAATGGGTCGTCAGGCATGGTATGGAAGCCAGAGGTGGCTTCTAGCAGCGGAATAGCGCCGCGATTCATCATCCAATGGGTGGCCCGATGGGCCGGGGGGAAGCGCTTAACTGTCTTCCGGTATAAGTTCAGACTAAGGGTTGTAATGCTCATACCCTCAACATTTACCAGAAAACAGCGCCGCTGGCGAATCGAAAAGTTAGAATGGAAAAGCACAAAGGTCGTGACCAAAGATTTTACTGGTTTTTATCAGCGAATTTCCACAGTTCCTTTGATGCCGTTCACCTGTACCTGGTCACCAGTTTGCAGGTACACGGTGGCGTTACCTGTGCCCACTACCGCCGGAATGCCCAGTTCACGGGCCACGATCGCTGCATGGGACAGGGGTGCCCCCACGTCGGTAATGATCGCCGCTGCTTTGGGAAAGAGGGGTGTCCAACCAACATTGGTTGTGGCTGTTACCAGGATTTCACCTGATTGCAGTAAATGACCCTCTTCAGGTGAGTCCAGGCGGCGCACCTTGCCGGTCACGACCCCGGCTGCCCCAGGGAAGCCGGTGATGAGGCCTGGCGGCTGATCAGGAAGGTCTGTCTGCGCTGCCTGCGCATCAAATATGTCCTGTCGCCGGTTAGGGGCTTGGGCCCATTGGAACGGGTCAAAACGGCCGTTGATCATGGCCGGATATGGCGGCAGTGCCATCAGGCGTTTATGTGCCTGCTTACGAATAGGGATGTGGGCTACGGCCGTGTCATCCCCGCGCAGCCGATCAGCCAACTCTTCCAGGCGCAGAAAAAAAACATCCTCACCCAATCCCGTTACCTGCCCCGCCTGCAGGGCATAAGTGCGCACTACTGCCACCAGCCGCACAATTTCCGAACGGATGGCCTCGCGCCCCTGGGCCACGGCCGTTACCTTTTCCAGACGCGCCTGTACCTTTTGGGTTCGGCGCGGGTGGGCCTGGCAGAAGCGGGCCCAGGCGGCCTCTTTTTCGGCCGCCTGTTTGGCCAGCAGTGCCGGCACGTCTGCATGCTCCAGGTGAGCGGCTTGCTGGTTGATCCACTCGGGATCTTCCATGGGGCGGGGCCAAGATAGTTCGAACTCGTGGGGGCCGCGATGGCCGTATTGCTGCCGATAATCTTCATGGCTCATCTGCCCCTGTTGTACCTGCCACAGCCCAAGCAGTGGCCCCAGGCTGGCCAGGGCGTTTCCTTGTTGGTGAAAGCCGGTGAGGAGCGTGGTAGCCTCAGCTTCGCCTACCCATGTTGTCAGGTTGTGACGCAGCGGCCGTACTAAATCTTCAAACAACCCCGTGCCGGCATGTAACATCTGGCACGCCTGCCGATAATAAGGCAGCAGCTCGGCCCATACTACCAGCAGTGCAGCAGGCGTCTGTGCTGCCCGAATTTGCTGCTGAAAACGAGCAGCCTGGCCGGGCACGGCCGTGGTAAAGGCGACCAGGTTTTGGCGATTCCGCCGCACCCGGCGTATTGTCGCCGGGGCTGCCTTTAGAAAGGCACCGATCACCGCCCAGCGTGAAAAGGGAATAAGGGGTATCTGCCTGCCGGGGGGCAGGCGGCCAAAAAATTCTTGCATCTGTGCCCGGAGGCGCGCCTGGCTGTAACCCAACGCGGCGAACATAGAAGCCGCCAGGGTGGCATTCATATAAAAGCGGCCGCCGATGTTGCCAAACAGCGGATGGTTGCCGGGGAGGGGGATGGTGAAACTTTCCTGGCCGTATAGTTGCAGCAGTGACCATGTCAGCGGTGTCATGACGTCTGGCACGGCTTCACCAAAGTTGGCGTTGGTCCACAAGTAATCGCCGCACCGGCTGTCATTCCAAACGCCGGTGGCCGGATGGTAAGCGTGCATAGTGGTGATGGGTCGGGTTTGTAGCAGGTATAACCGGCCATCGGCCACCGCCCATTCAATGTCTTGTGGTTCGCCCAGTTCATTTTCTAGTTTTTGCGCTAGTTTGAAGAGCTTGCGGCCGTAGTTTTTGAAGGCATCTGGGCCTACATATGCCCCGCCTGGTCTTGATAGGGTAAAGCCATCTGGGGTCACTTCGCCGCCTACCAGTTGGTCGCCCAGGCCGTGAACAAAGTTGCCTATCATGTTGATGTGGCTGCCTGTGACCGGGTCAACCGTAAACAAGACGCCGGCCATCTCTGCCTGTACCAGCTTTTGCACGATCACGGCCATTTGGTGACGGCCGTCTTGCCCCTGTGTCTGGGCATAGGCCTGCACACGTTCATTCTCACGCGAGCGATAAACCGTGTGAATGGCCTCAAGAATGGTGTTGTCGCTGGTGGCCCCCAGCACCGATTCAAACGCCCCGGCAAAGGAGATATGGGCCGAATCTTCACCAAGGGCCGATGAACGCACGGCAAAGGCGGTACGGCCGCGGCCCTGGCGCAAAGCGTTCAGGTGGTGTACTGCCCGCTGCCAGGCTTCTTCGCGTAGCGAGTTATCGCTGAAGTCTTCAGATGTAATAATAAACCCTGCCGGCACAGGATAGCCGCGTTGGTATAAGCTGGCCAATGTCCGCCCTTTGCCGCCAACGGCCGTGGCTTTGTCTGGCGGTAATGTGGCCAAGTCATAAATCATCGTCAATGTTTCCCGTGTGAGACCGTCAGCATCGCGATGATCAGGGCCAGGCCAGCCAGCATAGGCAGTGCCTTGATGTGCTCTTTCAGGTGAAAGACGGCATCGTTGTAGCCAGCCATGCCTTCCGTGCCCGGCAGCACCATAAAGTCTGGCGTGTGGCGGACAAACACGAGCCAATCTAGAATGGTCAGGTCAAACAGCCAACCAGAGAGGATCAGGGCGTAGGCATTTGTAAAAGCTGCTCTGAATGACAGACAGCCGCCGTTTTGCCGTTTTTGCCGCCGGTTTGACCAGATGAGCCCACCAAGCATGATGCCGAAAAAAGGGATGACCATCAGTGCAGCATGCCGTTTGCTCCGTTGACTCATGGGGCCATACTTTTCTTTGATGTCCGGCGGGTAATCATTTAGCCATATTTCGGGATTGATGTACAAAGTACCCACAACCAAACTCCCCAAAGCGGCGTTGTATATGACCGCGTCAATGAGTAGTTGGTTTAATGACAGTTCATTAACCAATAATGGTTTACGTTTTGGAGCATGGGGAAGTATGTGAAACATGATGGCCGCCTAATAATTAGATATATCTAAATATTAATTTAATCAACCAGAAAAGTCAATAGATTAGCATAATATGGGTGGAAGCCACCCTACATTTTGATCTAAATAAAAAGGAGCCTTCTCCTCAGAGGAAGGCTCCTTTTGTTTAACCAGGCAGGTAAGTTGTGACTATAAAACGGCCGTTAGCGCCGGCCAAAGAGAATGTTCACAATTCCCAGTAAAACCACCGCCCCTAGAATTGAAACCAGCAGGCTCCCAAAGTTAAACCCGTTGACGCCAGAGCCGCCGAAAAAGGCGACGATCCAGCCGCCAATCATCGCCCCAATGATGCCCACGATGATATTGGCAATGCATCCCATACGCTCATTACGTCCGGTGAGCAGGCTGGCAATCCAACCAGCCAGACCACCTAAAATTAACCATCCACAGATACTCATCGTTCTCTCCTTAAACAAACAGACGCTGTTCTGAATTTTAAGATTGTTTCGTGTTGCTAAAATGGCTTTTAATCCATCAGCCTTAACAACGGTAAAATTATTTACGAAGAATAACGCGAATAGTCGCTCACTTGTGGCTATGGTTCGACAATTTTTTCAATCAGACATAGGATTTATGCTTGGAGGATCTATTGATGAGTTATACCAAGACTTTGGCCATGAAAGTGTTAGAGGGCAAGAAGGTCCCTTACGAAGTCACCCCCTACCCAGCTGATATGCGGGATGCGGAAGAGATTGCTGCTGTTTTAGGTGTGCCCTCCGCGCAGGTGTTTAAGACGCTGGTGGTATTGCCCCCGGGCCCAACCGGTAAGTTAGCCAAACCGATACTGGTCATCATTCCCGCCGACCGTCAGCTTGACCTGAAAAAGCTGGCAAAAGTAGTTGGCACTAAAAAGGTGCAAATGGCTACCCATAAAGAGGCCGAGGCTATGACCGGGCTGCAGGTAGGGGGGATTTCGGCATTGGCGCTTTTAAATAAGGGGTTTGTGGTTTTTCTGGATGCTTCTGCCCAGGGATATGAGATGATTTACGTAAGCGCCGGTCAAAAGGGATTGGATGTGAAGTTAAAGGTTGCTGATCTGGTGAAAGTAACCGGGGCAAAAGCAGTTGATGTAACAGAGTAAGAGCATGATGAGTTTTTTGCTCGTTACCTATGGTTATTGGTTAATTGCTGGATCGTTTCCACCACGTCGGGAAAGTCAAACGGTTTTGGTAAAAAAGCGGCCTTCAGTTTAGAGAGCGTTCCGTCTGGGGGTTTAGGCCAGGCGCTTACCAGGACAAACGGCCGTGTTTCACCCCGTTTTCGCAGTTCAGCTGCTAATTCAACGCCGGTCATTTTGGGCAGGCGAATGTCAAAGAAGAAGATATCTGCGGCCGTAAATTCGGGCTCATCAATATGTGCCAGCAGTTCTTCTGCGCTCATATACACCGGTCTAACGATGATGCCAAATAAACCTAAGCCGCTTACCAGCAGTTGCGCAATGCTGGGTTCATCTTCTACGTAGGTCATTTTAATCTGTTGCTTTTCACTATTCAGCATGAAGTTCCTCTAGTGTCAGTGTTCACCGTTCACTGCTCAGTGAAGCGCCTTAATGAGTGATGATGGTCTGATCTTACCTGAATTGCTTACTTTTGAATAGTAAGGGGAAGGTACTGTTTGTAAGGCGGCAGATGCAATAACTGTTCCTTAAGGACCGTACCTGTGACACCATCCCGAATAACCGCCAAGGCCGGCAGCCAGTGATCACGGCGCTCAACCTGGCGGCGAGTGACAATACGTACCATCGCAAATTGCCCGGGTGCCAGATCACCCTGCCAGTATACATGCCGGCCTTCCAGCCAGGTAACACCTGCGGTTGTTAACAAGGTGCCTGTCAGGATAGTGAGATCATCAGGCAGGCGCATGTAAGCTGAGATGTTGGTAGCGGCTGTCAGGCCGCTGTTACGCAGAGTGAGCAAATAGATGACCTGGCTGGCGCCGTTGGGCTGGTTTGGCATGGCTGTAAACGTAGAGGTAGAGAGGTCAGGGGCGTCAACCCAATAAACGGCCGTACGGTCAAACTGTAGGTTATGCCGGTTGTAGTGAATGGTTAGCTGATTGGTGACGGCCGTACCGGGTGCCAACGGGATTTGGGGGATAGTCTGGTATGTGATTAAGCGCTGTCCCCCGCCAGGCAGTGTGCCGCTCCAGGTAAGTTGGTGCGTAGCAGAGTCGTAGACCGCGCCGCCGGTAATGGAGTTGGGCAGGATGGTGAGTGCTGGGGGCAGCGTGTTAACCATTTGTACCTGGTTGGCCAGGGCAGTGGGCGTGTTACGCAGGGTGATGGTGTAAGTGCGGGTGGACACGGCCGTGTCTACCCGGGCATCCACGGTAAATGTCGACTCTCCCAAATCGCCCAGCCAGCCCATGATGCGGTTCATCACTGCGGCTTCCTTATCATCGGGCAGCCATTCAAAGGGAATACCCCAGAAAATGGCTCGCCACGTCTGGCCGGCTGTCGCCAGACCGGCCGGCATACCGCTGTCATGCCAGAAGAAGGGCTGGCTGGTTGCGGTAGGGATCAGCCCATCACCATTATTCAGGTAACGACCGCGATCCAGCCTTAATGGCCCAGCCAGGTCAGGGCCAACCGCCAACTGATTGCCACCATATACCTGTGTGGGCGTTACCGATTCGCGGAAATCCAGCACCCCCAGGTACTCCTTTGCCAGCGGGGTATGGCGGTGATAATAAAGAAAGTCCTGGCTGGTAAGGAAGAGCCGCCCTCCCTGGGCCAGGTAAGTTGTCAGATCTTCTAGTTCTCCTGGCAGCACGGGAGCAAACCAATCATACCCGGTGTACCAGATGATAAAGTCATATTGCAGCAGCAGCTCTTGGGGCGGCGAGCCGCGCCGGTAGCCATCGCGCCAGCCAGTTTCCCATACGTCATAAGCCAGTCCGTTGGCTTCCAGCGCGCCGGTGAGATGGATATCTTCATCATGCCAGCGGTCATCATCTACAAAGAGTAGCTGGCCAGGGGTTTTGTGGCGGATCAGCGAATAGTTATAAACAGCGGGATTATTCCCAGACACGGCCGTAACCTGCGTGGTATGGAAGCTGTCTTTTGGCGCTTCGGCAGGCACGTCAATATGCAGCACTGTACGCCCAGACTGGCATGGCCCCAGTGTGAGGGTGGTGGTTACCAGAGAGGTTTGCCAGCCGGTGTTAACGTCAGTCAACGAGAACGTATCGGTCATGGTTTCGCTTAAATTTTGCACCGTGAGTGTATAAACCATGTGTGTGCCCGCAAGGGCAAAATCATCAATGGGATACCCCGTGAAGTGCACGCCAAAAGCTGTGGGTGGCGCTGCAAAGTATTCCAGGCTGTGGCCCAAAAGAGCGTTACGGTCGCCTACCTCTGTGACCCCCTCCAGGCCAAAACCCAGGTACACAATGCGGCCCGGCCAGCAGCGGCCAGATTGCAACCCGGCGGCATACCCATCTGCAAAGTAGAGCGGCGCTTCTGTCAGGCTGCCCCGGCGCGGTTCACTGACATCGGGAAAGGTCTGGTTGTTGGCACTGCTGCCGCCGTTTAAGGTGAGGGACAGTCCCGCAAATAATGAGTTGTCCGCACCATGAATAGTATAAGTTGGGTAGGTTTGGCCTAGAAAGTTAGCCCCCAGGTCACGATACCACCAGAGTTGTGTACCAAAGCCGTAGCCATCAAATTGCCCTACACGTTCGCCGCTGATGAACAAGTTACCGCCCTGACCAATATAGTTAGTAATGACATTATTCATCCCTAAGACACCCGGTGAATCTTTGGGGGCAGCCCAGATAACGTTGTCGTAGTTGGCCAGGACACTGTCTGTTGGTATATCACGCGCCGGATGGCGTACCGTCCAGGTATCATAGACGTAATCGAGCGCCGTGAGACTTTCCTGATAATAAACTGCCTGAGATTGATAGTACCATTGACCGGTGTCTAGCAGCAGCGTCATAGGGCCAGGCGCCAACCAGAAATTTTGGACGGTTGTTTGACCCATAACGGGCTGCACTGTGGCGCGCCCGAGGCGGAAATAGTCCATGCGGGCGATGAGTTTGTAAGTGCCGGCGGGCAGTCCAAGGGTATAACGGCCGTTCGCGTTTGTCACTGCCTCTACGGGCGTGCCCTGCACCTGAAGGTGTACGCCTGCCAGCGGTTGCAGGCTGTTGGCTTCCACCACAACACCTTCAATAACCCCAGTGGGAAGCGGGATAAGGTTGATGGCATGGCTGGTGGTTTGGTTTAGCTGCACGGTCACCCCTGCCTGGTAAGGCTCGTGGGCGAAAAATGAGGCCGAAACGGTGTAATTCCCCGGCAGTAGGTGAGCTTCATATGCTCCTGTTTCGTCACTTTGGAACACCATAGCCCCATCCACGGCCGTAGTAATCGTGAGTACAGCATGGGGCAGGGGAGTTCCACCGGCAAAAACTGTTCCGGCCAGCCTGCCAGTTGCCACCTGGGTTTGCACGGCCGCGTAAACGTCCAGCCGCCCCCAACCACTTTCCATATTGGGGTGCGTGGTGGAGATGGGCACGGCCGTATTTGCCAACAGGGGCATAACGGCCGTTTGTGTTCCCAGAGCCGGGTTGGCCGAAAGCAGCAAGGCGATAGCCCCTGATGTGTGGGGCGCGGCCATGGAAGTCCCATTGTAGTAGCCGTACCTGCCGCCGGGCAATGAAGACAGGATGCGCGTTCCGGGCGCGACTATCCAGGGCTTGATCTCATCATTAAAATAGGAGGGGCCGCGTGAAGAGAACCAGGCAGCTTCATCCAGATCATCACTGGCCCCTACAGAGAGGGTGTTGGTATAGCTGGCGGGGTAACCCACAGTTTGGGCGAAGGGTCCGCTGTTGCCAGTAGCAAATACGGGGATGATGCCTGCCAGCCGCAACGCATCCATATCTGCCACGAATTCAGTCGCCGCCCCTTCGCCGCCCCAGGAACCGTTCACTATATCGGGTGCCAGGGCCGGGTTGTTGCCTGGTGCTAACAGCCATTCAAAGCCAGCGTGAGCATCGCTGACAAAAATATAGCCCCCTTCACGGCCAATATTGACAGCGATCCATTGGGCGCCGGGGGCCACGCCGATGCCATTGGCGCCCACGGCCGTGCCGGCCACGTGCGTTCCGTGCCCCAATGTGTCTGTGGGCACCGTAACCGTCGGATATGCTGCGTTGTACCAGTGGCCATCGTGTGCAAAGTTCCCATTCCCCAGATTGCCCCGGTAATTATCAATCAGGTCTGGATGCTGAAAGTCTACACCGCTGTCCATGATGGCTACGGTCACGCCCTGCCCATCCACACCCAATCCATACCACGTCTGGGGAGCGCCAATGCGCTCGATACCCCAACTGCGGGCGGCTTCATGGGCGATTTCTGCTTCTTGTAGGAGGGCATATAAATTATCAGGGTCTGGTGGTTGAAAGTAATCAACAACAGCATCGGGGCGAATGGCGGCCACTTCTGGTTGGGCGGCCAGGGCGTGAATGGCGTCGGCCGTGCCCGTAGCGGCAATGGCATTCACGATCCACAGCGGGCGGTAGGTATGAATCTGGTTGGTTTGTTTCAGCGCATTTAGGTGAGGCAAAAGGGGTGATTGGGCGGCCACGGCCGTGTCTTGTAACAACTGCACCAGTGCTGCCCGCCTGGCGGTTGCAGAACTGTTTTCCGGCAGTTCTGTCAGGTTGGCCTGGCCCTGAACTTCAATGATAAAACGCAGTGGTTGGCCGGGTGCAGTTGTGGCCAGTTTTGCCTCTAACAAGGCGTCAATTTTACTCGTGGCTTCGGCAGGAACAGGTGAGAGGGGTATTGTCTGGGCCAACGCAGCCGGCAAGGCAATTTGTCGCCACAAAAACAAACCTAAAGATAAGGAAATTATGAGGCTGTAAAGCAAACCAACAAGCCGCTGTTTCATGCTTGCAATACCTGAAAAGATGATGACAAGGCTGTCATGCAGAACATGATACCATTAGGTGTTGATTGGCGGCAAGTTAACCCTCTGGGGCAAGTGGTTGGTGGAATTTAATGTATGGTGTAAGTACGGCTTGATAGCTTAAGGATGCCTGCTATACTGGCGCCTGGAAGAGGTGGGGAGATCTGTCTATGGTTTTGACAATTGTTGTTTGCACCCGAGACCGCCCACAACAATTGGGCCGCTGCCTGAAGGCTTTGCAGGCGCAGTTGCATGCTGAGAGTGAACTACTGGTGGTGGCCAGCGCTCCTACTACTGACCAGGAAGCGAAGGCAGCCACGGCCATGAATGCCCGTTATCTGGCTGCTGATCGTCCGGGCCTGGATGTAGCTCGTAACCAGGCCGTTGTGGCTGCGCGGGGCGATGTTGTTGCCTTTGTAGATGATGACGTCATTGCCGCGCCAGGCTGGGCTGCGGCCGTCATCACGGCCTTTGACGATGATACTGTCACCCTGATGACCGGGCGTGTTTTACCTCTGGAATTGGTAACGCCAGCCCAACGGAATTTTGAAGCTCGCTTCTCCTTTGATCGTGGCGAGCGACCGGGCCGCTTTACACAGCATGACCCTTTCCCCTGGTTTCCGCTGCACCCTTACCACCTGGGCGCGGGGTGTAACATGGCGTTCCGGCGACAGGTTTTTACTGAGGTGGGGCTGTTTGACGAGGCGCTGGATGCGGGCACGTCTACCGGTGGCAGCGGCGACCTGGATATGTTCAGACGTGTGCTGCAGGCGGGGCATACGGCCGTCTATAACCCCGATGCCCTGGTTTACCATGAACACCGGCGTGAAGCCGCGGCCAGCCGTCGCCAGTTCTGGAACTACGGCAAATCCTTTTCTGCACACCTGTACAAGGTGTGGCGGCAAGAGCCAGAACTGGCCGGCCAGACACCGCGCCTGGCCCGCCAACAGGCCATGTTCCTGGCCGGGCAGCTGGTACGTGCTGCCCAACGGCAGCCAGGTAGTGTTCCCTTTCATCTTACCATGCTAGAGGCTGCGGGAAACCTGGTCGGCCCCTGGTCATACTGGTACGCGCAGCGGCAGTTACGGAGTGCTAATGGCCGTTAAAGTTGTGGAGGTCGAACTAACGCAGCCCCTACCAGATTTGAAGGAGGTGGATGTTGGCCAATATTCTCACCTGCAGCTGTTGGTGCGCCAGCAATGTCAGCCCATTGGTTATGCCTGGGTGCCGCTTGATGCCCCAGAGTGCCTGGCTGAATCCCACCTGCGCCACTGCATTGACCAGCAGTTGGCAGACGCCCAGCATCGGGTGGCCGTAGACGGCCGTTTATGGGGCAGCCCATACGTTATCCAACCACCGGCCGCCTGGCCCACCGTTACCGTAGCTGTGTGTACACGCCAGCGGCCAGACAGCCTGGCCCGCACCCTGGCTTCCCTGGTACGCCTGGATTACCCGGCAGACAAATTGGACCTGCTGGTGGTAGACAATGCGCCGCAGGATGAGGCCACAGCCCAGGTGGTGGCCCACTTTCCGCAGGTGCGGTACATGGTGGAGCCATGCCCTGGCCTGGACAGGGCGCGCAACCGGGCCATTGTGGCCGCGCTGGGGGACATCGTAGCCTTTACCGATGACGACGTGATTGTGGATCCGTCATGGGTGCAGGCCATAGCGCCACATTTTATAAATACGGCCGTAATGGCTGTGACCGGCCTGGTGGTTCCGGCTGAACGGGAGACGCCAGCGCAAAACTGGTTTGAAGATTACGGGGGTTTTGGGCGTGGCTTTGAGATGCGCTATTATACAATGGGCACACGGAAGCATTGGGGTTACTGGCCCTTGGGTGCCGGCATATTTGGTACCGGCTGCAATATGGCTTATCGCAAAACACTTTTTGAGCAAATTGGTGGCTTTGATCCGGCGCTAGATGTGGGTACGCCCGCGCAGGGCTGTGGCGACCATGATATGTTTTACCGTACCCTGTGCGCCGGTTACATTTTGGTGTATGAGCCAGGCGCCATGGTGTGGCATTATCACCGGCATGGTTTGCCCCAGTTACAACGGCAGCTTAATGATTTTGGGCGGGGTGTCTATGCCTTTTGGGCCAAAACCTTTCTGGATGACCGGGTGATGCGTTGGCGTGTATTACGTTTTGCCCTGATATGGTATTGGCTGTGGTTTGTGAAGCGCTTTTTTCGGCCGGGACGCTTGCCCCGGCGCCTGGTATGGGCTGAGGCAGCCGGGGCGCTGGCCGGTCCCTGGTCTTACTTCAAGTCTCGCCGCCAGGCAAAACAACTGGTGGAGTGAAAATGGCCACAAAACTGGCATATGTGGAACTTACACGGCCGTTACCGGCCGAAATTGAAGATGCTGCGGCTTATGACGCTGTCTGGGTCTTCACCCAACGGTGTGGCGTGACCGTAGGTAAGGTGGTGATTGAGAACACCCATACGCCGGTGTTGGCGGCACAGCTGCGCAGCGAGATGGTGCGCCAACTGCTGCCAGTGTTGGGTTACGGCCGTATACCGGCCAACGTGCCGCCGCTGCCGCGTTTCCTGGCTGAGTCACCATGCCCTACCACCTGGGCTGACGAGCCGGAATTGGCTGATCTGCTGCCGGAGCTGACCCCACAGGCCGGTGGCCGTTTTTTTATGAGCGTGGTGGTTTGCACCCGTGACCGGCCCGATGATTTGCGCCGTTGTTTACAGAGCATGATGGTCATGGATCACGGCCGTCACCAGTTGGAATGGATTGTGGTCGACAATAACCCAGACTCTGGTCTGACCAGGGCGGTGGTGGCCGACTTTCCCCAGGTGCGCTATGAAACAGAACAGCGGCCAGGTGTGGCCTACAGCCGTAACAAGGGGTTGCTGACTGCCAGGGGGGACATTGTAGCCTATATTGATGATGATGTACTGGTAGACCCGGCCTGGCCTCGCCGCATCCTGGCACCCTTTAGTGACGCGCGTGTGATGTGCGTTAGCGGCCTGGTGCTGCCGCTGGAGATGGAAACAACCAGCCAGGAGTTGTTTGAGGTATATGGCGCGCTGGATCGCGGCTACATGCCGCGTATATTTGACCAACACTTTTTCTGGCGTTCACGCCGGCACATTGTACATACCTGGGAATTGGGTGGTACGGCTAACGTCGCCATTCGCAAAACGGTGCTGGCAGAATCTGGCCTGTTTGATGAAACATTGGGGCCGGGCCTGCCTACCGGTGTTGGCGAAGACATCTACATGTTCTACCGTATCCTTAAGGCCGGGCACATTTGTTATTATGAGCCGGCTGCGGCTGTGCGGCACCGCCACCGCCGCAGCATGGCCGCGCTGCGGCGCCAACTTTATAATTATAATAAGGGGCAAACCAGCTACCAGCTGCGCACACTGGTAACAGATGGTGACTGGCGTGTTATTCGGCAGCTTTTCTGGGATTTGCCTAAATGGCATGCCAGCCGCATTTACCGTATTTTGCGCGGTCGTCTGCATTATCCGCTGCATATGGTTTTATTGGAAATGTGGGGCAATTGGGTAGGGTTTGTGGCCTTTGTCTGGGCAAACTGGCTGCATCGTCAAATAAATGGGCCAGGAGCAAACCCCATTTACCCTTCAAACAAGCAATGACACATGTGGTAATGTTTCACATCGGCCGTAGTGGCAGCACCGTCCTGGGTGACATGCTGGGCCAGCATCCCAGCCTGCACTGGCAGGGAGAGGTGTATTTGCCCATTTTCCTGACATGGGCGCAGCAGCACGGTCGTAACGCCGACGGCCAACCTATCGACCCCATCACTTACCTGGCGGGGCAGATGAGGCAAACGGTAAAACCGATGTTTGGCTTTGAGGTTAAGTTTTTTCACCTGCAAAAGCTGGGCATCACCCTGCCGGACTACCTGGCAGGGTTAGACACATTGGGCGTGACCCGGACCATCCTCTTGCGGCGGCGCAATACATTGCGTAAGGTAGTATCTAGCCTGGTAGCTCACCAAAACGGGCATTATCACCTGGCGGCGGCGGCCCGGCCGTCGCTAATGCCCATTACCCTGGACGTAAACCGGGTCCAGATTGACTTTGCTGATAAACCACTGCTAGCTTTTCTGGCGGACTATGAAGCATCATGGCAGCAGTTGGCGGCGCAGCTGCACGGCCGTGACAGCCTGCACCTGGTATATGAAACCGATATTTTACCTGGTCCCAAGGCCGCTTACCGGCGGGTGTGTGACTATATGGACATATCACCTCATGACCCAGAGGTGCATTATGGCCGTACCAACCCTTTTCGCCTGGAGGAACTATTGCTGAATTTTGCTGAAGTGGCGCAGGCGTTGATGGGCACGCCTTTTGCCTGGATGTTATATGAGTGAGTTAAGCGTCTCTATTATTATGCCGGCTTATAACGCAGCGGCGACCATCGCCGAGACGTTGGATTCTGTCCTGGTGCAAACGCACACAGCCTGGGAGGTGTTGGTGGTTGATGATGGTTCCCAGGATGAGACGGCGGCGATTGTGACTGAGTATGCAGCGCGTGACGGCCGTATCCGGTTCATACGGGCGCCACATGAGGGTGGTGGCGCCGCCCGGAACCGGGGTATTGCTGCGGCGCGTTATGCGTGGCTGCTTTTTCTGGACGCCGATGACTGGATTTTGCCGCACCATCTGGCGCTGTTGACGGCCGTGCTGGCTGACGATTCTACCCTGGATGCCGTGCATGGCGGCTGGCAGCGGGTCAGCCCAGATGGCCAGGTGGGGCGGGCCGATTTTGCACCCGATGACGCTGATATGTTCCCCCTCTTTGCCCGGCAGTGTGCCTTTATGATTCACGTTTGCCTGGTGCGGCGCTCACTGGTGACGGCTGTCGGTGGGTTTGATACGGGCCTGAGCAACTGCCAGGATTGGGATTTGTGGCAGCGTGTGGCCCGTACCGGAGCGCGTTTCCGCGCCGTGCCCCAGGTAGTAGCGCTGTACCGTTCCCGGCCCGGTTCTATTTCGCTGGTCGGTGAGCGGCAGCTGCGGAACAGCCTGCGTGTGATTACCCAGGCGTATGCCCCTGACACGCGCCTTTCCCCTGACCAGAATGCTTACCCAGACGGCCTGCCTCCGGCCGAAGCCGGCCAGGCTCGCATTCGTTTTGCCTGCTGGTCGTTTGGTCTCATGTTGGGTGCGGAGCAGGATGTACGGCCATATCTGGCATTGTTAGCAGAGGATACATTCCCGGACATTGACCCACAATATGTGGCCGCCTGCCTGTTTGACGCCGCGCTGCTGCCGCAAGGGTTTTCTGCCGACGGGTGGGACACCCTCTGGCCACGCCTGCAAACGGGGGTGCAGCACTTTTTAGCCGCGTTTGCCACCCAAATTGGCGCCCCTGACCTGGCAGAACAGAGCTTGCGTTGGTTGGAGTTAAAAATTCTGGAGCACTCACAGCGGGAACGGCCGTATATCGTAGGGTGCTCTCAGGCTTTTTCAATTGAAGTGACGCACCCCATCCCCTCCCTTTCCCTGGCTGACGGCGTAGTGCGGGTTCGGTGTGAGGTTCGTCTGGAGGGAGCGTATTTAGGCGCTTTTGTCATTTCTGCCGCTGCATCGGTGGCCGCTGATACCATAGCTGACCAGATAGCGGCTGACTTTGCCTGGCCCATTTTGTGCCGTTATTTTGAGTATCATATTTTTACACAGCTGTCCGTAACTGATGATCCCACAGGTGTCACTATTTGGCGCGAGGCGCTGGCTTTACGGCATTTGCCTGATCCTGGTGATCCTCAAACTTTTTGGAGAAGGGTGTGTGATCAGATTGGCTGGGTGTTATTTTTGCAAGAGTTCTGGGAACGGCCGTCCTGGCCTAAGGAACAGTTTTACGATGCTGACCTGGTTGAGCCGCCGGCGGCGTATGACGTTAACGCCAAAGGCACTGTCACACTAGAAATGAGCCTGCCGTTACCAGATGTCCAGACGAGGGGCAAGTTGCTAGAAGTGACATTTGCCCTGTGTGGCGTGCCCCTGACACAGGTTCATCTGCCCGTGCCCCGGGGTAAGCGCCTGACGGCGCAACAGCTGCGGGTAGCCGCAACCCAGGCGGCTGATTACGGGCTGTGCCCGGCAGTGGTGCGGCGGGCCCTTATAGGGCGTGCCATGGCCGAACGGCCGTCGCTGCGTGCCCGTTTGCTGTCAGCGAGCACCTATACCCCTTTTATTATCCTGGCCCAGGAACGAACCGGCTCCATTTTGTTGCAGCGGCTGCTGGATTCCCATTCAGAGATTTTTTGTGTGGGTGAGATTTTTAACCCCTCATTTAAGCTGCGCCAGACCATCAAGAAAGTTGAAGAACCCATTGCCGCCCGTGCGGATCCCATAGCCTACCTCAACCGTTATGTGTTTTGTGGTTATCCCCCAGAAACGAAGGCCGTGGGCTTCCGGCTGTTTTACACACACGCCCGAGACAAGGCATGGGCCCATGTATGGCCGTATTTGCGGGACAGGGGTGTAAAAGTCATTCACTTGCAGCGGCGCAATTTGTTAGATCGTTACCTCTCCTTGCAGCTGGCACAGCGCTCTAACACCTGGTTGAAGTTAAACGAGGCATCAGGTGATTATGGCGATGAGATGATTACCCTTGATCCGTATGATTGTTTCCGCAACATTAATGAAAGCCAGTGGTGGTGGTATGAGGCGGATAAGTTCTTTGCCGATAATCCCCGCCTTACTGTGACGTATGAGGCGTTGGTGGATAATCAGGATGCGGTCGCTGATGAGATTCTTGACTTTCTAGGCCTCACGCGGCAATCTTTGATTTCACACACAAAGAAGCAGCGGAGCCGCCCAAAACCGCAGAGAATAGCCAATTATGAGGCGTTGAAGCAGTGGTTGGAACAGGCGTTAGAACGACCGGAAGCCTGGCAAAACCGAGCATGGCTGGAGTTTTTTGATGAATAAACAAGAAGTGGTTGGCAGCCAGTCCGGCGGGCAACATGAGTACGGCCGTTGGCTGCGTATATTTCCCAGTCGGGAGCGGCTCATTCATACCCGCGATCTGCTCTTTGAGTTGGTGATTCGTGATGTGCAAACCCGTTACAAAAATTCATTGTTGGGCGTGGCCTGGTCTATGGTGAACCCCCTCATGCAACTGGCTGTGTATTACCTGGTCTTTAGCTTCCTGCTGCCGGTGGAAACACCCCATTATGTCGCTTACATATTTACCGGCCTGCTTCTCTTTTTATGGTTCCAAAACGCGCTCATACAAGCCTCTACAGACATTACCGGCAACCGCGTGCTGGTGAAGCGCCCCGGTTTTGCCACGGCCGCGTTACCCATTGTTACGGTCACCACCAACCTGATCTATTTCTTATTATCACTGCCCATCCTTTTTTTCTTTTTGTGGTGGGAGGGCATTCCTTTCACTAACACGCTGCTGGCGCTGCCCTTGCTGCTGGCAGTGCAGTTTGTTTTTACCCTGGGGGTGTGTTACCTGGTGGCTGGTCTAAACGTGCTTTTCCGCGACATTCAACATTTGCTTAACGTGCTGTTACGCCTGCTCTTTTTTTTAACGCCCATTTTTTACAATATAGGCCGCGTCCCCAAGCCCGTCGTGGTACTTTATTATCTTAACCCGTTGGCGGTGTTTGTTTCGGCTTTTCGCACCGTGATGATGGGCGGCCCGGCGTTGACGTGGCCTTACCTGCTTTACGTGCTGGTGCTTTCGTCCCTGATGTTGGTGCTTGGTTATCAGGTGTTTACCCACCTGCGTTACCGCTTTGTAGAGGAGTTATAATGCCTGAAGCGATTGTGGCCTACCAACTGGGCAAAAAATACGTGCGCTACCATGCGGACAGGCCCAACACGTTGTTTGAGACGTTGATCCGTGGCGCAGGTCGTTTAAAACCTAAAGAGGTTTTTTGGAGTGTGCGCGATCTTAACTTTAGCCTGGCAGCAGGCCAGGCGATGGGGGTCATTGGCCGGAATGGGGCGGGTAAATCTACCCTGCTGCGGTTGATTGGCGGTGTGGGGCGGCCAGATGAGGGGCGGGTAGTGGTCAACGGCCGTGTGGGGGCATTTCTAGACCTGACGGCCGGTTTGCGTGATGACCTGACTGGCCGGGAAAACATTTTCCTTAGTGGCGTCATTTCTGGCCTGACACGCCGCCAGGTGCGCCAGCAGTTTGACGCTATTGTGGATTTTTCTGAGGTCGGTGATTTTATTGACAACCAATTGCGCACCTACAGCACCGGCATGCGGCTGAGGCTGGCTTTTGCGATTGCCGCCCATACCCAGCCAGATGTTTTGTTGGTGGATGAGGTGCTGGCGGTGGGTGACGCCCCCTTTCGCCGTAAGTGTTATGATCGTATTGAAAGGTTTAAGGCAGAGGGTTGCGCCATTTTGCTGGTTTCCCACCAGTTACGGCAGATCGAGCGGTTGTGTGATGTGGCCCTGTGGTTGCAAAACGGCCGTCGGCAAGCGTTGGGCGCGCCGGAGGTTGTGATCGAACAATATGCAGCCAGTAATCGGGCGGAAGAATCGCCGGGCAACAAGGTGGCTGCCGCCGCCCACCCTTACCGCTTTGGCTCACGCGAGGTGGAAATGACAGGCGTGCGTTTGTTGGCTGGTGACGGCCGTGAAGTGTATGCTATAAACGCTGGCGACAGTCTGCAGGTGGAAATAACCTTTGTAGCCCACCAGACCACAGCGGCCCCTCTCTTTAATGTGGCCATCAAGCGCGAAGGTGAGGTTTATTGCCAGGCCAGCACAAAAGCAGCCGGTGTTGACCTGCCGCCGCTTGCTGGGGCAGGGAGGATAGCGCTGCTGTTTGAGCGGTTGGACCTTAAAGCCGGCCGTTACATGGTGGATGTTGGTGTTTTTTCCTCTGATTGGGCAGAGACGTATGATTTTCATACCAGGATGTATCCGCTGCAAGTGGTGTCGGAACGGGCTGGCAAAGGTATGGTAAATGCTCCGTATCACTGGGATTGTAAGCACCTGGTAGAAAAATGAGGTGATGCCGTGAAAGCAATTGTTGTCAGGCAGGAAGCGGGAAAACCCGTGTTGACCTGGGAAGATGTGCCCGATGTGACATTTGGCCCAGATGAGGTGTTGGTGGAAGTCAAGGCCACGGCCGTCAACCGGGCCGATCTCCTTCAGGCTAAAGGTGGCTACCCACCACCGCCAGGGGCCAGCGACATTTTGGGGCTAGAGATGGCCGGGGTTATCACGGCCGTAGGTCAGAACGTCAAGGAATGGCAGGCGGGTGACCGGGTGTGTGCGCTGCTGCCCGGCGGTGGTTATGCCCAGCAGGCAGCCGTGCCGGCGGCCATGCTGCTGCGCTTGCCGGATGAATGGACGTTTGCTCAGGGTACGGCCGTGCCTGAAGTGTGGTATACCGCCTTTGTCAACCTTTTTCTGGAAGGCGATTTGCAGCCGGGGGAAACAGTGCTCATTCATGCTGGCGCCAGTGGCGTGGGTACAGCGGCCATCCAACTGGCGTCTGTGGCCGGCGCCACCGTTTTTGTGACAGCCAGCCATGAAAACAAGCTCCAGCGCTGCCGGGAACTGGGGGCCGTGCTGGCCATAAACTACAAAGAGCAAGATTTCTTGCAGGCGGTAATAGCGGCTACAGAGGGTCAGGGTGTGGATTTGATTATTGATCCCGTAGGGGGCGGCTATCTGGACCGTAATATCAAGGCGCTGCGCCGGTTTGGGCGGTTGGTGAATATTGGCTTGCTCAGCGGTGGGCGCGGCGAGATGGACATGGGGCGGGTATTAAGCAACCGGCTGCACATTGTGGGCTCTACGCTGCGCAACCGCCCTCCTTCGGAAAAAGTTCAGATCACACGCCAGTTTGAATCTGGCTTCTGGCATCTTTTCAGCACAGGCGAACTGCAGCCCATCATTGATACGACCTTTACGATTCAAGACGCGCAAAAAGCGCATGCGTATGTGGCCCAAGACAAAAATATTGGCAAGGTGATTTTGCAGATAGAGGATGAGCGAAGCGCGAGCGCTCCCCCTCTCTCATCCTCATAATGGCAGTTCGTTACGGTAGCGGTGAAAGGCATCTGAGCGTAGGAAAAAGAAGATAAACAGTCCACCAAAAAAGCCACCCAGGTGGGCCCAATGTCCCACAGAGGATTCAAAGTCAAACAGCAAGACTTCAAAGGCACGAGGGATTTCTAACAACACAAAGTAGAGAATAACCATATAGGCGCGTGGCGTGGGAAAGTAGATCGACAGCAGGCTTTGGAACAGCCCTTTGTCTGAAGCAATGAGGTACCCACCCCAAAACACAAAAGAGGTGACAATCCAGATGCCGTTAAGAACCGTCATATTAAAGATGGGCAAAAACCACATTAAGAAAATGATACGAATACGTCCTTTGGGGAAAAGCATCAGGTAGGCGGCCATGACGCCATAGAGTGCGCCGCTGGCACCGATGCCCGGTATGTCTGAATTCATTCGGGTCGTCACGGCCACCACGTCAGCCATTAACCCACAGGCCAGGTAAAATCCCAGGAAACGCCACGGGCCGCATACATCCTCTACGCGCCGGCCAAACACCCACAGAGCCAGCATATTACTTAGCAAGTGAAACAAGCCGCCGTGTAGAAACATGTGGGTCATGGCCGTAAGCGCCCCGCCGCTTTCCCGGTTCATCACCAGCAGGGGGGTAGTGCCGAAGAGGTAAAAGATGGCTTCATTATCCCAAACAGCCATCAGCACCAGGATATTAACCAGAATGATGGTTAATGTCATAAAAGGGAGGCTGGTGTAACGGTTTTTTTCGATATCGTTAAGTGGAAACATGATGGCTGCTTGTTACTTTACTGGAGGGTAGCCGATAAGGCGGCCTGATATGTCACCAGGCGATTAAACGAGGCGATAAGCACAATGCCATAGGGGATCAGAATGAGCAGCAGGCCCAGCGCGGTCATCATATACCGGGTGGGGCTGTCTTTGATGCCTTCAGGGCCAAGCATCTGCTGCCAGAAGCGATGGTGTGGGGTGTTGGCTGCCCCCGCCACCAATAGACTGCCAACACCCACACCCAGCGTGCTTAAGTAGAGAATAAAGGGAATCTTTAAGGGGTTCAGCCCCCCATGAATAAAGAGCAGCAGCCCAAAGATAATCACTGGCCCGGCCGCCAGGCGCAAAAGCGTTCCTGTATCGCTGGTGAGTTTAAGGGGGGGGGATGGCTGCTGTGCCTGGCTATCATCGCTCCCGACCTTTTGAGACTCAAGCTGGGCTTTTAAGTTGTTGACATGTTTGCGGGCAATGTGGCGGTCAACCGAGGAGGCAGCGTGTTTGGCCGCATATTGATAAGCTGCAAGCGCTTTGTTGGCCTGCCCAACCGTATGATAGGCTTGCCCTAAGGCCAGATAGTCATCGTGGTTTAGTTTGAGCTTTTTGAGAGCGGTCGTTGCCTTTTCATTTTGCGGGTTGATGTCCACAATGGCTTCCATAGCTACGACCTTTTCTGCCGATGTTTGGGCCAATCGCCCCAGGGCTATCCAGGCCCGGGTGTGGGACGGTTCGGCACGCACCAATTGCTGCAAATGTTGGCGAGCCTGGTGTGGACGGCCGTTTTTATAAGCGGCTACGGCTTCTTGATATAAATCTATCTCAGGTATTTGCTGCTTTCGCCGGGACTTTAACTCTGGCAGGCGGAAGTGTGCTTCTTCACATGCCGGGTTTATAGTCAGCACGGTTTCCAAAGCGTAAATTTGCTCTTCCAGGTCTTCAGATACCTTACTTAACCAGAGCCATCCCATTTCATGGCGTGGCTGGCCAATGACCAATTCCTGTAAAAGTTGGTGTGCCAGTGGTTGGTCACCGTTATGGGCCGCTTTTACCGCTTCCCGAAACAAGTCTAGTGCCATCTTTGCTCCACGGTCTTTATTTCTTTGGCTGTTCCGCTTTTGTCAGGTCGGTTACCAGTTCCCGGCCACGTTTTATTAACATTGTTGTCGGTGAAGGAGCGCTCTCTTGTTCTGGATTCGGGAAGGGTGGCAGGTCAAATAACTTGCGCCAGGCATACTGCCCCACCAATTTAAGGGAGGCCATCACCGGAGCGGCCAGAATCATGCCCAAAATACCGGCAATAGACCCGCCCATCAACACGGCAATCATAACCACAATAGGGTTTAAATCCAAAGCGTCGCCCACAATACGGGGCACCAATATATTGTTTTCCAACTGCTGCACCAAAATCATAAAACCCATAACCACCAGGCCATACTGCCAGCTTTCCAGCGCAAAAACCGTATCTGGCTGGAAGAAGGCCACAATCACGGCGGCAATGGCGCTGATGATCGGGCCAATGACCGGAATAAACTCCAACATACCGGCCATCAGCCCCAGCGCCAGAGAGTTTTGCACCTGCAGAAGTGTGAGCCCAATCCATACTACCAGGAAAATGGTTAGTGCCAATAAGACCTGGCCGCGCAGATAAGCATTCCAGATGCGGCCAAATTCGCGCATAACACGTTCGGCGTCCTGGCGGTAGCCGGGGGCGGTGGCTATGCCCCCAACATGGTTGCCCAGCAGTGGGATCTCGGCGGCAAAGTAGATGGAGATAACAAAGATAAAAAAGATGTTGCCCAGTAACCGAAGGGTGGCCGAAGCCAGAGTGCGCACGATCTGACCGCTGCGCCCCAAGGTTGGTTCTACCAACCCTAGCAGCTGCTCTTGAATCAGACCATAATCAAATGTGCGAGGGTCAAGTTCATACCCGGCAAAGGAGATGGGACGCAGGTTGGTGATGGTGTTTTGAATAACGGCCGTGACGCCGGCAATAAAGGTGGGTACATCATTAATCAACGTTCGGCTCTGCTCAAAGGCCGCCACCCCAATAGCTACTAACGCCCAAATGACGACCACAGCTAACCCCAGGTAAACCAGTAAAATAGCGTGAACTCGTTTTAAACTAGTGCGTTTATCCAATAAAACGATGAATGGATTAAGCAGGTAAGCGAGAATTGCTGCAATCACCAACTGCTGCAATAAGCTCTCAAAACGATAGGCCACAATGGCCAACAGTATGATAGCCGCAACCGTCACAATAACTTTGGTGCTGCGTGACCAGTGCGGGGATTCTGGACTATAAGGGGTATCAGGCTGCTCATCTTCGTTAATAGACATAGTGCTCCTATAGGTAAGGGCTGGTTTTTACCGCTTGAGATTATCATAGGCAGTACGCCTCCGTCAATTTCTAGTTTCAGATACAATCAGGGGGATGAACCTACTTATTTCCCAGATAGCACCCGCAGGAGATGCTAACGCCGTGATTATCCAGAGCATCTCACCCTATTGCGGGCACTGTACCATAAAGAGAGGATTCCATGCGTAAGAAAGTGATTATGATTACAGGTGCCGCCGGTGAAATTGGGCAGGCACTCATAGATGAGTTTGCCCACTCAGAAGAACACGAGTTGTTAACGTTAGATTTGCACCCATTGCCAGAGCGGTTACACAGCCGTTTTACACATATCCAGGGTGACATTCTCGACAAAAAATTGTTTGCCAGGCTGGTAACAGAGTTTGAGATTGACACGATCTTTCACCTGGCAGCCCTGCTTTCCACCCGCAGCGAATTTGCGCCCGAACTGGCCCATCAGGTTAACGTAGACGGCACCCTGACCCTGCTGCAGCTGGCGGCTGAGCAATCGCAGCGGCGCGGTGAGGCAGTACGTTTTATTTTTCCCAGTTCCATTGCCGCGTATGGTTTGCCAGATTTGACCATAAAGGCGCGTGACTTTTACGTGCGTGAATGGGATTGGAATTACCCTACCACCATGTATGGTTGCAATAAACTGTACTGTGAACTGTTGGGTTCCTACTACAGCCAACATTACCAACAACTGGCCCGCACCAAACCGGTGATGCTGGATTTTCGCAGTGTGCGTTTCCCAGGGTTGATCAGCGCCTTTACCGTACCTGCTGGCGGCACCAGTGATTATGGCCCAGAGATGTTGCACGCGGCTGCCCAGAACAAGCCCTATGCCTGTTTTGTGCGTGAAGATTCCACCATTCCTTTTATGGCCATGCCAGATGCGGTCACTGCTTTGCTGCACCTGTGGCGTGCTCCGGCAGCCGCGCTAACGCGCCGGGTTTATAATGTGACCAGCTTTAGTCTGTCGGCTATGCAATTTCGAGACAGGGTGTTACAGGCCTTCCCAGAAGCACACATTACCTTCCAGCCTGACATCTCACGACAAGGTATTGTGGATAGTTGGCCGGCCGGCCTGAATGACGAAGCGGCTCAGGAAGATTGGGGCTGGCAGCCAGCCTATGATACACAGCGAGCCTTTGATGAATATCTGGTACCGACTATCCGCCAGCGACATGCTGGGTAGCGCCGCCCAGTACCAGTCATCAGAAGTCCGTCATCAGTTTTCAGTAGACTATTTCCAGAGATAGGCCAGCACTGAAAAGTGTATACTGATTACTGAAAACTGGTACCAGGTTACCGACATGCCCTGGCCCATGTTTTAGAAGAACAAAAGGCGGTGCTTTTGATACAACAACGGCCTCTCTTAGTGAGAGCTAAGGCAAAGTTGAATCGATGGCGTAGATTTTTAAACCTAACCGAGGCACACTATGGGTATGACACCACGACGATTGACCCGTTTTGCCTGGTTGTCTATTGCCATGGCTTTGTTCACCATTGGCCTCAAGGCTGTGGCTTACTTCCTCACGGGCTCCGTGGGGTTGTTAAGCGATGCGCTGGAATCAGGGGTGAACCTGGTCACGGCCGTGTTTGCGCTTGTTATTCTCACCATTGCCGCCCGCCCCCCAGATGAAGACCATGCCTATGGGCACAGCAAAGCCGAGTATTTGTCTGGCGGCCTGGAGGGTGCGCTGATCATGGCCGCCGCCTTACTGATTGGCGTCACGGCCGTGCGCCGGCTCTTTTACCCGCAGCCCCTGAACCAGTTAGATGTTGGTCTGGGTGTATCATTGGTGGCCGCTGTAGGCAACGGCGTCACAGCCGCCATATTGTTACGGGCCGGCCGCCATTATCGTTCCCTCACCCTGACAGCTAACGGCCGTCATTTGATGACAGACGTATGGACTACAGGAGGCGTGCTGGCCGGCCTGGTTGTGGTTGCCCTGACCGACTGGTTTTGGCTAGATGCGGTCATTGCGCTGCTGGTAGCTGGCCAGATTACCTATACGGGTATAGGGCTTCTTCGTGAAGCTGTTAATGGGTTAATGGACGCGGCCTTGCCTGATGAAGAAGTAGCCCAGGTCACGGCCGTGTTAGAGAGCTTTCAAACCGATGGTGTGATGTACCACGCCTTGCGTACGCGGCGTTCTGGTGTACAACGTTTTGTCTCTGTACATGTCCAGGCGCCTGGTGACTGGACCATACAAGAAGGCCATGTGCTGCTAGAAAACATTGAACGCGAGTTGAGCTGCCGTTTGTCCCCTATTTCTGTCATGACTCACCTGGAACCCATAGAAGACCCCGCTTCCTGGGAAGATATCCCCCTTAATCGTGAATTTGCCCGCTAAGGGCTCATTTACAATTAACTTGGTATTTTGAAGTAATCAGTGTTCAGTTATCACTGTTCAGTTGAGTGTTCCTCTGGACTGATTACTGAACAGTGATGACTGATCACTTTAACACCCCATTGTGCAACAAACAGCCAGGCTAAACCGTATACATGGCCAGATTGTGAAAGTAAGAACAAATCTGATCTTGTGTAAGAGGTAGGCAAATGAAACGACAAAATTATAAACAATCACGCTGGCTTATTGGCATCATCTTCCTGGTTCTGTCTTTGTCAGCCTGTAACTTCAGCACCGTGGAGACGGGTTCTTTAGAAACAAAAACGGAAAGCGTAGAAATAGGCAGTGCGGAGGCGGTAATAGTGGACATTAACATGGGCTTTGGCCAGTTGTCTGTTGCTGGCGGGGCATCTGACCTGATGGACGCTGAATTTCAGTACAATGTGGCCGAGTGGGAACCAGAGATAACGTACAAAGTCAATGAGGAAAACGGCCGTCTTACCATTTCCCAGCCTGGCGGCCAATTCTACGGCATCCCCAACGGTGACGTGGAATACACCTGGAACCTGCAATTTAATAATGCGGTGCCTCTGGAATTGGACATAAGCCTGGGTGCGGGTGAAAGCCAGCTTGATCTGGGTTCGTTGGCTGTGGAACGGCTTAGCCTGGAAACAGGGGCCGGTGAGGCGCAGGTGCGTTTGGGTGGCAGCCCGCTGCGCAGCGCTGAAGTACAGACGGGCGCCGGTGAATCGACGATCGATCTAACTGGTGAATGGGTACAAGATGCCTTTATTTCTATTGAGGCTGGTGTGGGCCAATTGACAGTGATGGTACCGGCCGATGTGGGCGTTATTGTGGATGCCGATGTGGGCATAGGCAATTTAAATGCCAGCGGCTTTCGCCTGGAAGGAAAGCATTACGTCAATGATGCTTATGGCACCTCGCCGGTAACGCTGACCGTAGATTTGCAAGGTGGTATTGGCGACATTAACTTACAGATAGCGCCCTGATGGCCCTCTTATAGGGTTTCCTAAAGCACCATTGGTCATGGCAAGACAGGCGGGGCATAGTCTGAGGGTTATTGCCATTGGGCCCTCTCTGTCTTGCCTTAGTAGCCGTCTAAAAATAACTGCCCGGTGATACTTGTCTTGTTAACGGGCGGAATAATGGCGCAGATGGTAGGCAAAAAGGCCGGTCAGCCCCCCGGTCAGTGTTGTCACCAGGCCCATCCATATGCCTAAATTGGTAAACACGGCCGTGCCCGGCAAGCCCAAGGCATAATACAGATAAAACAACAAGCCCCCAGCCGCACCCCATAAGAGCCAGCCAAGCTGCTGTTCCAAATTAAGCCGTTGGCGTCGCCCAGCCACGGTAGCCATGCCAATCACAAGCATCAGGCCGGTTGTTACGGCCATTAGCATGAGAAACTCCGACAATTCAATCACCAGGCCAGGTTCCCTATCAACACCTGTCGGCGCCAGCGGGGTGGCTGGCGGCAAGTTTGTTGGCTCTGGCGTCAAGGAAGATGTGGGCGAAGGCATCAATGTGGGTGTGGGCGTGTCTGTCGGTGCTGGCGTGGGGTTGATGATCTCCAATTTCACTTCACCTTCCGCCGAATTACTTACAGAGATATCCAGTTCTTGGGAAATGACGGCATTGCCTGCTTCCACCCCAATGCGGAATTTTCCCCCTTCTGTGCGGGCCACCAACAGGTAGTCCCACCGGGCCACACCATTACGCGTGGGAGCCTCGCCAATAATGCTCCTGGCCCCGGCAATACGATCCCACTCAATAAACCGAACAATGGTGTTATCAGGCACCGGGTTACCGTTGCGGTCTATAATTACCCCCGTTTGCAGCTGCAAAGTGTCACCCACGGCCACAGGCAAAGGATCGGTCTCTGCAGATGATTGCACGGTCTCGCCGCCAAAGGTGTATTGCAAGGGAATAATCTGGCCCGGTGCGGGCTGCGTCTGGGAAAAGATATGATAGTTAACGGCATCAATGTTAATTGGAGAGGCGCCGCGTAAGGGGAGTTCCTGGAAAAGGGCACGTACCGAGGCGTCAATAAAGGCATCTATTTTGCTGAACATCCCATAATAAGCGGTTAACTGCGTAATTTCGGTGGTATCCAGGAAATAGGGTGCATTGTAGGCGAACGCGATCACCTGACGGCCGCGCACCAGGTCAGGCCGCTGGGCCAGGAAATTGCTAAGCGCACGAGCATGGGGGCCATTGTCTACCATGGCAAAGATGATCCAGTCAGCATTGCGCAGGGATTCCTGTACCAGGTATTCTGGCGGCGGCGTGGCCGAAGGGAAAGCCACGGCCGTGCCTGATTCTGGTGTTAACTCCGCATCGGGCACAATGGTGGGTGTCACGGGGGTGGTATTGTAAATGATGGGAGCCGGGCCCGCTGCCAGGAAAGCATTTAAGTCGGCAAAAGAGTAGCTGGTGATCTGATCTGGCCGTACCTGGCCGCTAGATTGCGGGCCATACAGCGCTAGAATACGTTCTTGCAAGGCAGTCTGGCTAAAGGGCAGCTGCGTTGGACACGCTGTACATTGTTGTGCTTCACGCACATCAGTGAAGATGATGATTTCTTCGCCAGGGCCAGGGGGGCGCGCCAGCCGTTCGGCCAGTACATCGCTGCTTGGCGAAATGAGGGTGGCTGCGTTTTTGGCCACATCAAACATGGTGGCGCTGCCAGTGCCAACGGTCGCCATGAGGCCTTCTGGCGAGGCATCGATCAGAACATTTTCTAGGGAAAAATCATGATCATAGAGCCGCAGCTTCATTTGCAGAATTCGCAGCACGGCCGTGTCTACCTGAGCCTGGAAGGCAACGTCAGAGCGGTAGCGCTCTTGAAACCATACAATGGTGTCTTGAATGTTGGCTAACTGTTGTTCATAGGGGGCATCACCCAGAGCAAAGTCAGCCAGGTAAAGCAGGTCATTACCAGCCAGAAAGGCATCTTTGGCCACTACCCGGTGGGGGAATTCTTGCTCGGTGTTATCATAAAAACGTTCCACGGCGCGCACCCCTAAGACGTCAGAGACAATAACGCCGCCCTGCTGCCGCCAACTGCTAAACCCTGACAATTGCATCAAAGTGTTTAACGCCTGGGCATCCAGGCTGATGGGGTTGGTGGTGGCGCGGATGTTGCCCTGGAAGCCCTGGTACCGGATGTGTGCGGTCAACAATCCGTCAGCTTTCTGGCCGAGACTGCCGGCCCCACCGGTGACGGCGATAAAAGGCGCCAGGTCTACCTGTTCCAGTTGTGCCAGTACTTTTTGCACGGTGGGGATTTCATCATGCAGCCGGCGGTCACTAGCCCCAAAACCGGGGAAGTGTTTGGCGATAACGGCCACACGGCCGTGGCTGCCACGATGCACACCATCGGTATAAGCCTGCCCCATTAACCCCACCCAGTAAGGATCGCCGCCAAAAACACGAATTCCCAACGTGTTTTGATTGGTGATGGATGGTTTTTCCAGCACATCCAGCACTGGCCCGATGAGCATATTAACACCCAGGGCGGCCAATTCCCGCCCCACCACATCACCGGTGATGCGGGCATTTTCTGGCTGCCAGGTAGCGCCAAGCGCCAGGTTGCTGGGCGTTTGGGTCAGGCCGTTAAAGAGCTGGGTATCAGGATACCCGTCACCATCCTGACTGATGGCGATAAGCAAGGGTATGTGATCACGTTTTGGTGGTTGTGCCACCGACGGGAAAAGAGATGTGTCTTCGCTGACGCCCGTCTGCGTAAACACGGCCGTGCCTAGCAGCGCCACTTCTTGCAAGCTGTTGGTCAGTTCGGCCACCTGTATGGGTGCGTTAGCCGGGTTGCCATACCCGGTGATGTTATTGTTTTCCCGATCCAGCGCCAGGCTGCCAACGTGGTAATTGAGGATAAGGTCAGTGATGGCGCTGCCGGAGGACACCTGGTCGCCTTCAAATGTGACCAGAAAGAGCTGGCCGACACGTTCTTCCACGCTCATCGTTTCCCACAGCGCCCTGGCCTGCGCCGCCGTATCCTTTTCCGGAGCAGGGGTGGGCTCAGCGTCCTGCCAGGCAGGTAAGGCCGGGGGGGAAACGGCCGTGGCTCCAGACGGCGGCCACCACACGGCCACAAACAAAAGCAGTAACAACCAAAACCGTTTCATCAACAATCCAACGCCAAAAGAAGGAATAGCTCTCCGCTTTAAAAAAGCCACCATAAATTTAACAGAGAAGACCTGTGGTGTCCTGTTCCCTGTTCATTTTGTGGCTTATGCTTTGTCTGGTAAATGGTAATGCAGACAGCCAGGGGCAAAGCGGCGTTTTTGCGGCCTGTTTAGCATTACCTGATAATGAGCCTGATTATAACGTAGATTGCTCACCAAACCACCTGTGTTACAATCTCGCCAGCTTTTAGATAATGGTCGCAAAACGTAAAACGTAAAGCGAGAAATGGTTTGCGTTTTACGTTTTACGTTTCCTGGAAAGAGCAACACTATGTCTGAACGAATTCGCAATCTGTTAGCCGTCATGCTGCTGATATTGCTGGCTGCCAGCGCTTTTATTGCTGGTTATTTCACCAATGATTTTGTGGAAATGCAGCGAGGAGTCCCCTCTGTTTTTGCGGAAACAGAAGAGGACTTCGGCTTGTTCTGGGAGGCCTGGGGGCATGTCCAGTCCAGCTTTTTGGGAGAACTACCCTCATCACAACAGGTGACGTACGGTGCTATTCGTGGCGCTATGAGTTTATTAAATGATCCGTATACATTTTTTGTAGAGCCGGTAGCTCGTGAACAAGAACGGGAATCATTGCAGGGCACGTATGGCGGCATTGGAGCCACGTTAACCCGGCCAGAAGAAGGTGGCGACATCATTTTAGAGCCCATTCCCGGTAATCCGGCAGAACTGGCAGGCATTCAGATGGGAGACGTGTTGCTGGCGGTTGACGGCCGTGACATCATGCCAGAGATGACCGTACAAGAAGTGGCTGACCTGATTCGTGGTGAAAAAGGAACGACGGTGGTGCTGACCGTGCGGCGGCCGGGGTCGGCCGAATCCATAAATGTGGCCGTTAAACGGGGTGACATTCTCATTCCTTCAGTCGCTTACCGTCTGTTGCCAGATGATAAGACAATTGGCTACATTCAGCTGACCCGGTTCAGTGGCGAAAGCGAGAAAGAGGTGGCTGAGGCCATTGCCAGCCTGCAAGAGAGCGGCGCAGACAAACTAATTCTGGATTTGCGCGGCAATGGTGGGGGTTTGTTGGACGCAGCCATTGATGTGGCCGATCATTTTTTGTCAGAGGGCGTTATTTTATACCAGCAGACACGTGGTGAAGAGGAACAGGTATACAGCGCTACAGATGAGGTGCTTGATACTAACATGCCGCTGATAGTGCTGGTAGATGGGGGCAGCGCCAGTTCGTCAGAAATTTTGGCTGGCGCGCTGCAAGACCGTGACCGTGCTGTTTTAGTGGGCAGCGGGGCCACATTTGGCAAAGGGTCGGTACAGTTGGTGTATGATTTGAGCGATGGTTCCTCCGTACACGTAACAGCTTCGCGCTGGTTTACCCCGGCCCGCCACCAGATTGATGGCCAGGGTCTGCAGCCCGATGTGCTGGTGACGGTGACACAAGAAGATATTGATAACGGCCGTGATGCGGTGTTAAATCAGGCAATTATAGAACTGCAAACGATAGAGTAAGGGAAGTGGGTATGTCATCAGTTGAACAAACATCAAAGGGAACGAACCCCAGGCTGATTGTAGGCCTGGTCATCATAGGTCTGGTTATGATCATGGCAGCGGCTGCCATTGGCTACAGCGTGGGTCAGGCCTCTGTAGAACCACAAACGGTCACCGAAGTGCTCACAGAGACGGTGATCGAAACGGTCATAGAGACCGTGACGGAAACGGTAACTGAGCAAGTAGAAGTGACACGGGAAGTGATTCGCGAGGTGGAAGCCCCAGCAGTGGTGGGCGAAGCCGCAGAACCGGAAGAAGGTGCCGGAGAGGGTACGGCCGCAGTGCAGGGCAACCCTCAAGACATTGACTTTGCCGTTTTTTATGAGGCGTGGCGCCTGGTGCAAACCCAATTTGATGGCGATATTCCCGTCAATGAAGACGTGCTGTATTCGGCTATTGCCGGTTCTCTGGAAACCCTGGATGATGAATTTACCCGTTTTATTCCCCCAGACGTAGCCGCCCGCCTGCGTGAAGACGCTGCCGGGTCAGTGGAAGGCATCGGTGCCTTTGTGCGCGAAAATGAAGAGGGGCAGTTTGAGATCGTGCGTCCCATCCCTGGCCAACCAGCCGAAAAAGCGGGCCTGTTGCCTGGGGATATTGTCACGGCCGTGGATGGGCTGCCTATGGACGGGGTCTCATTTGACGAAGTGATCATGCTGGTGCGCGGGCCGCGGGGCACAGATGTGACGCTCACCATCCTCCGTGAAGGGGAGCCAGAGCCGCTGGAGTTTGTCATTACTCGCGTCCGCTTTGAAATTCCCACCGTGGAATACGAAATGTTAGACAATGGCATTGCCTACATCCACTTGCAAGAGTTTAACCAGACGGCCACAGAAAAAACGATTGCTGCCCTGGAAGAGTTGCTGGCGCAAGATCCACAGGCGCTAATTTTCGACTTGCGGGATAACCCTGGTGGCTTTTTGAACCAGTCGGTGGCGGTAGCTGATATTTTCTTGCCGGAAAATGTGGTGCTGTTTGAGCGTAACCGGGCCGGCCTGGATCAAACCTTTCGGGCCGATGATGGGGATGTTGGTGAGTTGATCACATTGGTGGTGCTGGTGAACCCCGGCAGTGCCAGTGCTTCAGAAATTGTGGCCGGGGCGCTGCAAGATCACGGCCGGGCCGTTCTTATTGGCGAAACCACGTTTGGCAAAGGCTCTGTACAACAGGTTCATGAGTTGTCTGATGGTTCAGAAATGCGTGTCACCGTGGCCCGTTGGTATACGCCAAATAATAACTCTATTGACAAGGCAGGTGTCACGCCAGATATTGAAGTGCCTATGGCATTTGATGCTGAAGAGGACGTCCAGTTGCAGCGGGCTATTGAGTACATTCTGGAAGGAGAGTAAACCCTTGCTCTGTGATCCGTTGGTTGACATTGGCTAACGGACGATGGGTTAAGGTTTGCAGTTACATACATGAAGCCGGTTGGTAAAAAGGTGGTTGCCCATAACAAGCGGGCTGCCCACGAATATGAGCTGTTAGATAGATTTGAGGCTGGGTTGGCATTGCAAGGCACAGAGATTAAAGCCATTCGCAACCACCAGGTTAATTTGCAGCGCAGTTATGTAAAGCCGCTTAACGGTGAATTATGGCTCTTTGACGCCCACATTGCGGAATATAAACACGGTAACCGAGACAACCACGATCCGGTGCGTCCACGTAAACTGCTGCTGCATCGCCGTGAAATAAACCGCATCATTGCCCACCTGGAGCAAAAAGGGCTGACCCTGGTGCCGACAATGCTGTACCTGAAAGATGGCCGGGCCAAGATTGAAATTGCCCTGGCCCGTGGTAAAAAATTACATGACAAGCGCCAGACCATTGCCAAACGTGATTCTGAACGTCAATTGGAGCGGGCGCTGCGCGAGAAATATCGCTGATCGGCAGCGGTCACGGATGAGCGATTACTGGTCAGACGGCCGTTGCCGCAGTAAAAACAGCGTCAACATAAACACCATCCCTAAAAGCAGGAACTGAATGGCATAGTTTGCGTCCTGGCCCGCGGCTGTTAGTGAGTTAGGGCTTTTGGCCAGAGGGTCTGTTTTGGGGACGGCCGTTGGCAGCACAGCATCTCCCCCAATGGTCATTAACGGTTCCGGTATGGGTTCTATTTGGGTCAACAGGAAGGCGATCATGATGTCTATCTGGCTGGCTGTCAGCCGTGAAGCGTAATCTGTTGGCATGATGTTGGCCAGGCAGGCGCCATTAGGGCACTCTGGGGCGATAAAGACGTTTGGCTCCAGGATAGATTGCCGCAGATAGGCGGTGGCGCTCAGGTCTGGCACCCGTTCCCCGGCCACCGCGCCAATATCAGACAAATCTGGCCCCACTTTGCCCTTTTCCCCCAATGCGCCTATGCTGTGGCAGGCGCCACACCCCGAATTGAGGATGATTTCTTCAGCCGTATCCCCTTGAATAGGGCGGGGTGTGGGTGTGGGCGCGGGCATGTCTGTGGCTACCGGCGGAGTTGTAGCCGTAGGCGCGGGCAGCTGTGCCAGTTCTTCCGCCGTAGGCTGATGCAGCGCCTCAACCGGGGCGGCGCGCAAAATGGCGTTGCACTGGTTAATGCCTGGCTCCGGGTCAGGCATGCACCACCAGGGGCCGCCCTTCTTGGTTTTTAGCAAAGGCACATACCACAGGATGATCTGCTCACCAGAAAGGCGGTCACCGTTCAGCCACTGACGTGGTGGCTGGAAGGTATCACCCGGCCCGGTAAGAATAGGGCCATCTCCTTCATTTTCATGAGCTTGCAGCAGGAAAACGTAGGCTTCATCTAAATCCAAGGGATCGGTAGGAACCAAAGCCCACTGATAAAGCTGCTCGCTGTTGCGTGTAGTCAGCTTGTAACCATCTGGTGATAGGTCGGTCACAAACGGATGTAGTTCCTGCTCAACGTCTGCCGAAACCCAGGCTGTTTCTTGCCAGACCCAGGCTTCATTGGTATTGGCCAGGTCAATGCGCCAGAAGGGACGGTACACAGACAAATCATCACAGCCAGGGCCATGAGAGACAAAGTCAAATTCAAAAACGCCGTCGGCAAACACGCGCACAATCTGTTCATAGCGGTAACAGCAGATGCAGTTAGGCCAGCGAGTGAATTCGGTGAACATCTGGCGTACCTCAAAGCCATTGCCTCTATCTACATCAACAACCTCGGTGCCGCCAAACGGCCGTACAGAGGCGTTAAAGCCGATCTCATCCCGGTAGCCACCCGGCCAACTGGGGTACCAGGCCTCGATCTGGCCGATTTTGGCGCTGGCAAACACAGGTGTGCCCTTAAACGTGGCCTCAGTAAAATTGACACCATCGTCGGCAGTCATCTCCCAGCAAATTGACCAGCCGGCTTGTTCATGGCAGCCGTTGCCGAAAGCACTGCGTTGGCTGCTGGGCAGGGCCACATCCAGATCAGGGCGGCCACGCGTGTAAAAGGTGCGGGCCACCTGCCCTTTTTCCAAATTGATGAAGACATGATAGACACGGCCGTCACCCTGTGGCGCTTCAAACGTCAAGTCCACACACCAATCCTGCCGGCAATCATCGTCGGCCAGCCAGCCAGACATGGGGATCATCACCGGGGTTGCCATGCCGATGTCACCCAACGTGGCCTGCACCTGGGCATCGGCGGCAGCGATTTTCAACGCTAATGGTAGTATGTGGGCAGTGCCGGGTGGGCGGGCATAGGGATCTTCCCAGGTGGCCACGGCCGTGTCACTGTGTAGGTCGATCACCTGGTTTATGGTAACACCTCGGGCCAGGTCATAAAAAGTGGCCAGGGCACACTGGTAGGCGGGGCAGTTCCAGGGCAAGGCTTCGCTTTGTCCCAGGCGCACCGCTTGTACAAACTGGGCCGGCGGCAAATTGGGCGGCAGCTCAGCCCGGTTTAAAATAAGTGAAGGCATGCTGCCCATAGTCAGCATCTGGTTGCTCTTAGCCAGGGCGACGGCGATACGGCCGTCTGCCTGGGCGCGAATTTGGGCCAGAATGATGGTTAAGAAGACGGCCGTGATAACCATCAGACGCCCCATAACGTGGTGGCGTGATACGTTCAAGCAGTGCTCCTTTGGGTTAGAAAGTTTAACATGGCCTGGATTGTGGTGTATAAGGCCAGCCAGGTCAAGGTTATTGGCAGGTGCACATCTGTTTTAGTTGTCGGCCGGGCGCTGGAAAGGATCGTTGTAAGCCGTACCTCATATGATCCCCGCTGATTGTACGTATACACCTCACCATACAAACCCATTCAAAAGCGCATCGTGTGCTTTCGCCAAATCACTCACATAAGGCAGAATAGCCATGAATCTTGAACAGAACATGCTCCGGCCCCCGGTTATAAGCGTAAATGCAGCGGTAATCCATCGTTATGGGTACCCGGTGGCCCTGGCCATTTTCCTCGCCGTCTGGGCCACTTACATGACCATTTCCCATAACTGGGTTCTTTACAAAGATTACTGGTCCATGCCTTTAACCATGCTGTTTGGCTCATTTGTGGCCGGGTCAACCCCTCAGGGCGGAGCGGCCATTGCCTTTCCTGTATTCACTAAAGTGCTGCACATTCCCCCGGCTGAGTCACGCACGTTTGGCCTGATGATTCAATCTGTGGGTATGGTGATGGCTTCTATTTTTATCATCACGCGGCGTATGCACATTATGCCCAGGGTGATTTTGTGGTCAACAGCCGGTAGTGTCATGGGCATGACGTTGGGAACCTTCTGGTTGGTTGTCCCTGGCGCCTACTCACGTGTTTTATATACGTTGGTGCTGTCGCTGTTTGGGGTGGCTCTCTTTGTTTCGCGTTGGGTATTACGCTGCCCATCACAGTATAAATTGCCGGCGTCCGGCAATGGTGCCATTCTTCTGTTTGGCACGGCCGGGTTTATAGGCGGCATTATTTCGGCGCAGACAGGTTCTGGGGTGGATGTGGTGGCGTTTATTGTGCTGACTCTGGCGTTTGGGGTTTACGAAAAGATCAGCATCCCGACAACCGTCATTATTATGGCTCTGACGTCATTGTATGGCTTTTTCTTGCATGGGGTGATCACCGACGACATTGGGATTGTCTGGAACTATTGGTATGTGGCGGCGCCTGTGGTGGCGGTGGGGGCGCCCCTAGGCACTTACTTTGCTTTCTGCATTCACCGTGATGTGCTGATTGCTTTTATTCTGGTTCTCATTACCGTCGAGCTGGTGACGACACTTTTGTTGATGCCTTTCACCGGCCCAATGATGGCGGTCGTAGGGGCCAGTGCCGGGTTCGCTGCTTTTACCTTTTTTATCATGCTGCGTTACCGTCAGCAGCATATTGCCGCCTCTCTAGTAGCCAGCGCTGACTAACAGCAGGCCAGGTAGGCATTACATCTTCAATCCTACCCTTGTAAATCATGTGAATAAGCCCAAAGGCCGGGAAAGCCACCGGTATGCAGGAAGATGAGATGGCTCTCTGGAGAAAAATTCCCTTTCTGAATCAGATCCAATAATCCGGCGAATGCTTTGCCAGTGTAGACGGGGTCAAGCAAGATGCCTTCGCTTTGGGCCAGAGCCTGAATGGCCACGGCCGTTTCTCTGGGCATGAGGCTGTACCCCGGCCCGGCATAGGTCGCCTCAATCATGGGCACGGCCGTGGCTCTAAATTCGTGTGCATCACCCAACACGGCGCATAAATCGCTGGCCAGCCGGGCGATGCTGGCCGGGAATGCTTTCCACAACTTACCAATATCAATGCCCAGCAGCTGAATGGGGGAGCGTATGAGGTGCAGCCCGGCCATGAGGCCGGCCAGTGTACCGCCGGTGCCCACGGCCGTCACCACCACCGTCTTTTGCGCCGTCAACCCCAGCACCCCTACCTGCTCATGAATCTCCAGGGCAGCGTCTACGTAGCCCAGGCTGCCCGTAACGGTGTGCCCCCCCACGGGCATAAAGTAAGCTCTAGGCCCCACCAGCGCCGCGGCCAGCAGCCGCACCAGCCGGTTTGTTTTGGCCAGCGTCAGGCTGGCGTCACCGCCACTGCCAAAGGGAATAAAGTGCAGGTGGGCGTTAAAGAGATCGTCCAGAAAAAGGTTGCCCTGCAGTGTAGACGGCCGTTTTTCAAAGAAAAACAGGTGCGCCGCCAGCCCCAAACCGGCGCAGGCCGCGGCCGTCATGCGGGCGTGGTTAGATTGCAGCCCGCCAAACGTCACCACTTTTTGTTTCCCCTGGCGCAGCACCTCCGCCATCAGAAATTCCAATTTGCGCCCCTTATTGCCGCCCAGCCCAGGGCCATAACCATCATCCCGCTTGATCCACACCTGTGGCCCGCCGTGACCTGACCCGTCTAACTGGCGGGTAAGGTGGGGCAAAGGCTCCAGGGGGGTGGGCAGACGGCCGTAGCGCAGCCGCGGAAATTGGTTTAGCCGGTCACGAAGCTGTAAAACCATGATGAAGCAGGTGGTCGCTAAGGCGTTTAGCCAGGGTAATGATGGTGAGCACGGTAGGGCGGGCCAGTGCTTCGGGGAAGACACTGGCGTCGCAGACGTACAGGTTCTCGATTTCAGTTTCCAGGTCAGTGGTCAACATCCGGCCAATGCGTACTGTGCCAGAGGGGTGTGTGCCGCGCAGCGGGGTGGTAAAGATGGTATCTGGGTGGCAGCCCGCCTGGCGTAAAATGCGGCTGGCCACCATTTCCGCGGCCGTGAGCCTGGTCCGATCTTGGGTGGTCAGCCCTTTGCTGACAATGAAGCCGCGCTTTTTCGCCTGTACAAAGCCGCTAATCTCATCTTTTAGCTTGATCATCACCCCCAGCGTATGCCCCCAACGACGCCACGTCAGTGGATAGGCTGGCCCTTTACGCAGGGCAACGATGGGGTAATTGAGCCACGGGTCAATCAACGTAGAATACAGCACGCCTAAGTCGTCATCGGCATAGCTCCAGGTCATGGGCGGCTCATGGCCAATGCCTTTGTAGGGCGCGTGGCCGTAAACCATGACCGTTGTGTCCATGGTCATGCCCTGCCCGGCAGCAGGCAGGCCGCTCCGTTGCAAAATCAGGGGTGTGCCAATACCCCCGGCGGCCAGAATGACTACCGGGGCATAGATAGCAAAAGCCTGGCCGCGCCATTTGCCCCAGACGCCGGCGGCTCGGCCGTTTTCGGTCAATACCCGCAGCACCTGTGCCCCGGTCCACAAATCCAGGCCCTGTGCTACCGCTTCATCTACAAATTCGGCGGCGTGCCACTTGGCCCCACAGCGGCAGCCTAACATGCAGGTAGCATCACAATCAAAGCCACGGGGTGCCCGTGCTGGCTGCATAAACTTGTCTTGGGGGAACCAGTCCATACCCAAATCAGCAGCGGCCTCCGCCAGGCGGGTGCTGGCCAGGCCACGCCAGATGGCAGGCAAAGGGGCAATATTGAGCTCGGCGGTGGTTTCATCGGCATAGGCAGCCAGATCTATGCCGTAGCGAGTTTGCCACCAGGGCAACGGCCGTGCCGCACAGCCGCAGTACATGCCTGTCGCCCCGCCCACCATAAGCGGGCGGACAATAGACAACCCTTCCTGGGTGGTCAGGAAAGAAGCTTTGTCTGTGTACATCAGGCCGCCGGGGTAGGTGCCGTAGAGGGGGTTGGTGCGCCAGTCACGGCCGTGTTCCAGCAGCGTCACCCCCAGCCCAGCCTTTGAGCGGGCCAGTTCACGGGCCACCGTGGCCCCGCCCGGCCCTGAACCCACAATGATGACGTCGGTTTCTTTTTTTAACATGCGCCGATTGTATCACACCTCCCTGCCCAACCTGCGTTACAATTCTGGTCAATGAAACAAACGCTTTTTTTTGCATCTCTCTGGTTGATTTTGTGTACTGCCTGTGGGCCGGCAGCGATGCCGCCTCCCACACCCTTTCATACACCCTTGGCCACGGACACGCCCGTTTTGCCAGCCGTCCCCGCAGCTTTGCTGACCGCTCCCGCAGCTTCGCTGATCGCTCCCGCAGCCGCCACCCACGAACAGCCACAGAATGCCTTTACGCCTGAACGACCACCAACTACCCCCACCCCTTTGCCATCGGCCACCCTCACCCTTTTGCCGCCATCAGCCACACCCTGGCCTTACGCCACCATTGACGCTACGACACACCCGCCGGGCACGGCCGTGCCTACGCCGGTTCCTCTTTTTACCCAACCCGATACCGTCACCAACATCATCTTGCTGGGTAATGACGTCACCACACCCCAGGGTGGCCGCACCGACAGCCTGATCCTTGTGTCCATTGACCGCCAGCATAAGACGGCCACCATGCTGAACCTGCCGCGAGACCTGTATGTGGTTATCCCTGGCTGGCGTATGACACGCATTAACCAGGCCCTGCCTCATGGGCATGGCAGTGATTATCCTGGCGGCGGTGGTGGGCTGCTTAAAGATACCATTGCCTACAATGTAGGTATAGAAGTGGATTATTATGCTCGCATTGGTTTTAACGGCTTCAAAGAAGCCGTAGACGCCGTGGGAGGTGTTGAGATGGTCATCAACTGTCCACTTACCGATTGGCGGCTTGTCTCCCCGGAGCTGGACCCAGAAGTAGAAGAAAACTGGGAGTTATTTACCCTGGAGCCAGGTATACAGCCCATGGATGGCGATCTGGCGTTGTGGTTTGCCCGCTCGCGGCGTACCACCAATGATTTTGAGCGCGGTTTGCGCCAGCAGCGCCTTTTGCGAGGCATCTTCCATAAAGGGCTGGACTTAAATATGCTGCCGCAACTGCCCGACTTATGGGCGGCCTACCAGCACAATATAGAAACAGACATTCCCCTGTCGGTGATGCTGGAATTAGCGGCGCTGGCCCCGGCCGTTAAAGAGAATGGCATCCAGCATCTGACGCTGCCTTATGAGGCCTTTAAGTCATGGCGAGCGCCAGATAGTGGTTCGGTACAACTGCTGCAATGGGCGGCGGCGGCGCCCACGCTGCGCCGGCTGATGCAGCCGCCAGCCCTAAACCGGGCAGAAGGGCCGTCTCTTCGTGTAGAGGTGGTCACGGCCGATGCTATCCTCTACCGGCAGATGGCCGATAACCTGGCCTGGTATGGGTTTGTGCCGGTGTACACGGCCGTGACTCACACCCCGGCCACGACCACCATCGAATATTTTGGCCCCAACTTTAAGGGGGCTTATGCGGGCCTATTAAGCTGGCTCTTTCACCGTAAACCGGAAAATATTGTGCAAAGTACAGCAGCGGGCAGCCAGGTAGATTACCGGGTCACGCTTGGTTATGACGCGAACCCCTGCCTGCCTTTTTTACTCTCCCCGGCAGATTAAGTGATCGGTATTCAGTTGTCAGTGATCAGTTAAGTGTTCTTCTGAACTGATGACTGGACACTGATGACTGATGACCTGGCAAAAGCCCGGAGTTATTTTTAAATGAACCTTTAGCCACTGTCGATTGACAAACGGGTATCGTTGGGGGCCCTGGTGCGTGGGGAAGTCGCTCCCTGATAGACGGCCAATCGCCAGGTTGTGCTTGATTATCATCGTTAGTATAGTGGGCAACATTTTGTAATGTGCGCAATTTACACGTGAATGATTCACGCGTGAATGAGTTGAAGGAGCAGTGTATGAAATGGATCATTTGGATAGTGATATGTTGGGGATTGGTCGCTTGCCGGCATGAGCCATCGCCGGCCACGGCCGTGGCCACGCCTACGGCCGTGCCCACGCTTACGTTTGACTGGGAGGCCTATAATGAAATTTTACATGCAAGCATGGCCCCGTTTCCCCCCCATTGTGAAAACACCGACCACACCTATTATCTGACACGAGAGACGCTCACAGACTTTAACACGTTGGCCACGGCCGTGAACCCTCAAAAGACGTGGACGGCCGTGGCTGGTAATATCTACGGCCAGCTGCCCACTCTTGCCCTGACCAATCAACTGACCGGGGCAGAGGTTGTTTTTCAGTTGGGCGACATCCATGAGGTTAAACACCTGGCCTGGGCCCATGATGGTCAGGCGGTCGCGTTGGTCTATATCATCTATGTAGATTCCTTACAGGAACGTCCGGAACGCGTTTATGTGTTGAGCGTCTATGAAGTGGCCGGTGTGGCCCATGAGGAGATTGGTCGGTATGCGGCTGCTCCCTCTGGTGAGATGCCCTTTGCCTGGTCGCCAGACAGCCGCGCCTTGTATTTTGCCGCCCGGCCGACGGCGAATGCCTTTTACCGCCTGATGGCCTATCGCCTGGATGATCGGTCTGTGCAGGAAGTGCTGACGGCCCGCGCTGATCACCAGCCGCCGCTTTTTGCTTTTTCTGGGGAATGGGTGGCGCTGGCGGCGCCGTCCTACCTGGCCATTGCCGACACCGTCAGCTGGCAGGCCAAACCTTACCCTTTGCCCACACCGCCCCTGTGGCCCATGTTTTGGCTGGGTGACCACCAGCATTTGCTTTTTATACAGCCAGCGGCCGCAGGGTACAACGTGGTGGTCCGAGAGGCCACCAGCGGCCTGACCCGGAACATAGCTGCCGGTTTTAAGGAGATCGCGCACTGGCAGTATGATCCACACGCGGATATGGTGACCTTTTGGGCCGATGGTTTTGAATGGGGTTATAGGGGCGATGGGACCCTGGTTTTTCAGGTTCCCATGCCAGACAGCCAGCAAAACGGCCGTTTCTGGTCACCAGACCATTCATTGATGCTGCTCAAACGGGGGCCACGTGGCGATGAAGCGCTTACTCTGGTCTATCTGGACGGCCGTGCTCCCGTGACCATTCGTGATCACCTGGCTGGCCTGGGTGACCCGTTCTGGGCGCCAGACAACCAGTTGTTTGCCCTCTCTCAAATGGAACAAGATGCGCCGCCCGGTGAATTCCCCAGCCTGGATATTGTAGACATAGATGGTACAATGCGCTGGCGACAACGGCCGTTTTTCCCCTATACCACATTGATCTGGCTTTCTTGTGAATGAGTGTGTGCGTGTGTAAGCGAGCGATGTGTAAAAGGGGTTGGTAGTGATGAAGTCACAGATGATTACGTTCCCCACAAATGGGCACAATGCTCCTGGTTATCTGGCACAGCCGAACGACGGCCGTGCCCATCCGGGCAGAGTGCGATTTTGTGGCACGATTCATTTGCTTGCGTTATGCTTAAGGTATCATGATCTTCTTATCTGGTTATAGTGGACAGATTGTCCGCACGTCTTCTTTAGGATGTTTTACGTTGAGGTCAGTTCCACGCGCCTCGGATAAGAACTTTATGTAAACCTGACACTCTAGTTTATTAGAAAATATATCCAAAGCCGAGGCCACTGCCTCGGCTTTTTTTGTTTGTGGCAAAGGAGTACCCATGGCAGAAATAATTGTTAATCTTGATAAGGTGGCTGTGAATCTTTCCGGGCGTGTTATCTTCCAGGAGATCAGTTGGGAGATTCAGGCCAACCAACGTGTGGGCCTGGTGGGGCCTAACGGCGCTGGCAAATCTACGCTGATGAAGCTGATTGCCGGTGAATGTCCGGCGGAAGCCGGCAACATCTTCCGCGCGCCGGGGTTGACGTGGGCGCGCTTGGAACAAGAGCCAGCGCTGACGGAGGCGCGTACCGTAATGCAAGAAGCGCTCACGGCCGTCCCTGAACTGACGGCCGTAGAAACCAGGCTTTCACACCTGGAAATACAAATGGCAGACCCGGCCATCTATGAAAACGCGGTGGCGTTGGAAAGAGTGATGGCTCAACACGGCCGTGCCCTGGATGACTATGAACGCCTGAATGGCCCCCGTTACGAAAGTCTGGTCAAAGAAGCGCTAAACCGTGTGGGGCTGACGCCAGAACATTGGCACACGCCTATAGCCCATCTCAGCGGTGGCCAGAAGAAGCTGGTCTTGCTGGCCAGGCTTATCGTGCGGCAGCCTACCCTGCTGCTGCTTGATGAGCCAGACAACCACCTGGACGTACCAGCCAAAGAAGACCTGGAAAAGCTGCTCAACAATTACTCTGGTGGGGTGGTCATCATTTCCCACGACCGGTACTTGTTAGATGAGGTGGCGACGCACATTGCGGAGCTGGAGAACGGCCGTCTTACGATCTACCCCGGCAATTACACCGCCTACACCACCGAACGGGAGCTGCGCCGTTTGCGGCAACAACAGCTTTACCAGGCGCAGCAAAAGGAGATCGCGCGTATAGAGGCCGCTATTGCCCGTTTTGAACTGTGGGCCTCTTTAGTGGTGGACGAACGGCACATTCGCCAGGCACGCAGCCGCCGCAAAATGTTAGACAACATGGATAAGATAGATAAAGTCACCGATGCGCGGCGTATGACCCTGAACTTAAATGGCTGGCGGGGCAGTAACAAGGTCATGGAATTGATCAATGTGAGCAAAACACTGCCAGACGGCCGTGTTCTCTGGCATGGTCTTAACCTCACCCTCTGGCATGGGGATCGGGTAGGGTTGGTGGGGCCCAATGGCGCGGGCAAATCTATGCTGCTTAAACAACTACTGACGCCGGAGGCCGTTATGCAGGGCGTCATCAAAATAGGCCCCAGTATCAAAATTGGCTATTATGCCCAGGAACAGGAAACGCTCAACATGGCCAACACACCGCTGCAAGAGGTACGGCAAGCTGCCCCCCTGAGCGAAGGTGACGCAGTAGCCTTTCTTACTAAATTTCTATTCACGTATGGCCAGGTAAATGGCCCTATTACTACTTTGAGCGGCGGTGAGCGCAGCCGGCTGCAGCTGGCCAAGTTGGTGCTGACCCGGCCCAACTTGCTGCTGCTGGATGAACCCACCAACAACCTGGACATCGCTTCGATTGAAGTGTTGGAACAAACATTGGCTGAGTTTGTGGGCACGATCCTGGTCATTTCTCATGACCGTTATTTTCTTGATCAGGCTGTTGACCGGGTGGTGGCTCTGGATCACGGAGAACTTCATGAGTATATCGGCGGTTACACCGACTATATAGAAAGCATTGGGTCAGGTTAGTCAGGCAGGCTGGTCATTCATCAGCCTGCCTACTCTGGCGATCATTTAACGGCGGGAACGGATGCGGTTACGGTTGCCATAGCCGCCGCCAGAATACGAGGTAATGTCCAGCAAAAAGCCAAAGCCGACGATCGCCCACCCAAAACCGGCAATACCGGCCGGCGTCCAGGCTGCCAGGTAGGCTAACATGGTCCAGGGTAAGAATAAAAAGCCCAGGAAAGAAAGCAAGAAAGAGCCGATGACCATGCTAAACCGACCGGGATCCATCAGGTACCAGGCAATAATGGCAAACCGTGGGCCTAAAAACACCAGAATGGTCAATAAGCAGCACATACAATTCTCCTTTTACAACGGCGCGGCCCCAAGGTGACTATAATGACTTAAATTTGCTGGCAGTCTTTCAGAGAAAGTGGCCGTCACCTGCGCAAGTAGAAAGCAGGGTCATGGTATCTGAAAAGGCAGAAACGAGCAAAAGGATTAGGCTAAGTTGGGGAGATGTTTATGGGCATGAAAGCCAGAGATGAACGATAGAGGTGCAGAGGGAAATCATCACTTCCCTGCACCTCTATCGTTGTGCAGTAAAAAGTTTTAAGGCGGCATCATACACGTATCATGGTGCTTAGGCCATTCGCCGTATTGGCCGCGCCTGCCGATTTTTGAAGAAGTACCAGGCCAATATCACGGCCGCCAGCCCCAGCAGCAGCCACTCTTCCGGTTCCGGCACGCCGGTAATGGTCAGCGGTTCTTGCTGGGTTTCACCCACCTCTTCGAACTCTCGTTCGAAACGGTCGGGGTCGTCCTCCATCTCGTCAAGCAGGCGTTCCTGCCGTTCTTCTACCAGCACAATCATAGAGGAGTAGGGGGTGACAATGCCATGTTCCGTGGCCAGCGCGTGTAAACTATCTAGCACATCCAGGTTGCCCAAGCCACCAGGCTGCTTTTGCATCTCCCCCAGAACCTGGCGGCGGGCGGCAAACGCGGCAAAAGCATCGGTTGGGGGGTGTGACGTGAGGGCTACTGACAGGGCATCAGCCATTTCTGTAGGCATGATCGCCCAGACATAGCCATCGGCCACGCTTATCGTTACCCCCTCTACCTGGCTGTCACGGTTGAAGACCAGCCGTGTGAGCGCCTCATCCACTGTGGCCGCGCTGCTGCCACCGCTGGCTTGAACAGCTTCCAGAGTGGCATCATCGTAGCCCAACGGAAATTGGCCGCCAACGTGAATCATCCATACCGGTGCCGCTGGGGTTTCTGGTTCACGGCCGTCAATGCTCAGCCCAAACCCAGACCCATCGGTCACCACCAGGATGGCATCATAGCTCTGCCCGGCATATAGATCAGCAAATTGCAGCAGCAAGTCACCGGCATTCTGGCCGCCATAGTAAAGGATCTCGTCAACGTTCAGTTCTGCCAAAGAAACGACCGACGGCGCTTCGCCCCGGAATTTAGAAGACGTAAGGTAGACGTCCACGCTCGTGCCCCAGGCCCCAATTTGGGCCAGCGCCTCTTTTACCAGATCGGCATCTTTGGCCATGCTGCGTGACCGGTCTAACACCACCGCCAGCGACAGGCTGCCGTCTGGCTGTGGCAGGTTTTCCGGGGCAATAGGTTGGACGATCACGGCCGTGCCATTGGGGAAATCTACCCGATGCCTGCTAAGTTGGGGGGGGGCTGTAGCCGATACGGCCGTCGGCAGCCAATCACCTTTGCCTGCGTTCATCGGCTGGCCATTGATCAGGCGCACCGTGTCATTGTCCCAGTACAGATTATATTGTTTGGCCAGGTAGGGCAGCATCCATCCCTTTTCAGAGGCCATGACCTGGTAGGTCAACCACATGTGCAAGGGTTGCCCTTCATGCAAAACTGAATGGTCAAGCTCGTCATCCCAATCCCAAGACATAGCAGGCACCGGAAAGACGCGCAGGCGGTACTGGCTGGGGCCAATTTGCTCTAACAAGGCGGGGTCCACCTGCCGCCGCACTTCCTGGCGGTAAACAGATTGCGCCGCGCCGCGTGGCGCCACACGGAAAGGAAAACGCTGGGTTTTGTCTGGGCTGTTGCCCAACCAGACACCGGTGAGCACGGCCGTTTCTGGCAGCGAGAAATAGTAGATCACTTCCTGCCGCTGGGCCGTCTGGTTTTCATAGACCTCGTACAGTTCCACTTGGGCCCAATCCCCATGTTCTGTTACCATCACTTCTTGCTGGCTCAGGTACACTTCACGGTCATCTACCGCCTGCCAGCCGGCCCGGGCCTGATCAGGCATCCAGGTGGCACGTACGGCCGCAACCACTGACGCTTTTTCACCCTCGATGATGGGTTCATCAAAAAACTGTTCGTACAGTTCGGCGGCGCGGGCCGGTTCCTCAAGAAAAGTACGGTTTTCCCAGAGATTGCTTGAGGTGTATTCGCCTACCGGCTGGTAAAGTAATGGGCTAGTGAGCTGTTCATACCACCCCTGCACGGCTGCTCCCTGAAGTGTGTTCAGATCAAACGCCTCCTGGTACAGCTCGCTGATGTGGTAGACCTCGCCCTGGGCGCTGAGGTAGCGGTGCTGGGCCAGGTAGGCGTTCAGCAGCCCGGCACGGATGGTGTCTTCTTGGGCCAGCAGCTCGGCCGCTTCTGCTTCCGTGGTCGGTGGCTCAGCCAGCAGGGCAAACGCCTGGTGTTGTGGCTGTTGGTTAATTTGTATGATGGCGATAATAAGGAGGGTAATGACGGCCGTACTCAACGTAACGGCACGTGGCTGGCTGTACTGCCGGGCCAGCATCCGTGCGCCTCGCAGCCAGGCACGGCCGTAAATGAGGGGCACGGCAATGGGCATCAGCACAAACAGCGTGGCCGTGTAGGCCAGCTGCACCATGCCCAGCAGCATAAAAGGCACCCAGAGAATCGCTTCCAGGTAGGCGTCTTGCAGCGCATCCACCAGGTTACGTACAAAATCACCCAAATGCGCCAGCGTATCCCAGACCCATTCCAGGATGAGGGCGGCGATAGGTAGGGCATAAAAAGCGATCCACAGGCTGGCATAGGCCCCCACCACCAGCAGCAGCGTTAGACCAATAAGGCGTATGTGGGTGAGCACCACACCGCGCTGGTCAATGTGCCGGTCTAGGACCTGCCATAACAAGACGGCCAGGCTGAATATGGCCACGCTAAACAGCAGCGTTATCAGCAGCGGCGCATCGCGGATGACAAAAAAGCGCACCGCCAGCATTAGCATCAGTGGCCCTTCTATGCCGTAGCCCAAGGTAAATAGTTTAAACGGCTCCTGGCGCAGCACCGTCAGCCCCAGGATAATGCACGCTGCCGGAATGGCCGCCAGCACCAGCCCAAAGACCAGGAATTGGGGGGGGATGCTGCCGGCACGTACGGCCGTGAGCATCTCTGGCAGTACTGTCGGCGAAAAGCCAATGAGCATAAATGCCAGAAAAATCACATTCCATGACCAGAACAAAAAGTAACACCAAATGCGGGTATCGGTTAGGTATTTTTTCATAGGACACTCCTTTCATGGTTAATGAGTCAGATAGTTGGCCACCGTTTCATGAAGGGCCAGGTATAGTTGGGTCACGTCATCGTCGTGGGGGTTCACTTCCTTGTCAAACAGCACGGAAACCAGCACCCAGCGTTCACGCTGCAAAGAGACATCGGCCCAAATGCGGCTGCCGTAATCGTCGGTGGTGCGGGTAGCGGATTGAAACCAGTAAGTGGCGGTATAGAGGCTGCGCTGGTCGCCATCACCCAGGGCCACAAAACGAACAGGAAAGTCAGGGGTAACCAGGTGCGCTCGTGAGTCATCCAGCGTCAGGCCATAGACCTCAAAACAGCGCTCTGGTCGGTGGTGGGCGCGCCACGTCTTACTAGAGATGAGGATCGCGGTGCCGCCGATGTCGCCCCATTGGAAGCGCAGCCGGTCGGCGGCTTCAGCGCCGTCACGAGTGAGCCATTCGTTTTCGTCGATCTTCAGAGGCAGGGGTTCCGTTTGCAGCCCGGCGGGGAATGCCCAGGCGGGGGGGGTGCTGGCCAGCCCCGTTTGCGGGCGCGCCGCGTAAAGCTGGATCATGACCAGGATGGTGATAATAAGTACCAGGGGGAGCCGGGAGGGAGATTTAAGATGGTCATCCTCTAGCCTTTGGTCCCTTTGTGGTAATCTGGGCTCGCCCTGCTGCCGCAGCAGCACCACGGCCGTGGCACATACGGCCACAAAAGCCAGCACACCCAGTGGTACGTGCAGCATTTCCGCCAACAACTGCCAGCCCATCACTTGCCCTACTAATACCAGGGCGGCCACCCGGCCGACGTTGGCCACAAACAGCAGAGGGATAAAAAGCAGCACCACCAGGAACCAGCGCTGGTTTAATGGCCGGGCTTCGACCCACGTGGCCGCCAACAAAAACAACATGCCTGTCCACAAGCTTTTGACACCACTGCACGGTAAGTCCACCTGCGAAACGCTGTTTTCAAAGACCAGAATTGTGTCTACGCCAACAGTGCTTACACCGGCGGCGGCCAGCCCTTTACGTACCAGTTCAGCTGTAAAAATGCGCATGGGGTAGCCCACAAATGTTTGCAGGTGTTCACCAAACGGCAGCACACCAATGAGCAGCAGCATGGCCGGCAGCCCTTGTCGCCAGCGCGCCGGCGACAACCACAATCCCAACAACCCATAACTGGCCAGGGCAAAAAGCGTGGCTGACAGCATGTTGATGTCTAAAAAGCGCTCAACAAGCAAATAGACCGCTGAGCTGCCCAGGGCCAGGATCAGCGGCAGGCCATGCCAGTGCGGCGGGGAATCTGGCTGCGGCCGTACGCCTTCCCGACGTAACTGCATCACAATCAGTGCCAATACACCGCCCAGAACGATCTGGTTCATGCGGAAATCTTCACGCTGAAAGATGACTTGCAGGTAGTCAAAGATGGGCATGTACAGCCACAGCCAGAGGGACACAATAATGGCATTCACGCTGGCTTGCTGCCAGCGCTGGACGCAATTGGTGCGCGCCAGGGGCGCATTTTGGGAAGAGGATGAGGATGTAAGGTTTGCCATAGGGGTGATTGTACTGAGGAAGGCAGCCAGAAACGCAACGGCCGTGTAACAACTATGTAACAGTTTGGCGCCGTTTGGCTGCCGTCAATGACGTTTAACCTACGGTCGTCGAAGTGGTTGGGGTGCTGCTGGTATCAGTTTTCAGTCATCAGTAACCAGTTTTCAGTGTTGGGCTGTTGTTTCTGGCGCATACCCGTTGGTGGTTGTCACCAGGTCTGTCTGGAAGGGGAGGGGTTTGTTGGTCGCACGGCCGTATAGTAACCACATCTGACTGTTAAAGGGCTCTTCGCCTTCTGCCAGCATGGTTTGGCGTGACAGGTAACGGCCGTCGGGCTGCAGCTGGTGGCTCTTGGCCGTATCATGCAGGTAAATGTTCAGCAGCTTTACAATTTCCTGGCGAATGCTCTCATTTTCTACCGGGAACAGCACCTCTACACGCCGGTCAATGTTACGGGGCATGGGGTCGGCACTGCCCTGGTAGATCTCCGGGCTGTCTACGTTATGGAAGTAATAAATGCGGCTGTGTTCCAGGAAACGGCCCACGATGCTCATCACCCGAATATTCTCGCTAACGCCAGGCACCCCGGGTCGCAGGCAGCAAATACCCCGAATGATCAGATCGATTTGTACACCGGCCCTTGATGCCTCATAGAGGGCGCGGATGATTTTGGCGTCTACGATGGCATTGGCTTTGATAATGATACGGCCGTTGGCCCCATGTTTGGTCTCTTGGGCAATCAGGTGTGTCAGGTTCTCCCGGAAATTGACGGGCGCCACGAGAAATTTGCGGTAATCCTTTTGTTTGGAAAACCCTGTCAGGAAATTAAACACCTCTGAGGCATCGGCCCCCATCTCCTCATCGGTGGTGAGATAGCCCAGATCGGTGTACAGGCGTGATGTAAACGCATTGTAATTACCGGTACCCACGTGGACGTAACGGCGCAGCCCATCGCGTTCGCGGCGTACCACCAGCAGCAGCTTGCTGTGTGTCTTTAACCCCAGAATGCCATAAGCGACGTGAACGCCCGAATTTTCCAGGGCGCGGGCCCACTCGATATTGCTCTCCTCATCAAAACGCGCTTTTAACTCCACCAGCACGGCGACCTGTTTGCCGTTTTCACGGGCGCGCATCAGCGCATGCACAATGGGAGGGTTGGGGCCAAGACGGTAGAGTGTCATTTTTATGGCCAACACGTCTGGGTCATCGGCGGCTGCTTCCACCAGGTTGATGACGGGCACAAAGCTGTCATATGGGTGGTGCAGCAGTATATCTTCCCGGCGCAGCACACTAAAGATGTTTTCGCCGGTACGGAACTGTAAGGGCAGCCGCGGCTGAAAGACTTCATCCTTTAGATCAGGCCGATCCAGCCGGTGCAGTTCCCACAGGCTGCTCAGTCCCAGGGGGCCATTTGTGGTATAGGCGTCATTGACGCCTATCCGCAAATTGACCATGAGCAAGTCACGGATGTCATCTGGCGTGGTTTCATCAATTTCTAGACGCACCACCTGGCCAAAGTGGCGCTGCCGCAGGTTTTCTTCCATAGTCATCAACAAATCATCGGCTTCCTCTTCTTGAATTTCCATGTCCGTATTACGGGTGACACGAAAAGGGTAGGCCGCTTTGATGAGCATACCAGGGAAAAGCCGAGCCAAATTGGCGGCGATCACCTGTTCTACCCACACAAACTTTTGGACTTTGGGGGGCAATAAATCATCGGGGTCTAATGGTTTGAGCGGCACCAACCGGGGTAAGGAAGCCGGTACTTTAACACGAGCAAAGTGGGTAACGGCCGTTTCCGGGTCTTCGATAGCCACGGCCAGGTTAACACTCAGGTTGGAAATGTGGGGGAAGGGGTGGGCCGGGTCAAACACCAGAGGGGTTAACACGGGAAAGATCTCCCGTTCAAAATAGTCAGATAACTTGCGGCGCTGCCGCTCACTAATGCGGTCATAAGTCAGCACGTGAATGCCTTCTTTCTCCAGGGCAGGCATCAGCCTTTCCTGCCAATGTTCCATAGCCGTGGCAAATAGGCGGGTGACCACACGATGAATGGCGACCAGCTGTTCGCGTGGGGTCAGACCATCGGCGGGTGTGTCGGTAATGCCTAACAGCACCTGCTGTTTTAAGCCGGAAACACGCACCATAAAAATCTCATCCATGTTGGCGCTGAAGATGGCCACAAATTTGACGCGTTCCAGCAAAGGGTGGTCTGCACTAGTACATTCATCCAACACGCGGCGATTAAATTCGATCTGGCTCAGTTCTCGGTTAATATAGAGACTAGGATTTTCTAAATCTTTTTCACTCATAGGGAGTTCCATTGCAAGTTATGGGACGTTACTACGGATAGTCTACCATATGTTTAAGCGGTTATGTATTCTGGGGATTTTGTGGTTGGTAGCGTGTGATGGCCGGCAGCCCCTACCCACGTTGCAGCCCACGGCCGTGTGGCCGGTCACCGCAATTCCCCAAACAGGCATCCCCCCTACGTCACCGCCGACCACGGCCGTGACCGTGGCTGCCCCCGCCCCTTACCCTTCACCTACCACCACGCGCATCAGTCTGTCCGCCGAGACGGCCGTGCCCCAGAGTGTGATCACGGCTGCCCAAAAAATGGCCCAACAAAACCTGACTCATTACCGTTGGACGATGCCAGACCAGGCTGATTTGGTGCTGACGACAGGGGCTGGCCAGCCGTTGGCACAATGGGTATACGCTGTAGCGGCCCCTTTTGCTACCCTCACGGATGACATTACGTTGGCTGATTTGCGGGCGAGCTGGCAGGGAACGGCGGTGTCCCCGGCGTCCATTCTGGTGAGTGAGGTTGTTCTGGCGGCCATGATGCCCATCTTGGGGCAGCCTGGCTCGACTGTGGAAGGTGTCAGAGAAGAAGAAGTTGTGGCGCGCATATGGGCCCAACAGCCATCAACCTCTGGGCTGCTGTTAACCATCCTCCCCTTTGACCAACTAACGCCAACGTTAAAGGTTTTGTCACTAGACGGCATCTCGCCGCTGACGCATGAATTTCCTGCTGGCCCATACCCATTGATAGTTAATGTGGGCGTGGTAGGTGAGGCCACGGCCGTGGCCCACTTCCTGACCTTGTGGGATGCTCCCACTACCAACCGTGATCCGGCCAAGCTCAGCCGGGTGGCCTTGACTGGCGTGACCGCCCTGGTGCGGGCCACCGCTTCTCGCATGGAGCAGCAAGGCATTCTCTGGCCCGGTGAAGAAGTGGGGTTGGTACTACGCACCGCCGATATCACCCATATCAGTCATGAAGTGTCTTTTGCGCCTGATTGTCCTGATCCAGACCCGGTAGGTGGCACCACCTTTTGCAGCCGTGATGTTTACTTTGGGCTTATTCAGGATATGGGTGCTGATGTGGTGGAATTAACGGGTAACCATTTAAATGATTGGGGGCCTGAGAATACGCTGCGGACCGTGGATATGTATGAAGCGGCGGGCATGCGCACATTTGGCGGCGGGCGTGATCTAGCAGAGGCGGCCCAACCGGCATTTGTGACGCACAACGGCAACCAGATCGCTTTTGTAGGCTGCAATTCGTTTGGCCCGACTTTTGCCTGGGCCACAACGACGGCGCCAGGCGCCATGCCGTGTGATGGTTCGCTGCCGGCGCACATTGCCAGCTTACGCCAGGCGGGGTATCTGGTCATTGCCACGCTGCAATTTACGGAACATTATCAGTATGCGCCGACGGCAGACCAGGAAGCTTTTTTTAGAGAGGTGGCTGAAGCAGGCGCCGCCGCCGTGTCTGGCAGTCAGGGTCATCACGCCCAGGGTTTTGCTTTCCACAACGGCGCTTTTATCCATTACGGCCTGGGCAACCTCTTTTTTGATCAGATGGATATGCTGGGGACGCGGCAAACGTTTGTGGATACGTACATCGTGTATGACGGCCGTCTTCTGAGTGTAGAATTGTGGACAGGCCTTATTGAACATTATGCGCGCCCGCGGCTGATGACACCAGCCGAACGGGCTCAGCTGTTAACGGCCGTGTTCCAGGCCAGCGGCTGGCTGACGCTGTCATCTGATTGAGTTACGCTGCCGGTTTGGCCATGGCATTGCCAAGCAATGCCCCCAGCGCGCCGGTCACTGCCCCAATAACCCCGTAAAGAAGGATGCTGCAAATGGCGCTTACAGCCACCATCACCACCATAAACGCCCCCATCTGGTCTAGTGCCTGGGCTGCCTCTGGGCCACCCATGAGCGCTATTTGGCCTAAAAAGTCACTGACCAGAGGGGCCATGACGATGGTAGAGATGATGGTAGAAATCAGGTACCCGGTGATCACGGCCAGCGCCCCGGCCGCAGCCCCGGCTCCCGCCTCGCCGCCAGACGCCATAGGGTCTTGCCGCCGGTAAAAGATGACGTACAGGGCGCCAGCCGCCGCGCCAGACAGGGCCCAGGCCAGGCATTGCAGCCCATTGACTGCACTAGAGAGCAGCATGGTGCTGCGGAAGGATTCCCCAAACATCAACGCCAACGGATCAGCCGTGCTGGCATCTATGGTTTCCATGTAGGCGGGGTCAAACAAAGGCGATTCAAACATAGTCTGCACTACCCGGTAGCCAACAACCAGTGCCGCCAGGCTGCCGATAATCCAGATCAATGCCCCAATGCCAGCGGCAGGTAGTAATGGTTCCAGTTTGATTCTCATCGTTGTCTCCTTTAGAGTGTTCTACCGTTTTTACGAGATTAGGGGCGATAAAGTTTTGACAAAACGTCGTCAACAGTGCAATAAACCGCAGAAACTATTCGGAACGCCTGAAGAGAGCAGCCTGCGTTGTTTTAGCCAGCCATGGTGGTTACAGCGTTGACGGCGGGGGTGTCTGTCAGAATGGTATGCCAGACCATCTCTTGAAGGTCGGCGGCCCATACGTGACCACCGTCCATCACGGCAAAGAGTGTTTGATGGACTTCATAAAAGCGTTCTACCAGGGTGTGTGGCTGAGGTGTGATTAGACGTGCCCAGGTATGGCCGCCGTCGTGGGTTTGCTCGATACGGCCGTGCTGGCCATCTGGCCCTGCGGCCAGCCCCAAAATCAGGTGGTAGGGGTTACCGGGGTTTGCCCACACAGCCCGAGTGTAACAATTATCGTAGCGGCACTGCCAGGTTGTGCCGCCATCTTCAGAAACGTAAAAGCCACCGCCGGTAGGGGCAAAGACCAGGTCTGCGGCAGTGGGATGAACAGCAACAGCATGCACGTCTGGATGAATAAAGCCGCCGGGCGGGCGGCCAAATTCAGGACGGCCGTGGCTGCCCGCGGCCAACTGCCATGTTGCCCCGGCATCATCGGAGCGCAGCAAGCCACCGACTTCTACCGCAGCATAAAGGCGACGGCCGTGTACGGCAAACCCACGTACACACCCGGCTGCTGATGAATAAGGCAGCCACCAGCCAAACTGCTTACGCAGCTGCTCCACCTCATCACGGCCGTGCCAGCTTTCACCGCCATCGCGGGACACAAAAATGGCCGCCGGTTCGGTGCCGGCCAGCTCAAAATCAGACACATCGGGGTGATAAGCCAGCCAGCGTATATGCCGGTAGGCCAGGCCATTGCTTTTTTCTACCCATGTCATGCCGGCATCTTCTGAGGCATACAGCCCGTCTGTGGTGCCGGCCAGAATAACCCTTTCGCGGGCAATGACACTGGTGACCTCTTTGTCTTCCAGGCTGTGCCGGATGATCTGCCACCCGGTTGTGGTTTTTTGGGCGCCTACAAAACCGGCGCTGGTTGCCAGGTATAGTTCCATTCTGTTACCTCCTTTGGTCTAAAGGCCACAGGCACGGCCGTTGTTGCAAATCACGGCGGTGTGTCCAGGCCAGAATGGTGATCATGCCCATACAAGCTGCTGACCATGCCAGCGGCGCCCCCATACCCAGAAGGATGGCCAGCAGACTGATGCCCCCAGCCAGCACCGCCCACCCCTCCGGTTTTAAGAAGTATATCCACACCGCCAACAAAATCCCCAACAGTACGGGTACCACAAACAAAGACAAACCTGTCCAGATGCCAAAAGTCACCGCTAATGCTTTGCCGCCACGCCCGCCAAGAAAGGGTGAATGGGCATGCCCCACTATGGGGGCCAGGGCGATGGCTACCAACACCCATCCCTCTATGTGCAGGCCCAAATTGGCAATGGTTACAGGAATGGCCCCTTTCAGAAAATCAAGTAAAAGGGCCACTATCCCCCATCTTTTGCCCCCGGCGCGAAAGACGTTGGTCGCCCCAGGGTTGCCATCGCCAAAAGTGCAAATATCTACACCCAAGGCCAGCTTGCCCACCCATACAGACATAGGCAAAGCGCCACAAAAGAAGGAAGGGAGCAGCCATAGGATGGGCATCACACGTTAGATCAGCTCGTTTTGGCTGGGCACTGCCCGCCGTTTACGCAAGGTTAAAAATCGTTGGTGGCTCTCTTGCGCCAAAATTAAGGTGACGCCAAAACCAACCAGAGTATTGGTGAGCAGGAAGAAGATAAATTCTTCAATGGGCAAGATGCCGCCCAGTAGAATACCCGTAGATTGGGCCGGATCAATGGTCCAGGTGCCCCAGCCAATGGCCAGGGCATCGGCCGCACTGAGGTAGAGCGTCAGGGGCAGGATGGTGCTTAGAACCAGCTTGCGGTATTGCCATAGGATATCGGCGCCGAAGCCAAGCTGCAGCATGATGGGCGGTAATGCCCAGGCCAACTCTAACCCCAGGTAGGTTCCTGGTTTCCAGGCCACCACCAGTATGAAAACGGAAACCACCCAAAAGAAGCCCAGAAAGCCCACAGACCACCGGCGCAGCGACGGCCGTACACCTCTCTCTCTTTTAAACGGCAGCCGCCGTGCCAAAAACAGTAACCATAATCCGCCCAAAAGCGGCTGGAGAACAAAAAAGGTGTACTCTTCAATGGGTACCCAGCCAATGGTAAGGCCGGTGACTAACTGGGGGTCATACCACCAGATGTGGGTGGCTACCAGGTAATTGTCCCACGGCGTGGTGTAAACAAGTGCCAATAAGATGTGCAGCCCGATAGCCGCACGTGGGGGCCAATGGTGGAGAAAAGCAGGCAGTGCACGGCCGTGACGCCGGTCATAGACAGCTATCATCGCCAACAGTGAGATCGGAATAATCAGAAAAACAGCCAAAAATCCAAAGTAAGTCATCACGTTTCCCTGAGCCGGGGCTGGTAGTGTATTCCCCTGACCCTATTTTACCACTCTGCTCTTCCACAGAATGCCCTGTCCCAGAAAGCGTACAATCAATCCCCAACAGGCAGCCAACTGCACAATAGCGGCCCCTACGGGAGCCAACAAGGCCCCCAGGCCAGAGCCAAAACGCCGCCCCCAGGGGATAAAACTGGGGACCACAACGAACCAGGTCAATCCCACCCATTTTTTATTGACCAGGTGAGATCTCACAAACAGGGGCGCTAACAGGGGCATTAGGGCTCCGGTGATAAACAGAGCAGTGATAATGGCCCCCAGGCCAGAATATTTAAGCGAACCGGAGCCCAGCCGACTCATGCCTTGCCATAAGTGCGCCAGGCTGTCATACATATACACGCTGGCGATCCCTTCGCCGCGCACCATGGGTACGTTATACCCTAAGTGATGCAGCCACTGACCCAGGGCCAGGTCTTCCAGCATTTCATGGCATACGGCCGTCATGCCCCCACTGTTTTCATAAACATCTCGTCGCAGCAGCATATATTGGCCATTGAGTGTATGGCTGTGCTGCCCCAGCCCGGCAAACAAGGCGGCAAAAGCGGCCATCAGGGCTGCCCGATCAACTGCACCGCGGGTCATCTGTTTGGGAAAGACGCTCAGGCCGTCCAGGTGATGTTCCAGGGCATGGCACAGGGCGCTGGCGGCGCTGGTTGGTTCATGTGCCATGTCGGCGTCGGTGAAAAGCAGCCAGTCACCGGTGGCCCTCTGTGCCCCCTGGTGAGCGGCATGAGGTTTGCCGAGCCAGCCATCTGGCAGTCCATTTAACGACAGGACTTTGGCACCATAATAGTTGGCGACGACGGCCGTGTTGTCCTGTGAATTGTCATCTACCACAATGATCTCCATCTGGCCTGGATATGCCTGGGCTTTAAGCGTGGGCAGCAGCCGGTGCAGGTTGGGTGCTTCGTTGCGGGCAGGCACAATAATAGAAAGGGAAGGCAAAGGTGATGTGACCTGGCGTGGTGCCAAAACTGGCATCTTTCGGTATAGCCACTCCGCCCGCAGTGCCAGCGGAATAACCGTAAACGTGAGGATGGCCATGAAGATGTCGTGGAAGCTCATATCGATGAACGGTGATGGGTGATCGGTGGTCGGTAGGCCGCCTGCTGATTAACCTTTATCGACGACTGATCACCATTTTGACACCTGGTTCTGGTTCCAGCGTGGCCCCCATGGCGGGCCTGATCTTCTGGCCGGGAACCAGGTGCAGATCAACCTTTTGTAAAATGCGGGCCAGGACGATCCGAGCCTCGATCTGGGCGAAGATGGCGCCGATGCAATTGCGGGGGCCACCGCCAAAAGGAACATAGGTTAGTGGTGGCTGGGAAGAACGGCCGTGTGTGTGTTTATCAAACCGGTGCGGGCAAAAGGCTTCAGGGTTTTCCCAATGCTTCTTATCACGATGGGCCAGGTAGATGGAGTACATGACCCGTGTGCCTGCTTTTACCTCATACCCGGCCACACCCAAGTCGCTGGCAGCTATGCGGTTGCCTACATGGATGGGTGGGTACAGTCGCAGTGCTTCCTTAAAAGCCATATCTAAAAATTCAAACGAGTTCAGGTGTGCCTCACCTGGAGGTTCATCTCCCAATACTGCATCCACTTCCGCTTTGGCGCTGGCCATATGCTCAGGGTGCTGGGCCAACAGGTACAGTGTCCATGTCAGGGAAGCCGTGCTGGTGTCATGCCCGGCGATGAGCATGGTTAGCAGCTGGTCACGGATGAGATCATCATCAAACCCGGCGAGGATGAGCGTGGTGAGTAAATCGGACGACTGTGCCGCTTGCCACTCTTTTATCTCTGACCGTCGTTTAGCAATCAGCCCAAATAAATAGGTGTCCATCTGTTGTAATGCTTTTTGGTACCCGGGGCGGGGCATCGCCGGCCACAGAATCCAGAGGCCAGGTGAAATGTATTTGATGGTTTTTAAGATAGGGGTCCACATGCGGTCCAGGTCAGGCCACATGTTTACACCAAAGGCAGCTTCCATCAAAATAAGCAGGGCCAGGCGGCGCATTTCTACCAGCATGTCTACCACACCATCAGGGGGCCACTGGGCTATTATTTTGTCGGTGGTGTGCACCATGCCGGGCAGATGGGGCAGGAGCGACGGCCGTTGCAGCACCGGGTCCATCACCTGCCGCACCTCATCATGGGCGGCGCCGTCTTGCACCAGAATGCCCTGGCGCAGTAGTTTGGCTACCGGGTCTTTTTCATTGCGCCACAAAAACTGGGCCCGGTCAGACACCAGGACAGTGCGGTTTACCTGTGGGCCCACCAGCACGGCCGGTTGGAAACCCGGCAGCGTAATCTGGAAAGTGTCCCCCACGTGTTCATGCATCATCGCCAGAGCTGCCAACAAAGAGCGCTCTCGGATGAGCCGTTTTAAGACGGCCAGCCCTAGTTTTTCGTCAGCGATAGGCAGCGGTTTTAAGTTCATAGCTGTACATTTACGAATTGGGTAATCGGCAATCGTTTTTCAAACAAAGCGCAGGCTGAACATAGCCGATTACTTGAGGAAACCGCACAAAATCGGTGTGCTAGATTTGCGAAAAACTCTGTGTGGTTTCCCTGACAATCAACGCTTCGGCAATCTTAGACGAAGAGAGCACTCCTGGCAAACCTGCCCCCGGATGGGTGCCCGCGCCCACAAAATAGAGGTTGGCAAAGTCCTCTGAGCGGTTATGCGGCCGAAACCAGGCGGATTGGGTGAGTACCGGTTCCACAGAAAAAGCGGACCCCATGATGCTGTTCAGGTTGTTCTGAAAGTGTCGTGGGTCAATGGTGTGTTCAACAACGATGTTTGCCTGTAAATCAGGCAGGTAATTGTCTTCCAGGAACTGCATGATAGCATCGCGGTAGGGTTTGGCCGCTGTGGCCCAATCGATATCTGCTCCCAGGTGGGGCACCGGCGAAAGTACGTAAAAGGCTTCATGCCCGGCCGGAGCCATGGTGGGGTCGGTGAAGGTGGGCATGTGCAGGTAAAGCGAAAAATCAGAAGACAACACCTTTTTATGGAAGATGTCATGCAATAATTCCCGGTAGCGCGGGCCCAAGATGATATTATGGTGCATTAACTTGCCCTGATTGTAGCGCCGCTTTGTGCCAAAGTATATGACAAAGAGGGACATGCTGTACTTTGTTAGCTTTTGCCAGCGGAAATCTGAATTGCGCCGGCCGCGGTGTTTGGCTGGAATCAGGTTCATATTCGTGAAGGCCACATCGGCATTAGAGATGATGTGGTCGGCGTTATGGGTGGTGCCATCGGCCAGGCGAACGCCGGTGACACGTTTGCCTTCAACTAAAATTTCAGCCACGGCCGTGTTGTAATGAAATGTGCCCCCCAGCTCTTCTGTTAACTGGACCAGGGCGTTGACCACGGCGCCTGTGCCCCCCAGCGCGTAATGGACACCCCATTCACGTTCCAGGTAATGGATCATGGCGTAGATAGACGTGGTATCAAACGGGTTCCCACCCACCAGCAAGGGATGGAATGAAAAACAGCGGCGTAAAAACTCGTCTTCGATGAATTGGGAAACATACTTATACACTGTCTTGTATGATTGCAGCTTCACCAGATCAGGGATAACCCGTACCATGTCACCCACGTGAAGAAATGGCTTGTCGGCCAGCTCTACAAAACCTTTTTCAAAGATGGCTTTGGTGGTGCCTATGAAACGTTCGTACCCTTGTTTGTCGGCCGGATTCCACTGTTCGATCTGGGAGAGGATAAACTGGTGGTCATCGTTGTAATCCAGGCAGCGCCCTTCGTGGTTAAAGATGCGGTAGAAAGGGTTGCAAGGCACAAACTGTACGTAATCTTCGCGCCGGCGGTCGGCCAGGGCAAAGATTTCGTCAAACATAAAAGGCGCGGTGATAACGGTGGGGCCGGCGTCAAATTTGAAGTCATCTATTTCAAAAACACAGCCGCGCCCACCCGGTTTGTCTTGTTTTTCAAACACCTGTACCTGGTAACCGTGGGCGGCCAGCCGGGCAGCGGCACCCAAGCCTCCAAAGCCGCTGCCAATGATAATGACTTTATTATTACTCATGAAATTGTCTCCAGGTTATAGGTAACCAATGATGGGTTACCTGCGAACCGAACACCGTTTACACTTGTAACCGATGCATTTACCGACTGAATGATCGCCACCAGATGCCGGGCAGGCGTCGTAGTTTGGCACGACCGTCTAAATGGGCGCGCCGGGTAAAAACATCGTACTGGTGGGCTTCGATGTCGTCCAAAATACCCCGGTACAGTTCAGCGGCAGCGGCCACGGCAAAACGACCCTGGCGATGCAGCAGGGCAATGCCGGGCATGGCTTCGGCGTAAAGCTGCCGGGCCCGGGTGATCTGGAAGCGCATAAATGCCCGCCAACGACGGCCGTTATGCTTCTTAGCGATGGTGGCTTCGGTCAGGCCAAAGGCTGCCAGTTCGTCTTGTGGCAGGTAACAACGGCCGTTGGTCCAATCTTCGGCCACGTCCCGCAAAATGTTGGTGAGCTGTAGGGCGACCCCCAGTTTGACGGCATAAGGAATGGCCTCATTACCGTGAAAACCGGTGATGTGCATAGACATCAGGCCCACGGTGGAGGCCACACCATAACAATAGTCGGCCAGATCAGCAAACGTTTCATAGCGGGCAAAGCTCAGATCACGGGCTACGCCGTCTAACAACTGTTCGGCATATTGATGCGGGATGGCGTAGCGCGTGCGGGCATCAGCCCAGGCAACGGCTACCAGGTCATCTTCCGGTGGGTGTTGGCTCATAATGCGTTCACGCCATAGCCTGAGGCGGACCAGCCGGTTGCTGCTGTGGCGGTCTACCAGGTCATCACTGACACGGCAAAAGGCGTACAGGGCACGGATGGCGTTGCGTTCGGCGGGCGGCAGCAAAGCGGAAGCCATGAAGAAGGTGCGGCTGTGTTCACTGGTCACGGCCGTGCAATGCGTGTAAGCCTCTGTCAGGTTATGCCTTTTGATATGAACGTTGTGAACCACGGTGAGGTTTTCTAGCGGTGCATAGGCCCGGGCCAGCAAGCGGTTTTCCCAAGAAGCAGATAGGGTCATAGTTTGCCTCCTTCCTTCCAACTGTCTCTACCGAACGATTGTCAGGTAATGTCGTGAAAAATTATTTTAAGCCATGAATGAGGATGTCAATCATTTCAGCAGCCATAACGCTTTGGCCGGTTATGTCTAAAGTGTCATGCGCAGTGCGATAGGCAATACTAATGGACCTGGCCTCATGAAAGGTTACACATTTGGGAAGAAAAACATCGTCACCGAGCAACCCTCAATCTCATAAATTTGCCGGCAAATCCGGGGAAACACCCTCCTTTTGGGCCCATTCGACGTGTTT